>JAKFVT010000008.1 GCA_021732005.1 Mycobacterium sp. | reverse complement strand
CTCCACCACCACAAACCGCTGCGGCGGATCCAACACATCGAGATCGACCGCGGCCAACGCCTCGACAGCATCGTCGAGAGCCTCCAACACCACATCGATCGAACTCATGACTCGAACACTAGTTCGACCCACCGACAAGTTTTGGTGCCCTTGCCCGCCGACTTGAGCCCTAGATCGCGAGCGCCGCAGCGACCGCCTCTTCCAAGCCCCGCGTCGCCAACTGATCCGCCAGCTCGTTGTCGGCGACACCGGAATGGCCCTTCACCCAAAACCATTCGACGCGGTGCTGCGCACAGGCGAGCTGCAGCCGCTGCCACAGGTCGACGTTCTTCACCGGCTGCTTCGCCGACGTCATCCAGCCGTTGCGCTCCCAGCCGAGAACCCACTTGGTGATGCCGTTGCGGACATACGTGCTGTCTGTATAGAGGTGCACCGACACCGGCCGGGTGAGGGCCTCCAGCGCCATGATCGGCGCAGTCAGCTCCATCCGGTTGTTGCTCGTCGCACCAGGCTCGCCGCCGCACATCTCGCGGACGTGTTCGCGCATGCGCAGCACCGCGCCCCAGCCGCCGGGACCGGGATTGGGTCGGCAGCCGCCGTCGGTGTGGATGACAACCGTCTCGCTGACCTCCGAGCTCATGCGCCGAGAATAGGCGGCGAGATCATCGCCGTGCGAACCGACATGCCCAGATCGCGATGCTTGAGTGTGGTGATCCGGCGCCCCGGCTGCACGGCATCTTTCACCCGCAGCGCGTGATCACCGAAGAACGCCGCCGTCGCGTCGATGTCCGTGACGATGTACGTGATGCCCCACAACGACGACGGACCGCCGGCGGTCGCGCTGGGGGAACCGACGACCTCCAGGATCACCGGCCCCAGCCGGAAGAAGATCTGCCGCATCGGCTGGCCGGCGAGCTCGGCGTCGCGTTCTCGGCGTGGTTGCAGCCCGATGTCAGACAACGACGAGACGGTCCGGGAAAGGTTGGGAGACAACAGCACTACGTGGTCGATCTCGGTCACGCCATTGGGGTGACCGGCCGGCTCGGGGACATCGGTTGCAGACGACGTCGTCGGAATGCCGTCGACGTGACCGTCCGCCGGTAGCCCCCGCAGAGACCAACCGACGATGCCGGATCCCTGCCCGGCCAGACGTACCCGCACGTCACCGATTCGGGCAACCGAATCCGAATCCACGCTGAACCCGGCATCCCGCCACGCGGAGGCGGGATCACCGACGTGAATCTCGTCGATGGTGACGGTCACTGCCCTACCCCTGCAGGATCGGGCGCAATGTGTCCAGGACGGCCGGGTCTTCGATGGTCGACGGCACCGGCTCGTCCTTGCCGTGCGCGATGCCGCGCATCGTCTTGCGCAGGATCTTGCCGGATCGCGTCTTCGGCAGCGCGGGAACCACATCGACCAGCCGGAAGCACGCCACCGCACCGATCTCCTCGCGGACCGCGGCCACCAACTCCTCGGCCAGCCCCTCGGCCGAGGCGCCCGCCTTCAGCACCACGAAGCCGCGCGGCACCTGGCCCTTGATCTCGTCGGCCACCCCGATCACCGCACATTCGGCGACCGCGGGATGCCCGGCCAGCACCGCTTCGATCGACCCGGTCGACAGCCGGTGTCCCGCAACGTTTATCACGTCGTCGATGCGGCCCATCACGAACAGGTAGCCGTCCTCGTCGAGATAGCCGCCGTCGCCGGTCAGGTAATAACCCGGGTGCTCGCACAGATACGACGCCTCGTATCGGGCGTCGTCACCCCACAGCGTCGGCAGCGTTCCCGGCGGAAGCGGCAGGCTGATGCAGATGGCGCCCTCTTCGTTCGGCTCGCACCGGCTGCCGTCCACCCGCAGAATCTGCACGTCGTAACCCGGCATCGGTACCGTGGGTGAGCCCGCCTTGAGCGGAAGGTGTTCCACCCCCATGGGATTGGCGGCGATCGCCCAGCCCGTCTCGGTCTGCCACCAGTGATCGACAACGGGCACACCGAGTTTCGCTGATGCCCAGGCGTAGGTGTCCGGATCCAGCCGTTCGCCGGCCTGGAACAGATACTTCAGACACGACAGGTCGTAGCGATCGGCATGCGAGGCCTGCGGATCCTCCTTACGGATCGCGCGGATCGCGGTCGGCGCGGTGAACAACGCCTTCACCCCGTGCTCGGACACCACCCGCCAGAACGCGCCGGGATCCGGTGTGCCGATGGGCTTTCCCTCGTAGAGCACCGTGGTGGCGCCGGCCAGCAGCGGCCCGTACACGATGTAGGAGTGGCCCACGACCCACCCGACGTCGGAGGCCGCCCAGAACACGTCGCCCGGATCGATGTCGTAGATGTGCCGCATGCTCCACAGCAGCGCGACGGCGTGGCCGCCGTTGTCGCGGACGATGCCCTTGGGCTTGCCCGTCGTGCCGGAGGTGTAGAGCACGTACAACGGATCGGTGGCCGCCACCGGCACGGGATCGGCGGGGACAGCCGCCGCCATCGCGTCGGACCAATCGACGTCGCGGCCGTCGACCAGATCGCAGGCGTGCTTGTCCCGCTGCACGATCACACAGGCATCAGGCTTGTGCGAGGCCAACTCCAGCGCGTGGTCGAGCATCGGCTTGTACTGCACCACCCGGGTCGGCTCGATGCCGCACGACGCCGAGACGATCACGACGGGCTGCGCGTCGTCGATCCGGGTGGCCAGCTCGTGCGCGGCGAACCCACCGAACACCACCGAGTGCACCGCACCCAGACGGGCGCACGCCAGCATCGCGATCACCGCTTCGGGGATCATCGGCATGTACAGCACCACGCGGTCGCCCTTGCCGACCCCGAGGTTGCGCAGCACACCGGCGAATCGTGCTGTCTCGTCGAGCAATTCGCGGTAGGTGTAGACCCGCTGGTTGCCGGTGACCGGAGAGTCGTAGATCAGTGCGGCCTGGTCGCCGCGCTCCTCGATGTGCCGGTCGAGAGCGTTGGCGCACGTGTTCAGCTCAGCGTCAGGGAACCACCGGTAGAACGGCGGGTTGCTGTCATCGAGAATGCGCTGCGGCGCACGAGTCCACGTGACCGCATTCGCGGCCTGCGCCCAGAACTCTCCCGCGTCAGCGACGCTGGCGTCGAACAACTGGCGATATTCGCCCATCCCGGCTTCCTCCCGTCATTGGGTGTAAGCACGGTAGCGCGGCGAGGTGACGCAGGCGTCACCTATCAGGGGTTTGTCGCCGAACGCACCCGCATCTGCGCCGAGCGGCACGCAGTCAGGCCAGCGCGGCCAGATTCGACACCGATTTGCGCACATCGGACTCCAGCACGCGTGCCACCAGACGCCCGACCGCTCCATTGAGCACCCCGCCGGAGATGTCGGCGATCAGGTGAAAACGGGTGCGCTGATCGATTTCGGCCACGTTCATGGTGATGCAGATCCGGACGGCGGGCCAGCCGGTGCCCCGCAGCTCGATCGTGCGCGGCTCGTCGTACTTGGTAACCCGCCAGTGGATGGTGTTGCGGAACCCCTTGACCTTGATCAGTGACGAGACTTCGGTGCCCTCGTCGATCTGTTCCGGGACCGACCCGCGCCAGCCCGCAAAGATCGTCATCCACTCGTCGAAGCGGTTCAGATCCGAGGCCAGCTTCCAGGCCTGCTGCGGCGTCACGTCGGAAGGCACGGATACGTCAACAGTCGCCATGGGCGCCCTGTACCCGCTCTTGCGGCACCGCTAACGTGCAGCACATGGCTGCGGTGGAATTCGAAGAGCTCGAAGACGGAATTGTTCAGGTCACATTGAACCGGCCGAATCTGCTCAACGCGATCGACGGCGAATTGATGGACGGGGTGGACGACGCCCTGGACCAGCTGAGTTCCTGGAAGTACCGGGTTGCGATCCTCACCGGGGCGGGCCGGGGATTCTGCGCGGGCGCCGACCTCAGCGGCACCGGCAAGCCGTGGACCGAGCCGGCCGCCGCGGAATTCAAGACGACCTACGACGCCCAGGTGCGGCTGGCCGACCAGCTGACCCGGCTCTACGAGCTGCCCATCCCCGTGGTCGCGGCGGTCAACGGGGTGGCCGTGGGTGGGGGGCTGGCCTACGCGCTGCACTGCGACATCCGGATCGCGTCGAACATCGCCCGCTTCGGTTCGGTGTTCATCAAGGCGGGGTTCTCGTCGCTGGACATGGGCACCAGTTATCTGTTGCCGAAGATCGTCGGCGCGGGTGCGGCCCGGGAGATGATGCTCACCGGACGGATCATCGACGCGGATGAGGCCTACCGGATCGGGCTGGCGCACGAGGTGGTCGCCGAGGACGCACTCGCCGACGCGGCCCTGGCGATGGCCCGCAGCATCGCCGCCAACAACGCCTTCGGCGTCTGGCAGACAAAGACCGGTCTGAATGCGGCCCTGGATGCGCCAAGTCTGCGGCACGCCAAGGAGATCGAGAACCGTACGCAAATACTGACCGGGTTCACCAACAACCCGCGTGAGGCCGCGATGGCGCACCGCGAGAAGCGGGCGCCGAATTGGGATGCGCTCTAGCGGTTGACTTTTGCGATCACTCGCTCGGCGAACATCTCGAGATTGCGGATCTTGTCGTCGAGCGGCTCGGTGTCGGGTCCCTTGATATAGGGAAGCCGGAACCCCACCATCACGTCGGTGATTCCCTTGTCCTCCAAGCGTTTCACGCCGTCGACGGTGAACGCGTCGAGTGAGATCACGTGGATTTCGAAAGGCCGGTCAGTCGTTCCTTCTTCTTCCCGGTACCGGTTGAGCTTGACCAGCAGGTCGTCGAGATCGTCGGTGCCGCCACCGTGCATCCAGCCGTCGTTGCGGGCGGCCCGCCGCAGTGCGGCGTCGGCATGCCCGCCGATCAGGATGGGCAGCGGCTCGGACGGCGCCGGCGTCATCTTGGTCTTGGGGATGTCGTAGAACTCGCCGTGGAATTCGAAGTAGTCGCCGCTGGTGAGGCCGCGGATGATCTCGATGCATTCGTCCATCCGCTTGCCCCGCTTGGCGAACGGCACCCCCATCAGTTCGTAGTCCTCCGGCCACGGACTCGTCCCGACCCCGAGTCCGACCCGGTTTCCGATCAGCGCGGCCAGCGAGCCGGCCTGCTTGGCCACCAGGGCCGGCGGGCGGATCGGCAGTTTGAGGACGAAGAAGTTGAACTTGAGCCGTTCGGTCACGGCGCCCAGCGCCGCGGTGAGCAGGAACGTCTCGATGAACGGCTTGCCGTCCAGAAACTCCCGGTTGCCGTCCGGGGTGTACGGATAGGTGGAGTCCGACTCGTACGGATAGGCGACGCTGTCCGGGATCGTCATCCCGTCGTACCCGGCGGCCTCGACGGCCTTGGCGAGCGGGATGTAGAAGGACGGATCGATCATCGCCTCGGCGTAGGTGAATCGCATGCGGCGATAGTAGAACGTGTTCTACCTGTCGTGGTCGGAGATCCTGATGGTCGGGAACTCAACGCCGCCGATTTCGCGCCCGCTGGGAGTACCCTCGATTACACGAGCTGAGCCCACGCTCATTCATGATCATCTACAACGTGCACCACGCGAACTGCGGTTCTCGGTGGCTCAAGCGTTCATGTGAAGTCAGGAAGAACGATCACGGCTCGTATCGCTGTGTTCCCGCAGCACACCACCTGTACCACCGGCGATCCGGATGCGGCCGCCGCGTTCATCTCGAGCGCGTGGGGCGCCCACGGCCGCGTCGACGGCCTCGATCCCGGTCATCCGATCCGGGTCGACCGGCTGGAGATCGACCACGTCAGCGTCACCGAGGCGGAGTTTCCGGGTGCTCTGCACTTCGAAACCGATCAGTGGCCCTGCTATCTCGTCACCAAGGTGAAGGCGGGCACGGTGCTGCTCGGCGCCTCCGCCCGAGCCGAGCGGTGCACTGCCGGCGACGTGGCGCTCGCGGTGCGGCCCGGTCGACCGTGCTCGGCGAACACCGAAGACGCCGAGGTGTCCCTGACGGCGCTGTCGCCGGAGGCGCTGCAGCGGATCACCGGCGACCACGCGACCGACGGCGCACCCGGGGTGCGCTTCACCTCCAACCGGCCGCGGTCGGATGCGGCGGCCGCGCAATGGGAAACGACCGTCGACTACGTGGCATCGACCCTGACGAGTGTCCTGTGCCCGGAGGACGCAACGCTGGTGGTCGGCGGTGCCGTCGCACTGCTCGCATCGACGCTGTTGCATGTTTTCCCGAACACCTTCGCCGACGCCAAACGCGTCGAGCACCCGCAGGTCTCGGCTCCGTTGGTGCGTCAGGCGATCGACTTCATCCAGGCCAACTGTGCACGGGACATCTCGATGGCCGATATCGCCGCCGCCATCAACGTCACACCCAGAGCCGTGCAATACATGTTCCGGCGGCATCTGGACACCACCCCGATGGCATATCTGCGCCGGATCCGCCTGGACCGCGCGCACCGGGATCTCCTGGCCGCGGACCCGTCCCATGACACGGTGTCGGCTATCGCCACCCGCTGGGGCTTCGCCCATACCGGGCGGTTCAGCCAGGTCTACCGCGCCGCGTTCGGAGAGTCGCCCAGCGTCACTCTGCACGGCTGACCGATGTCAGGCGCCGCCGAACTCGCTGTGAGTCAGGCTCTTTGGTTCCAGGTTGCCTGCGCCCCTGAGTCGCCGATGCGGTAGACCTGAACGATCGTCGCGACGCCAACCACCACCACGAACACCGCGATGACGGCCGCGAAGACCGTCGACAGCGAGCGGCCACGGGCGGCGCTGACGTGTACCACCGCCAACAGCACCGCCCCCACCAGCAACGCCAGCGAGAAGAAGATCATCGTGTCGCCCAGCTCGGCGTGAGTGTGCACTATGGGCGATCGCCCGACCTGGTGCTCGAGCCACTCGCCGGCCTCGGTGGTGAGCGGGGTCAACACCGTGACGATCAGCGACAACGCGAGCACCAGCCACACCAGCCGCTGCCGGGCCGCGGGCCACAGCGCACACACGATGGCCAAGACCGCGGTCAGCGGCGCGAGAACCACGATGAAATGGACGAACAGGACGTGAGCAGGCAGGCCGTTGAACGTCGACACGGGCGAATACTACTGCAGGTGGTACATAATCGGCCGCAATGACTGCGTGGCTGACCCGCAATGTGCGGGTGCTCTCGGCGGTGTCGTTTCTGCAGGACGCCGCCAGTGAACTGCTCTATCCGCTGCTTCCGATTTATCTGACCGCGGTGCTGGGCGCGCCGCCCTCGGTCGTGGGTGCAATCGAGGGTGCCGCGGAGGGCGCGGCATCGATCACCAAACTCGCGGTGGGACCGCTCGGTGACCGGTTCGCCAAACGGCCCTTGATCGCAACAGGATACGGAATGGCCGCGTTGGGCAAGGTGATCATCGCCGTCGCCGGCGCCTGGCCCGGTGTGCTCGCCGGCCGCGTGGTCGACCGCCTCGGCAAGGGGATCCGGGGCGCGCCGCGCGACGCGCTCCTGGTCGAAGGGATTGATAAACCATTGCGCGGCAGGGTGTTCGGCTTCCACCGTGCGATGGACACCCTCGGTGCGGTGGTCGGGCCGCTGCTCGGTCTGGCGGGCTACGAGCTACTCGATCACCACATTGCGCCGCTGCTGTACATCGCGATCGTGCCCGCGGTGCTGTCCGTGCTGTTGGTCGTGCTGGTCCGCGAACCCCGGCGCGCCGAGCCCCGAGGCGTACGGCCGCCGATCTTCGCAGGGCTGCGCGAACTGCCGCGCAGGTACTGGCGGGTGACCGCGCTGCTGGTCGGCTTCGGCGTGGTCAACTTCCCCGACGCGTTACTGCTGTTGCGGCTCAACGAAATCGGCTTCGGCGTTGTGCAGGTAATCCTTGCCTATGTCGGCTACAACCTGGTGTATGCGCTTGGCAGTTTCCCGGCGGGTGTACTGGCCGACCGGTTGCCACGTTCGGCGGTGTTCGGCTTCGGGCTGGTCTTCTTCGCCGTCGGCTACATCGGGCTGGGGCTGACCACCGATTCCACTGCGGCGTGGCTGCTGATCGCGTCGTACGGGATGTTCACCGCATGCACCGACGGTGTCGGCAAGGCCTGGATCTCCTCGCTCGTCGGCGGTGACCGGCAGGCCACTGCGCAGGGAGTGTTCCAGGGCGCCACCGGTTTCGCGGTGCTGGCCGCCGGGCTATGGGCCGGGTTGCTGTGGGGCGGCGACGGCCGGTTGCCGCTGCTGATCTCCGGCGCGGTCGGTGCCTGTTTTGCGACTGTGCTGCTGGTGCCGCTGGCACTGCGGCGCTTTCGTTAGGCTGCCCCGGTGCGCACCATCCACGTCATCGGTATCGGAGCCGGCGACCCCGACTACGTGACATCGCAGGCGATCCGCGCGCTCAACGACACCGACGTGTTCTTCGCGATGGACAAGGGCGAGGCGAAGAACGACCTCGTCGCCCTGCGGCGCGAGATCTGCGCGAGGTTCATCGACGAGCCGGGCTACCGCTTCGTTGAACTGCCCGACCCGAAACGTGCGGCCGACGGCGACTACACCCAGGCCGTCGCCGACTGGCATTCCGCCCGCGCCGAGCTGTGGGCCCGCGCCATCGAAACCGAACTCGGCCCCGACGGCGTCGGCGCATTCCTGGCGTGGGGCGACCCGTCGCTCTACGACAGCACCCTGCGGATCCTCGACGAGGTCGCCCGGCACGTCGAATTCGACCACGACGTCATCCCCGGTGTCACCGCGATCCAGGCGCTGACCGCGCGGCATCGGATCCCGCTCAACGACGTGGGCGAACCCGTCCTGATCACCACCGCGCGGCAACTGCGCAAGACCGGCCTGACCGGCTCAGCGGTGGTGATGCTCGACGGCGACTGCGCCTTCCTCGGCTGCCCGCCGCAGACCCGGATCTGGTGGGGCGCCTACCTCGGCACTCCAGACGAACTGTTGATGTCGGGCACCGTCGGCGACGTCGGCGAGCGCATCGCCGTGTTGCGCGCCGAGGCCCGCGCGCAACACGGCTGGATCATGGACATCTATCTCCTGCGGGCCTAGTCCCGATTGCCCGACTCCTCCTCATCGCTCGTTCCTCGCTCTGCATCGTCGTCGGGCGAAGTCTGCGAGAATCCCCGCATGGGACCGTTCCTCCTCCGCGCCGCGGTGACCGGGCTTGCGCTGTGGGTCGTGACGTTGATCGTGCCCGGAATCCGCTTCGTCGGCGGTGACACCGCACTGCAGCGGGTCGGCATCGTGCTGGTCGTCGCGATCGTCTTCGGCGTGGTGAACGCGATCATCAAACCCGTCGTGCAGATCTTGTCGATACCGCTGTACATCCTCACGCTCGGGCTGTTTCATGTCGTGATCAATGCGCTGATGTTGTGGATCACCGCCTGGATCACCGACCACACCACGCACTGGGGACTGCAGATCGACCAGTTCTGGTGGACCGCCATCTGGGCGGCGATCGCGCTGTCGATCGTGGGATGGCTGTTCTCGCTTCCGTTGCGTGACGCCGACCGCCGCTAACCTGAACGTATGCCCGAACTGCCCGAAGTCGAGGCCCTCGCCGACCACCTGCGCCGGCACGCGGTCGGCCAGACGGTCGGGCGCGTCGACATCGCGGCGCTGTCGGTGCTGAAGACGTTCGACCCGCCGCCGACGGCGCTGCACGGACAACCCGTGACGGGCGCGGCCCGCTGGGGCAAGTACCTCGGTATGCAGGCCGGTGGGCTGTGGCTGATCACCCATCTGTCCAGGGCAGGCTGGCTGAAGTGGAGCGACAAGCTCGCGGCTGCACCGCTGAAGCCGGGCAAGGGTCCGATCGGCCTGCGGGTACACCTCGGAACGCCCGGCGAGGCCCCCGGTTTCGACCTGACCGAGGCCGGCACCCAGAAGCGACTCGCGGTGTGGATCGTCGACGACCCGGCCAAGGTGCCCGGCATCGCAACGCTGGGACCCGACGCGCTTGAGATCGGCCCCGAACAGCTCGCGGACATTCTCAAGCCGCACGGTGGGCGGATCAAGACGGTGATCACCGACCAGAAGGTGATCGCCGGAATAGGCAACGCCTACAGCGACGAGATCCTGCACGTCGCGAAACTGTCGCCGTTCGCGACGGCCAACAAGCTCACCGCCGCACAACTCGGCGCTCTGCACAACGCGATGATCACCGTTCTGACCGACGCCGTGCAGCGTTCGGTGGGGCAGCAGGCCGCAACCCTCAAGGGAGAGAAGCGATCTGGACTGCGGGTACATGCCCGCACCGGGTTGCCCTGCCCGGTGTGCGGTGACACCGTGCGTGAGGTGTCCTTCGTCGACAAGTCGTTTCAGTACTGCCCGACGTGTCAGACCGGAGGCAAGGTGCTGGCCGATAGACGGATGTCGAAGCTGCTCAAATAACCTGACCCTGTGGCCAGACAGAAGATCCTCATCACCGGTGCGAGTTCCGGACTCGGGGCCGGGATGGCTCGCGCGTTCGCGGCCGAGGGCCGCGATCTGGCGTTGTGCGCGCGCCGTCTGGACCGCCTCGACGAACTGAAGACCGAACTGGTCAGGCGACACCCGAACATCACGGTTGCCGTCGCGGCCCTCGACGTCGACGACCACGACCGGGTGCCAGAAGTGTTCGCCGAACTCTCCGGTCAACTCGGCGGCATCGACCGGGTCATCGTCAACGCCGGGATCGGCAAGGGCGCCCCGCTCGGCTGCGGCAAGTTGTGGGCCAACAAGGCCACCATCGAGACCAACCTGGTCTCGGCGCTGGTGCAGATCGAAGCGGCGCTGGCGATGTTCAGGGCAGCGGGTTCGGGACATCTGGTGCTGATGTCGAGTGTGATGGGCAACCGCGGGGTTCCCGGCGTCAAGGCCGCCTACGCGGCGAGCAAGGCCGGGCTGAGTTCGCTGGGTGAGTCCTTGCGGGCCGAATATGCTTCTGGCCCAATCAGAGTCACCGTCATCGAACCCGGTTACATCGAGTCGGAGATGACCGCGAAATCGAAGACCACCATGCTCATGGTCGACACCGACACCGGCGTGTGCAAGATCGTCTCGGCCATCGAGCGGGAACCAGGGCGGGCGATCGTGCCCAGGTGGCCGTGGATTCCGCTGGTGGCGCTGATGAAGGTCGTGCCGACCCGGTTCACCAAGCTGTTCGCCTAGGTGACTTGGGCGCGGAAACCGTCGCTCAGCGAACGCTTCCGCGCCGAAATCGCTAGCGAGTCCGGCCGCGCTCCTCGCGATATCGGCGCACCAGCTCGTCGGTCGAGCTGTCGGTCTGCTTGGGCGGCGAGCCGTCGCTGGTGATCACCCCGAGCAGCGCCTTCGCCTGAGTCTTGCCCAGCTCGACGCCCCACTGGTCGAACGAGTCGATACCCCAGATCACGCCTTCGGTGAACACCTGATGCTCGTAGAGCGCGATCAGCTGGCCCACCACCGACGGGGTCAACCGATCCGCCAGGATCGACGTGCTCGGCCGGTTGCCCGGCATCACCTTGTGCGGCACCACATTTTCCGGGGTCCCTTCGGCGGCGATCTCCTCGGCTGTCTTGCCGAACGCCAGCACCTGGGTCTGGGCGAAGAAGTTGCTCATCAGCAGATCGTGCATGCTGCCCGACCCGTCGGCGGTCGGTAGGTCGTCGGTGGGTTCCGAGAACCCGATGAAGTCGGCGGGCACCAGCCGGGTGCCCTGGTGCAGCAGTTGGTAGAACGCGTGCTGGCCGTTGGTTCCCGGTTCGCCCCAGAAGATCTCGCCGGTCTGAGTCGTTACAGGGGTCCCGTCCGATTTCACCGATTTGCCGTTGGACTCCATCGTCAGCTGCTGCAGATACGCCGCGAACCGGGACAGGTCATTCGAGTACGGCAGCACCGCGCGTGTCTCGGCGCCGAAGAAGTCCGAATACCACAGGCCGATCAGTCCGAGCAGCACCGGCGCATTGGATTCCAAAGGGGCAGTGGCAAAGTGACGGTCGACGATGTGGAAACCAGACAGGAAGTCGGCGAACGCCTCCCGACCGATCACCGCCATCACCGACAGGCCGATCGCCGAATCCACCGAGTATCGGCCGCCCACCCAATCCCAGAAGCCGAACATATTGGCGGTGTTGATGCCGAAGCTGTCCACCAGCTTCTTGTTCGTCGACACCGCCACGAAGTGCTTCGACACCGCGGCGTCACCGAGTGCGTCGGTGAGCCAGCGCCGGGCGGCGGTCGCGTTGGTCAGTGTCTCCAGCGTCGAGAACGTCTTGGAGGCGATGATGAAAAGCGTTGTGGCGGGGTCGAGTCCGTCGAGCTTGGCGACCAGGTCGGCAGGGTCGACGTTGGACACGAACCGCGCCGAGATGCCGGCATCGGCGTAGTGCCGCAACGCCTGATACACCATCACCGGGCCCAGATCCGAGCCGCCGATGCCGATGTTGACGACGGTCTTTATCCGCTCGCCGGTGGCGCCGGTCCACTCGCCGCTGCGCAGCCGGTCGGTGAAGTCGCCCATCGCGTCAAGGACCTGGTGCACGTCGGCGACCACGTTCTGGCCGTCCACCTCCAGGGTGGCGTCGCGCGGCAGACGCAGCGCGGTGTGCAGCACCGCACGGTCCTCAGAGGTGTTGATGTGCTGGCCGGACAGCATCGCGTCGCGGTGCTGTTCGAGGTTGGCGGCGCGGGCGAGATCGACCAGCAGCGACAGCGTCTCCCGGGTGACGCGGTGCTTGCTGTAGTCGATGTACATGTCGCCGACGGTCAGCGTGAGCTCGCGCCCGCGGGCGGGATCTTCGTGGAAAAACTCGCGGAGGTGCTTCCCGGCGATCTGGTCGTGGTGGCGACTCAGCGCGTTCCATTCAGGCGTGGCGGAAATGTCTCCAGTCATTCGTTCGACCCTAGCGTGACGAGGTGACCAAAGGTGTACATGATGGAGGTATGAGCACCCCAGACATTGAACGGCTGTTGTCGTCGGTTCCCACGGGTTTGTGGATCGGCGGAAAAGAGCGGCCGGGGTCGTCCACCTTCGAGGTCTTCGACCCGTCGAACGACAAGGTCATCGCGACGGTGGCCGACGCCACCGCCGCGGACGCCGTCGCCGCGCTCGATGCCGCGTGCGCGGTGCAGGCGCAGTGGGCAGCCACCCCGGCGCGGGATCGTGGGGAGATCCTGCGTTCGGTGTTCGAGACGATCATCGACCGCGCCGACGATCTCGCCGCGCTGATGACCCTGGAGATGGGCAAGGTCGTCGCCGAGAGCATGGGTGAGGTCAAGTACGGCGCCGAGTTCTTCCGCTGGTTCGCCGAGGAGGCGGTGCGCATCGGCGGCCGGTACACCCCGTCGCCTGCCGGTACCGGCCGGATCATCGTCACCAAGCAACCCGTCGGCCCCTGTTACGCGATCACGCCGTGGAACTTCCCGCTGGCCATGGGAACCCGCAAGATCGGGCCCGCGTTTGCGGCCGGCTGCACCATGATCATCAAGCCGGCCCAGGAGACCCCGCTGACCATGCTGCTGCTGGCCAAACTGATGGCCGAGGCCGGTCTGCCCGAGGGTGTGCTGTCGATCCTGCCCACGAGCCGGCCCGGTGAGGTCACCAAGGCGCTGATCGACGACGGCCGGTTGCGCAAGCTGACGTTCACCGGCTCCACCGGCGTCGGCAAGGCGTTGGTCGCGCAGTCGGCGGACAAACTGCTGCGCACCTCGATGGAATTGGGCGGCAACGCGCCCTTCGTGGTCTTCGACGACGCCGACGTCGACGCCGCGGTCGACGGCGCGATGCTGGCCAAGATGCGCAACGGCGGCGAGGCCTGCACCGCGGCCAACCGCATCCACGTCGCCAACGCCGTGATCGAGGAATTCACCGACAAGTTCGTCAAGCGCATGGCCGAGGTCAACCTGGGCAACGGGCTGGACCCGTCGAGCAAGCTGGGTCCGCTGATCAACACCAAGCAGTTGAACAAGGTTCAGGAACTCGTCAACGACGCCGTCGACAAGGGGGCGAAGGTCGCCCTCGGCGGCGAGGCGCCCGGCGGCCCCGGCAACTTCTACCCGGCCACCGTCCTCACCGACATCCCGCCGAACGCGCGAATCCTCACCGAGGAGGTGTTCGGGCCCGTCGCGCCGATCATCGGCTTCGACACCGAGGAGGACGGCGTCGCCGCAGCCAACAACACCGAATACGGGCTGGCGGCCTACATCTACACCGAGTCGCTGGACCGGGCGCTGCGGGTCGCCGAGGCGATCGAGTCCGGCATGGTCGGGGTGAACCGGGGCGTGATCTCGGACCCGGCCGCGCCGTTCGGTGGTGTCAAGGAATCCGGCTTCGGTCGCGAGGGCGGTATCGAAGGCATCGACGAGTACCTGGACACCAAGTACATTGCGCTGACCAAGTAGTGCTAACTGTGGCGCGCTTCACGCTTGCAATTGCAAGCACGGGGTATTTAAAGCGCCATGAAGATCAGCAGTTCTCAGGCTCCCGCGCGCCGGGGAGTGTCTGAGCTGGTCGCCGCGCAGCTGTCCGGCGCGGTCGCCGGCCTGATGCTGACCCTCGACCAGCTGCTCCCCGAGGCGCCACAGCGCCCCAAGATCGTCGACCGGGACATGACGCGCTGTTGAGGCTCAGCTGACCGAGCGGTCCGATGCGCTCCAGAACTTGGCTCGCAGTTCGCGTTTGAGGACTTTGCCCGCCGCCGACACCGGCAGTGCGTCGACGACCTCGACGCTGCGCGGGATCTTGTAACCGCCGATGAGCGTCTTGCAGAACTCCCGCAAGTCCTCAGCCAGGTCGTCGTGGTCGGCCTGTCCGGCGGCCAGCACCACCACGGCGTGCACCCGCTCACCCCACCGTTCGTCGGGAACGCCGATGACCGCACACGTCGCGACAGCGGGGTGGCGCGCCAGCGCGTTCTCCACCTCGACGGAGTACACGTTCTCCCCGCCGGACACGATCATGTCCTTGATGCGGTCGACGATGAACACGTAGCCGCGTTCGTCCAGGTAGCCGGCGTCGCCGGTATGCATCCAGCCGCCCTTCAGGGCGGCGGCAGTCTCCTCGGGTTTGCCCCAGTACCCGGCCATCACGTGGCCCCCGCGCACCGTGATCTCACCGACTTCGCCCGGGGGCAGCTCGGTGCCGTCCTCGCCGACGATGCGGACCTCCGAGTGCGGCGCGGCACGCCCACCGGACCGGCGCAGGGTCGGGTCGTGGTGGTCCTGCGGCGCCAGCAAGGTGGCGACGGGGGAGACCTCGGTCATGCCGTAGGCCTGCACGAACGACGCGGTGGGCAGCCGCACCGCGGCCCGTTCCAGCAGCGCGGCCGAGATCGGCGATCCGCCGTACAGCACCGCCTGCAGGCTGCTGGTGTCATGGTCGTCCACCGCGGGGTCGTCGACCAGCATCTGCACCATCGTCGGCACCAGCAGCAGGTCGGTGATCCGGTGCGTCTGCACGGCCTCGAGCACCCAGTCCGGCCGGAACGCCGGGATGAAGACGTGGGTGCCGCCCCGGCAGACCTGGGCCAGCCAGATCGCCAGATCCGCGAGGTGGAACATCGGTGCGGCATGCAGCAGCGGTCCACCCGAGGTCAGGAACAACCCGGACGCCAGGCACCCCAGCGCCGAGGTCATCAGGTTGTCGTGGGTCAGCATGACGCCCTTCGGGTGACCGCTGGTGCCGCCGGTGTAGAACAGGCCCGCCAGATCCGGGCCGCAGCGATGCGCGTCGGGCGCCGGATCGCCGGCCGCCACCAGCTCCTCGTAGCTCAGTAGTCCGTCCGGTGCGGCGCCGTCGCCGCAATGGATGACGTTCACCAAACCACTTGACTGCGACCGTAAATCGGGAAGCAACGGCAGGAAGGTGTCGTCGATCAGCAGTGTGCGGGTGTCGGAGTCGCGCAGGCTGTAGGCGATCTCCGCGGCGCTCCAGCGGATGTTGATCGGGTTGAGCACCGCGCCGGCCCACGGCGTCGCGAGCAGGTACTCCGAGTAGCGATCGGAATTCAGCGACAGGATGCCGATGCGATCGCCCTCGCCGACCCCCAGCGACTGAAAGGCCCCGGCCAGCCGGGCCACCCGGTCGGCCACCTCGGCGACACTGCGGACGCGCCCGGCGCAGATCGTCATCGTGTCGTGCGGCGCGGCGCGCAGCGCCCGATGCAAGCCCTGCGTCAGATACATGCCGGCGGTCATAGTCACCCCGGCCGAAGTGTATGCCGGGCGCCGCAAGGAATTGACATGAACGACCGCGCGCCTGCGCTGATCAGGCGTGCTTGCGAACTAGATTTCACACCACTGAAGAACTAGGAGGGCATGGTGTGACGGCGCGCTTCTTTGCGCAAAGTCCCTGGGTTGATCCCGTCTCGCAACCGAGTCAACTGCGCAGGCCACGGCCCCGCGGCTCGGGAATTCCCGCGCTGAACGGGATCCGCGGGGTCGCCGTCGCCCTGGTTCTGATCGGACACAGCGGAATCCCCGGTGTCGCAGGTGGATTCATCGGCGTCGACGTGTTCTTCGTGCTCAGCGGATTCCTCATCACCTCGCTGCTGCTCGACGAGATAGGCCGTACCGGCCAGCTCGACCTCGGCGCGTTCTGGGTCCGACGTGCCCGCCGGCTGCTGCCCGCCCTGCTGTTGATGGTGCTGGCGGTGATCGCCGCTCGCCTGCTGTTCCCGCCCGACGCCGTCAGCGGCCTGCGCAATGATGCTGTCGCCGCGTTCCTGTGGATGGCGAACTGGGCGTTCGTGTCGCACCAGACCGACTACTTCAGCCAGGGCGCTCCGCCCTCGCCGCTGCAACACACCTGGTCGCTGGGCGTCGAGGAGCAGTACTACCTGATCTGGCCGGTGCTCATCGCGGCGGTGGCGGTGCTGCTGGCCGTGATCGCCCGCCGGCGCAAGAAGACTCCGACCATCACTGCGGTCCGGTGGGCTGTGCTGGTCCTGGCCGTCGTCGGAACAGCGGCATCGGCCACCGAGGCGATTCTGATGGCCGACGACGACTCGCTCAACCGCGTCTACTTCGGCACCGACACCCGCGCGCAGGCGCTGCTGATCGGGGCCGCGGCCGCTGCACTGCTGGTTCGGGACTGGCCGGCGATGATGGCCGGCTGGCCGCTGATCCGGTCGCGATGGGGCCGCTGGCTGGCCGGTGGAGTGCCGGTGGCCGGGGTGGCCGTCCTGGCCGCGATCACGCACGTCGCGACCGGCAGCGCCGCCGAATTCCGCAACGGCCTGCTGATCGTCGTCGCTGTGGCCGCGGTCGCGGTGATCGCGGGGGTCGCGCTCGAACAGAACGGGCCGGTGGCGTGGGTACTGGCCACCCCGCCGCTGGTGGCGCTCGGCGTCGTCTCCTACGGCGTGTACCTCTGGCACTGGCCGGTGTTCCTGGTGCTCACCGGGGAGCGCACCGGCTGGACCGGTTACCCGTTGTTCGCCGCGCGTTGCGCGATCACGCTGCTCGCGGCCGTCGGGTCGTGGTGGCTCATCGAACGTCCCGTCCGGCGCTGGCGACCCGTGCACGTTCCCCAGCTTCGGCTGGCCGCCGCGACGATGGCCACGGCCGTCGCCGTCGCAGTCGTCGTCGTGCCGGTCGGAACCCGCATTGATGCGTCGAGCCCCGACATCGCCCAGGCCGCGCTGGTCTCTCCGGTGGAGACGGTGCGCCCGGCCGCGCCGGTGCAAGCCGGCCCGCGCCCGCACACCGTGTCGGTGTTCGGTGACTCCATCGGGTGGACGATGATGCGCTATCTGCCGCCCACCCCCGGCATCAGCTTCCTGGACCGCACCACGATCGGCTGCGGCCTGGTCCGAGGCGGGCCCTACCGCTACTCCGGGCAGAGCCTGGAACAAAAACCGGAATGCGACGCCTGGCCGGAACGCTGGGCGCAGCGGATCGGCCACGACCGGCCCGATGTGGTGTTGATGATGATCGGGCGCTGGGAGGTGGTGGACCGCAAATGGAATGGCAACTGGGCCCACATCGGCCAGCCCGATTTCGACAAGTACCTGGAGAGCGAGCTGCGGCACGCACTGGACATCCTCGGCTCCACCGGGGCGCTGGTGGTGGTGGCGACCGAGCCGTACAGCCGGCACGGCGAGCAGACGAACGGCAACCTGTACCCCGAGGATCAGCCCAGCCGGGTCGATCAGTGGAATGCCTTGCTGCGCAGGGTCGTAGCGGATCGCAAGAACGTGACCGTGCTCGATCTGAACAAGAAGCTCGCGCCGAACGGCATCTACACCAACAAGATCAACGGTGTTCAGGTCCGCATCGACGGCGTGCACCCCACGCCTAACGCGGTCAAATGGATGACGCCCTGGCTATTGGACGCCGTGCGCTGACGCAGTGCGCTAGGAGTGCCCGAGCCGGCCCCGGCCCATGCGCAGCAGCAGCATCGCCAGATCCTTGCCGTCCTGGCCCAGCTCGCTGTAGCGCTCGATGACCTTCATCTCACGGCTGTGCACCAGCCGGGTGCCGCCGGAGGCCATCCGGGCCCGGCCGATCGCCTGGGACACCTCGGTGCGGCGCTTGACCGCCGCCAGGATCTCGGCGTCGAGGCGGTCGATCTCGCCGCGCAGGCTGTCGATGTTGTTCTCGGCTTCAGGAACCATTTCCAGAGTCATCGCTTCGTTCTCCTCGTGTGTGGGTCTGGTCTCATCCGATCCCGGGCCTCACACAAGAGACGAGCCCCGGGTCCGGATGCGGACCGCGGGGCTCTCGGGTTGAGCAGCTAGATACCCACGGGCACCGCGGACCGGTACCCGTAGAAAAATCGACGCTGCGGAGAAAGCACGTTGTCGAGTGTGCCACTCCGAAGCCCGGCTTCGCAAAAAAACTGTCGCCATACAGCGGTAAGTTGGGTCAGACATGACTGTGCACGTGACAGATTTCAAACCCCCGGCCGATGCGGCCGAACTCCTCGAGGGCCTCAACCCCCAGCAGCGTCAGGCGGTGCTGCACGAGGGGCCTCCGCTGTTGATCGTGGCCGGCGCCGGGTCGGGCAAGACGGCGGTCCTCACCCGTCGGATCGCGTATCTGCTGGCCGCGCGCGACGTCGGGCCGGGCCAGGTGCTGGCGATCACCTTCACCAACAAGGCCGCCGCCGAGATGCGTGAGCGGGTGGTTGGTCTCGTCGGTCCCCGAGCCAGGAACATGTGGATTTCCACCTTCCACTCTTCGTGCGTGCGGATCCTGCGCAATCAGGCCTCGCTGCTGCCGGGGCTGAACTCGAACTTCTCGATCTACGACGCCGACGATTCGCGGCGCCTGCTGCTGATGATCGCCAAGGACATGGGCCTGGACACCAAGCGGTACACGCCGCGACTGCTGTCCAACGCGATCTCGAACCTGAAGAACGAACTGATCGTGCCGGAGGATGCGGTCGCCGCGCTCGAGCCCGGGTCCGACGACCTGGCCCGCACCGTGGCCAGCGTCTACGGCGAATACCAGCGACGGCTGCGCACGGCGAACGCGCTGGACTTCGACGACCTGATCGGCGAGACCGTCGCCGTGCTGCAGAACTTCCCGCAGATCGCCCAGTACTACCGCAGGCGGTTCCGGCACGTCCTGGTCGACGAGTACCAGGACACCAACCATGCGCAGTACGTGCTGGTGCGTGAGCTTGTCGGGGTGGGCGCACCCGATACCGACACCGTGCCGCCCAGTGAACTGTGCGTGGTCGGCGACGCCGACCAGTCGATCTACGCGTTCCGCGGCGCGACGATCCGCAACATCGAGGACTTCGAGCGGGACTTCCCCAACGCCACCACGATCCTGCTCGAGCAGAATTACCGGTCGACCCAGAACATCCTGACGGCGGCCAACTCCGTCATCTCCCGCAACGCCAACCGCCGCGAGAAGCGGCTGTGGACCGACGAAGGTGACGGCGAGCTGATCGTCGGCTACGTCGCCGATAACGAGCACGACGAGGCCAGGTTCGTCGCAAGCGAGATCGATGCACTCGCCGATCGCGGCGGATTCTCGTACAACGACTTCGCGGTGTTCTACCGGACCAACAACTCGTCGCGCTCGCTGGAAGAGGTGTTCATCCGGGCCGGCATCCCGTACAAGGTCGTCGGCGGCGTTCGGTTCTACGAGCGCAAGGAGATTCGCGACATCGTCGCCTACCTGCGGGTGCTGGAGAACCCCGGCGACGCCGTCAGCCTGCGGCGCATCCTGAACACCCCGCGCCGCGGTATCGGCGACCGCGCCGAGGCCTGCGTCGCGGTGTACGCCGAGAACACCGGCAGCACCTTCGCCGACGCGCTGACCGCCGCGGCGGCCGGCAAGGTACCGATGCTGAACACCCGCTCGGAGAAGGCGATCGCGAGCTTCGTCAACCTGATCGACGACCTCCGCGGCAAGCTCGACGACGAGCTCGGGGACCTGGTCGAGGCCGTGCTGGACCGTACGGGCTACCGCAACGAGCTGGAATCTTCCAGCGACCCGCAGGATCTGGCCCGGCTGGACAACCTCAACGAATTGGTCAGCGTCGCACACGAATTCAGTATCGATCGGGCCAACGCCGCGGCGCTGGCGGCAGAGCAGGGGGACGCCGGCACCGACGTCGATGAGGACGTGCCGCAGACCGGCATACTCGCCGAGTTCCTGGAACGGGTCTCGCTGGTGGCCGACTCCGACGAGTTGCCCGAGCACGGCTCCGGGGTGGTCACGATGATGACCCTGCACACCGCCAAGGGCCTGGAGTTCCCGGTCGTCTTCGTCACCGGCTGGGAGGACGGCATGTTCCCGCACATGCGGGCGCTGGGGGATCCGGCCGAGCTCTCCGAAGAACGCCGGTTGGCCTATGTGGGCATAACCCGTGCGCGTCAACGGCTTTACCTCAGCCGCGCGAAGGTTCGCTCCTCGTGGGGGCAGCCGATGCTGAACCCCGAATCCCGGTTCCTGCGGGAGATTCCGGAGCATCTGCTCGACTGGCGCCGCACCGATCCCGCGCCGTCCTACAGTGCGCCGGGCCGATTTTCTCCTGGAGCGGGTGGGTTGGTCGGCACTCCGCGACCGTCACCGGCGCGCCCCGCCGGCGGCGGTAAGCGTGCGCTGGTGGTCCTCGCACCCGGTGACCGGGTCAACCACGACAAGTACGGACTCGGCCGGGTCGAGGAGGTGTCCGGGATGGGGGAGTCGGCGATGTCGCTGATCGACTTCGGCAGCGCCGGCCGGGTGAAGCTGATGCACAACCACGCACCCATCCAGAAACTCTGACCGCGGCCGTGCGACCGTGACTGCCTTCGTGGTGGCCGCGCTACTGGTGTGGGTCGGAGTGTTCATCTGGGTGGCGCGTCATCAGAGCGTCTTCCGCGCGGCCATGAACCGGCTGCGCGAGACCAGCGCGGTGACCGCCGTGCAGTCGTGGTCGGTCCGGCATCTCGGCAGACCCGCCATCAGGTTGGCGCGTTGGCTGTCGGTGGACGTGACCGCGGCCCTGGGCCTGCTGTCGGGACTGATACTGGTGGCGCTGCTGGCGGCGGGCTTCACCGAGTTGCTCGACGGCGTCCTGGAAGGTGAGCTCGGCGCCTACGTCGATCGGCCGGTCAGTCAATGGGTTGTCGGCCAGCGCGACGCGGGGCTGACGGCGGTGTTGAAAGTGCTTACCCACGTTGCTGATCCGTTGTCGTTGGTGGTGATCACCGTGATCGTCAGCGCGTGGGTCTGCTGGCGGATCCGGTCCTGGTTGCCCGCGGTGCTCGGATTGTCCGGGCTGATCGGCGTCGGGGTGGTGCTGGTGGTGGCCAAGTGGATGGTCGGACGCAGTCGTCCACCGTCGTGGACCGCCGTGATCGTCGAAGACGGCTTCTCGTTCCCCTCCGGCCACGCCACCGGCGGTGTCGCCGTCGCGGTGCTGCTCGCCTGGATGGCAGGCTGGGTCATCCGGGGTTGGACGGCTCGAGTAGCGCTGTGGGCAGGCGCATCAGCCGCCGCCGGGATGGTGGGATTCTCCCGGATCTATCTGGGTGTGCACTACGTCAGCGATGTCGTCGCCGGGGCTTTCCTCGGTGCGGCGTGGGCGATTGGCGTGATCGTCGTCGGGGCTTGGTGGGAAAGCCGGCGGCGCTCAGCGCAGCCGGCACCAACGTCGGGTTGACGGGTGCAGCGCCAGGATCAGACCCGCCAGCGGTAACACCGGAATCAGGTACACCGCCAACGGAATTCGCGCTCCGGCGACGAACACACTGCCGAACGTCAGCAGCGCGATGACGGCGCCGAACGCGATCAGGTAGCGGCCGACGGAGCGGCGCAGCAATAGCGCGATCACCCCGGCGATGCTGGTGACCGCGAACAGCAGGGTCAGGAATCCGACCGCCACGCAGAACAGCCGATCGGTGCCCCACCAGCCGGTGATCAGGTCGGTGGCGACGACGCCGGTGGCCCATCCGCTGACGATGCTGACGGCGCTGGCCGCGATCGCCGTTCGCCCGGTCGACACGTCGACCGCGCCCGGCCGGGCCGGTACCGCGACCGGGGTGGCGCGGCGGATCAGTCCGGTCGGGGCCTCGTCGGCCGGCGGACGAGGAATGTTGACGGTGCGATCATCGGGCACCGCGGGGATCGGCCCGGTGGGTGCACGCCGGATGATGCCGGTGCGCGGCTCTTCGGGTTGGGGAATTGGTCCGGACGGCTGGCGCCGGATGATGCGGGTGTGCGGGTCGTTCGGCTCAGACACCAGGTCAGCCGACGTAGGGGCCGACCGAGAGGCCCCGCTTCGCCAGCCACGGCACCGGATCGGTTCGGTTGGTGCCGCCCAGCAGAACTTCGAAATGCAGATGCGGGCCGGTCGAATTGCCCCGGTTGCCCACGGTCGCGATCTGATCGCCGGCGAACACCCGCTGGCCGATCTGGACCGTCCAGGTGTTCACGTGGCCGTAGAGGGTGACCGTGCCGTCGGAATGGCGGATCTTCACCCAGGCGCCGTACCCGGCCGTGGGCCCGGCGTCGACGACGACACCGTCGGAGGCGGCGACGATGGGCGTCCCGATCGGAGCTGCCAGGTCGACGCCGCCGTGCAGCGCGCCCCAGCGGTAACCGAAGCCAGAGGTGAACACGCCCTTGGTCGGCATGACGAACAGCGGCCGCTGCAACCGGGCTTCGCGCTCGGCGCGTTCCTGGGCGAAGGCCTGTCCATTGGCCAGTTCCTCGCCGTGCACGGCGGCGTCGGCGACCGGCTTCACCGCTATCAGCTGCACGCCGCGCGGCGTGGTGACCGAGCCGTCCATCGGGGTCTTGTCCGCAGCCAGCACGGTCTGGGTGGTGGTCTCGGTGGCGGGCTTGACCGCGGTGTAGGCCGCGGCGGCGGCGGCACCCGCGGCCATCGCCGCGATCATCACGCGGCCCTTGACGGCGCCGGTGGGCTGCCTGCGGTGCTGCGGAGTGCGCGGCAACACGTCGGTGTTGTCGTCGTTGATGTAGCGCGGGACCTCAGCGCGATCGGGGCGGGACGGGGCGAACTCGGTGGGCACGGCCAGACGCAACGGCCGGGCGTCGTCGGCGTCGTGCAGATCGTCGAGTTCGGGGCAGCGGGCCACCTGGAGGCTGGCGAAAGCGGTGCTCTCGCGGAAGTCGATGTCGCAGAGATCGCCGAATTCGTTGAACGGGATGATGTCGGTGACGTCGAGTCGCTCCGGATCGAGGGCCCGCTTGACTGGCGCTTGACGATCGAAAGTCCTGGTCAAAGGCTGCGACGCCGAAGAAGCTCCGATGGAGGTCGGTGCCGGCCGATGCTGCGTCAAAACTCGAAGTCCCTTAGTCGTGACCAAAGCGTTATCTCAGACCCCGACGACGTTAACGAAGATCCAACACGGGTCGCAACCCAAGGCGTTATTCCGCGGAGGATTGTGAGTTGAATCACTTCAACTCCGCGGTGAGATGTACCACATGAGCGGTACGCGAGGACGGAGTCCTCGGAGGGTCTAGATACAGTTCCCCCCGGAGCGACTTCCTTAACACCACCTCGTCAACAAAACAGTCAGCGCCGACCAGACAGTGAGCTCATGGATCTTTTCGAATATCAGGCGAAAGAACTGTTCGCCAAGCACAACGTTCCCACCACCCCGGGCCGGGTCACCGATTCGCCGGAGGACGCCAAGGCCATCGCCGAGGAAATCGGCAAGCCCGTCATGGTCAAGGCCCAGGTGAAGGTAGGCGGCCGCGGAAAGGCCGGTGGCGTCAAGTACGCCGCGACCCCCGACGACGCCTACACCCACGCCAAGAACATCCTCGGCCTGGACATCAAGGGCCACATCGTGAAGAAGCTGCTGGTCGCCGAGGCCAGTGACATCGCCGAGGAGTACTACATCTCCTTCCTGCTCGATCGTTCCAACCGCACCTACCTGGCCATGTGCTCGGTCGAGGGCGGCATGGAGATCGAAGAGGTCGCCGCGACCAAGCCGGACCGGCTGGCCAAGGTGCCCGTCGACGCCGTCAAGGGTGTCGATCTGGCCTTCGCTCGCGAGATCGCCGAGAAGGGCCACCTGCCCGCCGAGGTGCTCGACGCCGCAGCGGTGACCATCCAGAAGCTGTGGGAGGTCTTCACCGGTGAGGACGCCACCCTGGTTGAGGTCAACCCGCTGGTGCGCACCCCCGACGATCAGATCCTGGCGCTGGACGGCAAGGTCACCCTCGACGCGAACGCCGACTTCCGCCAGCCCGGCCACGCCGAGTTCGAGGACAAGGACGCCACCGATCCGCTCGAGCTGAAGGCGAAGGAGAACGACCTCAACTACGTCAAGCTCGACGGCGAGGTCGGCATCATCGGCAACGGCGCGGGTCTTGTCATGTCCACCCTGGACGTCGTCGCGTACGCCGGCGAGAAGCACGGCGGCGTGAAGCCCGCCAACTTCCTCGACATCGGCGGTGGCGCCTCGGCCGAGGTGATGGCCAACGGTCTCGACGTCATCCTGGGCGACAGCCAGGTCAAGAGCGTGTTCGTCAACGTGTTCGGCGGCATCACCGCGTGCGACGCGGTCGCCAACGGCATCGTCAAGGCGCTGCAGATCCTGGGCGACGAGGCCAACAAGCCGCTCGTCGTTCGCCTTGACGGCAACAACGTCGAAGAGGGCCGCCGCATCCTGGCCGAGGCCAACCACCCGCTGGTGATCCAGGCCGAGACCATGGACTCCGGCGCCGACAAAGCCGCCGAGCTGGCCAACAAGTAAGGGACTAGAACCAATGTCTATCTTCCTGAACAAGGACAACAAGGTCATCGTCCAGGGCATCACCGGCGGCGAAGGCACCAAGCACACCGCGCTGATGCTCAAGGCCGGCACCCAGGTGGTCGGCGGCGTGAACGCACGCAAGGCCGGAACCACTGTGTCTCACAAGAACAAAGACGGCAACGACATCGAACTCCCGGTGTTCGGCAGCGTGGCCGAGGCCATGAAGGAGACCGGCGCCGATGTGTCGATCGCCTTCGTGCCGCCGGCGTTCTCGAAGGACGCCATCATCGAGGCCATCGACGCCGAGATCCCGCTGCTGGTGGTCATCACCGAGGGAATCCCGGTGCAGGACAGCGCATATGCGTGGGCCTACAACGTCGAAAAGGGTGAGAAGACCCGCATCATCGGGCCGAACTGCCCCGGCATCATCACCCCGGGTGAGTCGCTGGTCGGCATCACGCCGAACAACATCACCGGTAAGGGCCCGATCGGCCTGGTGTCCAAGTCCGGAACGCTGACCTACCAGATGATGTACGAGCTGCGCGATCTCGGCTTCTCGACCGCCATCGGCATCGGCGGCGACCCGGTCATCGGCACCACCCACATCGACGCCATCGAGGCGTTCGAGTCCGATCCCGAGACCAAGATCATCGTGATGATCGGCGAGATCGGCGGCGACGCCGAGGAGAAGGCCGGCGCCTACATCAAGGCCAACGTCTCCAAGCCGGTCGTCGGGTACGTCGCCGGGTTCACCGCGCCCGAGGGCAAGACCATGGGCCACGCCGGCGCGATCGTGTCGGACGGCGCAGGCACCGCTCAGGGCAAGAAAGAGGCCCTCGAGGCCGCTGGGGTCAAGGTCGGCAAGACGCCGTCGGAGACCGCCAACCTGGCCAGGGAGATCCTGCAGGGGCTGTAATTCGTCATCGAGTTCGCCGTCAGGGCTGTGATCCACACCGGATCGCAGCCCTGATGTCGTTTTCGTGGAGTAGCCACGCCCCCGGTTGGCAAAACGGTAACACGTTCTATTAGCCTGTCGAACTATGGTCGATCCGCGTACCCCCGTCATCGTCGGCGTCGGGCAGTTCACCGAGCGCATTGACGACCCGGACTACCGGGGTATGTCGGCGGTCGAGCTGGCCACCGAGGCCGTTCGCGCCGCGCTGGCCGACACCGGGGCGGACGTCGCTGCCGTCGCCAAATCCATCGAGGTGTTCGCAGGCCTGCGGCAGTTCGAGATCTGCACGCCGTACGCCACAGCACCGCTGGGTTGCTCCGACAACTACATCCGCTCGGTCGCCCATCGCGTCGGCGCCGACCCGAAGCGCGCCGTGCTGGAGTCCATCGGCGGCAACGGTCCGCAGAAGCTGGTCACCGAGTTCGCCGGCGCCATTGCGGCCGGCGAGATCGAGGTCGCGTTGATCCTCGGCTCGGAGAACGGCTCGACGCTGAAGACGTTCGCGGGCAGGGCCGGGGCGAGCGAAGCGACGGCAGGAGATTCCGACAAACCCGACCACAGCGAGACGGTGGGCGGCCAGCTCGAGGACCGCGGGTACGGCTTCGAGCAGTACATGAGCGAGTACACCGCCAACCACGGACTGACCGGTGCTCCGGTGCAGTACGGGTTGCTGGACAACGCGCGGCGTGCCCGGCTGGGTCTCGATGTCGACTCCTACCGGCACAAGATGGCCGAATTGTTCTCGCCGTTCTCGAAAGTCGCTGCCAAGAACCCGTTTTCGTCGTCGCCGGTGGAGCGCTCGGTCGACGAGATTGCGACGGTCACCGCTGAGAACCGGATGATCTGTGACCCGTATCCCCGGTTGATGGTGGCCCGCGACACGGTGAACCAGGGCGCCGCCGCACTTCTGATGTCGGTGTCCGCCGCGCGCGAACTCGGTGTGCCGGAAGAGAAGTGGGTGTACCTGCACGGTCACGCGGATCAGCGAGAGCAGGACCTGCTGGACCGGGCCGATGTCGGTGTCAGTTACTCGTCGAAACAGGCTGTGGCAGAGGCGCTTCGGGTGGCCCGCATCGGCATCGACGACGTGGCCACCTTCGATCTCTACAGCTGCTTCCCGTTCCCGGTCTTCACGGTGTGCGACGACTTCGGGCTGGCCGCCGACGATCCGCGCGGGCTCACCCTCACTGGTGGCCTGCCGTACTTCGGCGGACCGGGCAACAGCTATTCGCTGCACGGCATCGCCGAGACCGTCGCCGCGATGCGCGACAAGCCGGGCGCTTTCGGGCTGGTGGGCGCCAACGGCGGTGTGATGAGCAAATATTCGGTGGGGATCTACTCCACCACCCCGGTCGGGTGGGCGCCGGACCGCAGCAAGGAACTGCAGGCGGACATCGCCGCCCTGCCGAAGGTGCCGGTCACCCGTAACGCCAACGGCAGCGGCGTGATCGAGACGTACTCGGTGCGCTACGACTGGCCGGAGCGTACCGGGGTCATCATCGGCCGCCTCGACGCCGACCTCAGCCGCTTCATGGCGATCACCACCGATCCGGCGCTGGTGGCGTTGATGAGCGACGGCGATCCGCTGGGCGCCGCGATCAACGTCACCGCGGGCGAGGACGGCAGGAACCGCGCAACGCTGGCCTGAACGTCAGGCCATGTCGGCGAGCTTGCCCGCCAATCGCTCCACGTAGGCAGCGACCTCGTCGCCCGGCTTGTCCGGCAGGCCGAACAGCACCTCGGTGACGCCAATGTCCTTCCAGTGCGCCAACTTCTCGGGCACCGGCTTGAAGTCGAGCGCCACGATCTGCGGAGCACCGTCGCGGCCGGCCGCGGCCCAGGTGTCCTGGAGCAACTTCACGGGCTGGTCGATGTCGAAGTCACGCGGCGTGGTGATCCAGCCGTCGGCGGAGCGGGCGATCCACTTGAAGTTCTTCTCGGTACCGGCCGCGCCGACGAGCACCGGGATGTGCGACTGAACCGGCTTGGGCCAGGCCCAGCTCGGGCCGAACTTGACGAATTCGCCGTCGTATTCGGCCTCTTCCTTCGTCCAGAGTTCGCGCATGGCCTCGATGTACTCGCGCAGCATCGTGCGACGGCGACCCGGCGGCACGTTGTGGTCCATCAGCTCGTCGGTGTTCCAACCGAACCCGACACCCAGGCTGACCCGGCCGCCGGACAAATGATCAAGGGTGGCAATCGATTTCGCGAGGGTGATGCAGTCGTGCTCGACGGGCAGCGCCACCGCGGTGGACAGCCGCACCGTTGAGGTCACCGCGGCCGCGGTACCCAGGCTGACCCACGGATCCAGGGTGCGCATGTAGCGGTCGTCGGGCAGTGACTCGTCACCGGTGGTGGGGTGGGCGGCCTCGCGCTTGACCGGGATGTGCGTGTGCTCGGGCACGTAGAACGTCTTGAAGCCATGGTCATCGGCGAGTTTGGCTGCTGCCGCCGGGGCGATGCCGCGGTCACTGGTGAACAGAACGAGCCCGTAATCCATGGGCTGCATTAGAACGAGTTGCCCAACCCCGAGCAAGGCGGCGTCCCAGTGGGCGACATCTGCACTCTCTGCGAGTTACCTCTCTACTCTCGGCGAGTAAAAGGGGTGACCCCGCCGACGGTCGTCGCAAGCATGCAAACCATGACGACCGAACGTATCGCCGAGCACGTGAAATTCGCCTACTGGGTGCCCAACGTCAGTGGTGGCCTTGTCACCAGCACCATCGAGCAACGCACCGACTGGAACTACGAATACAACGTCAAGCTCGCACAGACCGCCGAGAACAACGGCTTCGAGTACGCACTGTCGCAGGTCCGCTACGAGGCCAGCTACGGCGCCGAATTCCAGCACGAATCGACCAGCTTCTCGCTGGCACTGTTGCTGGCCACCGAGCGGCTCAAGCTCATCGCCGCGGTCCACCCCGGCCTGTGGCAACCCGGGGTGCTGGCCAAGCTCGGCGCCACCGCCGACCACCTGTCCGGTGGCCGCTTCGCAGTCAACGTGGTGTCCGGCTGGTTCAAGGACGAATTCACCCACCTCGGTGAGCCCTGGCTCGAGCACGACGAGCGTTACCGCCGGACCGCCGAATTCCTGCAGGTGCTGCGCAAGATCTGGACCGAAGACGAGGTGGATTTCCGCGGTGACTTCTACCGCATCCACGACTTCACCCTGAAGCCAAAGCCGCTCAACACACCGCAACGTCCCAACCCGGAGATCTTCCAGGGCGGCAACTCCACCGCCGCCCGCCGAAACGGGGGTTACTACGCCGACTGGTACTTCTCCAACGGCAAGCATTTCGACGGCGTCACCGAGCAACTCGTCGAGGTTCGCGACCACGCCCGCGACGCCAACCGGGAGGTCAAGTTCGGACTCAACGGCTTCATCATCGCCAGGGACACCGAGAAGGAGGCGAAGGAAGTCCTTCGGGAGATCATCGCCAAGGCCAACAAGCCGGCGGTCGAAGGTTTCCACGCCGCCGTGCAGCAGGCCGGCGCCTCGACCGCCGACAAGCGCGGGATGTGGGCCGACTCGACCTACGAAGACCTCGTCCAATACAACGACGGCTTCCGCACCCAGTTGATCGGAACCCCCGAGCAGATCGCCGAGCGGATTTCCGCCTACCGCAAGCGCGGAGTGGACCTCATCCTCGGTGGCTTCCTGCACTTCCAGGAGGAGATCGAGTACTTCGGCGCGCGGGTGTTGCCGCTGGTGCGTGAAATCGAAGCAGCCGAAAGCGATTCGATCGCGGCACCGCTCCAAGCCTCCGCCTGAGCCGTGACGGCCGGTTACCAACTGCCTGTGTGACACGCCGATGGTCGCGGTGGCCGCGGCGCTGTGCGATAGCGTGGTGTGCGAACGCCGACCTGCGGGTCCGTTCGCGAGCCACAACCGACGCAGCGCCGCGGGGGATGCGCGGCGTGACAAGGCTGAAGGAGAGGCCATGACTTATCCGCCCACCAATCCGGGCTACCAACCGTCGCAGCCGACCGGTCCCTACGGAGCGCCTACATCGTCGTTCGCGCCGGCCGAGGCCGGACCGAGCAAGCTGCCGCAGTACCTGAACGTCGCCGCCATCGTGCTGGGCCTGGCGGCGTACCTCGCCAGCTTCGGGCCGATTCTGACGGTCCACGCCGACCTCGGTCCCTTCGGGGGCGCCGAGTTGACCGGCGGTGGCGGCGGCTACCCGGTGGTCGCGACGCTGGTTGCCGCGCTGCTCGCGGCTGCTGCCCTGCTGCCGAAGGCCCGGGACTACGGCGGCGTCATCGCCACCGCATCGGTGATCGCAGTGCTGATGGCGATCGCTCAGGTCATCAGCAAGCCGACCGGCTTCTCCGTCGGCTGGGGGCTGTGGCTGCTGCTCGCCTTCACCCTGCTGCAGGCCATCGCCGCGGTGGCGGCCCTGCTGCTGGAGGCCGGCATCATCACCGCGCCGGCGCCCCGGCCCCGCTACGAACAGTTCGGTCAGTACGGCCCGCCTCCCGGCGGCTACTACGGCCAGCCCGGTCCGCAGGGCCCGCCGCAGGGACTTCCGCCGCGGCCGAATTACCCGTCCCAGTACGGCGGCGGCTACCCGTCCGGTCCGTCGAACTTCGGCGGCGCGCAGAGCGGTCCGCCCACCCCGCCGACCGGTTTCCCGAGCTTCAGCCCGCCGCCGTCGAGCGGCTCGGGCCAGCAGCCCACCGGCCAGCCCGAACAGCAGCAGCCCCAGGCGCCGTCATCGTCGCCGTCGGGTCAGAGCCCGTCCTAACCGGGCGCTCTTCGCGCACCACGCCTGACCGGCGCGTCGAGTGACACGGATGGAGGACAAGCGGCCAGTCGGCGCGCGCCAAGCGCGTGACCTGGTCCGGGTTGCGTTCGGCCCGTCGGTGGTCGCCCTGGTGGTGATCGCCGCGGTGACCCTGCTGCAGCTCGTCATCGCCAACAGCGATATGACGGGCACACTGGGTGCGATCGCCAGCATGTGGCTGGCCGTGCACCAGGTGCCCATCTCGATCGCCGGGCATCAGCTTGCGGTGTTGCCGCTGTTGCCGGTGTTGTTGATGGTCGCGGGCACCGCACGCGCATGCGCGCACGCGACCTCACCGCGCGCCTCCTGGTTCGTAACCCGGTGGATCGTCGCGTCGGCCATCGGCGGCCCGCTGCTGTTCGCGGCGATCGCGCTGGCCGTGATCCATGACGCCTCGTCGGTGATCACCGAGCTGCAGACCCCGAGCGCGCTTCGCGCATTCTCCGGAGTGCTGGCGGTGCACGGCATCGGAGCGCTGATCGGGGTCGGCTCGCAGGTGGGCTGGCGGGCGCTGACGGCCCTGCGGTTACCGCTGTGGCTCGGCGACACCGTGCGGGCCGCCATGGCGGGCCTGCTGGCACTGCTGGGACTGTCCGGTGCGGTCACTGCGGTGTCGCTGGTCGTGCACTGGGGCACCATGCACGAGCTGTACGCGGTCACCGATTCGCTGTTCGGGCAGCTCAGCCTCACGTTGTTGTCCGCCCTGTACGTGCCCAATGTGATCGTCGGCACCTCGGCGATGGCGGTCGGATCGAGCGCCCATATCGGGTTCGCCACGTTCAGTTCGTTCACCGTCTTCGGCGGTGACATCCCGGCGGTGCCGATCCTGGCCGCGGTGCCGACGCCGCCGCTCGGGCCGGTGTGGGTTGCGCTGCTGATCGTCGGTGCCGCATCCGGGGTGGCGGTTGGGCAGCAGTGCGCGCGCAGGCCGCTGCCCTGGCCGACGGCTCTGGCGAAAGTGGCGGTCGCATCGCTGCTGGCGGCCGTGATCATGGCCGTCCTTGGTTACGCCGGTGGTGGACAGCTCGGCAATTTCGGCGACGTCGGGGTGGAGCAGAGCACCTTCGGTCCGGCGGTGTTCTTCTGGTTCTTCGCCATCGGTGCGCTGACCGTGGTGCTGACCGGCGGCGTGCGGCGCCGTCCGAAACGGGTGAAGCCGCCGGCTCCGGCCGCGCCCGGCGACGAACCGCTCTTCGACAGCGACCTCGCTGACGACGACGAGGCGCTCACCACGCCCATCCCGGACATGGCAGCCGAGCCCGACGTGGGACCCGAGGCCGAACCCGAGCCTGAACCGGCCCCGCCGCCGCCGGTCAGGCCGGCACCCGATCTGGAAGACGTCGAGGATCTGATGGTCGTCGACGACGACATCGAGACCGGACCCGCCGAACGCTAAGCGCCGGCCGGCACCGGCCAGCGGTCATTGACGTCGGCGTTGCTCGACTTACGCGCGCAATGCGCGCAACAGAAGATCGCGTCCTCGGTCTCAATGCCGTGGCCCAGGATGCGGCACCCGCAGTGCGCGCACGCCGGGGCCAGCTCGACCGCCGCGCATTCCACACTGTCGAAGGTCGCGGTTCGCCCGTCGGAGAAGGTAACGGTGAACGCCTTGTCGTAATCGTTTCCGCACGTGTCGCAGATCGACATTGGCGATGCTCCTCAAAACTCGTCGGTGAACCTCGGGTGCCCGGCGGCCGGTAGGCACAAACACGCTCGGTTAGGCTCATCGCCGTGCAGCATCCGATCCACATACCGCCGAGTGCGCCGGCGCGCCTCGTCGTCCTGGCCTCGGGAACCGGATCGTTGCTGCAGTCGCTGCTGAGCGCGGCCGTCGGCGACTATCCCGCGCGGGTCGCCGCGGTCGGGGTGGACCGCGACTGCCGCGCCGTCGAGATTGCGCAGGCCGCGTCGATTCCCACGTTCCGCGTGCGGCTGAAGGACCATCCGAGCCGCGCCGACTGGGACACCGCGATCGCCGATGCCACCGAAGCGCACCGTCCCGACCTGATCGTGTCGGCCGGATTCATGAAAATACTTGGACCGGAATTCCTTTCACGATTCCTGGGGCGCGTCGTCAACACTCACCCTGCGCTGCTTCCGGCGTTTCCGGGCGCTCACGCGGTGCCCGACGCGCTGGCCTACGGGGTCAAGGTCACCGGTTGCACGGTGCATCTGGTGGACGCCGGCGTGGACACCGGCCCGATCCTGGCTCAGGAACCCATCGAGATTCTCGACGATGACAACGAAGACACGTTGCACGAACGCATCAAGGTCACCGAACGGCGGCTGTTGGTGGATGTGCTGGCCGCGCTGGCTCAGCGCGGCGTGACCTGGAGTGGCAGAAAGGCGACCATAGGATGACCGCGGGGACTGTAGGCAAGAGGCCGATCCGGCGCGCGCTGATCAGCGTGTACGACAAGAGCGGACTGATCCCGCTCGCGCAGGGTCTGCACGAGGCGGGCGTGGCCATCGTCTCCACCGGCTCGACCGCCAAAACCATTGCCGACAAAGGCATTCCGGTCACCCCGGTGGAGTTCGTCACCGGCTTTCCCGAGGTGCTCGACGGCCGGGTCAAGACTCTGCACCCGCACATCCACGCCGGCCTGCTTGCCGACACCCGCAAGCCGGAACACCTCGCGGCTCTCGGCGAGCTGAAGATCGAGCCGTTCGATCTCGTTGTCGTCAACCTCTATCCGTTCACCGAGACGGTCGATTCGGGCGCCGAGGTGGAGGAGTGCGTCGAACAGATCGACATCGGCGGTCCTTCGATGGTGCGTGCCTCGGCCAAGAACCATGCCAGCGTGGCGGTCGTCGTCGACCCGCTCGGATACGACGGCGTTCTGGCCGCGGTCCGGTCCGGTGGTTTCACGCTCGCCGAGCGACAGAAGTTGGCGGCACTGGCTTTTCGGCACACCGCCGAGTACGACGTTGCGGTGGCCGGCTGGATGGGCTCGGTGCTGGCCCCCGAGGAGGGCCCAGAAGAAGATGCGGGGACACTCCTGCCGCAGTGGTTCGGCCGCACCTGGCGGCGGACGTCGCAGCTGCGCTACGGCGAGAACCCGCATCAGCAGGCCGCGCTCTACAGCGACGAGGCCGGCTGGCCGGGTCTGGCTCAAGCCGAGCAGCTGCACGGAAAAGAGATGTCCTACAACAACTTCACCGATGCCGATGCGGCGTGGCGGGCGGCGTTCGATCACGAGGAGATCTGTGTCGCCATCATCAAGCACGCCAACCCGTGCGGCATCGCGATCTCGTCGGTGTCAGTGGCCGATGCGCACCGCAAGGCCCACGAATGCGATCCGCTCAGCGCATTCGGCGGGGTGATCGCGGCCAACACCGAGGTCACGGTGGAGATGGCCGAGTTCGTCTCGGAGATCTTCACCGAGGTCATCATCGCACCGGCGTATCAGCCCGGTGCGGTGGAGATCTTGGCCCGTAAGAAGAACATTCGCGTGCTCGTCGCCGCCCAGCCGCCGGTCGGTGGAGCGGAGTTGCGCCAGATCAGCGGCGGTCTGCTGATCCAGGAGCGCGACGGGATCGACGCGCCCGGCGACGACCCGGCGAACTGGACTCTGGCGACCGGCACCCCGGCGGACGCGGCAACACTGGCCGACCTGCGGTTCGCCTGGCGCACGTGCCGCGCGGTGAAGTCCAACGCGATCGTGGTGGCCGCCGACGGCGCCACGGTCGGGGTGGGCATGGGCCAGGTCAACCGTGTCGACGCGGCGCGGCTGGCGGTCGAGCGCGGCGGGGAGCGGGTCCGCGGTGCGGTGGCGGCCAGCGACGCGTTCTTCCCGTTCCCGGACGGCCTGGAGACGCTGACGGCAGCCGGTGTCAAAGCCGTCGTGCACCCCGGCGGATCGATGCGCGACGAGCTGGTCACCGAAGCCGCGGCGAAGGCCGGGATCACGCTTTACCTCACCGGGGCCCGGCACTTCGCGCACTGACCGCGGGTATTCCGGCGGGGCGAAATATGACCTTGCGCTGACCGCGTAATGCCTCGGTGGCGTGGCAGTCGTAGCGTGGAGAGGTGACTTCACCTGACAACCTCCCCCGCACTCTTGGCGAACTGCGCGCTTCCGGTCATCGGGAGCGCAGCGTCAAGCAGGAGATCCGGGAGAACCTCCTGACCGCGCTGGCCGACGGAGATGAGGTCTGGCCTGGCATTTTCGGCTTCGAGGACACCGTGCTGCCGCAGCTGGAGCGGGCACTGATCGCCGGGCACGACTTCGTCCTGCTCGGCGAACGCGGGCAGGGCAAGACCCGGCTGCTGCGCTCGTTGCAGAATCTGCTCGACGAGTGGACGCCGGTGATCGCCGGATCCGAACTCGGCGAGCATCCCTACACGCCGATCACGCCGGAGTCGATCCGGCGGGCAGGGGAGTCGGGTGACGATCTGCCGATCGAGTGGCGCCACCGCAGCGAGCGCTACACCGAGAAGCTGGCCACCCCGGATACCAGCGTGGCGGACCTGGTCGGTGACATCGACCCGATCAAGGTCGCCGAGGGTCGCAGTCTCGGTGACCCGGAGACCATCGCCTACGGCCTGATCCCGCGGGCGCATCGCGGCATCGTCGCGGTCAACGAGCTGCCCGATCTGGCCGAGCGCATCCAGGTCTCGATGCTCAACGTCATGGAGGAGCGCGACATCCAGGTGCGCGGCTACACGCTGCGGCTGCCGCTGGACGTGCTGGTGGTCGCCAGCGCCAACCCTGAGGACTACACCAACCGCGGGCGCATCATCACCCCGCTGAAGGACCGCTTCGGTGCCGAGATCCGCACCCACTACCCGCGTGAGCTCGACGCCGAGGTCGGCGTGATCACCCAGGAGGCGCACCTGTCGGCGCAGGTTCCGACCTACCTGATGCAAATCATTGCCCGCTTCGCGCGCTATCTGCGCGAGTCCAACTCGGTCGACCAGCGTTCCGGTGTCTCCGCGCGCTTCGCGATCGCCGCCGCCGAGACCGTCGCCGCCTCGGCCCGCCACCGCGGCGCGATCCTGGGCGAGGAGGAGCCGGTGGCTCGCGTCGTCGACCTCGGCACGATCGTCGACGTGCTGCGCGGGAAGCTGGAGTTCGAGTCCGGCGAGGAGGGTCGCGAGCAGGCGGTGCTCGAGCATCTGCTGCGGCGCGCCACCGCCGACACCGCACAGCGGGTGCTGGGCGGCATCGATGTCGGCACGCTGGTCGCGGCGGTCGAGGGTGGCTCGGCGGTGACCACCGGTGAGCAGGTCGCGGCCAAAGACGTGCTGGCGGCACTGCCGGACCTGCCGGTGATCGACGAGATCGCCAAGCGGCTGGATGCCGAAACCGAAGGGGAACGCGCCGCCGCGCTCGAATTGGCGCTGGAGGCACTGTATCTCGCCAAGCGGATCGACAAGGTGACGGGCGAAGGCGAAACCGTCTATGGCTAAAGCGGATCGGGGACACTCACACGACTCCCGGTATTCGGCCTATACCGGGGGCCCTGATCCGCTTGCCCCGCCGGTGGATCTGCGCGACGCGCTCGAGCAGATCGGGCAGGACGTCATGGAAGGCACGTCGCCGCGGCGCGCCTTGTCCGAACTGTTGCGGCGCGGAACGAAGAACACCAAGGGTGCCGACCGGCTCGCCGCCGAGGTCAACCGTCGACGTCGAGAGCTGTTGAACCGCAACAACCTCGACGGCACCCTGCAAGAGATCAAGAAGTTGCTCGATGATGCGGTGCTCTCCGAGCGCAAGGAACTGGCGCGCGCCCTGGACGACGATGCCCGATTCCAAGAGCTGCAGATCGAGTCGCTGTCACCGTCGCCGGCCAAGGCCGTGCAGGAGTTGTCGGATTACAACTGGCGCAGCCCCGAGGCGCGCCAAAAGTACGAGCAGATCAAGGATCTGCTCGGTCGGGAACTGCTCGATCAGCGGTTCGCCGGCATGAAGCAGGCGCTGGAGAACGCCACCGACGAGGACCGGCAAGCGGTCAACGAGATGCTCGACGACCTGAACGACCTGCTGGACAAGCATTCTCGTGGCGAGGACAGCGCGCAGGATTTCGACGACTTCATGCGCAAGCACGGTCAGTACTTTCCGGAGAATCCGAAGAACGTCGAGGAACTGCTCGATTCGCTCGCCCAGCGGGCCGCCGCCGCGCAGCGCTTCCGCAACAGCCTCACGCCCGACCAGCGTGCCGAGCTGGATGCGTTGGCGCAGCAGGCTTTCGGTTCGCCGCAACTGATGAACGCGCTGAACCGGCTCGACTCGCACCTGCAGGCCGCCCGGCCGGGCGAGGACTGGACCGGTTCGTCGGAGTTCTCCGGCGACAACCCGTTCGGTATGGGGGAGGGCGCCCAGGCGATGGCCGACATCGCCGAACTCGAGCAGCTCGCCGAGCAGCTGTCGCAGAGCTACGCCGGTGCCACCATGGACGACGTCGACCTCGACGCGCTGGCCCGCCAGCTCGGCGACCAGGCCGCCATCGATGCGCGGACGCTGGCCGAACTGGAACGTGCCCTGATGAACCAGGGCTTCCTGGACCGCGGCTCCGACGGGCAGTGGCGGCTGTCGCCCAAGGCCATGCGCCAGCTCGGGCAGACCGCGCTTCGCGATGTCGCCCAACAGCTTTCGGGTCGCCACGGCGAGCGTGACACCCGTCGTGCCGGCGCGGCAGGAGAACTCACCGGTGCCACCCGGCCGTGGGCGTTCGGGGACACCGAGCCCTGGAACGTCACCCGCACCCTGACCAACGCGGTACTGCGACGCGCCGGCGGGCCGACCGAAGGGCCGCTGCGGATCAGTGTCGACGACGTCGAGGTGTCGGAAACCGAGACCCGCACACAGTCGGCGGTGGCGCTGCTGGTCGACACGTCGTTCTCGATGGTGATGGAGAACCGGTGGCTGCCGATGAAGCAGACCGCGCTGGCGCTCAACCACCTGGTGAGCACCAGGTTCCGCTCTGATGCGCTGCAGATCATCGCCTTCGGCCGCTACGCCCGCACCGTGACCGCGGCCGAGCTGACCGGGCTCGAGGGTGTCTACGAGCAGGGCACCAACCTGCACCACGCGCTGGCGCTGGCGGTCCGGCATCTGCGCCGCCACCCCAACGCCCAACCGGTGGTGCTGGTGGTCACCGACGGTGAGCCCACGGCGCACCTGGAGGATTTCGACGGTCAGGGTTCGTCGGTGTTCTTTGACTACCCGCCGCATCCGCGGACCATCGCGCACACGGTGCGCGGGTTCGACGAGGTCGCGCGCCTCGGCGCACAGGTGACGATCTTCCGACTCGGCAACGACCCCGGCCTGGCCAGATTCATCGATCAGGTCGCTCGCCGCGTCGAGGGCCGGGTCGTGGTTCCCGACCTGGACGGCCTGGGCGCGGCGGTCGTGGGCGACTACCTGCGGTCGCGCCGGCGCCGACGCTGAGCTGAGAAGCTCTCAGGTATTCAGCAAATCCAATCCACCCCTGCGTCGCGGTCCGGTCAATGGTGTGGTTAGCAAAGGGTGTGGCAAACGAGTTTGTTATTGACGTCAACGTTCTCGGGCGCAGGGCGTTAGCGAACACGTGCAACACGTCGGTAACCCGGATGTTTCCCCACCGTCAATTGGCTACCGGACGCCCGTCCGTCCTGCGTGATTGGTGTGAAAAAAGCGAAGTACTTAAGTCCCTGAATTCCGTGGTACCGCTTGCCGAGGGGCAAACAGCCCCTTAGTATCTATCAGGATCTTCTAAGATTCGTATCAGCAAAGCACCGAGTTCGTCACGACCCTGGCGAACCGCACCAACAAGGGGAATTAGCAATGGCGTCACGGACTCGGCCTTTCCTGATGACCGGCGCGGCACTGGCCAGTGCTGCCGCCATCGTCGCCGCCTCACCGGCGTACCTTCCGACTCACGACATCGCGCTGGGTGCCTCCACCCCGCTGCCGCTGTCGACGGCCAAGTACGAGCTGACGGCGATCACCGACATCACGATCCAGGGCATCAACGACGCCTACTGGTTCGGCTGGGGCGGCTACATTACCGATACCAACACCTACTACCCGGGCGTGAAGGATGTCTACGTCAGCGGCGCCGCGGGTGTGCTGTACTACCTCGTCGACAACGCCGCCGAGACCTTCCTCCCCGGCTTCGACCTCGACAACTACTACTTCGAGATCGGCGCTCCCTCGATTCCCTACGTGGGCGCCGGTGAGCTCTTCGGCACCAGCTCGCCGATCTTCCAGGCGGCGCAGGCGACGTTCTACTACGGCATCCCGAACGTCATCAACTCGATCGTCTCGAATGCCGCGACGCTGGTTCCGACCTTCGATCTCGGCCCGATCAAGGTCGGTGGCGGCATCCTGGCCAGCCTGTTCTTCTACGGGCAGACGCCGGACTACAACCCCACCACCGGTGCCGGCTTCAGCTACAGCACCAACGGCCTGTCGGCGATCCTCGCCTACGTGGCGACGTCCATCTCGGACAACCTGCCGAGCGCGGCATCGGCCGCCGGCCTGGCCGGCGCGGTCAGCGCGGCAGCGACGACCATTCAGGACGACATCAAGGGACTCGAGGCCGCGGTGAAGTCCGCGACGTCGGGCACGACCGCCACGGCCGCGGCGTCGAAGACGCCGAAGACGGTGGCCGCCGAGGTCAAGACCGAATCGGAGACCACCTCGACCGGTGGCTCGTCGACCGAAGGCGCCACGTCCACCGACACCACGTCGTCGACCGATACCACGACGTCGACCGACACCACGACGTCGACCGACGACACGGCCACCACGCCCGCGAAGTCGACCGGCGCCGCGTCCCCCAAGGCTCCGACGTCGTCGACCAAGCCCACCACCAAGCCGGCCAAGCCGCAGAACCCGCTCGCCAAGATCGGCAAGCGGATCTCGGACGCGCTCAGCGGTGGCAAGAAGACCAAGACGGAGTCCAGCTCGTCGAGCGATTCGTCCTCGTCTTCGAGCTCGAGCTCGTCGTCGAGCAGCTCCAGCTCGGGTGACAGCTCGAAGTAACGCCTGCACCAACAACTTCGGCCCCTTCCGATTAGGTTGGGGCCGAAGTTGTGTGCGGACTGCCTAGTGCGCCTCGGGAGCGTTGGGCTTGCGGGTCTTGCGTTTGATGCCGACACCGCCCCACAACGAGAAACCGCGGACGGTGACTTTCGGCGCACCCGGGGTACCCGGGCCGTCCACGTCGTGGTCGAAGCCACCCATCACGCCCACCCCGTGGACCTCCACATTGATCTCCGGCGGCACCACGATGGTCTGGCCGCCCATGATCGAATACGCGTGGATCTCCACGTTCGCCGACGTGAAGTCGGCGTAGCGCAGGTCGACAACCCCGCCGCCGAAGAGGGTGAAGGTCGTGATCCGGCCGGGAACGTTCCATCGGCCGCGGCGCTCGAACCCGCTGAGGATCGCCAACAGCAGGGTCTTGGGTGCGGGATTCGACGCACCGCGCCGGTTCGAGGCGTCGGCGGCCTCCGGCAAGTCCTCGGTCAGCCGATCGAGGTCCTCGTAGGTCTGCGCGGCGTACGCCTTCGCCAACCGCTGCTCGTACTCACTGAGCGCCAGACGCCCCCGAGAGGCGGCCTCGCCGAGCAATTGGGCAACCTGGATGCGGTCTGTGTCGGCAGCCCGCGTCGATGCGTCCCGCGGTGTCAAGTTGCTCATCGCTTACGAGGGTACGACTCTGATCGGCAACCGCAAGAGTGTTCGCTGTTCTCTCACGCCTGTGTTATCGCACCCAGCGCGGCGGCCGTTTCTGCAGGAACGCCAGCATCCCCTCGTGAGCTTCCTCGGAGATGAACAGCCGGGCCGATTCCGTAGCCAAGTCCTCGGTATCGCGGTCGAAGCGGGCCAGAATATCGGCTGTGGTCAGCGCCTTCGATGCCGCGAGCCCCTGCGGCGAGCCACGCCCCAGGTCGGCCACGATGCCTGCGATCGCCGCGTCCACGTCGTCGGCGGCCAGCGTGATCACCCCGATCTCGGCGGCTGTCGGTGCGGTGAACGTCTCACCCGTGAGGTAGTAGCGGGCAGCCGCGCGCGCCGTCATCTTCGGCAGCAGTGTCAGAGAAATGACAGCGGGGGCCACGCCGATGCGCGCCTCGGTCAGCGCGAACGTGCTTTGCGGGCCGGCGACCGCGATGTCGCACGCCCCCACCAGCCCGAGACCACCGGCCCGGACGTGACCGTCGATGGCCGCCACCACCGGCATCGGTGATTCGACGATCGCCCGCAACAGCGCCGCCATCTCGCGACCCCGCGCGGCGGTCATATCGAACGGGTCGCCGTCCGACGCTTCGCTCAGGTCGGCACCGGCACAGAACGTGCCGCCGGTGTGACCCAGCACCACGGTCCGCACCGCCGAGTCGGCCGCCGCCGCCCGCAGTCCGGCATGCAACTGCTCCACCAGCCGCGTGGACAGCGCATTGCGGTTGTGCGGTGAGTCGAGCGTCAGCCGGGCGACGTGACGGTCGACGGCGTAGGTGACCAATGTGTCCATCAGTACGACCGGGGCAGGCCGAGCGAAGTCTGGGCGACGAAGTTGAGGATCATCTCCCGGCTGACCGGAGCTATGCGCGCCAGCCGGGACGCGGTGAGCATCGACGCGACGCCGTACTCCTTGGTGAGTCCGTTGCCGCCGAGGGACTGCACAGCCTGGTCGACGGCCTTGGTAGACGCCTCGCCCGCGGCGTACTTGGCCATGTTGGCTGCTTCGGCCGCGCCGAAGTCGTCGCCGGCGTCGTAGAGCGCTGCAGCTTTCTGCATCATCAGCTTCGCGAGTTCGATCTCGATGTAGTTCTGCGCCAACGGGTGGGCGATACCTTGGTGCGCACCGATCGGCGTCTTCCACACCTGGCGGGTCTTGACGTACTCGGCCGCCTTGCCGAGCACGTGGCGTCCCGCACCGATCGCGTTGGCCGCACCCATGATCCGTTCCGGGTTCAGGCCGGCGAACAGCTGCGCGATCGCGGCGTCCTCCGAACCGACCAGCGCATCGGCGGGCAACCGGACATCGTCTATGAACACCTGGAACTGGCTTTCCGGACTGACGATCTCCATGTCGATCTTGGTGAAGCTGAAGCCCGGGGTGTCGGTCGGCACGATGAACAACGCCGGCTTGAGGTTGCCGGTCTTCGCCTCCTCCGTCCGGCCGACGACCAGTACCGCCTGGGCCTGGTCGACGCCGGAAATGTAGACCTTTTGGCCGGACAGAACCCAGTCGCTCCCGTCGCGGCGCGCGGTCGTGGTGATCTTGTGCGAGTTCGATCCGGCGTCGGGTTCGGTGATGGCGAACGCCATGGTGATGGATCCGTCGGCGATACCGGGCAGCCAGCGCTTCTTCTGGTCGTCGGTGCCGAACTTGCTGATGATGGTCCCGTTGATCGCCGGTGACACCACCAGCATCAGCAGCGCGCAGCCGTGGGCGGCCATCTCCTCCATCACCAGGGACAGCTCGTACATGCCTGCACCACCGCCGCCGTACTCCTCGGGAAGGTTGACCCCGACGAAGCCGAGTTTGGCTGCCTCGGACCACAATTCGTCGGTGTGCTCACCGGCGCGGGCCTTGGCCAGGTAGTAGTCCGAGCCGTAGCTCGCCGCCATCGCGCCGACCGCCTTGCGCAGTTCCTGGCGTTCGGCGCTCTCGATGAAGCCGGTGTCGGTACTCGACGCGGTCATAGCTCTCCTTCTCCGGTGTCCGGGCTCTCCACCCGGGCGAGGACGGTCCCCACGTCGACCTGCTGGCCGACGCTGACCTCCAGTTGGGTCACCACGCCATCGGCGGGCGCGGCGATCGTGTGTTCCATCTTCATCGCCTCCAGCCAGACCAGCGGCTGGCCTAGCGTGACCGTGTCACCGAGGGCCGCGCCGAGCCGGATCACCGCACCGGGCATGGGTGCCAGCAACGATCCCTTCTCGACGCCTCTGCCCGGTTCGGGGAATCTGGGCACGGCGACCAACGCGACCGGGCCCTGTGGCGAGTCGACGAATACCTCTGTGCCATAACGGCTCACACTGAATGCGGTGGCGACCCCCGCTTCGTCGGCCAGCACGACCTGGCCGGGCTGCGCCGACAACACAGTCACACCGGGATCGTCGGGCAGGACCACCCCGTCACGGGTGAATCGATAGCTGATGTGGTGTTCCTGCTCGCCGACCGAGTAGCTCTTGAGCTGATTGCCCGACACGACGTTGCGCCAGCCGCTGGGAATCTCGCCGAGTACCGCTGCGCAGGCGCGGTTGCCGGCGGCGTCGGCCAGCGCGGCGGCGACAGCCGAGAGCCGCGTCGCACGGTCGTCGGCCAGCGGCCGGGACAGGTCGGGCAGGCCGTGGGTGTCGAAGAACGCGGTGTCGGTGGCACCGTCCAGGAAGCCCTGGTGGCGAAGGACATTGACGAGCAGGTCCCGGTTGGTCCGGATACCGTGCAGCCGGGCGCCGGCCAGCGCGGCGGCGAGCACCTGGGCGGCACGCCGTCGGGTGGGGGCGTACGAGATCACCTTGGCCAGCATCGGGTCGTAGTGGATCGACACCGTCGCATGGCCGTCGATCCCGGAGTCCAGCCGGATACCGGTATCGGCGATCAGGCCGAAAGTGGTTGTCACACCGGGCACCTCGAACTGATGGACGCGGCCGGCCTGTGGTTGCCAGTTCTTGGCGGGATCTTCGGCATAGATGCGGGCCTCGATCGAGTGGCCGCGGGCGGCCGGGGGCTGCTCGTCGAGTCGCTCGCCGTCGGCCACCGCCAGCTGCAGCTCGACCAGGTCCAGGCCGGTGGTGAGTTCGGTGACCGGATGCTCGACCTGAAGCCGGGTGTTCATCTCCAGGAAGTAGAACTCGCCGTGCTCGTCGGCCAGGAACTCCACGGTGCCCGCGCCGGTATAGCTGATCGCACCGGCCGCCAGCCGGGCAGCGTCAAACAGCTTCTCCCGCATACCCGCAACGCGCTCGGCCAGCGGGGAAGGTGCTTCTTCGATGATCTTCTGGTGCCTGCGCTGGATGGAGCATTCCCGCTCGCCGACGGCCCAGACCGTGCCGTGCTGATCGGCGAGGATCTGTACTTCGACATGGTGGCCGGTGGGGAGGTACCGCTCGCAGAACACCGTCGGATCGCCGAACGCCGACTGGGCCTCGCGCTGGGCGGCCGCGACCTGACCGGCCAGATCGGCCAGTTCGGACACCACGCGCATACCGCGGCCGCCGCCGCCTGCCGACGCCTTGACCAATACCGGCAACTGGGCCGCGGTGACCGTCGACGGGTCGAGCTCCTCGAGGACGGGAACTCCGGCGGCGGCCATCATCTTCTTGGCTTCGATCTTGGAACCCATGGACGCGACGGCGGTCACCGGTGGCCCGATCCAGACCAGTCCCGCGTCGATGACTGACTTTGCGAAATCAGCGTTTTCGGAGAGGAATCCGTAGCCGGGGTGGATCGCGTCAGCGCCCGAGGCCTGCGCGGCGGCGACGATCTGGGCGGCGTCGAGGTATGCGTTGTTGCCCTCGAGCCGGACCCTCACATCAGCCTCGGCGACGTGGGGTGCGTGGGCGTCCGGGCCGGTGTAGACGGCCACTGTCGCGATGCCGAGCCGGCGACAGGTGGCGAATACGCGGCGGGCGATTTCGCCGCGGTTGGCGACGAGAACTCTGGTGATCATCGGGGAGCTCACATCCGGAAGACGCCGAAGTTCGACGTCCCCTCGATCAGTGCATTGGCTATGGCGGACAAACACATTCCCAGGACGGTGCGGGTGTCACGCGGATCGATCACCCCGTCGTCGTAGATGCGGCCGGACAGGAACATCGGCAGCGACTCCGCTTCGATCTGCGCTTCGACGGCATCGCGTAGCGCGGCGTCGGCCTGCTCGTCAACGACGCCCCCGCGGGCTTCGGTGGCCGCGCGGTTCACGATGGACAGGACACCGGCCAGTTGGGCACCGCCCATCACCGCGGATTTGGCGCTGGGCCAGGCGAACAGGAAGCGGGGGTCGTAGGCACGGCCGCACATCCCGTAGTGGCCTGCCCCGTAGGAGGCGCCGATCAGCAGCGAGATGTGCGGGACGCGCGAGTTGGACACGGCGTTGATCATCATCGAGCCGTGCTTGATCATCCCGCCTTCCTCGTACGCCTTGCCGACCATGTAGCCGGTCGTGTTGTGCAGGAACAGCAGTGGCGTGTTGGACCGATTGGCCAGCTGGATGAACTGAGTGGCTTTCTGCGACTCCTCGCTGAACAGCACGCCGCGGGCGTTGGCCAGGATGCCCACCGGGTAGCCGTGCAGGGTCGCCCACCCGGTTACCAGCGACGGTCCATACATGGCTTTGAACTCGTCGAAGTCCGAGCCGTCGACGATGCGCGCGATCACCTCGCGTGGATCGAACGGGAATCGCAGATCAGCGGACACGATGCCCAGCAACTCGTCGGGATCGGCGATCGGCGGGGCGACCGGGCGCGGTGCCGGCCCCTGTTTGGTCCAGTTCAGCCGGGCCACGATGCGCCGGCCGATCCGGATGGCGTCGACTTCGTCGACGGCGAGGTAATCACCCAAACCCGATACCCTGGCGTGCATTTCGGCCCCACCGAGCGACTCGTCGTCGGACTCCTCGCCGGTGGCCATCTTGACCAGCGGTGGCCCGGCCAGGAACACCTTCGAGCGTTCCTTGATCATCACCACGTGATCGGACATGCCGGGGATGTAGGCGCCGCCGGCGGTGGAGTTGCCGAACACCAGCGCGATCGTCGGGATGCCCGCCGCGGACAGCCGGGTCAGGTCGCGGAACATCTGACCGCCGGGGATGAAGATCTCTTTCTGAGTGGGCAGATCCGCGCCGCCGGACTCCACCAGTGAGATCACCGGCAGCCGGTTCTGATGCGCGACCTGGTTGGCCCGCAGAATCTTCTTCAGCGTCCAGGGGTTACTGGTGCCGCCTTTGACGGTGGGGTCGTTGGCGACCAGCAGACACTCGACACCTTCCACCACGCCGATACCGGTCACCAAGCTGGCGCCGACCTGAAAGTCGCTGCCGTATGCGGCCAGTGGGCACAGTTCGAGGAACGGCGAATCGGGGTCGACCAGTAACTCGATGCGCTCGCGGGCGGTGAGCTTGCCGCGCGCGTGGTGCCGGTCGACATACTTGGGACCGCCGCCGCCCAGTGCTTTCGCCAGCTCGCCGTCGATTTCGGCGAGCTTCGCGGCCATCGCCTCGGCCGCCTCGAGATACGTGGGTGCCGTCGGGTCGAGGGTGGAGTGCAAGACGGTCATGCCTGGTATCCAAGTGCCTTGGCGGCCAGGCCGGTGAGGATTTCGGTGGTTCCGCCGCCGATACCCAGGATCCGCATGTCGCGGTATTGGCGTTCGACCTCGCACTCGGTCATGTACCCCATCCCTCCGAAGAGCTGAACGGCTTGGTGCGCCACCCATTCGCCGGCTTCCACCGCGGTGTTCTTCGCGAAGCACACTTCCGCGATCAGATTGCTCTCGCTTCCGCCCAATGTCGCCGGCCCAGCGGCTCCGGATAACTGACGTTCCACCACGTGGCGTGAATACACCCGCGCCACGTCGATACGCCGCGCCATCTCGGCCAGTGTGTTCTGTACGGCCTGCCGGGAGATCAGCGGCCTGCCGAACGTTTCGCGGTCACGGCACCACTGCACGGTCAGGTCCAGGCAGCGCTGTGCCGACGAATAAGCCTGAGCCGCAAGGCCGATGCGTTCGGAGACGAAGGCCTGCGCGATCTGGGCGAAGCCGGTGTTCTCGGCGCCGACGAGGTTGTCCGCAGGAACCCGGGCCTCCGTATAGGACAGCTCGGCGGTGTCCGAGGAGCGCCAGCCCATCTTGTCCAGCCGTCGGGTTACGTCGAAACCTGGTGTGCCTTTTTCGACGACGAGAAGCGAAACCCCGGCCGCTCCGGGAAGTTCGGGCCCGCCGGTGCGTACGGCGGTGACGACGTAATCGGCGCGCACCCCGGAGGTGATGTAGGTCTTCGCGCCGTTGACCACGTATTCGTCACCGGTCCGAGTGGCCGTTGTCCGCAGGTGGCCGACATCGGAGCCGCCGCCGGGTTCGGTGATCGCCAGCGAGCCGATCAACTCGCCGCGCAGGGTCGGCCGCACGAACGTCTCGATCAGCCGCTCGTCGCCGGTGGCGGCCATGTGCGGTACGGCAATGCCGCAGGTGAACAGCGAGGCGAAAACACCGCCGGGAGTGCCGGATTCGTGCAATTCCTCGCAGATGATCAGCGAGTCCGCGGCGTCTCCGCCGCCACCGCCGACCGACTCGGGGAGGTCGGCGCCCAGCAGGCCCGCGGCCGCGGCGCGGCGGTGCAGGTCGCGGGGGAGTTCCCCGGCGCGCTCCCACTCCTCGACATGCGGCAGGATCTCGCGTTCGGCAAAGCTACGTACCGTTTTCCGCAGCTGCTGACGTTCGGGGGTGTTCCAGATGTTCACAAAAGCTCTTCCGGGATGTCGATGTGCCGGCTTCGCAGCCACTCGCCGAGACCTTTGGCCTGCGGGTCGAATCGCGCCTGATAGGCGACGCCCTGCCCGAGGATGCCGTCGATGACGAAGTTCACCGCCCGCAGGTTCGGCAACAGATGACGGGTGATCGGGAGATTCGTTGTCTCCGGCAGCAATTCACGCAGCCTGCCGACGGTCAGCGTGTGCGCCAGCCAGCGCCACTGCTCGTCGGTGCGTACCCACACACCCACATTGGCCGCCCCGCCCTTGTCGCCGCTGCGTGCTCCGGCGATCGTGCCCAGCGGCACCCGCCGGGTCGGTGCCGGTGCAGGTGGCTCGGGCAGTGGCGGCGCCTCGACCGCGGCCAGTTCCACGGTGGTCGCGGCGGGGGCGATATCGGTGCGGCTGCCGTCCGGTCGGACCGCGACCTGCGCGACATCGCTCGCGGGTACATAACCGGCGGTGAACACGCCGTAGACCTGCCCGTCGCCCGGCGGCGCTGTCGAGGTGAAGCCGGGGTAGGAGGCGAGTGCGAGTTCGACTGCGGCCGAAGAGAATTGGCGTCCGACGGTCTTGGGGTCCGGGTCGCGCACGACACAGCTCAGCAGAGCGCTGGCGGCTTCTTCGGTATCGGCGTCGACGTGGTCGGTGCGTGCCAGCGTCCAGCCCATCTCGGCGGGCTTCACGCGCAGGGCCGACTCCAGTTGTCTGCGCACCAGGGCGGCCTTGGCCTCGATGTCCAGCCCCGTGAGCACGAACGTCACCGCGTTGCGGAACCCGCCGATGCTGTTCAGCGAGACCTTGAGCGACGGGGGCGGCGGCTCGCCGCGCACGCCGCTGATGCGGACGCGGTCGGGGCCGTCGGGGGACAGCGCGATCGTGTCGAACCGGGCGGTGACGTCGGGGTTGGCGTAGCGGGCGCCGCCGATCTCGTAGAGCAGCTGCGCGGTGACGGTGCCGACGCTGACCTGGCCGCCGGTTCCGGGATGCTTGGTGATCACCGAGGAGCCGTCGGCGTGGACTTCGGCCAGCGGGAAGCCGGCGTGCCCCAGGTCGGCGATCTCGGTGAAGAAGGAGTAGTTACCGCCGGTGGCCTGCGCTCCGCATTCGATGACGTGGCCGGCCGCCACCGCGCCCGCCAGCCGGTCGTAGTCGGCGCGGTCCCAGCCGAAGTGCGCCGCGGCCGGGCCGACCACCACCGATGCGTCGGTGACCCGGCCGGTGACCACGATGTCGGCTCCCGCCCGCAGGCAGTCGACGATCCCCCACGCGCCCAGATAGGCGTTGGCGGTCAGTGGCGAGCTTCCGCCCGATGTCGCCGGCCCAGCGGCTCCCAGGCCGAGGTCCCCGGCCCGGGGGAGAAGGTCGTCGCCTTCGACGTGGGCGACCTTTGCCGGAATGCCCAGCCGGTCGGCCAGCCCGCGAACTGCATCGGCCAGCCCGGCCGGGTTGAGCCCGCCGGCGTTGGCGACGATGCGGACCCCGCGTTCGTGGGCGAGTCCGAGGCATTCCTCGAGCTGGGTCAGGAAGGTCTTGGCGTAGCCACGGTCGGGATTCTTCATCTTGTCCCGGCCCAGGATGAGCATCGTGAGCTCGGCCAGGTAGTCGCCGGTCAGGTAGTCGAGGTCGCCGCCGGTGAGCATCTCGCGCATCGCGCCGAGGCGGTCACCATAGAAGCCCGAACAGTTACCGATCCGCACCGCATCTGCCACGCGCGCTGTCATCCCTTCGTTGGCCAACCAACCGGTAGGTTACTGGGGACCGCCGGTTCCCCGTCAAGGGTTGAGGCCACTCGTCCCGGGTGTTTTGGAGCCGACGCAGGTGAGCGGCTATCCTGAGTTGCAATTGTTGGCCGCCGGCATCTCAGAGTCTCTGCGCGGCGACACCCCTGATCAAGGAGAAGCACGTCATGGCTGTGCCCAAGCGCAGAATGTCGCGCGCGAACACCCGCAGTCGGCGCGCGCAGTGGAAGGCCGAGGCCACCGGTCTGGTCAACGTTTCCGTCGGCGGTCGCCAGCACAAGGTTCCCCGCCGGTTGCTCAAGGCTGCGCGCCTCGGACTGATCGATCTCGACAAGCGCTGACGCCGTTCGCCGGCCGCGAATTGCCTGCTCGCGCGGCGTGCCTCTCAGGCCAATCTCAGGCGTTGGGTTGAGACTGTGGCTGTGCGAATACTTGTCGTTGATGATGATCGCGCTGTGCGCGAGTCGCTCCGCCGGTCTCTTTCCTTCAATGGATATTCGGTAGACCTGGCGCAGGACGGCGTCGAAGCTCTCGACGCGATCGCCAATGACCGGCCCGATGCGCTCGTGCTCGACGTGATGATGCCCCGGCTGGACGGCCTCGAAGTTTGTCGCCAGCTGCGCAGCACGGGCGACGATCTTCCGATCCTGGTTCTGACCGCTCGCGATTCGGTGTCCGAGCGGGTGGCCGGCCTGGATGCGGGTGCCGATGACTATCTGCCCAAGCCGTTCGCCCTCGAAGAGTTGCTGGCCCGGATGCGCGCGCTGCTGCGACGGACCGGTCCCGAGGAGCAGTCCGATTCCGCGGTGATGACGTTCGGCGATCTGACGCTCGACCCGGTGACCCGCGAGGTGCATCGCGGCAAACGCGCCATCAGCTTGACCCGCACCGAGTTCGCGTTGCTGGAGATGTTGATCGCCAATCCGCGACGGGTGCTCACCCGCAGCCGCATTCTCGAGGAGGTGTGGGGTTTCGACTTCCCGACCTCGGGCAATGCGCTGGAGGTATATGTCGGATATCTACGCCGAAAGACTGAAGCGGAAGGAGAACCGCGGCTGATCCACACCGTGCGGGGTGTGGGCTATGTGCTGCGTGAGACACCGCCCTGATGTCACCACTGAGGCGGCGCGCGCGGGCTGAGCGGGCGCCGGAAGAGCCGACGTCATCGTTGTCATTGCGATGGCGGGTGATGCTGCTGGCCATGTCCATGGTGGCGATGGTTGTGGTGCTGATGGCGGTCGCGGTGTACGCCGTGGTGTCCGCCGCGCTCTACACCGACATCGACAACCAGCTGCAGAGCCGCGCGAGCCTGCTCATCGCCAGCGGTTCCCTGCAAGCCGACCCCGGTAAGGCCATCGAGGGCACCGCGTACTCCGACGTCAACGCGATGCTGGTCAACCCGGGCCGCTCGACCTACACCGCGAATCAGCAAGGCCAGAAGCTGCCCGTCGGTGAGCCGGAGAAATCCGTCATCAACGGCGAGTTGTTGATGTCTCGCCGCACCGTCGGCAACCAGCGGGTGCTGGCGGTTCACCTGCCCGACAACAGGTCACTGCTGATCTCCAAGAGCCTCGCACCCACCAACGCGGTGATGACCAAACTGAAATGGGTCCTGCTTGCGGTGGGCGGTATCGGCGTGGTGGTCGCCGCGATTGCCGGCGGGATGGTGGCGCGGACCGGTCTGCGGCCGGTGGCCCGGCTCACCGAGGCCGCCGAGCGGGTCGCACGCACCGACGACCTGCGTCCCATCCCGGTGTTCGGCAGTGACGAACTCGCCAGGCTCACCGAGACGTTCAACACGATGCTGCGCGCGCTGACCGAATCGCGGGAGCGCCAGGCCCGCCTGGTCGCGGACGCCGGCCACGAATTGCGCACGCCGCTGACCTCACTGAGAACCAACGTCGAGCTGCTGATGGCATCGATGAAGCCGGGTGCCCCGCGGCTGCCGGAGAGCGAGATGGCCGACCTGCGTACCGATGTGATCGGGCAGATCGAGGAGTTGTCCACTCTGGTAGGCGATCTCGTCGACCTCACCCGTGAGGATGCCGGCGGACTGGTCCACGAGGCGGTCGATCTCAGTGACATCGTCGACCGCAGTCTGGAGCGTGCGCGCAGGCGCCGCAACGATGTTCAGTTCGATGTCGACGTCGTCGGATGGCAGGTCTACGGCGATCCGGCCGGACTGTCCCGGGCGGTGGTCAATCTGCTTGACAACGCGGCGAAGTGGAGCCCGTCGGGCGCGCACGTCGGCGTGCGGCTTCGCCAGGTCGACGCCGCCCATGCCGAACTCGTGGTGTCCGATTACGGGCCCGGAATCCCCCCGCAGGAACGCGGTCTGGTCTTCGAGCGGTTCTACCGGTCGGCGTCGGCGCGGGCGATGCCCGGCTCCGGGTTGGGCCTGGCGATCGTCAAGCAGGTCGTGGTCAAGCACGGTGGCATGATCCGCATCGGAGAAACGGTCCCCGGCGGGCAGCCGCCGGGCACGTCGTTCTTCGTCCTGCTGCCGGGCCTGCCGATCTCCGCGGACGCCTACCAGGACGACGATTCAGCCGAAAGCGAAAACACGGCCACAATCGCCAGGACCAATGGTGATCGCCGATTTCATGAGAAAAAGCCCAACGTTGGACCGAGTGTTATCTCAGTCGATTCTCAGTAGTGCAAGGCAAGCTGAGGTCAGCAGTTTTGAGCATTTTGCTAACAGGAAGAGCGACCTGACGACATGACCGACCACTCGAGGTACTCGCCGCCGCAGCAGCCCGGGCCTCCCGGGCCGAATCAGCCTGCGGCGCCGGGGTATTCACCCCAGCCGAGGGCAGCCGGTTATCAGCAGCCGTATGACTGGCGCTACGCCACTCAGCCGCACCAGCAGCAATACCGGCAACCGTACGACCCGTATCAGGCTGCCCGCCAAGGGAATCCGCCGACCGCGGTGGGCTACGCCCCGATGCCCCCGCGCCCCCGCTCGCGCGCAGGGGCATTGGTGGCAGGCGCGATCGCGATCGCGATCGTCTCGGCTGGCATCGGTGGCGGTGTGGTGCTGCTCGCACATCCGGACCATCAGACGGTCGGCTCCGGGCTCGGAGGTTCGCCCATCGGGGGAGCCAACATGCCCGCGGCCAACCTGCCGGTGGGATCGGTCGAGCAGGTGGCGGCCAAGGTGGTCCCCAGCGTCGTCAAGCTCGAGACCGAGTTCGGCCGCCAGTCCGAGGAGGGGTCGGGCATCATCCTGTCCTCCGACGGGCTCATCCTGACCAACAACCACGTCGTCGCCGCGGCCAAGGGCGGCGGCCCCGCGCCCGCCCCGGGTGCGCCGTCCATCCCCGGCCTGCCCGGGATCCCGCTCCCACCGGGCGGCCCGGGCGCTCCGCCGTCCGGCGGCCCCAGTGCGGGTCCGGGCGGGGCGCCGACGACCACGGTGACGTTCGCCGACGGTCGCACCGCAACCTTCACCGTGGTGGGAACCGACCCGGCCAGTGACATCGCCGTCGTCCGGGCCCAGGGAGTGTCGGGCCTGACGCCCATCAGCCTGGGTTCGTCGGCCAACCTGCGGGTCGGCCAGGACGTGGTGGCGGTGGGCTCACCGCTCGGGCTTGAGGGCACCGTCACCACCGGCATCGTCAGTGCGCTGAACCGCCCGGTGGCCACGGGTGGCGATACCAACAACCAGAACACGGTGCTCGACGCCATCCAGACCGACGCCGCGATCAACCCGGGCAACTCCGGTGGTGCGCTGGTGAACATGAGCGGCGAGCTCGTGGGAGTGAACTCCGCGATCGCGACGATGGGCGGCGATTCGCCCGACGCCCAGAGCGGTTCGATCGGGCTGGGCTTCGCTATCCCGGTCGACCAGGCCAAACGGATCGCCGACGAGCTGATCAGCACCGGCACGGCCACCCACGCGTCGCTGGGTGTCCAGGTCAGCAATGACACCACGACACACGGAGCGAAGATCGTCGATGTCACCAAGGGTGGCGCTGCCGCGGCCGCCGGGCTGCCCAACGGCGTCGTGGTGACCAAGGTCGACGACCGCGTGATCAGCAGCGCCGACGCTCTGGTCGCCGCGGTCCGGTCACGGGCCCCCGGGGATCAGGTGACCCTGACATACAAGGACCCGTCGGGTGCGGATCGCACCGTGCAGGTCACGCTCGGAAAGGCCGCCCAATGATCCGGGTGGTGGGTGAACATCCCATGACGCTGAGCGGTGCGGCTGCCGGACTGTCGCAGGGCAGATATACGGTGACATCCATGGAACAGCCAGGGGAGCTGGTGGGGCGCGCGCTCGTCGTCGTCGTCGACGACCGCACGGCCCACGGCGATGAGGAGGACCACAGCGGACCGTTGGTCACCGAGCTGCTCGCCGAGGCGGGCTTCGTGGTCGACGGCGTGGTGGCGGTGTCCGCCGACGAGGTCGAGATCCGGAACGCGCTCAACACCGCCGTGATCGGTGGTGTCGATCTCGTGGTGTCGGTGGGCGGTACAGGCGTGACGCCGCGCGACGTGACGCCGGAAGCCACCAGGACGATCCTCGACCGTGAACTGCTCGGCATCTCCGAGGCGTTGCGCGCCTCCGGGCTGTCCGCGGGAATCACCGACGCGGGCTTGTCGCGCGGGCTGGCCGGGATTTCCGGCAGCACGCTGGTGGTCAACATCGCCGGCTCGCGATACGCGGTCCGCGACGGTATGGCGACGCTGAACCCGCTGGCGACACATGTCATCGGCGAACTGTCCAGCCTCGAGATCTAAGCAAGCTCCACGCGGCGCGCCGGCGGGCAATTATTACCGCGGCGTAACGTCAATTATGGGCATCACCACCGGGGTCGGAGGCGTTGTGTTAACACCCTGTGAACTGCACAAATATCAAGATTGTGATCTTTATCACAATCTTAGGTTTCTGTGATGAGCAGTCCGCGCGAGAACCGAATCGCAGTTAACAAGATTTTCGGTTCCGAGTTGCCTCAGGAGTCCTCCGACGAGCGTGACCCGGACTCAAATCGCGACCGCGACGACCGGGACGAGTGGTTGCGGGACAACGTTCCGCCGCACCACGGCGGATGATCAGCAGGTGGTGATCGGCAGGTCCGGCCGTACCGCGAAGTTGGCCGGCGGTTCCGGTCGGATGGCCGGCGCGCCCGGTTCGCGCCCGTTTCCGCTCAACGGAATCAGTTCCCGGTTAACCGGGGCTTTCTTTCCAGCAAACTTCCCCGCGCAAACACCGGTTCGGCGCACGGCGACGCTATGCGTTGCCGCCCCGATGTCATCCCGTTATGTTCCTCGTGTCAACGATGAGCAGAGCGTAAGAGCGGTGTGTGAGGGACTCTCATTGAACTGCTGTGCGCCGTGGGCGGTGTCAGCATGTTGTGACCCGAGCACGAAAACACACTCGGTTAGCCCTCGGGTCAGCCGTCGACATAGCTAGGGAGAACATGAAGGTAATCGGTCGGGTACTGGTGGCGATGATCGCTGCCGTCGCGGCGTTGTTCGTCGGGACAGGTACCTCGCACGCAGGTTTGGATAATGAGCTGAGTCTGGTCGACGGCGGTGGCCGGACGATGACGGTGCAGCAGTGGGACACCTTCCTCAATGGGGTGTTCCCGTTGGACCGCAACCGGCTGACTCGGGAGTGGTTCCACTCCGGCAAGGCTGTCTACAGCGTGGTCGGCCCGGGTGCCGATGAGTTCGCGGGCACCTTGGAGCTGGGCTACCAGGTGGGCTTCCCGTGGTCGCTGGGTGTGGGCATCAACTTCAGCTACACCACCCCCAACATCCTGCTCGACGACGCCAACATCTCCCCGACGGGCTTCAACCCGCTGGGTTCGGTGATTACCCCGAACCTGTTCCCGGGTGTGTCGATCTCCGCGGACCTGGGCAACGGCCCCGGTATCCAGGAAGTCGCCACCTTCTCCGTCGACGTCTCGGGCCCCAACGGCTCGGTCGCGGTGGCCAACGCCCACGGCACCGTCACCGGCGCGGCCGGCGGCGTGCTGCTGCGCCCCTTCGCCCGCCTGATCTCCAAGGCCGGCGACAGCGTCACCACCTACGGCGAACCCTGGAACATGAACTAACTCCTCGGCACGTCAACAAAATGGCCCCCGGCTCACGCCGGGGGCCATTTTGTTCGCGCGGTCAGTCTTTGTCGGCGCTGGTCATCTCTGCAGTGTCGGGGCTCGGGCCGGTGCCCGGGCCGGTGGTCTTCTTCGGCGCGCCCTGCGCATCGGCCAGCAGGTCGCGAATCTCGGTCAACAGGCTCAACTCGGTATCGCCGGCCTGCTCGACCTCGCCCTTCTTCCGAAGCCGGTTGTAGGGCACGACGACGAGGAAGTACACGACGGCCGCCACCAGGACGAAGTTGATCAACGCCGACAGCAGGACATTCAGGTCGATGGCCTGCCCACCGCCGATGTTGATCCGCAGGACGCCGTACTCGGTGCCCTTGCCCGCCCCGATGCGATCGATCAGCGGCGTGATGATGCTTTCGGTGAACTTGGTGACCAGCGCGGTGAACGCGGTGCCGATCACCACCGCGACCGACAGGTCGACGATGTTGCCGCGGGAGAGAAACTCCTTGAATCCCTTCAACACGGTATTGCCCCTTTCACTCTCTGCCCCGAGATCTCGAAGGGTAGTACTGCCAGCAGGGGAAATGGAGTGCTGTTAGCTTGGCTGCAGACGTACTGGGAGGGGAAAACCATGTGGATGCGCGCACTGGCGGTCGCGGCGTCGTTCGGTGCGTTCGCGGTGGCCGGCGGTATCGCTGCTGGGGCGCCGAGTCCCGCCCCGGCGCCCGGCCCGGTGAGCAGCTCGTCGTCCGACGAGATCGCCGACATGGTGATGGACGCGATCCAGCAGCCGCCTCCGCCGCCCACCACCCCGGTGCCCGCACCGCCTGCGGGGTAGCTCAGTGGATCGTCAGAGTGACGGTCTGCACCAGCGTTGCCGCCGCCAAGGCGTGGGCGCCCGCCGCGGGCAACGCCACCAACACGACCCGGTCATCGCCCGCGCCGGTCGCCTTCTGCTTGGGCGAGACCAGCACCACGACGGCGTTGGTGGCCGCGAGCGTCGGCTTCGCGTCGCCGCCCGCGTCCGCGGCGCCCATGACGTCGACGATGTCGCCGGGGCGGATCACGTCGAGCACGGCCGCATCGGCAAGGTGCAGCGGCACGACCCGGGCGTCGGGCCCGGCGCTGAGCCCGGTCAGGCGTGAGCCCAGCACCCTGACGTCGGTGAGAACTTCTCCCCGTCGCGCCGGTCCGGCCAGGGTCGCTCCGACCACGTCGTCGACTCTCACCCGGGCGCCGTCGGGAATCGTTGCGGCAGAACGCTTCTCCACCGTGACGTCGTCGGCCGACAGCGCCAGCCCCGGGGTGAGGTCATGTGTTGCGACCACCACGTCGGTTCGGTGGTGGTCGGGGTCGGGCCGCAGCGCGGCGATGCCGGCGAGAACGACCAGCGCACCGGCCACGACCCGGCGCGCCACGACGGTGCGGGTGAAGTCGGGGCGGAGCAGGTGCCGGATCCGGCTCGGCAGCGTGGGGTTGAGCGACTCGCCCATGGCGCAACCGTAGAGCGCGGGCAGCATTGGTGGTTTCGCGTCGCACTCTGGCCTGTTGACAACTGCCGCCGGCGGCGGAGCATTGTTTGCAGGCGGGCGTCTTTTTGCTTTCTGGACGCCCTAAGAATGGTTTGCCTGTACCGTATCCAGCTGAAGTTCGGCGCCTGTGCTGGGGAGAGGAGGCGCAGTGGTGAACGCTGATCAGCTTCTCGCGCGCAGACTCTTGGCGGCTCTTGCCACCGGTGGGGTGGAGCCGTTCTTTCAACCGATCGTGTCCCTGGACGACGGCCATGTCCTGGGACTCGAAGTTCTCGCCCGATGGAACGATCCGGAGCAGGGCTACATCGCCCCCGATCGGTTCATTCCGATCGCGGACCGGTTCGGGCTGCTCGATCGCATGCTGGATCAGCAGATGCGCGCGGCATTTACGGCCGCGGCGGACTGGCCGCACCATCTGTTCCTCGGCTTCAACGTCTCGCCGACCCAGCTGCGCAACTCCGAGCTGGCGACCAGGATCGGCAAAGCGGCGATGGATTCGTCATTTCCGTTGAGCCGCGTGCACATTGAAGTCACCGAGTCGGGCTTCATCGACGATCTGACCCAGCCGCGGCGCACGCTCGACCGGCTGATCAACCTCGGCTGCATGATCGCCATGGACGATTTCGGTACCGGCTATTCGAGCTTGACGTGGCTCAGCACGTTGCCGTTCTCGAAACTGAAGATCGATGCCAGCTTCGTGATGGCGATGGAGGAACACCGCCAGAGCCGCAAGATCGTGCACGCGGTGGTGAGTCTGGGCCACAGTTTGGGCCTGGCTGTCGTGGCGGAGGGGGTCGAGACGCCCGGGCAGGCCGAGCTGCTGAGGACCATGGGGTGCAAGCTGGCGCAGGGCTATCTGTTTGCGCGCCCGATGCCGGCCCAGCAGGTGCCAGATGCGTTGTTGGAGTTGGCTTCCGCGAGGGCGGCCGAGAATCTCTCGGTGCCGATGTCGCTGGAATTGCGCGCCCATCGGCTCTCCGAGAGGTACGCCCCCGACGCCGCTGTCGCGTTCATGGACCCGGCAGGCACCGTCGTCGCGTCCAGTGCCGCCTTCGACAAGACGTTGGACTCCAACGGGGGAGAAGTGGCCGGACGTCACATCTGGGACCTGATCGGGGTCAGTCCGGAGACCATGGCCGAGCTGCGGGCGTCGGACCTGCTCGACGAGCCGTTCCCGGCGATCGACGAGAAGGCGGCCGACGGGTCGGTGGATCAGGTTCATATCCGTCCGGTCAAGGACGAGAGCAGTGAACTGGTCGGCTATTCGGTCGAATTCGGGGACAACCCCAATCCGGCTGGAATGGCCTCCTGAGCGCGCGGAAAGCCTTGCGCTCCAATGAAACTCGGTGTGCTAGCTCGATGCCGCGGCGGCCGGCGCGGAGGACGTCGACGAACTGGACGAACTGGGTGCACTCGACGAGCTCGATGAATCGCTGGAGCTCGACGACTTCTCGGACGTCGACGACGAAGACGACGCTGAGGACTCCGATTTGCTGCCGCTCTTGCCTGCTTCGCGGCTGTCCGTGCGGTAGAAGCCGCTGCCCTTGAAGACCACGCCCACCGAGTTGAACAGCTTGCGCAGCCGGCCGGAGCACTCGGGGCAACTGGTCAGCGCGTCGTCAGTGAACGCCTGCACCGCGTCGAAGCGGTTGTCGCACTCGGTACACGCGTAGCTGTAGGTCGGCACTTGAACCTCCGGAACGAGACTTGGTCTGTTAGCACTCTACCGTGCCAAGTGCTAGAACCGCCATGTGGCACGTATCATTCCCCCAAGCCGCGCCGGGGGAACGCCGCGACGAAATGGGGTAAAAACCCTTCGAGGGGGACCGTCCGGGTGCATCGTATGCCGAGTGGCCTCACTCTGTGTCGGCCAGCGCACAAAGACCGTGTTTGGGGGTGAGGACATGGGTCATCCGGATGTCATGAGGTTCGCTGGGCAGTTCGTCGACCAGCTCCACGTCGCGGACCACCGCGACCAGCTTGGCGCTGGGTCGGCACAGCGGCAGCGAGCGATCGTAGAAGCCGCCGCCGCGACCCAGCCGCACACCTCGGCGGTCCACCGCCAGCGCCGGCACGAGAACGAGGTCCGCCTCGCCCAGGGCCGAGCTCGGCAACACCGGCTCGGCAGGCTCGAGCAGCCCGTATCGCGCGGCGACCAGCTCGCCGGGCACGTAGACACCCCAGCACAGGGCGAGCGGTCGGCCGTCGGCGCCGGTGCGCGTCACCGGCAACAGCACTCGGGCGCACAGTTCGCGCAGCCCTTCCACCAGCTGCGGCGAACCCGGCTCGGTGCCCACGGGGAGGTAGGCGCACACGGTGTCGTCCCGGCCCACGAACTTCTCGAGGTGCGCACAGAGCGCCAGGGCCTCGGCCGCCCGCACCTCGTCAGACACTTCCCGGCGCGCCGCCAACAGGGCAGCCCGGTGTTGGGCTTTGGTACCGGCGAGCACGCCGTCCACCATGTCAGCGCGCAACTGCATTGCGCCAGAGTGAAGGACCAACATGTTGCCGTTAGGGTGTGAACGATGAGGCCGCCAGAGGTCCCGATTCCACGCACAGCGATCGTCCCCGCGGCCGGATTGGGAACGCGATTCCTGCCCGCCACCAAGACCGTGCCCAAGGAATTGCTGCCTGTCGTCGACACGCCCGGTATCGAACTCGTCGCCGAGGAGGCCGCGGAGGCGGGCGCCGAGCGGCTGGTGATCGTCACCTCTGAAGGCAAAGACAGCGTGGTCGCCCACTTCGTCGAGGATCTGGTGCTGGAAGGCACGCTCGAGGCCCGCGGCAAGAAGGCGATGCTGGAGAAGGTGCGCCGCGCCCCGGCGCTGATCAAGGTCGAGTCGGTGGTGCAGCACGAGCCGCTGGGCCTGGGCCACGCGGTCGGCTGTGTGGAAGCGGTGCTGTCGCCGGACGAGGATGCGGTCTCGGTGCTGCTGCCCGACGACCTGGTGTTGCCGACCGGTGTGCTCGAGACCATGGCGAAGGTGCGCGCCAAGCGGGGCGGCACGGTGCTGTGCGCCATCGAGGTGTCCGAGGACGAGGTCAGCTCCTACGGCGTGTTCGACGTCGAGAAATTGCCCGATGCGGCCAACCCGAACGTGATGCGGGTCAAGGGCATGGTGGAGAAGCCGAAGGCCGAGGACGCGCCGTCGCTGTATGCCGCGGCCGGGCGCTACATCCTGGATCGGGCGATATTCGACGCGCTGCGCCGCGTCGACCGCGGTGTCGGTGGCGAGATCCAGCTGACGGACGCCATCGAGTTGTTGATCAAGGAGGGGCACCCGGTGCATGTCGTGGTCCACCGCGGCTCTCGACACGACTTGGGAAATCCCGGCGGCTACCTGAAGGCTGCGGTTGACTTTGCGTTGGATCGTGACGACTATGGCCCGGATTTGCGGCGATGGTTGACGGCACGCCTGGGCCTGGCCGACAAGACCGAACAGTAGAAGCTGCGGCGGGCCCGCGCGACCGGAGCTCGAGGCAGAAAGGCGCGCGGTGCGTTCGGTAGAGGAACAGCAGGCCAGAGTGGCGGCCGCGGCGGTGGCGCCACGGCCGGTACGGGTGCCGATCGCCGAGGCCCAGGGTCTGATGTGCGCCGAGGAAGTGATCACCGAACATCCGCTGCCCGGTTTCGACCAGGCCGCCATTGACGGCTATGCGGTCCGCAGCGTGGATGTCCAGGGTCTCGGCGGCGATTCCGACGACGAGCGGGGCGCCGAGATCAGCCTGCCGGTGATGGGTGTGATCGAGGCGGGCGCGCGCACGCCGAGCCGGCTGCAGCCCAAACAAGCCGCCCGGGTGCAGACCGGTGCGCCGATGCCGACGCTGGCCGATGCGGTGCTTCCGCTGCGCTGGACCGACGGCGGTCAGGCGCGGGTGCGAGTGCTGCGCGGGGTCCGGTCGGGCGCCTATGTGCGCCGGGCCGGTGACGATGTGCAGCCCGGTGACGTCGCGGTGCGCGCCGGGGCGACGATCGGCGCCGCGCAGGTCGGACTGCTCGCGGCGGTCGGCCGCGAGCGGGTGCTGGTGCACCCGCGTCCCCGGGTGACCGTGATGAGTGTGGGCGGCGAGTTGGTCGACATCTCCCGGACGCCCGGCAACGGCCAGGTGTACGACGTCAACTCCTATGCGATCGCGGCCGCGGCGCGCGATGCCGGTGCCGAGGTGAATCGGGTCGGCATCGTCAGCACCGACCCGAACGCGCTGCGCGAGGCGGTCGAGGGTCAGCTCAACCGTGCCGAGCTGGTGGTGATCGCCGGTGCGGTCGGCGGGGCTGCGGCCGAGGGCGTGCGCGCGGTGCTGTCCAAGCTCGGCGAGATGGAAGTCACCAGGATCGCCATGCATCCCGGGTCGGTCCAGGGCTTCGGTCAGCTGGGCCGCGAACGGGTCCCGACGTTCCTGTTGCCGGCGAACCCGGTCAGTGCGCTGGTGGTTTTCGAAGTCATGGTTCGCCCGCTGATTCGGCTCTCGCTGGGCAAGCGCCAGTCGCTTCGGCGTGTCGTGCAGGCCCGGGCGTTGTCGCCGATTTCGTCGGTGCCCGGCCGGAAGGGTTACCTGCGGGGACAGCTGATGCGTGATCAGGACACCGGCGAATATCTGGTGCAGGCGCTCGGCGGCGCCCCGGGTGCGTCGTCACATCTGTTGGCGACGCTGGCCGAGGCCAACTGCTTGGTCGTGGTGCCCACCGAGCTGGATCAGGTTCGAACCGGCGAGGTCGTCGACGTCGCCTTCCTGGCTCAACGAGGCTGAACCCCGATCACTGTGAATTTGTGGCGAAACAGTTCCCTGCACCCGGGCTGGCCCGCTTCCGTCGGTCCGCTGCGGGTGGGCGCCGGGGTCATCCGGTTGCGTCCGGTGCGAATGCGTGACGCGGCGATGTGGAGCCGCATCCGCCTGGCCGACCGCCGCTACCTCGAGCCGTGGGAGCCGACGGCTGAGGTGGATTGGACTGTGCGCCATGCGGTTTCGTCGTGGCCACCGGTGTGTTCGGGCCTTCGGGCGGAGGCTCGCAAGGGCCGGATGCTGCCGTACGTGATCGAACTCGACGGGCAGTTCAGCGGTCAACTCACGATCGGCAACGTGACGCACGGTGCGTTGCGCTCAGCCTGGATCGGTTACTGGGTGTCCAGTGCCGTCACCGGCGCGGGGGTGGCCACGGGTGCGCTTGCACTGGGGCTCGACCACTGTTTCGGGCCGGTCGGCCTGCATCGGGTGGAGGCGACGGTGCGCCCGGAGAATGCGGCGAGTCGCGCGGTGCTGGCCAAGGTCGGGTTTCGCGAAGAGGGCCTGCTGGAGCGGTACCTCGATGTCGACGGCGCGTGGCGCGACCACCTGCTGGTGGGGATGACGGTGGAAGAGGTCGAGGGCTCGGTGGCGGGTCGGCTGGTGCACCGTGGACTGGCGCACTGGGCGTGATTGCCGAGGCGACTTGTTACTAATGTGACATTTGTGGCTGTTGGTGCTTGTCAAGGCCAAATTACAAGTGTGTAATTGACTCCGGCGCGCCGTCCCGGGTTGCCAAGGTCACGGACCTAGCCTGGACGCGAAAGGAGCAGGCCACCATGCCAAGCATCCCCCAATCATTGCTCTGGATTTCGCTTGTGGTGCTGTGGTTGTTTGTGTTGGTCCCGATGCTCATCAGCAAGCGTGACAACGTCCGCCGGACCAGTGACGTCGCGCTTGCCACCCGAGTGCTCAACGGTGGCGAGAAGTCGCGCCGGTTCAAGCGCAGCGGCCCCTCGGCCGGTCATCGGCACGACCCGGACTGGCAGCCCGAAGAGGACCAGTTCGACGAGCAGGACTCCGACGACGAGGTGACGCCGTCGCGGACCCGCACAGTCGTCGTGGTGGCCGCGGTCACCGAAGAGGTCGAGTCGGATTACCTCGACGTCGACGTGGTCGACGAGGACTCCGGCGCATTGCCGGTCGGAGGCACTGCGCGCAGCGCCCAGGTCCAGCCGAGCCTGTTCGACGAAGCCCCGGCGCCGGTGGTGGCCGAACCCGTTGCGGAGGTCGAGGAGGCCAGCGACGCGATCGAGGACGACCAGGCTGACACCGCGCCCGCGATCGATGACACCGATCAGTTCCAGGCGGTCGCCGAGGACCAGCCGCAGGACGGCACCGACGACGAATACGAATATGTCGAGGACACTTCAGGTCTGGAGGCCGAGGACGAGCCTGCGACGACCGTGACGCCACGGGCGAGCCGGCCACGTCGTTCGGAGTCCACGACCGCCGCGGCGGTGAGCGCGCGCAAGTACCGCTTCCGCAAGCGGATGCTGATGGCGATGGCCACGGTCATGGTCGTGACGGCCGCGCTGTCGTTCACCGTCAGCTCCGACCTGTGGTGGGTCACCGGTGTGGCCGGTGCCGTGACAGTGCTGTACCTGGGCTACCTGCGTCGTCAGACCAGGATCGAGGAGCAGGTGCGCCGGCGTCGCCAGCAGCGGATGGCGCGCTCGCGGCTCGGCGTCGAGAACACCCAGGACCGCGAATTCGACGTCGTGCCGTCCCGGCTGCGCCGTCCGGGCGCCGCGGTGCTGGACATCGACGACGAGGACCCGATTTTCGAGCACCTCGACGAGGTGGCGTTCGCGCGGCACTTCGACCTGCCGCGGGCGGCCGGCCAGTAGGTCGCCGGTTTCAACTAGGCGGGCTGCGACTGGTAGCCTGCTACCGACCAAGGGGCTATAGCGCAGTTGGTAGCGCGTCTCGTTCGCATCGAGAAGGTCAGGGGTTCGATTCCCCTTAGCTCCACAGAGTTTGAGCAGTTCAGCGGCGGTTTGCCCCCGCTAGCGATCAGAAGCCGTCCGCAGTAGCGGCCATTGCTGCGTCGAGACGGTCCGCGACTTCCCCAGGTCCTCATCGAAGAGGCCTGCGTAGGTGTCGAGAGTCATCGACGGCTGCGCGCGGCTGAGTTTCTGTTCGAACTGCTCTGTCGGTGACTTTGGCCTCTAGGTCGGGACGTTCGAAAACCGAGACGATTACCGGACGAACGTCGAGCCATCTCGATTCAGGAGGGCATCGAGATCGGGTTGTCGACGAAAGTGCACGACGACCGGCGATCCCTGCGTCGAGTCACCAGCCGCGGGGCGCGACGGCGCTCTTAGGGGCCCACTCGGGGGAGGGGATCACCGATGGACAAGCCCGGCACCGGCGCGGCATTGGAAACGGTGGCGTTGGCACGATGGGGCCGCGCCGCTGTTGTGGTCGTGTTTGTCGTTGCTGCGTTGAACTGGGTGGGCTGGGCCAGTGGTGTCCAAGCGTTGACCCGCATCTACCCAACCTGGCCGCAGATGACGCCCTGGACTGCGATGTGGCTGGCCGTACTGGGCGCAGCGACCCTGGTGCAGTTGGGGCAGCCGTCACGCACTCGGGTGTGGGTTGGCCGTGGTGCGGCCGCAATGGTGGGCGCCCTCGCCGCCGCGGTTCTCATGGCATACGCGACCGCCACGCAGTTGAGCCTGGACCAGGTGTGGTTCGGAGAAGCAGTAGGCACGTTGCAATCGTCCTGGCCGGGGCGTCCGAGCCCGCAGACCGCATTGTCGGTCCTGTTCCTGGCCGGCGCTGTTGGGCTGGCCAGGCTGGATCGCCGCTGGGTTGGCGTGGTCTGGCCGGTGTGCATCGTCGGCGGTGGGTTCATCCCGTTGGTCGCAGTGGCAGCCTACTTCTTCGGTGCGATCGAGTTGGTGCACGTCAGGACCTCAACCGGCATGGCGATCTCGACTGCCTTGGCTCTGCTGCTGCTTGTCGCGGCGACGTCGCTGGTGCGCCCTGACCGGCCTCCGCTTGCGTGGCTGCTCACCCGACCGGACCGGGGGGCACTGGTGCGGTTGTACGGGCTTGCGATCGGTTTTCCGATCCTCGTGGCGTTGATACGGCTGGCGTTCTTGGCCCTGGGCTGTAGCGAGAATGCGGCGTGGGCCCTGTCGGTGATGCTGTGCACGGTCCTAACCGTCCTGACCGGATTCCGCTTGCGCCACCAAGAGCAGAGCCGGCTCATCGAGAAGGAGCAACTGAGCAGAGAACGCGCTGATGCTGAAGCGCGCTACCACATCCTGGCCGACAACGCTGTCGACATCATCGTTCACCTTCGCGGCACTCGGATCGGGTGGGTATCGCCGTCGGTGGAGGCCGCATTGGGAAGGCCGCCTCAGTGGTGGATCGGCTCAGACTTCACAGGCCACATCCACCCCGACGACCTCGACGCGGTCGCAACCGTGCTGCAGCGGATCGCCACTGGCGAATCGGTTCTGCAACGCTTCCGGGTCCGTGCCGCCGACGGTGGCTACCACTGGGTCGACGGCCACGGAAAGCCCTACATAGATGCCGAAGGCAATACCGATGGACTCATCGCGGCCCTGCGCATCGTGGACGATCGAGTCCAGGTGGAACAGCAACTCGAACGGTTGGCCCGGTTCGACACGCTTACGGGACTGGCAAACCGTGCCGAGGCGCTGGAACGCCTTCAGTCCGCTCTGGAGAGCCCGCCTGCTCCGGGAACACATCTGGGCATCCTGTTCTGCGACGTCGACCACTTCAAGGACATCAACGACACCTGGGGACACGGCATGGGCGATGCCGTGCTCACCACGTTGGCGGCCCGGATCCGCGACTCTGTCCGCCAGGGAGACACCGTTGGCCGCACAGGAGGTGACGAGATACTCGTCGTACTGCCGGGCCTCCGCAGCATCGACGAGATCGCTCGGATCGGCGAAAAGATTCGCTGTCGTACCGCCGAACCGATCCAGCTATCCGGGAACACGATTTGCGCGACCTTGAGCATCGGTGCCGCTATCGCCCTCACCGGAGAGCCGGCTTCCTCGCTCACAGCCCGGGCCGATGCGGCCATGTACCGGGCCAAGTCGGGCGACAGGAACGCAGTCATCCTGGGCGGACCGACTTGAGCCCCCGGCTGACGTCGAGCCCGTCGACCACCTTCGAGGTCACACATCCGCAGGGTGATCAACGCCTCAGCTCAACCGAAATTGTCGCGCGCGACGGCGAGTAGGGTACGGGTTAGGAAACCGCTACCCGAGGAGGATGCCACGTCCGCCGATCGGCCGAATCTGGGCCAACTCATCATGTACTCATACGGGTTCCGACGGCTGCCCGATTCCATGCGGGAATGGGTAGCGAACGATCTCGCGGGACCCGGCGCCGTCAAGCGGTTCATGCTCAAAGCGGCGATCCCGCCGTTCTTCCTCCTGGCGCCGTTCTGGCTGCTGCCCGTGGAGAACAACTCGGTGTACGTGCACGCCGAGATGACGGTGCCGCTCTATTTGTGGACGCTCGCGATTTCGCTTGCGCTGAACAAGGTTTGGCGGCGTCATCGGCTCGCCGTGCACGGCCTGGATCCGAATCTGGTCGACGTGATCAAGCGGCAGAAGAACGCCCGCGTCGAAGAGGATTACATCGCCCGATTCGGCCCGCGCCCCAAGGACGCCGAGCGCCAGAAGAACAGCAACCCGTTCTTCTGATCAGTCGGCGACGTCGAACGCCGTGATCACCTTCGTCGGGGTCACCCGCACGACCAATTCGCCCGGCACGCCGTTACGCCTGCCGAATTCTTCGGCGCGCTCGGCGCCCATGTAGCGGGCCGCAATGCGGGTCGCGAGGTCGAGCAGTTCCTCGGGATCCTCGCTGAGCGACGCTGTGCCCTGTACCTGAACGAATGAGAACGGCGGTTCCTGGTCGTCGACGCAGATCGCGACCCGTGGGTCGCGGCTCAGCGCATGGCCTTTGGCGGTCGCCTTGCCGGTGTTGAAGACGAGTTGACCTCCGTCGACGATGAACCACACCGGGGCGACGAGCGGCCTGCCGTCTGCCGCGACATATGCCAGTTTGGCCGTTCGGGTGCCCTCGGAGAGAAACGCGGCCACATCGTCGGAGAGTCCATCCATACCGTCGAGGCTAGGCGCATGACCCGCGAAGCGTTTCGACCCGTGCCACCGGAGGCAATACTCGAGTGGCGCGTCGTCGGGTTTGGCAGGCAAGGTTGAAGCAAGACAAAGTCAGGAGTCTCATGTCGCAGACGGTGGAGTCCATGCCCGACGATGGACCGCCCGACGAGGGTGAAACCGGTAATGCGCCTGCCGAGATCACCTACGACGAGCATCTGCACCCCGCCCGACCTCGTACGTTGCGGTTCCGCCCGCGGGTACGAAACCCGTTCGTACGCAGGTCGATTGCGCAGGATGGCTCGCCGACGGCGGACAACCAGGCCTACGTGTCGTGGCTGTTGTCACAATCGATGCTCGCCGACGCCAACGAGATCAGCCAGCAATTCTCCGGCCAGGGTTCGATGTGGCAGAACCCATACGCCACACCCAGTCCACGCAGTGCCGTCGAGGCGGCGTCGGTCTGGTTCACCGCGTACCCGCTGTCGCTCATCACCCGGCCCGAGGAGTCGTTCCTCAAGGCCATGGCCGACGAGGCGATGTGGAAGGCATTCGCGGAGATCGGCATCGAGGGAATCCACACCGGTCCCGTCAAACGCGCCGGTGGCATCGCCGGCTGGCAGCTGACCCCCAGCGTCGACGGCCACTTCGACCGGATCAGCACCCAGATCGACCCTGCGTTCGGCACGGAAGACGAGTTCCGCCAGATGTGCGGGACCGCGAACTGGTACGGCGGCACGATCCTGGACGACATCGTGCCCGGGCACACCGGCAAGGGCGCGGATTTCCGGCTGGCGGAGATGAAATACGCCGACTACCCCGGCATCTACCACATGATCGACATCGATCCGCTGGACTGGCAGCACCTGCCCGACGTTCCGCACGGCCGGGACTCGGTCAACGTCGACGCCGCGACGGAGGAATGGCTCGACAAGGCCGGCTACATCATCGGGCGGCTGCAACGCGTGATCTTCTACGCCGAGGGCATCAAGGAAACCAACTGGAGTGTGACCCGCCCCGTCGTCGGCATCGACGGCGTCGAGCGGCGGTGGGTGTATCTGCACTACTTCAAGGAGGGTCAGCCCTCGATCAACTGGCTCGACCCGTCCTTCGCCGGGATGCGCCTCGTCATCGGCGACGCGCTGCACTCATTGACCGATCTCGGGTCGGGCGGGTTGCGCCTGGATGCCAACGGCTTCCTGGGTGCCGAGAAGACGTCCGGGGACGACGGCGTGGGATGGTCGGAAGGTCACCCGCTTTCGCAGGCCGCCAACCAGTTCATCGGGAGCATGGTGCGCAAGCTGGGCGGCTTCACCTTTCAGGAACTGAACCTGACGATCGACGACATCAAGGAGACCAGCGGCACCGGCGCCGATCTGTCCTACGACTTCGTCAACCGGCCCGCCTATCACCACGCCCTGGCGACCGCCGACACCGAATTCCTGCGGCTGACGCTGCGCACCGCCGTCGAACTGGGCGTCGACCCGGCTTCACTGGTGCACGCACTGCAGAACCACGACGAGCTGACCTACGAGCTCGTGCACTGGTCGAACGGTCACAAGGACGACATCTACACCTACAAAGGCCATGAGATCACCGGCGAGGCGCTCGGCGAACGGGTGCGCGCCGACCTCACCGAAGCACTCACCGGACCGGCTGCACCGTACAACCGTGTCTTCACCACGAACGGAATCGCGTGCACCACAGCGACAGTGATCGCTGCGACGTTGGGATACCGCGACCTCGAGGACATCCACGACGACATCGACCGCATCCGCCGGGCGCACCTGCTGCTGGCCATGTTCAACGCACTCCAGCCGGGTGTGTTCGCGCTGTCCGGCTGGGACCTGTGCGGCATGCTCACCTTGCCGTCGGCCGAGGTCGCCGACCTGATGCACGGTGGCGACACCCGCTGGATCCACCGCGCCGCGCACGACCTGATGGGCGTCAACCCGGCAGCGACGAAGTCGAACGCCGGAATGCCGCGCGGCCGAAGCCTGTACGGCTCGATTCCGGAGCAGCTCGCCGACGACACCAGCTTCCTGCGCCAACTCCAGGCGATACTTCGGGTGCGGGCGCACTACGGCATTGCGACCAGCCGGCAGGTCGACATTCCCGAGGTCTCGCATCGCGGCATGTTGGTGATGGTGCACCAGCTCGATGCGCCCGAGCAGTATCAGCTGACCGTCTTGAACTTCGCCAACGAAGACATCGCCGGCACTGTCCGATCCAAGATTCTGCCGCCGGGTGCGACCGTCCGCGACATGTTCACCGGAGCGCACATCGCTGTCGTCGACGATCTGCACAGTTTTGCGGTCGAGATGATTCCGCATCACGGGATGGCGCTTCTGGTCGAGGTCGAATCAGCCGACGAGGACGTGCCGGCCTGAGCGCGCCTGCCGCCGAGGCATGCGCACTAGACTCCAGCTGCCGGGTGTTGACTGGGGGAGTCGCCGATGAGTGGATGGCTGATAGGCAACGTCCCGCCGGGACTGCTTCTCGTCGGTCTGATCGTGGTGATCGCGGGGGGCGCGATGCTGATCGCCAAATGGGTTCGGCGGCGGTTCCCCGCGCTGACGCGCGACGAGCACAATGACGTCACCAAATTCACCTACACCTTCATCGGCTTCATCTACGCCTTTCTGATCGGCTTCATGTCGTCGTCGATGTGGGGCCAGATCAGCGCCGCTGACGCGAACGCGCGCGCCGAAGGCGCGGCTGCCATCGAAATGGCAAGGGACCTGGTCGCTTTCGACAAGACCGACGCAGATCGTCTGCGGCAGAGTCTGCTCGAGTACGAGAAGTCAGCAATAGCCGAGTGGGAAGGCGACCCCGGTATTCGCTCACCTGCGACCGATGATGCGCTGGCGCAGCTGACAGCGGCCTACCGGCAGGTCACGGCGCCGACCGACAGCCAGAAGTCTGTTCTCTCAACGTCATACGCCAACCTCGACAAGATGAGCCAGGCCCGCACCATCCGCCTGCTCACGGCCCGTGAAGACACCGGCCCGCCGTGGCCGTTGTGGGCGGTCATCTTCCTGACCAGCGCGCTGGTGCTGGGCACCGTCGTCATCTATGGGGTCGAGAAGCCCGGGCTGCACTACCCGATGGTGGCGATCGTCGGCTTGATCGTGGCGGCCAATCTGTTCCTGCTCCTCGAGGCGTCTCACCCCTACATCGGCGGTATATCGACGACGCCCGACCCCCTCTACGAAGCGGTGTCGGTCATCACCGGGCAACGGTGATGACCTCAGGCGCTATCGTTCACGAGGCCGAGGGGGCAGCGGTTCAGATCGCTCGCGGTGCGAGCGCCGGACCGATCCACCGGTGCAGGTAGGCGCGCAGTTGCGCAGCCGACCGCGGCGGGTCCGGCGGCGCGATGACCATCGACTGGATGACCCGCAGTAGAAGCTCGATCAGCTCATCGATCATGTGGTCGTCGAAGCCGAGCTGATCCCAGTCGATCTGAGCGTGGTGCAGGATCGCGCGGCAGCGGGCGATCACGTCGGCGGTCAGCATCGCGCGGCTGAACACATTGGACCGGTCGTTGGCCAGCAGCAGAGCCAATTGCGGCTCCTGGGGCAGCCGCTCGATGATGTAGGCGACGACCTCGACGAGCTGGCTGGTGACGTCCATGTCCGCGACCACCCGGTCGATCTGGGTGACGAAGCTGCCGAGGGCGGCTTCGGCCGCGGCGGTGAACAGCTCCTCGGTTCCGGCGAAGTAGCGATAGACCGTGCGACGGGTGATGCCCAGTGCGTCAGCGATGTCGGACACCGTGGTCTGTGCCGCACCGCGCCGTTCGACCAGGCGCAATGCGGTGTCGACGATGCGTTTTCGCGCCTCGGCATCGTCCGTGGGCGGCGAACCACCCCAGCCCTTTCGTGCCATCAGCCTTGACTCTTCCCTTCGGTTTATCCAAGAATACACACATGACACACACATGAGCATTGTGTGTAATGACTAGATGACGGAGGCGCGATGGCGGCCTTGGAAGTCCGCAGGCCCAAGTTCGACTTCACCGGAGACGTCCCCTGGGAGTGGAATCCGGGCAACCCGCAGTTCTCGTTCTTCATGAACGCGACGTCGATCATCGCGATCTGCTTCGAACAGATGATCGTGGCCGCCGTACAAGAAGCCGCACCGTTGATCACCGACCCCGAAGCAGCCTCGGAGGCAACGGCTTTCCTGCGTCAGGAAGCTCAGCACTCCAGCACGCATCGCAAACACGTCGCCGCGCTGATCCGCCGGTATCCGGGTCTTCAACGGACATTGGATGCGGCCATCGCCGATTACCAGCACGTCACCACGACCGCGCCGCTGAAGTTCCGGCTGGCCTATATCGCCGACTTGGAAGCCACCTTCACGCCGAGCTTCAAGATGATGCTCGACAACGAGGCGACGCTGTTCCGGCCCGGCGACGACCGGGTGGCGTCGCTGTTCATGTGGCATTTCGTCGAAGAGGTCGAACACCGCAGTTCGGCGCTGGTGGTCTACGACGCGGCGATCGGCGAAAGCTGGTATCGGATCAGAGCGCTGCCGGGCGTGGTGCGCCATCTGATGGGCATCCTGCGGATCATCGCCGACGGAGTGAATGAGCATGTCCCCGAATCGGATCGGAAGGTCGACGCCCGTACATTGCTGCCGGCGTTCGGTCTGCGTCAGACGGTGATGCGACGACTCGCGCGCACGCACGCATCAACACCGAATGCCTTCGCAACCGTGCCACGGCGCGAGCGACTCATCGCGGCGGGCCGGGTGCTGTTGAGCCAGACGCCCTACCACGATCCCGCCAACGACCAGCTGCCCGAATTCGCCGACCGCTGGTTCGCGCGCTGGAAGAGCGGCGGCGACGTGACGCGCTGGTACACAGGCGATCCAGCGGCTGGAGGGGTGCGATGAGCGGTCAGTGCACACCGGAATTCGACGCGATCGCGCGAGCGCTCGGCGGCTTCTCCTGCCAGGATGCGGTCGCGTTCATCCACCTACGAAATCCGCTGGCGCTGAGCAATTGGACCCTTCCGGTACTGGAACTCATGATGGTCTCGGGAGCCGTTCTGGCGCTGCTTTATTCGATCCGCCGGCTGCGTCGTGACGGCGACCCCACCAATCTTGCGCTGTGGTTCGCCACCGTCGTGTATCTGTTCGTCATCGAGATTCCGCTGTACTTCCCGAATATCTTCGGTGTCCAGGACCAGCTCGGAGTGGTGTTCGCCCACAATGTGTTCACCGTGGAGTTCCTGTTCGACCGGCTGCCTTTGTACATCGTCGCGCTATACCCGGCCGTTGTCACCCTTGCGTTCGAAATCGTGCGCAGCCTCGCGGTTTTCCGCGACCGCGGGGTGGTGGTCGGGGCCATCTGTGTCGGTTTTGTCCACCATTGTCTCTACGAGATCTTCGACCAGCTGGGCCCGCAGCTTCGGTGGTGGGCATGGAACACCGGCAACCCGATCAATCACCCGATGTTCGCATCCGTCCCGATGACGAGCATGTTCATCTTCGCCACGCTCGGTCCGATCGTGGTGACGATGCTGGTCATGGCGCTGGTGAGCCGCACCACGTCGACCGGACTGGGTCTGACCTGGCGCACGATGCTCGCGGGCGTCCTGGTGCCTGCCGGGCTCGGGGTGCTGAGTATTCCGACGTCGCTGTTCGGGGGCGCGGAACCCGACACCACCGCACAGGCTGTCATCTTCGCGGTCGAGTTGGCGATCCTCGCTGTGATCGCGGTTCCGGTCCTGGTTCGGCAATGGGCTTGCGTCCGAGGCGACCTCGACCGCAGCGAGTTCGTCCGCATCTTCGGACCCCTGTATCTCGTTGTCCTGGGTGGACTGTGGATCAGCGCGCTGGGGGCGTACTTCAAGGCGGACAACGGCATCACCGTCGACGGAACGCCGACGGGGAGTCTGGTCTACACCGTCCTCTGCTTCGCCGTCGCAGTAATGGCGGTGGCCTCGAACGCCGGCGCCACGAACCGCTCCAGGACCCGTTGTTCCTCACGGGTATCGGCGAGGAATGCAACTCCCTGAGATCCGGTGAATTGCCGGCGCTGAACATCAGGCGCCGCAACGGGTCAGATCGCGGGCATTGCCGCCATGTCGTCCATGGCACCGAATTGTTGTGCGAGCCTTCTGGTACGCCGGCTCGAGCGGCTGCGGCTCACGTTCGCGTGACCGGAAGATCCACGGCAGCATACTGTTCGACATAAGTCTGGCCTTCTGAACCGAAGTACGTGCACGTGCGGTGGTCGAGGTCCACCACCCAGCGCAGCACCCCGGCACGCCACGCCGCCTGGGCGAACTGCGGGAACGTCGTCTGTCCGGTCTGGTCGGCGCGCAGGGCCCCGACCAGCGCGGCGCGGTCGAAGTCCGGCACGTCGGCCATGCCGTCGAACAGTGTGGGCGACTGAACGACCACGGAGCCGAGATCGGTTTCGTAAATGCTCTGCATCGACGGCAGCCACCAGGTGTTGGTCCGCACGCCGGCCCGCCGCAGCGTCTCGGCGAGATACGGAAATCCCTGGGTGGCAGGACGGTTGGCCATTGCGGTGCGCAGCGCGCTGTCCAGATTCGTCACCGCCGGGCTTACGGATAGCATGACAACATCGAATCTTAACGACAACATGTTGTCAAATATGGGAGGCTTGATGGCCGACGAGATGGCCATGCTGGTGGCTGACGTATACGAGCTCGCCGGTCTATTGCGGCGTGCGGGGGAGGCGATTGCGGCGCGAGAAGGGCAGACGCAGGCTCGCTGGCAGTTCCTCAGCGTCATCTCCGACGAAGCGCTGACCGTGCCCCAAGCGGCTCGTCGTCTGGGCGTGACACGGCAAGCGGTCCAACGAGTCGCGAACGAACTCGCCGACGACCTTCTTGTCGAACTGGCGTCGAATCCCGATCACCGCACATCGCCGCTGTGTCGGCTGACCGGCGACGGCCGCCGTATCCTGGCTCGTATCAACAAGATCGCCGAGGTGGAGAACAGGCGGGTTGCGCACGCGGTCGGTGTCGATGTGGTCAAAGCTGCGGACCGGGGTGTGCGGAGTGTGACGGCGGCTCTGCGGGGTCAGTGATGACCGCCGCCGCCGACCTCGGCGGGCAGCGGCGGCGGCAACGGCGTCGTCGACGTGGGTGTGGTGCTGGTGGGGACCGATGACGTCGTCGGTGACGACGACGTGGACGACGTTGACGATGATGTGGACGGCGCAGACGATGTCGAAGTCGATGTCTGGGGACCGTGGAAGTCCACCCACGATTCCTTGCGGACCACCGTCGTGCCGGAGCCGACCACCAGCGCGCTCGAACTCACCGTGTAGGTGATGCCGTCGTTCACCGCGCTGTAGGAGCCGTCGCCGGAACTGGAAGCGGACAGCACCAGCTTGGCGCCGTCGCGGACCCGCACGCCGCGGTACTCGTATCCGCCGGTCGTCGTCTTGCAGATCGCCACCCGGGAGCTGTCGGTGCTGCCGAAGAGCACCGCGGCGGCTGAACAGCGCGCCGTCGAGTCGAGGTAGCCGTAGGTGTCGAAACCGGGGGCGGCGCCGGCGTGCGGCAGGGCGGTCATCAGCAGAGCGGCGCATGCCGCGGCCGCCGCAGCGCCTGCGGCGCGGATCGCAGAAGAAGACATCGACTTCCACGACACCATGTGCACGCCGGGTGGGCGACCGCCGATGCCGACTCGCCACGCGATCGTTAGTTCGCCGAGACCCGCGAGGTTGCTTGTAGACAGATTTGCCATTGTGTACTGTGACCGGGCGCACAGTCGGTAGGGTCTGAGCGCGTATCACTGTCGGGGATCAGATGGAGTTTTGGATGCGAGTTCATGCAGGCGTTCGGCATCGGGCATTGAAAGCACTGGCGACGATCGTCACCGCGGTCGCGTTCTTCGTGATGTCGGCGCTGCCCGCCTGGGCCGCCGACTCGATCACCCTGACCTGGGTGCGGCACGGCGAGTCCTACGGCAACGTCGCCGGTGCCGGCATCGACACCAAGGTGCCCGGTCCGCATCTCACCGAACTCGGCGAACAGCAGGCCGAAGCCATCGCCCAGCAGCTCAAAGACGGCGGCTACGACAGCATCTACGTCTCCGACATGATCCGCACCCACGAGACGGCAGCCCCGCTCGCGACGGAAACCGGACTCACCCCGATCCAGGAGGGCGGCTTCCGGGAGATCAGCGCCGGCATCTTCGAGGGATCGCCGATCGACAGCGGGCTCGGCCGGATCGGCTACTTCCTGATCCCGGTGGCCTGGACCCTCGGACTGCGCAGCCTGCCCATCCCGCTCGGCGAGAACGGCAACGGCTTCGAGTCCCGGGTCAACGGTGCGATCGCCTCGGTGATCGCCAATGGTGACACCAAGCCGGTGATCTTCTCGCACGGTGCCACGATCATGGTCTGGACGATGATGAACGTCGACAATCCCGACGTCATGCTCATGCTCACCCATCCGCTGGGCAACACCGCTGTCGTGGTGGTGACCGGCAACACGGATGACGGCTGGACGCTGCAGAGCTGGGATGGTGTTGCCGTCAGCCAGAATCCGTCGCTCGCAGGCAAGTTGTTCGTCAATACCCGCAGCCTGATCGTGGCGCCGCAGACCGCGGTCTACAACGTCGTCCAGGCCGTCAAGACCGGCGACATCAGCACGGTGGTGGCCGCCGTGCGTGACGGCGTCGCCCTCGTCGCCAAGGCGGGCGTCGACTTCGTCAAGAACTCGGTCACCGATATCGCGCAGGCGATCCGCGGCGCACTCCCCGGCTCGGCTGTTCCGGTCGTCAGTCCCCTTGCCGCCAAGGTGAAGTCGCCCGCCGCGGCGGCGGCCAAGGCGGAACCGGGCAAGGTCAACGCCGGGTCCAGCCGTAAGGCCACCGCGAAGGCCGATGCTCCCGGCCAGGGTGCGAGCAGTGGTAAGACGAATGGGGGAGCCAAGAAGGGTACCGGCTCCAGCCGGCGGGCCGCACACAAAGCGGCTGCCTGACAAGCGGTTTGGCTCAGCGGCGATACTGCGACTCGAGCACCAGGTCTGGCACCAGCTTCTGGTACTCCATGTGGGTGCGGTGTTCCACCGTGGTCCAGCCGTTGCCCTCCTGCTCGTGCATGAAGGCGCGGTACTTCGGGGAGCCGGGGAACCCGACGTTGTCGGCGACGACGACGGCCCCGCTGCGTAGCCAGCCCCGCTCGACGATGCTGAGCAAGTCCGCCAGGTAAGCGTTCTTGTCATGGTCGATGAACAGGAAATCGACTGTGCCTGGGTCGAATCCGTGTTCGTCATGCAGCGCGTCGAGCGTGCGCCCGCCATCGCCGACCGTCCCGACCACGCAGGTGACGCGGTCCGCCACACCCGCGTGCGTCCAGATCCGCCGGGCCACTGCGGCATTCGCCGATGCGAGTTCGACTGAGTACACCCGCGCCGATGGGGCAGCTCGCGCGATCCGCAGCGCGCCATACCCGCAGTAGGTGCCCAATTCGAGCGCCAGTCGGGGATCGGCACGGCGCACCGCGGAATCGAGCAGCGCGCCCTTCTCGTCGCCGACGTTGACCAGAAACGACTTGGCGTAGGCGTACTCGTCGATGGTGGCCAGCACGCTGTCGATGTCGCCGCGACGGGCGTTGGCCTCGACGTAGTCGGCCGCCGCGGCCTCCCGGCCGTCGCCGATCTGGCCCGTCCTGTTGAAGTTCCGGATCCCGATGCCGGTGCGCAGCACCGACCATCGCAGCAGTGGCAAACGCTGGCGAAGATTCATGGACTCACGCTACGTTGTGCTCGCGGGTGCCAGTGACGGGCTTGCGAGAGGTGTGTGTGCGGGCAATATCGTCGTCGCCCGTCGCCCGGAAAGGCGGCGGCCGGACAGTCCTGGCCGTGAGCTACGGCGTCGTTTGTCATGCGCTGTTCGTCCTGGCCGTCGGTTCGATGGTCGTCGCGATGTACTTCGGGATGAGCCGCTCGCTCGGCAGGGTGCCGGCCCCGTGGAGCTGGGTCGCCAACGCCGCCCTTCTCCTTCAGTTCCCGGTCATCCACTCGTTGCTGCTCACCGGCCGCGGCCGGACAGTCCTCGCCAAGCTGGCGCCGCGCGGCACCGGCGCCACCCTGGCGCCGACGACCTATGTCATCGCGGGCTCGCTCCAGCTGATCGCCCTGTTCGCGCTGTGGACACCGAGCGGAACGATCTGGTGGCAGGCGCAGGGATCGGCGTTGGCCGTCGTCGTCACGCTCTATGCAGTCGCCTGGGTCCTGCTGGGGAAGTCGATGTTCGACGCCGGCCTGTCACTGCAAACCGGCAGCTTGGGCTGGGTCGCCCTGCTGCGCGACCGCAAGCTGGTCTTCCCGAAGATGCCGACGACCGGCCTTTTCCGGCTCACCCGGCAGCCGATCTACGTCGCGTTCGCGCTGACGGTCTGGACCGTGCCGACCTGGACTCCCGATCAGCTGATCCTTGCCCTGGTGTTCACGGCATACTGCCTGGTAGGACCGCTTTTCAAGGAGGCCCGCTTCCGTCGCGTGTTCGGTGCCGAGTTCGCCAACTATGCGCGGGCAGTGCCCTATTGGTTACCGTGGCCAGGTAGGTTGCGAGGCCGTTCGGGGAGGCATTGTGAACCTCCTGCTGGTCGGGCACGTATCAGCAGAAGGCAGGGCTGAACCTAAGGACGGACCATTGCTGCGAGCGATTGCCCGGCTAGCCATTGCAGCACCGCGTCACGTGGTCGCCGTAGCGATCCTCGTCATGGTGGCGCTTGGCATCTTCGGCGTACCGGTCGCCAAGAGCCTCTCTCCCAGCGGCTTCGCCGACCCGAACTCGCAGTCGTCGCGCGCCACACAGCTGCTCACCGACAAGTTCGACCAGGGCGACGTCCAGTTCCTGGTCGTCGTGACCGCGAGCGATCGCTTCGACAGTCCGGCGGCGCGGGCGGCGGCACTCGACGTCATCGACCAGCTGAAACGCTCTGGCCATGTCACCGGCATCTCGTCGGCGTGGACGTCGCCGCCGCAGGCCGCGGCCGCGCTCGTCAGCCGCGACCAGAAGTCGGCCGTGATCACCGCCGGCATCACCGGCAGTGAAGCCAACCAGCAGATCTACGCCAAAGACTTGTCCGCCCAGATAAGTCGCGACCGCGACGGGATCGTGGTGCGTACCGGCGGGGTGGCGATGGTCAACCTGCAGGTCACCCAGCAATCACAGCACGATCTGCTGCTGATGGAGTCCATCGCGATTCCGCTCAGTTTCCTGGTGCTGGTCTGGGTGTTCGGCGGCGTGTTCGCCGCCGCGCTGCCGGTGGCCGTGGGGCTGGTGGCGATCCTCGGCGCGCTGGCCGTGCTCCGGGTGACCACGTTCTTCACCGACGTCTCGATCTTCGCGCTGAACCTGACCACCGCCATGGGTCTTGCCCTCGCGATCGACTACACGTTGCTGATGATCAGCCGTTACCGCGACGAATTGGCCGAGGGAGCGGATCGGGAGACGGCGTTGATGCGGACCATGGAGTCGGCGGGCCGCACCGTGCTGTTCTCCGGAACCACCGTCGCGCTGTCCATGGGCGCCATGGTGCTGTTCCCGATGCATTTCCTGAAGTCGTTCGCCTATGCCGGCGTGGCCACTGTCGCGCTCGCCGCGGTGGCCGCCATCGTGATCACTCCCGCCGCGATCAGCCTGTTGGGCGATCGGCTCGACTCGCTCGACGTGCGTCGCCTGGCCCGCCGCACACTGAACCGGGCCGAACCGGTCCAGCGCCCAGTCGAAGAGCAATTCTGGTATCGGTCAACGAGATTCGTGATGAAACGGGCAGTGCCGATCGGGTTGGCCGGCGTTGTGGTGCTGGTGATCCTCGGTGCGCCCTTCCTCGGTGTGCGGCCAGGATTCCCCGACGATCGGGTGCTGCCCACCTCGGCGTCGGCTCATCAGGTGGGCGACCTGCTGCGCAGCGAGTTCACCAACAACTCCGAGACCGCGATCCCGGTGGCCATCCCGAATGCGTCCGGCCTGTCCGACCCGCAGATCGCCCGCTACGCGGCGGACCTGTCGCGGGTCGCCGACGTGCCGTCGGTGTCGGCGCCGATGGGAGCGTTCGTCGGCGGGAATCTCGTCGGCCCGCCGACGGCGGCGACCGGATCGGCCTCGGGCAGCGTGCTTCTGACGGTGGAGAGCGCCGCCCCGTTGTTCTCGGACCGTTCCGAGGATCAACTCACCCGGCTGCATGAGGTTCCGACGCCGGGCAATACGACCGTCGAGTTCGCAGGTACCGCACAGGCCAACCGGGACAGCGTGGATGCCATCACCTCGCGGCTGCCCGCCGTACTCGGTCTGATCGCCGCGATCATGCTGGTGCTGCTGTTCCTGCTGACCGGCAGCGTGGTGCTTCCGCTGAAGGCTCTGGTGCTCAATGTGCTGTCGCTGACGGCGGCGTTCGGCGCGATGGTGTGGATCTTCCAAGACGGCCATCTCGGCGCGCTGGGGACCACCTCGACCGGCACCCTGGTGGCAAACATCCCGGTGCTGTTGTTCTGCATCGCGTTCGGCCTCTCGATGGACTACGAGGTGTTCCTGGTGTCCCGGATCCGGGAGTTCTGGCTCGCATCACCGCAGCGCGGCGCCTCGGACAACGACGAGAGCGTTGCTCTCGGTGTGGCCCACACCGGCCGTGTCATCACCGCCGCAGCGCTGATCATGGCAATCTCGTTCGCCGCGCTGACCGCGGCTCATGTGTCGTTCATGCGGATGTTCGGGCTGGGTCTGGCACTGGCCGTACTGGCCGACGCCACCCTGGTTCGCCTGGTCCTGGTTCCGGCGTTCATGCACGTCATGGGCCGGTGGAATTGGTGGGCGCCCAAGCCGTTGGCCTGGATGCATCAACGGGTGGGAATTCGCGAAGGTGGGCCGGCGAGGCATACTGGGTGACGTGTCGAACAACGGTCCGCGGGCAAACACTGGTGAACCCGCACCGGACGATCATCGTGTCAATGACATGCGTCCGATCAGTGTCATCGCCGGTGTGCGCGGAGAGTTGCCGCCGCACCGGTACACCCAAGCCGAGGTCACCGAAGCGTTTCTCACCATCGGTGGGTACGGCGAGTATGAAGAGATCCTTCGCAAGCTGCATCGCAGCGCCAAAGTCGATAACCGTCACTTCGTCCTGCCGTTGGATCAATATCCCGCGCTGAAGGATTTCGGCGAGGCCAACGACCTGTTCATCGAGAATGCCGTCGAACTCGGCTCGGCCGCGGTCGCGGGTGCCCTCGAGGAGGCCGGCCTGCGGCCGGAGGACGTCGATCTCATCGTGTCGACGACCGTGACCGGAGTCGCGGCCCCATCCATCGAGGCCCGGATCGCCGGCCGGCTGGGGATGCGCCCTGACGTCCGTCGGGTGCCGATGTTCGGCCTGGGCTGCGTGGCCGGTGCGGCGGGCGTCGCCCGGCTGCACGACTATCTGCGCGGTGATCCCGACGGTGTCGCGGTGCTGGTGTCGGTCGAGTTGTGCTCGATGACCTACACGGCGAACAAGCCGACGTTGCCCGGATTGGTCGGCAGCGCGTTGTTCGCCGACGGGGCTGCGGCCGTCGTCGCTGTCGGTGAACGCCGGGCGGAGAAGATCAACGCCAGCGGGCCCGATGTGATCGATTCGCGCAGCCATTTGTATCCGGATTCGTTGCGCACCATGGGCTGGGACGTCGGACCAGACGGTCTGGAGCTGGTGCTGTCCGCCGATCTGCCCGATGTCATCGAGCGTTACCTGCCTGATGATGTCACCGAATTCCTTGGCGCACATGACCTCGAGCTCGACGACATCGGCACCTGGGTCTGCCATCCCGGTGGCCCCAAGATCATCGAGGCGATCGTCAACAGCCTGAAGCTGCCCGACGAGGCGCTCGAGCTCACGTGGCGCTCGCTGGCCGACATCGGCAACATCTCGTCGTCGTCGGTGCTGCACGTGTTGCGCGACACCATCGCCAAGCGTCCGTCAGCAGGTCCGAGTGTGATGATGGCCATGGGTCCCGGGTTCTGCTCGGAACTGGTGCTGCTGCGCTGGCACTGATGACCTGGTATGTGCTGCTGGTCGCGGCGGTGGCGGCCGAACGCCTGGCCGAACTGGTCGTCGCGAAGCGCAATCTGGCCTGGAGCCGGGCCCAGGGCGGCGTCGAGTTCGGGGCGAGTCACTACCCGCTGATGGTGGTGCTGCACACCGGATTCCTCGCCGGGGCGCTGGTGGAGGTGATCGGCCTGCATCGGCCGTTCGTGCCCGCGCTCGGCTGGCCGATGCTGGCGATAGTGGTTGGTGCACAAGGCTTGCGGTGGTGGTGCATCACCACACTCGGCAGGCAGTGGAACACCCGCGTCGTCGTTATTCCCGGCGCTTCGCGCGTCGAGGGCGGCCCGTACCGGTTCTTCAGCCACCCCAACTATGTCGCCGTCGTCGCCGAGGGCATCGCGCTGCCGTTGGTGCACACCGGATGGATCACCGCACTCGCCTTCACCGTGCTCAACGCAGCCCTGTTGCGTACGCGCATCCGCACTGAAAACGCCGCGCTGGCAAGCCTGTCGTGATCGACCTCCTGGTGGCAGGCGGCGGCCCGGCCGGTCTGGTCACCGCATTGCATGCCGCCCGCGCCGGGCTCAGGGTCACCGTTGTCGAGCGCCGCCGCGCGCCGATCGACAAGGCCTGCGGTGAGGGAATGATGCCCTACACCGTTCAGCAGCTCGACAAACTCGGAATAGCCCTGCCCGGCAAGCCGTTTCGGGGCATCACATATTTCGATGCCAAACGCCGGGTGGATGCCCCGTTTCGCGCCGGTCCGGGTATGGGCGTGCGCCGAACCGCGTTGCACACCGCGTTGATGGATGCGGTTCAGGCAGCCGGTGTCGATGTGGTCGACGCCCACATCGGATCGATCACCCAGGACGCGGACTCGGTGCAGTGCGGGGCTTTTCGTGCTCGCTACCTGGCCGCCGCCGACGGCTTGCATTCACCGATCCGGCGGTCGCTGGGCCTGGCCCGCCCCAGCGGCGGGTCGCGGCGGTGGGGGCTGCGGCGGCACGTGCGCATCACGCCTTGGAGCGACCGGGTCGAGGTGTACTGGGGTGACGGCGCCGAGGCCTACGTCACCCCGGTGGCCGACGACTGTGTGGGCATCGCGATCCTGACCGCGCGGCAGGGTTCGTTCGAGAGCAGGCTGGCCGAATTCGGTGCCCTGCGCGAGCGGGTGGACGGATGTCCGCACGGGCCCGAGCGGGCGGCAGGTCCGCTGCGGCAGCGGGTGGCCGGGCGCCGAGCCGGCCGCGTCCTGCTGGTGGGCGATGCCGCAGGCTACGTCGACGCCTTGACCGGTGAAGGGCTCGGCATCGCCTTCGGCGGCGCCGAACTGTTGGTGAATTGTGTTCTGGCGGAACGGCCGGGCGACTACGACCGGCAGTGGCGGCGGATGTCGCGGCGCTACCGGCTGCTGACGGCGGGGCTGCTGCATGCCGTCGAGTTCGGTCCCACCCGCTCGGCGGTGGTGCCGGCCGCGACCGCGCTGCCGAGCGCGTTCGGCAAGATTGTAAACCTGCTGGCCTACTGACGGCGTAGGCTGCGCCGCTATGAGCAACGGCCCGCATGGTGTCGTACACGTCCCGGAGATACCAGACTGGAATCGCTTGCTGGAGGGCCGCGTTGCGGTCGTGACCGGCGGCGGCGACGGTATCGGCGGGGCGATTTCGGCGCTGTTCGCCGCGCACGGCGCCGTCGTCGAGGTCGCCGAGATCGACCCGGTCCGCGCCGAACGCATCAGCCGCGAGGTGACGGCGGACGGCGGGGTGATCCGCAGCCACGTCGTGGACGTGACCGTCGACGACGATGTCGCCCGCCTCGCGGATACGGTGCTGGGCGCCCACGGGCGGGTGGACGTCGTGGTCAACAACGTCGGTGACTACCGGCCGCTGGTGGGTTTCGAGGAGTCGACACCGCAGACCTGGCAACGGATGTACGACATCAACCTGCGCCATGTCTTCGCGGTCACCCGTGCCTTCGTCGGGGCGATGATCGACGCGGGCAGCGGCAATATCGTCAACGTCCACTCGGTGGAAGGCATGCGCGGCTTTCCTCGTGATCCGGTCTATGGTGCGATGAAAGCCGCTGTCGCACACTTCACCACGTGCCTGGCGGTCGATCTGGGCCGCCACGGGATCCGCGTCAACGGCATCGGTACCGACCTCACCCAGACGCCGCAGGTGGACTATCTCACCGGGTATGAGGACGTCGAGCACCTGTGGGAGTCGTGGGCGCCGGTCGGTCGGGTCGGCTGGCCGGATGATCAGGCGAGGGTGGCGCTGTTTCTGGCCTCAGAGTTGTCAAGTTTCGTCACCGGCCACAACATTCCGGTCGATGGCGGGACGAAAGCCGGTGGTGGGTGGCTGTTTTCGCCGCGCGCCGGCCGTTTCGTGAACCGGTCCAAGCACCTGTAGGTCTCAGCGCGCGGAGTGCCCCGTGGAGCTGTGTCCGGTGGATCCGCCGGATGCTGTCCGATCGGCGCGCTGCTGAGCGGGCTTGCTGCGGCGTTGTGCGCTCGGTGTGGATGCGGCCGTGGGGCTGGGAGTGGCGGTGGCCGTGGCCGGTTGCCGCTTGCTTGCCGCGACCGCCCTGCGCGGGTTCGGTGCGACGGCGGTCTGCGCTGCCGGGGCCGACGGCGTGGCCGCGGCGGTGCGTCCGGCGGCCGGGATGCCCAGAGCCGCGGCGATGGTCTTCACCACTGCGTTGACCACGCTACTCACCAGCTGCACAACGAATTTCGGCACCACGAGTGCCTGATTGATGAGCTGACGGATGAATACCTGGACGCCCTGCAGGAACGGATTGGCCGGCATATACGGCGTGACGTCGAAGGGTTCGGCTGTGCCGTCCGCCAGATCCCCGATCAGCGCGGCCACGGTCTCGGCCGCCAGTTTGGGGGTCCAATTGGTCGTGAAGATGCCGAAGTTGGCCTCGTCGTCGAAGGCGCCGGTCGCGGTGTCGCGCGTGGTGTAGATGAACATCGGGCCGGCTCCGGTCACCTGCTGCCATGCGACCACGAAATCGTGGAGGTAGGCGGCTTGCTGGGCCTGCGACACCACGCTGGTCGGCAGACCGTATTCGGTGGCCCACAGTTTGAGGTCGGCGTCGCCGTTGGCCGCCATCAATGCGCGGATGGCCGCGACCTGTTCGATGGGTTCGGCGGGCATCGTCCCCTTGGAGAACGGGGTCACATAGTGGTACGGGTGAAAGGACAGTGCATCGAAAAAGCCATGCGCCCCATCGGCATACATCTGATTGACGAACTTCACCGCGCTGGTCGACACACCCGGAATGTTGCCCACCGCCCCCAATACACCGCCGATGACGGTGGCGTTCGGATCGGCGGCCTTGATCGCGGGGTACGCGGCCTTGAGCAGGTCGGTGTAAGCCTTCGCGCTCACCGGTGACCAGAACGTCACACCGTTCGGCTCGTTCCAGACTTCGTACGCCGAGATCTTGCCCTGGTAGCGGGTCGCGACGGCCGAGGCGAACGCGGCGTAGGTGGCGGGGTTGGGGTGCCCGTTGAGCGGGAAGCCCGCCCAGGCCGGGGTTGCACTGATGACACCGAGCACGCCCATGTCGCGTTCGGCGACGGCGTTGACCACCATGTCCAGCCTCGACCAGTCATAGTTCTGAGAACTGTTGGGCTGCACAAAGATCCACGGCACCGCAATCCTGACGTCTTTGACGCCGAGGGATTGGAGTTCGTCGAGGGTCTTGTTCAGATCCGTCTCGGACAAGGTGTACAGATTGGAATCAGCGATGCCCAGCGTGGTCGGCGACTCGTCGATCGCGGCCATCAGCACCACCGGTAGATGGATCGGTCCGTGCGACACCGACCGCCCCGCCGCGGTGGGAGCGGGGGTGAGCGTGGCCGCGATGAGCGCCGCGGCCGTCACCGTCGTCACGACTCGCTTGGCCGCCGTGAAGCGGCAGGATTGAGCAGGCATACGCAGCACCCCCGACGTTTGCGCCCTGTGTCAGCAAACACTAGCGCGGGCCGCGCCGCCGGGGCGGTAGTTGAGCAACGTGACACGGTCGGTGTGCCGAATCGGTCCGCCGGGTTGCGGCCCATCGGTAGCCTCGATGTCGATGGCTAGGGAGGTCGCATGACGACGGAGGGCGGCGAAAGCGGCCTGGCGTCGGCACTGGGGGCGGCACCGGAGTTGATCACCGTGCGCGCCGAGGGATTGGCGCAGATGGAGGTGTTCGCGGGGTGCCGGCCTGAGCTGCTGCGCCCGCTGGCCGAGCGGCTACGACCATTGCAGGCGCCGCCGGGCCGGGTTCTCATGCGCCAGGGCGAGCAGGCGGTGTCGTTCCTGCTCATCGATACCGGCCGGGCCGAGGTGCGGCACGTCGGCGACGACGGTGAAATCGTCCTGGATTCGGTCTCCGCCGGTGTGATCGTCGGTGAGATCGCTCTTCTCCGTGACAAGCCCCGCACCGCGACCGTCACCACGACCGAGCCACTGACCGGCTACATCGGTGACCATTCGGCGTTCGAGACCATGGCCGAGCTGCCGGGAATCAGCGAGCGGCTGGTTCGCACTGCCCGGCAGCGGCTGGCGGCGTTCGTCACCCCGATCCCGGTGACACTGAAGGACGGTACCGAGCTGTGGTTGCGTCCGGTGCTGCCCGGTGACAGCGCCCGGACGTCGAACGGTCCTGTCGAGTTCTCCTCCGAGACGCTCTATCGCCGGTTCATGTCGATGCGGGCGCCGAGCATGGCGCTGATGAACTACCTGTTCCAGGTCGACTACGTCGATCACTTCGTCTGGGTCCTCATCGACGGTGCGGACGGCCCGGTGGTCGCCGACGTGCGGTTCGTCCGGGACGAAGCCGATCCGTCGGTCGCCGAGATCGCGTTCATCGTCGGCGATGCGTACCAGGGACGTGGCATCGGCAACTTCCTGATGGACGCATTGATCATCGCGGCGCGGGTCGGGGGAGTGAAGCGATTCTCGGCGCGGGTGCTCGGCGACAACCTGCCGATGCGGACGATCCTCGACCGTTTCGGCGCGCACTGGGAGCGCGAGGAGCCGGGAGTGGTGACCACCGAGTTCGACGTCCCGAAAGACAATGCGATACAGATCGATCCGGAGCTCGCCACGGAGATCCGCAGCATGGCACGCCAGGTCCTGCGGGCGATCGGGTGACATGGCCAAGCCTGCGCTGAACAAGGACACCCGGTTGTGCATCTCGCTGGCCGCGCGGCCCAGCAACATCGGCACCCGGTTCCACAACTATCTCTACGAGCAGCTCGGCCTGGATTTCATCTACAAGGCGTTCACCACAACCGATATCGCGGCCGCCATCGGTGGCGTGCGGGCGCTGGGGATTCGCGGCTGTTCGGTGTCGATGCCGTTCAAGCAGGATGTGCTGGCGCTGGTCGAGCATGTGGAGGACTCCGCGCGGGCGATCAACGCGGTCAACACGATCGTCAACGATGACGGTGTGCTGACCGCGGCCAACACCGATTACACCGCTGTGCAGCGGTTGATCGCCGAACACGGCCTTGACCCGGACTCGGCTGTGCTGATCCGCGGCAGCGGCGGGATGGCGAGCGCGGTGGCAACGGCGTTCCGGGACAGCGGATTCGGCAATGGCACCATCGTGGCCAGGAATTCCGACAGCGGCCCGGATTTGGCGCAACGGCTGGGCTACGACTGGCGCAGCGAGGTCGGCGACCTCCGCGCGCAGGTCATCGTCAACGTGACGCCGATCGGAATGGCGGGCGGGCCCGAAGAGCACGACCCCGCCTACGCTGACCCGGTGATCGCTTCTGCACGTGCCGTTTTCGACGTTGTCGCCGTGCCGTCGGAGACGCCGCTGATCGCCGCGGCGCGGGCGGCGGGTAAGCAGGTCATCACCGGCGCCGAGGTGATCGCGCTGCAGGCGGCCGAACAGTTCGAGCGGTACACCGGAGTTCGGCCCACCCCGCAGCAGGTCGCCGAGGCGTCGGCATTCTCCCGGGCTTAGCTCCCCAGTAGGCGTTCTGGGTGGTGGTAGGTGTTGACGCCGCGGTGCAGCATGGGTAGGTCGGGTGGGGGTATCCATTCGGTGTCGCCGTTGGGGAGTTTGCGGGTTTTCCAGCCGTGGTCGAGGAGTCGGTGGTCGGCGGGGCAGGCCAGGGTGAGTTTGTCGATGTTGGTGAGCCCGCCGTGGGCCCACTCGTCGACGTGGTGGACTTCGGTGAGGTATCCGGGTTTGTCGCATCCGGGGCGGGTGCAGCCGCGGTCCTTGTTGTGCAGCATGATCCGCTGATCGGCTGAGGCGATGCGTTTGGTGCGGCCCAGCCATAACGCGCGGCCGTCGACCCGGTCGAACAGGGCGAGGTAGTGGTAGGCGTGGCTGGCCATCCGGATGACGTCGCGGATGGGTAGCAGGGTGCCGGTGGCGGTGACCGCGTGCCCGGTGTTGTCCTGGATGTCCTGCAGGGTGGCTGAGACGATCACCGTGACCGGTAACCCGTTGTGCTGCCCTAGTTTCGGGTCACCAAGCTGACCGCGCACCAACGCCGTTAGCGCGTCGTGCTGACGTTGCGCGTGGCTGCGCAGGTCACGGTCGGCCACGTCCTCCGATGGGGCCAGCGTGGGTGTTTGGTCGGCGGGGTTGCACACTCCGGGTGCGGCGAACTTGGTGAACCAGCCGTCGAGCAGCGCCCGCAACTGCGGGTCGGCCACCAGTCGGCCCACACTCATTCCGTCGACGCCTTGCCCACCGCACCAGGTGAATCCGCGCTTGCGGGCGCGGTCTTGATCGGAGAACCTGCCGTCGGGGTTGAGGTGCAGTGCCAGCCGGTGGGCGACTTTCTCCAACTGATCGGGCCGCATGGTCTGGGCGTGACCGGCCAGTGCGCGTTCAGCTTTCTCCCCCTCTACCGCGGGGACATGGTCGGGTAGATCGCGGAAGAACTTCTGGATCACCGTCAGATGCTCACCATCCAATTGCCCGGCATGAAAGGCCGTCGACGTCTCGGGCAACACGGGCGGCAGCGGTTCGCCGGTCAACGCCCGCCGCGGCGCCACCTGCTGGGCATCACGCAGGCGGCGTTTGGCTTCCCGCGGACTGATCCGCAACACATCAGCCAACGTGATCGGCACCGGCGGGCAGCCCTCGAACTGCTCCAACCGCCCCACCACAGCGTGAGACACCGCTACCTGGCGGCGCTGGGCGGTCTCCAACCGCTCCAGAAACCTGAACCGATCCGGCGGTGACAAGACATCGAGATCGACTGCGGCCAAGGCCTCGACGACATCGTCGAGCGCCTCCAAGACCTCATCGATCGAACGCATACCCGAACACTAGTTCGAACCACCGACAGAAACCGACGCTCAGATCGATCTGCCGACGAATGCAGATCTGGGGATAACCCCGACTATTTCAACTGGCTCGCCGCATACTCGTCGGGCCGATTCTTCTTCATCCACAATCGAATTGGCGCGAACAATACCCACAGCACGGCATAGCCCGCGTAATAGAAGGCCACCGCAAAGAGCATCCCGACAATCCATGCGGGATACACGAGGATCAGACAGAACTGGACAAACTGCTTGAGCACCACCGGCTGTCCGTCGGCCATCGACCAGACGGCGCGCGGACTCATCGAGGCGACCATGCGCCGGCCCGCGGACACCGCGGGTTCGTCGGCTTCCTGCGTTTCCTCAGATGTCATGCGAAGACCTCCCAACTAAGGAGGCGGCTGCCGGCGCGACACACGCACCGACAGCCGCCTCACGACACCGATCAGGGAGTGATCGTCGTCTTCTCGTCGATGATGTTGGTGGCGTCCATCAGAGGACCCTCCTGGCCGTCCAGCGCGTCGGCGTTCATCTGCAGGACGTACAGGCCGTCCTGGCCGGGAATCACGACCGTCTTCTGGGCGATGATGCGCTTCTTGCCCTCTTTGGTGTAGTTGCCACCGAGCTGAACGGCGTCGAAACCACTCAGCGTGCTCTTGTTGGCGCCGTCGCCGAGCGGCGTCCACCCCGGCAGGTTCTGCAGCTCACCCGGTGCGAACTCGAGGACCTTCTTGGGGTCGACGTTGCCGGTCAACTTGGAGACGATCGCGATGATGCTCGGCGGATCGGCCTTGTCCTGCGGGCTGTCGAAGACGATCGCCCCGTAGGCCCAGTCCGGGGTCTGCTGGCCGGCGTCCGACCACCCCGGCGGCATCGCCAGATCGATGTTGGGGGAACCGGGATCGCCACGCTTGACCGGCGTTTCGGTGATCTGGTTTTCCTTCAGGTAATCCTGGATGGTCTTGTTCGTGCCGGCGGCCTGCGCCGGACTTGCCGACGTCTCAGTGGATTTCGAGGTGGACGTCTCGGTGGACGTCGACGTCGATGTGGAGGTCGACGTCTTGCTGTCGTTCTTGCTGTCAGAACCGCACCCGACGAGCGCGAAACTCAACGAAACGGCGGCCAGGCCCGCCGTAGCTACCGCCGTCATCTTGTTCATCGAACGAGTTCTCCTTTTGTTGTGGCGCGCCGTCGCCAGCGACCAACCAAATTCGATTGAGCAGCTTAGTGCCCTTCACAGCGAAACCACATGAATCTTTGTGAAACCGCTTTTGCCACGGCGCTGGAGAAACAGGCGCACCATGGGCTGAGGCCGCGAAATTGCAATGGCGCAACGTGGTCGCGGTGGTGGGTCGGGTGAAGCCATCATGGGCGTTGCGCCTGGCGTGTGGGGGGCGCCGTGGGCACCGTTCTGCGCTTGCTGTGCCTGGCCGTGTCGGGCGTCGTCGCGGCGGCGATGTTGACCGTCACTGTTCAGCTGGCGGCCACCACCGCCCTGATAATGGGCGGCACGGGACACCCTCTGGTGGGCGAGTCCCCGGGTTTCGTCGAGCAGTTCACGCAGGGCGCGCTCGATCTCTTCATCGCCCCCACCGGGGTGGTACGGGCCGATTCGTCTGATCCCGGCACCTACCACCGGGTCGCCGTCGGCACCCCCGAACAGTTCTGGCCGGTGGTCGGCGCGGACCGTTTCGACGCCTCTGTGGCGGCAGGTGCCGACAACATGGGCAACTGCCTGCAGGGCCGGATATCCTGCGAGGCAAGGCATCTCGGCGCTGACGGCCTTGCATCGGATTACGTGGTCTTTGGGTATTCGCAGAGCGCGAGGATCGCGTCGATCGTCAAGCGGGACCTCATCGCGCAGTACCGCGATTCCTTCGACACGACACCGGCCGTCTCGTTCGTGGTCGTCAGTAATCCGAACCGGCCGAACGGAGGCTTCCTCGAACGCTTCGCGGGCCTCTACATCCCCATCCTCGGAGTCACGTTCGACGGTGCGACCCCCACGGACAGCTGCGATGCCGGCGGCACCAACTGCCGATTCCTGACCGCCGACATCGCGCAGCAGTACGACGGCTGGGCCGACTTCCCGCGGCGTCCGCTGAACCTGTTGGCCGACCTCAACGCGCTGGCCGGCATCGTCTACCTGCACGAGAACTACACCGTGTCCGTGGCCGGCGCGATGAATCAGGGCACCACCGGCGACACCACGTACTACCTGCTGCCAACCCGGCGCCTACCGCTGCTCATGCCGCTCGCCCAGCTCGGCGTACCGGGACCGATCCTCGACGTCCTCGACGCACCGCTGCGGGTGATCGTGGAATGGGCCTACGACCGCACCATCAGCCCGGGCGAGCCGACCCCCGCGACACTGACGAATCCGAAAGACCCGGCGACCATGGTCCGGGACCTCCTCGCCGCGATTCCCGTCGGACTGGACGACGGTCTGCAAGAGGCGGGGTTGGGGCGTCCACTCGGAACGACGCCTGCAGGACCCTTCGGAGTCGGCGGCGCAACGCTTCCCACCGTGGCGACGCCGAGCAGTCCGGCGCCAGCCACTCGACGCGCCGCGGTGCGGCCACCCGGCGCCGCGGGCCTCAAGCCCCGCACCCCACCGACCCGGTCCGCGGACCCGCAGGCAGGAAACGCCACACCGGCGCACACCGGCGTCGGTCGCCACCGGGCCCGGTTCTGACCACTGTGTGACGGCCGGTGAGGGCGTACGTTTGCAGATCTTGCGCATGGGTAAGTTGGCGCCATGGGAAAGTCCATCGTCGCAACCTCATTGGCCACCGCCGCGGCCGCCGTCACCGGGAGCATCGCCAGCCGCAGCGGCGTCGAGACCTGGTATCCCCGGATTCGTAAACCCCGATACGTCCCGCCGAACGCCGTGTTCCCGGTGGCGTGGACGACGCTGTACGCCGATATCGCCGTGACGTCGGCGGCGACGATCGACAAGCTGAGGGCCAACGGCGAGGAAGCCAAGGCCCGCAGCTACATCGGCGCGCTCGGCGTCAACCTGGTGCTCAATGCCGGCTGGAGCTGGCTGTTCTTCAAGTCCCACAAGCTCGGACCGTCAGCGCTGGCGGCCGGCGCGCTCGCGGTCAGCAGCGCCGACCTGGCGCGCCGGTCCGCCGCCGCGGACCCGAAGTTCGGCGCGGCGCTGGCGCCCTACCCGTTGTGGTGTTCGTTCGCGACGCTGATGTCGACCGACATCTGGCGCCTCAACCGTTAGAACGCCATCTCACGCGGTGCGAAGCGATCGGTGATGTCGCCGATCAGCGATTCGTCGTAAGGGTCGACGGCGACCGGCTTGTCGTCGAGCTTCAACCGGTCCATGTCGACCCACACGACGTTGGGGCTGGTGGTCAACTCGAAGAAGTACATCCGGTTGGTCAGGTCGGTCACTGTTCGGTATTCGGTGTTGTAGACGCCGAAGTCGCCGTACGGCGCGCCGAACGGAACCGACACATTGCGCATGATCGCCATCACGCTCGCGATCGCCTTGCGCTGTGAACTCGGGGTGGGCAGCAGGGCGCTGTAGTAGGCGGCGCGCTGGAACCGATCGACCGGGTTGACGTTCCCGGGCAACGGCATCTCCCGGCTCGGATGGGAAAAGTCTTGCAGGGAAAGCAGATTCAGCTGCTCGTCGTAGGTGGGATCGTTGGTCATCAACGTGAACTCGCGGCCGTGGTGGACCACCGCCTGGCCCTGGGCGAATTCGATGATCGCCGAGTCGCCACCGGCGTCCTCGAGAGCGAGGTGCAGATTGGCGTCGCGTCCGTGCGCCGACACCTTCACCAGCTGGATCTCGTCCATCAGCCGCAGCGCCTCGGCCACCGTGTCAGCCTGATCCAGCAGATATTGCAACCACAATCCGGCCTGCACCCCGGGTTTCGCGGGCTCGCGCGTGCCGAAGTTCGTCTCGTTCAGGTACAGCCCGTGGCCCGCCAGTCCCGCCTCGTTGAGGCCGTCCACGGTGCCGAGTCCGTAGACGGTCGTCACCAGGCTGGCGTAACGGCTGGTCCAGCGCAGCGGATTCGGGTCGGCGACGATTCCGGTCGGCCGGCTACCGTCGCGGTCGCGCCCGCGGGGAAACCCGACGATCAACGGCTGCGTCGACTCCGGCCAGTCCATCGAGCGCCCGGTGAGGACTGCTAGGTCATTGGTGTTCCACAGCACCCGAGTACACATGGCTGACAGGTTAGCCCGCGAGGCACGCGCATCAGCCGAACAATCAGTGGTATCAAAGCCCCGTGCGGCGGCTCATCGTCTGCCTGACGACGACACTGTGCCTGGCGACGGGCCTCGGTCCGGCGGCGTGCGCGCAGCCCACTCGGCCGCCGCCGTCGTCCTCATCGACGGCGGCACCCGGCGCCGGCGTGATCAACCCGGCCAACATCAAACGCATCCGGTCGTCGCTCCCGGACGGCTACGAGATCGCCGACGTGACCGGGCCGGTGAGCGCTGCGGGCTTGTGGGGCTTCGGATCCGGGTGGACGGCGGCCCCGCCGCAGTGCGCGGCGCTGGCGGACCCGGCGCCCGCCGATCCCGGTGCCCGCGGCTACTCGGCGTCGGGGGCGGGCGGAACCCTCTACGTCGTCGTCGCGGTGCCCGCCCAGCCGCCGCCGGATGACGCGGTGGTCGATGACTGCGCCCGGTGGACGATGACGTTCGCGCACACCACCGGTGATGTGACCCTGGCCCCGGCGTCCGAAACACCCACCATCGCCGGTGTCCGGACCGTCGCGATGACAGTCACCACCCGCACTGTCGTCGAGTCCGGCACCGAGGTCGACGGCCAGGCCGCGACCGCGCAGGCCTACGCCGACGGCCACGTCGTCTACGTCACCCTGGTCACCGATCCGGGATCACCGCATCCGGCACTGGATTCCCGTTCCGTCGGCGATCTTCTGGTCGCGACGGTCGCTGCCCTGCGCGGCTGAGGCAGGTACATTGGCCACGATGTTGAAACCCGGCGCGGTCGTCGCAGTGCTGTGCGCCGGACTGGCGGTGGCATGTTCATCGGGCGCACCGGCCGAACCGAAGGCCGATATCGCCAAGGTGACGACGGTGAAGTCGAGCTTCGGTCCGGACTTCACGGTCTCCGAGGTCGCCAAGACCGGAATCGACCCGCAGGTGCTGGCCGGCCAGAAACTGCCCGACGGCCTGACCTTCGATCCGCCGTCCTGTGCGAGGTACGCCACCGGACAACTCGTGCCGCAGGGCACCCAGGGCAACATGGCCGCTGTTTCCGCCGAGGGCCAGGGCAACCGCTTCATCGTGATCGCCGTCGAAACCGACTCGGCGGTGCCGGTGACCGAACCCGGGCCGGACTGCCGCAAGGTCACCTTCAGCGGCAGCGCGATGCGCGGATTGGTGGAGTCGGTCGAGGCGCCCACGATCGACGGCACCAAGACACTGGGCGTCCACCGAGTGCTGCAGGCTGTGGTCAACAACCAGGCGCGCACCGGCGAGACGTACAACTACTCCGCCCATTTCGGTGTCTATCAGGTCATCGTGAGCGCCAACCCGCTGGTCCTGCCCGACAAGCCGGTCGTGCCGGTGAACACCGGGCGGGCCCGCGATCTGCTGGTCGCCGGCGTCAACGCGATCCGAGGCTGAGCCTCAGCGCACGTCGCGCGGGCGGAATTGGATGCTGATCCGCGGTCCTTTCGGCAGCGCGGTTTTGGGAACGGCGTGCTCCCAGGTGCGTTGGCACGAACCGCCCATCACCAGAAGGTCGCCGTGGTGTTGGGGCAGCCGCAGCGACCGTCCGCCGCCGCGGGGCCGCAGCGCGAACACTCGGGTGGCGCCGAGGCTGACGATCGCCACCATGGTGTCCTCGGTGCTGCTGCGGCCGATGGTGTCGCCGTGCCATGCCACGCTGTCGGCGCCGTCGCGGTACAGGCACAGCCCGGCACTGGTGAACGGCTCACCCAATTCGCCGGCATAGACATCGTTGAGGCGACGACGCAGCTTCGTGATCGCGGGGTTCGGTGGCGGTTCGGTCAGTAGATCGTGGAAGCTGACCAGGCGCGGAACGTCGAGGACGCGGTCATACATCTGCCGCCGTTCGGCGCGCCAGGCCACGTCCTCGAGCAGGGCGTCGAACAACGCATCGGCGTCGTCGACCCATGCCGAGCGCATGTCGATCCACGCACCGGCACCGAGCTCGCGGCGCTCACTGTGCTCGAACAGCGCGCCCTGAACCGGGACAGACACAAGCACGAGAATATCGCACATCTGTTCGACACTGAAGCTTCGAAACTAGAGCTTGGCCGCCCCTGGACCGTGGCCGGCGAGGACGTCTTCGGGGTTGGACAGCGCGCAGCTGCGCAGGCTCAGGCAACCGCAGCCGATGCAGTCGGCGAGGTTGTCACGTAACCGCTGCAGGTGGTCGATCCGCTCATCGAGATCGTCGCGCCAGCCCGCCGACAGTCGCGCCCAGTCCCGGCTGGTGGGAACCCGGTCGGTCGGCAATGTGGCCAGTGCTTCGCGGACCCTGGCCAGGGGGATGCCGAGGCGCTGGGACATGCGGATGAAGGCCACCCGCCGCAGCGTGTCGCGGGGGTAACGCCGCTGGTTGCCCGACGTTCGGCGGCTGGTGATCAGACCCTCGCGCTCGTAGAAATGCAGTGCCGAGATCGCCACTCCGGCTCGCCCCGCGAGCTCGCCGGGCCCCAGTTCGTGCTCGGTCACACGTCGACGATAGATGAGCTGGCTGAGGTGTTGTTACGGTGCTATTCGTGACTGCCGCCGCACTTGGCTCCAACTCCGAGGTCGGGACTCTGCGGGTCGTCATCCTGCATCGTCCCGGTGCCGAACTGCAGCGGCTGACCCCACGCAACAACGACAAACTGCTGTTCGACGGTCTGCCGTGGGTGGCGCGGGCCCAGCAGGAGCACGATGCGTTCGCCGATCTGCTGCGGTCGCGCGGGGTCGAAGTGCTGTTGCTGTCCGAACTGCTGACCGAGGCGCTCAACAGCGGGGCGGCCAGGATGCAGGGCATCTCCGCGGCCGTCGATGCGCGCCGCTTGGGATTGCCTCTGGCGCAGGAACTTTCGGCGTACCTGCGCAGCCTGGAGCCGGCGGCGCTGGCGCACGTACTGATGGCGGGCATGACCTTCACCGAATTGCCTTCGGGCGCAACGTCGGACATGTCGCTGGTCCGGCTGATGCATCACGGCGGCGACTTCGTCATCGAGCCGCTGCCGAACCTGCTGTTCACCCGCGACTCGTCGTTCTGGATCGGCCCTCGGGTGGCGATCACCTCACTGGCGCTGCCCGCGCGGATGCGCGAGACCTCACTCACCGACCTCATCTACGCCCATCACCCGCGCTTCCTCGGTGTGCGCCGCGCCTACGAATCGCACACGGCGCCGGTGGAAGGTGGAGACGTGCTGCTGCTCTCGCCCGGCGTGGTGGCCGTCGGAGTCGGGGAGCGCACCACCCCGGCGGGTGCGGAAGCGTTGGCGCGCAGCCTGTTCGACGATGGATTGGCCCACACGGTGCTGGCCGTTCCGATCGCCCAGGAGCGGGCCCAGATGCACCTGGACACCGTCTGCACGATGGTGGACGTCGACGCGGTGGTGATGTACCCGGCGATCAGTGACTCGCTGTCGGCGTTCACCATCAAACGCACACCCGACGGGGTGAAAATTCTCGACGAGGCGCCGTTCGTGAAGGCGGCCGCCGACGCGATGGGAACGGCGTTGCGGGTCATCGACACCGGGCTGGACCCGGTGACCGCCGAACGCGAGCAATGGGACGACGGCAACAACACCCTCGCGGTGGCCCCCGGCGTCGTCGTCGCCTACGAACGCAACACCGAAACCAATGCCCGGCTGCAGGATTCAGGTATCGAAGTGCTGCCGATCGCCGCCTCCGAGCTCGGCACCGGCCGTGGCGGCCCGCGGTGCATGTCATGTCCGGTGGCCCGGGACCCGCTGTGACCGATCTGCTGATCGACGGGAAGCTGGTGCCCGGCGGAGCGGGCACGTTCAGCACCGTCAATCCGGCCACCGAGGAGCAGATCGGGCCGGCGGCCGACGCAGACAACGCGGACATGGACCGCGCGATCGCCGCCGCGCGCACCGCGTTCGACCACAGCGACTGGGCCCGCGACGTGGCGCTGCGGGTGCATTGCCTGCGCCAGTTGCGTGCGGCGCTGATCGCCGAGATCGAGGAACTGCGCTCGGTCACCGTCGCCGAGGTGGGCGCCCCGGTGACCTTCACGCAGGGCTCGCACCTCGAAGGCCCGGTCAACGATCTGGCATTCCCCGCCGACACCGCCGAAAGCTATTCGTGGAAAACCGATCTCGGGGTGGCATCCCCGATGGGTATCGCGACGCAGCGCTGGCTGGTCCGTGAGCCGTACGGCGTCGTCGGCGCGATCACGCCGTTCAACTTCCCGCATCAGATCAACCTCGCCAAGCTGGGGCCGGCCTTGGCGGCAGGCAACACCGTGGTCCTCAAGCCCGCTCCCGAGACCCCGTGGTGCGCTGCCCACGTCGGCCGGATCATCGCCGAACGCACCGACTTCCCGCCGGGTGTCGTCAACATCGTGACCGCAGGCGATCCCGGTCTGGGTGCGCAGCTGTGCCAGGACGCCCGGGTGGACGTGGTGTCGTTCACCGGGTCGACGGCCACCGGTACCGCGGTGATGGCCGCCGCGGCCGAGAACATCACCAAGGTCTTCCTCGAACTCGGCGGCAAGTCGGCGTTCGTCGTGCTCGACGACGCCGACCTCGGCCGGGCATGTGGCGCGGCGGCCGTCGCCGTGTCCCGGCACGCCGGCCAGGGCTGCGCGTTCACCACCCGGTTGCTGGTGCCGCGCAACCGATACGACGAGGCCGTGGATTCCACCGCCGCGGCGATGGCCGGTATCGCGGTCGGCGACCCGACCGACCCCGCGACGGTGTGCGGCCCGCTGATCTCGGCGCGTCAGCGTGACCGTGTGCAGGGCTATCTGGATCTGGCACTAGACGAAGGCGGGTCGTTCGCCTGCGGCGGCGGCCGTCCCGGCGGGCTGGACCGCGGATACTTCATCGCGCCCACGGTGATTCGCGGCCTGGACAATTCCGCCCGGACGGCGCGCGAGGAGATCTTCGGCCCGGTGCTGGTGGTGCTGGCCCATGACGGTGACGACGACGCGGTCGCCATCGCCAACGACTCGCCCTACGGGCTGTCCGCGGCGGTGTGGAGTTCCGATCCGGAGCGGGCGGCCTCGGTGGCGGCCCGGCTGCGGACCGGAACGGTCAGTGTCAATGGGGGAGTGTGGTATTCGGCCGACATGCCGTTCGGTGGTTACAAGCGGTCAGGCAACGGGCGTGAGATGGGGGTGGCCGGCTTCTCCGAGTACCTCGAGACCAAAGTGATCGCCACCGCCGTGGGTATGGCATGACCGGACTTCCGTTCGATCCAGGCGCGCTGCGCGCCCGTTATGCCCGCGAGCGCGAGATCCGCTTGCGACCTGACGGTATCGGTCAGTACGTCGAGGTGGCCGGCGCGTTTGCCGGCTTCGCATCCGACCCGTGGTCCGGTGCGCCCGTTCCCCGCGAGCCGGTCACGGACGAGGTCGACGTCGCCATCGTCGGCGCCGGGTTCGGCGGCCTGCTGACCGGTGCCCGATTGCGGGAACTCGGCGTCGCCGACATCAGGCTGATCGACAAGGCGGCCGACGTCGGCGGCACCTGGTACTGGAACCGGTACCCCGGCATCGCCTGCGATGTCGAGTCCTACGTCTACATGCCGCTGTTGGAGGAAGTCGGCTATCTGCCGACCGAGAAGTACGCCAAGGGCCAGGAGATCTTCGCGCACTGCCGGCGCATCGCCGAGCACTACGACCTCTATCGCAATGCCCTCCTGCACACCGAGGTCCGCCAAATCCGGTGGGACGAGCCCAGCGAGCGGTGGATCGTGGAAACCGATCGCGGCGACGCGATCCACGCCCGGTTCGTCTCGATGGCCAACGGCTACCTGCAGAAGCCGAAACTCCCGGGCATCCCCGGCATCACGTCGTTCGCCGGGCACACCTTCCACACCAGCCGGTGGGACTACGACTACACCGGACCCGATCTGGAACTGTTGGCCGACAAGCGAATCGGGATCATCGGTACCGGTGCGACGGCCGTGCAGTGCGTTCCGCACCTGGCGCGCGCCGCCGGTCATCTCTCGGTGTTCCAGCGCACGCCGTCATCGGTCGACGTCCGCGCCAACCGGCCCACCGATTCGCAGTGGGCCGCGACGCTGACGCCTGGCTGGCAACGGCGCCGCATCGAGAACTTCCAGCAGCTCACCGCCGGGGGTGACGCCGACGAGGACCTGGTGGCCGACGCCTGGACCAGCATCGTCAAGACGCTGCTGGTGATGCAGGATGGCGAGCTGGCCGACTTCGCGAAGATGGAGGAGGTCCGCGCCCGCGTCGACGCGATCGTGGCCGATCCGGACACCGCCGAGGCCCTCAAACCGTGGTACGGCTACTTCTGCAAGCGGCCGTGCTTCCACGACGACTACCTGGCAACGTTCAACCGCCCCAACGTGACTCTGGTCGACACCCACGGCCGCGGCGTGGACCGCATCACCGAACGCGGCGTCGTGGTCGACGGTGTCGAGCACCCGCTCGACTGCCTGATCTTCGCGACCGGATTCGAGGTGGGCACTGAGTATGCGCGGCGCACCGGGTTCGAGGTGCTCGGCCGCGACGGGCTCACATTGACCGACAAGTGGCGTGACGGAGTCCGGACGCTACATGGGTTGATGGTGGCCGGTTTCCCCAACCTCTTCGTCGAAAGCATCGCGCAGTCGGGCTTCACGGTGAACTTCCCCTACCTGCTCGACGTCCAGGCCACCCATGTCGCATGGATCATCGCCGAGAGCTTGGCGCGCAACGTGACCCGCGTCGAATCGAGTGCGGCCGCCGAGGACGGCTGGGTGGACATCGTGGTGGGCAGATCCGCGGGGACCGCTGACCGCGCCCGGAACTGCACCCCGGGGTACTACAACAGGGAAGGCATGGCCAACGCCACCACCCGGCAGGGTAGCTTCTTCTACGGCACCCCAACCGAATACGCCGACATCCTGGCCGCGTGGCGGGAGGACGGCACGCTCGACGGGCTCGAGATCTCTCGCGGTGGCAGGAGATGATAGCTCGATACCTGACGGGCCGACTGCGGGCAGCGGTGCGGCGGCGATCACCGCGGGTGGCGGTCATCGGCGCCGGGTTCGGCGGGCTGGCCGCTGCGGTCGCGTTGCGGCGCATCGGCATCGACGACATCGCGATCATCGAACGCTGTGACGGAGTCGGCGGCACCTGGCGGCTGAACACCTATCCCGGTGCGGCGTGCGACATCCAGAGCCACCTCTACTCGTTCTCGTTCGCGCCCAACCGGAACTGGAGCCGGACCTACGCTCGGCAGCCGGAGATCCTGGCCTACCTGGAATCTGTGGCCAAGGACTTCGATCTGGAACGGCACCTGCTGACCGGCACCGCGGTGCGGAGCATGCGCTGGAGCGAACGCGCGCAGCAGTGGGATCTCGACCTCGAATCGGTCAGTACCGGCAGCGGTTTCGCGTTCTCCGCCGACGTGGTCATCAGCGCGGTGGGATTGTTCGGTGAGCCGAAGCTGCCCGATATCGACGGGTTGGCGGACTTCGGCGGCTCGATCATGCACACCGCGCGATGGGATCCGCGCGCCGACGTCACCGGCTGCCGGGTGGCGGTCATCGGCACGGGAGCCAGTGCGGTGCAGGTGGTTCCGGAACTGTCCAGGGACGCCGCCCAGGTGACGGTCTTCCAGCGCACACCGCCGTGGATGGTGCCCAAGGACGATCGCGCGTTCACCGCCGACGAGCTCGACCGATTCCGTCGCATCCCCTGGGCCGGGCGCCGTGAGCGGTGGCGGCTGTGGAAGGAACAGCACGACAACACCGCGCTGCGACTCGACGACCCGAGGGTGACCGGGCGGCAGGGCATCGCCGAAGAGTTCCTGCGCCGCAACGTAACCGACGAACAGCTCCGCGACGCGCTCACCCCGGACTATCCGTTCCGGTGCAAGCGTGTGTTGCTCGGCGGCGACTACTATGCTGCACTGCAGCAGGACAACGTCTCATTGGTGACCGAACCCATAGAGAAGGTCACCGAGGACGCGGTGTGCACCGCCTCGTCGACGACCGAGGCCGACGTCATCGTGCTGGCCACCGGATTCCAGACCAGCCGCTACCTCGCCGGCATCGAGGTCACCGGCATCGGAGGGCAGTCGCTGCACGAGCGTTGGGGCGAGGACCCCAGCGCCTACCTCGGTGTCGCGGTGAGCGGCTTCCCGAACTTCTTGATGTTGTACGGGCCCAACACCAATCAGGGTGGCAACTCGATCGTGTACATCCTGGAGGCGGGGGCCCGCCTGGCCGCCGACGCGGTGGCGCGGCTACGCCGCAAGGGCGGCACGCTGGAGGTTGACCCGGAAGCCGAGCGGCGATTCAACGACGAGATCTCCGCCGAACTCGAACAGACGGTGTGGACGCAGTGCGGCAGCTACTTCCGCTCACCCGATGGTCGCATCGTCACGCAATGGCCCTACACCGAGATCGAATACGCCCGCCGCACCTGGCGATTGAAGCCCGGCGACTGGATCCACCGGCCGGGCGGTCACAGTCCGAGCGGCCAGGACCCGATCACGTCGTCGGCCTCCAGGCGGGCCAGGTCCTGATCCGTCAACCCCAGTGCGCCGCCGAGGATGTCCGCGTTGTGCTGACCCAGCAGCGGCGCCGCCTCAGAGACGAAGTGCCCGGTGACCGGCGGCCGCGGGTAGGGCAGTGGTCCGCACAATGGGTGTGACACCGTCTGGAAGAACCCACGTGCCTGCAGCGAGGGGTTGTCGATCACATCAGGTGGCTGCAGAACGGGCGCTGCGGGTATCCCGGCGGCGAGCAATCCTGTGACGGCGTCGTCTCGGGCCCGGGTCCGAAGCCACTCGGCGAGATGGCCGTCGATGAGGTCGCCCGCGTCGGCGGTGTAGGTCACGTCGTGAGCCCAATCCGGTTGACCGAGAAGCGCTGTGAGCGCCGCCCAGTCGGAGTCGTGGCGGATACTGACCGCCGCCCACTGGTCATGCCCGGCGCAGGCGTAGACGTTCTGCACGGCGAACTCGTGCCCGCGGTTGCCCCGGCGGGTCAGCAGCACACCGGCGGCGTCACGCTCGATGACCTGCAGCGCACTGGCGTTGAGCACCACGTCGATCATCGGCACCTCGATCAGCTGCCCCTGCCCGGTGCGCCTGCGGTGCTCCAAGGCAGCGAGGGTGAGGAACGCGGCGTGCACTCCGGCCAGCGGGTCGCATGCGCCGCGCGGCGCGGTCGGTAGGCCGTCGGGATAGCCGGTGATCCAGGCCAGTCCCGCAAGCTGCTCCATCGTCATCGCGAAGCCCACCCGGTCGCGCCACGGCCCGTCGAGCCCGAACCCCGGCATGCGGACCTCGATGACCTGCTCGTTGAATCCGCGCAGTGCCTCGTATCCCAGCCCGAAGTTCTCCATCACCCTGGGAGTGAAGTTCTCGATCACCACGTCGGCCTCGGCGACCATCCGCCCGAAAAGCGCTCTGCCGTCGTCGGATTCCAGATCCAAGGTCACCGAGCGCTTGCCGGAGTTGACGCCGTGGAAGACCCAGCTGTATTCCCACCACCGTTCGACGTCCGCGCGGAACCCGCCGGCGAAGCGCATCCCGTCCGGGCGCTGCACCGACTCGACCTTCACCACGTCGGCACCCAACATCGCCAGCAGGTGGGTGGCGGCCGGGCCGGCCCAGAACGCGGTCAGATCCACGATGCGGACACCGTCGAGCGGTAGGCCGGTGCGGTCCGGCTTCTTCCGTGGCGTCCAGTCGCCGACGGTGTCGCCGACAGCCGGGGGCAACGCCGGCGGCAGTGCAGGCGTGCGGCTCATCCGCCATGGTGGGCCCGGCGCCCGGAACCCGGCCGGATGATCGACGAACGACTTCCGTGCGACGAAATGATCCATCCCGTATAGGGTTTCACCGTTGCCGATGGCTGCCATCGGGATCCGGAACAGCTCGGCCAGTTCGACGATCTCCGCGACGGTATGGGTGGCGAACCAGTCGCCGATGCGGGCTCGGATGAGGTCGCGCTGTTCCCAGCGGCCCACCTGGAAACGCAGCTCGGGAACGTCGGCCAGGTCGGGGCATTCGACCATGGCGCAGAAGTCCTGCCACTGCTGGCCGGTGGCCATCGAGATTCCGACGTAGCCGTCCTTGGCGCGTTCCACCGACGGCACTTCGGTCGAACGGCCGACGACCTCGAGAAGCATCAATTCCTTACGCAGCCAGGAGAACACCTGCATCGACGTGGTCATCGCTTCCAGCACCGACATGTCGAAGCTGCCGCCGCCGCGGTGCGCGGCGAGCGCGAAGAACGCGGCGTAGCTACCGGCGATGAACTCGCCCAGGTCGCCGCCGACGGCGATCGGCGGCCGTTCCGGCTCTCCCCGTGAGCCGGTGGAACCGCACCAGGCCTGCATGGTGAACTCGGTGGCCGGCAGCTCCGTCCACGGACCACTCCAACCGAAGTTCGACACCGTGACCACCGGCGTTGTGCAGCAGGCCATCTCGTCCGCCCCCAGGCCCAACTCGGCGGCCTGCTGCGGGGTGGCGCCGAGGATGACGATGTCGGCGGAGTCCAGCAGCGCAGTAGTGACCGACGGCGCGGCGATGCTGCGCTTGCCGCCGGCCAGGAACGAGAAGAACGGGCTGTCGCCGTCGGACGGTGCGACACCGGCGGGCCGGTAACGGCGCAGCCGGTGACCGGTGGGGGGTTCGACCATCACCACCTCGGCGCCGGCGTCGCGCAGCAGCTTTCCGCAGTAGGCGGTGGCGATCCGGTCGCCGATCTCGAGCACCCGGATACCCGACAAGGGAGATGTCATCCTGCGCTCAAACGATCCCGAAGTCGATGACGCCGCGAATCAAGCGGCCCTGCATCAGGTCGTCGAACGCGTCGTTGATGTCGTCAAGGCGGTAGCGAGTGGTGATCATCTCGTCGAGGCGCAGCTGACCGGCGCTGTACATGCTTGCCAGCAGCGGGATTTCGGAACGCGGATTGCACGACCCGAACACTGTTCCGCAGAGGGTCTTGTTCATCAAGACCAGGTCTTGGATGTCCAGGTGTACGGGCAGCGGGCCGGACGGGGCCATGCCGGTCAGCACACAGGTGCCGCCCTTCCGGGTCAGCGCCAGCGCGTCGCGCACATCGTCACCGGTGATGTCCGATGGTGCGACGACCACACAGTCCGCCATCACCCCGCGGGTCAGGTCCCGGACCAGGTCTTTCGCATCGGCGGCCCAGACCGCCGTGTGGGTTGCCCCGAAGTCGACGGCCGACTTACGTTTGCTGTCAAGGGGATCCACCGCCACGATCGTCGTCGCACCGTTGATCCGGGCGCCCTGAATGGCGGCGGTGCCGATGCCGCCCGCGCCGACCACCACCACGGTGTCACCGCCGCGCACATTCCCGCGATGGGCCGCCGAGCCGTACCCTGTCGGGATCGCACACGCCAGCAGTGCTGCGGGCACCAGCGGGATGTCCGGGTCGATCTTCACCAGCGAATCCGCTGCGACGACAGTGTGTTCGGCGAAGGCACCGATCTTGGAGGTGTGGCCGACGTCGTGGCCGTCGAGGGTGTGGTGGCGAAATGTGCCGTCGGTCGGCATGCCCGGTGTCAGCACGCCGGCGCCCTTGTCGCACAGGTACTCCATCCCCGACGCACACCAGCGGCAGTGCCCGCACACCGCGACGAACGACGTCACCACGTGGTCGCCAGGAGACAGTCCGGTGACGCCGGGGCCGACCTCGACGACCACGCCCGAGCCCTCGTGACCGCCGATGGTCGGGGGACGCGACGTCGGGGCATCCCTTGGTCCGGAGAGCGGTGACATGAAGCCGTTGCGGATGTGGTCGTCGGAGTGGCACAGCCCGGCGGCGGCCATCTGCACCAGTACCTCGCCGGAGCGCGGGGGGTCGAGCTCGAAATCCTCGACCGACCATGAGCCGCCGACCTCGCGGACGATCGCGGCGCGGCTTTTCATGGCCCTGACCTTACGGCGCGGTCTATTCCCGGGTTCGCGGAGAGTGAAACGGGGCGCACGCTCCGCTTAGTCGGGGTTAGGTTCGCAGACGTGGCAATCAAACTTGGACTTCAGATCCCCAATTTCTCCTACGGCACCGGCGTCGCCGAGCTGTTTCCGACCGTGATCGCGCAGGCCGAAGAGGCCGAAGCCGCCGGGTTCGACTCGGTTTTCCTGATGGACCACCTCTATCAGCTGCCCGGGCTCGGTGCGCCCGAGGAGCCGATGTTGGAGGCCTACACCGCGCTGGGTGCGCTGGCGAATGCGACGCAGCGGGTGCAGTTGGGCACGCTGGTCACCGGCAACACCTACCGCAACCCGGCCCTGCTGGCCAAGGAGATCACCACCCTGGATGTGATCAGCCAGGGCCGGGCTGTTCTCGGCATCGGCACCGGCTGGTTCGAACTCGAGCACGACTCGCTGGGTTACGAGTTCGGCACCTTCACCGACCGGTTCAACAAGCTGCACGAGGCGTTGGACATCATCCTGCCGATGCTCAAGGGCGAGCGAGTGACGGTGGACGGCAAGTACTACCAAACCAAGGAGGCGTTCGCCAATCCGCGCTTCCGCGACCACATTCCGCTGATGATCGGCGGCAGCGGCGAGAAGAAGACAATCCCGTTGGCCGCCAAGCACTTCGATCACCTGAACATCATCGCCGGCTTCGATGAGCTGCCCCGCAAGGTCCAGGTGGTCAAGGAGGCGTGCGAGAAGATCGGCCGCGACCCCGCCACCTTGGAGACCAGTGTGCTCGCGATCGCGCTCGTCGACGAGAACATCACCGCCGACATGATCCCGGACGACTTCAAGCAGCAGGCCGTCTTCGGCAACCCGGAGCAGATCGCCGACCAGATCAAGACCAAGGTGCTCGACGCCGGCGTCGACGGTGTGATCCTGTCCGCCGCGACGATCAGCGGGTACAAGCCCGGTGGCGTCGCCGCGATCGGTGAACTGCTGAAGCCGATGCTGGGGCTCTAAGCGCGCTGTGGATAACCGCTAGCGCCAACTGGGCAGCCAGATCTCCATGTTCCACGTCGCCTGCGAGATCGGCACTCCGGTCAGCACCGGGTACAGCCAGGCGAAGTTCGTGATCACCAGCGCGATGTAACAGCTCACCGCGATCAGCCCGAGCGTTCGCCGCTCGGCATTCTGATTGCGCGCATGCAGGATGTCGCCGAGGATCAACGCGATCGCCATCACCAGGAACGGCGCCATCGGCACCGCGTAGAAGAAGTACATCTGCCGATCGATGTCGGCGAACCAGGGCAGGAACCCGGCGCCGTAACCGGTGAGCACGACGGCGTAGCGCCAGTCGCGACGAACGAACGCGCGCCACAACGCGTAGAACAGGACCGGCACCGCCAGCCACCACATTGCGGGGGTGCCGACCAGCATCACGGCCTTCACGCAGGAGGCGGCGCCGCAGCCCGGGACGTTCTGGTTGTCGATCGCATACAGCACCGGCCGCAACGACATCGGCCACGTCCACGGCTTGGACTCCCACGGGTGGTGGTTGCCGTTCGAGTTCGTCAGCGTCGAATGGAAGTGATACGCCTTGTACGTGTAGTGCCACAGCGACCGGATCGCATCCGGCGGCTGATACCACTGCCGCTCGCCGATCGACTGGCCCACCTCGTACCGATTGACGGCGGTCTCTGAGGAGAACCACCACGCGTACGACGCGAGGTACACCGCGAACGGGATCGCCAGGAACACATAGGCGGTCGGCCCGATGTCGCGGCGGATCGTGCCGAACCACGGCCGCGGCACCCGGTATGCGCGCCGGGCGGCGATGTCGAACGCCAGCGACATCGCGCCGAAGAACGCGATGTAGTACAGCCCCGACCACTTCGTCGCGAACGCCAGACCCAGCAGCACGCCCGCCCCGAAGCGCCACCACCGCACCCCGAGACGGGGACCCCACGGCGTCTCGGCGATGCGCCCCTCCAGCAGGGCGTTGTGCATTCGCTCGCGGACCTGGTCGCGGTCGACGATCAGCGCCCCGAACGCCGCGACCACGAAGAAGGTCTGGATGCCGTCGAGCAGCGCGGTGCGCGCCGCGACGAAACTCACCCCGTCGGCGATCAGCAGCAGCCCGGCCATCGATCCGACCAGCGTCGAGCGACTGATCCGCCGCACGATCCGGACCACCAGCAGGACCAGCACCACGCCCAGCAGTGCGCTGGTGAAACGCCAGCCCACCCCGTTGAAGCCGAAGATCGCCTCGCCCAACGCGATCATCTGCTTGCCCACCGGCGGGTGCACCACCAGCCCGAAGCCGGGGTTGTCCTCGACGCCGTAGTTGGACAGCATCTGCCAGGCCTGCGGCGCGTAGTGCTTCTCGTCGAAGATCGGGGTCCCCGCGTCGGTGGGCGAACCCAGACTCATCAACCGGGTCAGCGCGGCCAGCGCGGTGATGATCGCGGTGGCCACCCAGCCCTCGATGCGGTCGACCGGGCCGAAGTCGGCGACCGGCACCAACGGTCCCGGGCTGATGACGGGCACATGGCGTTCGTGCACGGCGAGGTCATCGGCTGTCGTGGACATCGCCTGCGATCGTATTCTGTCGGCGTGCCCATTCCCGAGTCGCTTCGCTCCTGCCCGCCGTGACCGCCGGCCGACTGATCCTCGGTGCCACGCCGCTGGGTCAGCCGGGGGACGCGTCGAAACGACTCGTCGACGCCCTCGCGACCGCCGACGTGGTGGCCGCCGAGGACACCCGGCGGGTGCGCTCCCTGGCCCAATCGCTGGACGTGCGGATCGCCGGTCGGGTGGTCAGCCTGTTCGACCAGAACGAGGCGGCCCGGGTGCCCGCGCTGCTCGACGACATCAAGGCGGGCGCGACCGTGCTCGTGGTCAGCGACGCCGGCATGCCGCTGATCAACGATCCCGGCTATCGGATGGTGACCGCGTGCATCGAAGCAGGAGTGGCGGTGTCCTGTCTGCCCGGCCCGTCGGCGGTCACCACGGCGCTGGCGGTGTCCGGACTGCCGTCGGACCGGTTCTGCTTCGAGGGATTCGCGCCGCGCAAGCAGTCCGCGCGCAAGGCCTGGCTGGCCGGCTTGGCCGCCGAGCAACGCACCTGCGTGTTCTTCGAATCACCCCGGCGGCTGGCCGACTGCCTGCGCGACGCGGTCGACGAACTCGGCGCGGACCGTCGGGTCGTGGTGTGCCGGGAGTTGACGAAGGTGCACGAGGAGATCCTTCGCGGCTCGCTGGCCGAGCTCGCGGAGTGGGCCGACGACAAGGTGCTCGGGGAGATCACCGTGGTGCTCGCCCCGGCGGTTCCGACCACCGACCTGCCGACGCTGGTCGCCGAAGTCGAGGTGCTGGTCGCCGACGGCATGCGGGTCAAGGATGCCTGCGCGAAGGTGGTCGACACCTATCCGGGCGCACCGGCCAAACGGGAACTTTACGACGCGGTGCTGCGGGCCCGCGAACCCTGACCGGCCTGAAGCACCGGCGCGGCTTTGTGCAGGCATTCCTGCCATTCGGCTGTCGCGTCGGAGTCGGCCGTGATGCCGCCCCCGACGCCGAGTACCGCCGCGCCGGTCGAATCAAATTCGACGGTGCGGATCGCCACATTCAGTTCGGTGCCCGCAATCGGGGAGGCCATTCCCAACGTCCCGCAGTACACGCCGCGGCGGCGGGGTTCCCACTGTGAAAGCAGTTGCCGGGCGCGGGTTTTCGGAGTTCCGGTCACCGAAGCCGGTGGGAAGGTCGCGGCCAGCAGCGCGGTGTTGGGGATCTCGGGGCGGACCTTGGCCGCCACCGTCGACACCAGGTGCCACACGCCGGGTGCGGCCCGCACCGTCAGCAGTTCGGCGACGGTGACAGTGCCGGTGTCAGCGACCCGGCCGAGGTCGTTGCGCACCAGATCCACGATCATGATGTTCTCGGCGACGTCCTTGACCGACGCCCGCAGTTCGTCCGGTGACCGGTGCAGCGGCAGCGTCCCTTTGATCGGGCTCGACGCCACGTCGTCGCCGGTCCTCCGCAGGAACAGCTCCGGTGACAGCGAGGCCACCGCGCCCCAGTCGCCGGCCAGGTAGGCGGCCCGCGCCGGTGTGGTCCGGGTGACCGCGTCGGCGAAGAACTCCAGCGGCGATCCGCGCAGCGTGCCGGTGAACTGCGTGCACACGCAGGCCTGGTACACCTCGCCGGCTCCTATCGCCGCCAGGCAGGCCAGCACGCCGTCCTGGTGAGCCGCGAAATCTGGTTCTGCCCAATCAATTTCGTACGCGTCCGGCGCCGCCGGGGACGACAATGCGTCGGCCACCCATCCCGCGATCGGTGCGGCGGACAGGCTTTCGTGCCACCAGCAGCCGTCGTGGTCCAATCGCAGCACGCTGTCGGTCCAGCCGCCGGCCGCCTCGGGAATTCGCGGCGGCGCGCCGTCGGCCGCGGCGTCGGGATAGGAGAGGTAGCCGATCCAGCCGCCACCGACCGCGTCACCGCGGTGGCCCTGCGACACCGGGAACACCGCGTCGGGCTCGACCGCCCGCACCGAGAGGGTGGGGGCGATCACCGCACCGGCGCCGAACCATTCACCGACCAGAGCGGCGGGCGGCGCCAGTCCGCGCCGGAGGGCGGCACCGGCCACGGCGCGCAGAACGTCGGCGGCGGTGCCGAGGTCCCCGAGCCGGTCGATGCGCATCGCCATAGCCTGACGGCTGCGGTCGGCAGACGCAAAGAATCAGCGGCTGATCTCCCTGCGCACGGTGACGGCGGCGAGCTTGTCCGGGTTGCGCATCGCGTAGAAGTTGGTGATCGTCCCCTCGGTGATCTCCACCAGCATCACCGACTCGGCCCGATCGCCGCGGAACACGACGATCGCGGGCGCGCCGTTGTAGTTCGCGCCCTCGATCCGGTACTCCGGCGTGGCCTGGCGGAACAGCCCGATGATGAGCCTGGCGACCTTGGCCGGCCCCAGCACCGGACGGCGGGCGGCGCTGACCTTGCCGTCACTGTCGGAGGTGAACACCACGTCGGGCGCCAGCATGCTCATCAGGCCATCCAGGTCACCGGTCGCCGCCGCCGTCAGGAATTGAGTGGTGATCTGCTCGGACTGTTGCGGGTCCAGCGGCGAGAACCGGCGCCGCCGCGAGTGCACATGCTCGCGGGCGCGATGCGCCATCTGCCGTACCGCGGCCGTGGATTTGCCTATGGCGTCGGCGATTTCGTCATGGCTGAAGCCGAACACCTCGCGCAGCACGAAGACCGCACGCTCGTCGGGAGTCAGCGTCTCGAGCACCACGAGCATCGCCATCGACACCGATTCGGCCAGCACCACGTCGGCAGCCCCGTCGTGTTCGTCGAGCAGCAGCGGTTCAGGCAGCCACGGACCGACGTAATCCTCCCGGCGGCGGGACTGCGAGCGCAGCGTGTTCAGCGCCTGCCGGGTGACCAGCTGGGCCAAATACGCTTTGGTGTCCCGAACCGCATCCAGATCGACTGTCGCCCAACGTAAATAGCTGTCCTGCAAGACGTCGTCAGCCTCGGTGGCCGACCCGGTGATCTCGTAGGCGATGGTGAACAGCAGCGGCCGCAGCAGGGTGAACCGGTCGGCGTGCTCGTCTGCCGCGGTCATCGGGTCGCCACCGGCTCGGGAGCGGGGCGCTTGCCGCCGCCCTTGATCCAGAAGTAGGAGCCCGGCTTGCGGGCCTCGCGGCGCAGGAAGCTGATGGTGCCTTTGCACACCGCCTCCTTGATCGTCGCCGCCGCCCGGCCACCCACGTAGAGCGGCAGCGGAACGTCGTTGGTGCGGGCGATCTGAATGGTCGCGCCACCCCGGCCCAGGCTGATGCACTGACCGGTGAACGCTTGGCTGATCACTGCGGGCTGATCCCCGGCGAGCCGGGCCAGCACGGTGTTGGCGGCTTGGGCGCCCAGCGGGATCGCGGCCTGGCAGCTCATCCGCAGCGGCTGCCCCGACGGGGCGGCGGCGTCGCCGGCCGCCACGATCCGGTCGCTGTCCACGCTGGTCAGGGTCTCATCGGTGAGGAGTCGTCCGATCGCGTCGGTACGCAGGCCGGAGCGAGCCGCCAGGTCGGGCACACCGAACCCGGCAGTCCAGATCGTCACCATGCTCGCCAGCCGGCGCCCGTCACCCAGCGTCACCGCATCGGCGGCGACCGCGGTCACCATGGCCTGCGGCCCGTCGACGATGTCGACGCCGAGCTTGCGCAGCCGCTTGGCCACCGACCGCCGTCCGGGGGTGCTCAGGTACGGGCCGAGCACGGCACCGCACACCAGCGTGACCTTGCGGCCCTGCTCGGCCAGTTCGGCGGCGGTCTCGATGCCGGTCGGCCCGGCACCGACCACGCACACCGGCGCGCCATAGTGCAGGTCGTTCAGCGCGGCGGTCAGTCGCTGCGCCTCTTCGAGATCCGCGATGGGATAAGCGAATTCGTCGGCGCCCGGAACAGCAGGCTGCGCCGAGCCGCTGCCGACCGCGTAGATCAGGTAGTCGTAGGGCAGCGACGGGCCATCCGGAAAACCGCTGAACAGTTCGACCTGCCGCGTCTCGGTGTCGATGCGGGTGGCGGCGTCGACCACCAGTTCGATACCGGGACCGAGGATCTCGGCGTAGTCGACTTTCGCGTCGTCGGAACCGGTGATCAGCTGGTGCAGCCGGATCCGCTCGACGAAGTCGGGCCGCGGGTTCACCAGGGTGATCTCGACATCGGGGCGCTGCCGCAGATGGTTGGCCGCGATCACTCCGGCGTAGCCGCCACCGATCACCACAACCCGGGCGCGTTGCTCGGTCATCACATCATCTCCTTTGAGGTCGCTTGAGCGTGCTGACCTCGAGACACCAGAGGGCCGGTGGATGTGACGCTACGTGACGCAGCTCACAGCGTCGGACTTGTTCGCTTCGTTCCCGTCTCTCGCTGCGCTCGTTCCGCTCACTCAGCTCACAGGGTCACTCGGCCGGCTGATACCGCGGGAAGACGCCGGCCGGTGCCGGCAGCTCGGTGCCGGGAGCGATGCGGACCGCGACGGCGCCGAAGTCGCGCGCCGACTCCGGCTGCCCGAGCAGATCGAGCAGGGTGGCGGCCGACGTCGGGACGACGGGCTGCATCAGCAGTGCGGCGATCCGCACCACCTCCAGCGTCACGTAGAGCACCGTGCGGAACCGCTCCTGGTCGGCCGCCGCCTCCGACTTACGCAGCACCCACGGCTCCTGAGCCGAGAAGTAGCGGTTGGCGGCGCCGAGCATCGCCCAGATCGCCTCCAGGGCAAGGTGCATGGCGGGCACGTCGAAGTGGGCGCGCACCCGCGGCAGCAGATCGTCGGCGAGCGCCAGCAACTCCCGGTCGGCATCGCTGAACTCACCGGGCTCCGGCACCCGCGCGTCGAGGTTCTTGTTGACCATTGACAGCGAGCGCTGAGCCAGGTTGCCGAACTCGTTGGCGAGGTCGGCGTTGATGCGGCCGATGATGGCGTCCTCGCTATAGCTGCCGTCCTGCCCGAACGGGACCTCGCGCAGCAGGAAGTAGCGCACCTGGTCCAAGCCGAAGGCGTCGACGAGCGCGAACGGGTCCACCACGTTGCCCACCGACTTGCTCATTTTCTCGCCGCTGTTGAGCAGGAAACCGTGCACGAAAACCCTTCGGGGCAGCTCGATTCCGGCCGACATCAGGAACGCCGGCCAGTACACGGTGTGGAACCGGATGATGTCCTTGCCGATCATGTGCAGATCGGCAGGCCAGTACTTGCGGAACGACTCGGAGTCGGTATCGGGGAATCCGGCGCCGGTCAGGTAGTTGGTCAGCGCGTCGACCCACACGTACATGACGTGGTCCGGGTGGCCGGGCACGGGAACTCCCCAGTCGAAGGTGGTCCGCGAGATCGACAGGTCGCGCAGGCCACCCGAGACGAAGCTGACGACCTCGTTGCGGCGGACATCGGGACCGATAAACTCCGGGTGCGCCTCGTAATGGGCCAGCAGCCGTTCGGCATAGTTCGACAGCCGGAAGAAGTAGGTCTGTTCCTCGGTCCACGTCACGGGCGTGCCGGTCTCGATGGAGTACAAGTTGGCGTCGGCGCGCGTCTCGAGTTCGTCCTCGGTATAGAAGCGTTCGTCGCGCACCGAATACCAGCCCGAGTACGAGTCGAGATAGATGTCGCCTGCGGCATCCATCCGCTTCCAGATCTCGACCGACGCGTCGATGTGGTCGGCGTCGGTGGTTCTGATGAAGCGGTCGAATGAGGCGCCGAGCTTTTCCTGCATCGCCTGGAACGCATCGGAATTGCGCCGGGCCAGCTCCGCGGTCGGGATGCCCTCGGCGGCGGCGGTCTGCGCCATCTTCAGCCCGTGCTCGTCGGTTCCGGTCAGGTAGCGCACGTCGAAGCCGTCGAGCCGCTTGAAGCGGGCGATCGCGTCCGTCGCGATGTACTCGTAGGCGTGGCCGATGTGCGGCGCACCGTTGGGGTACGCGATCGCGGTGGTCAGGTAATACGGCGGCTTACTCATATGAATGTTCACCCTAAGGTGTGTGAAGTGAGCTCTCAGAAACGGCGTGGTGAGCCGCCGCCGCTCCCAGAGCCGTTGACACCGCTGATCGACGCGCACACCCACCTGGACGCGTGCGGCGCCCGCGACGCCGCCGACGTTCGCGCGATCATGGACCGCGCGCAGGCCGCCGGGGTGCTGGCTGCGGTGACGATCGCCGACGATCTCGACGCCGCCCGCTGGGCCGCCGAGGCCGCCACCTGGGACCCGCGCGTCTACGCCGCGGTGGCGCTGCATCCGACCCGCGCCAACGCGCTGACCGACGACGCACGTACCGAGCTGGAACAGCTGGCGTCCACCGAGCGGGTGGTGGCGATCGGGGAGACCGGCATGGACTTGTACTGGCCGGGCAAGCTCGACGGCTGTGCCGAACCTTCGGCTCAGCGAGAGTCGTTCGCCTGGCACATCGACCTGGCCAAGCGCACGGGTAAGCCGCTGATGATCCATAACCGCGACGCCGACGCCGAGGTGCTCGACCTGCTGCGTGCCGAGGGCGCCCCCGAGACGGTCATCTTCCACTGCTTCTCCTCGGGCCCCGAGATGGCCCGGTCCTGCGTCGCCGCCGGATGGGTGCTCAGCCTGTCCGGGACGGTCAGCTTCAAGAACGCCCGTGACCTGCGAGAGGCGGCGACGCTGATCCCGCCGGGGCAACTCCTGGTCGAGACCGACGCCCCGTTCCTGACCCCACACCCCTACCGCGGGGCACCCAACGAGCCGTACTGCCTGCCCTACACGGTGCGCGCACTGGCGGAGGTCGTCGGCCGCCCGGCGGAGTTGCTGGCTGAGCAGTCTTCGGAGACCGCGCGGCGGGTCTACGGTCTCTAAGGGTCTGTTGAGAGCGGCGGGCCCGGGTTGCTCCGGGCCGGGATGGTTCGTTACCGTCTTGTGATCAAAGGGGAGCCACATTGGCGCCCCTGTTGCTTTTTGAGTGCTTAGGCAGGACCGAAACTCTTGAATGCGTTGACCAAGCTGCATCAGTCGCCGTCACCGATCCTTCGTCTCGTCGTCGCCGCAGTGCTGCTGACGCTGGCGGGTGCCGGGGCGTTCGCGGTGAGCTCCCACAAGACCGTGACTCTCAACATCGACGGTGCCCAGCTGAAAGTCAGCACGATGAAGTCGCGGGTCATCGATGTCGTCCAGGAGAACGGTTACTCCGTCGGCGAGCGCGACGATCTGTTCCCGGGTGCCAACCAGCCCGTCACCAATGCCGAGACCATCGTGCTGCGCCGCAGCCGGCCCCTGCAGATCTCGCTGGACGGCCAGGACGCCAAGCAGGTGTGGACCACCGCCTCGACCGTCGACGAGGCACTGGCACAGCTGCGGATGACCGACACCGCCCCGGCGGCGGCCTCGCGCGGCAGCCGCCTGCCGCTGGAGGGTATGGCGCTTCCTGTGGTGAGCGCCAAGACGGTCCAGATCAACGATGGCGGAGTGGTGAACACCGTGCACCTGGCCGCACCGAACGTGGCCGGCCTGCTGGCCGCCGCGGGGGTGCCGCTGGAGCAGGCCGACTCGGTGGTGCCCGCGCCGTCCTCGCCGGTGATCGCCGGTATGCAGATCCAGGTCACCCGGATTCGCGTGGAGAAGGTCACCCAGCAGATGCCGCTGGCACCGATTGCGCAGCGGATCGAGGACCCGACGCTCAACATGAGCCGCCAGGTCGTGGAGGATCCCGGGACGCCCGGCTTGCAGGACGTAACTTTTGCTGTCGCCAAGGTCAACGGGGTGGAAACCGGTCGGCTTCCCGTTGCCAACATTGTCGTTGTCCCGGCGCGTGATTCGGTTTTGCGGGTCGGCGCCAAGCCCGGCACCGAGGTGCCTCAGGTGCTGAACGGACCCATTTGGGATGCCATTGCCAGGTGCGAAGCCGGCGGGAACTGGGCCATCAATACCGGTAACGGTTACTTCGGGGGCGTGCAATTTGATCAAAACACCTGGGAAAGAAACGGCGGACTGCGCTATGCTGGGCGTGCCGATTTGGCGACCAGAGAAGAACAAATCGCGATTGCTGAAGTAACAAGATCGCGACAAGGCTGGGGAGCGTGGCCTGTGTGTGGTAGGGGTGCATCGTGACAATTCGTCTGCTCGGTCGAACCGAGATCAGGAATTTGGCCAAAGAACTCGACTTCAAGCCGCGTAAGTCTCTGGGACAGAATTTCGTACACGATGCAAATACGGTGCGTCGCATTGTCTCCGCCTCCGGGATTAACAAGCACGACCATGTCCTGGAAGTAGGCCCCGGCCTCGGCTCCCTGACGCTGGCACTGTTGGACCGCGGCGCGACGGTGAGCGCGATCGAAATCGATCCGGTACTGGCCCAGCGCCTGCCCAAGACGGTTGCTGAGCACTCGCACAGCGAAATCCACCGGCTGACCGTGCTCAACCGCGACATCCTGGGCATCGAGCGCTCCGACCTCGTCGAGCCGCCGACCGCCGTGGTGGCCAATCTCCCGTACAACATCGCCGTTCCGGCACTGCTGCACCTGCTGGCCGAATTCCCCTCGATCCGGACGGTGATGGTGATGGTCCAGGCCGAGGTGGCCGAGCGCCTCGCCGCCGAGCCGGGCGGCAAGGACTACGGCGTCCCCAGCGTCAAGGTCCGGTTCTTCGGCAAGGTTCGCCGCTACGGCATGGTGTCGCCGACGGTGTTCTGGCCGATCCCGCGGGTCTACTCCGGTCTGGTGCGCATCGACCGCCACGAGACCTCGCCCTGGCCGACAGAGGACGACTTCCGCCAGAGCGTGTTCGATCTGATCGACATCGCCTTCGCGCAGCGTCGCAAGACGGCCCGCAACGCCTTCCTGGAGTGGGCCGGCTCCGGCAACGAGTCGGCCGAACGCCTGCTGGCCGCCAGCATCGATCCCGCCCGACGCGGGGAGACGCTGACGGTCGCCGACTTCGTCCGGCTTCTGCAGCGCTCGGGTGACTTCGCTCCCTCGACGGACTCCTCCGAAGGCCCGTCTCGGCCGGCTCAGGTGTTCTGAGCGCTTCGCACTGCTTCGGTGAGGTGATGCACCAACTCGGTGCATGACTCGTATCGCCGATCCGGATCTTTTGCGATCGCTCTGGCCAGAACCAGGTCGAACGATCTCGTCAGCCAGGTGATCCGCGTCGACACTTCCGGCGGCGGACTGTGCACGTGTGCATCCACCAGCGCCAGCGGATTGTCGCACGCGAACGGCGGTGCGCCGGTGAGCAATTCCACGGCTGCGCAGGCCAGCGCGTACTCGTCGGTCGCCGCTTGCGGGAGGCGCCCCTGAAGCAGTTCGGGTGCGGCGTAGGGCAGTGACGTCACCACCTGGGTGGGCCGGTGCCAGACATCTTCGGCGAGGATGTGCGCGACGCCGAAGTCGATGAGAACCGCGCCGAGTGCGGAAAAGTCTTGGTGCACAAGAATATTCGTAGGCTTGACGTCACTGTGCACGATGCCGTCGTGGTGGGCGTGGTCGAGTGCCGCGCCGATCTGGCCGAGCGCTGCCAGCCGGTCCGCCAGCGAGGTCAGCCGGGTGGCATCGCCGCCGTCGACGTACTGCATGGCCATCCAATGCAGGCCATGGCCGTAGACGGTCACGATGTGGCGGTGACGCAGCCGGTCGGCGATGCGGAATTCGCGGGCCAGCCGGGCGATGCTCGCCGGGTTGCGGTGGTCATCGTCGAGCACCTTCAGCGCGACCAGTTCCGGTGTCTGACCGGCCCCACGGGCCAGGTAGACCGTCGCCTCGCCGCCTCGGCCCAGCTCCTTTTCGACGACGTAGCCCGCGAACGACTGCCCGGGACGCGTCACGGTTCGACCCTAGAGCGCGGGTCGTCGACGGCCGGGCGAATTGCGCACGGCGCGATAGTCTCGTGGGCGTGTCCTCGTCCAACGGTTCTATCGCTGCCGAATGGGTGCCGACCGGATCGGTGACCGTGCGCGTGCCGGGCAAGGTGAATCTGTACCTGGAGGTCGGTGACCGCCGCGCCGACGGCTATCACGAGCTCGCCACCGTCTTCCACGCCGTGTCTCTGGTCGACGAGGTGACGGTGCGCAACGCCGATGTCTTGTCCCTGCGGGTGGTCGGGGAGGGTGCCGACCAGCTGCCCGTCGACGAGACCAACATCGCCTGGCAGGCCGCCGAGCTGATGGCCGAACACATCGGACGCGCGCCCGACGTGGAGATCACCATCGACAAGTCGATCCCGGTGGCCGGTGGGATGGCCGGCGGCAGCGCCGACGCCGCTGCGGTTCTGGTCGCGATGAACAATCTGTGGGAGCTGGGCGTGCCGCGCCGCGACCTGCACGCGCTGGCCGCCCAGCTGGGCAGCGACGTCCCGTTCGCACTGCACGGCGGCACGGCGCTGGGCACCGGTCGAGGCGAAGAGTTGGCGACGGTGTTGGCCCGCAACACGTTTCACTGGGTGTTGGCCTTCGGCCAGGACGGACTGTCCACGGCGGCGGTCTATCGCGAGATCGACCGGCTCCGCGAAGCGGGCGATCCGCCGCGGCTGGCCGATCCCGAGCCGCTGCTGGGTGCACTGGCCGGCGGCAACCCACGCGAGCTGGCCCCCCTGCTGGGCAACGACCTGCAGGCGGCGGCGTTGAGCCTGAATCCGGGACTGCGCCGGACCCTGCGGGCGGGTGCCGAAGCGGGCGCACTGGCCGGCATCGTGTCCGGGTCCGGGCCGACGTGTGCGTTCCTGTGTGAGTCGGCGTCGGCCGCCGTGGATGTGGGCACCGAACTGGCCGGGGCCGACGTGTGCCGCACCGTCCGGGTGGCCAGCGGGCCGGTGCAGGGCGCCCGGATCGTGCCGGGCCAGCCGGCCTAGTCGGATCGTCCCTGGTCGCCGCGTTCCCGTCCGCAGGCAAGTGTGACGCGCTTCTCATTAGGCCGTAAAACTTGGCGGTAACTTAAGGGGAGTTTAAGATGATCGGCGGTGACAACTAGCGGCCTGGTACTGCATCCATATGAATCGCCCACCCCGGTGCGGGGCGGGCGATGGCCCGGCGGGCCCGGCGCTGTCGTCGCATCATCACCATTTCGAGATCGAACCGCTCCCCAGTCGTACTGGCGTGCCTCCTATGCAGGGCGTTGTGGCCGGTGGAGCATGAAATACAGGGCGTTCGCTTCATCCCCAACGTCGCTGATCAGCCAGCTCCGGATGCCGAGGAGGTCGTCGTGAGCCGTTTCACCGACAAGATGTTCCACAGTGCTATGACCAGCAGTAAGGGCATGGTCACCGGGGAACCGCACGAGCCGGTTCGGCACACGTGGCGTGAGGTGCACGAGCGGGCCCGTCGCATCGCGGGCGGCCTGGCCGAGGCCGGCATCGGCCTCGGCGACGCAGTCGGTGTGCTGGCCGGCGCTCCGGTGGAGATCGCGCCGACCGCGCAGGCGCTCTGGATGCGCGGGGCGAGCCTGACCATGCTGCACCAGCCCACTCCGCGTACCGACCTCGAGCAGTGGGCCAAGGACACCGCGACCGTCATCGACATGATCGAGGCCAAGGCCGTCGTCGTCTCCGACCCGTTCCTCGTCGCAGTGCCGGTGCTCGAAGAGCGCGGCGTCAAAGTGCTCACGGTGGAGGCGCTGCTGGCCGCCGAGCCCGTCGACCCGGTCGAGACCTCCGAAGACGACGTCGCGCTGATGCAGTTGACCTCCGGGTCGACCGGCTCGCCGAAGGCCGTCATCATCACGCACCGCAACATCCACTCCAACGCCGAGGCGATGTTCATCGGGGCCAAATACGACATCGACAAAGATGTCATGGTCAGCTGGCTGCCCTGCTTCCACGACATGGGCATGGTCGGGTTCCTGACCATCCCGATGTACTTCGGTGCCGAGCTGGTCAAGGTCACGCCGATGGACTTCCTGCGCGACACCCTGCTGTGGGCCAAGCTCATCGACAAGTACAAGGGCACCATGACCGCGGCGCCGAACTTCGCGTACGCGTTGTTTGCGAAGCGCCTGCGCCGCCAGGCCAAGCCTGGCGAGTTCGACCTGTCCACGCTGCGCTTCGCCCTGTCCGGCGCCGAGCCCGTCGACCCCGCCGACGTCGAGGACCTACTGGACGCCGGTAAGCCCTTCGGCCTCCAGCCCGAGGCCATCCTGCCGGCCTACGGCATGGCCGAGACCACGCTGGCGGTCTCATTCTCCGAGTGTGGTGCCGGGCTGGTTGTCGACGAGGTCGACGCCGATCTGCTGGCCGCGCTGCGTCGCGCCGTTCCCGCTGCGAAGGGCAACACCCGCCGGCTTGCCACGCTCGGTCCGCTGCTCAAGGACCTCGAGGCGCGCATCGTCGACGAGGACGGCAACGTGTTGCCGGCCCGCGGTGTGGGCATCATCGAGCTGCGCGGCGAGTCGCTGACCCCCGGCTACCTCACCATGGGCGGCTTCGTGCCCGCCCAGGACGAGTGCGGCTGGTACGACACCGGTGACCTCGGCTACCTGCTGGAGAACGGTCACGTCGTGGTGTGCGGCCGGGTCAAGGACGTCATCATCATGGCCGGCCGCAACATCTACCCGACCGACATCGAGCGGGCCGCCGGACGTGTCGAAGGGGTGCGCCCCGGCTGTGCTGTCGCGGTGCGCCTCGATGCCGGCCACTCCCGCGAGACCTTCGCGGTGGCCGTCGAATCCAACGCCTGGCAGGATCCCGCCGCGGTGCGGCGCATCGAGCACGAGGTGGCACACGAGGTGGTCGCCGAGGTCGACGTGCGCCCGCGCAATGTCGTGGTCCTCGGGCCGGGCACCATTCCGAAGACGCCGTCGGGCAAGCTGCGTCGCGCCAACTCGGTCGCGCTGGTCACCTAGACCGGCGCGGTCAGGCCCGGCAGCTGATCTCCATCGCGTCGGAGTCGCGCACCGGAAAGCTCACGCCGACATAGCCATTCGCGGGGTCGCGGATGTAATCGACGTATGGCTGCGCGTCGGCCAGCCCGGTGTTGTCGGCGACGACCAACGCTCCGTCGCTCAGCCGCGGCTCCAGCACCTGGACGACCGGGACGTACAGGTCCTTCCAGCCGTCGAGTAGAACGAACCCCACCGGCTCGTCGATGGTGGCGAGCGTCTGTGTGGCATCGCCCGCCAGCACGGTGATCAGATCGTCCAGGCCGACCTCGGTGAAGGTCGATGTGGCCGCCGCGACCTTGGCGGCGCTGAGCTCGGTGGTCACCACCCGCCCGGTGCCGTTGTCCCGGACCGCGCTGGCCAGATGAATTGTGGAGAGCCCCAACGACGTTCCGAACTCGACCACGAGTGCCGGCCGGGTCGCGCGGACCAGGGTGTAGAGCAATTGGCCCGACTCGGGGGTCACCGGAAGATAGAAGTCGCTGAACGCATCGGCGCGTTCCTGTGCGGTCTTCGCCGCCCGCAATTGGGCGCCGCGCTCGTGGAGCAGCGCCATCTGCCCGCTTGCTTCGGCATACATACGGTCGATGGCCGCTGCCACCATGGGATCGCGCAGGGTGTTCACCGCGCCGAGGCTACTCCCGCTTCCTGACGAATCGGTGGCCGCTCCGGCTCCCGGTCGCCCGACGGCTGGGGGACCAGCAGGACCGGAATGCTGGTGTGGGACACGACCGCCGCCGCGACGCTGCCCTGCAGGTGTCCGAGCAGACCGCTGCGACGGTGCGGACCGAGCACGATCAGGCCGGCTCCGCGCTCGTTCGCGGCGTCGACGATGCCCCTCCAAGTCGGTGCCGCCTCGATGGCCAGGCTGCACGACTCGAATCCGGCCGCGCGGGCCAGGGCGGCGCCGTGTTCGGCGGTCCGCTCGGCGGTCCGGCGGACCTCGGCGGCGCAATCGGCGTCGAATGGCCGGTCGTCGCTCGGCGTGAAGCCCACGTCGACCGGCTGCCAGACGCAGACCACCACGGCGTCGCGATAGGGCGAAAGCTGCTGCGCCGCTTGGGTGATCGCATACCGGGCCAGATCCGAACCGTCATAGGCGAACAGGACCGGGCCTGCGGCGTGCGATGGGTGACGATGTGCGACGGGCGGCGCCGAAGGCTGCGTGGCCATGGCCGGGGGTGCGGGTGGCAGGCCCCGCAGGCGCGCCAGCAGCGGGGGTGAGTACCACGCGGGGGAGTCGCCCCCGCGTGGTACTC
>JAKFVT010000042.1 GCA_021732005.1 Mycobacterium sp. | reverse complement strand
GGCAGCGGCTCCCGGTAGGGGTAGCGCGGATCGCCTGGCTTACCGGTGATGGCGTCGGGCAGATTCAGGTGCGGTTCACCGCCCTGCCCGGTCCGCGGGTACGGCACCGGCAGCGCCGGTATGCCAGGTTGGCCGATTTGTGGGTCGGTCCGCAGGGACGGCAGCAGGGTCGCCGGGTCGACGCCGAGATCGGAGAATGCGGCGTCGATGAACGGCTGCACGAACTGCCCGGGAAACAGGTTCGCCAGGTAGGCCTTGAAGAACGGTCCGGACGACACCGACTCGCCCAGTGACATCGCATAGCTGTTGAGCCGCTTGATCGCTTCCTGCACGCGGCCCTTGCGGTCATCGACGATCGTCAGGACACCGTTGAGCTTCTCCAGCGCTGGTTTGAGCTGAGTGCGGTTCTCGGCGATGAAACCCTTGAGTTGCCGCGAGACGTCGGAAAGCTTCTGCCACAGTTGGTCGAGGCCCGCGCTCTGCGCGTTGAGCGCGATCAGCAGTGAGTTGGTCTGACGCACGAGTTCGACGATCTGGTCGGTGCGTTCGGCGAGGACCTGAGTAGTCTTGGCCGCATTGGCCAACAGGTTGCGCAGCTGGGCATCCTGCTTGTTGAGGGTGTCGGCGAACCGGGACACTCCGACGACCGCCTGATGCAGGTCGGGCGGCGTGTGGGCGAACGTCTCGGCCATCGTCGACAGCGACTGCGAAAGCTGTTGGGTGTCAAGCCCGCTGATGGTGGTGGTGAGGTCGCCGAGGGCGTCGGGGAGCTGATAGGGCGAGGTGGTTCGGTCCCGCGGGATGGGGCCGGCCAGCGCGCCGTCACCGCGCGGAGTGACATCCAGCATCTTCGTGCCCAGCAGTCCCTTCGTCTTGATGGCGGCGAGCGTGCGTTCACCGAGGTGGACGTCGCCGTTGATCCGGAAGGTCACCAACACCTGCGGGCCGTCGAGTTCGATGCTGGACACCTTGCCGACCGGCAAGCCCGACACCTCGACAGTGGCCCCGGTGAACAGGCCGCCTGCCTCGGCGAAAAACGCGGAGTAGTTGCGGCCAGGATTGAGGAACGGCAGCTTCTGCCAATTCAGCGCACCCATCACGATCCCGGCGATGACGACGGCGCCGATTGCCCCGAGGATGACCGGGTTGCGTTCGGAAAAGGACTTCACTTCGGCGCGCACCGCCCGGTGTCCTGCCCGGCCACCTTGACGAAAACCGGTTGTCCGCCTTTGCCGTTCAACTTCAGTATCAGATCGCAGAGGTAGAAACTGAAGAAGTCGCCGTACATTCCCTGCCGCTGCAGGGCGCGGTATTTGTCCGGCAGCGTGTCGATCAACTTCTCCAGGTACTCGTGATCGGCCACCGCGATCGACGAGACCCGGTCGGTTTCGTGGACCACCTTCTGGAACGGTGCACGGGCGCCTGCGAGCAGATCGGCGACGCTGCCCGCGGCCGCGCTTGTGGAGGTGAACGCGGCGGCGACGTCGCCCCGGCGGGCGTCGAGGGCCTGCACCAAACCCGTCAGGTTGGTGACGGCTTTGTCGAGTTGGGCGGTTTGACTGCCCAGTGCGCCCAGAACCGCGTCGAGGTTGGTGATGACCTCACTGATCAACTGATCGCGGTCGGCCAGGGTATTGGTCAGTATCGCGGCCTGATTGAGGAAGGAGCCGATCGTCGCTCCCTGCCCCTGCAAGGCCTGGTTGAGCTGAGAGCTCAGCGCGTTCACCTGATCCGGACTCAGGGCACGGAACAGCGGCTTGAATCCGCCGATCACCGAGTCGAGGTCCAATGCGGGCGCGGTACGGTCGACGGGGATGGTCTGGCCCGCCGACAGGCGTTTGACCCCGCCCGTACCTTCGTCGAGCGCCAGGAACCGCCCGCCGATGACGTTGTCATAGCGAATGATCGCCCGAGTTCCTTCGGTGAGCACCAGCGGGTCGGCTGCCGAGAATTCGACTCGCACGGTCGCGTCACGGTTGATTCGGATGTCCTCGACCTTGCCCACCTCGACGCCGGCGACCCGGACGAAGTCTCCCTTCTTCAGTCCGGTGACGTTGGTGAACACGGCGTTGTAGACCGTGCCGGTGGTGAACCGGAACTGGGCGAAGATGGCCAGCAGCGCGAATGCGCCGAGGAGGCACACCGTCAGGAAGATGCCGAGACGCCACACAGCGCCCGCGAGGTTGTCCTTCACGGCCGGCCTTCCGTCGGTGGACTCGATTGCGGCTGTGCTGCAGCAGGTTCCGGGGCGGGCGGGACACCCGGCCACAGCGGCACGCCACCGGGGCCGTACCAGGCCGCACCGTAGGGCGGCATGCCCGGACCTGGGTCAGGGCCCGGAGCGGGGCCGGGCAGGCACTGCCGGATGCTGGGCGGCCGCGGATTGCCGCGAGTCACCGGGAACCAGTCAGCCCAACAGGGATGTCCCAGGCCGGGATTGGGCCGGATGTCCAGGCCCGTGCCCCAACCGGTGTTGGTGACGAGCTCGCGCACGGGGAAGTTCTTGGTGACGTCCGGTAGCGACCCGCAGCCGGGTTTTCCACCCGGGCCGCCTTTGGCCCCGACGACGGGCAGGTTGTCCGGATACTGATATGGGTCGTTGCCCAGTAGTAGGGCGACGTCGAACACCGCGGACTTGCCGTCCTTGCCGCCCCAGGCCTCGTAGCCGCCATTGTTCAGCGTCCAGGTCGCACCTTGCAGCCAGCAGGTGTAAACGGGGTTGTACTTGAGCAGCAATGCCGTCGTGGGCTCCAGGATGTTGGCCGCGCGTACCAGGTTTCCGCCACTGCTCTCCAGCAGGTCGTGGCCGGACTGGGCGAAACCGATCGTGTTGAGCAGCAACGTGTCCAATGCCTGTGATCGGTCGGCGATGGTGGAGCTGACGGTGCTGGCGGAGTTGAGGATGGCCACGATGTCGGGTGCGGCCGCGGCGTAGGTGTCGTTGAAGTTCTTGAAGGATCGCCAATCCGCGCGGATCGTGTCGCTGCGCTCGTTGAGTGCTGTGAGGACCTGGTTGAGGTCGGTGGTCGCCTGGCCCATCCGGGGGCCCTGCCCGCGAACTCCGTCGGCGACCGCCGTCAGCACGGCGTTCAGTTTGGCGGGGTCGACCATGCCGAGCAGGTTGACGACGTTCTCGAAGACGGTGTTCACCTCGGTGGTGACGTTGGCCGAGCGCAGTACCGCGCCGGCGGCCAAGCGCTTCGGGCTCGGGTCGTCGGGGTAAACCAGGTCGACGAACTTGGCGCCGAAAACGGTGGTCGACCTGATCTGAGCGCCGACATTCGCGGGGATGTAACGGATCTGGTCGGGATCGATCTCGAGTCGCAGACTGGCCGGGCCGTGGCCACCGCCGATGTCGGCGACGCGTCCGACCTGCACTCCGCGCATCTTCACCTTGGCGCCGGTCTCCATGACGAGTCCGGAGCGGTCCGAGGTCACCGTGACCGGCACGTAGGAACGAAACGTCCCGGCGAACGCTGTTCCGGTCACGAAGAAGAAGACACCGATCGCCGCCACGAGGATGACGGTCCACCAGCCGTCGGGAAGACGGTTCTCGCCGGGTCGGGTGTCCATCTCACCCGGCCAGATTGAAGTTGCCCGACTGGCCGTAGACGGCCAGGGAGATCATCACGATCTCGACCGCTGCCACCACCATCGACGTGCGCACCGCGCGGCCGACCGCCTCGCCCACACCGGCCGGCCCGCCCTTCGCGGTGAAGCCGTAATAGGTGTGCACGAGCATGATCACGACGGTTATCGCCACGGATTGCATGAATGACCAGATCACGTCGGTGGGATTGAGGAAGGTGTTGAAGTAGTGGTCGTATACGCCTGAGCCCTGCCCGTAGATGGCGACCGTTCCGGTGCGCGCCGCCAGAAACGCCATCATGACGGCGATGCAGTACAGCGGGATCACGACGATCACGCCGGCCAGGACGCGAGTCGACGCCAGGTAGGTGACCGAGCGGATGCCGATCACCTCGAGTGCGTCGATCTCCTCGTTGATCCTCATCGCGCCCAGCTGTGCGGTGGCCCCGGCGCCGATGGTGGCGGACAACGCCACCGACACGGTCCCGGGCACGATGAGGCGGACGTTGAAGAAGGCCGACGCAAAACCGGTCAACGCCTCGAAACCTACTGAGGACAACTGGTTATAGCCCTGTACGGCGACCAGCGCGCCGGTGGTCATGGTCAGGAATCCGACGATCGCGACGGTGCCGCCCACGACCGCGAGGGCGCCAGCGCCGAGGCCCATCTGGGCGATGAGGCGCAACAGCTCTTTGTGGTAGCGGGTCACCGCCTCCGGGATGGCCACCAAAGTCGTCACATAGAACCGGGTTTGGGCACCGATCCGCTTCCACCCCGTGGTGGCGCTTTGCACACCGCTGAGCAGCTTCGGGTGCAATCCGCTGGGCGTGCTGACACTCACCGGGGCAGCCTCATCCCACCGTGAACTGGATTCCCACGGCGGTCACGATCACGTTGATCGCGAACAGCACCATGAAGGTGAACACGACAGTCTCGTTGACCGCGTTGCCGACACCGGCCGGGCCACCTCCTACCGAGATGCCTTTGTAACACGCGATCAGGCCGGCGGAAAGACCGAAAAGTGTTGCCTTGGTGAGCGAGACGATGACATCACCCGTGCCGGTCAGCAGGGTCATGCCGGCGGCGAACGCGCCGGGGGAGACATGCTGGATGTAGACGCAGAAGATGTAGGCGCCGGTCAGCCCCGCCAGGATCACGGTCGCCGACAGTGCCAGCGCAACGGTGGTGGCCGCGAGCACCCGTGGAACCACCAGTGCCTGAATCGGATTGATGCCCATCACCCGTAGGGCGTCGAGTTCTTCCCGGATGGTGCGCGCTCCCAGATCGGCGCACATGGCAGTGGCTCCGGCGCCCGAAACAACCAAAACGGTCACGATGGGCCCGATTTGGTTCACGGTGCCGATTGCGGCACCCGTGCCGGAGAAGTCGGTGGCACCGAATTCGCCGAGCAGGATATTGAAGGTGAACACCAGCAGCACCGAGTACGGCAAGGTGAGCATGAGTGCAGGAAGCACTGAAACGCGGGCCACGAACCAGGTCTGCAGCAGGTATTCACGCCAGGCGAACGGGGGCCGGAACATGGCGACCAAGGTGTCCAGCGACATGGCGATGAACCCGCCGAATGCCCGTACCGGCTTGGTCAGTGGGTACGTCGCGGTCACGGGTTCCCGCCCGGTGCCGACGGGTTCGTCGGCCCGGGTTCGACCATGACGACCGGTGGCATGGCGGAACGCTATCGTGAGCGTTGCTGTGGTTGCTGCTCCTCAATAGGGGCTAATTCCTACCCCCAAAGAGTTAGGAGCTGGTGCGACGCCGTCGTACGGGCGAATCAGGATGAGCGGTTCGACCTACCGCAAACGGTCGGTAGGCCCTGCTCAGATTTGCTGCGCACCGGGTGTCACCGGGACTGGGAGCCCCCCGGCAGCCGGACCACCTGGACGAAGAACTCGTCGATCTGCCGGACCGCGCTCATGAACTGGTCGAGGTCGACCGGTTTGGTGACATAGGCGTTGGCGTGCAGTTTGTAGCTGCGCAGGATGTCCTCTTCGGCCGACGAGGTGGTGAGCACGACCACCGGGATGGTGCCCAGGTCGTCGTCGGACTTGATCTTCTCCAGCAGCTGGCGCCCGTCGTACTTGGGCAGGTTCAGGTCGAGCAGGATGAGGTCGGGCCGCGGGGCATCGGCGAACGGGCCGCGCCGGTACAGATAGTCCAGGCCTTCCTGCCCGTCGTGCACCACATGCAAGGTGTTCTTGAGCTTGTTGTGCTCGAACGCCTCTCGGGTGATCAGCTCGTCTCCGGGGTCGTCCTCGATGAGCAGGACGTCGATGGCGCGACTGCTGTCGCTCATGAAGCGGTTCCTTCCAGTTGCAATGCATGTGTTTCCGGTGCCATATGTGCGGGCAGGGTGAAGCGGAACCGGGTCCCGCCGTCGTAGGCGGTGTCGATCGCGATGGTGCCGCCGTGGTGTTCGACGATCTTCTTGACCAGGGCCAGGCCGATTCCGGTGCCCGCGTACGCATCCCGGCCGTGCAGGCGCTGGAAAATCACGAATACTTTGTCGACGAATTCGTCGGCGATTCCGATTCCATTGTCGGAGAACGTGAACACCCATTGCCCGTCATCGTCGCCGGTACCGGTTTCGGAGGTGATCGCGATGCGCGGGGCGACGTCGTCGCGGTGGAACTTCACCGCGTTGCTCACCAGGTTCTGCCACAACATGGTCAGCAGGGTCGGGTCACCGGTCACCGTGGGCAACGGGCCGGAGCGGGTGATCTCGGCGCCGGTCTCCTCGATCGCGGTGGACACATTGGCGATAGCCGCGTCCAGGACGGTATCGAGGTTCACGTTGACCTGGGTGGAGTGCAGCCGGCCGACCCGCGAGAACGTCAACAGGTCGTTGATCAGCACCTGCATCCGCTTGGCGCCGTCGACGGCGAAATCGATGTACTGATGGCCTCGTTCGTCCAGCTGGTCGCCGTAGCGCTTCTCCAGTAGCTGACAGAACGAAGCGACCTTGCGCAGTGGCTCCTGCAGGTCGTGCGATGCGACGTAGGCGAACTGCTCGAGCTCGGCGTTGGAGCGCCGTAGCTCGGCGGCCTGTTCATCCAGTTGTGCGCGGGCGTCGCTGGCCGCCGCGAGTTCTTCGACGATACGCCGTCGCATGTCCTCGACATCGGCGGCGATCGAACGAATGTCCTTGGGCCCCTCGGGAATGATCCGCTCGTCGAAGTTTCCCTTGGTGATTCGCCGGCACGCTGATGCCAAGGCCCCCATGGGCCGGGTGACCGCATTGCGAATCAGGATGGTGATCGCGAAACCGGTGATCAGGAAGGCGGCGATCACCACGGCCGAGGCGCGGTCGCGCCACGCCCGTGCGGTATCGAGCTGGTGAACCGCTTCCGTGCGCGCGGCAGCAAGATGCTGATTCTGGGCGTCGAAAAGCGCTCTCAGGGAGTCGAACTTCGACTTTCCGGATTCCGCGGTCGTCTTGGTCAACACGCTCGGTGCACCCGGCGTGACGCCGGCGATCAGCGGGTCTGCGTACTCTCCGCGCCATGCGGCTGCCGACTTCTCTATCGCATCCAGATCGGCGAGTAACTCGGGACGTCCGGCCAGCTGGCGTCGAATAGCCTGTGCTGCAGTCTGTTCGGTGCGCTGGCCGTCGTAGTAGGGCGACAGGAATTGCGTGTCGGCGGCGATGACGTAGCCGCGGACCGCGGTCTCCTGATCACGTAACGCGGCCTGCAGCTGATACGCCGCGACACGGGCGGGCTGAATGTCATTGATCAGCTGCCGACTTGTCTCATCGGTTCGGTTGAGCAGCACCGCTGCGACCAGTGCGCCGCCGAGCACCACCACCCCGAGCATCAACAGCACGAGGCTGAGCCAGCCCCGCACCGTCATACCGGACAGCCGGGTGCCCGCGACCTCCTTCATCGGCGGGTCCGCTCAACGCGCAGCACTGCGATGTCGTCGGTCATACCGCCATGCGAGGCGGCCCGGGCTTCGGCGCCTTTGATGAGCTCATCCACGAATTCGGGGCCGGGCAGGTCGGCGATCGAGCGGGCGAGTTCGAGCAGACCCTCTTCGCCGAGTCGCTTCTCCCCGATACCCGAGTGCCCCTCGAACAGCCCATCAGTGAGCAGTACCAACCCGTGGCCGTCGGGCAACTCCAATTCGTTCTGCGGCCACTCTTGTGCGCCCAGCCCCAGAGCCGGTCCGGCGGGTGGTTCGATCCATTCGACGGTGCCCGGTCCGTGTAGCAGCATTCCCGGGTGACCGGCGCGGACCGCGGTGAAGCCGCGCGAGTTAGGCCACATCGCGACGCTGAGCACGGTCGCGAAGATGCCGGTGCCCGCGCGCTCCGCGCGCAGAACCTGCTCGAGGCGGCGCATCCGGTCGTTGCCGCGGAGTCCCGCGAACGTCAATGCGCGCCAGCCGATGCGCAGCGCCGCACCCAGTGCCGCCTCGTCGGGGCCGTGGCCCGCCACATCGCCGACCATGACATGCACGGTGCCGTCCGGCGTCTGCACCATGTCGTAGAAGTCGCCGCCGAGCAGTGCGTTCTCCCGGCTGGGCCGGTACTGCATCACGATCTCGACACCCGGGTCGTCGGCCAGAATCGGCATAGGCAGCAGTGCCCGCTCCAGACGGGCGTTCTCCGCGGCGCGCATCTGGCTGGTGTGCAGGTCGACGGCAGTCAGTTCGGTGCGCTTGCGTTCGATGGCGTACAGCACCGAACGGTGCAACGTCTCAGGCTCGACGTGGCCTTTGACGAGGTAATCCTGGGCGCCGGACGCCATCGCCGACATGCCGAAGTGTTGGTCGTTGAGGCCGGTGAGCACGACGATCGGCAGCCCCGCATCCAGCTTGGCCACCCGGTCCACGGCGGCGACGCCATTGGCGTCGGGCAGGTTCAGATCCAGCAGAATGCAGTCGGGCCGATGGACGGCCAGCTTCTCCTGGGCGATCGCCATCGACGCGGCCCACTCCACGCTGATATCGGCGCCGGCTTCGGAGATCAATTCCTCGACCAGGATCGCATCGCCCTGATCATCCTCGATCAGCAGCAACGAAATCGGTCGCTTTGTGGCACCGGCAAAGCCAGCAGGATTCAGCACCTGTGGGTCATAGGGTGCGCGCATGAAAGATCAGATCCTTAAGTTCAGATCGGCCGCGCTTTGACCTAGGTATTCGTTAGACGACAATTAGACGACTAATCGACCCTACCGGCTTGATCCCGTCACACCCAACCCCAGTCGGACGCGACGCAGGTCAGCGGCGTGCCGTGCCGGTCAGCGGTTGCCCGTCGGCGCCCTGCAGCAGGCAAATCACCGTGCTGGGATAGGGATTGTCCGACGTTCGGTCCTGGTCGGAGTCGATCAGGTAGCTGGTGGTGTAGGCGCCTGCCGTGGCAGCGGCGCCGGTGTACTGCGCAAAGCCGGTCCTGCATTCGCGGGTCGCGACGTCGTCGAGGGCTGCGTTCACCGGGATCGGCGCACGTAGATAGGTCTCGGCCAGGTGGGGTTGGGCACAGTCGACAACGCTGACCTGGACGACAGCGGGATCGGCGGGCGGCGGGTCGGCCAGACAGTCGCCTGCCTCGAGGTCCACCCACTTCACCGAGCGGGCCTGCACCGCCGGTGCGGCCACCGCGGTGGTATTCGTCGAGGTCGGCGGGGGCGTGGTGGTCACGGTCGGGGTGGTGTCCGCACGTCCACCGCAGCCTGCGGCCGCGGTGATCGCCACAGCGATCACCATGCCCCACACCGTGCTGCGCATCAGCCTCTGTTTACCGCACCGCGCCGCGAGGGTAAGCGGGTTTGCATCATGACAAAGCACAACTGGACCGCCAAGGCGGCGCTGGCGACTGCGGCGCTCGCCACCACGCTGAGCGCAGCAGCCGGACTGGCTCACGCCGATCCGCATGGTCCGCCGGGCCCGCCGTGGGTCCCGAACGGGCCGGGAGTGAACGCGGGCGCACCGGGCAATCCGCTGCCGCCGGGACAGGGCTACCTGCCTTCTCCGGGACACCGCGCTGACTATGACGACGTCGTGCCCGTCTGGGCTCCGCCCGCGCCGCCGCCACCGCCGTGGGCGCCGTGGCTGCCGGTGGTGTGGAATGCGGACCTGCCGGCGTGGGGTGTGTGGTGGAACGGCGGCTTCATTCAGCTGTAGGCCGCGTGTCAGAAGCTGCTCTCACGACCCCGCACGAATTCCAGGAGTGCGGGGTCGTGTGAGGTGAACCGGTCGACTTCTTCGCCGCCGTCGCAGCGGTACAACCCGACGGTGACCGACTGGGCGTGACGATCGATCACCGCCCAGTGCGCGCCGGCGTCTTCCCACCTCTGCAGTACCGCTACGTGGTCCTCGCCCATGACCACCATGATGGCCCGTACCACCACGCGCGTCTGGCAGAGTTGGGTCTGAACAAGCTGGGTGCCGACGGTGAGGGAGCGCGGTGAACCACTGGACTGCAGTCGCGGTTGCGGCGGTGTTCGTCTGGCTGGGGATGGTGCTGGCCATTTCGTTCCTGGAGGCACCGCTGAAATTCCGTGCCCCCGGAGTCACGATTCCGCTCGGACTCGGTATCGGCCGGCTTGTTTTTCGGGCTCTCAACATCTGCGAAGCGGTGCTGGCGGTGGTCATCGCCGTCGCGTTGGTGGTCGGTAGCCCCGGTCGAGGCCTCGTCGTGGCGGTGCTGGTGGCCGTCGCAGCGCTGGTGATTCAAGTGGTCGGCGTGCGTCCCGCGCTGACGCGGCGCTCGGACGCCGTCTTGGCCGACGCCGGCCAGGCTGAGAGCGGACGGTCGCGCGCGCACTACGTCTATGTGGTGTTGGAAGTCGTCAAGGTGGTGGCGCTGCTGTCCAGTGGCGTTCTGCTGCTTGGCCTTTGATAGAAGAAGCTGATGGAGGAAATCATGGATTCGATCTCGCTGCCCCAGCTCGCCGACGAACAGCTGGCCGCGGCCCGCTCGTCGAACAGTGGCCGGGCCGCACACACCGTGCACGGCGGCCACGATCACCAGCTGCGGCAGACGCTGATCGCCCTGGCCAGTGGCCATGAACTCAGCGAGCACCACTCGCCGGGGGAGACGACGCTGCAGGTGCTCCGCGGCCACGTCCGGCTGGCCACCGCCGACGAGGCGTGGGAAGGCCAGACCGGTGATCTGCTGGTGGTACCGCGGGATCGGCACGGCTTGCAGGCCATCGAAGACTCGGTGGTCCTGCTGACGGTGCTGGCCGACAGCTGACTGGTCAGTACCGGTAGTCGGCCAGATCGGTGGCGCCCTGACGGATGTCGCCGTCGAGCATCAGCAGGGCCGGCACCATCTCGGAGGTGACCAGCCCGTGGCGGCCGGTCACGTCGTCGATGAGGTCGAAGCACTGGGCGATGACCTCCGGGGTGTCGACGACGATGGTGGTCACCGGCACCTGGCGGCCGTACTGAATCAGCTTGTCGCCGTGGGGTTTATGGTCTCCGTGGAAGCCCCAGATTCCGCGTAGGACGGTGGCGCCGCCGGCGGTGTTGGATTCCCAGAGTCGCCGCACCAGGGCCCGGTGGACGGGGACCCCGTCGTGATGGGTGGATGCGTCGGTGTGGATCGTCAGCTTCTGACGCAGTTCGCGGCCGTGTGCGTCGACGGCGGGCAGCGCCGGCGGACGGGCGAGCAGTTGGCCGTCGCGTTTGAGGACCTGCACACGTTCGACGGTCACCAGCGGCTGGTCCATCAGTCCTTCGAGTTCGGGCAGCGCGCGCCGGGCCTGCGCGGCGGTTCCGATGGCGATGATCATGATCGGCACGTCGGTGTTCCCGCTGAAAAAGCGGGCCCGGCGCCGCCGGCCGTCCGCGGTGCCGTCCACGCCGAGGAACACCGTCGCCCCGGCGAAGTGGTGGCGGTGCAGTAGATCGCACACCGCGTAGAAGGCGGCCGCGCCGTTGATTCGATGCCGTCGCCCGACATAGACGGTGAGCTTGACCCCGTCGTCGCCGTCGGGCAGCTCACCGCTGTAGAGCCGGGCCCGCTCCAGGGTGATCAAGCCGCGCTTGGTGATGGCGATGACGTCGTCGATCAGCCCGCCGATGGTCTCCGCGGTGTCGACGGCGGCCACCGCGATCGGCGGATCCTCGGACAGCGTCAGCGATTCGTCGCTACGGATCACGTGTCGCGGGCCGAAGCTGGCGATGCCGCGCAACATCACGCTCTGCGCCACCTGGCGTTGCGCGTACAGGTCGAGCATCGCCTCCGCCAGGAAGCGGGAACCGGAGCGCTGGCGCTCGCCGAAGAACGCGGTCAGCTTGAGGTAGGTGTCGTTCACAGCATCCCCGCAATCCACTGGCCGAGCATCGCCGCGGCGACACCCAGGATGACGCTCACGACGAGATTGGTTATCGCGGGCCAGATCTGGCGTTCCTCGGTGAGCCGTTGCGTCTCCAGCATCCACGTCGAGAACGTGGTGTACGCCCCGACGAAGGCGGTGCCGGCCAGCAGCGCGGCGTGCTGGCTGAGGGTGAGCCCGCTGATGAAGCCGAGCAGCACCGCACCACTGATGTTGACCGCCAGCGTGCCGAACGGGAACGACCGTGCCGCGCGGCGCGCGACCGCGCGATCGACCATGAACCGGGCCACCGAACCCAGCCCGCCGATCAGCATCACGCCCGCCCAGATCGCGACGGTCACGCGCGGATCCTGACCCGACGGACCAGAGCCGTCGCGACGTAAACGGCCAGCAGTCCGGCGGCGATGCTGACCGCGCTGTAGGCGGCCGCGAGGCCGTAGTGGTGGTGCTCGATCATCTTCAGCGTCTCGACCTGCATGGTCGAAAACGTTGTCAGTCCGCCGCAGAGGCCGGTGCCCAGCAGTGGCCGGCGGTAACTCGACAACGGCAGTCGTTCGAGCAGGCGGGTGGTGAAGTAACCGAGCAGGAAGGCGCCCACGATGTTGACGCCGAACGTCGCCCACGGCCAGTGCGCCGGGTCGTCGGCGAAGACCGTCGCGAGGATCGCCCTCGCAAGGGTGCCCAACGCGCCGCCGACGAACACGGCCGCCAGTTCCCGGTTGTCGTGACCGAACACGGGCAACCCCCTTAACCGTCGATGAATCCGCGAGCAAGTATCACCCTAGGGAAGGCAGAATTGGCGTCATGGCGGCTAACCCCCGCGCCGGTAAGCCGGCGCTCCCCGAAGACCTCGTCGATCTGCCCCATCTGGTCACCGCGTATTACTCGGTGAACCCCGATCCCGACAACATCGACCAGCAGGTGGTGTTCGGCACCTCGGGGCATCGCGGTTCCAGCCTGGACGGCGCGTTCAACGAGGCGCACATCCTGGCCACCACGCAGGCGATCGTCGAGTACCGCGCCGCGCAGGGCACCACCGGGCCGCTGTTCATCGGGCGTGACACCCATGGGCTGTCCGAGCCGGCCTGGGTGTCGGCGTTGGAGGTGCTGGCCGCCAATGACGTTGTGGCGATGATCGATTCGGCCGACCGCTACACCCCGACCCCGGCGGTCAGCCATGCCATCCTGGTATTCAATCGCGGGCTGAGCTCAGGTCTGGCCGACGGTATCGTCGTCACGCCGTCGCACAATCCGCCGCGGGACGGCGGGTTCAAATACAACCCGCCCAACGGCGGCCCGGCCGACAGCGACGCCACCGGGGTGATCGCCAAGCGTGCCAACGAGATTCTGCGCGGCGGTCTCAAGGACGTGAAGCGGATGCCGCTGGCCCGTGCCCTTTCACACGCCGAGCGTCACGACTATATGGACGCCTACGTCGCCGATCTGCCGAACGTCGTGGACATCCACGCGATCCGCGCCGAGAAGATCCGCATCGGGGCCGACCCGCTGGGCGGGGCGAGCGTGGACTATTGGGCGGCCATCGCCGAACGCCACGACCTCGACCTCACCGTGGTCAACCCGTTGGTCGATGCGACGTGGCGGTTCATGACGCTGGACACCGACGGCAAGATCCGGATGGACTGCAGCTCGCCGAACGCGATGGCATCGCTGATAGCCAATAGGGAGTCCTATCAGATCGCCACCGGCAACGACGCCGACTCCGACCGGCACGGCATCGTCACCCCCGATGCGGGGCTGATGAACCCCAACCACTATCTGGCGGTGGCGATCGACTATCTGTTCTCGCACCGGCCGGACTGGCCGGCCAGTGTGGCTGTCGGCAAGACGGCGGTCAGCTCGTCGATCATCGACCGGGTGGTGGCCGGCCTGGGTCGCAACCTGATCGAGGTGCCGGTGGGATTCAAGTGGTTTGTCGACGGATTGATCAGCGGGACAATCGGTTTCGGTGGTGAAGAGTCGGCGGGGGCGTCGTTCCTGCGCCGTGACGGCTCGGTGTGGACCACCGACAAGGACGGCATCATCCTGGCCCTGCTGGCGTCGGAGATCCAGGCGGTCACCGGGTCGTCGCCATCTGAGCGCTACGCCGAGCTGGCGGCCAAGTACGGGGCGCCGGTCTATGCCCGCGTCGATGCCCCGGCCAACCGGGAGCAGAAGGCGCGGCTGGCCAAGCTGTCCCCGGACCAGGTCAGCGCCACCGAGCTGGCCGGCGAGCCGATCACCGCCAAGCTGACCACCGCGCCGGGCAACGGCGCGCCGCTGGGCGGGCTGAAGGTGACCACCGCCGACGGCTGGTTCGCCGCCCGGCCGTCGGGCACCGAGGACGTCTACAAGATTTACGCCGAGTCGTTCAAGGGGCCCGAACACCTGGCGGAGGTGCAGGATGCCGCGCGTGAAGTGGTGAATACAGTCATCTCGTGAGTTCTGTCGCGGAGGGTGACTGTCCCTCGGAAGCCGAGGCCAAGCTTCCGCGGGAGGTCTGGGTCCTGATCGCCGCCAACGCAGTGATCGCCCTGGGCTATGGCGTGGTGGCGCCGGTGTTGCCGCAGTTCGCCCGCAACTTCGGTGTGAGTATCAGCGCCGCGACGTTCGTGATCACGGCGTTCGCGTTGATGCGGCTGTGCTTCGCCCCGGCGTCGGGCATGTTGGTCCAGCGGCTGGGGGAGCGGCGGATCTACGTCAGCGGCCTGCTGATCGTGGCCTTGTCGACCGGGGCGTGCGCGTTCGCCCACACCTACTGGCAGTTACTGGTGTTCCGGGCGCTCGGCGGGATCGGCTCGACGATGTTCTTCGTCTCCGCGCTGGGTCTGATGATCCGGATCAGCCCGCACAACGCCCGCGGCCGGGTGGCAGGCATGTTCTCGTCGGCGTTCCTGGTCGGCTCGGTGGCCGGCCCGCTGCTCGGCAGCCTCACCGCGGGTCTCGGCCTGGCGGCGCCCTTCCTCATTTACGGCGCGGCATTGCTGATCGCCGCGGCAGTGGTGTTCATCAACCTGCGGCACTCGCATCTGGCTGCGCCGGCCCCGGCCGACGAACTGACGGTGACCCTGGGCGTGGCGCTGCGCCACCCGGCCTATCGGGCGGCCCTGCTGTCCAACTTCGCGACCGGGTGGTCGGCCTTCGGGCTGCGGGTGGCGCTGGTGCCGCTGTTCATCACCGAGGCGCTGCACCGCGGGCCCGGGGTCGCGGGCGCGGCACTGGCCACGTTCGCGGCCGGCAACGTGGCGGCGGTGATCCCGTCGGGCCGGCTGTCCGACCGGACGGGCCGCCGGCCGCTCCTGATCGTCGGGCTGGGACTGTCGGGACTGACGACGGCCGTAGTCGGTGCCGCGACAGTGCTGCCGGTGTTCCTGGTTGGTGCGTTCATCGCGGGTGCGGCCACCGGTGTGTTCACCGCGCCGCAGCAGGCCGCGGTGGCCGACATCATCGGCAAGGCCCGCGGTGGGACTGCCGTGGCGACTTTCCAGATGATGTCGGATCTGGGGTCGATCGCCGGATCGCTGGGGGTGGGCGAGATCGCCCAGCATCTGTCGTTCGAGTGGGCGTTCGCGATCAGCGGGGCCATCCTGGTATTGGCGTCTATCGGGTGGCTGCTGGCGCCGGAAACGCGGGACAGGCCGCCGTTGGAGCACACCCCGCCCCGGCCGCTGGGGCCGGAGGCCGCCGGTGAGCTGCCCTGAGGGTGTGCCTTGCGTGAGACTGCACTGACGCAGGAAAAGTGCGAGTGGCGGCCTGCGTGAGTTCAATCTCAATGCGGGCTCGCCGCATATCGCCGGTTGCTGCAGCTTTGACCAGCGATTTTGAGGCGCGCGTGCCGGTGGTGTAACTTCGTTGAGCACACCTGGGGCTATGGCGCAGTTGGTAGCGCACCACACTGGCAGTGTGGGGGTCAGGGGTTCGAATCCCCTTAGCTCCACCAGGCAAAACAGCACTCGATTGAGTGCTCAGAAGGTCGTTTGACGACAGTTCTGACGACAGTTCGGTTCATCTCAGCCGTGAGCAGGAGCGCATCGCCCCCTTCTCATCAGCTCCCGGATGGCCGCCACGGCGCTGTCGGTCAACACAGTCCGCCCCTGCGGCGTGACGGCCCCTGCGGTGTGGCGGGGTGATGGCCATGCCATTGGTCCCAACCAACCAGCGGCGGTCAGCGTCCCCGCTCCGATCGTCGAATTTCCGTCACGCTGCAGCATGATGCCTGCTCGCGAACCGTGAGCCTCCCGGCCGGGGCATGTCGTGTCTCGGCTGGCGATCCTACGACTTGTCGTATCCTGACCGCCGGGAGGCAAGAGTCGGTTGAACGCAGCTCAGAGCGGAGATAGCCAGGCTCCTGGGGGTCCCTCTAGTGGTCTTCGCGACATACCAGAACCCCTACATGGAGAGACTGGTGTCGCGCTGTCCGGGCCACCAATATCGCCCATGGCACGCATTTCCCTGTACGACGACGTCCAATGGGAACTATTCATCCTTGAATGGGTGCATGCCCTGAGATCCGGCTACGTTCAGGTCAAGCGGTTCGGTGGAGCCGGTGACAGGGGCGCGGACATTGCGGCGTTCAAGACTGCAAACGGCCTAGAAGGTGCTTGGGACTGTTTCCAGTGCAAGCACTATGCAGAACCTCTCGCCCTAGGAGACATACTTCCCGAGATTCTGAAGATCTTCGTGGCAACTGTTGTCGGAGAGTGCGTTCTGCCGGACAGCTACCAGATCTTGGCTCCCCGCGGTTGCAGTACAAACTGCGGTCGGATGCTCAGCAGCCCGCAGAAGTTGAGGAAAAAGTTCCTCGACCACTTGGCCGACGACGACAGCACCCTCGCGAGGGGCCTTGAGTCGGACCTCGTCTCTTCGGTTCAGGAACTGGCGTCGGTCACGGATTTCTCGATGTTCCGATCCGTCGAGCTGACTGATGTGCTTGAACTGCATAAGACAACTTGTTGGTACAGCGACCGATTCGCCACAGCGCTTCAGCCGCGACCCGCTCATGTGCCAGCTCCCGGTGACTTGGCGACACACGAACGGAGATACGTACAACAACTGGTTGATGTTTACGCCGAAGCACACCCCGAGGAAAGCCTCCAACCCGAATCAGTGGCATCAAATCCCAGAGTGGGCGAACGCTTTCGCCGCCACCGCGAGAACTTCTACAAGGCGGAGGCGCTACGAGTGTACGCGCGGGATTCAGTGCCGCCGGGGACTTTTGAGCGATTGCAGGATGACATTCATTCGGGTGTTATCGATGTAGTCGAGGACCACCACGCCACGGGCCTGAGACGTTTGACGAGTGTGCTTTCGCTAGTTGGACAGCTGGATCTGAGTCGGCATCGTCTGATTTCGGTGGTCGAGATCGATGATCGACAGGGCATGTGCCACCAGCTGGCGAACGTCGATCGGATTCAATGGATGTCGCGCAATGAATGACTACGACAATCGGGCACCGAACGGTCCAGCGGGCGACCGTCGGAGGCCGCAAAGCATCAATGAATCGCCGCTGAACGGCCCTTTGGAGGTCGGCATCCGCGTGTTGATGATCTTGACCCAGGCCTTCCCAGCTGAACTCGACCTGAATCAGCTTGTCCTGCTTGATCACTTCGTGCTCCACAGCAGGGACGTCGGTGGCCCTGAAAGTCTGCATCCGGCTCTGCCGATCCGTGCAGGCGAGATTGCGGCCAAGCGTGAATCTATCGAGGCAGGAATTGGTCTTCTGCTGAGGCTGCATCTCGCCGAGATTGCGGTTGGAATGAACGGGGTGCGGTTTCTTGCCGGCGACGGCGCCCTGCACTTCGTGGGAGTCTTGGGCTCGTCGTACTCACATCGCTTGCGCGATCGTGTCGGATGGGTGTTGGGAAGTTTTCCCGATCTGGACGAAGCGAATCTGCGACGGCAGACAAAGGCGATATTCGATTCCTGGTCCGAAGAATTTCACTGGCCCGATACGGACGGGAACAATGGCAAACCGCATTAGCCTGACGCATCTGACTTTCGTGGGGCCCGGCAAGGCTCCAGCGACGGTTGATTTCGGGCCACGAACGACTGTCATCCATGGTCCCTCTGACACAGGGAAGTCGTTCATTGTCGACGCCATTGACTTCATGCTTCGTGGTTCCACTCTTCGGGAGATTCCGCAGCGCGCGGGCTACAGCACAGTCCTATTGGGAATTCGGACGCCGACTGGTGAAGACGTCACGCTCACCAGGGGGGTCGAGGGCGGCAGTTTTGGCTTGCTGGAGGGAGTACTGTGCGGCGCTTCTCTAAAGCGATCGGTGAGAGGCTTTCCGCGTGGCAGGTCCCTGATGGTGATGAGGTCCGTTATGACCGGGATGAGCAGGATCTGATAGCGGGCGATCAATTACGCTCTGCTCACGGTAAAGGCGTTCGCGCAATCCTCCACTCCGCCTTCACCATTGGCCTTGCTCAGTATTGCTTTGAAAATGATCTTCCACACCCTGGATTTGTCGTTCTGGATTCACCATTGGTGACCTATCGCCCACCGAAGCCTGGCGAAGCCGTCGATCGTGAGGTTCTCGACATCGGCATTGCTGCGCGGTTCTACGACGACATTCAGCAGTCGGTTGGTGGGCAGGTCATCATCATGGAGAACATGGATCCACCATCTGGACTCCGGAAGGAGTCAACCGACGTATTTTTCACAGGCGTTGCGGGGGAAGGCCGATTCGGCTTTTTTCCGTCTCAGCCGTTGCCGTCGTAACCAGAGACCTTTGATATTTCGACAACGGCAACGTCATCGTCGGCTTGCGGCACTCGATCGCGCGTCGTTGCGGTCGACTTGTACGGACTCGAAGCTGAACGTATCCGCTGAATTCCATCAGGCGAACGCTACCCGGTTTCGTCGCCGAGGCTGTTGGAGGCGAACAGTGAGCCCATCGAGTCCAAAGCATCCCGTTGAACGGCTTCGATGACCTCGACATAGGTTCCCGTCGTCACCGTGATTGAGCTGTGGCGCAGAATCTTCTGAACCGTCGCCGGCTGAACTCCCATTGTGAAGAGCAGGGTGGCGCACGAGTGTCGGAGGTCGTGGACGCGAAGTTGCGGCACCTCCGCCTTCGCGCACAGGCTGTGGAACATTCGGTTGACGTTGCGCGGCTCCAACGCGCCGCCCTTAGGGGTCGTGAAAACCAGTCCCGTGTCGCGCCACGTTGATCCGGCGGCCAGGCGCTCCTCCAGCTGGCGCCGGCGGTGGTTAGTCAGAATCGGCACAAGCGTCCGAGGTACTGGCAGAACTGCGACGGATCCTTCAGTTTTGACGTTCTCAAGCTTCAGCTGGCCGTCCACGCGGTGCAACGCTCGCCTGATTGTAATCCGCTCAGCGTCTAGATCGACGTCGGACCATTGCAGCCCGAGCGCCTCACCACGACGGAGTCCCATCGACAGCGCGACTGCCCACAGTGCATAAAGTCGCGTCGTCTCAGCGGTCTTGAGAAAGCGCATCGCCTCAGCCCGCGTGAAAGAGCGCACCTTCCGGTCATCGGTCACGCGCAACTGAACGAGTCGGGCGACGTTGCGGCTTAACATCTCTTCGTCGACCGCATCCTGCAGAGCAGCCCGCAAAACGCGCAGAATGTGGCGAATCGAGCTGGCAGACAACGCGTCGTTGCAGCACTTGGCAGGCACGAGAGCGCAGCACCGTGCCTGCGACTTGCGCCCTCGCGCTGCGTCCTTCCCTTGGGCGCAGCATTGGCATCGGGTCTGCAATCCGGTCAGCCATGCGCGAATATGCGAGGCCTGCAGTGACTTCAGCTTCCGATTGCCAATTCCCGGGATGATGTGCAGGCGCACGTCGCCCTCATAGGTCGCATACGTCGTGCGCCGAACGCTAGGCTCCGCAATGTGCTCTAGCCAGTAGGTCATGTACTCAGCGACCGTCAACGTCGTTGTTGCAGTGGGTATGCCGCGTCGCTGTTGATCGAGAACCTTGCCGAGTTCGTCCAAGGCGGCACGCTCACTATCGCCGTAGACGCTGATGCGCTTCCGTCGTCCGTCCGGCGTGTCGACGAAGACTTTCGCCTCCCAGCGCCCATCACCTCGTCGGTACACGCCGCCCTGGCCGTTCGCGTTGCGACGTGCTTTCCCACCTGCAGCCATCACGCGGCTCCTTCAATCAAGCCGGATAGGTAGTCGTCGAAAGACTGCCGCACGATCCGCCGGCACCTACCGATCTGTACCGATCTGACACGTCCGTCCCAGATCAGCCGGTACACCATCCATCGACTGACTGCGAGACGATCCGCCGCGGCCTGCACGGTGATCAGCTCAGCACTGAATTCAGTATGCATCCGTTTTCCTCTCCGTGTGGAAGTAATTCGGAATGCCGGCGTACGGCTTGTGGGGGTGAAGTAACACATACGGGTTGTGCTGCGGGCGAGGCAATTTCAGCTATTCGCAGGGTCCCGGGACCGGTCTTCTCGCGATCGAATACGGGCGTAGTCATGTCGACCAGTCTGGTGGCGAGGATTGATCGTGCGTCCAGCGATTCGCACGGACGATGTGGCGATGTTCGATCATTCGGTGCGCCGCAGACACGACCAAAGTGCGTTCACCGAGATTGCCCAGCCCGGCTCGATCGAATGTCCATTCCACTTCTTCTTCGGCACCGTGAAGCGCCCGATCATGTTCGTCGGTCGCGAGGTCTGAGCGGTGGCGTTGCTCCCGAGTCCACTCAGCTCGATGCTCGCGCAGCGCACTCATCGTGGTGGAGAACAGCCGGGATTTGGTGGTGATATGCCCACGAAAGCCGAGAGTGTGCAGCCAGCGGTCTATCTCCGAGTAGGCGCCATGATCGGCTAGATCGAGAATTGTGGTCAGAATCGCCCGGATATGTGTGGGGACGTCTAAATCGGGAACGGCGAGCGGTGACATCCGTCGGACCCCAACGCCGAAGTCGGCGACGGATTTGGTCACGTACTTGGCCAGGTAGGCCGGGACCGACCGACGCGACTGGCGAGGTGTTGCCCCGCCGCAGTCACTACTGTCCGACCGCAATGGCCGCGCATCCGTCTGAGTGCCGAACTGTATTACACGGCTACTGATTTCAGCGCCGTGTGCTGGGGCGGCGACAGTGAGTGCGACGCCGCTTGCGGCCTGATGGATTAGGAGGGCCAGGTCGGTGGCTGTGATTGAGGACTTGGGTGGTGTTGGGGCTTGGCCCGGCTGTGGCGGCTCGTCGAGGCGGATTACGGCGTGGAAGTGCGGGATCGCCCGACGTTGCATCTCGGTCACCTTCACGAAATTGATTCGGGCAGCGGTGGGGGATTCGCCGAGCGCGCGTAAGCGTCTACGCAACAGCCGGCGCAGGGCGATGGTGAAGCGCCGCCACAGTTCAGGGGCATGCCAGGCGAACAGGACATGCCCCATGTAGTCGTAACAGTCCTCGCAGAGCGGCTGACCGACATGAGCATCGCCCTCGTGGTGGATGGAGCTGCACCACAGGGGTCTCCCGTGCTGGCAACGTTGGTGGGCATTCCGGCCCCGGTCGTGGCACCGCCGAGCCTGGCCTCGCTGGCCGTCATCGCGTGTGGTGTGCACGGCCCCGAAACTGGGCGCGGTCAGCGTGACGAACACCTGAGGGTGTTCGGCGACTGTGGGCGGCAGATCGTGATGGCCACCGTGCACGCCGGCGTGTACGAGTTGCCAGGTATCGCGGGCATAGAGATCAGAGCAGGACGGGCAGGCGACAGCGCGTCGGTTGTTGCATCGGGTCCACACCCGAAGCTCGCGACCGAAGCTGTCGGTTCCTGTCAGACGGATCGGATTCGCACAGAACCCAGCATTCTCCGCTTTATTCCACCAGGTCTCGAAGTCGCGGGAGGCGGCGCGACGCACCATCTGCGCCACCACGCCGATGGTGTCGGTACCGGCCGGAAGGCCTGGCAGTGTCGAAACCGCAATGCCCAGCGCAGCAGTGGTCACGACTGGCGACCTTCAGTCTCGGCGGTCCGAGGATGCGCTCTTGTGGGGGCAAAGCGAGCGACGAGATCATCAATGGCGGAATCGGTGACGTGGAAGGCCCGAACTCGCAACGGTTCAGCGTTGCCGTCAGTGCAGACGTAACCGACACCGGGAGTACCGGTGGAGATTCCATCACACAAGGCGCCGGCTTCTCGGGCGGCGGCTCCGAGCACCATCGCGGTCTGGGTGGCTTCACTCATGCGCAGCCCGACCCGGATGGAGAAGAGCTGCCGGATGGGCAAAACATCTTTAGACGGGTCCTGTACCGCGGCGACCACCGAGATACCGACTGCGCGGCCCTGGGACAGCAGCAGCCCCAGCAGCTGCTCAACCTCGGCGCGTGTTCTGCGGTCCCCGAGATAGGCAGTCAGCGAGGCGATTTCGTCGATAATCAATACAATCAGTGGTGCGGAGACACTCGGAGTGTGAAGCCGAGTCTTCCCCCGCAGCCGTTGCGCACGTTTCTGCATCACCGCGACAACCGCCCGCAGCGCAGCGAGTGTCTGTTCACCGTTGTCATGGGCGAGCGAGGTGAACAACACTTGTCCGCGCCCGAACTCCATCCCTCCCTTGGGATCTACGACGACGAGGCGTGCGCAGCCCGCCCGCACGGCGGGGCCGACGGCGGCAATGATTGACCAAAGCACCGAGCCCTTGCCCGAGCCGGTCGCGCCTGCGACCAAGATGTGCTGTCCCAGTAGCGGTAGGCGCCAACGCTCACCGGCCTCGGTGAGCCCCACCCACAGGCGGGACAGGTCCGGTGTGGTGCCCCTGGCCGGACGAGGAAGTTGGATGGGTGTCGTCAGCGGATCGCCGTGATGGGCGGTGATGCGGATCGAGCCCGGTCGGGTCGAGCGAATGGTCACCCGCTGGGCGCTCAGCGCTTCGGCTAACGCGTCACCTCGGGATTGCCAGTCGGCCAACGACTGGCCCGTGAGGATGCGTACCTCGAGAACGTCGCTCGTGACACCGATCGTCACCGAACGCAGAATCGGCACCATGACGTGACCGTCGAGACCGGCGGTCAGGCCACACAGCGTGCAGACCGTGGCCCATCGGCCTCGATAGATACCCCATGTGCGCCACTGGACCCGCAGACGTACCGTCACCCACTGACGGAACGTTTGGGGGGATAACAGAAACCAGCTGAACAATGCGAGAGCCGACCAGATCGCCGCCAAGAGGCCGACCAAGGGACCGCAAGTGACGGCCATCCAGACGCTTGTGATGGCCGGAATGCTGATCATCGGAAACAACACCGACGCCCATACCAGCGCAGCAGTCGCTTTGCCAAGCGCCGTGGCTGCACGGAGGGCAATGTCATCGGAGTCCGAGTGGTTCGGAAGAGAGCGGTTGGAGCGGTGAGCTCGTGGGTGGCCAGGCATGGCAGACCTTCCGGCAGGCTTGCGGGATCGGGGTAAGGAGAGGCTTCGGCCGAGCGGGCGCAGCACCACCGTCTCTTGGTGTTGCGGTGCTGCGCCCACTCGACGAAAGGGTCAGGCGGCCGGCTTGCTCGTGCCGCCGGGTACGCCGCTCGGTGACGCATTCCGAGGTGCGGCAACGACTCCCGCCAGTGGTGCACCTGAAGCGCGGATCGCTTCAGCGCGGAACGCGACTCCGCTGCGACTGTCCTGGCTCCACGGCAGGGCAACCAAGCCCTCGATGTGGATCGGCTGCCCGACCGTCACATTCGGGTCGCCGGCAACCGTCACGGTGATGACGTCGCCGCCCGTGGAGTCCAGCGCCATCACCTGGACCTGCCACAGCGGCAGACCCGTCTCGCGATCCAGCTTCGGCTGGCCGGTGTCAAACGCGATCCGCTGTTCGGGTGCCCGCGTGCACACAAATGACACACCGCCGGTGTTAATACGTAGTTTCATTCCAACTGTCCTTCCTGCTGTTTTCTCGCGACCGCTCGGCCGCGACCACCAGTTCAGGCGGACAACTCGGACATTCCCAGGGCATCAGTTAGACAAAGCGGACAGACGCCTGGACAACGCGGACACTCGGACGACAATCGCGCGCCAACTTTTGTGCTTTGGGCGTCGCTAACGCTGGCACCGCGCTCCTAGCATGAGCAGATCGAGAAGCTACCTGTTCCTAACCACGCACTGACGACGCGAATGAGTGAAAAGGGTTTCAGCGAAGCCAGACTCGCAACAGCCGCCGGTGTCGACGTCAAGACGGTGGGCCGCTGGGTCAGGGGTGAATCACTGCCCCAGGCGGTCAACGCGCGCGCCACCGCCGACGCACTGGGCTGTGATCCGCAGACGCTGTGGCCAGACATCTTTCCCACCCTGCGCCCACCTGGTACCGGCACGGTCGCGGTCAGTGTGTACCGAAGCCGCGCGGACGTCCCTGTCGCCGTGTGGACCCAACTGTTCGGCGGCGCCGCCGAGCAGATCGACATCCTGGTCTACGGGGGCACCTTCCTCTTCGACGGCATTCCCAGGTTCTGCTCAACGCTCGCAGTCGCGGCCGAACGCGGAGTCGCCATTCGCTTCATCGTGGGTGATCCCGATTGCGCTGCGGTAAGCCAACGCGGGGAAGAGGAGACGATTGGCTCAGTTCTAGCAGCTCGCTGCCAGATCACACTCGCACGATTGGCTTCACTCGCCGACGCCCCAGGCTTGGAGGTGCGCACACACGCCACACCGCTGTACACGTCGATGTTCCGCGCGGACAACACCCTGATTGCCAACCCGCACCTATACGGTGCTCCCGCCAGCGACAATCCCGTCCTCTTTATTCGACGTGACGACGCGCCCGAGCTGTGGCGCGATCACCAACTCTCTTTCGAACGGGTGTGGAACACCGCCCAACCATTACCCACGCACGCCTGACCTGCCGATTGGAGAACCGTATGGCCCGGACCGACTACTACAACGATCCCCACGCGCCAGCCGCAAACAGTGTGGTGCCCTCCACTACCGCCGTCGTCACCGATTCACATGATCGCATCGTGCTAATTCGCCGCCGCGACAATAACCTTTGGGCATTGCCGGGTGGCGCAATGGAATTGGGCGAATCCATCGTCGACGCGGCGGTTCGTGAAGTGAAAGAGGAAACCGGTCTCGACGTCGAGATCAGCGGACTCATCGGCGTCTACACCAATCCTCGCCACGTTATGGCCTACGCCGACGGTGAAGTCCGTCAACAGTTCTCGCTGTGCTTCACCACCCGGCTGCTCGGTGGACAGTTGCGAGTCGACTCGGAAAGCACCGACATCGCCTGGACGTCACCAGGCGAACTTGCATCTTTGGACGTCCACCCCTCGATGCGGCTGCGCATTCAGCACTACCTTCAACGCCGCGACAGCCCATACCTCGGGTAGCCCGGCAAGGTCGTCTCTAGCCGGCGGAGGCACTAACTCGTGCTGCCGCCGCCAACAGGCTCGGCGCCGCCCGCTCGATCGCACGATGCACAGGATCCCCATCGGGGTAACGCGACAGGATCTCCGTGACTCGATCTTCAGCTCGCACAGGCGAGCCCTGCGGGCCAGTGGTCAAGTCCGCGCACGTCAGCACGTCTAGTAACAACGACGGAGGTGCCGTGAACTCGGCCAGCGCGTCTAAGAGGCCGCGCTCCCGCGCCTCGAACACCGCGCCCGTGTGATAGGCCACCAGCGAGACCACCACTGCGGGAAAGCCCTCGTCGCGGACGAACACTGCGCCGTCGACGGGGTGGAAACCAGTCGATCGAACTGACGGCGCATAGCCAACATCGTGAAGCCACGCGGCAGCCACCACCGCGTCGGCATCCATGGCGCCCAAGCCGACGACCAATCGCTCCGCCGTCGCCGCGACTCCGCAGACATGGGCCCACCGATGCGGCAGATCGGCCAGTCGCTCCTCGGCGATCGCCCGTGCACGTGCCGCGTCCGTCACCACGATGCAAGTCTACGAATGTGCCCGACACAGCACCGACGCGATTTGGGCGAAAGATCCACGCCGCGGCGGCTCCCGTCCGCTGGCGCTCCCGTCCGCCACCACGGACCGAAAAATGCCTATCGGATCGAGGCTGTGAGAACTTTCTCTACTGTTATCAAGAACAGGTTCTCAGCCCACTTCGGGATCGCCATGAGTGGCGTCCACAAAGCGGTCGATGGCCCTATCGATTCGATCCCGAGCGACTTCACCCGATATTCGCCCACTGCTGAACGCCGCCAAATTGGCAAGCCACACATCAGCGATCAGCCCCGCTAGTCGCTGGTCTCTGACCGTGGGCTCGCCGCCGCTCAAAGTCCTTGCCAGCAGACCTTCAATGACGTCGATCGCTTCATCGGTGGCTGCGGCGGCGGTGTGGTCGGCGAGGACGAAGGCGCGCGTCACCGCCTCGGTCAAGCGCGGGTCTTGGTTGCCATTCGGTGTGCAGGCAGTCGACGAGCAAGCGAAGGCGTTCGCGCGGTGTCGACGCGGTGACGGTCCAATCGCGGCTGTTTCCAAACTCTTGGAACTCGCGGGTCAACGCCGACACCAAGAGGTGGATCTTGGAGGGGAAGTACCGGTACAGCGTGCTGACGCCGATTCCGACCTGCGCGGCCACCGCGCGAACGTGCACAGCCTCGTAACCGCCGCTAACTGCCAGCATCATCGCGGCATCTACTGCACTGTTACGGCGGTACGTGTCGACACCGCCAAGGTCGGCCGCCCTATCGGGGCGATGCTGCCTCAACTTCGAAGCCATGCTGCCAACGCCACGCTCAGACGCTGTGATCACCAATTGGTTGGTGAAGCGCGCCGGCTAGCCGATCAAACAGGTCCTCGAATCCGCTCACGTCGCCGTGCGCAGCGAAATGATCGACACCCACCGTCACGAAGACTGCGCTGGCGGTGAACCGGGTGATGCCATCGTGACTGACTCCCGTTCCGCTGACGTGAAGAGCACGTCCTTGGCGGCCGGTGATCTGGGCAGTAATCCTGTGCGGTTCGTGCAACGGGACAGGTCGCAGATACTCCACTGTCAGACTGCGTGTCACCGCGGGCGTGCCGGCCACCCACAACGTGAAGCCCAGTACGTCGTCACAGGCTGTCGCTACTGCGCCGCCGTGCGCCAGTCCTGGGGCGCCGATATGGCGCTCATCGAACGTCACATCGCTGTAGACCTCGTCACCGTCGCGATAGACAACCAGCTGCAATCCATGCGAATTCGCGGGCCCGCACCCGGTACACGTCGAGGTATGCGGAGGCAGTAGATATGGCCCCGGATGTGCTGTGTCACCCATCGTCATCCCCTTGTTTCGCACTGATTCGCGATATCGTCGGGCCCGCACCGCAACTGCAACGAGCCTTCGTTTGGCAGCTTCTGGACGCACCAAGACCCTCCCGCGTAGACACGACGGCCATGCCTACCGACCAGGGTGTTCTCCGTAACCGCGGACAAACCTACGAACAGTTTCGCTACGCTACTCTTGGTACCATACCTTGACGCCTGCTGGAAACGCCGCCCGCAGGTCCCATTTTCCGAAGGGACAACGCAGTGAGCACTCAACCGGCGGCATACGCAGACGACGATGATGACATCGACCCCCGCCGGATCAGGTCGCGTAACCGACTGCTCGACGCGGCGGCGGCACTCCTCACCACCGGGGGAATCGAAGCCGTCACGATCGACGCGGTGACCAAAGCCTCCAAGGTGGCTCGCACCACCCTCTATCGGCATTTCGCAAGCTCATCACAGTTGCTGGCGGCCACATTCGAGCGCCTGCTGCCGCACGTCACTACACCGACACCCGACGAGGGGTCGCTGCGGCAGAGGCTGATTGAAATCCTCAGCCGGCAGGCCGCACTCTTTGCCGATGCCCCGATCCAGGTCACCACGCTGGCTTGGGTCGCCCTTGGGCCCACCGATCCTGCTGCTGACGGCACCGCAGATGAGGACAGCCCGGCTGGCAGCCTGCGTTCTAGGGTCGTCGAGCAATACCGCAAACCGTTCGACGAAATCCTGTCGAGCGACCAGGCTCGCGAAGAACTTGACGAATTCGACCTCGAATTGGCTGAGTGCCAGCTCGTCGGTCCGCTGGTCTTCGCACGCATGACCGGACTCTGCACCATCAGCCGTGACCAGTGCGTCCGCATCGTCGACGACTTTCTGGCCGCACACTCACGCACCCGAACCGAGGCGTGACGGCGAATTGGTAGGTGCGCCGGCGGTTCGCCTGCGGCTTGTCGTCGCTGGGACCGGGCGGCTCGCACTGGGCCTGGCTGAAACTTCCTGGTGACCCTGCGTCATCGCCATCCGCCAGCCGCGCTGAGAAAACGCTACTAACAGTTTCAAAACGCTATGTAGCGTTGTGCTACTATAGGTACACTTATGAGGTTCAGTCGACCACGATCCAGTGAGCCCGTCATATGAAAACCCCTGTCCGCGTGAGTCGTTCGTCGAATCGCGCCGCTGTTGGTCGCACGCTGAATCACTGGCGGCACCATCCACCGTTACGAACGGCCGGGACCGTGGCGCTGGCCCTGGTCGTAGTAGTGGTATCGACGGTCTACCTGCAATTTCACGGTGAGTTCACTCCGGCCATGCACTTGACCCTGGTGTCGGATCGCGCTGGGCTGGTCATGGAGCCCGGGGCAAAAGTGACCTACAACGGCGTCGAAATCGGCCGGGTCGCCGCGGTGCGCGCGATCCAGCAAGATGACACCACCAAGGCGAAACTGTCCCTGGACGTCGCTCCAAAGTACATCGAGCTGATCCCGGCCAACGTGACCGCCGAGATCAAGGCCAGCACGGTATTCGGCAACAAGTATGTAGCCTTCCGTAGCCCGTCGAGACCGGCATCTGCGCGCGTGTCGAGCTCGCAGGTGATCGACGTCTCGCACGTGACGACCGAATTCAACACCCTGTTCGAAACCTTGATGTCGATCGCGCAGAAAGTCGATCCCGTCAAACTCAACCTGACTCTTGCGGCCACCGCCGAGGCACTGGACGGGCACGGCCTCGACTTCGGCCGATCAATCATCGCGGGCAATGCTGTCCTCGACGACATCAACCCTGAAATGCCGCAGATCCGCGAAGACATCAAACGCCTTACCGACCTCGCCGACGTCTATGCCCAATCCTCACCCGATTTCTGGAAATTCCTCAACAATGCAGCGACCACGGCAGGCACCGTCAATGAGCAGCGAGCCGATCTCGATGCGGCGCTGCTGGCTGCCGCGGGCTTCGGCAACGCTGGCGCTGACATCGTGGGGCGGGGAAGTCCCTACCTGGTGCGAGGTCTGGCTGACCTGGTGACGACCACCGGCACCTTGAACACCTACAGTCCCGAATTCCTGTGCAGCATAAGAAATTATGCTGCGATCCTGCCGCAGACTGTTGAATCCGCAGGCGGCAACGGCTACTCGATCGACTTCCGTATCGGGCTCACCGGTGCGCCGAATCCGTACGTCTATCCGGATAACCTGCCCCGTTCCAATGCGCGAGGCGGCCCGGGCGGCGCCCCTGGATGTTGGCAGACAGTCACCAAGGATTTCTGGCCCGCCCCTTACCTGGTAGCCGACACCGGCGCATCACTGGCTCCCTACAACCACCTCGAACTCGGGCAGCCATTGCTTACCGAATATGTGTGGGGACGCCAGGTCGGTGAAAACACCATCAATCCCTAGGACGAGCAGGCCTGCGGACCCACCGGTCCACGACTACGTCGAAGCGGCGCTCAGCGGCCTCGATACATAGAATCGTCATATTCCGATGGAACTGGGAGACAGCGACATTGGGGCGGCATGCAGTCGCTCAGGAAGCGCTTCCTCGCCGGACGCGTAAGGGAATCGAAACAGGTCCTCGCAGTGAAGGATTGGTACCCCAGCGCACGGGTCCAGCAAGCTCCAGGCCGTCGAGTTCGTCCAGCAGATGGTCCACCGCTGTGATCACTTCGAGTCGTGCGAGATGAGCGCCCAGACAAAAGTGAAGTCCATGGCCGAATGCCAGGTGCCCGGTCGTGTCGCGATGAGGGTCGAACCGATCGGGGTCGCTGAACTTCGCCGGGTCTCGGTTCGCCGAGGCATAGAAGAGCAACGCCTTTGCGCCCTTAGGGATTACCGTGTCGCCGATCCGATAGGGCGCGGTAGCGGTTCTGGTGACCCACTGCACCGGCGAGCCCCAACGCGCGGTCTCCTCGACCGCCGGGCGAAGCAGGCTGCGGTCGGCTTTCAACGTCAGGAAGAACTCGCGGTCCTCGGCGAGCCTGACGAGCAGCATGCCCAACAGGTTTGTAGTGGTCTCGTTGCCGGCGACCAGAAGGATGAGCGCGTAGAAGAAAGCTTCCTGATCGCTGAGCTCGCCGGATTCTTTGGCTGCCTGCAACCAACCCAAGAGATCGTCTGCCGACGTGCTGGACCGCCGGCCCATCTCGACGTCTATGAAGCTGCGCATCTGCACGTAGGACTGAAGTAGCGAACCGACGTATCGCATGACCTCGTGCACCGACCGCGGTCCGAATAGTCTCGCGAACTTGTTGGATACGGTGCGAAAGGCCGGCCACTGAGGATGGGGAATACCCAAGATTGTGGCAATGACGTTGATGGGCATGGGGATCGTCAGCGCCGCGACCATGTCAATGACGTCGCCGTCTCGCAGTGGCCTGATCGCCTCATCGGACAACGCGCGAATATCTGTGGCCAGAGTCTGTACCGAACGCTTGCTGAACATGGGCGCGGTCAGATGCCGCAGGCGGGTGTGATCGGGTGGGTCTGTGGTGAGTACAGCACTGGTGACAAACGACCGCAGCATGATGCCGTCCCTCGACGAGAACACCTCATTGTTGCGAACGGCCTTGTGCACGTCCTCGTAGCGCCCCATCATCCAGACGCCGAGCCGCTCGTTGACGACCACCGGATGCTCACGAATGCGCAGCAGCTCGGGATAGGGGTCGGCGATGTTCTCGGCGAGCGTCGGATCGAATGTGGTTCGTGGCACCGACTTCGGCGCCGATGCAGTGCGTGGGCGCCGTAGATCGCGGTAAGCCCCTGTCGCAACCGGACGCCACAGATCAGTGACGGAGCTGCGAGTTGCAGAAAGCACCGCGCGTGGTGGGGGCCGTAGAAGATCCGTCGACATAACATGACGTTAGGCCGGTCGCAATGGCTCGATAATGACAGAATCAGACAGACATTTGATATTTTCAGACACATGCCTAGTCCGATGGCCCCGGTGTGGGACGTGGCGCGCTCCTCGGCGCCGGGTCGACACATCTTGGAGACCGCGGTACACCACGGCCTCAATCCTGAAATCTGTTTGTCTGGAACAGGACTCACGTCGCAGGGGTTGAGGGACCCGACCAGCGAGATGCATGCGAGTCAGGAACTGACGATGATTCGCAACCTGATCGGCCGACTCGGCGATCAACCGGGACTGGGTACGGAAACCGGTGCGCGCTACACCTTCGCCGACATGGGCATTCTGGGTTATGCACTGATTTCGAGTCCAACCGTTGGGGACGCGATAGACGTCGCCTGCCGGTACGCCGCACTCAGTACCGTCTACCTGAGTCTGGCCGCACCAGAACTCAACAACACCGAAGCGGTCATCGGTCTTGATAACGCCCAGGTTCCTCCCGATGTGCGGAGGTTTCTGCTCGAACGCGATTTTGCAATGTTCCTGCAGATCTTGCCGCCGCTCATGCGTGGCGTTGACGCGCCGATCGCGATGCGACTGGAGGTGGCGGATCTGCAGCTGCCGGCAAGTCTGGTGGAGATCGACAACGTGACGGTCACTGTGGAGAACGCGGTGCGCAACGCCCTGATTGTCCCCGCTGATCTGGTGAGCCAACCGATGCCCGCGCCAGATCCCCAGACTGCGGCGATCTGTATCCGCCAGTGCGAGGAGTTATTGAACCGTCGACGAACCCGTCGTGGCATATCAGCCTGGGTGCGGATGCGGATGATCCAAGATTCGACCCAGATCCCATCCATGGCGACCATCGCGAGGGAACTCTGCATCACCGATCGCACGTTGCACCGTCACTTGGCGGGAGAGGGAACCAGCTACCGCGCACTCGCAGACGAGGTTCGCGCAGCGCTGGCCGCCGAGCTGTTGAGTTCGGGACTCACTGTCGAGGAAACTGCACGCCGACTTGGCTATTCGGAGACGGCCGCATTCACTCGAGCCCATATTCGGTGGAATGGGCGCCCACCCAGTGAGTCCAAGCGCCGTGGGCGGTCAACGGCTCAAACGTGATGTGAGGGCAAGCTGCATGCTCACGCGCCGACGTCGACTGTCGGGCGGTATCGCGACGGTGCCGCAGTCCTTGGTCTAGTGGCGAGACGTTGTGGCCACCAGCTCCGTTCGCGCAGCAAAGTAGCGATGGCGGGTACGGTCAGCGTCCGGACCAGGAAAGTATCCAACAGCAGTCCGCAGCCAATGATGAGGCCGGTCTCGATCATGATCGCGACCGAGCCGATCATCAAGCCGAACATGCTCGCGGCGAAGATCAGGCCGGCGGAGGTGATGACCGAGCCTGTGGTGGCGACCGTCCGTAGAACGCCGATACGCAGATTGCTGCCGCTCTCCTCCCGCAGTCGCGATACCAGTAACATGTTGTAGTCGGCACCGACTGCCACCAGAATGATGAAGGCTAATAGCGGTACAGGCCAGGCGATTTCATGACCGAGTATCCATTGGAAAACGATGACTCCGATGCCGAGTGAGGCGAGGTAGTTCAGCACCACGGTGCCAAGGAGATACAGCGGTGCCACGAGCGCGCGCAGTAGCACCACCAGGATGAGTCCAACGATGACCAGGGTGGCGATGGCAAGTTGGATGAAGTCGGACGAGAGCAGACGCTGGATATCAGAATTGACCGCGGGGAAGCCGGCGACAGAGATCGTGGCGTTCGCCAGCGAGGTGTTCGGCCTGGCTCCATCGGCGACTTGGGTCATCTGGCGGGCAAGGTCCATCGCTTCGACGCTGTAGGGATCGTTGCTGGTCTCCACTGCGAATCGCGCCGTTTTCCCATCGGGTGACAGGAACTGCTTTGCGACGTCGGCGAATTGGCGGTTCGCAAAGGCGTCTGCGGGCAGGTAGAAGCCGGACGCGGCATCCGAACCCGCGGACGCGCGAGACGAGTTCTGAAGCTGGGTGGCGATTTGGCTCATACCGGATAGCATCTCAATATTGCTGTCCGCCAGCGTCTTTACCCCATCGGCCAGCGCGCGGGAACCGGAGGCGAGCTGGCTGATGCCGTCTTGTAGCCGGGTGATGTTGGCCGCGAGATCGGCGGGCTTTCCCAGCGCGCCGAATGCCTTGTTCATGGCATTGACGGCAGTCTGAACGTCGGCGATGGTGCCGGTTACGGTGGCGTTGGTGGCGGGGTCGTAGCGGTCACCCAGCGCGGCGACCTGGGAGAAGAATCCGTTGTTTCTCAGAGCAACCAGGATCTGGACCTGGTCGCGGATTTGAGCGCATTGGGGAGTTGTGACGCACCAGGGTGACCCATTGAGCAGGTCGACGAGCGGGTTCAGGGTGTCGATGGCGCCTTGTGTGCGTTCGGCCAGCGGGCGGATGCCTGGGCCGGCTTGTATTGCGTTGTCGATACTGGGGCTGGTCGCTGAGAGTTGGTGCAGAAGTGGGGCAAACCGTTGGAAGTCCTGGCCGGCGGACTGTGCTTGGGTGAGCACTGGGCCTAATGGTTTCAGTGCGGTCCGTACAGATGTGTCGAGCTGCGCGAGTCCGTTGGCCAGTTGGTTGGCTCCATCGGTGAGCTTGGCGAGGTCATCGCGGCGGGAATTGCCATCGGCGACGGCACCGGCCATCTTGTCGCCGATTTGCCTGTTCTGCCACGATAATTGCGCTTGGTCAAGGCGGGTGCCTGCCGGACGGGTGACTCCGGATATCTTGACCACGCCGGGGATCTGGGAGATGCGCGATGCCATTTCGTCGAGGTCGGCCAGCCCTTTCCCGGTGCGCATGTCGACGGGGTTTTCGACCACTAGGAACTCGGTGATGACGACGTCTTTGCGAAAGTGTCGGTCGAGGAGCTGGTAGCCCTCATTGCTAGCCGTGGTGGGAGGTTGTCCTTTTCGGTCGTCGTAGCTGATCTTCATCGTGGCAGCTGCACCGGAAAGAGCCAGGAGGATCATCAAGCTAGCAACGAGCAACGGCCGAGGGTGACGCACGACCGCCACAGCGACGCTGTTCCAGTACCGGCGGGTGCGGTCGGGCTTGGGTTCACCGATACCGCGTCGGGCCGCCAACGCCAACACTGGCGGCAACAGTGTCACCGTAGCCAGGAAGCCCACAAGTACGGCAACCGCGCACGCTGGTCCCAATCCGGCGAACACGCTCAGCGTGGCGAAGACCATGGCCAGAAAAGCCAGGGCGACAGTAGCTGCCGACGCGAAGATCACTCGTCCGATGCTGGCCGTCGCGTGAATGACAGCGAGATCGGCAGGGGTACCGGCGCGCCGCTGTTCGTGGTACCGGCTGATCAAAAAGACTGTGTAATCGGTTCCTGCGCCGAGAAGGATCGCGGTCATGAATGCCACGGTGAACTGCGAAACCGGCATGCCCAGCTGCCCGAATGCGGACAAGACACCACGGCCGACGGCCAGACTCAGCCCGATGACTAGCAAGGGCAATAACGCGGTAAACAACGACCGGTAGACCATCAGCAGGATCAACGCGATCAACCCGGCCGTTGCGATCGAGATGAACAGCAAATCGTGTTCGGCAGAAGCGATTTGGTCACTGAAGGTTGCCGGGGGACCGGTCACGCGGACGGTGATGTCCGACCCGTCGAAGGCGCGTTGGGCGGTGGCGCGGACTGCCTGCACCGATTCCGCTGCAGTGGGATCACCCAGAGTCCCGGCCACCCCCACCGGTAGGAACCACGCTTTGCCGTCTGCGCTGACGGCTTGTGCCTTCATCACGGGATCGGCCAGCAAGTCCTGCACCAGCAGCACGTGGGCGTGATCGGCTCGAAGGCGCTCGACGAGCCTCGAGTATCGATCCCGCGCCTGCTGCGTCAGCCCAGCGGGGCTTTCCATGGCGACGAACAGCATCGTCTTCGACCCTTGCTCGCCGAACGCAGCGCTCATGCGGTCAACAGTCTGAAATGACGGCACGTCCCGGGGAATGAGGTCGACCGACTGTCGCCGCACAACGGTTTCGAGCTGTGGGAACAACAGCGCTAGCACCACTGCAATGGCGAGCCACCCACCGATCACGAGCGCCTTGTGGTGAACCGTGAAGGCGGCAAGCCTGGCCAGCCGCGCACTGTATTCCGGCGACGCTGCGGGGTCGGCAAGACGGACGCGTCGAGAAACGGTCCCGACACCGTGGACATCATCAGCCACCGTCACGCCCCCTCAAGAGTGGAACTATCGGTATAGCACCGATACTAACGGTTTCCTATTTGCCCGCGCGACCCCCGGGCAAACGGCGGCTATCTCGGCAACCCGGCTCCGAATCATCGAATCAATTTGCAGCACCGTCAGTTTCGTCATCGACCAGGTCATGGCGAACGACGCGCACACGTCCATGCGGGAGGCAAGCCATGTAGCCATGCCGTTTGCCGTACAGCTCCCACGCCGTCTCGTGGCTGTCGGGATCGACATCGATGCAATGCCCGCGGGAGAAGCCCAAATGCAGCGCCCCCTCGTCATCGCACCAGGCCCGTGTGCACACTGCGCCGGCCAAATCGAGTAGTGGACGCTCCTGAGCCGACACCCGGGCGGGATCGATAAGCACTTCTTCGGACGGATGCGACCCGATCGCCGGCAAGGTCAGCCTCATGGGCCGCGCGATGACGAGTTCGTTGTAGTCGTCGAGACTCAGAACCAGGCCTTCTCGCAACGAAACTCGCTGGACGGTGCGCTGTTCGATCCACTGCGTATGCATGTCGGTCTCCTGTTCAACACTCCGATGTGTTGTATTTATGGTACTGCTAGTATCGGAGCGATACCAGAAGGTCCTATTTTGCAGCTCGTGGGTGCGGCGGTGGTGCTGTGCATTTTGCTGCGACGGGCACGGCGGGCAACTTCGAGCAAACGAGTCGTTGGGGACCATTCGTCAAGGGGTGCGTTCCTTGTCGGATCCCGCAGCGACCGCGCTATTGGCGTTCGGCATTCTCGTGACCTGGCCGACCGTCGCTTACATCAGCACGCGCCCCTGGGCGTCGCGTGTCCTGGTGACTGCATGCCACGACCCGGCCGAGCTTGAACGTGCCCGGGACAAGCTCTCCCTCTAGCTCGATTTAGACAACCTCGTCGAGGAAATCGATGACGGCTTCGGAGAACGCGTCGTTGTCGTCTCCAGCGATCATGTGACCAGCGTCGGTCACGTCCACCGTGCGCGCGTGCGGCACGAGGTCGACGAAGTCGTTCACTGTCTCCTCCGACACCACGTCCGACAACAGCCCCCGCACAAGAAGCGTAGGAGCAGATACCTGCCGTGCGCCGTCGATCAACACCATGCTCATCCGGTCGAACTCCGCTGCGCCCTCATCTGGATTACCTTGCAGGAAGCCAAAATTCGACGCCACAAAGGCCGGATCCCACCGCCATACCCAACGGTCGTCGGCGCGCTGCTGCAAGACCTTCCGTAGTCCGTCGAGGCTGCTTGGCTTCGATCTGTGTGGGTTGTACGCGGCGATAACCTCGGCGGCAGACTCAAGATCGGCGAAACCGTCGGGGTGCGCCGCCATGAATGCGACGACGCGCCGTGCGCCCTGCATCTCCATGCGTGGAGTGATGTCCACCAGCACCACGGCGTCCCACAGGTCAGGTGATGCGAGTAGGTGAGTGCCCAGGATCGTCAGACCGCCGAGGGAAGCTCCAATGGCCACAACAGGGTGCCCACCTGCCGCGTGCGAACGCACCGCGAGCAGGTCGCCGCCGAGTCGATCAAGGTCATAGCGGCCATCCGGGTCCCAGTCACTATCCCCGTGTCCGCGCGCATCGTAGGCCGCCGCGAGGTAGCCGCGTGCGTGTAAGCGCTGCGCTGTCGCATCCCACGCATGACGGCTTTGGCCTCCTCCGTGTAGCAGCAATACGGCTGCCCGCGGCTTCGCGCACGGATACAGGTCGACCGCCAAGGAGACTCCGTCGGTGGTGGGCACTCGCTGGAGGACAGGTCTTACCCTGCGCCGCCTGCCGAGCCCGGGGGACATCACGAGGCCGCCTTCTGGCCCACAACAGTCACAGTGCCCTGGGCAGCGCACACAGCCCGCCCGTCGTTGGTAATATCGATTCTCGCGACACCGCTGCTCTTCCCGAGCGAGATGATCTCGGCTACCGCGACGCACGTGCCGCTGGACACCGGTCGGAGTAGGTTCAGCTTGAATTCGGTGGTCGCAACCCAGGATCCGGCAGGAATGACGGGATAGAACACGACGCCGAGACAGTGGTCAACGAGCGCCGACAGACAGCCACCGTGCAACGAGCCGAAGGGCGTCTTTAAGTCGTCCCGGGCGTCCATCTCGACGACGAGGCGTCCCGCTAAGAAATCGGTATGACGAAATCCTAAGTAGCCAGCCAGGCCGCCGGCCGTCAACGCCGCCCCTTTTAACTGGTTGGCGACCTGCGCGTCGAATGCGGCGAAGTTCGCGGACATGTTCACCTCTCCTCGGTGTGGGGGCTGGTGTTTGAGACACTACGCCTGACTTGTTACATCACGTTGCGTCTTGGCCAGAGACGATTGCGGGTAGAAGAAGACGTTGCAGATAGGTGCGCAGTCCGTCTCTGCTTCGATCCCTTGGGCCACGAACGGTGAGCAGACTCAGCACGGTGCGAAGTATCCATTCCGCGGCGTCATCAACGGAGACCCCGGGCGCCAACTGGTTCCAGTGCGTCGCGAAGAGAGGCCGAAGAAACTCGGTGACGAGTTCGAAAAGCATGGTCGATGTTCCCTCGGCAAGGCCCACACCCGCGAGTTCACGATCGCTGCCGAATAGGACGCCGATGATGGGCCTTCGGCGGGCCGCAATCACAGTGTGATCGATGAAATCAACGATCGCAGAACCTAAGTCACTATGGCCGGACAACCGCGGTTCCATCCGGCGTAGGTATTCTTCGGTGGCGCGAATGATGACCCCAGAGATCACGGCCTCGCGACTCGCGAAGTACCGGTAAACCGTCGCCCGTGACACACCGGCATTTCTGGCGATGTCCTCCATAGTGGTGCCTGCGAGACCCTGCACCTCAAGGCAGCGCTCAGCGGCGTCGAGCAATCGGTCGCGCCCTGATCTCCCATCCGCCGCAGCGGACGCGCCCCAGCGCAATGACTTTGTCGCCACGTGATCAGTATGCACACGACTCAGCACTACGCGATCAACTATGCAACAGAGTTTCTAATCTGTCTCAGATAAAGGCACTCCTGGGCCCCTGAGAGGGGCCCCGCCTGACCACGAGCGTGGTTGTTCGCGGCACCGTTCTCTGCTGGGACCACTTTGGGGCCAAACGGCTTGCGCGATGCCGAACGGCGTGCGCGTCCGTCAATGTCACGAGCTGCCCTGAAACCATTACAACTGCTGCTGAACTGCGAAAACGTGCCACCGCCGCTTCCCGGGGGTCGCGTGGTCCTACGTAACACGGGCCGCTTAGATGCGACCTCGCCTAGCCGTCGGTGTCGGTAACCTGTTCAGCGGAAACAACTTTCAGCAGTTTGTCGCGGGCGGCGCAAAGCCCATCTAATGCTGAATTGAAGTCAAGCGCGGCATCGGCCAGCGAGGCGCGGCCGGCTGGATGACCGTGTGCCGCCAGCACCCGTGCTGCATATCGGAGATCGGTCGTGTAATGAATGAGGTCCACGATGTAGCGGGTGGTCGCGGTCGGCGCCGCGCCTTGAGGGCGCTGGAGGTTGCTGGACATCAGGCTTGTCCAGTCTGCGATTGCGCGGCGGTCGAAACTGTACAGCCCCTCGAGCATCCAACGTCGCCACCGGGCTGGACGGCCGCTACGAGCACCGGAAGGAAGCGGTGAGGAAGCCATCAATCGAGCCTAAGAGCTCACCCAGCGTTTTTCTGGGCCCATAAGCAGCGGTCTGAAGCGGCAATCGCCCCGTAAGCCGACCTTTGCCCACCGACGCCGAGACGCCTGTTGTCACGAGACCCCGGCGGCGGTCGCGACGCGCAGCTGGTCGGCTGCCACCCTCCATTTCCGAAGTGTCTGGCCCGCTGATCGGCCGAGTAAAGAGCGCCTTCGGCGCGACTTCGTCGTGGCTTCGCCACCCTTGACACAACCGATCGCAGCGACAGGACGGCCGCATGGGGAGCGGCCCGTTAGTGGCACCGCTTTTACGAGGCGAGTGACGACAGTTTTGACGACAACGCTGACGACAGTTGCTGCCTCAACGACGTCCCCTACACGACAACTTGCGACCTATCGTGCCTGGTCACGGACTCTGCCCGCTCCTGGCAGTGTGGGGGTCAGGGGTTCGAATCCCCTTAGCTCCACCAGGAAACGAGCAGTTCAGAGAGGCGGTCGTGCCGCTCAGCGGCGCGTACGTTTCTAGGACGTCAACTCAACACGCAGGATTTAGCGAAAGCCATCATGTCCGAGGATCAGAACACAGACGTTCCGCCGAATCACCTCTCCATTGATCCGCGCAGCCCCTTCTACAACGAAGAGGTTCTCCTGCGCGACGTGGGCATTCGCTTCAACGGCGCCGAAAAGACCAACGTTCACGAATACAACGTCGAAGAGGGTTGGGTGCGCGTCGAAGTCCCGACCGCCAAAGACCGTCGCGGAAATCCGATGGTCGTCAAGGTCAGCGGCACGGTAGAACCCTATTTCCGCCCAGCGGAATAGCGGATGCGGGGATATCAACCCGCATGACTCTCGTCGTTCCTGATCGCCCGCACTGACGACGGCGCGCCAGGACTTCGCCCAACTGGCTGAGAACGGCGTTTACTGGAGATGCAGAGCCAGAATCGCGGTCCGCGAGAAATCTGGGATTCTGCGTCAGGAGTGACACCATGACGCCGCGACAGGTCCGAACCGATGCGGGTCGACACCCGACACCGCCCGAACACACCCCTCGCCTACGCCTGAAACCCAAAGCGCCACACAGCGGATATGTCGACGGGGCATGGTGGCCGCACAGTGATGACCTGACTGCGGAGCTTCCCGATTTGCTCGCGGTCCTCTCGGTGCGACTGGGTCGCGTCGACCGGGTGCTGTACAAGTTCAGCGACTGGGCGAACGCACCCGCCAAGTTCGTGACGGCCGACGCCGCCGTGCACCTCGACGGATACCGACTTCAGCCACCCAACACTGTCGAAGTTCTCGGACTCGGCGGCAGCAGGATCGTGCTGCTGGTGGTCCCGCCCCACACCCAGCCGGACCGCGCGCATGCCACCATGATGGCCGCGGCGGCTCCGGACGACGACTCGACCGTCGACGGCCTTCTCATGATCAGCCTGCGAGATAGGGAATCCCGCACCCAAAGAACCACCGCGCAAGAGCGCTGGGATTCAGAAGGTGGTGCGCTGCAATAGCTTCCAGCGCTCACTGGTTATGGTGCACGCCCGGCCAAGCCGTTTTCGGGCTTGAGGAATGCGACCGTTCAGGGGCTTGCGCTGATGGCGCCTGAGTGACTGAATCGTGCGGCCCTTCGATGGATGCGATGTTCGTGGCCGCGGGTGCGCTGCGGCTTCTCGGCCAGGCGGGTCTGCTCGGCGTAGAACCACTTTTTGGTGAACTCCACCAGGATCAGGTAGACGACGACGAACCCACCGAGTACGGCGAAGAACTGCAGCGGCAGCGCGGTGAAGCCAAGGGGGTGCGCCAGAGGCGAAATCGTGATCAGGATGCCAAGTGCAACCACGGCGACACTGGTGATCGTTAAAGGAACACTGGCCCGGCTGCGGAAGAACGGCACCCTGCGCGTACGGATCGCGAAGATGATCAACGTTTGCGTGGCAAGCGATTCCACGAACCAGCCGGTGCGGAACTCGGTGGCACCGGCATGCAGCACGCCCAACATCAGGCCGAAGGTCAGGAAGTCGAACAGCGAACTGATCGGACCGAAGGTGAGCATGAATCGTCGGATGAAGCCGATGTTCCAGTGTGAGGGTGCCTGCAGTTGGTCCTCGTCGACGCGGTCGGTGGGAATGGCGAGCTGTGAGCTGTCGTAGAGCAGATTGTTCAACAAGATCTGGCTGGGCAGCATCGGCAGGAACGGCAAAAGGGCCGACGCGGCGGCGGCACTGAACATGTTTCCGAAGTTGCTCGAGGTGCCCATGAGCACGTACTTGATGGTGTTGGCGAAAATCCGCCTGCCCTCAGCCACCCCGGTGGCCAGCACACCGAGGTCCTTCTCCAGCAGCACCACATCGGCGGCGTCTTTGGCGACGTCGGTGGCACTTTCCACCGAGATCCCCACATCGGCGGCGTGCAGTGCCAAGGCATCGTTGACACCGTCCCCGAGGAAGCCGACCGACCGACCAGTGCGCCGCGCCGAGGTGATCAGCTGCGCCTTCTGCTCCGGGGAGATGCGGGCGAAAATCGTGTGATTCTGTGCGGCATCGCTGAACTCGTCGGCGCTGAGCGCCTCCAGTTGCGCACCGGTGATGGTGCCCTTCGAGGTCAAACCCAAGTCGGTGCAAACTTTTTCGGCAACCCGTGGGTTGTCGCCGGTGGCGATCTTCAGCTCGATGCCCAGGGCGGCCAGTTGGTTCAGGGACTGGCGCGCAGCGGCTTTGGGTTCGTCGGCGAAGACAACGAACCCGGCCAACATCAAATCGCACTCGTCGTCGGCGGTGATCGCGGTCAGCTCGGCCGCTGGTTTGGCGGCCACCGCGACCACCCGGCGACCGGCGGCGAACAACGTGTCCAGTGTGTTCTGCGTGTCTTGCGGAGTCATCCGGCATCGGGCCAGCACTTGCTCAGGTGCACCCTTGAGGACCACGACCTGTTTCCCGTTGTCATCGACCAAAACCGAAGTGGCGCGGCGGATGTGGTCGAAGGGCACGCTTGCGACATGTCGTACTCCGGCGCCCACGAGATCCTTGGCGTTGGGGGATTCCCAGAGTGCGGCGTCCAACGCGTTCGCGCTGATCCCGCCCGACATCGGGTCGACATCAGTGGCGAGCAGCCCAAGACGCAGAACTGAGTCGCTGTGCGCACCGGCTTGGTCGACTGCGTCGACCAAGCTGATCCGGCCTTCGGTCAACGTACCCGTCTTGTCGGTGATCAGGATGTCGATGTCGCCGAGGTCTTCGATACACACCAGGCGTTTGACCAGCACCCTGGCTTTGGCCAGTTGTCGTGACCCTGTCGCCAGGCTGGCGCTGACGACCGCCGGCAGCAGTTGGGGAGTGATCCCCACTGCGATCGCGAGGGAGAAGAGCACTGAATCGATCACCGGTTTACGCAGCAACAGGTTGCTGACCAAGATCAGTACCGTCAACGCGATCGCGACCTGCAGCAGCAGATAAGAGAACCTGCGCAGACCGACCTGAAAGTCGGTCTCGGGCTGTCGCTCACCCAAACCGGCCGCGATACGGCCGAATTCGGCGTTTCGCCCGGTGGCATACACCACCCCAACGCCCTCGCCGGCGCTGACGATCGTGCCCATGAATGCCAGATCGGTGGATTCGGCCAGCTCGGCATCGGCGGACACCGGGTGGGGCGACTTCTCCGAGCCTGTCGACTCCCCAGTCAGGATGCTCTCGTTGCATTCCAGACCGGTCGCCTCGATCATGCGCAGGTCCGCAGGCACGGCCTCGCCGAGCGACAGCCGGATCACATCGCCGGGTACGAGTTGGGTGACATCGAGCGCCGCGAACGCGCCGTCGCGGCGAACGACCGCGGTGTGGCGGACACCCGAGTGCAGGGCCGCGGCGGCCCGCTCGGCGCGGTATTCGTTGACAAAGCCCAGACCGATACTGGCGGCCAAGATCACGCCGATGATAACCGCCTGCACGCTGTCCCCGAGGAAGTACGAGACAACGGCGGTGGCCGCCAACAAGATCAGAACGGCGCTGCGCAACTGACGCCCGAGCACCGCGAGCGCGTTGACGTGATGGGTCCGAACGGCATTCGGGCCGTAACGCGCCAGCCGCACAGACGCCTGCGCATTGGACAACCCCTGCGCGGAACTATCCAGCCAACCGAGGACCTCATCAACCGGAGCCGCCGCGACCTGTGCGGCGGTCAGCATCGCCGGCAGCGCCGTGGCGGGCGCCTTCGGCGTCATCGACATGGCAGCTCTCCCGAGGATCGGCTGGCGAACGCGGCGAAGCGGCCCAAGGAAATGCCGCCTGCCGAGCGAACTGTAGCCCCAACGAACAACCTGCGCCACGAAGATCGGGCGTTCAACCGATGCCGTCTGCAGGCAAACCGATTCTCGCCGAATTAATCTCGACGATCCATCGAAGTTGTCATCTCGTCTGCAGGACCGTGCGCGCTACCGACGTGAGACTCTGCACGCATCCGTTCGATCATGTGCGGGTAGTGAAGTTCGAATGCCGGTCGCTCCGAACGGATTCGGGGTAGCTCGGTGAAGTTGTGCCGCGGCGGCGGGCACGAGGTGGCCCACTCCAGGGAGTTGCCGTAGCCCCACGGATCGTCGACGGTGACGACCTCGCCGTAACGCCAGCTCTTGAAGATGTTCCACACGAACGGCAGCACCGAGATACCGAGGATGAAGGCGCCGATGGTCGAGATGATGTTGAGTGTGGTGAATCCGTCGGTAGGTAGGTAGTCGGCGTAGCGGCGGGGCATGCCCGCATTGCCGAGCCAGTGCTGCACCAGGAACGTGGTGTGGAAGCCGATGAACGTCAGCCAGAAGTGCACCTTGCCGAGGCGTTCGTCGAGCAGGCGGCCGGTCATCTTCGGGAACCAGAAGTAGATCCCAGCGTAGGTGGCGAAGACGATGGTGCCGAACAGCACGTAGTGGAAGTGCGCGACGACGAAGTAGCTGTCGCTGACGTGGAAGTCCAGTGGCGGGCTGGCCAGCATCACGCCGGACAGGCCACCGAGCAGGAACGTCACCAGGAACCCGATCGAAAACAGCATCGGCGTCTCGAACGTCAGCCGGCCCTTCCACATCGTGCCGATCCAGTTGAAGAACTTGATGCCGGTGGGCACCGCGATCAGGAACGTCATGAACGAGAAGAACGGCAACAACACCGCTCCGGTGACGAACATGTGGTGCGCCCACACCGCCACCGACAACGCCGCGATGCTGATCGTCGCGTAGATCAGGGTGGTGTAGCCGAAGATCGGCTTGCGGGAGAACACCGGGAAGATCTCCGAGACGATGCCGAAGAACGGCAGCGCGATGATGTAGACCTCGGGGTGCCCGAAGAACCAGAACAGATGCTGGTAGAGCACGGTCCCGCCATTGGCCGGGTCGTAGATGTGCGCACCGAGGCGACGGTCGGCGGCCAGCCCGAACAGCGCAGCGGTCAGCAGCGGGAACACCATCAGCACCAGGATCGAGGTGACGAAGATGTTCCAGGTGAAGATCGGCATCCGGAACATGGTCATGCCGGGGGCACGCATGCAGACCACCGTGGTGATCATGTTCACCGCGCCGAGGATGGTGCCCAGACCACCGACCGCGACACCCAGAATCCACAGGTCACCGCCGGCGCCCGGGCTGTGCATGGCGTCCGAGAGCGGGGTGTAGGCGGTCCAGCCGAAGTCCGCCGCGCCGCTTGGCGTGATGAATCCGGCCAGCGCGATCATCGCGCCGAACACGAACAGCCAGAACGACAATGCGTTCAGCCGCGGGAACGCCACATCGGGGGCGCCGATCTGCAGCGGCAACACCAGATTGGCGAACCCGAACACGATCGGCGTCGCATAGAACAGCAACATCGCCGTGCCGTGCATGGTGAACAGCTGGTTGTACTGCTCATTCGACAAGAATTGGAGGCCCGGCACGGCAAGCTCGGCGCGAATGAACAGCGCCATCAAGCCACCCATGAAGAAGAAAATGAAGCAGGCGACGCAGTACATGATGCCGATCAACTTGTGATCGGTCGTCGTGACCAACTTGTAGATCAGGTTGCCCTTGGGACCGGTACGGGCCGGAAACGGACGACCGGCGTCGAGCTCTTCCAGCGGAGGAGCTTCAGCTGTCATGGCCTGTTCCACTTTCGGGCGGCGGTGGGCGCTACGTCGATGTCGCAGTCGATCACGAAGGGTCTCCAATCGCGTGCAGGCGTCACCTCGGCAGTCGATGCCGCCAAGGCCTGAGCCTTGCGCTCCGATACCCCGACCGAACAGGGACAAAAGTCACCGAACTAATAGACAAAGCACTACTCATTCGAGTTCGGGCATGGTGGAGGAAGTCGGGCCAGACCGCGTCGGCGGCTACCTCAGCTACGCCGCTCTACACGGGGAGGGAATGACCAACGCGACTGGTCATGGCTTCTGACCAGTCCTGGCATTCTGGGGTCGGAATTCCCACGCCTACGGACCTTGCGGTCCGGCGGCTCCACTGGCACCGAGCAGAAGTCCGCCGTCGCCGCCGGCTCCACCGGGACCGCCTGAACCTCCAGCAGCGCTCGCACCACCTTCACCGCCATCGCCACCGTTGCCGAGCATGCCAATGGCGTTACCACCGGGGCCGCCGGCGCCACCATTGCCGAATATGGCGCCTCCACCCCTGCCGCCGTGACCGCCGTCGCCTTGAAGCTGTCCGCCGCTGCCGCCCGCGCCGCCGACTCCTCCGGACCCCGCTGCAGAATATTGGCTGCCGCCAGATCCTCCTGCTCCGCCATGTCCTATGAGCCGAGCGCTTCCGCCAGTGCCTCCATTGCCAGTCAGGGAGCCGTCGCCGCCATTGCCGCCACCGCCGAAAAGTAGGCCGCCCGCGCCGCCGGAACCGCCGACGTTGCCCATGGCGGCGAATCCAGCGTCGCCGCCGTCGCCTCCGATGCCGTAGATCAGGCCAGCGTTGCCGCCTCTCCCGCCAGCCCCGCCGGAAGTACCGGTGCCGGAATTGGCGGAGCCGCCGCCACCGCCGGCCCCGCCGTTACCGGACAAGCCGACGGCATTGCCGCCGGCTCCGCCCACACCTGGGCTGCCATTGATGAAATCGTTGAACCCTCCAACGCCGCCCAACCCGCCATCACCGAACAACAGGCCGCCGGCGCCGCCGGTGCCACCGGCCCGGGCGATGCCGCCGGCAAGGTTGCCGATGCCGCCCGCCCCACCGGCGCCACCGTTTCCGATGAGCCCCGCAGCTCCGCCGTTGCCACCTTTTTGGCCCGGGGCGCCGGACCCGCCGTTCCCTCCGTTACCCCAGAGGATCCCTCCGGCTCCGCCGTTCTGCCCGCTACCTGCCGCTCCGTTTGCGCCGTTTCCGATCAGGGGTCGCTGCAGCAGCAGCTCGGTTGGAGCGTTGACCGCATTGAGTAGGTCTTGTACGACGTTCTGCAGCGGTGAGACTTTGTTCGCGCCAGGTGTTTTCGCGCCACCTGCGAACACCGGGGCTTTGGTACTCAGGCCGACGAGGCTCCTTTGGCTGCTGGCCAAGCCGAGGCTGACGCCTGGATGCGGCACGGCCGGCGCAGCGGAGGCCGCTGGGAAGTGCACGGTCCCGCGGGTGGTGCGGGGACTTGCGATGTGCGGACCCGTCGCACCCACTGTGGGCCTGCCGGTGGCGATCACCGCCGGCGTGTGGCTGGGATGGCCGGGTGCGGAACTGCCGGAGGTTCCGGGATTGGCATGCGCGAGCGGCGCGACAGCGACCGCGGCGCCGGCGGTCAGAGCTATTCCAGTGATAACGAACGGGCGAAAAGAACGCTCCATGATGCACTCCTCGGTGAAGTCGGCACCCATCGAATGTAAGCCCGCAAGACCGCGCATGGATGGGCAATGCGCGCACGGGCGGAGCCGCTGATCCGCGACTGATCAATCGCGATCGTGATGTGAAACGGCTTCGAACATCGCGCCAAACGGGTCGAGCCAGAACGTCGCGAAGTAGGGCGGCGGATATTGCGGGAGGTGCTGCGCCTCGTACACGACCTCCCCGCTCCGTTGCTGCACCCAACGGTGTGAGTCGTGAACGGCCGAGTGAGTTCTGACCATGAAGGCCAGGTGCTGTAGTCCGGCAGAGTCGCGTGAGTACACGCCCGGATCTCCTGCGGGATAAAAGAACAGATACGTCCCCAGCTTGCCGGCCGCGAGACGGAAGGCGAACTGGTCCCGCTCGTCCAGATACGGCTCGAACCCGACCAGAGGCATCAGCGCGACCTAGTAGGCCGCGGCCGCCGCCGTGTTGGCAGACGAGCCGGACGCGCCTCTGATCGTCGTCGGCCATTCGCTGGGCGGCCAGGTGGCCATGGAAATGGCTCTGCTTGCGCCGCACCGTATTCGCCGATTGATCCTGGTGTGTACGCGCGATATTCCGGTGCCCGAATTTCACGATGCGGCAAGTGCATTGCGCGCAGGAGCGGCGCTCGACATCGCGGCCACCATCGCGCGCTGGTTCACCGCATCCGAGATCGCCGCCGACGGCCCGGTGATCCGGGACGTTCGGCGGCGCCTGACCACTGTGTCGCCGTCGGAGTACGCGACCACACTGGAGGCGCTGGCAACCTACGGCCGCAGGGCGGAGCTCGCGCAGATTCAGTCGCCGGCCGCCCTGCTCTGCGGTCGACTTGATCTCGGGTGCACCCCTGAGGTGATGTCGATGCTGGCGGCTGACCTGCCCGATGCCCGCCTTCACATCGTCGATGGGTGGGCTCACATGTCTCCGTTCGTCCAGCCGGCCGACTTCGCGGAGCGGTTGCTGAAGGCCGCGGAATGAGACGGTGGCGGCAAATTGACTCCACTGTTGCGCCAGGTCCCGTATACACAGATGCATGAAAGCGTCTGCTCATATCGGTCGAGTCGGTGGTCTGGCGATCGCGCTGGGTATCGGTGCGGCACTGGCCTCGTCGACGGCGGTCGCATGGGCGGACTCCGACGACTCCGGCAGCGCGCGCCCTGCGGCCTCCTCTGCGCGTGGCCACGCGGCCGGTCCGAGTGCGCCGCGAGCAACCAAGGCAGGCGCCAATTCGTTGCCCAAACGGCCGGCTCCGACGCAGAAGGTGACGTCGACGTCGGTGAAATCGACCGCCCGGGCCGCCGCTGCTGATCCCCAGGAGCCGGTCAACGGCGCAGAACTCGCTCTGGCGACCGTGGTTGGGGCGTTGGAAACCTCTTCTGTCCAAAGCAGGTCCGCCAGGGTTGCGGCCGCGGAACCGACCGCAGCCGCCTCCGCGACGACGTATGCGTCTGCGGTGGCGCATATTTCGGCGCCGCCGAACCTGACGGCGGTGTTTCAGCAGCTGGTCTACACCCCGCTCCACGTTGTCGTGCAGGCCTGGATCGCCAGTGAGATCGGCCGGCAGGTCGATGACTTCATCAACTCCGCTGCCGGGTCCTACGTGATCGGCAACGGGGCCGACGGCACCGCGGCCAACCACAACGGGGGCGCCGGCGGGTGGCTCCTCGGCGACGGCGGCGCCGGATGGAACAGCACGCAGGCCGGGGTGTCGGGCGGTGCGGGTGGTCGAGCCGGCGCAGTGGGCAATGGCGGAGCCGGTGGGACCGGCGGCCCAGGGGCTGATGGCGGTGCGGGCGGTGCCGGTGGGCAGCTGATGGGAATCGGCGGCGCGGGCGGAAATGCCGGCGCCGCTGTAGCCGGCGCCGTCGGAGGACGCGGGGGTGCCGGCGGCGACGCAACCGGCCTGGTCTTCGGCGTCGGCGGGCACGGGGGCGTCGGCGGAGACGGGACTGACGGCGGACGAGGCGGTAACGGCGGCAACGGCGCAACGTTCCTGGGCAGCGGCGGCGCCGGCGGCAACGCCGGTAAGAGCGGTGTGGGCGGAGCCTCCGTAGGTCTGCCGGCGCTCGGCGGTGCCGGCGGCTCTGCGGGTTGGCTCGGAAACCATGGCGCCGTGGGCAAGTCGGGTGCGCAAGCCGCGGCCGCGCCCGCCACCGGATCAGTACCGCCGCTGTCGCAGATCGGTACCTGGCTCACCAACGGTGCCGGGCAGGCCGTCATCCTGCACGGCGTCAACGAGGTCTACAAGCTCGCGCCGTATGAACCGTCCGCCAGTGGCTTCGACGAGCAGGACGCACAGTTCCTGGCCGACAACGGATTCAATGTGGTGCGACTGGGCGTCATCTGGGCAGGTGTGGAGCCGCAGCCGGGAGTGATCAACACCGCCTACCTCGACTCGATCAAAGCTACGGTCCAGATGCTGGCCGACCACGGTATCTACACCGTCATCGACATGCACCAAGACCTCTACAGCGAGACCTTCTACGGCGAGGGCGCCCCAGAATGGGCGTCCGACGGTGGGGGACGGCCCAACCAGAACTCCGGATTCCCCGGCAACTACTACGTTAACGGTGCGCTCGGCCATGCCTGGGATGCGTTCTGGGGCAACGCCGATGCGCCGAACAATATTGGGCTGCTGGACAATTACGCGCTGAGCTGGCAGCACGTCGCCAGCTATTTCGCGGGCAATTCCGCGGTCATCGGCTACGACATCATGAACGAACCGTTCCCCGGCTCGAACTATCCGGTCGCGCTGCTCGGCGGCTCGTTCTTCGTTACGCAGGAACTGACCCCGATGTACAACCAGGTCGCTGCCGCCATCCGCTCGGTTGACGGCACGACACCGCTCTACCTGGAGCCGCCCAACCCCGCGGTCACCGAAGTCCCGACCCTGCTCGGCATCCCTGTTGCACTGCTCGGCCGGGTCGTCGACCCGAACTACGTCCTGGCGTTCCACAACTACTGCGGCCCGATCGGCGGTGCGCTGTGCACCAAGATCGCCAATACGCTTGCCGTACAGGCAGAGAACTACTCCAAGCGGCACAACGTCCCGGCGATGATGAACGAGTTCGGCGCGACTAGCGACATCGCCACGCTCACCAAGGAGATGAAGGCCGGCGACCGGTACTTCATGAGTTGGGCCGAATGGGCGTACACCGGAGCCGGTGACATCACCGGGTCACCGGATGTCGAGGGCCTGGTGTACGACCCGACCAAACCGCCGATCGGCGACAACGTGAACACCGGCAATCTGCTGACGTTGGCGTCGCCCTACCCGCAGCTGGTGTCGGGCACGCCCAAGTCTTGGTCGTTCACCAACGGCACCTTCACGTTTGGCTATTCCACCGCGAAGGTCGACGGTTCCGGAACGTTCGCCGACGGTGCCCTGACCACGATCTCGGTACCAGGAGTGGAGTTCCCGAACGGCTACCAGGTGACCGTCACCGGCGGCCATGTCGTCTCGGCTGCCAACGCCGCACAATTGGTCGTCGCCTCCGATTCCGGTGCGACCACGGTCAACGTCGTGGTGAGCCCCGCACCCTAAGCGGCGCGCGTCATCGGCCGATACCGGACAGCATCACCCCGGCCGGATCGTACTTGTGCCGGATGGCGTTGAACCGCTGCAGATTCGGCCCGAGGTATCGCGCAAGCGGCTCGCCGCTCTCGGGGTAGTTGATGTAGCCGCCTACTGACGCCGACCCCAGCGCCTGGTGTGCCGCGGTGAGCCAGTCAGTTGCCGCATCGGAGCTGACCTCGGTGTACCACTGAATGGATGCCGCCTGCCGACGCCACGGGAAGGCGCTTGCCGCCGGACCCACATCGCCGACCGCGCCGGACAGCGACTCCACCACCGCGGTCGCCGAACCCGCGCCGGACGGCCATGCCGCCATTGCGGTGACAATGGATTCTGCTGCCGCCGAGGTCATTTCGCCGATGATGTCGGATCCCGCGACAAACGCGCGCGGCACCCGGGCGGCATCGCCGCCTTCGAAGTAGTGCACGAAGTCCATCCGGTTGAGTGTGCGGGTTCGGGTCGACGACGCCGACAACCCGGCCGCCGCAAGCATGTCGCCGGCGACCGCCGGCCCGCTGCCCGGCGGGGTCGCCAGGATGACGGTGCAGCGGCCAGGGCCGTCCCCGACGGTGATGTTGACCATGCCCCAGATGTCACGATCGGCCGCCCGCTGCCACTGCTGCCAACCGGCGATCACCGCGGCGGCGGCGTCCATCGGGAAGGCGACAGTGACCACGTCGCGGTCGGTGACGGGGAAGGTGCGAAACGTCATCGACGTCACCACACCGAGATTGCCACCCCCGCCACCACTCAGCGCCCAGAACACGTCGGGATGATCGTCAGCGGACGCCGACAGCATTTCGCCGCTGGGCAATACCAACGTCGCCGACACCAGCGTGTCGCAGGTCAGCCCGTGCAGGCGTGCGTCCGAACCCAGACCGCCGCCCAGCGTCAGTCCCGCGACGGCGACCGTCGGGCAGCTGCCGGAGGGGATCGACCGGCCGCGGGAAGCCAGTGCGGTCTGGACGGAATCCAGGTCGGTCGCGGGGGACACCGTAATCACGTCGCTGCCGGCGTCGACGCCTCCCGGCAGTCGGCGCAGATCGATCACCAGCGTGGCATCGAGCGACGACGCACCGACGTAGGAGTGCCCGCCGCTGCGCACACTCACCCCGATGTGGTTACTCGACGCGAACTCCGCCGCCTTCTGCACATCCGCGACGGAGGCAGCGCTCAGGACGGCAGCCGGAACGGATCCGTCGAAGCGTGAATTGAAGGTGCTTTTCGCCGCCGCGTACTGCGGGTCGGAGGGCAGCAACAGCGTGCCGTCGAGTCGGCCGCGCAGACCCGCCCAGTCCGGCTGGACGGGACTCGACACCGCCCGGGGTGTGACGGTGTGGCACGCGCTCAGTAGGGCCGCACCCGCCAGCCCGCCCACTGCCCGCCGGACGAACTCCTGGCGGGACATCTGCCCCGACACAGGCTGAATGCTAGTGCTACTCCAGAACGAAAACCGGGATCAGACGATCGGTCTTGGTCTGATATTCGGCGTAGGGCGGGTAGGCCTCGACGGCCAGCTTCCACCAGCGCTCGCGCTCCTCGCCGGAGACCTCGCGAGCGGTCAGCGTCACGGTCGTTTCGCCATCCTGGGCGGTCACCGTGGGATTGGCCTTGACGTTGAAGTACCACGACGGATGCGCGGGGTCACCGCCCTTGGAGGCGACCATCGCGTACTTGCCGTTCTCCTCGACGCGCATCAGCGGCACGTAGCGCTTCTTGCCGGACTTGGCACCGGTGGTGGTGAACAGGACGACCGGGCGATCCATGATGTGGACGCCGTCGGTGGTGCCTTGCTTCAGAATCTGTTCGGTCTGGTCCCGCACCCAATCAGTGGGGCTCAACTCCGCATTCTCAGTCATGGACCGCTCAACTCCTCTCGTGGTTGGACTATTCCCTCATCTTGGGCGCGATAACCGGCGCTGTGCGTCGGAAACCGCGCCGGATCACGACGGCGGCAGGGTCACTGGTCGTTGACTCTAGTCCCGATCGGGTTAGCCTGCGGGCATGATCAGTGACACCGGGCGCGTGCAAGTGGCAGTCCTCGACGACTACCAGAACGTGGCGTTGACCATGACCGATTGGTCCGCGGTCTCCGGCCGCGCAGACATCACGGTGTTCAACGACCACGTGTCCGATCCTGACGAACTCGTCGCGCGCCTGGCGCCTTTCGATGTCGTGTTCGTGATGAGGGAGCGAACCCCGTTGCCGCGCAGCATCATCGAACGCCTGCCGAATCTGAAGATGATTGCCTCGACGGGCCCGTTCAACGCGTCCATCGACATGGCGGCCGCCGAGGACCACGGCATCCATGTCGGGACCACCGGCGGCACCGTGGCCTCGACGGTCGAGCTGACCTGGGCTCTCATCCTGGCGGGCGCCCGGGATCTGGTCACGGAAGCGCGGTCGGTGCGGGACGGCGGATGGCAGACCGGGGTGGGCCGCGAACTGTCCGGCCGGGTCCTCGGCATCCTCGGGTTGGGCCGCATCGGTGCCCGCGTCGCCCGCATCGGCGAGGCGTTCGGCATGGACGTCATCGCCTGGAGCCAGAACCTCACCCCGGAGGCGGCCGCCGAGGCCGGGGCGACCTACGTCGGCAAGGACGAACTGTTCAGCAGATCCGACGTACTGACCATCCACATGAAGCTCAGCGAGCGTTCCACCGGCTTGGTGGGTGCAGCCGAGCTGGCGCAGATGAAGTCGACGGTGTTGTTGGTCAACACCTCTCGCGGTCCGATCGTGGACGAGGCAGCGCTGATCGACGCGCTGCGGTCCAGCACCCTCAAGGCCGCGCTCGACGTCTTCGACACCGAGCCGCTACCGCACGGGCATCCGCTTCGTACCCTCGACAACGTCATCGCCACCCCGCACATCGGCTACGTCGCCGACCGCCCGTACCGCATCTTCTTTCGCGACGCCGTCGCCGCCATCGCGGAGTGGCTCGACCGCAGCTGATCAGTAGGCGTTCGGATCCTGCTGCACGGCCACCGGGACCGGATGCTGGTAGAGACGCGACGCGTTCTCCCATGTCACCTTGCGGATGATCTCGTCGGGAAGCCCGCTGATCTGTTCGCGGATGGTGCGCTGGGTGTGCGGCCACGTGGAGTCGCAATGCGGGTAGTCCGCCTCGAGCATGATGTTGTCCGCGCCGATCCGGTCGTACTGGACGAACGACGACTGGTCTTCCACCGCGCAGAATCGGAAGTTGCGGGTGAACACCTCTGCCGGCGTCAGCGTCTCACCGAGGCGCTTCCACGTGCCGTACATCTCGTGGTAGCTCAGCATGTGGTCGAGGCGGTCCAGCAGTCCCGCCACCCAGCCGATTCCACCTTCCGACAAACAGATTCGCAGGTCCGGGTATCGGGTGCAGACCCCCGAGTACAGCCAGTCGACGGCCGCGCTGATCGCATAGGCGAAGAACAGCACACCCGGCACGTCGGGCGGCGCGTCTGCTGACGTCGACGGCGACGTACCCGACGAACCGATGTGCAGATTCACCACGGTCTGCGTGTCCGCGCAGGCCGCCATCATCGGCTCCCAGTAACCCGAGTGAATGGTCGGCAGCCCCAGCAGCGCCGGGTTCTCGCTGAACGTCACCGCATGGAATCCACGTTCGGCGTTCTCGTAGATCATCCGTGCGCCGACGTCGGGGTCGAGCAGCCAGGGCAGCTGGCAGGGGATGATCCGGTCGGGGTAGGCCCCGGCCCACGCTTCGATGTGCCAGTCGTTCCAGGCCCGCACCGACGCCATCGCCAGGTCCCGATCGGTGGTCACCTGCTGCAGCCGTTGACCGGCGAAGCCGGGCAGGAAGGACGGGAAGTTCAGCGACGCGTACACGCCGTTGACGTCCATGTCCTTGACCCGGGCATGGATATCCCAAGCGCCGCGGCGCATTTCGTCAAACCGGGCCGGCTCGAAGCCGTACTCCGACACCGGCCGGCCGACCACCGCATTGAAGCCGACATTGGGCAGCGACTTCCCGTCGTACAGCCAGGTCTGGCCGCCGTCCTCGGTGTCGACCACTCGCGGTGCCCGGTCGGCAAACTTGGTCGGCACCCGGCCCTCGAAGGTGTCCGGTGGTTCGACGATGTGATCGTCGACCGAGATGACCGTGTAAATCCGTTCGGCACGTTCGGGTTCGGGCAGAAACGTCACGGTCCGGTCGGCACCGGTCTTGGCGGTGGTGAAGCTCAGATTCGACTGTAGATCCTCGATCGAAGCCATGGCAGGATTTCCTTTCAGTCCAGCACGCCGCGGTCGGCCTTGATGGTCATGCGCGCCGCGCCGGCCCAATACACGTCGGCGGCACGTTCGATCAGCGAGGCGCGCATGCCGACCAGGTCGCCGTGATTCATCTTCGACGGCTCGCGCCCGCTGACCAGTACGTCGTAGGCCAGTCGGCACACCCGTTCGATGGACACCGCCCGGTACACCGCCGCGGCCAGATCATGCCCGGTGGCGATCACGCCGTGGTTGGCCAGGATGATCAGGTTGGCCGACCCGATCTGGCCGGCGAGTTCGGCTGCGCGCCAGGGAGCGTCGATCTCACCGTCGTACTTCTCCACCAGATACATGTCGTCGAGGAACAGCGCCCCGGTCTGGTGGACGAGTTCGGGCAGCATTCCCAGGGCGGCGATGAGGCTGACGTAGTACGGGTGGTTGTGAATCACCACCCGGGCGTCCGGTCGCTGCCGGTGGATCTCGGTGTGCAGGTGGATGGCCGGGGTGACATCCCAGCGGCCGCGGACCACGTGCGCGTCCTCGTCGACGACGCAGATGTCGGATGCGGTGAGCTCCTGCCACCACAACCCCCAGGGGTTGACGTACATCTCGCTCTGCCCGTCGGGCTGCCACGTGATGTGGCCGGCCATGTTCTCCGCGAACCCGATGTCGGCGAGGTGGCGAAACGCGATCGCGATCTTCTGCTCGTCGGTGAGGTCGACACCGATGGGCGGCATAGTCGAGGGCGCCCATACTCCCAGGCCGCCCCGGCGCACTTCCGGTGTGCTCATGATTGCTCCAGTATCGATCGAATATTCTCGCGGAGTTGGCCTTTGGCGATCTTGCCGCCGGAAGACCGCGGCAACTCGTCGAGCACCTCGAGCCGTTCGGGCAGCAGCTCTTTGGAGACTCCCTGCGCCAGCAGGTGTTCGACGAGGTCGGCAAGCACGAGCGTGTCACCGGGATTCTTGAGTTCGGCGAACACGCACACCCGCTCCCCGAACAGAGGATCAGGCATGGCCACGGCGGCGGCCACCGCGATGGCGGGGTGGCTGGCCACGACCTCCTCCACCGCGACCGCGCTGATGTTCTTGCCCCCGCGCAAGATGAAATCCGAGGTTCGTCCCGCCAGCACCAGGTAGCCGTCGTCGTCCAGCTCGCAGATGTCGCCCATCAGCATCCAGCCGTCCCTGGTGTACAGCTTGTCGTGATCGGTGCCGCCCAGATAGCCGAGGCTGAGCGCAGGCCCGCGGCAAGCAGGTTGCCCCCGACCGGATTTCGTGACGTCGTCGTCACCGTCGAACAGCCGGACCTGCATCTCGGGGACGATGCGTCCGGCGGTCCGCAGCCGATGGTGCAGTGAGTCGTCGACGGTGGTGGCGCTGAGCATGCCGGTCTCGTTGGAACCGTAGAACTGCAGGATCGTGACGCCGGTCAGTTCCTCGAATCGCGCGGCCTGGGTGTACGGCAGTGGCTCGCCGCCGGTGAACACCACCCGCAGGCTGGACAGGTCATGCTCGCGCGAGGCGTCGTTGGCCAGGATCATCATCAATTGCATACTCACACAGCACAACACGGTCGCTCGGTGGCGTTCGATGGCGGCGCATGTCGCCGCGGCGTCGAACCGCTCGATGCGCACGGTCGTCGCCCCAAGGTAGATGGGTGTCGTGTGGGAGGTCCAGATCCCGAAGCCGAACGGGGTGGGGATGACCGGAAGGAAGATGTCGTCGGCGGTCAGCTCGCCGTTGGCGACCGCCTTCTGATGAAAGTAGTGCCACCGATTCTGGTTATGCACAACACATTTCGGCAGCCCGGTGGTGCCCGAGGTGGAGTTGATCAGGAAGGCGTCGTCCGGGCCTACTGGTGAGAGCTCGGCCATGGAACCCGGAGCGGTGTCGATGGTGAGCTCGCCGGTCCCGATCACCACGGCCCGCACCGATGCGTCGGTGGCGGCCTGCGCGGCCTGAGCGGCACGTCCCTCGTCGCTGACCAGAAGCGACGGCCGCGCGGTCCGCATGATCTGCGCGGCCTCGCGGACCCCGGCGCGCGCCCCGAGACCGACGCTCACCGCGCCGCAGCGCTCGATCGCCACCAGCAGGACGTGGATGGCGATGCTGTCGCCGTGCCAGACCGCCACCCGGTCACCCGGGGTCACGCCCAGGTGATGGAGCCGCACGGCCAGGTTGCTGGCGGCGTTGTCGAACTCCGACCAGGTCAGTGCCCCGTCCGGGGGGTCGAGGGTGAAGTCGACGTACGCGGGCTTGCCGGGGGAGCCCGCCGCGTTGCGGCGTACGCAGTCGGACAGCGTCGTGTCCGTCCACCAGCCGGCGGCCCGGTAGTGCGCCGCTTCGGCGCTGGTCACGACGGCGGGGTCAGCCATCACCAAATCATATGAAAATAAGGACCGGCGTCAATGATCCCGGTGCCGCACCATCGCGGGGTCGACCATTCCCGCCGAACCGGGGTAGTGCTGGGCCGTGATCAGATGCGCGGCGGCGAGGTCGTGAGCCCGGCGGGCATCGCCGGCCTCGATCGCGTCGATCACCTGCCGGTGCTCCTCGAGGACCGCCAGCCGCTCGTCGACGGGGACGATGCCGTCGTCGCTCACCCGTGTCGACCAGCCCTGCTCGTGCGCCGACCACAGCGTCTCGAGCGCTCCGGCCAGCATGATCATGGTCTGGTTCCCGCACAGGGCGACCAGCGCTTCGTGAAAGCGACGGCTTGCCGAAATCGCACGCTGAAAATCGTCGGCGGCATCGACAGCTTCGGCGTGCAGTTGACGCAGCGCCGGAACGACCATGTGTCCGCGATCGGCCCGTTCGGCGCACAACGCGGCGCACGCCGGCTCCATCTGCCGCAGCGCCCCACCTACATCCGACAGGCTCACGTCCTGCGAGCCGAGCACCAGTCCGATCGTGTAGGCGACGTTCGCGGCGTTGGGGCGGCGCACCACCGCGCCGCCGAGCTTGCCGCGCCGCACCCGCAACAGTCCCTCGGCTTCCAGGATCCGCATTGCTTCGCGCAGCGACGGCTTGCTCACCGGGAACTCACGCAGCAGCTCGTCCTCTTTGGGCAGGATGCTGCCGTCGGCCAGCTCGCCCAACAGAATTCGCCGTCGAAGTTGATCAGCAACCTGCTCGGCGAGGCGGCGGAATTGAATCGTTGGTTCTGACACGGACCGGTTCTCTATCGCGCTTACAAATGATGTGCATCGTACAAGCAGTCGGCTCGATGGCTGAGGCGAACGCCGAGCAGCGTGGACTTTGCGTTCGCAAAGCCCGATGACCGACTCGGCCACGAATCGTGCATTCACAGATCCTCTTTCACCACTCACCGCCGCCGAGCGCGCGCGCCGCCCTGCATCCGGGGTCGAAAGACCCTGTCGGGTGAAACCACAAGTGCGGATGCTGAAGGAAGAGGATTGGAAACCACGGAGACACCGTGTCCGGGTTCCATTCGTAGCAGGCCGGTCGATCTGACGGAACCCGCCTGTGTTCAGTATTTAGGAGTTCCACCATGACTCAGCACCCCGAAACGACCAAGAACGGCAAGAAGAGCGAGGGCGCCGCGAAGACCGTGGACGTGCTGCCCCGAGCATTAGACCTTTCCGACGAGGTGCTCGACTCGGTCAAAACCGGACAGCAGGCTGCGATCGAGGCCATCCGCAAGTTCGTCGACACCGTCGACAAGGCGCTTCCCGAGGCGGTACACCCGCTGCGTGAGACGCTCGTCGACGGCGCTCTTGAATTGGCCGACCAGCTCGTCACGACGCAGTACGAGTTTCTGCGCAGCGTCGTTCGCAGCGCGGACCGGACGTTGAACAAGCCACACGACGCAGAGGGCTGAGCAACGGGATCCCCGAGATATCCTCGGTCACAAACATTTTCATGTTGGTGCTGACAACCGACGCGCAAGTGCCTCGCCGTGGGTCGGCAGGAGAATGTGGCCTCAGCTCGGGTTGTTGCGGGCGCGGGCGCGGCGCACGGCTTCGTCGATCATGCGTTGGGCCACGTCCGCCAACTTGCGGTGCTCGGACTGGCTGATGGCCCGCAGCTGTGCGAAGGCCTCCTCGTCGTTGCGCCCGGTGCGTCCGCGGATCAGGCCGATAGCCTGGTCGATCACCGGTCGAGTCGCCAGCGCGGTCTGCAACTGGGCGGACAGCGCCCTAGCCTGCGCGAGGACCTGGGCGTTATGCACCGCCACGGCGGCGGGCTTGGCGAACAATTCGCCGAGTTCGGCAGCGTGCGCATCGAAGGCGTCTTTGCCGTGGGCGTAGACGTTGATCGCCCCGACAACCTGATCGCGCAGCAATAGCGGCAGTGACAGCGCGCTGTGCACCCCGAGCCGGCCCACCCGTGGGCCGAACCTCGGCCACATGGCCTCCCCACCCAACGACCCGGACCGTACCGTGCGCCGTTCACGTGCCGCTGTGATGCAGGGCCCTTCCTGCAAGGTCACGTACTGAATCTCGTCGAGCTCGGCGACGAACGGCGCGCTCGCGGCCAGCGCCTCGACCATGTTCTCTTCCCGGTCGACCCGCAGCAAGGTCACCCCGGCTCCCTCAGCACCCGGGATCGCGTGAACGGCGAAAGCCGCAACCTCAGCGAGCAATTCGGGCAGTCCCAGACCTTCCGACACCAGACCGGCGAGCTCGTTGATCCCGGCCCGCAGATCTGCGGCGTCCGCGCGAGCCTGCTCAGGAGTCAGCGACCCGTCCGGTGAGCTGGGGTCGTCCTCGGTCAGTTTGGTCATACGCGATACCTGGCTCACATCCTAGGTCAGCTGAGGCGCCAGTGGCGTTGCAGCACAGCACTTATGAACCGTCGGAGATCCACTGTCGAGCCTGCTCGACGTGATCAGCGGGGAAATGCCTGACCTCCGCTGAGACGAAATGCGACGCCAAGTGCTCAGCGGCATCCCCCATGTGCGAGTCGGTAACCACCGCAACCTTCTTGATGTGCTTCTGGTGGTCGCGGATGAAGCGGAAGTGGGTCACCATCGAGCCGAAGCTGTCCCAACCGGGAAAGGCCTGCGCATTGATGATCAGGCCGGCAAGATCGCCGTGCGCCTCGATCTCGGGGTCAATAGCCTTGGCCATCTGATCGAAGTCGTCCTTGTCGAGCGAGGACTCCGGGTGCACCGTGAGGATGGAACTCGCTTTGTCCAGGTCGTACGTGATCATCCGGGCGATGTTCCGCCGAAAATCCCGGATGGATAAGGGTCCAAGGTCACCGAGTCGTGGGCAGGGAAGACGGCTCAACCGGCAGAAGTCGTCACGCCCGACACCGTCGACCTCGTCCGGAAGCACTTCAACACCGAGTGGTCCGGCATCAACGGTGTCGCTGAAACCCGATGCGGCACAACAGCGAAAAGAGCAACCAACCGCAAGCCCCGCTGCGGGCGTCCCCCGCCCCCCGAACCAGCAAATACGCCACGCCATTTTCCGCCGGGACCTGCGGCCGTGTTGCCGATGTGGTGACCTTCGGCCCTGTCTGCGGGTGTCCCCCCGTGCGAAGTTGACAGGTGTGGAAAAGGCGTTGTCGGGCAACGGCACTCGAGGATCTTGGCCCCACTGCATGCGGGAGCGACGATCCGACCGCATTTGCGCGTCGCGAAGGGATAGATCATGAGCATGCCCAAATACGTCCGCTTCTTCGAGGAGTTCGGCATCGCCGATGTGCCGTTGGTGGGCGGCAAGAACGCCTCGCTGGGCGAGATGTACCAAAAGCTGGCCGGGCAGGGCGTGCGCATCCCGAACGGTTTCGCCATCACCGCCGAGGCGTATCGCTACATGCTGGATGCCGCCGGCGCCTGGGAACCGCTGCATGCCGAACTCGACGAGCTCGACCCGACCGACGTCACCGCGCTGGCACGCAAGGCCAAACGTGCCCGGGAGATCGTCTACGGCGCCGGGCTCCCCGATGACCTGGCCACCGAGATCGTCGAGGCCTACCGCAGGCTCCAAGACGAGTACGGCGAAGAGGTCAGTCTGGCGGTGCGGTCCTCGGCGACCGCCGAGGACCTGCCGACCGCGAGCTTCGCCGGCCAGCAGGACACCTATCTCAACGTCAAGGGCGAAGAGAGCCTGCTCGATGCGTGCCGCCGGTGTTTCGCGAGCTTGTTCACCGATCGCGCCATTCACTACCGCCTCGATCAGGGTTTCGATCAGTTCAAGGTCTCGCTGTCGATCGGCGTGATGAAAATGGTGCGCTCCGACCTTGCCTCGTCGGGGGTGATGTTCTCCCTGGACACCGAATCGGGCTTTCGCGACGTGGTGTTCGTGACAGGCGCATACGGTCTCGGCGAGAACGTGGTTCAGGGCGCGGTCGACCCCGACGAGTTCTACGTCCACAAGCCGACCTACCTGGCCGGGCATCGCGCGGTGTTGCGTCGCCTGCTTGGCGACAAGGCGGTGAAGATGATCTTCGTCGAGGGGCAGACGAAGTACACCACGCGCAACATTCCCACGCCCAAAGCCGACCGCGCCCGATTCTGCCTCTCCGATGACGACGTCCTGGAGCTGGCCGGCTACGCGTGCACGATCGAGGGGCACTACGGGCACCCCATGGACATGGAGTGGGCCAAGGACGGCCTGGACGGAAAGCTCTACATCGTGCAGGCCCGGCCGGAGACGGTGGCCTCCCAGCGCAGCATGACCGCGCTGGAGAGCTACGTGCTCGAGGGCCGGGGCGAGATCCTCGCCGAGGGCCGCTCTGTTGGGGAGAGGATCGCCTCCGGCACCGCGAGGCGGATCGAGAACGTCACGCATCTGGCGCAGTTCCAGCCGGGCGAGGTCCTGATCGCCGACACCACCACTCCCGACTGGGAGCCGGTGATGAAGACCGCCGCCGCGATCGTCACCAACCGGGGCGGGCGCACCTGCCACGCCTCGATCATCGCCCGGGAACTCGGCATCCCGGCCGTGGTGGGCGCAGGCGACGCGACCACGTCCGTCCCCGACGGCACCGTTGTGACGGTGTCGTGCGCCGAGGGTGACTCGGGACGCGTTTACCGCGGCGCGCTGGCCTTCCGTGTGGACAGCACCGAAGTGGGGGACATGCCGCGGCCGCGCACCCAGATCATGATCAACCTTGGGAACCCCGACCTCGCCTTCAAGACGTCCTTCCTGCCCAACGATGGTGTGGGACTGGCTCGGATGGAATTCATCATCAGCGAGTACATCAGGGTCCACCCGATGGCCCTGCTGCACCCGGAGAAGGTCGACGACGCCGAGGCTCGTCGCACCATCGACCGGCTCACCCAGGGTTATCCCGACGGGGCTGCCTTCTTTGCCGAGCGCCTCTCCGAAGGGATCGGCACCATTGCCGCCGCCTTCTGGCCGAAGCCCGTCGTGGTACGGATGTCGGACTTCAAGACCAATGAGTACGCCAGCCTGGTCGGCGGTGCGAGCTTCGAACCCTCCGAAAGCAACCCGATGCTGGGTTTCCGTGGCGCCTCGCGCTACGCCCACCCCGCGTATGCCGAGGGCTTCGCGCTGGAGTGCCGCGCGATGCGGCGGGTCCGTGAGGAGATGGGCCTGACCAACGTCGTGCTCATGCTGCCGTTCGTCCGCAGGGTCGCCGAGGCGGACCTGGTTCTGGCGACGATGGCCGACCTCGGTCTGCGCCGCGGCGAGAACGGGCTCAAGGTGTACGCGATGTGCGAGATCCCCAACAACGTGATCCTGATCGACGAGTTCGCCAAACGCTTCGACGGATTCTCCATCGGATCCAACGATCTGACCCAGCTCACTCTCGGTGTCGACCGGGACAGCGAGATTGTGGCGTTCGACTACGACGAACGCGACGAAGGAGTCATGGAGATGATCCGCCTGGCCGTGGAGGGCTGCCGCCGCAACGGGATCCACTCGGGACTGTGTGGTCAGGCACCGTCGGACTATCCCGACATGGCCGAGTTCCTGGTCCGCCTCGGTATCGATTCGATCAGCCTCAATCCTGACACGGTGGTGAGGACCACCGGCCAGTTGCTGCAGCTCGAGCAACAGCTTGCGCACTCGTCATGAACGTCGCCGAATTCCCCTGCGGCCCATCGCCAATTCGTTGCCGAGGAGCTGTGCAGTGAAGTTGCCGGTCACTGTCGACCCCCGCTATCACGACGCCGTGATCTTCGACCTCGATGGTGCGCTGATCGATGACCCGCGACTGTTCGGGGCGATGGTCGAACTGGCGCGCAAGCTGCGCGGCGGCGGCGTCGCAACGGCGGCCCACGGGTCCAACCCGCGCTTTCAGGACGTCTTGAAAGCAGCCGGGGTAGATGATCTGTTCGATGTCTGCATCGACAGTCTCGAGGGCGCCACGCGCCGACTCGGCGTCAGTCCGCAACGTGCGGCCGTTGTGGAGGACACCGACGCCGGGGTCAGTGCGGCTCACGATGGCGGATTCGCACTCGTCATCGGCCTCGACGGATCCGGGGACCCCGACACCCTGGTGCGGTGCGGAGCTGATGTCGTGCTGGCCGACCTGGCCGACGTCGCGGTTCGGGCAGGGGACAAGCGCATCTCCGACCTCCCGAATGCGCTGGAAGCCTACGGTCAGCTCATCGGTGTCACCAATGCCCGACAGTCGGTGTTGTTTCTCGACTACGACGGAACATTGGCCCCGATCGTGTCCGATCCCGCCGCGGCCGAGCTCGTCGACGGTGGGGCCGAGGCGCTGAAACTGGTCTCCGCGGTGTGCCCCGTGGCGGTCCTGAGCGGCCGCGACCTCGCCGACATCCGCGACCGGGTGGGCATACCTGGCATCTGGTACGCCGGCAGCCATGGGTTCGAGCTGATCGGACCCGACGGCACATACCACCAGAACGACGCGGCCGCTGCGGCCGTGGCCGCCCTGCAAAACGCAGCCGACGAGCTACGCGGAACCCTGGCGCACATTCCGGGTGTACGAGTGGAGCACAAGCGCTTCGCCGTGGCGGTGCATTACCGCGAGGTCGCACCTGAACACGTCGGCGAAATCGTCGCCGCCACGCACCGGCTCGGACAGCACGATGATCTACGGGTCACCAGTGGGCGCATGCTCGTTGAGCTGCGACCGGACATCGACTGGGACAAAGGAACCACGCTGGCCTGGATCCTCGACCGAATCGATGGGTCCGATTCCCTGCTGCCGATCTACATCGGCGACGATCTGACCGACGAAGATGCTTTCGACGCAGTGCATTTCGACGGCATCGGGATCGTCGTACGGCACGACGAGGACGGCGACCGCAAGACCGCCGCTCATTTCACCCTGGCTGGTCCCGACCAGGTGCGCGCGTTCATCGAACGCGGGTCTCGGTGGCTGGCCTACAAGAATCACGCGTCGGGCGAGGCCTGGGACTTCACCTTCGAGGGATATGACCCGCAGAGCGAAAAGCTCCGGGAGGCGTTGTGCACGGTAGGGAACGGTTATTTCGCCACCCGGGGTGCTGCGCCCGAGTCGAAGGCCGGGCAGGTGCACTACCCGGGCACCTATGCCGCAGGGGTGTACAACCGTCTCGTCGACGACATATCGGGCGAGACGATCGACAACGAGAGTCTGGTGAACCTGCCCAACTGGCTGGCGCTGACCTTCCGGGTCGACGACGGCAGTTGGTTCGACATCGACGCGGTCACGGTGCTGTCCTACCGGCAGACCCTCGATCTTCGCGGTGCGGTTCTGACGCGCGAGGTTCGCTTCACCGATGACGCAGGCCGCACGAGCTCACTGACCCAACAACGATTTATCGCGATGCACATGCCGCACGTTGGTGCGCTCGCGACGACGATCGTCGCCGAGAATTGGTCAGGGGTTATCGAGGTTCGCTCGACGCTGGACGGCAATGTCCGCAACACGTTGGTCGAGCGTTACCGCGACTTGGCCGACACCCATCTCGAAATGCTGGAAAAACGCGAAATATCCGGCAATTCGGTGCTTTTGGCGGTGCAGACGAACCAGTCTCGTATTCCCATCGCGATGGCGGCGCGTAGCACCGTCTGGCGCGACGGTGAGCCCGTGCCTGCTGCGTATCAGCCATTCGACAAGGACGCAGAAATCGGCCACGACATCTCTGTGCGGCTGTCAGTCGGTGAGTCGGTGACGGTGGAGAAGGTGGTAACCCTCTATACGGGGCGCGACGTCGCGACATCCGAACCCAGCGTCGACGCCCAACGCCGGCTGAGCCAGATCGGCCGGTTCGCCGATCTACTCGACGGGCACCTGACCGAGTGGGTGCATCTGTGGGAGCGGCTGTCCATCGAGTTCGATGACTTCACCGACGAATTGCGCATCCTGCGACTGCATCTGCTGCATCTGCTGCAGACGGTGTCGCCGAACAGTTCCGATCTCGACGTCGGGGTGCCGGCGCGCGGGCTGCACGGCGAGGCGTATCGCGGCCACATCTTCTGGGACGAGCTTTTCATCTTTCCCGTGCTAAACCTGCGGCTGCCGATGATCACCCGTTCCCTGCTGCGATACCGCTACCGGAGACTGCCGGAGGCCCGGCACGCCGCGGCGGCGGCCGGTTATGCCGGCGCGATGTTTCCGTGGCAGTCGGGCAGCGATGGGCGCGAGGAAAGCCCACTGCTGCACCTGAATCCGCGCAGCGGCCGGTGGAACCCCGACTCGAGCGCTCGCGCGCACCACATCGGAATCGCCGTTGCCTACAACGCGTGGAAGTTCTACCAGGCCACCGGCGACCTCGCGTATCTGATCGACTACGGCGCGGAGATGCTGGCGGAGATCGCACGCTTCTTCGTCAGCAGAGCAAGCTACGACGAGGAGCGGGACCGCTACAGCATCCGGGGCGTGATCGGGCCGGACGAATTCCACTCCGGCTATCCGAACGCGCCGTACGACGGCATCGACAACAACGCGTACACCAACGTGATGGCGGTGTGGGTGATCATGCGGGCCTTCGACGCGCTGAATCTGCTGCCCCTGCCGAACCGCCTCGACCTGCGGGAGACGCTCGGTCTGCACAGTGCCGAATTGGCGAACTGGGAGCAGGTGAGCCGCCGGATGTTCGTCCCGTTCCACTCTGCCCCGAGCACTGGGTCGGAGCCCGGTGGGGAGGTCATCAGTCAGTTCGAAGGCTACGGCGATCTCAAGGAGCTGGATTGGGACGCCTACCGCGAGAAGTACGGCAACATCCAGCGCCTCGACCGCATCTTGGAGGCCGAGGACGACGACGTCAATCGCTACCAGGCGTCCAAGCAGGCGGATGCGTTGATGCTGCTCTATCTCATGTCGTCGGACGAGTTGCGGGAGATACTCGACCGGCTCGGGTACCGCTTCGCGCGCGAACAGATCCCGAAGACGGTCGATTACTACATCGCCCGCACATCGCACGGGTCAACGCTCAGTGGTGTGGTCCACGGCTGGGTGCTGGCCCGCGGGAACCGTGATCGCGCCATGGAGTTCTTCCAACAGGTTCTGACGTCCGACGTTTCCGACATCCAGGGTGGCACCACCTCCGAGGGCATTCACCTCGCAGCGATGGCCGGCAGCGTCGACCTGATGCAGCGGTGCTTCACCGGGCTGGAGACCCGTTCCGGCCGCATCATCCTGTCCCCGCACTGGCCGGAGACACTGGGCGTGCTGGCGGTTCCGATTCACTATCGCGGCCTGCATCTGCACCTTCGGGTCAGCGGCAAGGGTGTGATCATCAGCGTGGATCCGCGCGACGTCGGCCGAGTCGACGTGGAATGCCACGGTCGCGTCGTTGCGCTCACGCCGGGAACCACCGTCCGGTTCTCCGGCTGAGCGTCTACCTCGATCATCCGGGTTACCGATATTGGCCAATGATCTTGGTGCACAACATGATCACACTGTCGATCCGCGCCGAGGAGGGTCGAGAGCCGACTGATCGATCCGGCTGCGGTGACCGATGCGCGGCGGCTATGGAGGGGGTGTAGCGTTGCGGGTGGCTGGGAATGTCAGCTGGTCCGGGATGAGTTCGGCCGTCCGCCGCGGAACTCAGGAGCATTGGCTCCGAGCCGTGACGTGCCGGTGATCGCACAGACGTCCGGATCACCATGATTGCTTCACTCATTTCTGCAGACGATTCTTCTCCTCGATCACGCTGCGCCTCGCCGGCCGATTCGAGGGGTGACCGGCGATGAACACGTTGATCGCGGTACTCGCTACCCTCGCTGTCCTGTTCGTGCTGGGAGCCGCCATGTCTGTGCGCATCGTCAAGCAGTACGAAAATGGCGTGCTGTTCCGGCTGGGTCGCGTGGTGGGGGAACGCAGACCGGGCCTGCGGCTGATCATCCCGTTCGTCGATGTGCTGCATCGGATCTCGCTGCGGATCGTGACGATGCCGATCCAGTCCCAGGGCATCATCACCCGGGACAACGTCAGTGTCGATGTGTCGGCCGTGGCCTACTTCAAGGTTGTCGACGCGGTGAAGTCGGTGGTGGCGATCGAGAATGTCCACTCCGCGATCGATCAGATCGCGCAAACGACGTTGCGTAAGGTCGTCGGTCAGCACACTCTGGACGAGACGCTCTCGGAGACCGACAAGATCAACCTCGACATCCAGGACATCCTCGACGTCACCACTATCGAGTGGGGTGTTCAGGTCACCTTGGTCGAGCTCAAGGACATCCAACTGCCCGACAGCATGAAGCGCGCGATGGCGCGCCAGGCGGAGGCGGAGCGGGAGAAACGCGCGAAAATCATCAACGCCGAAGGCGAATCGCTGGCAGCTGCGGCTCTTGGTGACGCCTCGGACACCATGATGGCGCACCCGCTTGCGCTGCAGCTGCGCAATCTGCAGACCTTGGTCGAGCTCGGTGTGGACAAGAACACCACCGTCGTGTTTCCGGCGCCGTTGATGTCGACCATCGCCGAACTCGGTGCGTTTCTGGCCCGGGAGGCCTCCGCCGCCGACCGGCCGGAGCCGCAGCCACCCATCCCGGTCCCGGTCCCGACGCCCGTTGACACGGTGGCCAACGGGGCGTCCAGTGCAGGGAGCCGGCCGTGAGCATCGTGATTCAGTTCCTTTCGCTGTTCGCCTACAGCATCTGGCGGGCGCGCCGCGCCAAGCGGGACAGGCCGGCGACCGCGCGGGAGGGGTGTGCGCTCCCCAGGGCAGCAGCCATCGAGCCCGAGGATGCCCCCGATCAGTGGCTTGCCTGGACCGCGCTGGACGACCGTCAGCTAGTCCGGCTCCTGAGCGACGAGGCACCGTGACGCAGATCAACGACGAACTGGACAGTTGCGCTGCGCAACGATATTGAGAGAGGAGCACCGATCATGAAGGCGCTTGTGTATCACGGTCCGGGTAGCCGTGCGTGGGAAGAGGTGCCCGATGCCGACATTCACGAACCAACGGACGCGGTGGTACGCGTCGACACTGTCACGATCTGCGGCACGGATCTGCACATTCTCGGCGGCGATGTACCGGAGGTAGCCCCCGGCCGGATCCTCGGCCACGAGGCCGTCGGCACGGTCACGGAGATCGGCTCGTCGGTGCAGAGGCTGGCGATCGGGGATCGAGTGCTGGTTTCCTGCATCTCGTCGTGCGGCAGCTGCCGGTTCTGCCGCGACGGCAGCTACGGCCAGTGCCTCGGCGGCGGCGGGTGGATCCTCGGTCACCTGATCGACGGCACTCAGGCCGAATACGTGCGGGTTCCCTTCGCCGACAACTCCACCCACCACGTTCCTGACGGGGTCACCGATGAACAGATGATCGTGCTCGCCGACATCCTGCCGACCGCCTACGAGGTGGGAGTGCTCAACGGCGCGGTCCGTCCCGCCGACGTCGTCGCGATCATCGGTGCGGGACCCATCGGATTGGCCGCGATCATGACTGCGCAACTGTTCAGTCCCAGCCACATCGTGGCGATCGATCTGGCCGAGTCCCGGTTGGAGGCGGCACGCAAGTTCGGCGCGGACACGGTGGTCAACAGTGGCCGCGACGACCCCGCGGCGGTGATCGGTCAGATGACCGGGGGACTGGGAGCTGACGTGGTGATGGAGGCTGTCGGGCTTCCGCAAACGTTTGAGCAGGCGGTGCGGTTGGTCCGCCCCGGCGGTCACGTCGCCAATATCGGTGTGCACGGCGCGCCGGCGACCCTGCACCTGGAAGACATCTGGATCAAGAACCTGACCATCACCACCGGCCTGGTCGATACCTATTCCACGCCGACACTCATCGGGCTGGTTGCCAGCCACCGTCTGGACACCACGCCGATGGTCACGCACCGATTCGGGTTCGACGAGTTCGAGGCCGCCTACGACGCCTTCGCCAACGCGGCCGAGACCGGAGCGTTGAAGGTTCTGCTGACTGCGGCCCGATAGCCCAGGGGGGCGGCGGGCCACAAGGCGGGGACAATTGTCATTGCCGCTGATGGCCGGGACGGCCGACCATACCCAGAGGCAGGTCCGCCTTCGCCGCCGGTGGCGGGCTTACTTGTGCGCGGGGCGCTTCAGCAGGAACTGAAGCCAGCGAACGTCGATCAACATGAGGTTCAACGTATGGGCCAAAATTAAGGTGGCGAGCTCCTAGCGGTAATACGTCGCTAAGAAAATTTGCCAGAACGCCATTATTTTCGGGCTGGCCTGCGGTTCGGCGTCGGGGCTTCAGAGGGCTTTGTTAGCAATAACGCTGCTCGACCGTTACTTCCCCGAAACCGTGGGGTGTCCCCGTGCGCGGGACTGCTCGACGTCCGACCAGTAGCTGCGCTCTCGCTCGGTCAGGGCATTGTCGGTGATCGCGCCGAAGGCAGCCGCCTCCCGGGCGAACCGCGCCGCGGCGTCCGGCAGCGCGTCGGGACCGTCCAGTCGAAAGCAGCTCGGCGCGAGCGGGCCGAACAGCAGCGCGCGCCGCAGGCCTGGCCAGTTCTCCGGCCGCGGTTCCACACCCGCTGCGCGGGCAAAAGTGATGGCAGCCAAGTTCATTCGAGTCTTCCGCGGCCCGAGTGAGCGGCACACGGCGACGGCATCGCGCTGGTGGGCGTCGTCGGTTGGCGCGACCGCGCCTCCCCAGGTGTAGGCGATCCACCGGGCCTGCAGTTCCAAGGGGACGAAGTACCCGCCCGACTGATCCCACATGCCCATGAAGGCCAGCCCCGGGAGATCGGGGTGGAAGGTGTGACGGTCGGTGTCGAACCTCCCGGCATCGACGTTGAGGGTCGCTCGAACATCGCCGGCCAGGAACGGCAGGCTCAGTGTGAAACCCGTTCCGAACACGATGCCGTCGAACTGTTCGATGTGCCCGTCACCGAACTTCACTGCGGTGCCGTCGACCGACTGCAGCCAGGGTCGGATTGTGATCGACCCTTCGGCGACGGCGGGTAGGTAGTTCTGGTTGAGCGTCACGCCGGCAGCGAAGAGTGACTCGGCGGGACGCGGGGCCCCGTACTAGTCGGGACTGCCGGCGGATTCGACGACGATCTCCTTGAGTTGGCGGTCGATCTCAGCGGGCGGCAGAGCCTCGTCGGCCAGCGCCCCGTAGCGGGTGAACATCCGGTGATCCGACGGCACGCCTGCCACGAACTTCGGCAGCACGTACCGCTGGCGTCGCTGAGTGACGACCACGTGGTCCGCGCCGCCGCCGGCGAGGTCGGCGGCGACCTCCAGGGCGCTCACCGCGCATCCCGCGACCAGCACGCGCCTGTCGCGATAGGCCGACGGACCACGGTACTCATACGACGTGATCGCGCCGGCTGATCCGGCGAACGTTTCCAGGCCGGGCACCGGCGGGACGAACGCGGTGTGAAACCGCCCGGTGGCGACGACGACTTTGTCGAAGTGTTCGTCGATGCCCTCGTGGCTGACGACCCAACGTTGTCCGGCCCGAGCGACGGCATCGACCCGCACCCCGAATCGAATCCGGGAGTCCAACTCGAACAGGCGTGCATAGCGACGCAAGTAGTCGAGAATGTCTGCGCCCGAGGGAAATACGAGATTGCCGTCGAGTGGCAGATCACTGAATGCGGTCAGGATGCGACTGGTGTTGGTGTGCATACCCGGCCACACGCCGCTTCGGCCGGGCTGTGCGGTCCACTGTCCGCCGAGGGTGGAACCCTGCTCGAAGATCGACGGTTCGAGACCCTGCGACAGCAGCCACCGCGACACCACCAGCCCGGACGGACCGGCACCGATCACCGCGACGTTCGCCGTCATTCTGCGAAGTCTTCCACGGTCCTGTCGTACCATCGCCTCGATTCACTCCAGGGGAGGCCGAAATGGGTGTTGGGTGGCGGTTCGCACGCCTGGCGAGTGTGGCTCTGAGTGCTGCGGTCGGGCTGGCCACCCCCGCGATGGCGGCCCCGCCGCCCACGCCGGGTATCGAGGTCGACGACGAAAGTGGCCGCTGCACATCGGGTTTCGCTGCACAGGACAACGACGGCAACTATTACTTGCTGACCAGCGGGCACTGCGATGCGCACGACGGCTCGGCGTGGACGTACGGCGAAGACGACACTCTGCTCGGGACCATCAGCGCGAGCGAGGTGAATGGCGACCAGCGGGACGCTGCCATCATTCGCCTCGGCCCCGGCGTTGGCGCACCCAACGGCGACGTCGGCGGCCGATACTCGGTTCGGGACGTGCTGGGCGCCAGCCAGATTCGCGCCGGTATGCCGTTCTGCAAAGTCGGCGCCGTCACCGGGGAGACCTGCGGTGAAGTCAAGGGCGTCGAGGGCGATGTCGTCGAAGCCAGCGTCTACAGCCTCGAAGGGGACAGCGGCAGCCCGGGCTTCGTCAAGAATCCAGACGGCACCGTCAGCGCAGTCGGCATCTTGATGTCCTCGCCCGACGGCGACGACTACACGACGTACTTCACCCTCGTGCAGCCCTTGCTGGCGCAGTGGGGTTTGCGGATACTGCCGTGAGTCAGGCCGGCTGGCCGTACACCGCCACCAGTACCGACCGGTCCAGGCTGTTGACCGACCAGACGCCGATCGCGGTGTTGGCGCAGTTCGACATGATCGCGAAAGCGGCCGGGTCGTTGTACCACTGGTTGATGACGTCGAGGTTGTTGATCGCCAGCGCGGGGTTGATCGCCACCGTCTGGGTGACCGTTCCGGTGAAACCGGCTGCAGCAGCGCGGCTTTGAGGCGTGGAGCCGTCAGATCCCAAGTCGCCGTCGAGTGCGCGGTTGGTGAGGACGTCGTTGGCTTGCCACTCGGCGGCCTGCGTAAGTGCGGGGTTCTTCTTGATGTCGGTGGAGCAACCCGCCTGGTGCTGGACGGTGTAGACGTTGGCGACCACACCGTTGTTGAGGCGGGTGTTGTCGGCGTGCGCGGCCGGTGCGACGGCCATGGCCAGTAGCGTGGCCGCACCGAGTGCGGTCGCGGTGTGGATCACTCGATGGAGCACGGGGCGTCCCTTACTAGGTGGACGGCACTTAGCCGGCAGCGGACTGGCGTAGCTGCCAGATGGCGGCGGGGCACAGTTCCTGTGCGGATTGGCTGATCAGGTACGACGCTTGGAAGTCGTCGCCGGTGGAGAAGTCGGTTTTGACGGTGTTGACCAGCTGGCTGTAGCTCACTCCGGAGTTGATCTGATCGCACACGCCGTAGCCGTAGGACAGCGCCGCGTCGGCGTTGGGGAAGTTGTACCCGGGTCGCACGGTGACGTTGACGAGGTAGCCGATGTTGTCGGCGTGGGCGGACTGCGCGGTGGCCAGGACGCCGACGGCGCCTATCGCGGCCAGGGCGCCCGCGATCAGCAGGCGGGGTGTGGCGGTATGCATGGACATAGTGTCTCCCATCGTTGATCTCCGCAGGTTGGGAACCGCCCACGATCCGCGCAATCCACGTCGACGAATCACATAGTTGATCTAGGATTCGGCCATGATTCGGCCGACGTACGTGGTCTTGACAGCGTTCGCAGTGGCCCTTGGCGGTGCCGCCGCGGCGGTCCCAGTCGCGAGCGCCGGACCGCTGCCGCCGTGCACCTACACCCTCTCGCCGCCCGTGGTCGGCCCCGGCGGGGTCACCGCCACCGCCGATCTCGCAGGATGCGGGCCGGGCGGCGGCCCCTATTCCGCGGTCGCGTGTCTGCTGGGCGCGGACGGGGTCACGCATTGCGCGCAGGCGCACGGTTCAGATCCCGCGGTGATCTCAGTGCCCTACAAGCCGGGCTTCACCTATATCGCGACCGGTCGGGGCTGTCCCGTATGGATGGGTCAGAACGTTGCGCCGGACTGTCAGCTCCTCGGCCCGTTCACCGCGACCCTGTAGGAACCACATGTCGATCGACAAGGCCGCGGTGATCGCGGGCAGTATCCGGCTGGCTTCCGGAGTGCACTTTCTGGCGGACCCGATGGGCGCCAACAAGCTGTGGGGTGAGCCGAACGACCCGGGTCCGTCGGCTCGGTTGCTGCTGCGGTCGATGGGCTACCGCGACGCGCTGATCGGCGGACTCCTGCTGTCGGCAGGATTGCGCGGCCGCAATACCCGGGGATGGTTCCTGGCTTCGGGCGGAGCGGACGCTGCCGATCTCCTCGGCGGGACCAGCGTGCACAGTGAACTCACCCGCGGACAGCAGATCATCGGACTCGGCGGCGCGGCGGTAGGTATCGGCGTCGGTCTCTGGGGTGCCACCCGACGTCGCACGCCGGCGCCGGAGGTCGCTCCGTAGACCCGCGGGCAGTGTTGTCGGTGGCGCTCTCCGCCGCTGTCCTCGTGCAATGCAGTCCGGCGACCACACCGCCGCCCGCCGCGCTGTCGTCAGTGACCACGGCAATGACGACCACGGCTCCGGTGGTGCAGCCGGTGACCGCGGCGGACCTCGGAGCCACCTGGCGTCCCGGTTGTCCGGTGGCTCCCGACGAGTTGCGTCGCGTCGACCTGGACTACATCGGCTTCGACGGGCTGGATCATCGCGGCGCGCTCGTCGTGCACCGAGACGTGGTGGCCGAGGTGATCGCGATCTTCGCCGACCTTCACCGGCAGCGATATCCGATCGCGAAGATGCAAACGCCTCAGCACTATTCCGGGGCAGTCGACGAACTGTCGATGGAGGACAACAACACCTCCGCCTTCAACTGCCGTCCACTGCCCGGCAGCACCACCTGGTCGCTGCATGCCTACGGCCGCGCAATCGACCTCAACCCACTGTTCAATCCATACCTCGATCGAAACGGTGATCTCGAACCGGCAACCGCGGGAGGATATCTCGATCGTCACCGCACCGATCCGGGGATTCTGCACGCCGACGACGCGGCGGTACGCGCTTTCACCGCTCGCGGCTGGGCCTGGGGCGGCCATTGGCGCAACCCCATCGACTACCAACATTTCGAACGCCGCTGAGCCGGGCTCTGGATGATCCAGACTGATTGGGCCGCAACGACTTCGACGCGATAGCCGTCAGGCGCGCAGGCGTGCCGCCAGTGATTCACCGAAGGCGAGCAACGCAGCGCGGCCGATGTCGAGAATCGCCTCGTCGAACTCGCTGTTGTCCCGGTAGGAGAGCTCCAGCATGCGATCGGCCATCTCCACAGCCACCAGCATCGCTCGCGGGTCGGTGTCGGCGGGTATCAGGCCGACGTCGACGAGGATGCCGTGTAGTCGATCGGCGAGGGTGTGCATTCGTGCGTGCACGTGTTTGGTCACGGTGGGGGAGGTCCGCCCGCCCAGCCACATCCCCGCCGCGCTCGGATGCCTGCGGTAGTAGTCGACGTGCAAGTTGATCTCGTTGTTGAGCAGATCGGCGATCGAGGTGATCGTCCACGTCTGCTCGGCCGCGACGCAGCGAGCGTCGATCTCGGCGCAGTGCCGCTCCATTAGCTCGTCGAAAATCGCGTCGCGGTCGGCGAAGAACCGGTACAGCGAGGGATACGACACCCCGGCGCGGTCGGCGATCGTGCGGGTGGTCGCGGCGTCAATGCCCTGTTCATCGGCAATGGCGGCGGCCGCGTCGAGAATCCTGGCGACGGTCTGGCGGCTGCGGGCCTGAACCGGCGCCCGCCGCGGAACCGACACCGTGGTCATCGCAACTCCCTCGAACTCTTGACACCGATCGGCAAAACTATAACACTATTCACGTTACAGTTTCTACGCCAGAGAGTGTCCGAATGACCGTGAACTCGCTCAACCAGGTCCGCCCGACGCAGCCCCTACGCGGCCACGTCGATGTACTGATCGTCGGCGCCGGTATCTCCGGCCTCGGGATGGGCCATTATCTGGCCACCATGCAGCCCGGCAAGAGCTTCGCGATCGTCGACAGTCGCGATGCGATCGGAGGCACCTGGGACCTGTTCCGCTATCCGGGCATCCGGTCGGATTCCGACCTGCATACCTTCGGCTACGAGTTCAAGCCGTGGACGTCTGACAACGCGATCGCCGACGCCCACGAGATCCTCGACTACCTGCACGAGGTCGTCGACGAGGACGAGCTGGGCCGGCGAATCTACCTGCACCACAAGGTGTTGAAGGCTGACTTCGACTCGGCCACCGCACAATGGACGGTCACCCTGGAACGCGACGGCGAGCAGTTCGAGGTGACCTGCGACTGGCTCTTCGGGGCCACCGGCTACTACGACTACGCCGGCGGACATCGACCCCACTTCGAGGGTGAAGAGGATTTCGAGGGACGGATCGTGCATCCCCAGTCCTGGCCGGAAGATCTCGACTACACGGGCAAGAAGGTTGTCGTGATCGGCAGCGGCGCCACCGCGGTGACGTTGATTCCCGCGATGGCCGGCGAGGTCGAGCACATCACCATGCTGCAGCGCTCGCCGTCCTACGTGATGCCGTTGCCGCGCAAGGACCCCATCGCCAACTCGTTGCGGAAAGTGCTGCCGCCCAAGACTGCCTACGCCGCGACGCGGCGCTTCAACATCGGCAAGGGCAGGTTCATCTACAACCTGTGCCAGCGCCATCCCAAGCTGGCGCGCCGGATCATCCGCTCGTTGAACGTCAAGGCGCTGCCGGAAGGCTTCGAGGTCGACACCCACTTCAACCCCACCTACAACCCGTGGGATCAGCGCTTGTGCGCGGTGCCCGACGCGGACCTGTTCCGCACGATCGCGCGGGGTAAGGCGTCGGTGGTCACCGACCGCATCGCGCGGTTCACCAAGACCGGGATCCTGCTGGAGTCCGGAAAGACGCTCGACGCCGACATCATCGTCACCGCAACCGGTTTGAAGCTGCTGCCGCTCGGCGGAATTCAGGTGTCCGTCGACGGCGACGTGAAAAACCCGCACGATTCGCTGCTGTACAAGAGCTTCATGATCTCGGACATCCCCAACCTGGCGTTCGCGTTCGGCTACACGAACTCCTCGTGGACGCTGAAGGTCGGGCTGGTGTGCGAGCACCTGTGCCGGCTGCTGGCGTACATGGATCGGCACGGCTATACGACAGTGGTCCCCATCGTCGATGACCCGCACATGGACAAGCGCCCGATGCTCGACTTCTCGGCCGGCTACGTTCAGCGTTCGGTCGACCTGTTCCCCCAGCAGGGCTCGACCGGTCCCTGGACGGTCGAGATGGACTACTGGGCGGATCACGACCGGCTGCGTAAGGGCTCCGTCGAGGATCCGGCCTTGCGCTTCAGCACAGCTGTTGGCGCAGAGGCGGTTTCGGACCTGGCTAGAGCATGAGCGACGCATGCGGAGCGAATCGACAGCGGACATGCGGGACCCGAGCCTGCGAGGGGACCGCATGAGCCGTACGGCCTTCGTCGAGGTGGAGGGCCGTCGCACCCGGGTCCGGGTGGACGGTGACCCCGGAAATCCGCCGGTTCTGCTCATCCACGGGATCGGTCGCAGCCTGGAAGATTGGGCGCCGCAACACGAACGGCTGGCCCAGTCCTACCGGACGATCTCGCTCGACGTGCCCGGTTTCGGCTTCTCCGAGCGCCCGCACGAAACCATCACCTTGCCGGTGCTGGCGGAGGGGGTCGCCGCCGCACTCGACGCGTTGGGGGAGAACAGACCCGCCCATGTGGTGGGTAACTCGCTCGGCGGCGCCATCGCCCAGCAACTGCTCGTTGATCAGCCGGAGCGGATCGCGAGCATGGCTCTGGTCAACAGCGCCGGCTTCGGCAGCGAGGTGACCATGCTGCTGCGGATGCTCACCATGCCGGTGCTCGGCCCGATGAGCATCCGGCGATCCACCCGCGCGAGTGCCGTGCTCATGGAACGGCTGATCCACGGCGACAAGGCAACCGCCACCAAGGAGCGCATCGACCACGCGTTCGCCGTCGGGTCCGTGCCCGGTGCGGGCGCGGTGATGCGTGAGACCGCACTGGCGCTCGGCACGCCACGCGGGGTGCGTCCGGAGTGGCGCCGTGACCTCGCCGCGGGCGTGGCCCGGACACCGCGTCCCACGCTGATCGTCTGGGGCACCCGGGATCGCATCCTGCCTGCACACCACATCCGTACGGCGATGCGGGTATATCCCCATGCCGAGGTCCACCTGCTCAACCGCGTCGGCCACATGCCGCAGCTCGAATGCCCCAAGCGGTTCGCCGACCTGCTGCTGCCATTCCTGGAGCGCGCCACCAGCTGATCTCAGCGCGTGCGAGTCACGTGCTGTCCTTGCTCAGTCATCGGCGATGCCGGCTCCGGCCAGAGCGGGCATCGTGGCTTCGCGGTGCAGCACGGAGTGGGCACCTGTCTTGAAGCGCTCCATCAGCTGGACGACCGTGCTGCCCTCCGGGGTGTGGCCCCAGGTGCTGATACCCGCGTGAGTGCTTGGTTCCCAGGTGGATTCGTCGACGACAATGGGGTTCCAGCCCACTTCCCATTCGAAGCCCGACGGGCTCACCGCATAGAACGACAGCTCCTTGTCGTTGGTGTGCTGGCCGATGGAGAGCGCCATGTCGAATCCGAGTTCTTTGACTCTCTGGTAGGCCAGTGTCATGTCGTCGAGCTCGGCGACTTGGACATTGCAGTGTTGGATCCGGGTACGGATGGGGTTGACCGGCAGTCGGTTCACCGACGCGATGGCGACGCTGTGGTGGCGTTCGTTGACCCGCAGGAACCGGATCTTGAACTTCAGTCCGCTGATCGTCTCATCGATGTAGTCGGACAGACGTGCATCGAACACCGTGCTGTAATAACCGCGCATCTGGTGTGGCTTGCTGGTCGCGATTGCGACATGGCCCATTCCGCTTGTGCCGGTGACGAACCCGCTGGTGCCGAGTCGCAGCGGCGTCTGCGCGGAGCGGGAGCTGACATACACCTCCTGGGTCAGCCCGTTGGGACCCGGAAATCGGATGAAACGCTCGACGCCGCGCAATGCGGATTCCTCCGAAGACCCCTGGGTCACCGGCACTCCGTGGCCGCGCACGCGCGCTTCGATGGTCTCGAAGCAGCGGTGGTCGTCGACCTCCCAACCCAGAGCGGTGGTGTCTTCAGCAGGTCCGCGCTGCAGCAGGAATCGGCAGGCGTTGTCGTCGAGACGGAACCGCAACACGTCGGGCAGCGCGTCGTCGAGGTGCATACCGATGGCGTCACGGCCGAATCTGGCCCAGTCGGAGAACTTCTCGGTTTCGACGACGAGGTAGCCCAGATGTACTCTGCCGAATACGTCGGTGCTCATGAGAGGGCCAGTTTCGATGCGGGAGAGAGGAACTCGGCCACCAGATCGTTGAAGAGATCGGCTCGCTCCCACTGCATCCAGTGCCCGGTGTGCGAGGTCATGACGAGTTCGGCGTTGGGCATCCGATTGAGCAGCATCGGGCCGCCCGCGGGCCGGTTGACCTTGTCGTCACGGCCCCACAACACCAGCGTGGGGGTGCCGAGCCGGCGCAGCCGTTTGTCCCGGGTCAGATCCATTCGCCACAGGGTGCGTAACCCGGACGGCCGGCGCAGCGGCGGATTGGCGACCACCTCGGGATCGATCGACGCCCGATACCGCAGATCGATCAGGTCGTCGGGTACCGCCGCGCCGTCGAAGACCAGATAATCGCGGATGAACGTGGCTAGCTTGTCACGGCTGGGTCCTTCACCTGTGTAATACGACAGCAGGCTTTTCAACCCTTCGGTGGGCAGCCCGCGGGTGGTGCCGATTCCGCCGGGACCCATGAGGACCAGCTTGTCGACGCGGTGCGGGGTGTCCAGGGCGAGGCGCAGTGCGGCCGCGCCGCCGTAGGAGTTGCCCACCAGATATGCTGTGGCCAAACCTAATTCGTCGAGCAGGCCGCGCAGCGTGTCGGCCAGGTAGCCGAACGGGTCGCGATGATCGACGTACTTGCTCGACTGCCCGTAGCCCGGCATATCGGGGACCACGACTCGGTGGCCGCGGGCCAGCGCGTCGATGTTGCGCGAGAAATTCGACAGCCCCGTCGCGCCGGGTCCGCCGCCGTGCAGCAGCATGACTGGCGGGCCGTCACCGCCGGTGTCCGTCACGAAGATGTCGGCGCCGTTGGCGCGGACGTGGTACTCGGATTGCACTGTGGTCATGCGTGGTCCTTTACTCGGGTGGCTCGTACGGTGAGCCCGGTCGGTGGAGCGGGCAGGGGGTGGGCGTCGTCCCCGGCTGCGTAGACGAACCCGTCGGGCCGCACCGCCAGGACCGTCGCCTTCTTCTTCACCAGCCAGTCGATGAGCCTGCCGTCGCGGTCGACCATGCCGTCGCCGCGCGGGGCGCTACCTGGCGCAGCGATCCTCACGACCGGCACGCCGGCCAATCGCCAAGGTAGCCAGGACTGTTCGGTGCCGGTGTGCAGGATCGTCCACCTGCCTGCGATGAGGTCATCGAGGCGAACCTTGGAACCATGTTCGTCGAGGACCCACGGCTGAGGCATCAGCCAGCCGGTGGCCGCGTTGCCGTTGTGCGCAAGCAGGCCGGTCCGGTAGCGCGCATCGGGCAGCCATCGATGATTGCGCAACCACGCCGTGAAGCCGGGGAGCTTGCCGGCGAACCGGAAGAATCGACTGCGGACGGCCGCTCGAAGGGTGCTGTGCTCGATGATGATGTTGCCGATCTTCACTGCGCGACTGGTGACTTCCTTGACATGCGGCAGCCGTTCCTCCTGATAGGTGTCGAGCACCGAATCGGGTAGGCAGTCGGTCACCACGGCGTGCAGCTTCCAGCACAGGTTCGCGACATCGCGAATACCCGCGCACATACCCTGGCCGATCCATGGTGGCATCGCATGCGCCGCATCGCCGGCGAGGAAGACCCGGCCCACCCGCCACCTGTCGGCGAATCGGACGTGGTGGTTGTAGCAGGCGAAGCCGATTACCTGGACATTCGCTCGCGTTATTCCCTGGTGGTGCAGTACTTTCCAGATCGCTTCCTCGGTGAGGAGGTCATCCTCGTCTTCGTGCTCGCGCACCGGGAATTCCCATCGATGGTGGCCCAGCGGAGTCGGGCAATCGACCGTCGGACGTTCGGGGTTGCAATGGAAGCGGAGTTGGTCGTGGTCCGGCCAGCTTTCGATCACCTTGGTATCGATGACGATCCAGCGCTCGGAATACGTTCTGCCGGTGAAACCGACGCCCAGCTGTCCGCGAATGGCGCTCGAGCCGCCGTCTGCGGCAATCACATAGCTTGCCCTGATGCGTTTGAACTGGTCTTGAGTGAGGTCAGCCAGCATCAACTCGACCGAGTCCGACCGCTGGGTCAGACGCAGGCATTCGTGTTCGAGAAGGAGCGAGACGTTGGGGAATCGGTCCACGCCCGTGCGTAGGACGCCTTCTACCGCGGGCTGGTAGATGAACTGCTGCGGCGGGTGGCCGTTGCCGCGATCCGCCGGGAGTAGTTTGACGATGCTCACGCCGCGGGCGTCGACGAAATCGGCGCCCGCGCCGGGCAGCATGTCGGCGTTGAGCTGGTCAGCCAACCCCACCTGCTGCCAGATTCGCAGCACCTCCTCGTCGGTGGAGATGGCCCTGGCCCGGAAGTAGACATCGGGGTCGCGTTCCACCACCACGACTCTCAGCCCCAGTTGGCCGAGGAGGTTGGCGGCGGTCGCACCCACTGGGCCATAGCCGACGATCGCCACGTCGTAGGTCGAGGCGCTGTTCATAGCTTTCTCCGATCCGGCTGCCGCGTCCACGGTGACGGGCACTTGTTCCGTAGTGGTCGCTACGGTAGTGTAGTGATCACTACAGAGTCAAGAGATGAGGCGGAAATGGCCACAGCGGACAAGCCGAAACGCCGCGCCAAGCGGGTGGACGGCGAGCTTTCACGCACCAAAATCCTCGATGCCGCTACCAAGATCGCTGCCGAACGCGGTTACGAGGGAACGAGTATCGGTGCGGTGAGCGCAAAGTGCGGCCTGCCCGCCAGCTCGATCTACTGGCATTTCAAAGACAAGGACGACCTGATCGCCGCGGTGATCGAACGCAGCTTCAACAACTGGATGACGGTATGGCAGTTGCCGGACGACCTGGTTGCGGTCGACCGTCTGATGGATGTCGCAACGGGGACCGCCAAGGCGTTGATGGAGTCACCGGACTTCCTGCGCCTGGGCCTCATGCTGGCGCTTGAGCGCCGGCCGGTCGAGCCGCGGGCGCGGGCGATGTTCGTCAAGGTCCGCGAAGAAGCCTTCGACGCGATGAGTCGCAGCCTTGATCGCTTGTCGATCGGACTGACCGAGGCGCAGGTCCGCCAGCTCGCGACGTACGCGATCGCCGGCGCCGACGGGCTGTTCATCGCCAAGGAGATCGGGGGAGACGCGGTCGATCTGGTGTCCTTGTTCACCCTGCACGGGCAAGCCCTGTACGCGACCGCCATGCGGATGGTCGAAGAGAACGCTCGATGATGCTGTCGCGCAGTGAGATCGAAGACGCTGCCGGCGTACTTGCGGCAGCCGCCGAGCAGGCCCGGCCGACCGATCAGCTGACCGATCGATATCCCGGGATGGACGTCGGGGACGCCTACGCGATCCAGACGGTGAACCTGGCCCGCCACCTCGGCGCCGGCCGCCACGTGGTCGGCCACAAGATCGGTTTGACCTCCGAGCCGATGCAGACCCTTCTGGGCGTGGACGAACCTGACTTCGGTTACATCCTCGACGACATGGTGCTGGCCAACGATTCGACGGCGCAGTGTGCCCGGTTCTGCGCGCCCCGGGTGGAACCCGAGGTGGCCTTCCTGCTGCGGGCTACGCTGCGCGGCCCGAACGTCACCGTCCACGATGTGCGCGCAGCGACCAGCGCGGTGGCGGTGGCCCTCGAAATCGTCGACAGCCGAATCCGCGACTGGAAGCTGACACTGCGCGACACGGTTGCCGACAACGCCAGTTCCGGTGCGGTGGTCATCGGTGACTGGGTTCCCTACTCCGAACGCCTCGACCTCGCCGCCAGCCGAGCATCCCTGCGGCTCAATGGGCACGAGGTCGACACCGGCTTGGGCTCGGCCGTCCTCGGTGACCCGGCAACCGCGGTCGCCTGGCTGGCCAACTCGCTCAGCGAGTTCGGAACAGAGCTCGCGGCAGGACAATTCGTGATGTCGGGTTCCTTCACCACGGCGGCGTTCGTCCGTTCCGGTGATATCGCCTCTGCTGCGATCAGCGGTTTGGGTGTCGTGTCCGTGAGATTCGCGTGAGTGGAACCGTCTCGTCGCGACCGCTCTGGCCGGTCGCGATCATCGGTATCGGCAACATCGGGACGGACCTCATGATCAAGATCCTGCGCAGCGACGGACCGCTTGCGCTGGCAGCGATGGTCGGTATCGACCCGGATTCCGGTGGTTTGGCTCGCGCGAGGCGACTGGGGGTGCCGACGACAGCCGCAGGTGTCGACGGATTGATGGAGATGCCGGAATTTCGCGACATCAAGCTGGTCTTCGACGCAACCTCCGCGTCGGCTCACTACGAGAACTGGGGCCGGCTGGCCGACGCGGGTGTACGCGTGCTCGACCTGACTCCGGCAGCGGTCGGCCCTTACGCCGTGCCGGTGGTCAACCTCGACGATCACCTCGACGCGCCCAATCTCAACCTGGTGACATGCGGCGGGCAGGCGACGGTGCCGATCGTCGCTGCCGTGGGTCAGGTCGGCCTCGTCTCGTATGCCGAGATCGTCTCCTCGATCGCCTCGAAGTCGGCCGGCCCCGGAACGCGGGCGAACATCGACGAGTTCACCGAAACCACCGCGGCCGCAGTGGTTTCGGTAGGGGGAGCCCAACGAGGACGCGCCATGATGATCCTCAACCCCGCCGACCCTCCGGTCATGATGCGCAACACCGTGTACTGCCTCGTGGACGGTGACGCCGACCCTGGCGCGATCGAGCAGTCGATCGAGGTCATGGTCGACAGGGTGAAGGCGTACGTCCCCGGCTACCGACTCAAGCAGCGTGTCCAGTTCGAGTCGTTCACTGCCGAGAACCGGCTTTTCATCCCGGAAACGGGCAAGTTCGTCGGTACTCGAGTCACCACGCTGATCGAGGTGATCGGCGCCGCCGATCATCTGCCTGCCTACGCGGGCAACCTCGACATCATGACCGCTGCCGCAAAGGCTGCGGCTGAGCGAATAGCTCTGCACGCCAACAGAACCGCAGGAGCGTCGGCGTGAATGGCCAGCTGTACATCAGCGACGTCACCTTGCGTGACGGCATGCACGCCGTACGCCACCAATACAGCCTCGACCAGGTCGCGGCGATCGCCGGCGCTCTCGATCGCGCCGGTGTGGACTCCATCGAAGTGGCCCACGGCGACGGTCTGGCCGGCTCGACGTGCGCCTACGGTTTCGGTGCGCACACCGACCTGGAGTGGATCGAAACCGTCGCGTCGGTCGTGCACTCAGCCAGTGTCGCCACCCTGGTGCTGCCCGGGATCGGGACCGTGCGCAACGTGAGGGACGCGCAGCGGGCCGGCGCCACTGTGGTGCGGGTGGGCACGCACTGCACCGAAGCGGATACCGCCGCCACGCACATCACCGTTGCGCGCGAGCTCGGCATGGATGCGGTCGGCTTTCTGATGATGAGCCACATGACCACACCCGGTGTGCTGGCTGGTCAGGCCAAGTTGATGGAAAGCTTTGGGGCGAGCTGCATCTACGTCGTGGATTCCGGTGGTGCGATGGTGATGCCCGCCGTCGCCGACCGGGTCGACGCGCTGCGCCAGGCGCTCCTGCCCGGCACACAGATCGGCATCCACGCCCACCACAATCTTTCTCTGGGAGTGGCGAACTCGATTGTCGCCGTGGAACACGGGGCCTGTCGGGTCGACGCGTCGCTGGCCGGGATGGGCGCCGGCGCCGGTAACGCTCCGCTGGAGGTGTTCATCGCCGCGGCGTCCCGGATGGGCTGGGAGCATGGCTGCGACCTCCATGCGCTCGAAGACGCCGCCGATGATCTGGTGCGCCCACTGCAGGACCGCCCGGTGCGGGTCGACCGGGAGACACTGACCCTCGGTTATGCCGGGGTCTACTCGAGCTTTCTGCGGCACGCCGAGGCCACCGCCGGGCGCTACGGCGTCGATGCCCGAACTCTTTTGGAGGAGGCGGGACGTCGCAGGATGGTCGGCGGGCAGGAAGACATGCTCGTCGACATCGCACTCGACGTGCTGGCCGGCACACCCCGAGTCCTCGGCTGATTACGCCGCCGGCTCCGATCCCATCAGTTCGTCGAGATCCGGGAGCGGCAGGCGGCAGATGTCCTCGGCTTCAGCCAGGCTGACGCCAAGCATCACCAGGACGCCGCGGGTGGCGCTATCGGCGGCCTCGGCCCCGTCGCGCTCGCGCTGATTCTGCAGTAGCTGGCCGAGGCCCATCAGTGCCCCTGCAGCCACGGACAGCGCCAGCTCGGGATCGGTCACCGTGAACCGGCCCGCTTCCGCCGCGACGGTGATGTCGCGCAGCGCCCGTGGGCCCAGCCCACGGTCGGCGAACATCAGCGTCAGGCCCGAGTTGAGCAGCACGCGCGAGGTCTCGGGTCGCTGGCGAAACAAGCGGCCGACGATCCGGAAGCTGCGTGCGAAGGTCAGCGCCGGGTCCTCGCCGTCCACCGCGAGCTTGTCCAACAGTGCGCCCAGCGCGTCCAAGATGTCGTTGACCGCGGCCTCGAACAGCTGTTCCTTGCTGTCGAAGTGGTTGTAGAACGAGCCCATTCCAACGTCGGCGGCCTGGGTGATCTCCAGCACCGGCGCATTCAGCTTTCCGGCGGCGATAAAGCCTTGAGCTGCGCGAACGAGCGCAGCCCGGGTCTGCATCTTGCGTCGTTCCAGGCGGGTTCCCGCTGCGGCATCACTTGCCATCAGCAGATATTAGCAGCAGGTGTCAATTCTGAGGATTTCGTCAGAAGTCTTGACTGATGATGTCCTCGTAAGTGATGATTTCGTCAGTCTTCGTCAGTCTTCGTCAGTCTTCGTCAGTCAAGGAAAGGGGGCGCTGTGACGCAGCACCTCGACACCCACCGGGATCTGCACAGCGACCAGGGTGCGTTGCGCGGCGAGCATCCGGGCCGGGCGAAGAATCCCATCATCAAAGTGCGCGATCTCGCGTGGTTGGAGTTCGAGAAGCCGGACCTGGCCCGAGCCGAGACATTCGCGCACGCATTCGGCTTCACCACCGAGCTGAGCACCGATCGGGAGTTGCATCTGCGCGGCGCGGACAGCGGCACAGTGTGCGTGATCATCCGCCGAGGGCCGCGCTCACGATTCGTCGGTCCCGCGTTCGCCGCACACGACGTCGCTGACGTCGAGCGACTGGCGGCGGCCACCGGGACACTGACCCATCAGTCGCCGGAAAGCATCGGCGGCGTGACCGTCGAACTCGTGGACCCGGGTGGAATGCCGGTGCGGGTGGTGGCCGGCATGCGTGAGCTTCCCGAACAGCCGGCCCAGACAACCCATACGTTCAATTTCGGCCGAGAAGTACTGCGTACGAACGCGACTCAACGGCCGGTGCGTGAGCCGGCGCGGATTCAGCGATTGGGGCACGTGGTGCTGCAGAGCACTACGTACCGGCGTTCGCTGGACTGGTATCTGGAGCACTTCGGTCTCATAGTCAGCGATTTCCTCTACTACCCCGGCCAGCGTGAGCGGGGGCCGACCATGAGCTTCATCCGGTGCGACCAGGGGGCGAGACCCACCGACCATCACACCATGGCCATGGTGCTCGGTCCGTCGGACCGCTATGTCCACTCCGCTTACCAGGTCTGCGATCTCGATGCGATCGCGGCCGGCGGAGAGTACCTGCGGGAGAGCGGCTTTCACCGGTCATGGGGCATCGGTCGTCATATTCAGGGAAGTCAGATCTTCGACTACTGGCGCGATCCGGACGGCTTCCTGGTCGAGCACTTCAGCGACGGCGACCTGTTCGACAACACGCTGGAACCAGGCTGGGCCCCGATGACGGCCTCCGGTCTCGCCCAGTGGGGGCCGCCGGTGACCAAGGACTTCCTCGGCATCGCCCCTGGCAAGGAATCACTACGCGAGATGCGCTCGATGCTGAACGCTGTCCGCGACGACAACGAATTCGACCTCACCCGCCTGCGCGGACTACTGAAAGTGACACGCTCATGACGATTTCGGTCTACCGCACGGCTGACGGATGGTGGGCCGGCACAGCCGACTCGGTCGCCCGGGTCGCCACCACGGCGACCACCACCGCTGCGCTACTGGCCGACCGGTCGGCCATCGATGCCGCGGTGGCCAACACCGAGACGGTGGCGACTGCGACACTCGAGCTGTTGTCGCCGGTCACCGCCCCATGTCGCGTCGTTGCGCAGATGACGAACTTCGCGTCGCATGTCATCGATACCGGAGGCGACCCGAAGTCGGTGCCGCTGACCTTCTTTCGGAAGGCATCGGGGTCCATCACCGGGCCAGTCGACGACATTGTCAAGCCCGCCCACGTCCGGCTGCTGGACTACGAAGTGGAGATCGGCCTGGTGATCGGGACCGACGTTCCCGTCGGCACCACTGTCGCCGCCGACAACCTCGCCGACTACATCTGCGGAATTGTGGTGACCAACGATGTCAGCGCGCGCGATGTCCAATTGACCAAAACCCAGTTCTACGAGGGCAAGTCGTACCCGGGTTTCACCCCGGTGGGACCGGCTCTGGTGCTCGTAGACCGCGATGAACTGGCCCGCTTCGACGACCTGCGGCTACAACTCAAGGTCAACGGGCAACTCCGGCAGAACAGCACGGTCAAGGCCGACATGATCTACAAGCCGGTCCAGGCCCTGGCTGCGCTGACCCGCTTCCAGGCGCTGTCCGCCGGTGACCTGATATTGACCGGCACCCCGGTCGGCACGGCACTGTCTGCGCCCCCCAAGGCGGTGCAGAAGCTCTCTTCCCTGCTGCCTGACGAGCTGAAGTGGAAATTGTTCTTCGCGGGCCAGGCCAAGAACACCAATTATCTGCATGACGGCGACGTCGTCGAGGCCACGGTCGGAACCGACGACGGCAAGATCGATCTCGGAACTCAGTGCAACCCAATCAAATTCGCATGACCGCGCTGCCCGCCTTCATACCTGTGGTGATCGTCGGTGCCGGCCCGACAGGCGTCTCGGCGGCGACCACACTCGCCCGATACGGCATCGAGTGTCTGGTGCTCGACCGCTGGACCGATGTCTATCCTCAACCGCGCGCGGTGCACCTCGACGACGAAGTGTTCCGGCTTTTGGCGGGATTGGGAGTCGGCGAGCAGTTCGCGGCGATCTCCCGCCCGGCCCGTGGGCTTCAGCTTCGCGATCCGGGCATGCGCGTGCTGGCCGAGTTCCGCCGCGAAGACACCCTCAGCGCCAACGGCTATCCGCAGGCCAACATGTTCGACCAGCCGGAGCTGGAAAGACTGCTGCGCGACAACCTCGAGAAACATCCGAACGTCGTATTACGAGGCAATGCCGAGGTTGTCGACGTCCTGCAGATCAGTGCTGAGCGTGCGCGCGTCACCGTCACCGACCGGTCCAGCGGCGAGCAGCACTGTGTCGAGACGCGCTATGTGCTCGGTTGCGACGGTGCGAACAGTCTGGTGCGCAAAGCGATCGGTGCGCACATGGACGACCTGAAGTTTCAGCAACGCTGGCTCGTCGCCGACGTGATGACCGACGCCGACCTGGGCCAGTGGGACGGCGTGCACCAAGTCTGCGACCCCGGTCGCGCTGCCACCTACATGCGCATCGGAACAGCCCGGTACCGTTGGGAGTTCCGGTTGCTCGACGATGAAACCGCCGACGACTATGCGACGCTTGCGGCGCTGTATCCGCTGATCCGTCCCTGGGTGCACGGAGTAGCCCCCGAAGAGCTGGACCTCGTGCGGGTCGCCGAGTACACGTTCCGGGCTCAGATCGCCACACGCTGGCGCCGATCGAACATGTTCATTCTCGGCGACGCCGCCCACCTGACCCCGCCGTTCATCGGGCAGGGATTGTGTGCGGGGCTGCGCGATGCGATGAATCTGTCGTGGAAACTGGCCGGCGTGATGAACGGCTGGCTGCCGGAGGCTGTGCTCGACAGTTACGAGGCCGAACGAAAGCCGCACACCCGCAATCTCATCCGCTTCGCGCTGGCTATCGGAGCGGCAATGACCGCTGGGGGTCGCGTCGGAGATGCGCTGCGCAGAATCGTCGTGCCCCGGTTGCATCTGATCCCCGGCGTACGAGACAAGGCCGTGGACAGTGCGACTCCGGGACTGCGCGCCAGTGACCTGGTTTTGAAGTCACCGGGACTGCGACAGCTTGCCGGCACTCTCTGCCCGAACCCGATTGTGGTTGACGGCAAGCGATTCGACGAAATCGTAGGACATGGATTCGCGGTGGTGACCGCGGTGCCGCTCACCACAGCGCATCGCGACGAAATGGATCGTCGTGGTGCCATCGTGATAGCGGCGCACCCCGGTACCGACTTGGCGTCGTGGCTACGAGTGGGGCGGGCTACGGTGGCGGTGGTCCGCCCAGACCGGACGGTGCTGACAGCCGGAAGAGACGTGCCGAATGTGCTTGATGCAGTTCCAGCTTTCGCGCCGCACGCCCAGGCCGCCCGTGTCTAGGCGGGCTGTCTCCGTTCCGGCCTACGAGCCGGACCTGTATTCGACGCAGGCGATCCTCGACCCGTACCCGCACTATGCGCGGCTGCGCCAGCTGGGCCCGGTGGTCTGGTTGCCCAAACAGCGGGTGCATGCCCTGGCGCGTTTCGCCGAATGCAAAACGGTCTTGCGCGACGACGAGGGATTCATGTCCGGTGACGGCGTTGGGCTTTCCGCGGTGTTCAACAAACTCTCCCGGGGCACAACGCTCAACAGCGACGGTGAGGAGCACGATCGACGGCGCAAGCTGCTGGCCCACCGGATGCTCCCCAGGGCCCTGCGCGAACTCGACGAGGTCATCGACAGTCAGGCCAGGGATCTCGTCACGAGCGCGGTTCGACGGCGCAGTGTCGACGGCGTGGCCGATCTCGCGACGGCGCTTCCGGTTTCGGTGGTACCCGACCTCGTCGGTTGGCCCAGGGACCGGCGACAGCACCTGTTGCGCTGGGGCGGTGCCACGTTCGACGTGCTGGGCCCGATGAACCGTCATGCGGCCCGGTCGGTGCCGGCCAGCCTTCAGATGTTGCGGTTCGCGCGCGCCGTGGTCCGCGACCGCACTGTGCTGCCGGGCAGCATGGGCCATGAAATCCTCGAGGCCGCAGAGGGCGGGGCGATGAGCGCGTGGGAATGCTCCGCGCTCATGGTGGACTATCTGGTGCCCTCGTTGGACACAACCATCAGCGGAATCGCCAGCGCGCTGGCCTTGTTCGCGCGGCACCCCGACCAGTGGGATCTGCTTCGCGCCGACCCGGCGCTGGTGCCCAGCGCGGTCAACGAGGTGCTGCGCTATGAATCGCCACTGCGTGCGTTCAGCCGCAAAGTTCGCCGCACTACCGAGGTGTCCGGCGTCGAATTGCCGCCCGGTTCAAGAGTATTGGTGCTCTATGCATCGGCCAATCGCGACGAGCACGAATGGGAGCAGCCCGACACCTTCGACATCCGCCGCAATTCGGGCCGACACCTCGGGTTCGGCCACGGAGCTCACGCCTGCGCGGGACAGGCGCTTGCGCGGCTGGAGATGCAGGCGATGCTTCGCGCGTTGTGCGACGGCGTCAGCCGGATCGAACTCGCCGGCCCGCCCACCTGGGCGGTGAACAACATCATCCGCTGTTACGAGCGGCTCCCGTTGCGACTCGTGGCGGCCTGAACCGCGGCGCGCTAGTTGACCGGCACGTCGAGAATGGGTCGCTGAACCCCGGCGCCGGGGCCGTCGAAATGCCACCACTCACCGGAATAGACCGCCAAACCTCCGGTGCCATTTCCCGGGTCGCTTCGCTCCTGCCCTCCGGTGCCCATCGCTGCACGCAGCCGGGCGCGGTTGGCCTGCGCCACCGCGCTGACCCCGTCGGTGGCGTATGCCTGTGCGCGGGCGGAGAAGTCGTCGAAGTCGGTGCCCATGTCGACGAGCCGGCCGCGCTCGGCGATCGTCACGTCGACGGAACGTCCAGCCTCATGACTGCGCGCATAGGGACCGGGTTTGGCCACCCACGCCGGGTTGGGCACCGCGTCGAACATCCGGACCTGGACGTCGTGCGGGCGGTAGCAATCCCAGAACACCAGCACATCCCCTTGGGCCCGAAGATCATCGGCGGCCTTCGCCAGCCCCGGAGCCATCGAGTTGTGCACCAGGCACCGTGCATCAGCGGGGTAGAGCGGCACACCGACAAAGTTGTTCGGGGTCGCGTAGCGCAGATCGATGACCGCGTCAGGCACCACCGTCCGTACATCGACGAAGCCGGCTGCCGCGGCCTGCGGGCTCACCGGCGGAACCTCGGCACCGGGTGCGGCACCGGCCGGCACCGCCGCCCCGATGCCGACCACAACGGCTGCTGCGAGGGTCGGCAGCGTCCGAATCGCGCTCATGTCAGGACGACTGAGTCTGCGGCGGACTCTCCAGCCGACGGTCGGCGGTGAGCAACAGGTTGTCGTAGGCCGCCCGCGACGGTGAACTGTCCGACTGGGAGAGGGCGACGAAGTCGGCGACGACCTGCTCGGCCAATAGCCGGAGTTTGATGTTGGCCTCCTGAGATCGCCAGCGCAGCAGGTCGAACGCCGCATCGGAATCGATGCCGTACACAACCATCAGCATGCCCTTGGCCTGCTCGATCGTCGCCCGGTTCTCGGCGATCTCGGCGATGGCCTCGCTGAACTGCTTCTGGTTACGGTCTTCAGTGGGCGTGACGTCGACGTAGAAGCCCTCAGTGCCGATTACTTCGCCACTGCCGTCCAGCAGCTTGTCGGCCACCACGATCACGTGATGGATCTGGCCGGTGGTATCGACGATCCGATGCCGGGTGCTGAAGGCCTGGTGGTGCCGTCGGACATCGTCCAGGGTGGTCAGCACCTGTTGGTAGTCGTCGGGATGCTTGTGCGACAGCACCAGTTCGGTGGTGGGCGAGACCGTGCCCGGCTGGTAGCCGTGCATGATCTGAACCTCGTCCGACCATTCCCAGCGCTCGTCGGCGAAGTAGAACCGGAACTGACCCACCCGGTGCGGACGCGCGCCGGCCACGCCGTAGCCGTCGTCGCTCTGTGTTGCCGAATCCTGATCCGCAACCATTGACACCCCTCGCCCGACAACTCTTCGGTTGTCGCCCTCCACGATTTGCCGCAGGAGCCCGGACGCCGACGAGTGCCGTGTAGGCAGAACCCATCGCCGTCCCAGGTTCTGCGGGCATTTTTTTCTACACCGTCCGCCGGTCTGTTTTCAAGCGGGCCCTGGCGCTCCGCGCATAACTGAGCGCTCCTGAGGCTGTGGTGACACAAGTGACGGATGTAACAAAATGCGTCCCGGTCCGACAACCTCGGTACAGGGCGTTCACGGCACGGGGACGCCGCCCTGCGAGCCTCGGAGGATACGACGGTGAAGCTCACGACGAACGCACATGTCTGGGTCCGCAGCGCCTACCTGGGAATCGGTGCGCTGGGCGTGTCCGCGGCCATTCTGTCGGCCCCCATGGCGGCCGCCGACCCGGCTGATCCCGCTGATCCTGTCGTACCGACGATCGTGGCCGGCGACACGAGCGCCCCGTCGGCCGATGTACCGGTCCCCGCGCCGGCGCCGGTGCCAGTCCAGCATCTGTCCAGCCCGGACAACCCGCCGCCGGGCACCACCACCACCGGCACCGACACCGGGCCGCAAGGCCGGTTGAGCTACCTGCGGGACCTGCTGCATGCGATGCGCACCCAGGAGGTGTCGGGCAGCGACGCGTTGCTGTTGCTCACCCAACGACCGCTCGACGCCAACGCGGCGCCGCCGCCCGGCATGTCGTCGACTCCGGCCGGACCGGTGGGAACCTCGGCCGTGCCGCCCGCCACTGACGCGGGTTCGCCGGCCGGCTAGTAGCGCCGGACCGTCTCAGCTGATCACGCGCTCTCGGCGACGCCGACCAGCACCTCGTTGCGGCGTCGGCACGGCAGCGTCCACGGCGGGTCGTAGAACCACGCCAGGGGCTCACCAATGGCTTCGATGTCGTTGCGGTTCAAGGCTTTCATCAGCTGGCCGGTGCGCTCGGAGACAGCGTCGGGGCCGATGCTGCCGTTGAACCGCAGGACCGCGACGGTCTCGGGGGGAACCACCACGAGCCGCACCCGGTCGTCATTGGGGGTGGGCAAGGTCTCGAGGGTGTACTTCGAGGGCATGAAGAAGCGGATGACCCATTCGCCCGACGCGTTGCGTTGGGTCGCGACCGGCGCGGTCATCGCGATCTTCTCGCTGGGCTGTTGGGCCACCGGCGCGGTCATCGCGATCTTGGCGCTGCCCGAATTGCCGCCGAAGATGTAGCGCGCCAGCAACCGGAAACCCTGATTGCGGGCTGACTCCTCATCGGCATCGATCGCCGTCTCGGCAGCGACGCGGGGTCCGTACCGGCGAATCTCGACACCGTCGACCACGCGCTCGACGGTGAAGTCGGGCTCCTCGGTGCCCACCCGAATGCCCACGATGTTGCCCACGCCCTCGGCGACCTGCACTAACGCTCCAGTAACGGTCTTCAACATGAGCGCCTCCTTCTTCCCTTGCAGGCATACCCTCCCGACAGGTGAAAGTCGATGACCTGTTTCTGACGCACTTTCTCCCCTGCTGCTCGCCCGCGCGGGCCGGCCAGATATCGTCCGGGCATGACACGGGTTTCGGTAATCACCGGGGGTGCGGGCGGCATGGGTCGGGCCACGGCCAAGGTCGTCGGCCAGGACCACACGGTGGTGCTCTGCGACATCCGGCAGGACCGGCTCGACGGCGCGGTCGCGGAGCTGGAGAGCCTGGGGATCTCGGCGACGCCGGTTCACTGCGATGTCACCGACCGGGATGCCGTCGCGGGACTCTTCGAGACCGCCGTCGGCATCGGGCCGATCGCGTCGGTGATCCACACCGCGGGTGTCAGTCCGAGTATGGGCGACGCCGACTACGTCATGACCACCAACGCCATCGGCACCCTCAGGGTCAACGAGGCATTCTTCGCCTCGGCCGGTGAGGGATCGGCGATCGTCAACGTGGCGTCGATGGCGTCGCACATGCTGCCCGACGAACTCGTCCCCGCCCAGCATTTCGATGTGGCCTTCACCGATGAACCCCGGTTCCTGACCGAGATGCTGGCGGCGTGCGACATCGCGGGGGAGGAGATGCGCTCGGGGCTGGCCTACAGCGTTAGCAAGGCCTTCGTCAGGTGGTATAGCTCCGCACAGGCCGAGCGGTTCAACGGCCGCGGCCTGCGCATCGTCTCGGTGTCGCCGGGATCGGTGGACACCGAGATGGGCCTGCTGGAAGCCGAGGCCGGCGCCGGGGCGATGGTCGCCAACGCCGCGGTGCCTCGCTGGGGGAAGGCCGAGGAGATGGCCGAGCTGTTCGCCTTCTGCGCGAGCGACCGGGCCACCTATCTGACCGGAACCGACATCCTCAACGACGGCGGCGTGATCGCCTCGATGCGGGAACGGGCTCGAATGGCCGCCCAAAACGCCTAAGGGCGAGTCAGCTTCGCGTACCGAGCTCGGTGCTCATCGGTAGAACCGAATTCGTACTGCAGTGCGGTGAGTCGCTTGAAGTAGTGACCGATCGCCAATTCCTCGGTCATCCCCATGCCGCCGTGGAGTTGGACGGAGTTCTGGCCGATGAACCGCGCGGCCCGCCCGATCGTCGCCTTGGCCGCCGAGACCGCCCGCGCCCGGACCTGCGGCTCGGCCTCGAGGTTCAGCACCGCAAGATAGACCGCGGCAACGGACTGCTCGAGCTCCATGTACATGTCGACCATGCGATGTTGCAGAACCTGGAAGGTGCCGATCGGCTGACCGAACTGTTGGCGTTGCTTGCAGTACTCGACCGTGTCGGACAACACCTTTCGCATGCTGCCGACTGCCTCCGCGCAGACCGCTGCCGCACCTTCGTCGCGAGCACGGGCCAACGAACTGGCCGCGTCCTCGGTGAGGAGCGCATCAGCGCGCAGACGCAGGCCATCGAACGTGAGGTCGGCTCCGCGCCGGTCGTCGATGGTGCGGTAGCCGTGTACCTCGACCCCGGGCGGCGGGCTGGCGGGGTCGAACTCGGTGAGAAACAGTGAAATCCCGTGCGAATCAGCAGGTTCACCTGACGTTCGTGCGGTGATCAGCAGATGGGTGGCCAGTGGTGCGGCGGTGACGACGATCTTGTCGCCGGTGATGACCCACTCGTCGCCGGCGCGTACCGCGGTCGTGGATACCGCATGGTTACCGTTGTCCGGCTCGGTGCCCGCCAGGACGACGATCGCGCTGCCGTCGGCGATGCGCTCCAACAGTGCTGCGGCGGCGGGGTGGTCGGCGCGCTGCAGCAGACCGCCGGCCACCACGACGGTGTCGACGAAGGGCTCGATCACCAGTGCGCGGCCGAGTTCCTCGGCGATCACCATGATTTCGACCGGCCCGCCGCCGATTCCGCCGACCGACTCCGGGAAGGCGGCGCCGAGGATGCCGAGGTCGTCGGCCAGGCCACGCCAGATCTCGGGCTGCCAGCCCGGCCCGATCTTCGCCGCGGTGCGGCTCTTCTCGAGGTCGTATCGGGTGGCCAGGAACTTACCCAGGCCGTCGCGCAGGAGCTCTTGTTCTTTGTTCAGGTTGAAGTCCATTACAGCCCCAATGTCGCTTTGGCCAGAATATTGCGCTGAATTTCGTTGCTGCCCGCGTAGATTGAGCCGGCCCGGTCGTTGAAGTACCGCAGCGGTGCCACCGCCTGCCACGGCTGCCCGCTGACATAACCGTCTGACGGCGGCTCGAAGTCGGCGACCGGACCGCCCGGCTTGGTGGCGTGCGGCTGGTATGCCCGACCGTGCGGGCCGGCCGCCTCCATCGCCAACTCGGTGATCGCCTGCGAGAGCTCGGTGGACAGGATCTTCAACATCGACGACGCCGCGCCCGGGTGGCCGCCCTCGGCGACCGTTGTCAGGACCCGGAATTCGAGGATCTCGAGTACCTCCGCGCGGATCCCGACATCGGCGAGCTTGGCGGCGAATGCCGGGTTGTCGATCAGCCGGCCACCATCGGGCCCGGGCTGCTCGGTGGCCGCCGTGGCGATGGCCCGCGACATCGCCTGCAGCCCCGGTGCCGTCGCGCCGCCGCCGCGTTCGAACTCGAGCAGATACTTGGCCACCGTCCAGCCGTCGTCGATCTGTCCGATCACGTTCGACGTGGGCACTCGCACCCCGTCGAAGAAGAGCTGGTTCTGCACCTGCTCGCCGGAGGTCATCACCAGCGGCCGGATCTCGATGCCGGGGGTGCTCATGTCGATCAGTACGAAGGTGATGCCCTGCTGCTTGCGGCCCGTACGCGAGGTACGAACCAAGGCGAAGATCCAATTGGCCTCGCCGGCATGGGTGGTCCAGATCTTGCTGCCGGTGCAGACGAGATCGTCGCCGTCCCGCACCGCCGACATCGACAGTGAGGCCAGGTCCGAACCGGCCTCGGGCTCGGAATAGCCCTGGCAGAAGAAGACCTCGCCGGTGAGGATGCGGGGCAGAAAATAGTCCTTCTGCTCGGGCGTGCCGTAGGCGATGATGGCGTGCGCGACCATCGAGATCCCCATCGGCGACAGCGCGGGAGCCCCGGCGAGAGTCGACTCGCGGCTGAAGATGTAGTGCTGGGTCAGTGTCCAGTCGCAGCCGCCGTATTCGACCGGCCACGCCGGCGCGGCCCAGCCCCGCTCATGGAGGATCGCCTGCCAGGCCATGCTTGCCTCGTGGTCGGCGTAGACGCTGGTCATCAGCCGGCCGGCCTGCCGCAGATCGGGGGTGAGCTTCTCGTCGAGGAACGCCCGCACCTCGCCTTGGAACTCAAGGTCTTTCGCCGACCACGACAAGTCCATCAGCTGTCCCTCCATCTGCGCACGGCCGTTCTCAGAAGTAACCGTAGCCCGTCGTCTATGGCGGGCGTGCGCTGGGTGTCACTCATTCTGCGCGGCCGGGTTTGAGGATCCAACAGCCGGGGAACAGTGCTGGAGGCCGCCGCCGGGCGCCCCACACACGTGACACTGAGAGGCTCGGTCCCTGTACAAGGGACCGGGCCTTTCGTCTGCTCGGGTCAGGTTGTCGGCGCGGCGCCCAGTACCCGCTGGATGTCGGGCTTCATCGCCTGTAGTTGGCCGCCCCAGTAACCCCAGCTGTGGGTGCCGTTGGGCGGGAAGTTGAAGACACCGTTGCGTCCGCCCGCGGCTTCGTAGCGGGCTTGGAACGCGTGGTTGGTCCGAATCGTCAAGCCTTCGAGGAACTGCGCTGGAACCTGCGCGTTGCCCAGGCCGGCGTCGAGGTCGGTCGGGTTCCCGTTGCCGCTGTAGACCCAGATGCGGGTGTTGTTCGACACGAGCTGGCCAACGTGGAGCATCGGGTCGTTGCGTTGCCAGGCAGCCCCGCCGAAGACGCCCCACATGTCGAGGGCGTTGAAGCCCCCGGCGTCGGCCATCGCGATCGAGACAAGCAGCGGCCAGGTCTGCGCCGACAGATTCAGGAATCCCGACAGCGAGCTTGCGTAGACGAACTGTCCGGGATGGTAGGCGGCCAATGTCAACGCGGCGCTGCCCGACATCGACAGCCCGACAACGGCATTGCCGCTGGGGCTGATGCCCTTGTTGGCCGACAGCCACGCCGGCAGCTCGGAGGTCAGGAAGGTCTCCCACTTGTAGGTCTGGGTCGTGCCATTTCCGGTCGCGGGCCGATACCAGTCGGTGTAAAAGCTCGACATGCCGCCGACCGGCATCGCCACGGACACCCCGGAGTCGTTGAACCAGGAGAATGCGCCGGTGTTGATGTCCCAGCCGCTGCGGTCGTCCTGGGCGCGCAGGCCGTCGAGCAGATAGACCGCCCTGGGACCGCCGCCCTGGAACTGGACGGTGATGTCGCGTCCCATCGACGGCGACGGCACGGTGAGGAACTCGACCTCGGCGGCCTTGGCCGTCGGTGGTTGGACCGCGACGGCGCCGACCACCAGGAGTGAAGCGATGGCGGCAGTCGCCGCCCGAACGATCCCCCGACTGCGTATCTTCCGAAAGGTATTCATGAGAGGTCCTGTTCTGCAGTCGCCAACCCCCGGACCTACCCGACGTATCGGAGGCTGTTAGCCATCAGTTACGCCCGCGAAAGTTCTTTCGATTTTCTGGTCGCCGACGTCACCGCATTGCTCGGCGGGGCGCCCGGCCGCGTCATTGTCGGTCTCACCGGGCCGCCGGGGGCGGGCAAGTCGACGGTGGCTCGCGCGTTGGTTGCCGCCTTCGAAGGAGCGTCCTATGTCCCGATGGACGGCTTCCACCTGTCCAACGCCGAGCTGGACCGGCTCGGCCGTCGCGACCGCAAAGGGGCGATCGACACCTTCGATGCCGCGGGCTACGTCGCCACGCTGGACCGGGTGGCGCAGGAGTTCGGTCACCGTGACGTCTACGTGCCGGCCTTCGACCGACGCCTGGACGAGCCGATAGTCGCCGGCCACGGGGTGCCTGCCGCCAGCAGACTGGTGGTCACCGAGGGCAACTACTTGGGCGTGCCCGACGGCGAGTGGGCTCAGGTGCGCCCCCTGCTCAACCGGCTGTACTACATCGACTGCCCGCCGGATGTGCGGCGGCCCCGCCTCGTGCAACGCCATATCGACGGGGGCCGCCCACCGCAGGCCGCCGCTGCATGGGCCGAGACCGTCGACGAACCCAATGCCCGGCTCGTCGCCGCGACGCGGCCGTTCTGTGACCGGGTGTTGAGCGACGGCTGAATTGGCGGATCTTTCGTCGAGTTTCAGGTATCGGCCATGAGATCGCTTTCTTGGGCGTTGAATACAGGCCTGGCCAATCAGAGGTCTCCATGGGCCACGCCAGCTCTATCCGGTCCGGTTTAACCGAGAGTGTCTTCGACGGTGCAGGGGCATCGAATCGCGGTGCGGCCGCGTCTGCCGCCAAAACCTAGGAGCAACAACATGATTCGTGACCCTTTGTCCGTCGGCCGCACCAATCGGGCTCTCGTAGGCCTGCTCGGCGGCGCCATGGTGTCGGCCACTTTCGCCGCGGCGGCGCTGGGTTCGTCGGCTACGGCGAACGCCACCTGTGCGTCCTTGTTCGGCATCGGCAACAGTGCACAGTGCACCAGCAGCCCGACGAGTATCGCCATTGCTTTGGGGCCCGGCGCAACCGCCAGCGCCACCGGACTGTTCGCCGTCGCGATTGCCAACGGCCTCGGCAACGGTGCAGGGCAGACCACCATCGCCACCGCCGACGGTTCGGTGAATCTGGCTTACGGCGGCGGCCCCAATTCCGTGACCGTGACGCACAGCAACTTCTCTGTCGGAATCGTCCAGGGCAAGCGGGTCGCCGCGGTCGTCGGGAGCGTGACAGGCAAGGACTTCTTCAACTCTGCCGTGAGCCTGGGCAGTCAGGGGCTGGTCACTCCAACCCAGACCGCCACCTACACGCTTCTCGTCGCGGGCAACGGCAACATGGCGCTTGATCTGGGCAGCGGGCAGGGTGATACCGGCGGATTCATGGAGGCCTACGGCACCTTGAACTCGGTCTTCAGCGTCGGTAGCCGCGGAAGCTTTGTCGGCGCAGGCACTTTCGCAATTCCACTCGGCCCGGCGAAACCGTCGGTGCTCAGCACGGCGTTCAATCTCTTCGGCACTGGCAACATTGTGACGACGATTCCCGGTCCACTCTCGGTTGCAGGCTCCGTCGGCCAGACCGGGGCGACCATCAAGCAAACAGGCCCGGGAATCAACATAAACAACACCGTTGTCCTGTCCGCGGCGGCGACCGGTGCGTCCAAGAGAGCGGCTTCCGCGGTACCGAGGACGAGCAGCAAGCGCCCGTCAGCCGCAGCCGGCAGTCGCCACAAGGCGTCCGCCGCTGCGAGTGCCGGCGGCAGCAAGCGCGGGTCGCTGCACTGACCGGCTAGCAGCAGCGGGCGCTCGGGTTGGCGTCAGCGTCGCTGTGCCGCTTACGCCAGTACTGTGCCTCGCTCATCACAGGCTCACCCGGATGGGTGCGGGCATGGTGCTCGACGTAGCGGCGGTAGTGACTATCGCCCATCAATGCGCCGACGTACCAACGGATTTGGCGTGCTGCGCGGATAGCGCGTCCCATTCCTTCTGCACCTCCTTCTCCGCGGAGGTGGAAATCAGGCCGGACGGCCCGAAGATTTTCGACGGCACCGGGGTGTCGTCGCTCAGCGGGGGGCCGCCGCCCCGGATGGCCCGCAACGCCACGATGACGCCGACGGCGAACACGATGACCACCGCGGCGGCGAACACGATCGACAGCGTGCCCTGGATGAAGGTGTTGCGGATGACGGCGTGCAGCTGGTCGGCGTTCTTGGCCGATCCGAAGGCCGTCTTGCCCGCCTCCGCGGCGGCGCGGTACTGGAAGTGCTGCGTCCAGTAGCCCAGCTTGGGATCGCCGGAGAAGATCTTCTGCCACGACGCCGTGAGCGTGACAGTCAAATCCCACAGCAGCGGGATCGCCGGAATCCACGCCCACTTCAGCAGACCCCGCTTGATCACCACGACCGTCACGACGGTCAGCGCGATCGCGGCCAGCAGCTGATTGGCGATGCCGAACAGCGGGAACAGCGTGTTGATTCCGCCGAGGGGATCGGTGACACCCATCAGCAGGATCGACCCCCAGCCGGCGACGACCAGGACACTGCAGATCCATGCCCCAACCCGCCAGCTCGGATTGCGCAGCCGCGTGAACGGGCCGCCGAGGTTGGCCAGTCCGTCGGAGAGCATGAACCGGGCGACCCGGGTTCCGGCGTCGACGGTGGTCAAAATGAACAGCGCCTCGAACATGATCGCGAAGTGGTACCAGAACGCCCTCAGCCCCGGTCCGCCGAACACCTGGTGCAGCACCTCGGACATGCCGAACGCCAGCGTCGGTGCCCCACCGGTGCGCGAGATGATCGAGTGCTCACCGACACTCGCGGCGGCGTCATTGATCTCACCCGGGGTGATCGGGGCGCCGGACAGGCCAAGGCCGTTGACGTACTTGGCTGCCGTCTCGGCCGTCGCGCCGGTCTGGGCCGACGGCGCGTTGATCGCGAAATAGAGGTGCTGATTGAGGATCGCGGCGGTGATCAGCGCCATGATCGCCACGAACGACTCGGTGAGCATGCCGCCGTAGCCGATCAAGCGCATCTGGCTTTCCTTCTCCAGAAGCTTGGGCGTGGTGCCCGACGAGATCAGCGAGTGGAAACCCGACAGCGCGCCGCAGGCGATGGTGATGAACAGGAACGGGAACAGCGAGCCGGCGAACACCGGACCGGAGCCGCTCTCGGCGAACTTGGACACCGCCGGCGCTTCCATGATCGGTCGGGCCAGCAGGATGCCGACCGCCAGCAGCGCGATGGTGCCGACCTTCATGAACGTCGACAGGTAATCGCGCGGCGCCAGCAGGAACCACACCGGCAGCACCGAGGCGGCAAGGCCGTAGACGATGATGCACCACGACAGGGTGACCTTGGACAGCGTGAACCAGTCTGTGCCCCAATCGGTTCCGGCAACCCACCCGCCGCTGGCGACGGCAAGCAGCAGCAGGGCGACGCCGATCAAGGAGACTTCGGAGACTCGTCCCGGCCGCAGGAAACGCAGATAAAGGCCCATGAAGATGGCGATCGGAATCGTCATCGCGATGGAGAACACCCCCCACGGGCTTTCCGCGAGCGCGCCGACCACGACCAGCGCCAGCACCGCCAGCAGGATCACCATGATGGCCAGGACCGCGATGATCGCCGCCGCCCCGCCGAACGCACCTAGCTCGTCGCGGGCCATCTGGCCGAGGGACCGTCCGCGGCGGCGGGTAGAGATCGCCAGCACCAGATAGTCCTGGACGCAGCCGGCGAACACCGCGCCGACAATGATCCAGATCGTGCCGGGCAGATAGCCCATCTGCATGGCCAGCACCGGTCCGACGAGCGGGCCCGCCCCGGCGATCGCGGCGAAGTGGTGACCGAACAGCACCCGCCGGTCGGTGGGCATGTAATCGGTGCCGTTCTCCAAGATCTCGGCCGGAGTGGCGTTGTCGTCGCGCGGCCGCACGATCTTCATCTCGATGAGCCGGGCGTAGAACCGGTATCCGATGACGTAGGTGCAGATCGCCGCGATGACGAACCACACCGCGTTGACGGTCTCGCCGCGGAAGAACGCGATGATCGCCCACGCGACCGCACCAAGGACCGCGACGGCGCCGAAGATCAGCTTGTGCCGGAGCGTGATCGGTGAGCGGTCGACAATGGCGACCGGCGGCAGATCAGGGTCGGTGCGGACGTAGGTGATGTCGCCCCTGATTTCTTCCAGGTGTTCCGACGGCGCGCCGGTCGGTGCAGCCACTGTGTTTCTCCCTTGCGCCAGATGTGCAGTGTCGGGCCGTGCGGTGATCCTTTCATTCACAGGTTCGGCGGGTCTCCAATTGGGGCGGATTTCGGCGGGTCTCTGACCAGTCCGTCCCACCCGAAGACCACCCGCTTGGGGGATGTCCCGTACGGCTTCTGCCGTCACCCTCGATCGCAACCGAGGAGGTGGGCCATGCCGCCGTGGCGTTTGCGCGACTACCGCGATGACGACATCGACCAGGCGATCCAGGTGTGGGATCAGAGCCGTGCACCCGGCTCGGGTGAGCCGGTGTTCACCGTTGCCGAGGTGATGGCCGCCGCGCGTTCCGGGCAGCCGGCCGTGGTGGCCGAAGTGGGCGACGAGGTGGTCGCCATGGCCGTAGCGCAAACCCAGGGTGAACGGGCCTGGATTCTGCTGGTCGCGCTCGGCACGCGGTGGCGCTATCGCGGCATCGGGAGCGCACTGCTCGGAGACCTGGAGCGGCGGCTGCGCGCGCAGGGGGTGCGACGGATCTGCGCGGTGCTGCCCGACGGGGCCACCGGGGCGGCGGCGATGGAGAACTCCGGCTACGCCCGCCGGGAGGGCTTGGTCTATTTCGAGATGGTCGAGCATCTCGGCCTGGACCAGGCGAACTTGCTCGACGAACTCGGCGGTCAGTTCCTGCCGCCCGACCTGTTCGACGAGATGGCCGGCATGGAGCAGGAGAAGCAGATCATCGAGCGCCGCATCGTCGACCCGCTGGCGCACCCGGACGTCGCTGAGCGCTACGGGGTGCAGCCGCCGAAAGCGGTGATCCTGTTCGGACCGCCCGGAACCGGCAAGACGAGCTTCGCGAAGGCGATCTCGTCGCGGCTGGCAGCCACCCGGCAGTGGTGGTCTGGCGGCTTCGCTGCGGGAGGCCTTCGCGGAACTGGCCGAACTCGACGAGCTGGTGCTGTTCATCGACGAGGTGGAGGAGATCGCGACCGCACGGTCCGGTGCGACCACCGCTGAGCTGGGTGTCACCAACGAACTACTGAAGCTGATCCCGGCGTTCCGGCAGAAGGACAACCGGCTGCTGGTGTGCGCCACCAACGCCGTCCACTCCCTGGACTCGGCGTTTCTGCGGCCCGGCCGTTTCGACTACGTGATCCCGGTGGGGCCGCCGGATCAACCGGCTCGCCGGGCGGTGTGGCAGCGCTACCTCGGCAAGGCGCTGGTCCATGTCGACGTCGACGGTCTGGTCGGTGCCTCAGAGTTCTTCACCCCGGCCGACATCGAGTTCGCCGCGCGCAAGGGTTCGCAGGCCGCCTTCGAGCGCGAGATGCGCCACGGTCTCGGCCAGCCGGCCACCACCGAGGACTACCTCTGTGCGATCGGGGAGGTCAGGCCGACCCTGACCGCTGACATGCTGGCCGAATTCGAGCGCGGCAAAACCGATTTCGCTCGCGTGTAGTCGTGCTTCGGCGAGATCTCGCCGAAGCTGTTGTTGCCGCGAAGAAGTGCGAGTAGAGGGCTCGGTAACTACAGGCTCGGTGAGTGCGGCGACCTGCGCTCGGCGGAGCATCTCCTTAGAATGTCCATAAGTTTCCCTTATTTTTCTTAAACTTGGGGTAGGGTCACTGCTCGTAGCTGCGCACGGCACCGCACGGTGTGCCGGGACGGAGGTGACCACATGGCCGAATCGGGTTCGCACGCGGTTGTTCTGGGCGCCGGGCTGGCAGGGCTGCTCGCGGCGCGGGTGCTGTCGGAGTTCTATGCGTCGGTCACCGTGGTGGAACGTGACACGTTGCCCGATCGCGCCGAGCAGCGCACTGGAGTGCCGCAGGGACGTCATCTGCACAGCCTTCTGAGCCGCGGCACGCAGGCGATCGGTGAGCTGTTTCCCGGAATCCTGACCGAGATGGGGGCTGACGGGGCCGTCGTCGACGACAGCGACGACTTGTCGCGGGTTTATGTGCGCATCGGAGATCATGAGCTCAATCCCGTTGGCCACCTGGCAGATCCGCAAGCAGTGTCGGCATGCCAAGCCAGTCGGCCATTCCTCGAGTTTCATCTGCGCCGACGCGTGAACGGGCTGCCGAATGTGACCGTCATCGGGCAGCGGAACATCGTGGGACCGGTACTTGCGGACGGTTCGGTGACCGGTGTGCGGATCATCGACCGCGAGACCGGCAGCGCGTCGATCCTCCGCGCCGAGCTGGTTGTCGACGCCACCGGGCGCGCAGCGTGCTCCGCACGCTTCCTGGCGAACCAGGGTTTCGGTATGGTGCCCGAGAAACGGGTCCCGTCGACCGGGGGATACTCCAGTCAGCTCCTGCGTATCCCGCCGGGGCGTATCCGGCAGCGGCTGGTCTTCGTCAATCAGGGCAGGCAGGCGCCGGGAGCGATGCTCGTCGCATACGAACACGACACCTGGATGGTGGCGGTTTCCTGTTTGGATGAATGCGGAACGCCGCCAACCAGTTTCGCGGAGATGATGCGAATGGTCGAGCGGATACTGCCCGCCGAGATGGTGGCCGGACTGCGCGACGCGACGTGTATGGGGGAGATCTCGATCTCACGCAACACCGGCGCGGTGTGGCGACGCTATGAACAAATGCCCGACCTACCAACGGGTCTGGTTGTCCTCGGCGACGCTCTGTGCAGCCTCAACCCGCTCCATGGCCAAGGTATGACCATGGCTGCTCTGCAAGCGCTTTCGTTGCGCGACTGTCTGCGCGCGGGCGCCGCCGATTTGCCTCGGCGCTTCTATCGAGCCGCGGCCGAACACATCGGACCGGTATGGGCGGTCAACCGGGCCACCGATCAACCACAGTCCGCCGCGCTGCGTCGAACACAGACCTGGATGCAACGTGCGGTGCTGCGAGCTGCCGGCACCGACATCGCTGTGGCTGAGCAGATTCTGCGGGTCCGCGGTCTTATCGACCCACCCGCGCGTCTGCGGGACGGGAAGTTTCTCGCGCGAGTCCTGCTCGCGAACCTCCGCCCCCCACGCGCGACACCCTATGCCCAGCCTGCCCCGTCGCACTCGTCGCTCGACGGAACCGATGAACAGGCCATCCGTGCGCTCGTCGACCGTCAGGCGCATCGGCGCAGGGCGCCAACCCACATCACCCGACTGCGTTACCTCACACCCGACGTGGCGTTGATCCAAGCCCGCACCGCGATCACCGGACGACTCCACTGGCGGACCCGTCGCAACACCAGCGTCGCGGTGCGCACCAATGACGGCTGGCTGTTGGCCTTTTCGCAGAACACGGCGCACTGAGGCTGTTGTTGCCGCGAAGAAGTGCGAGTAGAGGGCTCGGTAACTACAGGCTCGGTGGGTGCGAGCGGCGTCAGTCGCGCTCGTAGAACGCGCGCACCGTGTCGACGGTGTCGGCCTCAGCCGGGCTCTTGTCGTCGCGGTACCGCAGCACCCGCGCGAAGCGCAGCGCCATTCCGGCGGGATACCGGCTGGAGCCCTGCACGCCGTCGAACGCGATCTCGACGACCTGCTCGGGCCGGACCGGTACCACGTACTTGTCGAGCGGACCGGTTGCCAGTTCGCTGAACCGCGCGGTCTGCCAGTCCAGCATCGCGTCGGTCATGCCCTTGAACGTCTTGCCCAGCATCACGAAGTCACCGCTGTCCGGATCACGGGCGCCCAGATGGATGTTCGACAGCTTGCCGGTCCGCCGGCCCGAGCCCCATTCCACCGCCAGCACCACCAGATCAAGGGTGTGCACCGGCTTGACCTTCAGCCAGCCGGCACCCCGGCGGCCCGCCTCGTACGGGGAGGCGGGCGATTTGGCCATCACGCCTTCGTGTCCGGCGGCCAGTGTCACATTCAGGAACTGCTGTGCCGCAGAGGCATTCGTGGTCGCCAACCGGTCGACGCGCTGATCGGCAGGCACGATCGCGTCCAGTGCGGCGAGCCGGGCATGCGTCGGTTCGTCGAGCAGGTCGACGCCGTCGAGGTGCAGGATGTCGAAGAAGAACACCGAAAGTGGTTGTGCCGCACTGGCTGCGGCCACATCAGTGCTCTTCCCGAACCGGGATGCGGTGACCTGGAACCGGTGCGGGCGGTTGTCGGGGCGCAGAGCGATCGCCTCCCCGTCGGCGATCAGGGACGTCACCGGCAGCGCCAGCGCGGCGTCCACCACCTCGGGCAGTCGGGCCGTCACATCGTCGAGGCTGCGGGTGTAGACGGTCACGTCCTCGCCCGCGCGGTGGATCTGCACACGAGCGCCGTCGAGCTTGGCCTCGAAAATGGCGTCGCCGCTGAGGCGTTCGAGTGCGTCGGCCACGCCGGTCGCGGTCTGTGCCAGCATCGGACCGACCGGTCTGCCCACCGTCAGCGTGAAGTCATCGAGCGCGTCAGCCCCGCCGGTCAGCGCTGAGGCCGCCACCGCAGGCAAATCGCCACCGAGCATGGCTGCCCGGCGAACGGCCGCGGCGGGCAGGCCGGCCGCCTTGGCCACCGCGTCGGCCATCACCCCGGCCTGTGCGCCTTGGCGCAACTCGCCGCCCAGCAGCCGGCGCAGGAACACCTGCTCGGCCTCGGTGGCCGCGCCGAACAGCCCGCCGAGCAGCTCGGCCCGCCGGGCTTGGGAGCCCTTGCCCGCGACGGCGCCGATCTCGGTGAACGTCGCATCGACTGCGACCACCGTCAGAGTGGACTCCTCAGCCGGTGCGGGCAGTGACCTCAGCGCCGCCCAGCCCACCCCGATCTGACGCTGCGGCAGGTCACCGCACAGCCACGACACCACGACCTGAACCACCCGCGGATCCCCGACGCCCGACAACAGCTCGGCGATTCGCGCCACCTTGGCCAGCCGCGATGACGTCGCCGACACGTCGGCGGAGGCGGCCACGACATCGCCGAGCAACATGCCTCCAGGTTGGCACGGCACTACGACAACCAGCCCGGGACAACCACGGTGTCAGCCGACTTCGAAGGACACCGAGTGCCAGCCCGTCGCGCCGTCGGGGGCCGGTGGCGCCTGGTCCGGGGTCTGCACCGCGCCCGTGTTGTCGGTGGCGCGGACCGTGATCGTGTGGAACCCGCTCTGGGTGGCCGTCCACGGGAAGCTCCACAGCCGCCAGGTGTCGTTCGAGTAGGCCGCACCCAGCTGCGCGGGCTGCCAAGGACCGTCGTCGATGCGGACCTCGACGGCCTTCACGCCCCGGTTCTGCGCCCACGCCACCCCGCCGAAGGTCACCGGCCCCTTGGCCACCTTCTGACCGTCGCGCGGCACGTCGATCCGCGACTCGGTCTTGATCGGGCCGCGCTCGGACCAGCCGAGCTTGGTCCAATAGGCCTGCACCCGGTCGAAGCGGGTCAACTCCAAGTCCACCACCCACTTGGTGGCCGACACGTAGCCATACAGACCGGGCACCACCAACCGGGCGGGATAGCCGTGCTCGACCGGCAGGGGCACGCCGTTCATCCCGATCGCCAGGATCGCGTCGCGGCCGTCGGTGAGCGCCTCCACCGGGGTGCCCGCGGTGAACCCGTCCACCGAGGTCGACAGCACCATGTCGGCATCGGTGTGGATTCCGCTGTCCCGCAACAAGTCCCTCACCCGATAACCGGTCCAGGTGGCATTGGAGATCAGATCGCCGCCGACCGGGTTGGACACGCAGGTCAGCGTCACGACCTTCTCGATCGGCTCGAACTTCTTCAGATCGTCGAAGGTGTAGGTGATTTCGCGGTCGACCATCCCGTGGATGCGCAGCCGGAAGTCGGCACGGGAGAGCTGCGGGACGCTCAGAGCGGTGTCGATGCGGTAGAAGTCGCCGTTGCCGGTGATGAAGCTGGGCAGTTGGACGCCGTTCGGTGTGACGTCGGCGGGAACCGGCGACGGCGGTGCGGCCGAGGGCAGCGCGAAGGTGTCCCGGTCGCCGGACACCGAGTGCAGTCGTCGGGTGATCACCACGCCCGCGACGCCGCCGAGCAACCCGAGTCCGGCGAACCCGAGCGTCGCGAGCGACAGCCGGCGTCCGGTATCCACCTCGGTGTCGTCGGAGGCGCGGCCGTCGCTGGCACGGCCGTCGACGATGCGGCCGGAGGTGAGCAGCCGCAAGACCGCGATCCCGCAGACCGCGCCGAGCAGGGTCGGGATTATGTCGACCAGCCCAGCGCCCGGCCGGGCCAGCACTGCCGCGCTTCCGGCGACGGCGGCCAGCAGGAACGCCACGGAGCCGACCGGGATGCGAGACCGCTCCCAGATTGCGGCGACGGCGGCCAGCACCCCGATCACCGCGATGACCGCCACCGAGAGGAACAGTTTGTCGGCCGTTCCGAAGGTCAGGATGGCCCATTCCTTCACCGGCCCGGGCGTCGCGTTGATGACCGCGGTGCCCACCGCGGTACGCGCGTCGGCGGCCGGCGAGAAGAAAGCAGCTGTCAATTGGACTACACCGAGGGCGACGGCGGCCGCAGCCACTCCCGCTCCCATCCGCAGACCGATCGTTGATCGGGCCATGCGAGCCAACCTACCGCTGGGTAGGCACCCTTGGTCATTACCGTTCGATGACGAGCGGTAACGTGCGTACCGGCTTGGGCGCCACCGAGGTGTCCCCGCGAATTGAACTGCGAACTGTAAGCGGCACGGGAGCCGTGCCGCGTCAACGGACAGGAGTATCGGATGGAGATCTCGGGCAAGAAGGTGGTCGTCGTAGGCGGCGCATCGGGCTTCGGACGGGCGAGCGCTGAGCTGCTTGCCTCGCACGGCGCCAAGGTGGCGATCCTCGACCGCGAAGGCACCGACGGCCCCGAGGTCGCGTCCAGTGTGGGCGGCCCCTTCATCCCGGTCGACGTCACCGACTTCGCGGGCACCGAGAAGGTGCTTGCCGAGGCTGTCGAGGCGCTGGGCGGCCTGCACGTCGTGCTGACCACCGCAGGCGGCGGTGTCGCGGAGAAGACGTTCGGCAAGAACGGCCCGCACGCCCTGGAGACCTTCCAGAGCACGATCAACCTCAACCTGATCGCCAGCTTCAACATCAGCCGCCTCGCGGCCGCGCACATGGCCAACAACGAGCCCGAAGACGAGGAGCGCGGCGTCATCATCAACACCGCCTCGATCGCCGCGTTCGAGGGCCAGATCGGCCAGGTTGCCTACACCGCCGCCAAGGCCGGCATCGCCGGCATGTGCCTGACCATGGCCCGTGACCTCGGTCCGCTCGGCATTCGCGCGCTCGCGATCGCACCGAGCCTGTTCGCCACCGGCCTGACCAAGGGCATTCCCGACGAGTTCGCCAAGGCGCTGACCAAGGACGCCGCCTTCCCGAAGCGGCTCGGCCGCCCCGAGGAATTCGCCAAGCTGGTCGCCGCGATCGTCGACAACCCGATGCTCAACGGCCAGTGCATCCGTCTCGACGCCGGGCAGCGCTTCGCCCCCAAGTGATCCGGCCGCCGTACTGCGGTTTCAACCGGCTGTGGTAAGGCATTAGGGCAATAGGGATTGGGCCGGGCACCGCCGCCTCGAGGAGGATCCGATGGGTATCGCACTGACCGACGACCACCGTGAACTCAGCGAGGTGGCGCGCTCATTTCTGAGCACGCAGAAGGCGAGGGCGGCGGCGCGCGCACTGCTCGCCGACGACGCCGAGGAGACGGCACCGCCGTTCTGGGCCGAGCTGGCCGGGTTGGGCTGGCTCGGGCTGCACGTCGACGAACAGTACGGCGGTTCGGGTTTCGGGTTGCCCGAACTGGTGGTCGTCATCGACGAGCTCGGACGCGCGGCGGCACCCGGTCCGTTCGTGCCGACCGTCGTCGCATCCGCGGTGGTGTCGGCGGTGGGCAGCGATGAGCAGAAGGCGCGGCTGCTGCCTGGCCTGGTCGACGGATCCGTCACTGCCGCAGTCGGATTCGATGGCGACCTCACCGTCTCCGGTGACACCGCAGGCGGCGACGCGGGCGTGGTCCTCGGCGCCGGGCTCGCCGACTTGCTGGTCCTCGTCGCCGGTGACGACGTGCTGCTGGTGGAGCGAAGTGCCGACGGGGTCTCGGTCGAACTGCCGGGCAGCCTCGACCGGGCGCGCCGCTCCGGGCGGGTGACGCTGCGCGACGTCTCGGTGGCCGGCAACGTGCTGGCCGGGGCACGCACCGCGGCGCTGGCCCTGGCGCGCACACTCTTCGCGGCCGAGGCCGCGGGCGGAGCGTCGGACTGTGTGGATACCGCTGTCGAATACGCCAAGGTGCGTGAGCAGTTCGGCCGCACCATCGCGACCTTCCAGGCGATCAAACATCACTGCGCTGACATGATCGTCGGCTCCGAGTCGGCGGTGGCCGTCGTGTGGGATGCCGCGCGTGCGGCCGGTGAAGACCAGCAGCAGTTCGAATTGGTCGCCGCTGCCGCGGCCGCACTCGCTTTCCCGGCTTATGTTCGCAACGCGGAGTTGAACATTCAGGTGCACGGCGGGATCGGCTTCACCTGGGAGCACGACGCGCATCTGCATCTGCGCCGGGCGCTGACCGTGCAGGCGGTCCTCGGCGGCGATGGTCCGGCCACCGACGTGTTTACCCTTACCGACGCCGGCCACGGCCGGGCCAACAGCCTGGACCTGCCGCCCGAGGCCGACGAGCTGCGCACTCAAATCCGCAGCGATGCAGCCGAACTCGCCAAGCTGGATGAGAAGACGCAACTCGACGAACTGATCGCCACCGGGTATGTGATGCCGCACTGGCCCAAGCCGTGGGGCCGGGCTGCCGGTGCCATCGAGCAGCTACTGATCGAAGAGGAGTTCGCCACCGCCGGTGTCAAGCGGCCCGACTACGGCATCACCGGCTGGGTGATCCTGACCCTGATTCAGCACGGAACCCCTTCTCAGATCGAGCGATTCGTCGAAAAGGCACTGCGCAAAGACGAGATCTGGTGCCAGCTGTTCTCCGAACCGTCGGCGGGTTCGGACGCCGCGGCGGTCAAGACCCGGGCCACCCGCGTAGACGGCGGATGGAAGATCACCGGCCAGAAGGTGTGGACCAGCGGGGCGCACTACTGCAAGCGCGGCCTGGCCACCGTGCGCACCGATTTCGAGGTGCCCAAGCACGCCGGCATCACGACGGTGATCCTGGACATGGAGGCGCCGGGCGTGGAGGTTCGGCCCCTGCGCCAGATCACCGGCGGGGCGGACTTCAACGAGGTGTTCTTCAATGACGTGTTCGTCCCCGACGAGGACGTCGTCGGCGAGCCGAACGCCGGGTGGACCGTCGCGCGCGCCACGCTGGGTAACGAGCGGGTGAGCATCGGCGGCGGCGCTGGCACGATCGCGCCTGCGGCGGCGTGGCTGGTGTCGCTGACCAAGGCTCACGGCGACCGGGTCGCCGGCGCGGTTCAGTGGGTCGGCCGGTTCCTGGCCAGAGACCAGGCGCTGCGCCTGCTGAACCTGCGCCGCGTGGTGCGCGCGCTGGAGGGCGCCGGGCCCGGCCCGGAAGGCAACATCACCAAACTCATTCTGGCCGAACAGTTCCAGGAGCAGGGCACCATCGCCGCGGCACTGGTCGGACCGGATGCGGCACTCGAGGGTGGCGAGGGCGAGATGGCAGGCCGGGCGGCTCTGGGGTCGCGCGCACTGTCCATCGCCGGCGGCACGTCAGAGATCACCCGCAACCAGATCGCCGAGCGCATCCTCGGCATGCCGCGTGACCCGCTGATCAAGTAATTGACGCGGCGCTGCGCCGTTGGCAAACCGTTTCTGTAGGATTCACCGCAGACAGCTGTGGTGATGGCTAATATCCGTGCATGCGATTCAAAGGTCTGGTAGTGGCCACCCTCGCAATCGTTCTGGCGGCGTGCGGTGGAGCGCCCAAGCCCGACAAACCCCAGTCCCTCGCGCAGAACACACAGGTTGCCAATACGGCGCCGGGCGACATCAAGATCACCGGTGATGCGTCCACCGGCCCCAACAAGATCGCCGTGCAGGCGATCGCCGACCTGCAGAAGTACTGGGCCGAGGAATACCCCAAGCTCTATGGCAGCGAGTACAAACCGGTGGAGGGTGGCTTCTTCTCGGTGATCCCGTCGTCCGGAAAACTGCCACCGTGCGCCGAGGCCGCCAGCGACATCGCGGGCAACGCCTTCTACTGCGCCAGCAAGGATGTGGTGGCGTGGGACTCCGAAACGCTCCTCCCCGAATTGCAGTCGAAATTCGGTGATTTCGTCATTCCGATCGTGCTCGCCCACGAGTGGGGCCATGCCATCCAGGCCCGGTCCAACTTCACCGCGCGCACGGTGACCAAGGAGTTGCAGGCCGACTGCTTCGCCGGTGGCTGGGCCAAGCATGCCAAGGACTCGGGGCTCTACAAAGTCAACGCCGCCGATATGGACAACGCCCTGGCGGGCATCCTCGAGCTTCGGGATTCCCCAGGTACCAGCAAGATCGACCCGTCGGCGCACGGCAGCGGCTTCGACCGGGTCGGCGCGTTCCAGGACGGCTACGACAACGGGCCCACCGCCTGCAAGGCCTATCGCGACGACAACCCGGTGGTCGTCGAGCTGCCGTTCCAGAACGCGCAGGACGAGGCCGCCGGTGGGGACATGCCCTACGACGCGATGGTCAACGACGTGCCCTACGACATCGAGGACTACTGGGCGCACGTCTATCCCGAACTGACCAACGGCGAAGCGTGGGTGCCGGTGAAGGGTCTGGAGCCGTTCGACCCGTCCAACCCGCCGATGTGCGGTAACACCCGCGCTGACGGCTACGCGCTGTTCTATTGCGTCCCAGACGATTACATCGGATGGGAGAATGACGCGATGCGCACCGTATACAACCAGGGGGGCGACTACGCGGTCGCGACACTGATCGCCACGCAGTTCGGGCTGGCTGCGATGACCCGGGCCAACGACAAGTCCGACGACAAGACCCAGTCGTTGCGCGGCGACTGCTTCGCCGGGTCGTACACGGCCAGCGTCCTGTTGCAGAACCGCAAAGAGACCAGCAGCTTCGGCATCTCGCCCGGCGACCTCGACGAGGCCATCACCGCACTGCTGGTGTTCCGCGGCGACGGTGACGTCGACCGCCAGGGCGCCGGTTACGAACGGATCCGGCACTTCCGCACCGGCGTGCTCGACGGAGCGGGTGCCTGCCTGAAGGACTGACTCGGCCGCCAGCACCACCCGCGATGTCCCGGTGAACAGATCCGCAATCTTGTCCTCCGAGACCGGTTTCGGGCATGCTCCTGGGCGTGGCAGGCACCGACTCACTGGTTCTGGGCGCGAGCGGCTTCCTCGGCTCGCATGTGACACGGCAGTTGGTGGAGCGCGGCGACACCGTCCGCGTCCTGCTCCGCAAATCCAGCTCCACCCGTGGCATCGACGGTCTGCCCGTGCAGCGTTTCTACGGCGACATCTTCGACGACGCCGCACTGACGGAGGCGATGGACGGCTGCGACGTCGTCTACTACTGCGTCGTCGACACCCGGGCACACCTGCGCGACCCGGCACCGCTGTACCGCACCAACGTCGAAGGTTTGCGGCACGTCCTCGACGCCGCCGTGAACGCCGATCTGCGCAAGTTCGTCTTCACCAGCACCATCGGGACGATCGGATTGGGTACCGGTGGAGTCGTGAACGAGGACACCCCGGTCGATTGGGGCGGCAAGGGCGGCGGCTACATCGGCTCGCGGATCGCGGCCGAAAAGCTGGTCCTGGACTACAGCCGCGACAAGGCGTTGCCCGCGGTGGCGCTGTGCGTGTCCAACACGTACGGCGCAGGCGATTGGCAGCCCACTCCGCACGGGTCGCTGGTGGCCGCCGCTGCGGCCGGCAAGCTGCCCTTCTATATGGATGGGATGGCGACGGAGGTCGTCGGCATCACCGACGCCGCCCGCGCGCTGTTGCTGGCCGCCGACCACGGCCGGGTAGGGGAGCGCTACATCATCTCCGAGCGCTACCTGCCCTACCGCGAGCTCTATGAGACGGCGGCCCGCGCTGCAGGTCGGCCGGCGCCCCGGGTGGGCATCCCGAAACCGGTGATGAAGGCGATCGGGGTCCTCGGTGGTGCTGCCGGCGCGCTGACCGGACGTGATCTGCCGCTCAATCCGACCACCGTGCGGCTGATGGGGATCATGGCACCGATGGACCACGGCAAGGCAACCCGTGAACTGGGGTGGCAGCCTCGCGACGTGCACGAGTCGATCCGGGAAGCGGTCGAGTTCTTCGATCGGCGACGACGCGAGCGGGCTCACTGAAGAATCCCTCGGGTTTGCCGACGGGTGACTACGCTCGTGACGTGCGTGCGGCCCGGCTGATCCACGGATCACGTAGTGGGGCCGCGTGAGCGTCTCGCGTACTCGCGACCGGATCGGATTCGCCGCCGGTTTGTTCGGCTGGGTCGCCTTGCCCTACCTGGCCGGGTCGGTGTTGTCGTGGCAGACCTTTGGTGCCGGTATCGGGCCCGCGTTCTTCCCGCCGGCCGGGGTGACGGTGGCGGCCATGCTGCTGACCCGGCGGACGATGTGGCCGGTGATCGTCGCCGCGATCGTGGTGGCCGAGCTGGCCGTCGACCTTCGCTACGGAGCGGGCTGGCAGTCGGCGGTGGGATTCGCGGTGGCCAACTCGGTGGAGCCGCTGGTCGGGGCCTCGCTGGTGTTGGCGTGGTGCAAGGGACCGCCTGATCTGCGCAAGCGCGAGGACCTTGCGCGATTCGTGGCGGGAGGCATGGTGCTGGGCCCGCTGGCGGGCGGCGTGATCGGCGGGCTGGTCACATCTGTGCACAAGCAGGTCGACTGGACGCTGGCCGTCTTGCACTGGTGGGCCGGCGACGGGGTCGGTGTCCTGATGATCGGTGCACCAATCTTGTTGTGGCCAGTGCAATCCCACATCCTGCGATCGCGGATGCTGGAGACCATGCTGGTCCTCACCGGCATGGCCGTACTGACCTTCGTCTCGTTCCGCCTCGCACTTCCCCCTGCGCTGTTCCTGTTACCGGTGATGGCATGGGCGGCCCTACGTCTGGACATGATCGGCGCGGCCCTCTGCGGCGGCGCACTGGCGTTCACCGCCAACGGTATGGCGAACGCCGGATACTCGACCTTCGAGAACCTCGATTTGCGCCGGCCGGGCCAGCTGGCGATCGCCCAGGCATTCATCGCGGTGGTGGTTCTGGTCGCGATGCTGACCGCGCAGGAAGCCGGGGGCCGCGTCACCGCGGTCAGGCAACACCAGGCCGAACAGCGCGAGCGGGCCCGTCTGGAGACGCTCGCCAACCTCGGCCGGCTGTTGTCGGGGGCGTTCACCCAGAAACAGATCGGCGACGCAGTCATCGGTCAGGTGATCAATGACGCAGGCGCGCAGGCAGTCGCGGTGGGCCTGGCCAATGACGAAGGCGCCACCCTCGAGTGGGTGGCGATGGGCGGCTATCCCGAATTCGTGGTCAACCAGTTCCACGAAAGTGTGGCAGTCAGTGAGTCCACCGCAGCCACCGACGCGGTCCGCACCGGTCAGCCGGTGGTGATCCGCACCGTCGCCGAATATCGCCGGCGATACCCCGACAATGCCAAGTGGATGGTCGCAAGCGGCGGCGCGGCCGTCGTAAGCTGGCCTTTGACCGTGGGCGGCAAGGCAATTGGAGCACTGGTCTTGGCCTGGGCCGACACCCAGCCGCTGGACACCGCGCAACTTGCCTACACCTCGGCGGTCGCGACGATGATCGGGCAGGCACTGGTGCGGGCGCGAATGTACGCCGACGAGCACGCGCGCGCCGCGGTATTGCAGGCGGCTGTTCTGCCGACCAGCCCGATTCCGATCGACGGAGTGGACGTCGGGGTGAGTTACGAACCCGCCGACCTGGTGCAGGGCCTCGGCGGCGACTGGTACGACGCGCTCGAATTGTCGCACGGCCGCACCTATCTGGCGGTAGGCGATGTGGTGGGCCACGGGCTGCCCGCCGTCGAGGACATGGCTCAACTGCGGAGCGCCGGGCGAGCGCTGGCGCTACAAGGGTTGGCCCCCGCCCAGCTGCTGACGGCGCTCAACGCGTTCACCCGTCATGCCAGCAACGGAAAGTTCGCGACAATGGGTGTGGCGCTGCTGGATTCGGCCTCGGGCACCTTGTGCTACGCCTCGGCAGGGCACCCGCCGCTGTTGCTGCGGCGGGCGTCGACCGGGACGGTCATCCGGTTGGCCGGTGCGCACGGCCCCGTGCTGGGCCCGGTCGAGCGGGCGTCCTACAGCGAGGGCAACGTCGAGGTGGGGGAAGGGGACATTCTCGTCATGTACAGCGACGGGCTCATCGAGCGGCGCGGCCAGGACATCGAATCAGGAATGGTGCGCGTCGAGCGCATCGTCGCCGACTGGCGGGGGGACGAGGCTTTGCCGTCGGCGTGCCGGGAACTGACCCAGACCCTCGCGCCGCCGCCCCGCAACGACGATGTCTGCGTGGTCGCGGTCCGTTTCGGAGCTGGCATGAGCGGCAACGACTTTCGGGAATCCATCGACCGTTGAGCAACATCGAGGACCGGGCCGCCGAAATTCCCGGAACGCTTGACTCGGCCGCCGTCGGCGCGCTGAATGCCTGGGTGCGGGACAACGGAATCGGCTCCGGGGTGCGCGATGTCGAACCGCTGGCCGGCGGAACCCAGAACGTGGTGGTGCGGTTGCGCGTCGACGACCGCCGCCTGGTGTTGCGCAGGCCGCCGCCCTACCCGCGCCCCAACAGCAACCGCACCATGCAGCGCGAGATCGCGGTGCTGCAGACGTTGGCCGGAAGCTCGGTGCCCCATCCCGCATTCGTGGCAGGCTGTGCGGACCTCGGCGTGCTGGGTGTCGTCTTCTACCTGATGGAGGATGTCGACGGCTTCAACCCGGCGACCGAGGTGGCTCCCGCGTACGCCGCCGACCCACGGCTGCGGCATCAGGTGGGCCTGAACTACGCGGCAGACCTGGCCCGCCTGAGCGCGGCGCCGTGGCAGGGTCGTCCGTTGCAGCAGCTGCACCGTCCGGGATCTTTTCTGGCGCGCCAGGTTCCGAACTTCCTCGGGCTGCTCGACAGTTACCGTCACGAGAGCTACCAGCCGGAGATGCTGGAGGTCGGCCGGCTCGCGGACTGGCTCGGTGAACACCGGCCGCCCGACGGTGAGCCGGGCATCATGCACGGCGACGCGCACCTCAACAACGTGCTGCTGCGCCGCGACGCCCCCGAGGTCGCGGCGTTCGTGGACTGGGAGATGTGCACCATCGGTGATCCGTTGCTTGATCTGGGCTGGATCCTGGTGTGCTGGCCCGACGATCCCGACCCGATCAACGCCGGCCGGGAGCTGGCCGCACTCGGTGGGTTGCCGTCGCGCACCGAATTGGTCGCCGCGTACGCCGAGGCCGGTGGCCGCCCCGCCGGACACCTGAACTGGTACATCGCGATGGCGTGCTTCAAGCTGGCGATCGTCATCGAGGGCACGTACTCGCGGTATCTGGCCGGTCAGGCACATCGCGAAGCCGGTGAGCGGCTGCATGATTCGGCGAGCCGGCTGATCGGCCTCGGCATGCAGGTCGCGACGGGGGACAACCCGTTCGTCTAGCGGCCGGGCTGGCTGCCCTGCCCGCAGGTGCATTGCTGGGCGGGGGGCACGTCGCGCATCACCTGGTCGACGTGCTCGCCACAACCCGCCCAGGTGGTCTTGTGGCAGTGCGGGCATTCGACGGGATAGCACATATCAACTCCTCTGGGGTGAAAGCTTAGGGGGGACGATAACCCGTTTGCATCGGCTGCCCGGGCAGGTCTACCCTTGGCGACCATGTATCGCGTGCTTGCTGTAGTAGCAACCCGCAGCGGGGTCTGATCCAGACCGACCCCCCGCTGTGGGTCGAAAACTACGCCGTCGGTCAGCCTCCTCTGGACGAGAAGACCGATTCACATGAGTCCGCACAGCACCACAATCTTTGAACCCGCACCACGCTTCTGTGCTCCGCTTCCGGCGGAATTGCGCGAACACGCCCAAATGATGTCGTGGAGCGCGTTCACCGACACGTTCAGCCCGAGCGGCGGCCCCGTTCGGCTGGGGTCCTGGGAGTGCGACGAGCGCTCCTCCCGGTCGGGTCCGCAGCCACGCCGATTCTGCGGGACGCTCGCGGTGGGCGACCGCATCGAGAGTGCGACCGTGCACGCCAGCGGTCCGGTCGCGGCGCTGACCGCGATGCTCTACGACCGGGGGATCGGCGTCGAGATGACCCGATTCCACCAGCTGGCCGCCGGACCGCACACCGCCACCTTCGTGCAGGGCAGCGACGGACGCCGCCGGGAATGGGCGATGGGCTGGGCAGAAGATCCCACCCAGTCGGCGCTGCGCGCCGTCATCGCCTGCGCAAACCGGCTGATCGGCTGACCGCCCGTCAGTGCAGCGGGCGCAGCACGATCGGCATGCCGTCCATCGGCACCGGCATGCCCGCGTAGTCGTAGCGGGGCTGGTAGCCCGGGTGCGGAAGCTCGAGGCGGTACTTGCGCAGCAAGCGATGCATGACGGTCTTGATCTCCAGCTGCCCGAAGACCATGCCGATGCACTTGTGCGCGCCGCCGCCGAACGGAGCGAACGCGTAACGATGCCGCTTGTGCTCGTTGCGCGGCTCGGAGAAGCGAGCCGGGTCGAACTTCTCCGGATCGGTCCACAGCTCGGGCAGCCGGTGGTTGAGGCCGGGCCAGATGTTGACGGTGGTGCCAGCCGGGATGAAGAAGCCCAGCAACTCGGTATCGCGCACCGCCTGGCGCACGTTGAACGGCAACGGGGTGACCATCCGCAGCGACTCGTTGATGACCAGGTCGAGGGTTTCCAGCTTCTCCAGCGCCTCGATGTCGAGCGGCCCGTCGCCGAGCCGGTCGGACTCGTCGCGGCAGCGTTCCTGCCACTCCGGGTTCGCGGCCAGCTGGTTGGCCATCGTCGTCAGCGTCGACGTCGAGGTGTCGTGGGCGGCCATCATCAGGAAGATCATGTGGTTGACGATGTCGTCGTCGGTGAACTTGTTGCCGTCGTCGTCGGAGGTGTGGCACAACACGGTCAGCATGTCGGTGCCCTCGGCGTTGCGGCGTTCCTTGAGGCGCTCGCTGAAGTAGTCCTCCAGCACCTTGCGGGCCTGCAGTCCCCGCCACCACTTGAACGGCGGAACGGACGTGCGGATGATCGCCCCACCTGCGCGGGTGGTCGTGGTGAACGCCTGGTTCACCTTGGTCACCAGTTCGTGGTCGGATCCGGGCTCATGGCCCATGAACACCACCGAGGCGATGTCGAGGGTTAGCTCCTTGACCGCCGGGTGGAACAGGAAGCGCGGGTCGTTGGCCACCCAGTCGTCGGCGATGACCTGCGAGGCCACCCGGTCGATGTGCTCGACGTAGCCGGACAGCCGGGTGCGGGTGAACGCCTCCTGCATGATGCGCCGGTGGTACATGTGCTCGTCGAAGTCGAGCATCATCAGGCCGCGGTTGAAGAACGGCCCGATGACCGGATGCCAGCCCTTCTGCGAGAAGTCCTTGTTCTTGTTGGAGAACACCGCCTGGGTGGCGTCGGGTCCCAACGCGGTCACCGCCGGCAGGGCCGGAGAGTAGGCGTAGTGGATCGGGCCGTACTTGCGGTAGACCTGCAGCAGATACTCGGGACCGCCGCGGAAGGTCTCGACCATGTGGCCGAGTAGGGGCAGCCCCGAATCGCCCATGACCGTCTTGAGTCCGCTGCCCTCGGGCGCCTTGGCCAGCTCGAACTGTGGCCAGTCGCGCTCACGGAGCCGCTTCTCGACCGCACCCATGCCGGGGATGGTGTTCAGGGTGGGCGTGAATCGGCGACGAGCCTGATCCAGCAGGTAGTGGGGGGTACTGATGGTCGCCATCGACGCTCCTCGGGAAACAGAGAACAGGCATTCTTGCCGGCCGGGTGTGGGCGGCACCACAGGTTTCTTCCATCCTGGCCAACTTTCTTGACGCATGTCAAGTTTCACTTCGCCCCCGGCGTGGTGCAAGGTGAACGGGTGACCGCTCAGCAAGACCCCGTCGAGGCGCCGCGTCGCCGTGGCGACAAGCAGCGGCACGCCATCGTCCAGGCCGTTCGCGAGCTGCTCGAAGAGAAGCCCTTCGCCGAACTCTCGGTCAGCACGATCAGCGATCGGGCCGGGGTCGCGCGGTCCGGCTTCTACTTCTACTTCGACTCCAAGTACGCCGTGCTGGCCCACATCGTCGGCGAGGCCGCCCACGAACTCGAGGAGCTCACCCACTCATTCGCCCCGCGCGGACCCGGCGAGACGCCGACGGCGTTCGCCGAACGCATGGTGCGCAGCGCCGCCGTGGTCTACGCGCACAACGATCCGGTGATGTCGGCATGCAACGCCGCCCGCCACACCGACGCCGAGATCCGCGAGATCCTGGACCGCTACAACGATGCGGTGATCGATCAGATCGTGCCGATCGTCGAAGCCGAGATCCACAACGGCACCGCCGACCCGATCAGCGACGACATCCGCGGACTCGTCCGGATCCTCACGGCGACAACAGCATTGACGCTCTCCGGGGAGACGGCGTTCGTCGGGCCGGACCGCAATCTGGACCAAGCAGTGCGCATCCTGGAAAAGCTGTGGCTGCACGCGCTGTGGGGTGGACGGGTCGGCGACTGATCCATGGCTGACGGCTTCGCAGGCAAGAAGGTGTTCATCACGGGCGCAGCCAGCGGCATCGGCCGGGCCACCGCTCTTCGGCTGGCCCGCGAGGGTGCCGAGCTGTATCTGACGGACGTCAATGCCGACGGACTGGAACAGACCGTCGCCGACGCCCGCGCGCTCGGCGCCGAGGTCCCCGAGCACCGCGCGCTCGACATCTCCGACTACGACGCGGTCGCCGGGTTCGCCGCCGACATCCACACCCGTCGGCCCGCGATGGACGTTGTGATGAACATCGCCGGGATCTCGGCGTGGGGAACCGTCGATCAGCTCACCCACCACCACTGGCGGTCGATGATCGACGTCAACCTGATGGGCCCGATCCACGTCATCGAGACATTCCTGCCGCCGATGGTCGCTGCCGGCCGCGGAGGGCAACTGGTCAACGTGTCCTCGGCCGCCGGACTGGTGGCGCTGCCGTGGCATGCCGCCTACAGCGCGAGTAAGTATGGCCTGCGCGGACTTTCGGAGGTGCTGCGCTTCGATCTGGCCCGCCACGAGATCGGGGTCTCACTCGTGGTGCCGGGCGCGGTGGACACCCCCTTGGTGCAGACCGTCCAGATTGCCGGTGTGGATCGCGACCATCCCAAGGTGCAGCGGTGGGTCAAGCGGTTCAGCGGGCACGCCGTATCGCCGGAGAAAGTCGCCGACAAGATCCTGGCCGGTGTCACCAAGAACCGCTTCCTGATCTACACCTCGGTCGACATCCGCGCCTTCTACGCGTTCAAACGGCTGGCGTGGTGGCCGTACAGCGTCGCGATGCGGCGGGTCAACGTGTTCTTCACTCGCGTGTTGCGTCCGCACGGTGCGACGTCGAATCCACCGGGCGCCTAGATCGGCGCGAGCTCCAGGCGGACGCCCAACAGGCGTACCGGGCGGTCGAGCTCGAAAAGGTCGAGCACCCGCAGTGCGGCGGCCGTGATCACCTCACCGGCAACCGTCGGCTCGTCGAGTTTGCGGATCTTGGTGCGTGTGTAGAACGTGTTGGTGCGCACCGTGACCGCCACCCGGGTGACGATGCGTGACTGGGCGACGACGTCGGCGAGCGCCTGCTGCGCCAGGTCGACGATGGCCGCGTCCATGTCGGCGCGTTCGGTCAGGTCGCGCGGGAATGTGATGACGTGACTGCGGGACCGGGGAATCCACGGCTCGGCGCTGACCGTCGTGTCGCCGCCGCCCTTGGCCAGCAGCAGCAGCCACAGGCCGGTGCGGGGGCCGAAGGTCGCGGTGAGCAACTCGGCATCGGCCGAAGCGAGCTCTCGCACGGTCGTAATACACAGACTGGCAAGCTTTTTCGTGGTTTTCGGTCCGACACCCCAGAGCGCGTCAACCGGGCGCGCACCCATCTGCTCCATCCAGTTGGCGTCGGTGAGGGTGTAGACGCCGTCCGGCTTTGCGAAGCCGGTCGCGACCTTGGCCCGCTGCTTGTTGTCGCTGATGCCCACCGAACAGACCAGCCCGGTCTCGGCGGCGATCACGGTGCGGATCCGCTCGGCCAGTTCCACCGGGTCGGCGACCCGGGCGCCGACGTAGGCCTCGTCCCAGCCCCACACCTCAACCGGATGGCCGAGATCGCGGAGCAGACCCATCACCTGGTCGGAGGCCTCGTCGTAGGCGGGCGGATCCGACGGCAGGAACGTCGCATCCGGACACTTGCGCGCGGCGCTGCGCAACGGCATCCCGGCGTGCACGCCGAAGCCGCGGGCCTCATACGACGCGCACGTCACGACCTTGCGCGGCTCGGTGGGATCGCCACTGCCGCCGACGATCACCGGCAGGCCCACCAGTTCAGGGTGGCGGCGCAGTTCGACCGAGGCCAGGAACTGATCGAGGTCGACGTGCAGGACCCAGTTGCGGGCGGGTGGTGCGGTCACGTCCCGCACAGCTTGCGCGCGACGCTGTCCCACGCATCGCCCAGGCTGTCCAGCGAGCGGCCCCGCTCGAGCAGCTGACGGCTGACGTAGTCGGCGTCGAGCAGCGCGAGCAGCGCATCGGCCTGGGCGTCGAGATCGCCGGTGCTGCCTGCGGCTTTCAGAAGCACCCGGATGTGGGTGTGCATCACCGCGAACGGCGCACTGTAACGGGAATCGGGATCGCGGTTGGCGTCGAGGAGCAGGTCGCGGTGGGTCTGCACGAAACGCAGTCGTTCCCGCCCGAAGGCCAGAAGTCGTTGCAGTGGTGGGGCTTCCGGGCCCAGCGGAGCCGGCCCGAACAGGAAGGCCTGCTGGATCGCCCGCTCGTCTTCGTCGAGCAGGACCATCATCAGCCCGGCACGGCTCCCGAAGCGCCGGAACAACGTGCCCTTGCCCACGCCCGCGGCGGCGGCGATGTCGTCCATGGAGACGGCGTCGGCGCCCCGTTCGGCGATCAGGGTGCGGGCGGCGTCGAGCAGCAGCAGCCGGTTTCGGGCGGCGTCGCCTCTTTCCTGCGGCGCGGAAAGGGACAGCTCATTGGCCCCGGAGATCGCGCTCACTCTGCCACTTTAGCTCAGCGGGAAATAAACCGGACCATGGTCCGGTTCTGCCGTGGGAGGATCGCGAACGACTGAAGGGATTGCGACATGGCGGATATCAATGTGCTGGCACTGGTAGGCAGCTTGCGGGCGGCCTCGGTCAATCGTCAGCTGGCCGAACTCGCGGCGGAGTCGGCGCCCGATGGCGTCACCGTCACCGTGTACGACGGGCTGGGCGAGCTGCCGCACTACAACGAAGACCTCGACACCGAGGACGCACCCGCCGCGGTGGTGGCGTTGCGGGCCGCGGCCGCGCAGGCCGATGCGGCTCTGGTGGTGACCCCGGAATACAACGGGAGCATCCCCGGTGTGCTCAAGAACGCGATCGACTGGTTGTCGCGTCCGTACGGCAACGGCGCGCTGAAGGACAAGCCGCTGGCGGTCATCGGCTCGGCCCTCGGTCAGTATGGCGGGGTGTGGGCGCATGACGAGACGCGCAAGTCGTTCGGCATCGCCGGCCCCCGGGTGGTGGAGTCCCTCAAGCTGTCGGTGCCGTCCACGACCTTCGACGGCAAGCATCCGCGGGAGAACTCCGACGTGTCCGCCGCGGTGCGTGACGTGGTCGGCAAGCTCGCCGCCGAGGTGGGCTGACCGCCCTGTCAGGGCGCGATCACCAGGTCCGCGATGAGACCGTCGCGCAACGTGAACCGCTGGCGCAGCGTGACGGGCGACCCCGGCAAGTTGCCCGTCACTTGTGTGCTGACCAGGTAGACGTGTTGGCCTAGCTGTTCGGTGTCCAAAACTGCTGTGGTGTACTCGAATTCCGTCGACGTGGCGGTACGCCAGGCCCGTATTTCGTCGTGCCCGGTCCGGGGGCGACCCTCGTCGGTCACGGTGGCGTCGGTCGCGAAGGTGGCTATCACGGCGTCAACGTCCCGCTCGGCGCTGGCGCGGAAATATTCGTCGATGATGGACATGTCAATCCTTTCTGCTCAGATGGTGCGGAGGCTGCCGCCGTCGATGACATACTCCGCACCGGTGATGTAGGCGGCGCGCGGGGAGACCAGGAAAGCCACCAGTTCGGCGATGTCATGTGGGCGACCGGGGGCTCCCAGCGGGATCCCTCCGATGGAGGCCATGATCTGACGGCGGGCCGCGTCGATGTCGATGCCGTTGATCGCGGCGAGGTCTTCGGCCATCTGATGCGCCGACTCGGTTTCGACGTAGCCGGGTGACACCGCGTTGACACGGATGCCGCGGGGCGCCAAGTCGTCGGACAGTGCCTTGCTGTAGTTGGCCAAGGCGGCCTTGGCTGCGGCGTACGGCATGGTCGTCGGGAGCGGCGAGTGCCGCTGAATGGACGTGACGTGCACGATCGCGCCGTCGTCGGGAAGGCGTGGGATCAGCGAGCGATCGAGCCGTACCGCGCCGAAGAAATTCAACTCGAAGGTGTCGGACCACTCCTTGTCGGTCAGGGCGGTCGCGCCACCGGCGTTCTGCCCAGAGCCGCCTGCGTTGTGCACCACGATGTCGATCCCGCCGAGGCGTTCGATGACCTGGCCGGCGACTGCGTCTGTACCGGCTGCCGACGCGATGTCCGCGACGATCGCCGACTCCGGTGAATGTCCGGGCGGAAGCGAGCGGGCGACCGCAAGCACGGTGGCGCCGCCGGCCCGAAGGCGATCGGCGATCGCGCGGCCGATGCCGCGGGTTCCGCCGGTGACCAGTACGCGACGGCCGGCGAACTCGGTGGTGT
>JAKFVT010000031.1 GCA_021732005.1 Mycobacterium sp. | reverse complement strand
CGCCCCCCTCCAACACCGCCCTGGTCCGCACCGATGCGAGGTCCGAACCGGCCTCCGGCTCGGAGAAACCCTGACACCAGCGGTCTTCGCCGGACAGGATGCGCGGCAGGAAGCGCTTCTTCTGTTCCTCGGTGCCCAGCGCGATCAGCGTGTTGCCCAGCAGATCGATACCGAACATGTCGTTCTCGTCGCGCTCGGGGGCGCCGGCGCGGGCGAATTCCTCGGACACCACGGCTTGCTCCATCACTGAGAGTCCGCCGCCGCCATACTCCTTGGGCCAGGAGACCGCTACCAATCCGCGGTCGGCGAGGACCTTGCGCCACTGGTGCCGGAGTTGCTCACGCTCGTCAGGCGGCAGACCGCCGGGACCTGCCCAGTCGGCAGGCAGGTGCTCGGCCAGGAACGCCCGGATCTCGTCGCGGAACGATTGCGCTTCGTCGGGATAGTCGATGTCCACCTGTGCTCCGCTTTCAGGGCCGGTTCTTCGCGGCGGGCAGGATTTCCGGGGCCAGCCGCCAATCCTCGAGTCCGTACTCAACGGTGCCGATGCCCAGTGGGTCGCCGGTGAGCTCCGCCCAATGTGAGTGATTGAGCTGGTGCAGCGAGAAGCAGGCGTCCAGCGCGGTGGAGAAGCCCATCGCATCCACGGTTTGGTTGACCGATTCCTTGATCAGCAGCGCGGCCATGGTCGGAACTTTCGCGATGCGAGTAGCGAACTCGATGGTCCGCGCCGAGAGTTCGGCGGTCGGGAAGACCTTGCTGACCATGCCGAGGGCGTGGGCGCCGTCGGCATCGAGTGAGTCACCGGTGAGCAGAAGTTCCTTGGCCTTACGCGGCCCGAACTCCCAGGGATGGCCGAAGTACTCCACACCACACATCCCGAGCCGGGTGCCGACGACGTCTGCGAAGATCGTGTCCTGCGCGGCGACGATCAGATCGCAACACCAGGCGAGCATCAGCCCGGCGGACAACACCATTCCGTGGACTTCGGCGATCGTGATCTTCCGCAGGTTCCGCCAGCGTTTGGTGTTTTGGTAGAAGTAATGCCATTCCTGCCGGTGCCGGGCATCCGCCCCGGTCAGCGTGCCGCCATTGCACAGGTAGGTGGGGTGTTGCCCGGGACCGGGTGAGCGTTCCCGGACGTCGTCGGCGGACCCGAGGTCGTGGCCCGCGGAGAAGCAGGACCCGGCTCCGCGCAGGATCACCACGCGCACCGTGTCGTCCTCTTCGGCCAGTTCGAACGCCGTGCCGAGTTCGACGAGCATCCCGCGGTTCTGCGCGTTGCGCTGTTTCGGGCGATCGAGCGTGATCACCGCGATCCGGCCGTCCTGGATCAGTTCATAGCCGATGTAGTCGAAATGCTGCACGAATGCTCCCTTCCGTTGCTGCGGGCGGCCGCCGCTGATGCAGCACGCTACGCGGCATATCCGCAAAATGTCCATAGGCGATACGCTCCGTTGGAAACTCATAGCTCGACAAACAAGCAAGAAAAATGGTTCTTGCATCGTTTCAAGTATCTTGCTAGTACTGTGTTGAACATCGAAACAGCGGGGGTGCACCTCGCAACCGAGGCATGAGATGCGCTTGCTCGACCACTACCGAGAGGGTTCAAGATGGAGATCGGACTTTTCCTGATGCCGGCGCATCCACCGGAGCGCAGCCTGTACGACGCGACCCAGTGGGACCTCGACCTGATCACGCTGGCCGATGAGCTCGGCTACGTGGAGGCGTGGGTCGGCGAGCACTTCACCGTGCCGTGGGAACCGATCTGCGCACCCGACCTGCTGCTGGCCCAGGCGCTGCTGCGCACCAAGAACATCAAGCTCGCTCCCGGCGCCCATCTGCTGCCGTACCACCATCCCGTCGAACTGGCCCACCGGGTGGCCTACTTCGACCACCTCGCTCAGGGCCGCTTCATGCTCGGCGTCGGCGCCAGCGGCATTCCCGGCGACTGGGCATTGTTCGACGTCGACGGCAAGAACGGCGAGCACCGGGAAATGACCCGCGAGGCGCTCGAGATCATGCTGAAGGTGTGGACCGAGGATCAGCCGTGGGAGTTCCGCGGAAAGTACTGGAACGCCAACGGAATAGCGCCGATGTTCGAAGGCCTGATGAAGCGGCACATCAAGCCGTTCCAGGCGCCACACCCCCCGATCGGGGTGACCGGATTCAGTGCGGGCTCCGAGACGCTGAAGATGGCAGGCGAACGCGGCTACCTCCCGATGAGCCTGGACCTCAACACCGAATACGTTGCCTCGCACTGGGACGCGGTGCTGGAAGGCGCTGCCCGTTCCGGACGCACGCCGGATCGCCGGGACTGGCGGCTGGTGCGCGAGGTCGTCGTCGCCGAAACCGACGAACAGGCATTCCGCTACGCGGTCGACGGCATGATGGGCCGCAACATGCGTGAGTACGTTCTGCCGACGTTCCGGATGTTCGGGATGACCAAGTTCTACAAGCACAACCCCTCGGTGCCCGACGAAGACGTGACGCCGGAGTACCTGGCGGAGAACACCTTTGTGGTCGGTTCCGTCGAGACCGTGGTGGACAAGCTGGAGGCCACCTACGACCAGGTCGGTGGCTTCGGTCATCTGCTGATCCTCGGTTTCGACTACCTCGACAATCCGGGTCCGTGGAAGGAGTCCATGCGACTCCTGGCCGAGGAGGTCATGCCGCGCCTCAATGCCCGGATCGCCAAGAAGCCCGCGTCGGCGATCGTCTGAGGAGAAGGCCGAAAGACATGCAGATGCCCGAGATCACCGTGCGGTATTCGGACGGAACGTGCAAGACGATGGCGGTGCAACAGGACCAGTCGATCCTGGAGGCAGCCGAGGAGCACGGCATCGCGATCGTCAACGAATGCCAAAGCGGGATCTGCGGGACCTGCGTGGCCACCTGTGTCGCAGGCGATTACGAGATGGGGCGCACCGAAGGGCTTTCCGAAGTCGAACGTGACGCCCGAAAGGTCCTGACCTGTCAGACGTTCGCGAAATCCGACTGCGTGATCAGCGTGCAGTATCCCGCCGACGACAACGCCGCGCGCCTGGTGACCGGTACCGGCGTGGTGACCGCGGTGGAGCATGTGTCGCCGACGACGGCGCTACTCCGCGTCGACGTCTCGGGACTCGGACCACTGGTCTATCTGCCCGGGCAGTTCGCCCAGTTGCAGGCGCCCGGGAGCTCTGTGTGGCGCAACTACTCCTACGCGCATCCCGCCGACGGGCGCGCCGAGGTGGAGTTCATCGTCCGGCTGCTACCCCAGGGCGTGATGTCGGACTATCTGCGCGACAAGGCCAAACCCGGTGATCGAATTGCCATGCGGTGCAGCAAGGGCGGCTTTTACCTGCGACCGACCGCGCGCACGGTGGTCCTGGTGGCCGGCGGCACCGGACTGTCGGCGATCCTCGCGATGGCGCAGAGTCTGAACGACGATCACCGCGGGACGGTCCATCTGCTGTACGGCGTCAGCGACGTCGACGACCTGTGCAAGCTCGACGAGCTCGAGGCACTGAAGCGACGGTTGCCCGGGCTGGAGGTCCACACCGTCGTCTCGCGTCCGAGTACCCAGTGGGATGGACCGGTGGGCCGGGTCACCGATCTGCTCGACGCGCGCATGTTCGACGGCGGTAACGCCGACGTCTATCTGTGCGGTCCGTCCGGGTTGATCACCGACACCCGGAAATGGCTTGAGGACAACGGTATCCACGGCACCGGGCTGTACTACGAGAAGTTCGTGGCCAGCGGTGCAGCGCGTCGGCGAACAGCGCCACGACTGAACTACGCCACGGTCGATCTGGCCGATGTGCGCCGCCGCGGGCACGGCACCGCGGTGGTGGTCGGCGGAAGCATCGCCGGAATCGCCGCGGCCAAGGTGCTCAGTGAGACCTTCGACAAGGTCATCGTCCTGGAAAAGGATGCACCGCACACCCGCCGCGAGGGCCGGCCGGGCGCGGCGCAGGGCTGGCACCTGCACCATCTGCTCACCGCGGGGCGCATCGAACTCGAGCGGTTCTTCCCCGGAATCATCGACGACATGGTCCGCGAGGGCGCGTTCGACGTCGACATGGCCGCCCAGTACCGCATCCGGCTCGGCGGAACCTGGAAGAAACCGGGCACCGGGCCGATCCAGATCGTCTGTGCCGCAAGGCCCCTGCTGGAGTGGTGTGTTCGGCGCCGCCTCGACGGCGAACCGCGGATCAGCTTCCGCTATGAATCCGAAGTGGCCGACCTGGTTTACGACCGTGCCGACGACACCGTGGTCGGTGTCGCGATCGCCGGCGATGGTGACGAACTCGGTGTCATACCCGCCGAATTCGTGGTCGACGCATCAGGAAAGAACACCCGCTTTCCGGAGTTCCTGGATCGCATCGGCATCGGGGCGCCGGAGGTCGAGCAGGACATCATCAACTGCTTCTACTCCACCATGTTCCACCACGTGCCGCCCGAGCGGCAGTGGGACGACAAGGTGATGGTCATCTGTTACGCGTACCGTCCGTACGAGGACACCTACGCCGCGCAGTACTACACCGACAGCTCACGTTCCATCCTGTCCACATCGCTGGTGGCCTACAACTGCTATTCGCCGCCGCGCACGGCGCAGGAGTTCCGTGAGTTTGCCAACCGGATGCCGTCGGCGGTGATCGGGGAGAACATCGACGGCCTCGAGCCGGCCTCGCCGATCTACAACTTCCGGTATCCCAACATGCTGCGGCTGCACTACGAGAAGAAGCGCAACCTGCCGCGCGCACTGGTGGTCGTCGGTGACGCCTACACCAGTGCCGACCCGGTATCCGGGCTCGGGATGACCTTGGCGCTCAAGGAAGTCCGGGAAATGCAGCTGCTGCTGGCCAAGTACGGTCCCACCGACCCGGATCTGCCTCGGCGCTACTTCCGCACGATCGCCAAGTTGGCCGACACCGCCTGGTTCGTGATCCGGGAACAGAACCTGCGGTTCGACTGGCTCAAGGACGTCGACAAGAAGCGACCGTTCTACTTCGGCGCACTGACCTGGTACATGGATCGCGTGATGGAGTTGGTGCACGACGACCCGGAGACCTACAACGAGTTCCTGGCCGTCGTGCATCTGGTCAAACCCGCTGCGGCACTTATGACGCCGAAGGTGGCGGCCCGCGTGGTCGGCAAATGGGCCCGGACCAAACTCTCCGGGCAGAAGACCCTCATCGCGCGCAATTACGAGAACAGCACCATTCCGTCCGTCGAAGACCTGATCCGAACCGAGGAAGTATCAATCGGTTTGGCTGCCACCCGGTCCCATTAGAGAAGAGGTCGTGATGTCGCAGACCCATCGGATGCTCAACTGCCGCGGCACCCGGATCCACGCTGTGGAGGAGGGCGAGGGGCCGTTGGTGGTGTTGGTCCACGGCTTCCCCGAGTCGTGGTACTCGTGGCGCCACCAGATCCCGGTGCTGGCCGAGGCGGGTTACCGGGTGGTGGCCATCGACCAGCGGGGCTACGGCCAGTCCTCCAAATACCGTGTGCAGACCGCGTATCGGATCAAGGAACTGGTCGGTGACATTCTCGGCGTGATCGACGCCTACGGTGAGAAGCAGGCCGTGGTCGTCGGGCACGACTGGGGTGCGCCGGTCGCCTGGACATTCGCCTGGCTGCACCCCGAGCGGTGTCGTGGTGTGGTCGGGATCAGCGTGCCGTTCGCCGGGCGAGGAGTGATCGGGTTGCCCGGCAGCCCGTTCGGCGAACACCGGCCCAACGACTACCACCTGGAACTGGCCGGCCCGGGGAAGGTCTGGTACCAGGACTACTTCTCCGAGCAGGACGGCATCATCGCCGAGATCGAAGAGGATCTGCGAAGCTGGCTGCTCGGTCTGACCTATACGGTGTCCGGCGATGCGATGGCCGCCGCGACCCAGGCGGCCGAGGCGGCCGGGGTGGATCTCGCCGCGATGGATCCGATCGAGGTGATCCGGTCCGGCCCGCTGTGCATGCCGCACGGTGCGCGGCTCAAGGACGCTTTCGTCTACCCCGATACCATGCCAGAGTGGTTCACCGACGCTGATCTCGACTTCTACACAGGCGAATTCGCGCGATCCGGACTCGGCGGTCCGCTGAGCTTCTATCACAACATCGACAACGACTGGCACGACCTCGCCGAGTACGAGGGCACCCCGCTGACCTCGCCCGCACTCTTCATCGGGGGTCAGTACGACGTCGGCACCACCTGGGGTGCCGAGGCGGCCGAACGTGCGCACGAGGTGATGCCCAACTACTGCGGCACCCACATGGTGGACGGCGTCGGGCACTGGATCCAACAGGAGCAGCCCAAGGAGACCAATCGCTTGCTGCTCGATTTCCTTGGCGGACTGAGCTAGTGGTGTCACGACGATGAAGACCGCGTACGGACGGGTACGGCGCGCCATCGCCGCCGTGGCCACCGGTCGTCCCGCCATCGTGGTCGACGACTCGGAGGACCAGGGCTATCTGGTCTTCGCCGCGGATGCCGCCACGGCGAAACTGCTCACGTTCACGGTCCGGCACACCTCCGGTTACGTCCGGATCGCCCTGCCCGGTGCGGACTGTGAGCGACTCAACCTGCCGCCGGTGTGTCATCGAAACGGCGAGACCGTGGGTATCGCCGCTCAGCGGGTGACGGTGGACTTTCGCGAAACCGGCACCGGGATCTCGGCGATCGACCGGGCCCGCACCATCGCCGCCCTCGCCGACGCCGAGGCCACAGTCGCCGATTTCCGCCGGCCCGGACATGTGATCCCGGTGCAGGCCGGGCAGCACGGCGTGCTCGGCCGGTCCGCGGGTGCGGCCGAGGCGGCAGTCGACCTGGCCCGTCTCGGTATGCGACGGCCTGCGGGTGTGTTGTGCGAGATTGTGTCGCAACGGAACCCGGCGGGCATGGCGGATCGTGCCGAGCTGGCGTCCTTCGCGGACCGGCATGGCCTGCCCCTCATCTCGGTGGCGGAGTTGGCGACGTACCGGCGTCGCACCGAGCCGCAGGTCGTGCGTTCGGCGGAGACCACACTGCCGACCGATTCGGGCGCCTTCACGGTGGTCGGCTACCGCGATCCCCGAGAAGGATCCGAGCACCTTGCGGTGATCGCCGGCAATGCCGGTGCGGACGCGCCGATGCCATTGCACGTCCACCTCGAATGCCTCGGCTCAGGGTTCATCCCCTTGTCGCTTCGCTCCTGCCCGCCGGATGACGTGTTCGGTTCGCTGGCATGCGCTTGCGGTGCGGAACTCGCTCATGCGGTCGCCGCGATGCAGGCCCGTGGCACCGGCATGATCATTTATCTACGGCCGCCGACCGTCCGCGCCTGCGGTCTGCTGTCCGGCACGACAACGCCGGATCTGCTGTCCGAGACCGTCGCATGGATTCTGCGCGACCTCGGCGTGTACACCGTCCGGTTGTCCGACGACGCACCGGAGCTGGGGCTGCTCATGTTCGGCGCCATCCGGGAACATGGGCTGCACGTCGAATCGTCCGCGACGGCGTGGCCGGTGGCCGGCTGACGCATGCTCGCACGCAACGGGTTCGCAGAGGAGAAGCGATGACGCATCCCGACCTGGCCGGGAAGTCCGCGATTGTGACCGGGGCGGGCGCCGGCATCGGTCTGGCCATCGCCCGGCGGCTGGCCGCCGAGGGGTGTCATGTCCTGTGTGCTGACATCAACGCCGACACCGCGAAGTCCGCGGCGGTCGAGATCGGCGGCGGTGCCGTCGGTCACCAGGTCGACGTGAGCGACGAGTCGCAGGTCGCCGGGATGGTGGAGGCGTGCGTCGCAGAGTTCGGCGGCGTCGACAAGCTCGTCGCGAACGCCGGTGTCGTGCATTTCGCCCCGCTGCTGGACACCGAAGTCGCTGACTTCGACCGGGTGATCGGAGTGAACCTGCGCGGCGCCTGGCTGTGCACCAAGCACGCCGCGCCCCGAATGGTCGAGCGCGGGGGCGGTGCCATCGTCAACATGTCCTCGCTCGGCGGACAGGTCGCGGCCGCGGGCACCGCGGCCTATGGGATGTCCAAGGCGGGGATCATCCACCTCAGCCGGATCACCGCCGCCGAACTCCGCACGGCCAACGTGCGATCCAATGCGCTGCTGCCGGCGTTCGTCGACACCCCGATGCAGCAGACCGCGATGACGATGTTCGACGAGGCACTCGGAGAGGGCGGGGCCGACACGATGATCGGTCGTCTGCAGGGCCGGATGGCCGGACCGGACGAGATGGCGGGCATCGTCGCCTTTCTGCTCTCCGACGACGCGTCGATGATCAACGGGACGGCGCAGGTCGCTGACGGCGGAACCCTCGCGGCGCTGTGGTGATCGGTCTTTTCGCCGGGCTACTGGGGCGCGTCGGCTTGGCTGGTCAAGATTGCCAACGCGATAGCGGTCATCTCCTGCGCGACATCGGTCCTGCGGGTGAGATGCCATGTCCGCGAGACATCTTCGATGAAGCTGACGGCGGCCGCGACCAGTAGTCGGGCCTGCGCGACGGTGGTCTGCGGGACCAGGGTGCGAATGAGGTCGATCCACAGCCCGTCGCGGTCGGCCTGGTTCCTGATGACGCTGTCGCGAACCTCGTCGGAGGCCGAGGACAGTTCGGTGATCGACACCGAGACCAGGTCGGGGTCGTCCAGGCTGATCCGCACCCGCCCGGCTACGAGCTGGCCAAGCCGTTGCGCCGCAGGAGTATTCGCCCGTAGCACCCGGATGCACTCCAGGGCGGACCACTCGTCGAGCCGGCGTACCAGGGTGTCGAGGATGGCCTGCTTGGAGGAGAAGGAACGGTACAGGCCGGGCCCCGCGATTCCGACGGTCTTGCCGATGTCGGCAGTGCTCACAGCGGGATATCCACGGGCACGGAACAACTGCGCACCCGCGGCAAGCAGCGTCTCGTACCGCGAGAACGCCGCCGACTCCCGACCCGCCGGACCCTCGATCGGCTCGAGTGCTCCGACCGGCACGGCACGCGCGGCGGCCATGCACGCCCGGTAGAGCAGCACCCTCAGCTCGGTGCCGGGCAGGCTGAGGCTGTGTCGCCCAAGGCTTGTCAGGGTGCTGGACACGGCCCATGCCCGTAGCTCGGCATGTGGGGGGCTCAGCTCCGGCATCTCCAGGCGAACGCCGGCCTGCATGCCCGCCACGATGGAGTTGATCCGTTGCCGAACTTCGGCGCGGTCGTCGGCGGTGAGATACCGGGCCTCGCGTTGCCACAGCACGGTCAGCGCTCGGGTCTCGACGGCCGCCGCGATCAGGTCGGGCAACTCGTCATGGAGCGGGCGGGCGGCCGCCTCGGGTGTGCGACCCTCGGGATTGCGGAAACTCTGGTATTCGTCCTGCGCGTTGAGAATCACTGCGGTGAGCAGCGCCTGTTTGTTGTCGTAGTGGCGGTATAGGGCGCGAGCCGTCACGCCGGCGGCCTCCGCGATCTCCTCCAGTTTCACCGAATGGAACCCGCGGTCGATGAACAGCCGGGCGGCCTGATCGAGGATCTGCTTCTTGCGGTCCTTCGGCCTGCGCCTGACGGCTGGGACGGTTGGCTGCATCGCTGGAGTGTCCCTTCCTGCCGGCCGGATTGGAACATCCTCCCAGATCGCCCCTGCAGCGGTTGCGGAACGTAACAAACAAGTACATTGACACGAGAAATAGCGCTATTGCGTGGCTGATTCGGCTATGGCAACGCAGCTATAAGTGTTATCAGCTATAGACATAAATCACCATCCCGCGTACGCTCGCGGAGGTGATCGGTCGTCTCGACACCGCGGTGAAGACATCTGGCGGGACTTCGCTGGGCCGTCTGCCTGCTGTCGTGGGCGGCACCGCCCGGGCGCGAAGCGCCGTGCAGGAGCCAGACTCCGGCGGTCTCGTCGCCGGCGTCCAGGATGCCGTCAGTCAACTGGTTCTGGCGTCGTCGATGAACGAACTACTCGGGTTGGCGGCCGGGGCGGCGGCTCGAATCGGGTTCACTCGTGTTCTGTTCTCCAGGATCGACCACGGGATCTGGGTGACGCATAACGCCTACACCGCTGATGACGCCGATTTCGCCGAGCAGCTCGTGGCTTTCGGAACGGCACACTCTCAGCGGTTGGCCGGTCAACTGCTGGAATCCGAGATGCTGCTGAGTGGCGCGCCAATCCTGGTGTGCGATGCGCAATCCCATCCCCGGGTGTTCCGCAAGATCGTGAAGTTCACCCGGACCACCGATTACGTGGCTGCGCCGGTCCACGCGTGGGGCGCTCCGGTGGCGATGATCCACGCTGACCGCTACCCGGACCGCAGCGTCCAGGACATCGACCGCGATCTTCTAGGCCTGTACGCCGGCGGTCTGGGTCTCGCGATCGAGCGGGCCCAACTCGCCGACAGGCTGAAAGTGATCAACCAGGCATCGGCATCCCTGGGGGACCGAGCCGGCGCCGACGGTCCGGGCGGCCCGTCGGCCCCGCAGCCGCCACCGCGACTGGCCGCGGTGTCGCCGTTGCCGCGCGCCGAGCGAGCCACTGAACGGCTGTCGCCGCGCGAGTGGGATGTGTTGCGGAGCATCGCCCTCGGCAAGACGAACGCGCAGATAGCCACCGCCCTGTTCCTGACGGAGAACACGGTGAAAGTTCACGTCAAGCGCATTCTGCGGAAATTGGGTGCCGCCAACAGGACTGAGGCCGCAGCGTTGTATCACCGGCTCACCCGGCGCGGTCCGTGCGACTAGGGCGTCACGCCGTCGCCATCGGCGTCCACGGTACCGTCGAGTTGACGAAGGCCTCGAGGAAGTCTGCGACGGCGGCGGGCGCTTCCAGCTGCGGTGTATGTCCGACGCCGGGGAGGATCAGCAGCCGGCTGCCGGGAAGAGCGTCGTGCGCGGCCCGGGCGTGGGCGACGGGGATGATCGGGTCCTGCTCGCCCCACAGCAGTGAGACGGGCAGTCCGTGGGTGACGTCCAGCCGTGAACGAGCACTGACCGCCTGCCCGCGGTAGTCGACCACCGAGCGCAGGGTGCGCAGAAATGCCTGGCGGGTCGGGCGATCCGAGAGCGAGGCATAGGCTTCCCAGGTCTCGGTCGTCGCCATCTGAGGTGGCCGGACCGACTCCAATCGGCTCAGCAGTCGATTGCCGACGGCGACAACCGATTTCGGCGCGATCAACGGTGCGATGAGTTCGGCGGCCGGCGAGGCGAGCAGCCGCAAACTCAGGCCCACCTCGGCCCCCAGTCCACCACTGGCGATCAGCGCGAGCCGTTCACAGTACTCGGGATGCTGGTGGACGAACTGCATGCCGATGCCCCCGCCGAGGGAGTGCCCCACTATCGTCGCCCGAGGAATCTCCAACTCGTCGAGGAAGTTTCGCAACCACACCGCGAAGGCGCCCAGCGAGTAGTCGGTCCGCGGCTTCGCTGACTCGCCGTGACCGAGCAGGTCTGGTGCCACCACCCGGAAATGTTTGGACAGCTGGGGTGTGACCGCGCGCCACGTGCGCGAACTACTGCCGATCCCATGCAGCATCACCAGGGTGGGGCCGTGCCCGCTGTCCTGGTAGGCGACGAGTTCGCCGTGCAGCCGCACGTACTTGAGCTCAGTCATGGAACCTCCTAAGTTACCCACTAGTAACCTACGGTACCGTAACCAGGGATCCGCCGTCGAATTGAGCGCGGTCAGGGGTGCTCCTTTCCAGGCCGAACGGCCCCGACCGAGGCAGATCAGCGGATAGGGTTTTCGCCAGTAGCAGCGCGGCGTGGTGACCGGGGATCGCCGGCTGACCTACCACCGGAAGGCACCCGCATGAGCATCGATCCGCCCGACGAGCTGCCTTCGGTAGACGATTTCCGTAGACGGGTTGGTCACGTCGACCGAGAGTTCGCCGACGCCCGGCGGTACCTCTCCGCGTTGTGCGATGACGACAATCACTCACTGGGCGAACTCATGACCGAGATTCACCGCAGCGGGCGGGCCATGCAGGTGCTGGCGGCCATGGCGGTGCTCGCCCTGGACTTTGCGAACCTCTCCGCCGACCGCCTCGGCGGTGATGTGCAGAGGTGGCTGGACCAGTCTGAGATGACACCGGACCAAGCTGATGCCGAGCGGAGCCAGAATGAACTCGGCGGTGAGGCATAGCCTTCCGGGCGAGTCAGGTTCGCACGACGGCAGGCCCCATCGCCTCATACCGGCGGGCATCGGCGGCGGGGAGCTCCGTGCCGGTCACGATCGAGTCGAAATCGGCGACGTCGGCGAACCGGCAGAAGCTGCTGACACCGAATTTGGTGTGCGCGGCCACCAGAACCCGGCGACGGGCGACTTTGACTGCCATGTGCTTCACCGCGGCGACGGCCGGGTCAGGCGTGGTGAGGCCATGCTCGGGCGAAATACCGTTCGTGCCAAGGTAAGCGACGTCGATCACCAGGCTGCCGAGCATGTCGGTGGCCCAATGGTCCACCGTCGCCAGCGTGCGGCCGCGCATCCGGCCGCCGAGCAGCAGGACCGTCACCGACTCACTGTGTGCCAGCGCCTCCGCGGCCAGCAGCGACGAGGTCACCACCGTCAGCTCCTGATCGGCCAGCCGCTCGGCGATCAGCCGGGGAGTGAAACCTTCGTCCAGGTATACCGTTTCGGCCCCGTGCAACAGCTCGGTGGCCGCTCCGGCGATCCGGTGCTTCTCGGCGAGATCCACTTGGCTGCGGTATTCGACGGTCGATTCGAATGCCGCGGTCTCCAGCGGTATGGCGCCGCCATGCACGCGTTTGAGGATCCGGCGACCTGCGAGCACCTTCAGGTCGCGGCGGATCGTCTCGGCCGCGACGTCGAGTTCCTCGGCCAGCGCCGCCACCTCGACTCGCCCCCTGGTGCGGGCGAACTCGACTATGCGGCCTTGGCGGGTGTCCGAATCCACCTCGGTATTCTCACCCGCCGTTGCCGCCGAGCACCGCCCGGACCTCGGCGGCACTCGTGGCGTCCCGAAGCCGGGCCACCTCGTCGTTGTTGAGGAACACCCCGGCGATCTTGGTCAGCAACGCCATATGGTCCTTGCCCGCACCGGCGATGCCGACGACGAACTCGGCAGGCTTGCCATTCCAATCGATCGGTTGGGCGTATCGCACGAACGAGATCCCGGTGCGCCGGATGGCGTCCTTGGCCTCGTTGGTGCCGTGCGGGATCGCCAGGCCGTTGCCCATGTAGGTCGACACCGAGCCCTCCCGCTCGTGCATCGCGTGCACGTAGGACGGCTCAACCGCGCCGCAGGCCACCAGCAACCGGCCTGCCTCGCTGATCGCCCCGTCCCGCGTGGTGGCCGTGCCGGCCAGCACGATCGACTCGACAGCGAGCACGTCGTCGCCGGGTGCCTCGTCGGCCTGTTCGACCGGGGCGGCCGCAGTGCCGTTGCCGCCGTTGACCGAGCCGAGTAGTTCAACGATCTCGTCGTACTGCGGGGCGTTCATGAAGTTGTCGACCGAGACGTGGGTGGCCGACGGTGTCTTCTGGCGGGCGCGATCGGTGAGATCCTGATGGGTGACCACCAGCCCGTAGTCATCGGTGAGATTCGAGATCGCCTGATTGGTCACCTTCACGTCGGTGAAGCCGGCACCTTGAATTTTCTTGCGCAGCACCGAGGCGCCCATCGCCGACGAGCCCATGCCCGCGTCGCAGGCGAACACGATATTGGTGATGGGGCCCCCGTTGGCGGTGCCGACCAGTGCGGCCCCGCCGGCGGATCCCACCAGCGCCGAGGACACGCTGGACTTCTTGCCTTTGAGTGCCTCCATGCCCGCGGTCGCGGCGGCCAGGTCTCCGTCGTCGTCGGAGCGGTCGGTCTTCAGCAAGAGTGCGGCCACCGCGAATGAGACTGCGGCGGCACCGAATACCGACAGCGTGACGCCGAGGAAGCTGCCCGAGGCGGTCTGGGCGTAGACGGCGATGATCGAACCGGGTGCGGCCGGCGCGCGCAGGCCGGATCCGAAGAGGACATTGATGAAGATGCCGGTCATGCCGCCCAGGATGGTGGCCGCGATCAGCTTCGGCTTCATCAGGACGTAAGGGAAATAGATCTCGTGGATGCCGCCGAAGAACTGGATGATCGCCGCGCCCGGTGCCGACGCTTTGGCGGCACCTCGACCGAATGCCATGAACGCCAGCAGGATTCCCAGCCCAGGGCCGGGATTGGCCTCCAGGAGGAACAACACCGACTTGCCGGTTTGCAGGGCCTGGGTGGTACCCAGCGGCGTGAGCACCCCGTGATTGATCGCGTTGTTGAGGAACAGCACCTTGGCCGGCTCGATGAAGATCGACGTCAGCGGCAGCAGGTCGTGGGCGACCAGGAAATCCACCACCCGGCCTGCGCCGTGGCTGAAGCCCGACACGATCGGGCCGATTCCGAAGAACCCGAAGGTGGCCAGGATCAGCCCGACGATGCCGGCCGAGAAGTTGTCGATGAGCATTTCGAAGCCTGGGCGGACCTTGCCGTCCCAGATGGCGTCGACCTTCTTCATCACCCAACCGCCGAGCGGTCCCATCATCATCGCGCCGAGGAACATCGGGATGTCGGTGCCGGCGATCACGCCCATGGTCGCGATCGCACCGACCACGCCACCACGGATTCCGTACACCATCCGGCCGCCGGTGGCTCCGATCAGGATCGGCAGCAGATACGTGATCATCGGCGCGACGATGCCGCCGTCGGCGAAGTCACCCCAGCCGCCGATCTTGGCCACCCAACCGCCCGGGTCACGTAGTCCCGGGAAGATCCCTGTCAGCCACCCGGCCTTGATGAACAGTGCGGTGATCAGGCCCCATGCGATGAAGGCGCCGATATTGGGCATGACCATGTTCGACAGCGACGTGCCCAGCTTCTGAACATGAACCCGTGCCCCGGTCCGCGGTTTTGTCTCGGTGGTGGACAACTCGGTGCCTCCGATTCTTTGGGGTGATGCCGATCACATCTGGTGATCAGTAAACCCACATGTGGGCATGAATGCAAGCATCCGGTCACAAACGGGCAGAAATGACTGTGGTTTTGTGCCCGGAATACCGCTAGAGTGTGGGTCAGCTCACCCGTAGGAAGGACGATCGCCCATGAAAGCCCTGCGCTTCTACGCACCCGAGGATGTCCGGCTCGAGGACGTCCCGGAGCCCACCTGCGGGCCTGATGAGGTCAAGATCCGGGTGCGCAACTGCTCGACGTGCGGCACCGACGTCAAGATCTTCCACAACGGCCACCAGAACCTGACCCCGCCGCGGACGATCGGCCACGAGATCGCCGGCGAGGTCGTCGAGGTCGGCGCCGAGGTCAACCAGACGTACGGCAGTGACTGGCAGATCGGCGACCGGGTGCAGGTCATCGCCGCGGTGCCGTGCGGGCATTGCCACGAATGCCGCAAGGGCTGGATGGCCGTGTGCCAGAACCAGACCTCGGTGGGCTACCAGTACGACGGCGGTTTCGCCGAATACATGATCGTGCCCAAGCAGGTCCTCGCGGTCGACGGACTGAACCGGATTCCCGACAACGTCGGCTTCGACGAAGCGTCCGCCGCCGAGCCCTTCGCGTGCGCCATCAACGCCCAAGAACTGCTGGGCATCGAGGAGGGCGACACCGTCGTCGTCTTCGGCGCGGGCCCGATCGGCTGCATGCACATCCGGATCGCCCGCGGCGTGCACAAGTGCGGACCGGTGTATCTCGTCGACGTCAACGACAGCCGCCTGGCGATGTCCGCTGACGCCGTCCATCCCGACGGGGTCATCAACGCCACTGACGTCGACGTCGTCGCCAAGGTCATGGAGCTGACCGGCGGCCGGGGTGCCGACGTGATCATCACCGCGACGGCCGCCAACATCACCCAGGAGCAGGCGATCGCGATGGCCGCGCGCAACGGGCGCATCTCCTTCTTCGGTGGCCTACCCAAGACCAATCCGACGATCACCTGCGACTCGAACGTGGTGCACTACCGCCAGCTGCACATCCACGGCGCGAACGGCTCGGCACCCGAGCACAACAAGCGTGCGCTCGAATACATCTCCACCGGGCAGGTCCCCGTCAAAGACCTGATCACCCGCCATATTTCGCTCGACAACGTGCTCGACGCCTTCGACATCGTCAAAAGCGGCGAGGCCATCAAGGTCACCGTCGAGCCGTAACCCATCTCACCGGGGTCTTCGCCAGGTAAGGGTTTCATCCGCGCTGTCCGTGGAACGTAGTAGGTGCACGCACGCCTACGAGGGGACCCGGATGAACAACAAAGCTGAGCAGGCCCGTGAGGGCCTGATCGACTCGATCAAAGGCAAAGCCAAGGAAGTGGTCGGTGCCGTCACCGGCAATGACTCGCTGACGGCAGAAGGTCAGCTCGAGCAGGTCGGTGCCAAGCACCGCAAAGAAGCCAACGCCGAGAAGGCCATCGCCGACGCCGAGGCGGCCGAAGCCAGGGACCAGAAGTCCGCGGCCACCACGGAGGCAGCACAGGCGCGAGCCGAGGTGACCGCGCGGGCTGCCACCGCCGAGCACGCCATCGGCAACGACGCGGCCGCACAGAAACGCGCCGCCGAGCAGGACGCCGGCCGGTTGGCGGCTGCCGCCTCGGCACAAGCCGAGCAGGATGCCCGGCGTCAAGCCACCGGCGCCGAGGCGCGAGCGCGCCTGGAGTCCGAGCAGGCCGGCGAGAAGGTCGAGGCCGCCGTCGAGGATCACCAGGACGCGGTGCGCGACGCCGCCGCGGCCAGGGCAGAGGCAGATCGGCTCAGAAACGAAGCCGACCAGCTGACCAAAGACGCTGATTTGCCTGAGTGACAACGACTATCGAACAACGAGGAGTTCAATGAAAATCACCGATGTGCCCTTCGCGATCCTGCGACTCCAATATCGGGCCGCCCGGGTACCGCTGCAGATCGTTGAGGAGCAGGTGGTCGCCCGTCTCGACAACGAGTCGCCGACCCGATTGATCTACGAACGCTCTCTCGGCGCGCTGGATGTGACGGTCGGCAACCTGCTGAACGCACCCGACATCGCCGAGCGAGGCGCCGCCCTGGCCGATCGCAGCGAGGCGCTTCGCCTTGCCGCCGAGCTGGACGCGGAGGCGGGCGCTGAGGTGCGCGAGGCCGGCCAGGAATTCAAGGCCCGCCAGGATGAGGCCACGAAGCAGCGCCAAAACGCCCAAGCCACAAAGCAAAAGACGGTGCAGGAATCCCGGCAGCAGGCCGAGGCGCGCAAACGTGAGGCTGCCAAGAATGCCGCCGACCGCGTCACCGCCGTCAAGGAGCGGGTGGACAGGGCCGCATCGCAGCGCACGGACGCAGTGGAGAACGTCAAGAAGACCCAGCAAGCGGATATCACCGCGGCGGAGAAGACGGTGACCAAGGCCGCCCAGGCGAAACTGGACGACGCCGCCGACAAGCGCGGTGAGGCCGCCGCCATCCGCCAGGATGCCGATCGCCTCGACGAACTGGCCGACGTCGAGAAGGAGAAGCGCCAGCAGGCGCGGGCCGCCGAGACTAACTAGCCGTTGAGTGAGTACTGAGGGGTTATGTATCGGCTGAATCGCCGACCTCAGTACTCACTCAATCTGCAGCGCCTCCACGCAGATACACCGTGGTGGTGTGGGTGAAGAACTCGCGGGCCGCGGTGCCCTGCTCTTTGGGGCCGAGCCCGCTCTTCTTCGCCCCGCCGAACGGCACATGGGGATCTGCCCCAGCCGACTCCGAGTTGATGTGCAGCACCCCGACGTCGACGTGCTCGACAGCGTGGAGTGCACGGGTCAGGTCTTGGGTGAAAATGGCTGCCGAGAGCCCGAATTCGCTCTCATTGGCCAATGCGAACGCCTCGTCGGCATCCGTGGCGCGCCGCGCCGCCAGCACCGGGCCGAACAGTTCCTCGGACCAGACGTCGGCCGGGGCCGTCAACTCCACCAGCGTGGGTGCGACGAAGAAGCCCTCCGCCAGCAGGCCTTTGAAGTAGGGCTCTCCGCCGGCCAGCACCTCGGCGCCTTGGTTCATCGCGGTGCCCAGGCCCCCGTAGATATTCCGCTGCGCGGCACCGGTGATCACCGGACCCATCTGCGTCGCGTCGTCGGTCGGGTCGCCGACCACCAGCGCGTCGACGCGGGTCGCGAGCTCGTCGAGGAACCGGTCAGCAATTGCATCGGTGACAATCAATCGTGATGTGGCCGTGCACTTTTGGCCAGTGGAGCGGAATGCACCCAGCATCACCTGGTCCAGGGCGAGGTCTACATCCGCGTCGTCGAGGACCACGGCCGCGTTCTTCCCGCCCATCTCGGCCTGGACCGGCACGCCCCGGGCCGCCGCCGAGGCGGCGATGCGACGGCCCACTGCGGTCGAACCGGTGAAGCTGATCGCGGCGAGGTCCGGGTGTTCGACCAGCGCCTCACCGATCGCAGACTCGCCGATCACCAGATTGAGCACACCCGGCGGAAGGCCCGCCGCTGTCAGCGCCTCCGCGAGCCGGATCGCCAGTAGCGGAACGGTGGTCGCCGGCTTCCACACCACGGTGTTGCCGTAGACCAAGGCCGGAGCGATCTTCCAGGCGGGGATCGCGATGGGGAAATTGAACGGGGTGATGACGGCGACGACGCCGACCGGCTTGCGGGTCACGAGAATCTGCTCGCCCGCCCGCGGCGAGGCGAAGATCTCGCCGGCCTGGCGGTCGCTTTCGTTGCCGTAGTAGCGCAGGATCTGGGCGGCCCGGCGAACCTCGCCGATACCCTCGGCCTTGGTCTTGCCCTCCTCGGTCGCCAATTCGAGACCCCACGCTCCGGCGTTGCGCTCGACCACAGCCGCCGCCTCCAGCAGCACGGCGCCACGCTCATGGATGGGCGTGCGGGCCCAGCCCTTCAGCGCCTCACCTGCCGCGCCAACGGCGTGAGAGACGTCGGCCACCGTTGCGCAAAGTCCCTCGGCGACAACCACACTCGGCCGGGTCGGGTTGACACTGCTGATGGCGTCGCCGCCGCCGGCACGCCATTCTCCGGCGATCAGATGCCGCAGTTCGGTTGGGTCGGTCACCTCAGCGGAACGCGGCCTGGCCGGTCAGCGCACGACCGATCGACAGCAGGTGCATCTCGGACGTGCCTTCATAGGTGAGCACGGACTCGAGGTTGTTCGCATGCCGCAGCGGCGAATACTCCAGCGTGATCCCGCTGCCGCCCAACAGGGTTCGGCATTCCCGCGCGATCGCCAGCGCCTCGCGCACGTTGTTGAGCTTGCCGAGGCTGATCTGCTCGGGACGTGCGCCTTCGGCGTCTTTCATCCGGCCGAGGTGGACGGCCAACAGCATGCCCTTGCCCAACTCGAGGGTCATGTTGGCCAGCTTCTCCTGCGACAGCTGGAAACTAGACAGCGGCCGGTCGAAGACCTCACGCTCACGGGCATAGGCGATCGCGGTCTCCAGGCTGTCGCGTGCCGCTCCCAGCGCGCCGAACACGATCCCGAACCGGGCCTCGTTGAGGCACGACAGCGGCGCACCGAGACTGGTGGCCTCCGGCAGCTGCGCGGACGCCGGCAGCCGGACGTTGTCCAGCACCAGTTCAGAGGTGACCGAGGCCCGCAGCGACAGCTTCTTGTGAATGACGTTGGCCGTGAACCCGGGAGTATCCGTCGGTACCAGGAAACCGCTGATATCGCCGTCGCCGTCCCCCGTTCTTGCCCACACCGTGGCGACGTCGGCGAGATTGCCGTTGGTGATCCACATCTTGGTGCCGTCGAGCACCCAATCGCTTCCGTCGCGCCTTGCGCGGGTGCGCATCCCGGCGGGGTTGGAACCGAAGTCCGGCTCGGTCAGGCCGAAGCACCCGATCACCTCACCGGTTGCCAGCCGGGGCAGCCACTCGTTCTTCTGCTCCTCGGAGCCGTACCGGTAGATCGAGAACATCGACAGCGAGCCCTGGACCGACACGAAACTGCGGAACCCGCTGTCACCGGCCTCGAGCTCCATGCACGCCAGGCCGTAGCTGACCGCATTGGTCCCCGCGCAGCCGTAGCCCTGCAGGTGCATGCCCAGCAAACCCATTTCGCCGAACTCTTTACCGAGTTCTTTTGGCAGGGTTGCTGATTCGAACCAGTCCTCGACATTCGGCCGAAGCCGGGTGTCGACGAACTTGCGGACGGTGGCCGCGATGTCCCGTTCGTCGGAGTCGAGCAGACGGTCAGTTCCGAACAGCTCCAGTGGTGTGTAAATGTCCTTCTTGGCCGGCGCGGTCGTGGTGCTCATGGGTTATCCGATCCGGATCAGTTTCTTGTTGACGAACTCGTCGATGCCGAACCGGCCCAGCTCCCGTCCGAAACCGGAGCGCTTGACTCCGCCGAACGGCAGCTCGACCCCGTCGGCGCCGACCACGTTCACGAACACCATTCCGGCGTCGATCTTGTCGGCTACCCGCTTGGCCTGCTCTTCATCCGTGGTGAACACGTAGGAGCCGAGCCCGAACGGAATGTCGTTGGCCAGCTCGACCGCTTCGTCTTCGGAGTTCACCTTGAACACCATCGCCACCGGGCCGAACAACTCTTCGCGATAGGTCGCCGAATCGGGGGAGACGCCGGTCAGCACACCGGGCGGGAAGTAGGCGCCGTCGCGCTTGCCTTCCGAGACCAGGTTGGCGCCGTCGGCCACCGCGCGATCGATCTGCTCGGCCAGACGCTGGGCCGCGCCCAACGACGACAGTGGCGCCAGCCCGTCGGCCGCTTCGACCACCTTCTTGGTGAACTTCTCGAGGAACTCGTCGTAGAGATCGGCGGAGACGATGAACCGCTTGGCTGCGTTGCAGGCCTGACCGGTGTTCTCGAAGCGGCCGGCCATTGCGGCCTCGACGGTCGCGTCCAGGTCGTCGCTGGACAGCACGATGAACGGGTCCGAGCCGCCGAGCTCCAAGACCACCTTCTTCAGGTTGCGCCCGGCGATCTCGGCGACCGCGGCACCGGCACGCTCGGAACCGGTGAGGGACACGCCCTGCACCCGCGGGTCGGCGATGGCGTCGGCGATCTGCTCGTTGGTCGCGTACACGTTGACGTAGGCACCGGCGGGGAAGCCGGCGTCGTCGAAGATCTGCTGGATGGCCTCGGCGGACTCCGGGCACTGCGGGGCGTGCTTGAGCACGATCGTGTTGCCCAGCGTCAGGTTCGGTCCCGCGAACCGTGCGACCTGGTAGTACGGGTAGTTCCACGGCATGATGCCCAGCAGGACGCCCACCGGGCCGCGCTTGATCACCGCGCTGCCGTCGCCGTCGAGCAGTTCGATGGGCTCGTCGGCGAGGAACTTCTCGGCGTTGTCGGCGTAGTACTCGTAGATCGCCGCGCTGAAGTCGACCTCGCCGAGGGCCTGGTCCAGCGGCTTGCCCATCTCGCGGTTGATGATCTCGGCCAGCTTCTCGCGGCGCTCGGTGTGCAGTCCGGCCACCCGGCGGATCAGGTTCGCCCGGTCGGTCACCGTCGAGGTCTTCGACCAGTCCCGGAACGCCGCGGCGGCCGACGCCAGCGCCTGTTCGATCTGTTCGTCGGTGGCCGTCGGGTACTCGCGCACGACTTCACCGGATTTCGGGTCGACCACCGCGTACAGACTCATGCTTCGTCCTCAGGGTTTAGTGGTGTAAAACTATCGAAGTTATATACCGCTAAACTCCCATGCCACAAGGGCAGGGTGACTGGCCGTCCGCCGAAGTGAGGTCTCCCGATGCAGCAGGGCGCCGGCGTCGAGGTTCTCGCGGGGGTCGACGGCTGGATGACCCGGCTGGGGCCGAAGCTGCGGGAGCTCCGCAAGGAGCGGGCGCTGACGTTGGAAGCGGTCGCCTCCTCGGCCGGTCTGACCAAAGGTTTCTTGAGTCTCCTGGAACGCGGTCAGACCACCATCTCGGTGCCCAACCTGCTCCGTGTGTGCGAAATCCTCAGTGTCTCAGTGGGTTCGCTGTTCGACTATCCGGATTCGCCCGTCGTGCGCGGCGGCGGTGCCCCAGTAGAGATGGGCGGCACCGGAATCCGCGAATATCTGCTGACGCCGGAAACCGAACGCAATCTGCAGGTGATGCGGACGGTGCTGCACCCCGGCGGCGGGACGGGCGGCGCTTACACATTGGAGTCCGAAACCATCTTCGTCTTCGTGCTGCGCGGGTGCCTGCGCCTGACAGTCGATGGCCAGGAATCGGTCCTCAAAACCGGCGACTGCTACACCTTCTCGGCGAAGGCGGCGCATTCCTGGGACAACCCCGGACCGGATGTCAGCGAGGTATTGTGGTCGATCACGCCACCGATCCCACGGATTTCGGACCCGAATCCGGTCTGAACGTGCTCTACTGACCAGACAGTTTGGTGCCGGGGAAGGTATTTGGGTGGTCAAGAAGTCAGCGGGAAAGCGCGCTGAGGGCGACGAGAAGATCGCCGTCGATCAGCGCGTCCGTGTCTATGCCGACACCGACGACGAGGTGCGGGGCGTCGTCGTCGAGGATTTTGGCGACCTGGCCGGCCACGCGGTCGATGTCGGGGACGTGCACATCTCTGATGCGGCGCGGCGCTGGGCGGTACTCACCGATGCCGGCACCCTGGTGTTCGTCGACAGCCACCAGATCGCCTCGGAGTAAAGACCGCTAGCCGAACAGTCGCCGGCGTCGCGGCGCCGGTGGCCGCCGTGACGCGTATGGCCAAGGATTGTTGCGCTCGGCAACGGCGTCAGCGCGCACCTGCTTGAGTTGGGTTCGCAGATTCGCTTTCAGCTCGTGTAGCTCGGGATCGGTCCAACGATTGATCGCCTCGATCGGGTCGTCGGTCAGGTCGTAAAGCTCCCACTGGTCGTCGAGCGGACTGGTGCGATACGTCTCGCCCCCCACGCCGTTGGCGGCGAGATGCCGGACCCCCGGCTCGGTCCAGGTGCCCGGGTCGTCGAACGTGCGCACCAACTTCCACAGATGACCGTCGACCCGGGTGACGAGCCCTTCAAAGTTCGCGGCGGTGTGTGCCGGAATCCGAATACGCAATGGCGCAGGAGGATTCACGGTCTGCTTGAGGCGACGGCCCAGACCTGATGCCCCGGTGTCACCTTCGAGCATGTTGTCGCGGGTCATGATGTACACCGCACGTGACTCGTCGGCAGGCGCCCCGTCGACGATCGGCATCAGATTGCGGCCCGGCAGCGGGTGAACTTCGGTGAAGGATTCGGAAAGCGTTGCGGCAGTGGACTGCACGTCGATACCGGCGGCGCCCAGCAGGGTCGGCAGCAGATCAACGTGTGAGGTGGGTGCGGTCACCAGTCGCTGCTCGGTCGCGTTGTCACCCACCCGTGCGATCACGAACGGAACGCGGGTCGCCTCGTCATAGAGGTTGAACCACTTCTGATGCAGTCCGCCGTGCGCACCGAGCAGATCGCCGTGATCGGCGGTGCGCACCAGCACGGCATGCTCCGAACCGCCGTCGGTCACCGCTCGGCGAACTCGATCGATAGGCGTGTCCACCTCGGCGTGCAACCGGTAGTAGAGGTCCCGATAGCGTTGCGCGCCAGAGTCATACACCCGCTGGATCGCCGCCGCGGGACCATACCCGGAGTAGTAGGCCTCCCGGAAAGCGATCTGCGCGGCGGGCTTGGTGCGCAGGTCTTCTGCCGCGGTGGGGGCGGGCGGAACCGGCGGTGGATCCAGGGGCGAGGCTTCCAGCGGGCTTCGCCGCGCCCAGGTGGGAAACAGCACGATGTCGTGCGGGTTGACGAAACTCGCCACCAGCAGGAACGGCCGCAGTGCCGTCGCGTCACCGGCACGTCGGCGGGCATAGCGATCCTGCAGCCAGGTCACCACCCGGTCGGCGATCAGCGGGTCACGTCGGACGCCGCTGTTGGCCAGTCCCGCGCCGTGCGGTTCAGGACCGACCCAGCCGGAGAACCCGAACGGTGCAAGCGGGTCGGCGTCGAGGTAGCGCCGTACCGCACCGGGGTCGACGACACCGTCGTCGTCATTGGTCGCCAGCGGACCACCGGTGTCGGGATCGGTCAGGTCGGCGTGCGAGATGTGCCACTTGCCGTCGTAGTGGGTGTCATAGCCCGCCGCGCGGAACCAGTTACCCAGCGTGGGCACTTCACCGCGGCGCAACCAGCGCATCCGCGAATCGTCGAATACCTTTCCGATGCCGTCGGTCTGGGTGACGCCGTGCAGATCGGGATACTGCCCGGTGAAGATCGTCGGCCGGCTCGGCACACAGGCCAGCGAGCCGGTGTAGTGGCGCCCGAAATTGACCCCGTGCTCGTCGAACCACCGCCGGCCGCTCAATACTCGCTGCCGCCAGGCCAGAACGTCATCGGCCTCGTACGGCGGAGTTGCGCGTTCCTCGTCGGTCATCACGATGATGATGTCGGGACGTGCAGGCGCTTCAGACACAGTGGCGCTCCAATTCTCTTGCCAGGCAGGCGAGCAGACGGTCGAGCCGTGTGACGGATGCGCGAAGGAATACTCGTTCGGCTATCCGTTGCAGCGGATTGGATCCCACGGTCACCGCACTCGTCAGGGTCACCTCGGTGAGACCCCGGGCGATCGGCCGCAGTGTCCAGCGGTTGTGAAGGCGGCGAACCAGCGGGGGAAGCCCCTCGACGTCGTAGGCGAGTGTGTGCGGCGGGTCGAAGTCGGTGATCCGTTCGACGAGCGTTGTGCGCCCGACTTGCACACGGCGCGACGTACCGATGGTGCCGCCGCCCGCGCCGTGATCGAGTAGGCACGAGTGGTCCACGACGTCGGACCACGAACTGACCGCGCCGAAATCGGCCAGCACGTCCCAGATCTTCTGCGGGTCGGCGGCGATTGCTCGGCTGCGGCGGATGTCGGCCACCGGATCATTCAACCGCATTCGTGAGGGTGATGTCGGCAATGTGGGAGGCCACCGTCGACACCGTCGTTGGGCTACGCTGCGCGCGATGAACGAGGTTGTACTTGCTCGCGCGCTCGCCGACCTGCCGCAGGAGGTGGCTCGAGTCCCGGCTCCCGTCGTACCGGCCGTCGATCCGCCGTATGCATTACGGGTGGCGACTGCCGCCGATGCCGAGATGGTTGCCGAATGGATGAGCCGGCCGCATCTGGCACAGGCCTGGGAGTACGACTGGCCTGTCGACCGCTGGCGCCGCCATCTGCAGGCGCAACTCGACGGCACGTACTCGGTGCCGTTGATCGTCAGCCTCGACGGTGTCGACGACGGGTATCTTGAGCTGTACAGGGCGGCAAAGGATTCGATCGCGCCCTGCTATGACGCGGATCCGTACGATCTCGGCCTGCATGCCGCCATCGCAAGCACGGCGCTTCTCAACCGGGGCGTCGGGATCGGCCTGCTTCCCCAGATCATCGCCAACCTGTTCGCGCTCGAGCCGCGGTGCCGGCGGGTGATGTTCGATCCCGACCACCGCAACGCGGCCGCCCGACGGGTGTGCGAAGCCGCGGGATGCAGGTTCCTCGGCGAGTTCGACATGTCGAACCGGCGCATGGCGCTCTACGCGTTCGAGCGGCCTGCTGAGCTCAACTAAGTATGGTTAGGCGTACCTATTGAAACTTAGGTAAGTCTTAGCTAATCTCCGACGGCGATACTTACTCGTCAATATCTTGCAGAAGGAGATTTCGTGCACGCCGCTGTCAACTATTCGGGGGCTGATCTTGTTGCCAGCCCGGCAATCTCGGCGCGTCGCGCCAGCAGATTCACCATCGCCGGTGCGGCGATGATCACCGCAGGCGCGCTGGTCGCCGGTCCGGCCACCCAGTCGCTGCCTGACGAAATTCAGCGGCGGGCGATCCAGGCGGTCGAGCTTACCGGCCTGTCGGTCACCGCCTCACCGTTGACCATCTACCCGCAGATCGTGACCAACACGGTCACCAACATCGCCGCTCTGACCCAGGCGATCGCGGCCGATCCGCTGCCCGTTCTGTCTCAGGTGGCGCGCAACCAGCTCGGCTACGCCACCGAGATCGGTAACGCCATCGGCGGCATTCCGGCCGGGTGGGAGACCTACATGGCGGGTCGCGGCGGGACGTTCCTGGCGAATCTCAAGGTCGCCATCGACCAGGGCAACAACGCCGAAATCGTCAACCAGTTGAGCAGCTTCGTGCTGTACGGCGCGCTGGCGACGATCACGCCGATCTACAACGCTCTGCTGACCTACACCCCCCGCGGCAGCACCGTGCCGAATCCCGGTATCCCGCAACAGATCGCGCAGAACTTTGCGAATGCCGTCGGCGCGATCTTCAGCAGCACCACTCTGGTCAACGGCATCTTCCAGCCGATCTACGGTGCGGCGCTGAGCGTGTTGGCCACCGCGGGAGACATCGTCGGCGGTCTGGTGCAGTCGGTGTCGGCCGGCGACGCCGTGGGAGCGATCAACACCGTGGTCAACACCCCGGGCCTGTTCGTCAACGCCGTTCTGAACGGCTGGAACAACCCGAAGTCCGCCGCGCCGTTCCCGGCTCTGCTCACCTTCATCCCGGTGGCACCTCCGACCGACCCGGCCAACGGTGTCACCGTGACCGGTCCGTCGATCGGCCTGCTGGGCCGGCTGCTGGTCTCCATCCCGCAGGCGATCGCCAAGGCCATCACCCCGGTCACCACGACGACGGCCAGTAGCACCCCGGCGGCGACCGCGGTGTCCGCGGCGGCGGAGCCGGAGCAGACGAAGGCCGTGACGGCCGGCACCACCGAGGTGGCCACGGCCACGACAGCGACCGAGGGATCCACGGCGACCTCGGCGGCGAGCTCGACCGAGAGTACGACGACCGAGGCCGCGGAAACTGTCTCCAAGAGCGAGGTTTCGGTCCCGACCGCGGGCAGCAAGACCGCCAAGAAGACGGCCACCGGTTCGTCGACGAAGGCGAGCGGCGACACCGGGTCGGCGGGTAAGGCCACCGACGGCAAGAAGTCGACCGCAGGCAGTGCCCGCAGTCCGCGCGGCAAGGCCTCGTCCTCGAGCTCGTCGGACGCCAAGTAACACCTATGAAGAGCCGGGCCCCCGCATGGGGGCCCGGCTTTTTCAAGTGAGGACTGTCGACATGACCGACGTGACCGCAGCACCGCGAGCGCCGATCGAGGTGGGCTGCCGGGCCGAGACTCCCGACGGCATGACACCGGCCGACGTGGTCGCACAGCTTGCAGCCGCCGTTCCCGAACGGACTGGGGACGACTACCTCATCTACGAGCAGCACGGCCGGTGGACATTGGCGATCGGCACGCGCACGTCCATCGAGCTCGATCGCGACGAATGCCGCATCCGCGATGGCCAGACTGCGGTCGCCCACCGATGGAGCGGACGCCCGGCGCGTGTACTTGCCGCCGCGCTCGAGTCCACACTCGTCGACGGTGAGCCGGCATTCGGCTGGATCGCCTTCGAATTCGGTGCGCACCGCCACGGCTTGTTCGACAAGCTTCCGGCGGACGCACCCCTGGCCCGCATCTTCACCCCGCGTAGCCGGGTCATCGTCTCGGACGACGGAATCCAGGTGGTCAACGGTGACGAGCAGATCGACGCGGCGATCCGTGCACTGCGGCCGGACCGACCCAACGCGCGGGTGGGCGTGGTGGATGTGACCGCCGACCCCAGCCGGTACCGCGATCGTGTCGCGACGGCGGTCGCCGAGATCCGGGGCGGCCGCTACCAGAAGGTCATTCTGTCCCGTGCCGTCGACGTGCCGTTCCCCGTTGACTTCCCGGCGACCTACAGCCTGGGACGCAGGCACAACACCCCGGCGCGGTCATTTCTCCTGCGGCACGGCGGAATTCGATCTCTCGGATTCAGTCCCGAACTGGTGGCAGCGGTGCGCAGCGACGGCGCGGTGGTGACCGAACCTCTGGCCGGCACGAGGGCGTTCGGGCGCGGACCCAACGATGACCGCGCGGCCCGGGACGATCTGGAATCCGATGCTAAAGAGATCGTCGAGCACGCGCTGTCGGTGCGGACCTCTCAGGACGAGATCGCCGAGGTCGCCGAGCCCGGCAGCGTCGCGGTCACCGACTTCATGACCGTGCGGGAGCGGGGCAGTGTTCAGCACCTCGGCTCGACCGTCGGCGGCACATTGCTTCCCACTCGCAACAGGATGGACGCGCTGGAGGCGCTGTTCCCCGCCGTGACCGCGTCCGGAATCCCGAAAGGCCCTGGCGTCGAGGCGATTCTGCGGCTCGACGAGATGCCGCGCAGCCTGTATTCCGGTGCGGTCGCGATGTTCACCCCCGACGGCGGGATGGATGCCGCACTGGCGTTGCGTGCGGTGTACGAAGCCGATTCCCGAACCTGGTTGCGCGCCGGTGCGGGCATCATCGCCGCCTCGACGCCCGAGCGGGAGTTCGAGGAGACCTGCGAGAAGATGGCCTGTCTGGCGCCCTACCTCGTCGCGCGGTGAGCCGGCTCAGCCACTCAACTGCGCGACGATGGAGCGCTTGTCGACTTTGCCCACCGCTGTCGTCGGCAACGTGGACATCGGCGCGATCATGTCCGGGCGGCAGTGCACAGCGACGCCGCGGGCGTCGAGATGCTCGTTGAGCTCGGGCAGCGCAACCGGGCTGCCGCGGAAAACAATTGCCGCACAGATTTTCTCGCCCAGGTAAGGATCGGGCAGGCCGATCGCGGCCGCGGCCGCGATCCGCGGATGGGTCAGCAGATGGCTCTCCAGGTCCAGGGCGGCCACGGTCTCGCCGCCACGCAGAATGACGTCCTTGATTCTGCCGGTCACCTCCAGATACCCGTTGGCGAACCGGCGAACCTTGTCCCCGCTGCGGTAGAAGCCGTCCGGGGTGAACGAACGCTGGTTCTCCGCCTCCGCCCGGAAGTACCCGTTGATGGTGTACGGCCCGCGAACCAGAAGCTCTCCCGGTTCACCGTCCGGCACCGGGGCACCGGCGTCGTCGACGATGCGCAGCTCGTCGTCGTCGGCCAGCGGCCGGCCCTGGGTGTGGTCGACGATCTCTGGGGGATCACCAATCCTGGTGTAGCACAACAGGCCTTCGGCCATCCCGAACACCTGCTGCAGGCCAGGGGTAAGCGCGGACCGGATGTGTCCGGCATCGTCTGCGGCCAGCTTGGCGCCACCGACCTGGAGCAGCCGCAGCGTGGTGGGGCGCTGCTCCTCCCAATCGCACGCTTGCGCCCACAACCGGGCCAGCGCGGGCACCAGCGCGGTGGCCGTGACGCGGTGACGGGCGATGGTGGCGAACGCCGCTTCCGGGCTGGGGTCTTGTCCGAACACGACGGTGGCACCCACGCTCATGGCGCCGAGCAGGCCGGGGCACGCGAGCGGGAAGTTGTGGCCGGCAGGCAGCGCGACAAGGTAGACGTCGTCGCTCGTCAGCCGGCACAGTGCGGCGCTGGCCGTGGCGTTGTAGACGTAGTCGTCGTGGGTACGGGGGATCAGTTTCGGTGCGCCCGTCGTGCCACCGGACACCAGCAGCAGGGCTGGATCGCTGGTGTCGGGCTGCAGCTGCGGCGGCCTTCCGGTGCCCTCGCACAGCTGCGACCACGCGATGTGCGGACCCGCATCACCGTCGATGATGATGTGTCGCAACTGGCTGGGGCGCTTCACAAGCCGCTCGGCCATCGCCCGGTAGTCGATGGTGGGGTCGCTGCCCACGATGATCCCGACGGCGCCACTGACGTCGAGGAAGTGGGCCAGCTCCGCGTCTCGGTGGCCGGGCAGGCAGAGCACGGGCAGCGCGCCGGCGCGCAGCAGACCGAACAGCGCGACCGCGAACTGGCAGCTGTTCGGCAACTGAACCAGCACGCTGTGCCCCGGCCCGATGCCCAGGGCGGACAGCCCGGCGGCGGCAGCGTCGGCTCGACGGTCCAGCTCGGCGTAGGTGAAGCGAGTCGAATCGTCGACGATCGCCGTCCGGTCGGGCCACTGCGTCGCCGCGGACCGCAAGATCTCGTCGAGGGGCTGGCCGGCCCAGTATCCCGAGTCGCGATAGTGGCTCGCGCGGTCCGGGGGGAAGGGGGTGAATCCGCTCATTGCGCTCCCTGACGTGGGCATCTCCGCGCAGTAAGCATAGGGTAGCCTTCCCAAAGTTAGGTGAGGCTGTTCTGAGGTAGGGAGGCGACAGTGACCGCGGCTGAAGCGGCCATGATCACCGACCGGATCGCCGAGGTGCTCGGCGTCGACCACACCGACATCGACCCGGACGGCGACCTGATCGCGCAGGGTTTGGACTCGATACGCATGATGACGCTGGCCGGACGCTGGCGCCGCGCGGGATTCGACGTCGACTTCGCCCGGCTGGCGGCCGCCCCGTCGGTCCGTGCCTGGGCCGAGCTGCTGACCACCGCCCACCCCGCGAATCCGCTTCCTGCGCAATCACAACCGGCCGTCGGCGAGCCGTTCCCGATGGCGCCGATGCAGCACGCGATGTGGGTCGGCAGGCACGCCGATCAACAACTCGGCGGCGTGGCCGGCCACCTCTACGTGGAGTTCGACGGCGACGCGCTGGACCCCGAGCGGATCCGGCGGGCGGCCACCCTGCTGGCGGCCCGCCACCCGATGCTGCGGGTGCAGTTCCTGCCCGACGGCACCCAGCGCATCGGCGTCCCACCGGCCACCTTCCCGGTCGACGTCATCGACCTGCGTGAGTCCGACGACGTCGAGCATCGGCTGGCCGCGATCCGATCGGAGAAGTCGCGGCAGCAGCTCGACGGGCAGGTCTTCGAAGTCACGCTGACTCTTCTGCCCGGCAGGCGCAGCCGGCTGCACGTCGACCTGGACATGCAAGCCGCGGACGCGATGAGCTACCGAGCGCTGATGGCCGATCTGGCCGCGCTGTATCGCGGTGACACGCTCACCGACATCGGCTACACGTACCAGCAATACCGCCAACAGCTTTCGCCGCCGGACCGATACGACGCCGACCGGCAGTGGTGGTCGGACCGGGTGCCGGATCTACCCGATGCCCCCGCGCTGCCGGTGGTGCCCGCCGCCGAACAGGCCGACCCGCACCGGCCCGGTCGCCGCTGGCATTGGCTGGACGCACACACCCGCGACGGACTTTTCGACCGAGCCCGCCGCCACGGCGTGACACCGGCGATGACGCTGGCAGCCTCGTTCGCCGACACGGTGGGCAGCTGGTCGGCAGACCCGCGCTTCCTGCTCAACGTCCCGCTGTTCGGGCGCGAACCGCTGCACCCCGACATCGAGTACGTCGTCGGTGACTTCACCTCGTCGCTGCTGCTCGATGTCGACCTCGCCGCCGCCGACACCCCCAGTCAGCGGGCAGGGGTGCTGCAGCACACCATGCACGAAGCGGCGGCGCACGCGTCGTACCCGGGCTTGTCGGTGCTGCGCGACATCAGCCGGCATCGCGGAACACAGGCGCTCGCGCCCGTCGTATTCACCAGCGCCCTCGGCCTCGGCGAGCTGTTCTCCGCTGACGTGACAACGCAATTCGGCACACCGGACTGGATCATCTCCCAAGGGCCGCAGGTCCTGCTCGATGCCCAGGTGACCGAATTCGCCGGCGGTATCCTGCTCAACTGGGATGTCCGGGAGAGTGCATTCCACCCCGGCGCCATCGACGCGATGTTCGCCCACCACATCGACGAAGTGCAGCGCCTGGCGCGCGACGACGATGCCTGGGACCGCAGGCGAGGCCCGCTGCTTTCCCCGTCGCAGCGCGCCGCGCGGGAAGCGGTGAGCACCAGCGCCGCCCCCAGCGGAAAGATGTTGCACGACGGCTTCTTCGACCTCGCATCACGTCAACCCGACGCCCCTGCGGTGTTCAGCAGCATGGGCGACCTGACGTATGAGGACCTGCGCCGGCAGGCGCTGGCAGTGGCCGCCGCGCTGCGGGCCGCGGGACTTCCCGACGGCGGCACCGTCGCAGTGCTGGGACCCAAGACGGCCGAACAGATCCCGGCGCTGTTGGGTATCCACGCGGCCGGCGGGGTCTATCTGCCGATCGGCATCGACCAGCCCGCCGAGCGGGCCCACCGGATCCTCACGAGCGGGCAGGTCGACATGGCGCTGGCATGCGGCGCCGAGCTGCCGAAGGTGCCGATTCCGTGCCTGACGGTCGCCGAGGCGATCACGCGCGGTGACGGCCGCGAATCGCCCTCTGTCACCGGGGATCCGGGCCGCCTGGCCTACGTACTGTTCACCTCCGGTTCGACCGGCGAGCCCAAGGGTGTCGAGGTCACCCACGACGCCGCGATGAACACCGTCGAGTTCATCACCGGCCATTTCGGGCTCGGGCCGCAGGACCGGTGCCTGGCGCTGTCCACACTCGAGTGCGACATCTCGGTGCTGGATGTGTTCGCCACCCTGGCCACCGGTGGGGCGATCGTCGTGGTCGACGAGGAACACCGCCGCGACCCCGACCACTGGGTACGGCTCATCCATCGCCATCGGGTCACGGTCCTGCACTTCCTGCCGGGCTGGTTGGCGATGCTGCTCGACGTCGCAGGCCCGCTGCCGACGGTACGGGTGGTGCCGACCGGAGGTGACTGGGTCACCCCGGCGATGGCGCACCGGCTGCGCGACCGGGCTCCCGACGTGCGGTTCGCCGGCCTGGGTGGAGCCACCGAGACCGCGATCCACAACACCATCTGCGAGGTGGTCGACGTCCCCGAACACTGGACCGCGATTCCGTTCGGAAAGCCGTTGCCGAACAACCGATGCCGCGTCGTCGGTGCCGGCGGCGCGGATTGCCCGGACTGGGTGGTCGGCGAGCTGTGGATCGGGGGGCGAGGACTTGCCCGGGGGTATCGCGGCCGGCCGGACCTGACGGCGGAGCGGTTCGTCGAATACGACGGGGTGCGCTGGTATCGGACCGGTGACCTGGCCCGGTTCTGGCCGGACGGGACCTGCGAATTCGTCGGGCGGGCCGATCATCGGGTGAAGCTCAGTGGCTACCGCGTCGAGCTCGGCGAGGTGGAGGCGGCGCTGCATCGGGTGCCCGGTGTGCTGGGTGCCGTGGCGGTGACGGTCCCCGGGCGCACCGGGTCTGCGGACCGGCTGGCGGCCGCCGTCCAGTTGGCGGCCGGGACGAGCCTGGACTCCCTTCACGAGCGGATCGTCAAAGACCTTCCCGCTCATATGGTTCCGCGACACGTCGAGGTGTTCGACCGGATCCCCTACTCCGTCGGGGGCAAGGTCGACCGCAGCGCCGTCGCCCGAAGGCTGGCCGAGCGGGTGGACGCCGGAAGCGGGCACCGTCCCCCGACCGGTCCGGTGCAGTCGGCGCTGGCCGCGATCGTCGCCGATGTTCTCGGCGCGGCCGTGGTGGGAGCCGACGACGACTTCTTCGCCCTTGGCGGCGATTCCGTGCTGGCCACCACGGTCGTGGCACGGATTCGGCAACGACTGGACGTCACGGATGTCAGCGTCGCCGACATCTTCGCCACCCGCACCGTCGAAGCCCTGGCCCGGCGGCTCGGTGAGCTGGAGCCTGCCGAGCGGCTCGACGCCATCGCCGAGCTGTACCTCGAAGTGGCCCTCATGGACACCGCCGAGGTCGCCTTGGCGCTCACCCGGAGATCTGATGACTGACACCCTTACCGACCCGTTCGATCAGCAGCGGCTGGAGTTGTTGCGCCAGAGACTGTCTCAGCGCGGACTGCTGGCCGAACCGGCCGCGTCGGCGGAGCCGGCCGGAATGACCGACGGTCAGCGCCGGATGTGGTTCGTCCACTCCATCGACAGCACCGGGGCGCTGCTCAATGTCTGTGTGTCGTACCGGCTGAGCGGTGAACTCGACTCGACCCGACTGCGTGCGGCCGTGAACGCCGTCGCCGCACGCCATCCGATCCTGCGTACCACCTACCAGACGGACGCAGACGGCGAACCGCGCCCGACCGTCCACGGCGAACTCGCCCCGGGCTGGGCCGAGCACGATCTCCGAGACCTCGGCGCGCAAGCTCGCGGACTGCGCCTGGAGGTTCTCGCGCAGCGTGCGTTCACCGAGCCGTTCGATCTGGGTAGTGACTCGCCACTGCGGATCACGTTGGCCCGCACTGGTTCCGACGAGCATGTACTGCTGCTGGCGGCACACCATATCGCCTGGGACGACGCTTCGTGGCGGGTGTTCTTCGCCGACCTCAGCACCGCCTACCTCGGCGGCGACCTACCGCCGGCGCCCCTGGCCGAAGCACCCGCATCCGGCAGCGACGACGCCGACGTGGAGTATTGGCGCGCGCTGCTCGCCGACCCACCCGAACCGCTGGAACTGCCCGGCCCCAGGGGATCTGCGGTTCCCACCGAATGGCGGGCCGCTCGGCACACCACCCGACTGGACTCCCGCACCGTCGATGCGGTGACCACGCTGGCGCACGAAACCGGGGCGACGCCGTACATGGTTCTGCTGGCGGCGTTCTCGGCGTTGATGCAGCGCTATACGCACGCCGACGATCTCCTGGTTGCCGCACCGGTTCTCAACCGCAGTTCCGATGACGTCATCGGCTACTACGGCAACACCGTCGCACTGCGCATGCGCCCGGACCGCTGGAGCACCTTCGGTGATCTGGTCGGTGCCGCGCGTGATGCCGCCGTGGGTGCCTTCGCCCACCAGCGGGTCAACCTCGACCGGGTGGTCCGCGAGTTGAACCCGGACCGCCGTTACGGCGTCGAACGGATGGCTCGGGTGAGCTTCGGCATGCGTCACCCGGACGGCTACGGCTTCCAACCGGGGGGCATCACCTGCCGGCGTGCCGAGTTCCGCGGCCAGTTCGCTCAACTCCCGCTGGGATTCATGGTCGAGTTCGCCGGCGGCGAAGCAGAAGTGGAGATCGAGTACCTCACCGAGGTTATCGATGCGGGTTTGGCCGAGCAGATGCTGCGGAGTTTCGTCGTCCTCCTCGAGGACGCGCTGTCCCATCCTGATCGGGTGCTGGCCGATCTCGCCGTGCTCGACGAGGCGGATACCGCGCGGTTGTTCGAGATGTCCCGGGGCGAGGACTTCGTCTGCCCGCCGATGACACTCGGTGACCTGGTCGCCGAACAAGCTGTCCGCCAGCCGGATGCGATCGCCGTCGTCTGCGAAGGCCGCCACTACACCTACCGCGAGCTCAACGCGGCCGCCAACCGGCACGCACACTGGCTCGCCGCCCAGGGCATCGGCGCCGAAGACCGCGTCGCGGTGCTGCTGGAGAAGTCGCCGGAGCTGGTCATCACCGCGCTCGGTATCGCCAAGGCGGGCGCAGTCTATCTGCCGGTAGACCCCGAGTATCCCGCCGACCGCATCGCCTACATCCTCGGCGATGCGGATCCGAAGGTGGTGATCCGCCAACCCGTCAGCGGTGTCGAGAACTTCCCCGACCACAACCCCGCTCCGTCGGATCTGGTGCGCCCGTTCGGTCCGGCCAACACCGCCTACCTGATCTACACCTCGGGGTCGACCGGCCTGCCCAAGGGGGTGCCGGTGCCGCACCGTCCCGTCGCCGACTACTTCCGGTGGTTCGCCGACGAATACCAGATCGGTCCCGACGACCGTCTCCTGCAGGTGGCCTCACCGAGCTTCGATGTGTCGATCGGTGAGACCTTCGGGATCCTGGCCCAGGGCGCCCGCCTGGTGATCCCACGCAGCGACGGGCTGCGGGATATCGGCTATCTCACCGATCTGCTGCAGCGCGAGGCCATCACGTCGATGCACTTCGTGCCGTCGCTGCTCGGGTTGTTCCTGTCGCTGCCCGGCGTCGAGCAGTGGCGCAGCCTGCGCCGGGTGCCGATCGGCGGGGAAGCACTGCCCGGGGAATTGGCCGACAAGTTCCACGCGACCTTCGACGCGCTGCTGCACAACTTCTACGGGCCGACCGAAACGGTCATCAATGCGTCCCGCTACAAGGTCGAGGGCAGGCAGGGCACCCGTGTGGTCCCGATCGGCACACCCAAGATCAATACCGCGATCTATCTCTTGGACGACGCATTGCGGCCCGTCCCGGCGGACGTGATCGGCGAAATCTACATCGGTGGAACACAACTGGCGCACGGCTACCACGACAGGCCGGCGCTGACCGCCGAACGGTTCGTCGCCGACCCCTTCAATCCCGGCGGTCGGCTGTACCGTTCGGGTGACCTGGCACGGCGAAACCGCGACGGCGACCTCGAATTCGTCGGCCGCGCCGACGAGCAGGTCAAGATCCGCGGCTTCCGCATCGAACTCGGCGAGGTCGCCGCGGCCGTCACCGTGGATCCGAGTGTCGGGAATGCGGTCGTGGTCGCCGCCGACCTGCCCCAGCTCGGCAAGAGCCTGGTTGCCTGTGTGGCACCGGCGGCCGGTGATGTCGTGGACGTCGAGCGGATCAGAATCCGGGTCGCCGCCGCGTTGCCGGACTACATGATTCCGGCCGCCTACGTCGTCGTCGACGAGATCCCGGTCACCGCGAACGGAAAGCTCGATCGGGCAGCTCTTCCGGCCCCCGAGATCGGGCCGGTGGTCGACTACCGCGCACCGGTCACCGAGACCGAGCGTACCGTCGCCACCCTCTTCGCCCGGTTACTCGGCGCCGACGAAGTGGGTTGTGACGACTCGTTCTTCGCCCTCGGCGGACACTCACTGCTGGCGACCAAACTGGTCGCCGCGATCCGCGAGGAATGCGGCGTCGAGGTCACCGTTCGCGACATCTTCGAAGCCGGCAGCGTCGGTGAACTCGCCGCGGTGATCGACGGTCGCCGCGACCGTCAGGTGCCTTCCGCCCGGCCGCCGTTGGTCGCCACCGGGGGCGACCCGCAGAGCGCGCCGTTGTCGGCCGCTCAGCTGCGGAGCTGGTTCCAGTACCGCGTCGACGGACCCAGTCCGGTGAACAACATCCCGTTCGCGGCTCGGCTGACCGGTCCCTGCGATGCCGACGCACTAGCCGCCGCCGTCGACGACGTGATCGTCCGGCACGAGATCCTGCGCACCGTGTACCGCGAAGTCGACGGGGTACCCCATCAGGTCGTCAACGCCGGCGACAGCGCACGGGTCCGGCGACTCGACGGTCCCGACAACGATTGGCTGACAACTCAACTCGACGCCGAGCGGGCCCATCGATTCGAACTCGAAACCGAACTGCCGATCCGCGCCGCCGTGCTGCGCACACCCGGCGAATGCGTCCTGTCGATGGTCGTGCACCACATCGCCGCCGATCATTGGTCGGCCGGCGTGCTGTTCACCGACGTTCTCACCGCGTATCGGGCGCGACGGGAGGGCGCCGAGCCGTCCTGGCAACCGCTGCCGATCCAGTACCGCGACTACGCCGCGTGGCAGATCCAGTTGTTGTCCGACACCGAGTTGATGGATGCGCAACGGCAGTTCTGGGTGCGCGAGCTCGACGGACTTCCCGAGGACACCGGCCTGCGCCCGGACCTTCCCCGACCACCGATGGCGGGCGGCGCCGGTGCGGCCATTCCGCTGCACTTCGACACCGCGGTACGAGAACGGCTGACCGCACTGAGCCGCGAGCTCGGCATCACCGAGTTCATGCTGCTGCAAACAGCCGTCGCGGTGGTCCTGAGCAAAGCCGGTGGTGGTCACGACATCCCGCTGGGCACTCCGGTTGCGGGCCGCACCGACACCGAATTGGACCGGCTGGTCGGCTTTTTCGTCAACATCCTGGTGTTGCGCAACGATCTGTCGGGCAATCCCACACTGCGTGAGATCCTGCTGCGCTCACGGGAGATGGCGCTGGCGGCCTACGCCAACCAAGACCTCCCGTTCGACCGGGTGGTCGACGCGGTCAACCCGGTGCGGTCGCTGTCCCGCAACCCGCTCTTCCAGGTGGTCGTCCATGTTCGCGAGGAGCTTCCCGAAAACCAGCTGATCGAGGCAGGTCCGGACGGCGACACCCGATTCACTGCCCTGGAACCGACATTCGACGTGGCCCACGCCGATCTGAGCGTGAACTTCTTCGTCGGTGACGACGGCTATCGCGGACACGTGATCTACCGCACCGAGCTGTACCACCCGTCGACAATGAAACGCTTCGCCGGTTGGCTGGGGCAGGTCATCGCAGCCTTCGCCGCCGATCCCGATGTCCGGCTGCGTGATGTCGACCTGCTCGGCGGTTCCGAACGACAGCAGGTGCTCGGGCAGAGCCGAGGCATCGAATCGCCGGTCGACCGGCCCCGCACCGTCCCGGGACTGCTCGAGGCCACCCGGGCGTTGGGTCAGGACCGGGTCGCGCTGCGGTGCGCTGGTGATGAGCTCGATTACGCCGCACTGCATCACCGTTCGGATCGCTTCGCCCAGCTGCTGGTGCGCCATGGCGTCGGCCCGGGATCCCTGGTTGGCATGTCGATGCGCCGGGGTATCGACCTCGTGGTCGCCCTCGTCGGCATCATGAAAGCCGGTGCCGGGTTCTTCCCGCTGGATCCCACCTATCCCGTCGCGCGCAAGCAGTTCATGCTCGACGATGTCCAACCCGCCGTCGTCGTGGTCACCGCAGAGGCCGGTGCGTCGATGCCGACCGCCGACGGGGTCACGGTGATCTCGATGGACGATCCGGGGGTTCGTGCCGAGCTGGCGTCCGCCGATCCCGTCGCCGCCTTGGCCCAGCCGCACCCCGACGACCCGATGTACCTGATGTTCACGTCGGGCTCCACCGGGAAACCGAAGGGTGTCGTGGGCACCCATCGTGCGATGAGCACCAGGCTGACATGGCAGCTCAAGCACTATCCGGTTCCGGGACAGGACATCCGGCTCGCGCAGGCACCGATGACCTTCCTGGAGGGATGCATCGAGACGTTGGCCGGGATCGCGGCCGGGGCGACACTGATCGTCGCCGACGACGCCGAGCACCGCGACGCGGAGGCGATAGCGGGACTGATCGAACGGCATTCGGTCGCTCAGGTCACCGGTGTCGCCAGCCTGGTGTCCGCGCTTGTGGACAGCGCACCGAACGCCGTGCGCGCATTGCGCCGGTTGGTGACCTGTGGCGAGCCGGTGAATGTTTCGCTGCTGCAGCGTCTGGTCTCGTGCGTGGGCGAGGGTGCGGCGCGAAACATGGAGCTGCTGAACGCGATCGGAGCCACCGAGACGTCCGGTGCGTTGATTCGCGGCCCGCTGGACCTGCCCATCCCCAAGATCGGCACGCCGATGGAGGGGTCGCAGGTCTACCTGCTCGACGAGGCACTACAACCGGTGCCGGTCGGTGTCGTCGGTGAGCTGTACTACGCCGGTGAACAGATCGCACGCGGGTACTGGAAGCAACCCGCGCTCACCGCGTCGAGGTTCGTTGCGAATCCCTATGCGGCCGAGCCGGGGTTGCGTTTCTACCGCAGCGGCGATCGCGGACGGTGGACCGAGGACGGCAATCTCGAATTCGTCGGCCGCACCGACCACCAGGTGAAGGTGCGGGGGTTCCGGGTGGAACTCGCCGAAGTCGAGGCCGCTCTGAAGGCCGCCGAGGGTGTCGCAGTCGCGGCCGCGCGAACCTGGGACGGATCCAGCGGCGCCTCGCTCGCCGGCTACGTCGTACCGCGCGAGTCGGTGGAAGATCCGGCGGCGTTCGCGGCCTCCGTGCGTGCGTCGGTGGCTGCGGCACTACCGGGCTACATGACACCGGCAACGATCTCGGTGCTCGACGTGATGCCCGCGACCGAATCCGGGAAGCTGAACCGCCCCGCGCTGCCACGCCCCGAGGTGCACACCACCGGCGCGAGCGAGCCGGCCAGGACCGACACCGAGCGGTCCGTCGCCGCAGCGATGGAGCAGCTGCTCGACGTCGCCGAGATCGGCAGGGACGACGACTTTTTCGCACTCGGTGGGGACAGCATCCTGTCGGTGCAGCTCGCGGCGCGGATCCGTGCGGCCGGCCTGACTGTCGAGCCCCGGACGATCTTCGCCCATCCCACCGCGGCATCGCTGGCCGCCGCGATCGACGACGGGCACATCGACCCGGCTGCCGGCCGCGCCGACACCCGGCACGAGGCGATGAGCGTGTCGGGACTGTCGGCAGGCGACCTGGCCGCCCTGAAGTCGTCGTGGTCGAAGGCCCGCCCGTCGTGACCAACGCCGTGAACATTGATGACATCGAGGACGTCCTGGCCCTCTCGCCGCTGCAACTCGGGCTGTACTCGCACGCCACGCTGATCGGACCCGACGGCGAGGACCCGTACGTCATCGCTATGACGGCCGACGTGACGGGTCCGCTGGACGTCGGGCTGCTGCGCGACTGCGCGGCGGCGATGCTGGTGCGCCACCCCAACCTGCGGGCCAGCTTCTGGCACCAGGATTTGCCGCAACCGGTCCAGATCGTCCCTGCCACAGTCGAACTGCCGTGGCAGCACCTGTCGGCCGCGGATGACGGGCAGGCCGCCGAGATCGAACAGCGGGAGCGCGGCAGGCAGTTCGCGTTGCACGACGGTCCGCTGATCCGTTTCCTGCTCATCGAGCTGCCGAATCGGCGCTGGCGGCTGGTGGTCACCGCACACCACATCGTGCTCGACGGTTGGTCACTGCCGGTGTTCATCGGCGAGATGCTCACGCTGTACCGAGTCGGCGGCACCCCCGAAGCGTTGCCGGCGCCACGGTTGTACCGCGACTACATCGGCTGGCTCACCGAGCGTGATACGCAGGCCGGCGAACTGCTCTGGCGCCGGCACCTCGCCGACCTGCCCGGCCCGACACTGTTGTCCCCGGCCCTGGGCGGTGACGGGTCGGGGCTGCCGAAGCGCACCGAGCTGTCGCTGCCGGCCGACGACACCGAACGACTGGCCGCCGCCGCCCGGACTCGGGGCGTCACGCTCAACACGGTGATGCAGATGGCCTGGGCCTTGATCCTGTCCCGGCTGACCGACCGCGACGACATCGTCTTCGGGGTCACCGTATCCGGTCGCCCGCCCGAACTCGCGGGCGTGGAGACGATGGTCGGCCTGTTCATCAACACCCTTCCGCTTCGGGTGCGTCTCGACCCGAACGGCACTGTCGGACAGCACTGTTCCGCGTTGCAGCGCGAAGCGGCCGAACTACGCGACCACAGCTACCTGAGCCACTCGCAGCTGCGAACACTGGCCGGCGTCGGCGAGATGTTCGACACCCTGCTGGTCTACGAGAGCTTCCCGCCCGGCGGCGTGGTCGGCGGTCAGCAGTTCGCCGCCGGCGACGTCACCTTCCGGCCCGCAGCGATGGAGAGCCTGACCCATTTCCCGGTGACGGTCGCCGCCTACCGCAACGCCGCCGAGCTGACGTTGCTGGTCGAGGTGACCGACAACGCGCTGGGGATGATGTCGCCGGAGACGCTCGGCCATCGGGTGCTGCAGACGATGCGGCGCCTCATCCAGGAGTGGGACCGGCCGCTGGGCGGGATCGGAATCCTGCTCGAGGGTGAGGCGCCGCCGATCGAGGTGCCCGCGGCTGCCGCTGAGGCCGGGGTGGCCGAGCGCTTCACTGAAACCGCTGTCGCGCATCGTGATTCCATCGCACTGCGGTGGGATGGCGGCCAACTGGCTTATCACGAGCTCAACGAGCAATCGGACAGGCTCGCGGGCTTCCTGGCCGATCGCGGCGTGCGTGCGGAGACGCCGGTTGCGATCCAACTCTCGCGAGGCGCCGACTACGTGGTGGCGATGCTCGCCGTACTCAAGGCCGGCGGCATGTATGTGCCGCTCGACCCAGCGATGCCGGCGGGCCGGGTGGAGTCCATTCTCGCCCAGACCGGGGCTGCCGTCGTCATCGACGACACCACGGTGGCTGCCGCCCGAACCGCACCGCGGTTCTGCACGCCAACCCATCCGGGCCAAGCCGCGTACACGGTGTTCACCTCCGGCACCACCGGAGAACCCAAGGGTGTCATCGGAACTCATGCGGCACTGCTCGCCTACATCGACGACCACGCCGAGCGGATGCTGACGCCGGCGGCCGAACGCCTCGGCAGGCCGCTGCGCATCGGCCACGCCTGGTCGTTCGCGTTCGATGCCGCCTGGCAACCGCTGGCAGGACTGATTTTCGGCCACGCCGTGCACCTCATCTCCGAGAGTGACCGCAGGGATGCCGAGGTGCTCGTCAACATCATCGAACGGGACGGGATCGACATGCTCGACGTCACCCCTTCGCTGTTCACCGGTCTGCGTCAGGCCGGCCTGCTGGATTCGGGGCGACTCTCGGTGCTCGCGCTCGGCGGTGAAGCGGTCGGAGCGGGGGACTGGACCGATATCCGGAAGACCTGCGCCGGAACGCTATTGGCGGCGCACAACTGTTACGGCCCGACCGAGACGACCGTCGAGGCCGTCGTTGCCGCGATAGCCGAACACGACGCACCGGTGATCGGCTACCCGACGCGGTCGACGCGCGCCGTCGTCCTCGACTCGTGGCTGCAACCCGTTCCCGATGGCGTGGTGGGCGAACTGTATCTGGCCGGTGACCAGGTGACGAGGGGTTACCTCGGTCGCCCGGCCGAGACCGCGACACGGTTCGTCGCCGCACCAGGTGGCGCCCGGATGTACCGTACCGGCGATCTGGTCCGCCGGGATCAGGGTGGCGCGCTGGCCTTCGTCGGCCGGGCCGACGCCCAGATCCAAGTCCGCGGGCATCGCGTCGAGCTGGGCGAGATCGAAGCGGTGCTGGAAGAGATGCCCGGGGTGCGGCACGTGCACGTCGCGGTGCAGGGGCACACTGCGGGCCCCCGGCTGGTCGCGTACATCGCCGGTGACGTGACGGTGGCCGAACTGCGACCGCTGCTGCGGAACAGGTTGCCGCGCTACATGCTTCCGCACCGGCTGATCGTCGTCGACACTATCCCGCTGACGGCCAACGGCAAGGTCGACGAGGCGGTTCTGGCGGACACCGTGTCACCCGACGAGGCTCCGGAGCCGCCGAGCACGCCGACCGAGATCGCCCTCGGCCATGCCGTCGAGGAGCTGCTGGGCCTTCCCGCCGTCGACCTCGACGCCGATTTGCTGGAGCTGGGGCTGGACAGCATCGCCGCACTGTCCTTGGTCCAGCTCGCGCGCAGCGGTGGGCTGTTACTGCGCGCCCGGCTGGTCCTCGAGTGCGGCACGATGCGCGAACTCGCGGCCGCAGTCGATCGCGACACCGACGACGAACTCGCTGCCGGGCCGGAGCCGCAGGGCCCGATCCCTGCGCTGCCTGCCGTGCACTGGCTCTATGAGCACGGCGATCCGCGACGCCTGTCGCAGGTGGAGGCGATCCGATTGCCCGCCGATGCGACCGCCGATCGGCTGCGTCTGTTGCTGGACGGGATCGCCGCCGGGCACGAGATGTTCCGCAGCCGCCTCGACCGCGCGACGATGACGTTCGTCCCGGTCGGTCGAGACACCATCCCGCTGACCGAGGTCGTCGTCGGCGGCGAGCTCGGTGACGCCGTCGCCGAACACGCCGCCGCCGCGATCGAACGGCTCGATCCCGAGGGCGGCCACCTGACCGAAGCGCTGTGGCTGCACGCCCCCGGCGAGCCGGGCGTTCTCGTGCTGGTCGTACACGTACTGGCGATGGATCCCGCGTCATGGCGCGTCGTGCTCGGCGAGTTGATGGCCAACTGGTCGGCGGCCGGCCCTGCCGAGTTCGGGCCCCTCAGCGGTGAACGGGTCAGCTATCGCCGGTGGGCGCACAGCCTCGCCGACCGTGCGGCCGCGCTCGACACGGTCGGTTTCTGGTTCGCGCAGCTCGACGGCGAGGATCCGGCGTTGGGGGACCGGCGGGTGCGCCCGGGGCAGGATCGGTTCGCCGACCTCGCGATCACCGTGACGGTCACCGAGGCCGACGTCACCGGTGCGCTGGTGCGCGCACAGACACCGATCCAAGACCTGCTGGCCGATGCGTGTGCCCGCCTGATCGTCCGCTGGCGCGAGCAGCGCGGCGGCGTCAGCCCGGTTCCACTGCTGGCGTTGGAAACCCACGGCCGCACCGGTGCGGACGACACCGTCGGCCTGCTCAGTGCCATCTATCCGTTGCGGATCAGCCCGGGACAGCCGATGCCCGAGATACCCGGTCAGTCAACCGATTACGCCGTGCTGCGCTACCTGAGGCCGGACACCGCCGAGCAGCTGCGAGGTTTCCGTGGTCCGCAGGTGCTCCTGAATTACCTCGGCAGGCTCGACCTCGACGCAGGAGCACTGCTGGACCGCGGTCTGCTCGCCCATCTGTCGATCATGACCGAACCGAACGTCGCGGTGCGGCACGAACTGACCCTGGTCGCCGCTGTCGCCGGCGGAAAGCTGGTCACCCAGTGGCGAACTCTGCCCGATATCTTCAGCGCGACGGATGTGGCTGCGCTGCAGCAGATCTGGGCCGACATTCTGCAGGAGTTGGCGGGGGTGACATCGTGATACGACGATTGGCTGTTCTCGGCGCCGGAGCCAAGGCGGTGGCGGTGGCCGCGAAGGCGGCGATGCTGCGCGAGATGGGCGTCGCCACACCGGAGGTCGTGGCTGTCGAGCGCACGGCGATCGCGGCGAACTGGCGTGCGGGCGGCGGCTGGACCGACGGCCAGCACCGGCTGGGCACCAGCCCGGAGAAGGACGTCGGTTTCCCGTACCGGTCGATGATCCTGCCCGGCCGCAACGGCGAACTCGATCAACGGATGATGCGGCTGAGCTGGCAGTCCTTCCTGGTGGGCACCGGACGCTTCGCAGAGTGGGTCGACCGCGGCAAGCCCGCGCCGACTCACGAGACCTGGGCGAACTACCTGCGCTGGGTGGCAGACGCCGTCGCGCTGAATATCGTTGATGGCGAGGTCATCCGGATGTCTCTCGACGGCCAGTCGTGGGTGCTACACACCGGCGCCGGCGCGGTCGAGGCCGACGCGGTGATGATCACCGGCCCCGGCCAGCCGGGCCGTTCGGTGCTGCCCGGCCATCCGCAGGTCCTCTCGATCGCCCAGTTCTGGGAGTTGTCGGCGTCGAAAGAACGGATCGATGCCGAGCGGGTCGCGGTGATCGGCGGTGGTGAGACCGCAGCGTCGATGCTCAACGAGTTGTTCGGGCACCGGGTGTCCACGATCACGGTGATCTCGCCACAGGCGACGTTGTTCACCAGGGGTGAGAGCTTCTTCGAGAACCGTATGTTCAGCGACCCGACGGATTGGGTCGGACTGACCCCGGCCGAGCGGCGTGACGTGATGGCCCGCACCGATCGCGGGGTGTTCTCTGCGCGCGTTCAGGATTCGCTGCTCGCCGACGATCGGATCCGGCATCTGCGCGGCCGGGTGGCTCACGGTGTCGCCGCCGACGGCCGGATCCGCATCACGCTGCACACCGACCGGCACGGTGAGCGACTGGAGACGGTGCACGGATTCGACCTCGTCATCGACGGCTCGGGTGCCGACTCGCTGTGGTTTCTGCCGCTGCTGGCTCAGGACGCCCTGGACCTGCTCGAGGTCAGGCTGAACGGGCCGCTGACCAGCGACCGATTGCAGCAGGCGATCGGCGACGACCTCGCATTGACCGGGGTGGCGCCGAAGCTGTTCCTGCCCAATCTTTCCGGGCTCAACCAGGGTCCCGGATTTCCCAACCTGAGCTGCCTGGGGCTGCTGTCCGATCGCATCCTCGGAGCCCGCCCCGGCGCGCAGTTGACCCAAACGAACGGGAGGAACGTTGAGTACCAATCCATTTGACGACGATGACGGCCGCTTCTATGTCCTGGTCAACGACGAGGAGCAGCACAGCCTGTGGCCGGCCTTCGCCGAGATCCCCAGCGGCTGGCAGGTCGTGTTCGGCGTGGCCAGCCGCGCGGACTGCGCGGCGTTCGTCGAGCAGAACTGGCCGGATATCCGGCCGAAGAGCCTGCGCGCAGCGACTCGACAGTGAAGTTATGCAATGCTAACTTCTCCCTACATTGGTTAGGCAAACCTAAGGAGGCGGGGGCCGGGTTCGACCGTCACCCCGAGACGATGCGCATGAACAACGGTGTAGTGACGCAGGCGCGTGCAGCGCGCGTGGATGCGGATGTGGTGAGCCGATTCGCCACCTGCTGCAAAGCGCTCGGCCTGCCGGTGTACGACCGGCGCCGCCCCGCCGACATGCCGGCGGCGCACCGGGCGTTCACCGAACTCACCCGGGTGGCGCACGATCAGTGCGACGCGTGGACCGGGCTGGCGGCCGCCTGCGGGGCGGACTCGCTCGAGGTGCTGGCCGCCGTCGTCCGCACCGCCGACACCAGCGGCGTGCTGCAGCGTTGCATCGAGCTGCCTGCCGGTGCATTGGGGTTCGACTACGACACCGGGCTCTACCTGCGATTCCGCGCCACCACCACCGACGACTTCCGGCTCGCCTATGCCGCCGCGTTGGCGACCGACGGGGCGTTTCATGCCGCCGACGAGATCATCGGCGAGATCCGCGCCCGCCGGCCGCAATGGCATGAGGCGCGGTGGGTCGACGTGGCGCTGCGGTCCCGCGCGCACCGCTGGTCGGATGTCGTGAAGCTGCTGACCCCGGTGGTCAACGACACCGGACTCGACCCCTTCTTCGCGCACGCCGCGAAGGTGGCGCTCGGTGTGGCACTCGCCCGGCTCGGCATGTTCGCCCCGGCGTTGTCCTATCTCGAGGAGCCCGACGGCCCGGTGGCCGTCGCTGCGGTGGATGGCGCACTGGTCAAGGCGTTGGCGCTACGCGCCTACGGCGACGAGGACACCGCCGCCGACGTATTGCAGGACCTCTACGCCGCCAACCCGGACAACGAGCAGGTCGAGCATGCGCTGTCCGATCCGACGTTCGGCGTTGTCACCACCACCGCGGCGCGCATCGACGCCCGCACCGACCCGTGGGACATCGAAACCGAGCCCACCGCAGACGATTTCATCGACCCGGAAGCCCGCGAGCGTAAAGCCGCACTTCTCGAAGAGGCCGAACGGGAGCTCGGCGAGTTCATCGGCCTCGACGAGGTGAAGAACCAGGTGTCGCGGCTGAAAAGCTCGGTGGCGATGGCGCTGCGGCGCGAGGAGCGCGGGCTGGCCGTGGCTCAACGGACCCATCACCTGGTGTTCGCCGGCCCGCCCGGCACCGGCAAGACGACGATCGCGCGCGTCGTCGCCAAGATCTACTGCGGTCTCGGACTGCTCAAGCGGGAGAATGTCCGCGAGGTGCACCGCGCGGACATGATCGGTCAGCACATCGGCGAGACCGAAGCGAAGACCAACGCCCTCATCGACAGTGCCCTCGACGGCGTGCTCTTTCTCGATGAGGCCTACGCCTTGGTCGCGACCGGCGCGAAGAACGACTTCGGTCTGGTTGCCATCGACACCCTGCTGGCGCGGATGGAGAACGACCGCGATCGCCTCGTGGTCATCATCGCCGGCTATCGCGCCGACCTCGATCGCTTCCTGGACACCAATGAAGGTCTCCGGTCCCGGTTCACCCGCAGCATCGTTTTCCCGTCCTACTCGGCAGCCGAACTCGTCGAGATCGCCGTCGCGATGGCGGCCAACCGGGACAGCGTGTTCGAGCCCGCCGCCCTGCATCATCTCGAGGAGTTGTTCGGCCGGCTGGCCGATTCGTCGACCCCCGACTCCACCGGCGTGGCGCGGCGCAGCCTCGACATCGCCGGCAACGGGCGTTTCGTCCGCAATGTGGTCGAACGGTCCGAGGAGGAAAGGGAATTCAGGTTGGACCACACGGACCTGGCCGGCGCCGACTTCACCGACGAGCAGCTGATGACGATCACCGCCCCAGATGTGCGCGCATCCGTCGTGCCGCTGCTGGGTGGCCTGGGCCTGACGGTGCCCCACCAATGAGCGATGATCGACGGTCCTTCTCGTCGCGTACACCGGCCAACGACAATGCCGAGCGGGTCACGTACCGGCGCGGGTTCATCACTCGACACCAGGTGACGGGCTGGCGATTCGTCATGCGCCGCATCGCATCCGGACTTGCACTGCACGACACCCGGATGCTGGTCGACCCGTTGCGCAGTCAGTCGCGCGCGGTGTTGATGGGCGTCCTGCTGGTCGTGACCGCTGTGCTCGGCTGCTTCGTGTTCTCGGTGCTGCGTCCTGGCGGTGTGCCGGGCAGCGACCCGGTGCTGGCCGACCGCTCCACCGCCGCGCTCTACGTGCACCTGGGTGACCGGCTGCATCCGGTGCTCAACCTGACGTCCGCGCGGCTCGCCGTGGGGCGGGCGGTGGATCCCACCACGGTCAGCAGTGAGCAGCTGGACAAGTTCGCCCGAGGCAGCCTGATCGGCATCCCGGGCGCCCCGGAACGCATGGTGCAGAACACCTCTCGCGATGCAAACTGGGCGGTGTGCGACGGCACCGCTGGATCGGACCAGGCCGGCGTCACCGTGATCGCCGGCCAGTTGGAACGCGGCGGCGCCCGTGCGGACCAGCTCGGCGACGGTCGTGGCGTGCTGGTCGCCGGCGCCGATGGGACCTGGCTGCTCTGGGACGGCCGGCGCAGCGCCATCGACCTCGCCGACCGTGCCGTCACCGACGCGCTCGGATTGCCCGCCGCAGACCCCACCCCGCGGTCCATCGCGCCGGGACTGTTCAACGCGATCCCCGAGGCCCCGGCACTGCGGATCCCGCAGATCCCCGAGGCAGGTTCGCCCGCCGGCTATCCGCTGCCCACCACCGCCCCGATCGGCGCGGTGGTGATCGCCTACCGCAACGACGGCACCCCGGTGAACTATGCGGTGCTGGCCGACGGACTTCAGCCGGTCAGCCCGGTCTTGGCCGCCGCGCTGCGCAACGCCAACTCCTACGGGCTGGCACAGCCGCCCCAACTCGGCGCCGACGACATCGCCCGTTTGCCGGTCTCGTCGATGCTCGATGTGTCGACATTCCCGTCCGCGCCGATCAAGCTGGTCGACGCCGCGACCGCGCCGGTGATCTGCGCGCAGTGGACCAAGATCGACGGTGCCGCAACGAGTTCGATGACATTGCTGTCCGGCTCGGTACTGCCGGTCGCCGCTGGGACGCAATCGGTCGGCCTTGTCGGCGGCACCAATCCCGGCACGGCGGCCAGAGTCGCACTGCCGCCAGGGCGCGGCTACTTCGTCCAAACCGTCGGCCAGCAGCCGGCGTCACCCCCGGCGGGATCACTGTTCTGGGTGTCCGACATCGGCGTCCGGTACGGGATCGGCGGTGACCCCAAGGCAGGTGAAAAGACCATCGCCGCATTGGGTTTGTCCGAACCACCGCTGCCGATCCCGTGGTCGGTGCTGACATTGTTCGCCCCCGGCCCGGCCTTGTCCCAATCCGACGCTCTCGTCGTGTACGACGCCGTCCGGGCCGTAGTCCAGCAGGAGAACCGATGAGCCGCCTGATCTTCGAGGCCGGCCGGCGGTTGCCGGTCCCCCCGACCAACAAGGGGGCGATCGTCATCGAGCCGCCACCCGAGCTGCCGCGGGTGGTGCCCGCGTCGCTGCTGCGCCGCGCGCTGCCGTTCCTGATCGTGATCCTGATCGTCGGCATGATCGTCGCAATGGTAGCCACCGGGATGAAACTCATCTCGCCGCAGACGCTGTTCTTCCCGTTCGTCTTGCTGCTGGCGGCCACCGCGCTGTACCGCGGCACCGACAACAAGATGCGTACCGAGGAGGTGGACGCCGAACGCGCCGACTACCTGCGCTACCTGTCGGTCATCCGGGACAACGTGCGCGCCGGGGCCGCCGCGCAACGCGATGCGCTGGTGTGGTCGCACCCCGACCCCTCGGCGCTGACCGTCATTCCCGGATCGCGCAGGCAGTGGGAGCGCGACCCGCACGACAGCGATTTCCTGGTACTGCGAGCCGGGCTGCACGACGTACCGCTGGCCACCACGCTGCGAGTCAAGGACACCGCCGACGGGGTCGACCTGGAGCCGGTGTCACACAGCGCGTTACGTGCCCTGCTCGACACGCAGCGCACCGTTCACGACGCCCCTCGGGGAATCGACGTGACGACGGTGTCTCGGATCACCGTCCACGGCGACACCGACGAGGTCAGGGCCGTACTGCGCGCCTGGCTGGCTCAGGCCGTCACCTGGCATGACGCGGCGTCGCTCGGTATCGCGCTGGCCAGCCCCGACCTGGAAACACCCGACTGGAACTGGCTGAAGTGGCTGCCGCACAGCGATATTCCAGGTCAGCTCGACGGCTGCGGGCCGGCTCGATACCTGGCGGCGAACACCGACGACCTGATCGGGGCGATCGGGCCTGCGCTCGCCGACCGCCCGCTGTTCGGCGTCGACGCCGACGATCCGCTGCGCCACCTGCTGGTGGTCGTCGATGATCCGGGCCACGCGCCGGAGGACTCGGTGCTCGCCACCGGCCTGGCCGGAGTCACGGTGATCTACACTGCCGCAGACCAATCCGGCCCGCGGCCCGGCCAGTACGCCGATCCGGAGCAGCCGATACTGCGGGTTGCCGGCGGGAAGATCGAGCGTTGGGAGAGCGACGGCTGGCAGACCTACGTCGCCCATGCCGACCAGCTGGCACACGCCGACGCCGTGCATCTGGCGCGCGGTCTGGCTCGATGGGACTCCAATCCCACCCACGCCGGCCTTCGATCACCGGCCACCAGGGGCGCGAGCTTCACCACACTGATGGGCATCCCGGATGCGTCGGCGCTCGACATCGCGGACGTGTGGGCGCCCCGCCTTCGCGACGAGGAGCTACGGGTACCGATCGGTGTCACCGCGACCGGCGTGCCGCTGTACTTCGATCTCAAAGACGAGGCTGAGGGCGGTATGGGCCCGCACGGTCTGATGATCGGCATGACGGGCTCCGGCAAGTCGCAGATGCTGATGTCGATCCTGTTGTCGTTGTTGACAACTCACTCGGCCGACCGGCTCATCGTTATCTACGTCGACTTCAAGGGTGAGGCCGGGGCAGATATCTTCCGTAACTTTCCGCAGGTGGTCGCCGTCATCTCCAATATGGCGGAGAAGAAGTCGCTGGCCGACCGGTTCGCCGACACGTTGCGCGGTGAGGTCGCCCGTCGGGAGGGTCTGCTGCGTGACGCCGGCCGCCGCGTGCAGGGCAGCGCATTCGGCTCGGTCGCCGAGTACGAGGCCGCACGGCCTGCTGCCGAGGCGATGGGCATCGAACTGCCGCCACTGCCAACACTGTTCGTCGTCGCTGATGAGTTCACCCTGATGTTGGCCGAGCACCCGGAGTACGCCGAGCTGTTCGACTACGTCGCCCGCAAGGGGCGCTCGTTCCGCATCCATATCCTGTTCGCCTCGCAGACCCTGGACATCGGTCGGATCCGAGATATCGACAAGAACACCTCGTACCGGATCGGTCTCAAGGTGGCCAGCCCCGCCGTCTCGCGGCAAGTCATCGGTGTCGAGGACGCTTACCACATCGAATCAGGCAGGGAACACAAGGGAGTCGGCTTCCTGGTGCCCTCGCCGGGAGCCGCGCCGATCAAGTTCCGCAGCACCTATGTCGACGGCATCTACGACCCGCCGCGCCCGGTCACGTCGTACGCGGTGCCGGCCGCGCCGGATCCGGTGCCGTTCACGGCCGGGCCGGCCGCGCTCGACGAGGACATCGTGGTGCTGTCCGAGCACGAGATCGAACCGGCCGCCGTACCCCGCAAGCTGATCACCACCATCGGTGAGCAACTGGCGCAGTACGGTCCGAAAGCACCGGCGCTGTGGCTGCCCCCGCTGGACGAGAGCATCGCGCTCGACGAGGTGCTCGCGGGTGCGGCCCTCCCGGAGCGTCAGTGGCGCTGGCCGCTGGGAGAGATCGACCTGCCGTTCGAAATGCGCCGCGAGCCGCTCGTTTTCGATGCCACCTCGTCGGCGGGCAATGTGGTGATCCACGGTGGCGCCAAGTCCGGGAAGTCGACGGCGCTGCAGACCTTCGTGTTGTCGGCGGCGCAGTTGCACTCGCCCCGCGACGTCACGTTCTACGTCCTGGACTACGGCGGCGGACGACTGCGCGGCCTGGAAGACCTGGCCCATGTGGGCAGTGTGGCCTCGCCGTTGGAACCGGAACGGATCCGGCGCACGTTCGGCGAGCTGGAGCAGCTGCTGCGGTCGCGGCAACGCAATGCCGGACACCAGGGCGGCTACTCCGACTCCTACGGTGAAGTGTTCCTGCTGATCGACAACTTGTACGCCTTCGGCCGCGACAACACCGACCAGTTCAACACCCGCAACCCGCTGCTGGCTGACGTGACCGAACTGGCGAATACCGGTTTGGCGCAAGGTATCCACGTCGTCATCACCACACCGAACTGGCTCGAGGTGCCGCTCGCGATGCGCGACGGGCTCGGGTTACGCCTGGAACTGCGACTGCCGGACCCCCGTGACAGCAATGTCCGGGTCACCGACAGCCTGCGCAGGCCCGCCGAGTCGGTGCCGCACGACCAGCCCGGCCGGGGACTGACGATGGCGGGGGAGCACTTCCTGTTCGCCGAGCCCGATCTCGCTCGCATACCGGCGATCAACGCCGCATACCCCGGGCTGCACGCTCCGGCGGTGCGGCTGCTGCCTGCCGATCTGGAGCCGCAGGTTGTGGCCCCCCTGCATCGGGGCGGTGAGCGCGTGGTGCTGGGACAACGCGAGTTCGATCTCGGCGCGGTGGTCCACGATTTCGCCGAGCACCCGCTGCTGATGGTGCTCGGCGACAGCAAGTCGGGCAAAACCGCCCTGCTGCGGCACCTCATCCGCACCGTCCGCGACAATTCCCGTGCCGAGGACGTCGCGTTCACCGTGTTCGACCGTCGCCTGCACCTCGTCGACGAACCGCTCTTCGCGGACAACGAGTACACCGCGAGCATCGACCGGGTGACGCCGGCCGTGATGGGTCTGTCGGCATTGATCGAACAGCGCCGGCCGCCGGCCGGCCTGACCGCCGGCGAACTGTCGGCCTGGGACTACCGCACCCGCACCGCCTCGGCGCAAACCCACTTCCTGATCATCGACGACGGCGACCAGATCCCGGACGGCCCGGCGATGAGTGGCCCGTACGCCGGGCACCGACCGTGGACACCACTGATCGGACTACTCTCCGCTGCAGGTGATCTCGGCCTGCGGGTGATCGTCACCGGCCGGGCGAGCGGTTCGGCGCACGCGCTGATGACCAACCCGCTGCTGCGCCGCATGAGCGATCTGCAGGCAGCAGTGCTGATGTTGTCGGGCAATCCCGCCGACGGTGCCAAGATCCGCGGACATCGGTTCACCAGGCTCCCCACCGGGCGGGCGATGCTGCTCGGTGACAGCGATGGCGTCGAACATGTCCAACTGGTCAACCCGTTTGCCCTCGCGCACAGCGCATCTCATGTGCCCCACCCGGAGGAGAACCCATCATGACCCTGTGTGTTGTCCCAGAGGGGCTGGCCGCGGCCAGCGCCCAGGTAGCGGCTCTCACGGCGCGATTGGCCGGCGCGAACGCGGCTGCCGCCCCATTGATCACGGCGGTGCTGCCGCCCGGCTCGGATCCAGTCTCGCTACAAACCGCTGCAGGCTTCAGCGCTCAGGGGCTCGAGCACACCGCGACGGCCACCCAGGGTGCGACCGAACTCGGCCGATCCGGCGCCGCGGTGGGCGAGTCCGGCGCCGGTTACGCAGCCACCGATGCCGCCGCGGCGAGCTCCTACGTGATCGCACGGGGAGGCTGATGACCGCGCCAATCTGGTTCGCGTCGCCGCCCGAGGTACATTCGGCGCTGTTGAGTGCCGGGCCCGGCGCCGGTCAGCTGCTCGCAGCGGCCGCGGCATGGGAGGCGTTGAGCGTCGAATACGCAGACGCCGCAGCAGAACTCACCCAGATTCTCGCTGCTGTTCAGGCCGGATCATGGCAGGGGCCGAGCGCAGAGCAGTACGTCGTGAGCCACGCGCCCTACCTGGCGTGGCTCGAGCAGGCCAGCGTTCACAGCGCCGGTGCAGCCGCCCAGCAGCAGACGGCGGCCGCCGCCTACGCCGCGGCGCTGGCCGCGATGCCGACGCTGCCCGAACTGGCCGCCAACCACACGGTCCACGGGGTGCTGATGGCCACGAACTTCTTCGGCATCAACACAATTCCGATCGCCCTGAACGAGGCGGACTACGTCCGGATGTGGATCCAGGCGGCCACCACGATGAGTGTCTACCAAACCGTCGCCGGCACCGCGCTGGCCGCGGCGCCTCGGAGCGTGCCCGCTCCGACGATCGTGCTGCCCGGCGGAGAAGCCGCATCGTCGACGATGGCGCTCGCGACCGCAGCGCAGCCGCAGGCCGGCGAATCCGGTTCGGCGCTGACCGATTCCAACAGCATCCTGGATCTGCTGGAGGCCTACATCAAGTCACTGCCGGACGGCGATCTGATCTGGGACTTTCTCACCCATCCGGTCCAGAGCCTGCAGCAGATCATCGTCGATTTCCTGACCAACCCGGTCCAGGCATGGCAGACCTGGGGCCCGCTGCTGTCCGCACTGCTGTACCAGGCGATCTTCCAGCCGGTCGGGTGGACCACCTGGGGGCTGGTCTTGAGCTCACCGCTGTGGGCTCCGATGCTCCTCGTCGCCGGCCTGCCCCTGCTGGGATTGTTGACGCTGGTGCCGAATCCGGCCGCCCCTGACGTCGCACCGGCGCCGGCCCCGGCGCCGCTCCAAGCGCGGCAACCCAACGTCTGGCCGGTGTCGTCGGCGGCGCCGACCGTGCCCGCCACCGCGCCCGCGGCACCGTCCGCCGCCGGTGCGCCGGCACCCGCCCCGGCACCGGCGACGCCGGCACCGGCAGCGCAGGCGATGTTCTACGCAGTCGGCGGGGCCGACCCCGACGACGGCCCCGGCCCGTCACTGACCGAGGGCAGCGGCGCCAAGGCCCCGGTGTCCGAGGCGGCACCCGCTGCGGCTGCGCTGTCCTCGGTGCAAGCCAAGGAACGCGCGCAGCGGCGACGTGCCCAGCGACTCAAGGACCACGGGCACCGGGACGAGTACATGGACCTCCACAGCGAGACCGGCGCACCCGCCGAACCGGCTGCGCCACCCAGCACGTCGTCCTCCGACCGGGGTGTGGGAACGCTCGGATTCACCGGCACCGCGACCAAATCTCGCGATGTCACCGCCGCGGGGCTGACCGAGTTCGGCGGCGACACACACGAACGCCCCATCACGCCAATGCTTCCGGCGACCTGGGACAGCGATCCGTCCGACAGAGATCACCACCGAGAATGATGGGAGAAATACCGTGAGCATGCTGGATGCGCACATACCGCAACTCGTGGCCGCCGAGGCCGCCTTCGGTGCCAAGACGGCGCTGATGCGCAGCACCATCGCACAGGCCGAACAAGCCGCGATGTCTTCGCAGGCATTCCACATGGGCGAATCCTCGGCCGCCTTCCAGGCCGCGCATGCGCGGTTCGTCGAGGTGGCCGCGAAGGTCAACTCGCTGCTCGACATCGCGCAGGTGAACCTCGGCGAGGCAGGCGCGACCTACGTGGCCCAAGATGCCGCAGCGGCAACGACTTACGGAGGCTTCTGATGTCCCAAATTCTGTACAACTACCCGGCCATGCTCGGGCATGCAGGTGACATGGCCGGCTATGCGGGCACGCTGCAAGCCGTCGGAGCCGATATCGCCACTGAACAGTCCGCCCTGCAGGGGGCTTGGCAAGGCGAGAGCGGAATGACCTACCAGGCATGGCAGGCACAGTGGAACCTCGCCATGGAGGAACTGGTGCGCGCGTACCGGGCGATGGCAGGCACCCACGAGACCAACACTTTGTCGATGCACGCGCGTGATCAAGCCGAAGGCGCCAAGTGGGGCTGAGACGTGGCCGCACCTAACGCGGTCGAGCTGACCGCTGACGCCGCGTGGTGCGTTGCCGAAAGCATCGGTGCAGGGTCGTTTCCGTGGGTGTTGGCGATCACACCTGCGGTGGCCGACCAGCGTGAGGCCCCGGCGATCCTGGCCCGGTTACGCACCGAGCTGACTCGCGCCCGGCTGATGTCCGCGGACGGGACGGTGGTACCGGCGGTGGCCCGTTGGACGCGTACGGTCTGCGCGGCGCACCGGTGGCTCGAGCTTCGCTACGTTCGGGGCACCGGCACCGAGATGTTGCGCGGCCTGGTGGCCCGCCGCGGAGACCACACCGTGGTGGCGCTGCGCAGTGGGGAGCTCGTCACTCTCACCGAGCTCGACATCAGTGATCCGTTTGCGCTTGCCGTGGTCGTTGCGGCCGGGTTGGCCGGTCGCTCACCGGCACGGTTCGCGGAGTTCACCCTGCCGACCCGCGCCGGGCTCCGGGCCGACGAAAAGTTGCGGGCCGGAGCCGATCTCGACCGGGTCCTCGAACACCTGGGCATCCCCGGCTCGGCGGTCCCGGTGGTGCGATCGGTGTTCACCGGGCCGCGCAGTTACGTCGAGATCCGCGCCGGCTCCGCCCACGACGGTGTGCACCGCCTCAGTGGGGTCGGTGTGGGCATCGTCGACAGCGACGCCGGGCGCGTGCTGGTGAACCCGGAACGGGCAGCCGACGGGGAGTGGCTGTCGACCTTCTCGCCGGGAACCCCGTTCGCGATCGCGCTGGCGCTCGACCGGCTCACCGACACGCTGGCGGATGGCCGCTGGTTCCCGTCCGCCACGCTGGCGCGCGACTTCACCACGAATTGACCAGAGAGAGAACAACAATGACCGAAACCCCGGTGCTGCCGATCGTGCGGGTCGCCGTTCTGGCGTATGGCCGGATCACTGACGTGGCGCTGCCCGCGGAGTTGCCGCTGCGCGAGATCCTGCCCGCCGTGAAGCGGTTGGTGCCGCCGGACTCCGACGACGAGACCGCGAACCCCACCCCGATGACCCTCGCCCCGATCGGCGGCCCGCCGTTCAGCGTCGACGCAAGCCTGGACACCGTCGGCGTGGTGGACGGTGATCTGCTTGCACTGCAGCCTGTTCCGGCCGGGCCGACCGCGCCCGGCGTGGTGGAGGACGTCGCCGACGCCGCCGTCATCTTCTCGGCGGCCCGCACCAGACCGTGGGGACCGCATCGTCTGCAGGTGGGCGCGCGACTGGCCGCTGCGGTGTTCGTGGTGGCGCTGTCGGCGGTCGCGATCACCCACCGCGCCGTGACCGCCTCGGTGACCGGTCTGTACGCGGTCGCCGCGCTGGCGGCACTCACCGCGGTCACCGGACTGGTGTTGCGGACCAGGTCCGCCCGGCTCGCCACCCAGGTGTCGGCCGCGGCTTTGCTGCCGATCGCGTCGGCCTTCTGGCTGGCCGTGCCGGGACTGTGGGGATCCCCGCACGTGATGCTGGCCGCGGCCGGGGTGGCCGCGTGGTCGTTGATCGTGTTGACCCAGACCGAGGACGGCGTCGGGTTGTTCACCGCCACAGCGGTTGTCGGCGTCGGTGCGTTGCTGGTCGCCGGCGCCGCGGCGCTGTGGCAACTGCCCGACCGAACCGTCGGATGTGCCCTGATCCTGGTTGCCCTGCTGCTCACCGTGTCGGCCCCCGCGCTGGCGGCGATGTGGGCCCGGTTCCCGCTGCCGGTGATCCCGGCCCCCGGTGATCCGACACCGTCGAGCCCCCCCGCACGGCTGCTGGCCGATCTGCCGCGCCGGGTCCGGGTCGGCGAAGCACACCAGACCGGTGTGATCGCGGGCAGTGTGCTGCTGTCCAGCGCCGGGTCGCTGATCGTGGCCGGGCGCACCGAAGGTCCCGGGGTCTGGGGCTGGTACCTGGTGGCGGCCGCGGCAGCCGCGGCCGTGCTGCGCGCCAGGGTGTGGGACACCGCGGCCTGCAAGGGGTGGCTGCTCGCTCACCCGTTCCTGGTGACCGCAGGACTGCTTGTCGCCTTCGCCACGGAGCACCGCTTCATCGCTGCGCTGTGGGCGCTCGTAGTGCTCGGAGCACTCACCGCGATGTGGGTGATCGTGGCCGTCAATCCGGATACGGCCTCCGCGGAACGCTATTCGCTACCGGTGCGGCGACTGGTGGGTTTCCTCGCCGCCGGCGTGGACGCATCGCTGATCCCGGTGATGGCCTATCTCGCGGGCGTCTTCACATGGGTCCTCGATCGATGATGCGGGCCGCCGCGGTTGCCGCGGTGGTACTGCTGGTCGCGGCACCGGCGGCCGGCGCCGTGAACCCGCCCGTCGCCGACCCCGGGGCGCAACCGCCGGTAGGAACGGCCGGAGCCACCGCCGGGATGTCGCAGCGGTCCGAATGCGTGACGACCGGGGTGCGTCCCGGCAGCGATCCGGCCGCCGTGAGCCCCAATCAGGCAATGCTCGATCTCGCAGGAGCACAGCAGCATTCGCGTGGCGAGGGCCAGACTGTCGCCGTCATCGACACCGGGGTCCGGCCGGGCCCACGGCTACCGAATGTGGTCGGCGGCGGCGACTACCTCTCCTCGGGCGACGGGCTGACGGATTGTGATGGCCACGGAACGCTGGTGGCCGGGATCATCGGCGGACAGCCCGGACCCGACGGATTCAGCGGAGTCGCACCGGGCGCGCGGCTGCTGTCGATCCGGCAGGCCTCGCCGCGGTTCTCGCCCAGCGCCGGGGGGCGGGACCCGGCGTCGGTCCAGGCGAGCGTGGAGATCGAAACCCTGGCCCGCGCGGTCGTTCATGCCGCCGACCTCGGCGCCACCGTCATCAACATTTCCACCACCACCTGCCTGACGCCCGACAAACTCGGCGATCAACAGACTTTGGGCGCTGCGCTGCGCTACGCCGCGATCGACAAAGACGTCGTCATCGTCGCCGCCGCGGGCAATGCCGGGGCCTCCATGGACGGCACGCCGGGCACTCAGTGCGGGTCGAATCCGCCGGGCGACTCGGCCAGCGCCGGGGACCCGCGGAACTGGGCGGGCGTCAGTTCGGTATCGGTCCCGTCGTGGTGGCAGCCGTACGTCCTGTCGGTTGCGGCGCTGACCGCTGACGGACAACCGACCGACTTCACCATGTCCGGCCCGTGGGTGGGCATCGCCGCGCCAGGGGAGAACGTCGTATCGCTGAGCAACGATGCCGGCGGCGGGCTGGCCGACGGCATGCCCGACGGGCGCGGCGGGATGTCGCCGCTGAACGGAACAAGTTTCGCCGCCGCCTACGTCGCCGGAACCGCCGCCCTGGTTCGTAGCCGCAACCCGGGCATGCGCTCTGACGAGGTGGTCCGGCGGTTGACTGCCACCGCGCACAACGCGGCGCAGGCCCCCTCCAACCTGGTCGGTGCCGGAGCGCTGGATCCGGTCGGCGCCCTCACCTGGACCGTCAGCCCGGCCAGTGACATGGCACCGGCCACCACACGCGTTGCGGCGCCGACACCGCCAACGCCGGTCGATCACACCCCGCGCACGGCGGCCTTCATCGGAACGGCCGTGCTCGCGGCTGCTGTCATCGTGGTCGCGGTCGTCACCCGCAGACGCAAGGAAGAACGAGAATGACTGAAATCAAAGGACCGGGCGCCGGTCGGCTCACTGTTGTCGGCATGGCGATCGTCACCGCGGTGCTGGCGTACCCCTGGCGGTCGACCACTGATCGGTGGGCGCTGGGTATCGCGGTCGCCGTGATGCTGGTGTCGCTGATCTGGTGGCGCGGTCTGTTTCTGACGACAATTCTGTGGCGGCGCATGCGAGTTCTGCTGAACCGCAGACCGATTGAGGGTGCATCCGCCGACATCCGGGGGACGGGCACCGATGCGGTCACGACTGCACTGCTGCGGGTGGACAGCCGAGAGGGTGAGCTACCCCTCGGCGTGCTGACCGGCTACCTCGACCGTTACGGACTGGTGTGCGACGCGGTTCGGGTCACCACCCGCACGGCTCCTGACGCGGCCACGACGTGGATCGGTCTGACATTCAGTGCCGCACGCAATCTGGCGGCGCTGCAAGGCCGATCGGCCGAGATACCGCTGCGCAAGACCGCCGAGAGCGCGGCTCGCCGCCTGGCTTGCCATCTGCATGAAACCGGTTGGACCGCAACGCTCGTCGACGCTGGCGATGTGCCCGCCCTCGCCGCGGCGGATGCCCGCGAACGGTGGCGATCGGTCACCGACGCGCGCGGATACCTGACGACCTACACGGTCGCCGATCCCCAGACGGCGCTGGCCGGGGTGAGTGCTGCCGGGGCGCAAGAGGTCTGGACGGTGGTCGAGATCGCGGGACGCTCGCCGCGCACCGGTCTCAAGGCCGGCGTTGCGATTCGCACCGAAGGACCGCCGGCGACATCATCCCCCGTACCGGGGCTGGCGGGTATCTCCGGACGGCAGGCCCGCGCTCTGGCCGCGCTGCACCCGTTGTCCGGCGTGCGACTCGTCTGAGGAAAGGAGCGCCAATGGCGAACGAGATGGCGTCGCGCGGTTGGCAGGGCACCATTCTGAGATTTTTCGGCGCCGCCGATTACGAGTTGACGGTGACAGGCCGGGAACAGCTGAGCGATCACTACCTGCGACTGAACTTCGATGCGGGCGGACTGCTGGCCGCACGGGACGTGCATCCGACGATGTGGATCCGGATGTGGTTCCCGGACGGCGCGAAACTGCACCAGCGGGGATACACCTTGGCCAACCCCGATGTGGCCGCCGACCGCTTCGACGTCGAGTTCGCGTTGCACGACGGCATCGCCTCGCGGTGGGCGTGTGCGGCTAAACCCGGCGACACCATCGGCGCCACAGTGCTCGGCAGCAGCTTCACGTTGCCCGAGCCGGCCCCGGCCGGCTACGTGATCGTCGGTGACACAGCGTCATTGCCCGCGATCAACTCGCTGCTGGAATCCATCGGCGATGCTCCGGCGCGGGTCTTCCTCGCGGCGGGCCACGACGACGACAAGGAGTTGCCGGTGGTGCGCGACGCCGGGGTCGAATGGATCGACCGCACCGAATCCGGCGCGGGGCTCGTCGACGCCGTGAGCGAGGCCGCCTACGATGCGGAGGATCACTTCGGCTGGGTCGCGTGCGACAACCGGACAACCCGGGCCGTCGCCAAGGTCCTCCGCGAGCAATACCGCATCCCGCGCACCTCGATCAAGGCACAGGCGTACTGGGCGCAAGGGGCGTGACCGAGCGGCGGGTGCCCGCCCACATGGCGGCCGCGACCGCCGCGATCAGCACCACCCCGACGCCGAAGGTGCCCAGGTCGAACGACACCGCCGCAGGGCTGCCCGCTTGAGCCCTCGCGGAGCCGCGCAGGAACGGAACCACGGTCAGAACACAGATCGCCAGCAGGGCCTCGGCGAAGACCACCGCGGGGAAGTGTTGGGCGGCAAGGTGAAACAGACCGCGAGTATCGCCGTCGGACTGCAGGGCACGGATGCGCGGCAACAGCACTCTTACGTTGTAGGCACCGGCGCACAGCAGCAGCACCACCAGGACGAGCTTGACCGCGAGCGCGCGGCCGTACGCGGTGGTGAGCAATTGGTCCAGGGTTCCGACGTGGCTCCACGCCAGCCAGGAGCCGCTGACCACCAGTGCGCCGACGGCCATCATCGCCACCAGACTGAACCGCTCCCAGATCTGTGCCCAGTCCGCCGCCAGGCCCTCGTCGCCGCGGGTCGTGGTGCGCCGTCCCGCAATTCCTGTCGCGGCCAGGACCACCAGTCCGCCCACCCAGGTGATCGCACCGAGAACATGCACCGCCGTCAGCACGTTCGACACCACTCGGCTCAGATTGGCGAACGTCACGGGGATTTCGGGGATCACCGCCGCGACCACCGCGACCGCGGCGACACCGAGTGGCAGCGTCCTCGACCGACTCCATCGCATCGCCACCAACCCGCATCCGGCCAGCACCATCGCGAGCAGCTGGGTGAGCGTCATCACGCTGAGGTGCGCGGCAGCGCGGAATTGCAGCACCACACCGAGCAGCACGACGATCGCGGCCGGAACGGCCAGGGTGCGAACCTGTCGCGCGACGAGACCACCCTGCGACTCGGGTATGGCCAAAGCACCTGCGGTCAGGCCGATTCCGAGCGGAATCGACAAGCTCAGGTAGTAGACCACCTGGGTGACAACGTCGAGGGCGGCCGGAGCCGGTGGGGTGGGGCCAGGCACGTGAGACGTCCTATCGTCAGAACTGCTATCGAGATACACGATAGAGTTCGCGGCTTTGTTCACCCTGTGCGCGCACTGTGCGTGGCTTCTGGCGCTCAGGGCCGGCCTTGACGACCCGAATATCCCTCCCAGGGACTGTAATCCGCGATCAGCTCCTCCTGCGCCGGTCGCTGACCCTCGGGAACGTGTTCGAGGTTGATCCGGATGCGATACCAGATGGAGCTCGGTCCCCGCATGCCGTCCACCAGGATGTCGGTGGGCTGCAGCGCTGTGGCGGCCTCGGGGTGGCGGGCCCGCCAGACATCCAACGCCGCCATCGCCTCGTCGCGGGTTTTGGTGCGGGCCACCTCGATCAGCGGCTTGGTGCCTTTCGGTGGCTTCTCGGCAGGGCCGAGTTCCTCGGCCAGCGCCAGCAGCGGGTCCAGCGAGCCGACGGCGTCGTCCATCGACTCCCAGGGATCGCCGCGTTCGGCGAAGCGGGCGGGGACGGTCAGGATTGTGAAGTCCTCGGCGCGGCAGCCGGGCACCTCGTCCCACGTCAATGGCGTCGACACCCGCGCGTCCGGGGTGGCCCGCACCGAATAGGCCGAGGCGACGGTGCGGTCCTTGGCGTTCTGATTGAAATCGACGAAAACTCGTTGTCCGCGTTCTTCCTTCCACCACAGGCTGCTGGCCAGGTCCGGCGCGCGGCGTTGCACCTCGCGGGCGACGGTCTCCGCTGCCAGCCGCACCTGCTTGAACGGCCAGTGCGGTGCGATGCGGGTGTAGATGTGGAATCCGCGCGAGCCCGATGTCTTGGGCCAGGCCGTCAGCCCGTGGTCCTCGAGCACCTCGCGCGCCACCTGGGCCACATCCAGGATCTGTGACCAGTCGACCCCCGGCATCGGATCGAGATCGATACGCAGCTCGTCGGGATGATCGAGGTCGCCCGAGCGGACCGGGTGCGGATTGAGGTCGACGCAGCCGAGGTTGATCGCCCACGCCAGCCCGGCGGATTCGTGGAGCACCGCCTCCTTGGCCGATGTGCCCCGGGCGTAGCGCAGCTCGGCCACCTCGATCCAGTCCGGGCGCTTCTCCGGGGCACGCTTCTGGAAGATCGCTTCCTCGTTGATGCCTTTGACGAATCGCTTGAGGATCATCGGCCGGTCGGCGACACCGCGCAGTGCCCCGTCGGCCACGGCGAGGTAGTAGCTGACGAGGTCGGCCTTGGTGACCGCAGCCCGTTCACCGACCGCGGGGAAGACCACTTTGTCGGGATGACTGATGGTCACCTGGCGACCGTCGATCTTCATGGAGTCGGCCATGACGCCATGGTAATTAGGCCGCTCGTTCCGTCTTGGCTGCGACGTGTGTCACCTAGGGTTGGAGACATGCCCAGTCTTTTCGATCTCCCCGCGCAGGCACTGGCCAAGGCTCAGCGATTGGCCGACCGCGGCTCGGCTGAGCTGCACTACCTTGCCAAGATGATCGAGTCGGGCGCGTTCCGCCTCGAGCCGCCCCAGAATCTCGTCGGCATGGTGGCCGACATCCGCCGTTGGGGTGAGATCGGGATGGTTCCGGCGCTCAACGCCCGCCGCACACCCAACAAGGCGGCGATCGTCGACGACGAAGGTTCGATGACCTTCAAAGAACTCGACGACGCCGTCAACGCTGTCGCCAACGCGTTGCTGGCCAAGGGCGTCAGAGGTGGCGACGGGGTGGGCATCCTGGCCCGGAACCACCGCTGGTTCGTGATCGCGAACTACGGCGCCGCGCGGGTCGGCGCCAGGACGATCATGCTCAACACCGAGTTCTCCGGGCCGCAGATCAGGGACGTGTCCGAGCGTGAGGGCGCCAAGCTCATCGTCTACGACGATGAGTACTCCGAGGCCGTCAAGCTCGCCGAGCCGTCGCTGGGCAAGCTGCGGGCGCTGGGGACCAACCCTGATGCCGACGGTCCGTCGGGCAGCACCGACGAAACCCTGGCCGACGTCATCAAGCGCAGCAGCAGCGCACCCGCGCCGAAGGTAACCAAGCGGTCATCGATCGTCATCCTCACCAGCGGAACCACCGGAACGCCCAAGGGTGCGACGCGCAATACGCCGCCGACCCTGGCGCCGATCGGTGGTGTGCTGTCGTCCGTACCGTTCCGCGCCGGCGAGGTCACCTCGCTGCCGTCGCCGATGTTCCATGCGCTCGGTTATCTGCACGCCACCATCGCGCTGACGCTCGGCTCGACGCTGGTGCTGCATCGAAAGTTCAAGCCCGCCACCGTACTGGAGGACATCCCTGCCCAGAAGGTCACCGCGATCGTCGTCGTGCCCGTCATGCTGTCGCGCATGCTCGACGCGCTGGAGGCCATGGACACCAAGCCGGATCTCTCGTCGCTGCGGATCGTGTTCGTCTCGGGCTCCCAACTCGGTGCCGAGCTGGCGACGCGGGCGTTGAAGGATCTCGGCCCGGTGATCTACAACCTTTACGGCTCAACGGAAGTCGCGCTGGCCACCATCGCCGGTCCGAAGGACCTGCAGATGAATCCGTCCACCGTCGGCCCGGTCGTCAGGGGCGTGACGATCAAGATCCTCGACGACAACGGCAACGAGCTGCCGCAGGGCGAGGTCGGGCGGATCTTCGTCGGCAACAGCTTCCCGTTCGAGGGCTACACCGGTGGCGGTCACAAGCAGATCATCGACGGGCTGATGTCGTCCGGTGACGTCGGCTATTTCGACCACAACGGCCTGCTGTTCGTCAGCGGCCGCGACGACGAGATGATCGTCTCCGGCGGCGAGAACGTCTTCCCGGCCGAGGTCGAAGATCTCATCAGCGGGCACCCCGACATCGTCGAGGCGACTGCGCTCGGCGTCGACGATCCCGACTGGGGTGCCCGGCTTCGCGCATTTGTCGTGCTGCGCGAAGAAGCCGAACTCACTGAGGACGCGATCAAGAACTACGTGCGCGAACACCTTGCGCGATACAAGGTTCCTCGCGAGGTGGTGTTCCTCTCCGAGCTGCCGCGCAACCCCACCGGCAAGATCCTCAAGCGGGAGCTGCGCGACATCGAGGTGCAGTAGCGCCCCCTACGCCCAAACCGACAAACCGCAGCGAAAGTGCAAGTAGATCGCTGCATTTCGTCGATCTCGGCGCGCCCTACGGGTCGCGGGGAAGCCCCAGCAGGCGCTCGGCGATGATGTTGAGTTGCACCTCGGAGGTGCCGCCGTAGATCGTCGTCGACCGGCTACCCAGCAGGTACTCCGCCCACTTGCCTTGCAGCTCGCCGCGATCGCCGATGGCGCCGTCGATGCCGAACGAGGACACCGCGAACTCGGCGTAACCCTGCCCGGTGCGCATCGACAGCAGCTTGGAGATCGCGGCCGACGGCATCGCATCGCCACCGGCCAGGGTCAGCAAGGTCGAGCGCAGGTTCAGCAGCTTGGCTGCGTGCCCCTCGGCGATCAGTTCGCCGGCCCGGTGATGGCCGATCTGGTCGAAGTGACCGTCGCTGACGAACTGCACGAACCCGTCGAGGTTGGCCAGGAACCCCGGCTCGCTGCTTCCGATCGAAACCCGTTCGGCGGTCAGGGTATTGCGGCTGACCTCCCACCCGCGGTCCACCTCGCCGAGGACCAGCTCGTCGGGGACGAACACGTCGTCGATGAACACCGTGTTGAACATGGCGTGACCGGTGAGCTCACGCAGCGGCTTGACCTCGACGCCTTCGGCCTTCATGTCCAGCAGGAAGTAGGTAATGCCATTATGTTTCGGCGCGCTCGGGTTGGTCCGCGCCAGCAGTGCACCCCACTGGGCGTACTGGGCGCCGGTGGTCCAGATCTTCTGCCCGGTGATCCGCCAGCCGCCGTCGACCTTGGTGGCCTTGGTGGTCAGGCTGGCCAGATCGGAGCCGGCGCCCGGCTCGGAAAACAGCTGGCACCACATCATCTCGCCACGAAACGTCGGCGGCAGGAAGCGCTGCTTCTGGTCCTCGTTGCCGAACGCCACGATGGACGGGATCAGCCAGGCCGCGATGCCCATCTGCGGCCGCTTGACCTGCCCGGCGGCGAACTCCTGGGCGATGATGATCTGCTCGATCGGCTTCGCGGCCCGGCCCCACGGCTTCGGTAGGTGCGGCTGCACCCAGCCGGCCTCGGCGATCGCGATCTTGCGCTCCTCCCGCGGAATCGCCTTCAGTGCAGCTACTTCCGCGCGGATCTCATCGCGCAGCTTTTCGGTCTCGGGGTCAAGGTCGATGTTGATGGCCCGCATGCCTGTGCTGGTCGCGGTGTCGAAAACCTTCTGCTGGTATTCGCTCGCGCGTCCGAATGCGGCGACCAGACCCAACGTGCGGCGGTAATAGACGTTGGTGTCGTGCTCCCAGGTGAAGCCGATGCCACCGTGCACCTGGATGCAGTCCTGGGTGCAGTGCTGGGCGGCGGCCGGCGCCAGGCTGGCAGCCACCGCGGTGGCGAACTCGTACGCCGCTTGCTCGTTGTCCCAGTTCTTTTCGGCGGCTTCGTCCAATGCGCGCGCGGCATCCCACACCGCGGCGGTGGCCCGCTCGGTGGTGGCGATCATCTCGGCGCACTTGTGCTTGATGGCCTGGAACTGGCCGATCGGGCGGCCGAACTGCTCGCGGATCTTCGCGTACGCCGCTGCCGTGTCGGTGGCCCAGCGGGCTATGCCGACGGCCTCGGCCGACAGCAGGGTGGTGAGGATCGCGCGGCCGGCCGCCTGCGAGAGGTTGGACAGCACGCGGTCGGCACTGACTTCGGCGGCGTTGGCCCGGACATGCGCCACCGGACGCAACAGGTCCACCGAGTTGACCGGCTGGATCTCGAGTTGGTCGGCATCGAGGATCACCCATTCGACGCCGCTCTCGATCGCGACCGGGAGCACCAGAACGGCGGCCTGCGCGGCAGCGGGCACCGAGCGGGCTTCACCGCGGATCACCAGTGAGTCGTCCTGGCGGGTAGCGGTCAGGCCCGACTCCAGCGCGCAGGTGGCGATCAGCTCGCCGGAGGCGAGCTTGCTCAGCAGCTCGGTCTCGGGATCATGGGCGGAGATGAGCGCACTGGCAATCGCCGAGGTGACGAACGGTCCTGGCACGGCACCGTAGCCGAACTCGGCGATCACGATCGCAAGCTCCAGCAGGCCGAAACCCTGGCCGTCGACCGACTCCGCCAGGTGCAGGCCGTGCAGGCCCTGCTCAGCCGCCGCTTTCCAGTACGGCGGCGGGTTGGGGATCGGCGTCTCCAGGGCCTCATGCAGGACCTCGGACGGCGCGACCCGTGCGACGAGAGACTTCACCGAGTCGGCGAGGTCGTTGTGCTCCTGGGTGATGGCGATGGGCATGTCGGGTGCCTTCCCTATTAACCGGTGGGTTGGGGGCCAGGGTACCTGCCGGTCCAGACCCCCTCAGTGACGGCGGGTATCGCGGTCAGGGGTGGCGCGCAGTACCACCACCACGACCGCGGAGATCAGCATGAAGATGCCCACCGCCCACATGCCGGCCTTGTCGTTGCCGGTGAACTGATTCAGCGCACCGGTCGCGTACGGGGCCGCGAATCCGCCGAGGTTGCCGATCGAGTTGATCAGCCCGATCCCGCCGGCGGCGGCCGCGCCGGTGAGGAACTGCGCCGGAAGCGCCCAGAAGCTGGGGATCGCACTGAACACTCCCATCGCGGTTATGCACACCGGGATCATCACCAGCAACGGGGAGTGTAGATACAGCGCGATCGGAATAGCCAAGCCGCCCAGTCCCATTGGGATCGCAACGTGCCAGACGTGTTCATTCTGGCGGTCGGCGTGGCGCGACCACAGGTACATCGCGATCGCGGCGAGGGTGTAGGGCACCGCGGTGATCAAGCCGACCTGGACGATCGACAGGTGCACGTCGAACGTCTTCTTGAAGTCGGCGATGATCGAGGGCAGGAAGAACGCCAGCGCGTACAGCCCATAGGCGACGCCGAAGTACACCACGGCCAGCAACCAGATCCGCGGGCTGGTCAGCACCCGGCGCAACGGGAAGTCGAAGCTGCCTGCGACATCGCGTTCCTCATCGGCCAGCACGTCGATCAGCCATTGCCGTTCGTCGGGCTGCAACCAGTGCGCCTCGGCCGGCCGGTCGGTCAGGTAGAACCAGCAGATCACGCCGAGGATGATCGCGGGCAGTCCGACGCCGATCATCATGAATTGCCAGCCGGCCAGCCCGAGTGTCCCTTCACCGGCCTGGATCATCCACGCCGCCAACGGAGTTCCGACGGCCGCGGCGATCGGGCTGGCCATCATGAACATCGCCACGATTCGCGCCCGGTAGGCGGCGGGGAACCAGCGGGTCAGATAGAAGATCACCCCGGGGAACAGCCCCGCTTCGGCGACGCCGAGCAGGAATCGCAATGCCAGCAGGGTCGGCGCGTTGGGCGCGAATCCGATTGCTACGGCGACGATTCCCCATGACACCGCGATACGTGCCAGCCAACGGCGGGCGCCGAAGCGTTCGAGCGCCAGATTGGACGGCACCTCGACAAGGACGTATCCGATGAAGAAGATGCCCGATGCCAGGCCGAACATGCTCGCCGTGAGCTGGAGGTGTTCGCTGATGTCGGCTTTGGCGATACCGAGGTTGGTGCGGTCGAGGTAGTTGACGAAGTACAGCGCCATCAGGAAGGGCAGGGCGCGAATGGCCACCTTGCGCAGGGTGCGGGTTTCCAATGACCGATCACCGGTCGATACGACGGACATCCGGCCTCCCGTTGACGACGTTGACCAGGTCGCGCCCGTCGTACAGACGGCGGCAGTTGTCGACGGCCTGGATCAGGTAGCGCCGCATGGTGTCTACGGTGCACCAGGTGACGTGGGGCGTCACCACCACGTTGTCGAGCTGGAGTAGCGGGCTGCCCGGGTCGACGGGTTCATCGGTGAACACGTCGAGTCCGGCGGCGGCCAGCCGGCCATCGCGCAGGGCATCGATCAACGCGGGTTCGTCGATGACACCGCCACGAGATGTGTTGACCAACACCGCATGTGGCTTCATCGCGTCCAGGGCAGCCCGGTTGATCAGCTTGTCGGTCGCGGCGGTCAGCGGCAGGTGCAGGCTGACCACGTCGCTGTCGGCGAGCAGATCGGGCAGCGGACGCCAGGTGGCAGTGCCGTCGTCGGCGGTGCTGGTGTGCAGGACGGTGCCGCCCATCGCGAGCACGATCCGCTCGACGCGTTTGGCGATGTTGCCGTAGCCGACCAGGCCGACGGTGCAACTGCCGATGTCGCGCACCGTCTCGACCAGGCTGGGGTCCGTCGGCCAGCCCAGGCCTTGCCGGGTGAGGCGGTCCAGCGCGGGAAGCCGGCGCAGCGCGGCCAGGATCAGCAGCACCGCACCCTCGGCGACCGAGGGTGCGTTGGCACCCGGCATGTTCGCCACCGCGATCCCCAGCTCGTCGGCTGTCTCGACGTCGATGGTGTTCACCCCGGCGCCCAGTTTGTGCACCAGTCGCAGCAGCGGTGCGCGGCGCAGATCGTCGCCTGACAGCGGACGAAGCACGTGCCAGATCACCTCGGCATCGGGCAGCTCGCGGTGCAGCGCCTCGTCGTCGTCTTCGTGGCACCAGCGAATGTCAAGCCAATCTGTCTCTGGTGCAACGATATCCAGCACCTTCTCGCCAGGGAGAAAGTGCGCCAGAACTCTTAGCGCCACCGCTTGGCGATCCACTTCGCGATCGTGTCCGCCTGCTCGCCGCGCGCTCCCGGCGTGGTGAAGTAGTGGTCGGTGTCGATGGCGCACAGAGTCTTGTCGGTACTGGCCAACGCGTCGAAGATGCGCTGAGCGTCCGATGGGAACACCCCGGTGTCCTGTTCGGCGTTGATCGCCAATGCCGGGACGGTGACCCGGCCCAGATGCGGTTCGGCGCGGGTCTGGGCGGTCTTGAGGCTCCACATGCCCAGCCAGCTGCGCAGCGTGCAGGCTGCGGCAATGCCGTGTGCGGAGCGGTTGGCCTTCACCGGAACGCCGGCGTAGCAGAGGTTGGGCTGCCGTTTGGTGGGTTCGATGGCCGGGTCCACCATGCGCGGATCGGCCCAGGTGCGCATCACGGTGAACGGCCGATCGGAGAAGCCGGCGGCTTGTACCCGCTTGAGCTCAGTCTCCGCCCAGTCGGTGATGGCGTGGTTACGGGCTATCTGGGCCGACCGGTAGCGGGCCAGGAAGTCGTCGGAGAACGGTGGCCCGTTGCGCTCGTCGAACAGGTCGAGGTCAGGATCGGTGGCCACCGCATCGGTTTCGTCGGTGACGGCGCCGTCCATCCAGGCGGTCAGGACGTCGGGACGCCCGGGGTGGGCGGCACTGGCGATGTACCCGTCGGCGGGCGGCAGTTCGGTCAGCCCGGCAGCGGGCCGCATGCCGTCCAAGGGGGTGACATTGGGGTCTACTGCCTGGGACTGATAGGCCGCCATCAACGAGCCGCCTCCCGAATTACCCAGCAGCACAATCGTTTCCACGCCTTGGATTTCCCGCAGCCAGCGCACCCCGACACCGATGTCGACCAGGGCATGGTCGAGCATGAAGCTGCTTTCGAATCCGCGGAAGCGGGTGTTCCAGCCAAGGAAACCCACGCCGCGGGTGGCCAGGTAATCGGCGAGGTAGTGCTCGGAGAAGTCGATCTGGTAGTGGGTGGCGATCACGGCGACCTTCGGCTTGCGCCCCACTCCGCGGTGGTAAAGCCCCTGGCAGGGGTGGCCGCCTGCGCCGGCACGGCGCGCGGTTGGCGAAGACATCCCGATGAATTCGCGCACGACTCCGGGGGTGGGCATGTCCGGCGGCCTCCTTCGGGTGTGGATCGCTGAGGAGACGATATTCGCCAGCGTCGATGTGCATGCCTGAATCCGGTGTTAGGTTCGATTGGGAGAGTCGACCAGGATCTGTGGGGGCACGCCGTGATCAAGCCGCACAACACCAATCACGAATTCGAGCTCGGTGGAATCAACCACATCGCGCTGGTGTGCTCGGACATGAAACGCACTGTCGATTTCTACTCGAATGTGCTGGGTATGCCGCTGGTCAAGTCGCTGAATCTGCCTGACGGACTGGGACAGCACTTCTTTTTCGACGCGGGTAACGGCGATTGCGTGGCGTTCTTCTGGTTCGCCGAGGCGCCGGACGGCACGGTGGGCAGCACCACCCCGGCAGCGCTGCCCGGCCTGGGTTCGATCGTCAGCGCGGTGGGCTCGATGAATCACCTGGCGTTCCATGTGCCGGAGGAGAAGTTCGATGAGTACCGCCAGCGGCTCAAGGACAAGGGTGTGCGGGTCGGGCCGGTGCTCAACCACGACGACAGTCCCCAGGGAGCCACTCGCGAACTCCACCCGGGGGTGTACGTACGGTCCTTCTATTTCAGCGATCCAGACGGCATCGTCCTGGAATTCGCTTGCTGGACCAGGGAATTCACCGATCATGAAGCCGCAACTACGCCCAAGACGGCGGCCGACCGCAAGCAGCCCATCGCCGCTGGTTAGTCGCGGAACAGCCGCGGATCGCCGAGTTCGTCGATGATCGCGGTGAGCTGATCGGCGAGTTCGGCGGGTGTCAGTGTTATTGCGCCGCCCAGCCAGGCGCTGATGGTCTGGCCGACGCCACCGACGACGAAGTGCGCGAACGCCTTGATCCGGTCGTTGGCGGGCCGGTGCAGCAACGCTTCGACGTGCTGGCCCGACAGCATCGCGAACAGCGCGCCGGACTCCTGTCGTTTGCGGACCACCGTGGTGTTGGACAGCTGCGAGCTGAACATCAGCCGACCGACCCGCGGATCGAGTTCGATGGTCCGCACGATGTTGGCCATGGCCGCGCGGTTCTGCGCGTCGACCGGGGCTGTCGCCACCGCGGCCTGAGTGGTGGCGGCCAGCTCGGCGACCACCCAGTCGAAGACCGCCGCGACGAACTCGTCCTTGTCGGCGAAGCTCTCGTAGAAGTAGCGGGTGGCGACGCCGGCCTCCCGGCAGATGCCGCGAACGGTGAGCTCAGCGGGGTCGACATTGCTGCCCAGCAGCTCAAGCCCGGCCTCGAGTAGACGGGCCCGTCTCCGGGCCAGCCGATCGGCGGCATCCACGCCGCCGTAGGGCCGTGCCTGCGTCATTAGCCCATCTTGACATTGCTCAGGCCAGCGCGGCAATATTGGGAAACATTCGTTGTCAGATTCTCAGTCGATAGGTGGCCCAGCGTGGCGATCCGCGAACCCGTCATCAGCCACGTCGATCGGGCGGTGAGTGCGCCGGCGATGCCGTCGGCTCGGCGCCGCAAATGGGGGCCGGGGTTCGACGACGGGCTGATGGGCGTTGCGCTGCTCGCCGGCCCGGCGAACGTGATCATGGAGCTGGCCCTGCCGGGTGTCGGGTACGGCGTGATGGAGAGCCGGGTCGAGAGCGGACGAGCCGATCGGCACCCGATCAAACGGGCCAGGACGACCTTCACGTATTTGGCGGTGGCCACCCGCGGCACCGACGAGCAGAAGAAGGCGTATCGACGGGCGGTCAACAAGTCGCACGCGCAGGTGTATTCCACGCCGGACAGCCCGGTGGAGTACAACGCGTTCGACAAGAACCTGCAGCTCTGGGTGGCCGCGTGCCTCTACAAGGGCGGGGTCGACGTGGCCCGGGTGTTCATCGGCGAGATGGACGACGAGACCGCCGACCGGCACTACCGGGAGAGCGCGGCATTGGCCACCACTCTGCAGGTGCCCGCCGAGATGTGGCCGGCCGACCGGGCCGCGTTCGACGAGTACTGGCAGGAATCACTGGACAAGCTGCACATCGACGACACCATCCGCGAATATCTGTACCCGTTCGCGGTGTCCCGGATCCGGGGCGTGCGACTGCCGAAGCGCCTGCAGGAGCCGCTGGAGCAGTTCAACCTGCTGATCACCACGGGGTTCCTGCCCCAGCGCTTCCGTGACGAGATGCACCTGGACTGGAATCCGGACAAACAGCGCAAGTTCGACCGGTTGATGGCGCGCATCCGGTTCGTCAACAACCTCACCCCACGGATCATCCGCGAGTTCCCGTTCAATCTGCTTCTGCGCGACGTGGATTGGCGGATCCGCACCGGTCGACCGCTGGTCTGACCCGGTCGGAATCGGTTCGGGTATCGCTTCGGGGTCTGACCGGCAATACTGGCTGGCGTCGCCAGCGTCAGCAACGTCAGAGGAGATCAGGTGCCGGAAACCAAGATCACGGTCATCTACGACAACCCCACCGATCCGGATGCATTCGAGGCCGCGTACGAGGCCGAACAACTCGACGCCGCCCGCAAGATTCCGGGCCACATTCGGTTCGAGACCTCGAAGGTGTGGCCCAAGGAGGACGGCTCGCCGACTCCGGCCTACCGGATGATCGACCTGTACTACCCGGACTACGACGCGGCCAGCGCAGCGGTGGCCACTGCTGAGGCCGGCGCGTTCTTCGAGGCGATGGCGCGGCTGTCGACCGGCGGCGTCCGAGTCCTCTTCTCGGACATCCAGATTCCTTCACACTGAGACCCGTCGCCCACACGTTGCCAGATTCCGCGAGTACCCTCGCGGCAGTGCGAAGTGACAACGACACCTGGGACATCACCACCAGCGTCGGTTCGACGGCTTTGTTCGTCGCCGCCGCCCGCGCACTAGAGGCGCAGAAACCCGACCCGCTGGCGGTCGACCCGTTCGCCGAGGTGTTCTGCCGCGCCGTTGGTGGTCCATGGGCTGCAGTCCTCGACGGCGATGCGCCCGACCATCCTTTGAAAACTCCGGAGTTCGGTCAACATTTCGTCACCTTCCAGGCGGCGCGGACCCGGTATTTCGACGCGTACTTCCGCGCGGCACAGGCGGGCGTGCGTCAGATCGTCCTGCTCGCCGCCGGCCTCGACTCTCGCGCCTACCGGCTGGACTGGCCGGCAGGCACGACCGTGTACGAACTCGACCAGCCGCAGGTGCTGGAGTTCAAGCGCGAGACCCTGGCCGCGCACGGCGCCACCGCGAAAGCCGAGCGCAAGGAGATCGCGATCGATTTGCGGGACGACTGGGTGCAAGCCCTGCGCGACAGCGGTTTCCGGCCCGACGAGCCATCGGCATGGATCGCCGAAGGTCTGCTCATCTATCTGCCCGCCAGCGCCCAGGAGCAGCTGTTCACCGGGATCGACGCGTTGGCCGCTGCGGGCAGCCACGCGGCTGTCGAGGAGGGGCGACCGATGGATCGCGATGCCTTCCGCGACAAGGTCGACGAAGCGAAGGCAAGCGACGACGAGCGGGGCCAGTGGTGGCAGCTGGTGTACAACGAGCAGCATGCGCCTGCCGCGCAGTGGTTCGCCGAGCGCGGGTGGACGGCGCAGGGCACCACGTTGATCGACTACCTGAAGACCGTGGGTCGCTCCGTCGAGTCGGCGGACGCCGAGGCGGCCAACATGCTGGCCAGCATCACGCTGGTGAGCGCGATCAAAGGCTAGGCGCTAGTCCCACATCACCGGCCGGAGAAACCGGTTGATGCGGCGCAGATACTCGGGCTGGCTGACGTGCAGGATGTGGTTGCCCGGGAACCAGTGCAGCGCACAACGATCCCAGTGCTCCCAGAGCGCCTCGGCCTGCTCAGGCGGCGCCAGCCGATCGCCGAGGCCGGTGATGATCAGTCGCCGATCCCGCGGCACCAACGGCTCGTAGTTTAGCGCGCAATGGTAGGCCGAGGCGGCCGCCGACTCGTCACGGCCGATGGTGCCGAACTTGCGGCCCACCTCGATCAGTTTGTTCGCCGGCCACCACTCGTCGAACGTCGACTCCGGGGTGACCACCGGAACATTGGGGATGACCGCCTCAAGCCGGTCATCGGCCGAGGCGACCAGCGCTGAGGTGTAGCCGCCCAACGACATTCCGGTGAGCGCGATGCGCTCGACTCCAGTATCGCGCAACCAGTTCAAGACCGACCGGAAGTCGTGGACCGCCTGGCCCATGGTCTCGGCGAATCCGGCCATGCCCTGGGAGAAGAAGCCGTATCCGCTGAAGGGCGAGCCCCTTTCGGCGCGACGGCCGTGGAACGGCAGCGTGTAGAGCAGCACATCGTATCCGGTCCTGTAGAACCACGGCAGCGAGAAGAACAGCCCGTTGAACAGATAGGGCGAACCCATGAAACCGTGGATGACGCACAACGTCGGCCGCGGACCGTCGTCGTGGCGCCAGTGCTGCGCCCACACAACGTTGTTGCGCTCCAGTCGCTTCCACTGCTTGCGCATATCCGGATTCACCGGTGCGAAGCTGCTCTCGAACCGCAGATTCTCCACGTTGCCGTGCGCGATGTACTGCGCGACCGGGTTCGCCGGGCGGGTCGTCACGGCGGGCACGTCGGTGGGTGCGGGAAAGGATGCCGCCGGGTCACGGCGCGCGGCGAGTTCGGCGTAGAACGCGAGATTGGTGCGCTCGCGGTGCAGGTCCGACCGGCGCACGATGCTTTTGGCGACGGTCGGCAGCATGGACGCCCCGACCAGCGACGCGATCGCCGTGCGCAGACCGATATCGGCCACCGCCGAGGCGTCGACGGTGAGCCGCTGAAGTGCGGTCAGATCGGAGCGGTCGGGCAATCCCTCGTATCCGGCGTCGGCACCCGGCACATCGGGCACCGGCACCGGAATGGGCAGGTCGACGTTCGACGTCATTGTCGCGGCCTTTCGAGGTCGGCATCTGTCCTCGGATGCTAACTGGGCGCGCGGTTCACAACAGGCGATACACCGTCGCGCCGCCGACCTTCACCGGTCGGTAATGCTGTTGTACCCAGTCGGCGATCTGCCCACCGACCCGGTCATGGCTGCGCACGCGGCCGCTTTCGACGTAGTAGCTGATCTTCTGGGAGTGCACGTCGTCGATGAACTGCGCGAGCGTGGGCACCGGGTCGTTGCTCCAGCCGCCGATCGCCATGACCGCGCTACCGGACGCGATTTCCAGCGAGGCCGCCGCCTGTGAGCCGGAGGTGGCCGCCGACCACACGGTGTGGGTGGCGGCCAGCGTCTCGGCCAACTGCGGGTCGACTCTGTCCGAACTGGCACCCATCATCATCGTCTTGCCGAAGCGGTTGCCGACGGTCGGCCACACGTCGGCGGTGTGGGCGGCGTTGGGTATCGACCCGTTGTGCGGGGTGGCGGCGGTGGCCACCGAGAACATCCCGGGGCCGGTGAGGCCCGCCACGAGCGAGACCGCCAGCGCGACGGGGGTGAGCCGTGGCCATCGGGTCAGCGCCGCGGCCAGCAGAACTATGGCCGCAACGGCCGCCCACCCGATGAGCGGGCGGGTCCAGGCCGGGCCCAATTGTGCGCGATGCAGCAGAATGACGGCCCACCATGCGGCGGCTATCACCATCACGATCGCCGCCGATCTGCTCCACACCGCCGCCAGACCGATCAGCGCGCCCGCCGCCGGCGCCAAGGCGATGGTGTAGTACGGATGCACCATGCCGGTCATGTAACTGAACACGACTGTGCACACGGCCAGCCACCCGGTCCACGTGGTGAAGCTGGCCGCCTCGATGCGGCTTAGCTTGCGACGCAAAGCAAGAAACGCGCCTGCCACGATGGCGACGACGACGGCGGGCAGCAGCCAGGACGCCTCGTAGCCCATCTCCGCGGAGAGGAGTCGCAGCACCCCGGCGTGGGTGCTCCACCCGCTGGGGTGCCCGTGCGACACCGCGTTGCCGCCTCCGACGATGCGGTCGACGCCGTTGTATCCCAGCGCGAGGTTGAGCACCGTGTTGTTCGTCGAACTGCCGATGTAGGGACGGGCCGCGGCCGGCCACAGCTGGACCACCGCGACCCACCAGCCACCCGAAATCAGCAGCGCACCAGTGGCACTCAGTAGATGAAGCAGTCGTCGCCACCAACTCGTCGGTGCGAACAGCAGATAGGCGAGACCGAAGGCGGGCAGCACCATCAGGCCGGCCAACATCTTGGTGAGGAATGCCAGCCCCAGCGCGACGCCCACGAGCATCAGCCATCGCCAGGACGCGCCGGGGATGGCGCGAATCAGAAAGTAGGCGCCTGCGACCATCAGCAGGACCATGAGTGCGTCGGGGTTGTTGTAGCGGAACATCAACGTGGCAGCCGGGGTGAGCGCCAGGACGGCGCCGGCGATCAAGCCCGCCACCGCACCGCGCGCGGGGTCGGCCACGACGCGACGCACCGCGGCGTAGAGCAGCGCGACAGCCCCAACCCCCATCAGTGCTTGCGGCACCAGGACCGCCCAGCTGTTCATCCCGAACAAGCGCACCGACAACCCCGTCACCCACAGCGCGGCCGGCGGCTTGTCGACGGTGATGAAGTTGTTGGGGTCCAGCGAGCCGAAGAACCACGCACCCCAGTTCTTGGCGCCGGACTGGGCGGCCGCCGCGTAGAAGGCGTTGCCGTAGCCGTTGATCGGCAGATTCCAGAGATACAGCGCCGCGGTGGCGACCAGAAGTGCGGTCACAGCGAAGGCCGGCCACCGGGGCGCGGCGCGCACTGGCACGTCAGCGATGGCCGCACCGAGTACTTCGGTGTGGTCGGCGGTGGCGGTCACCGCACCACCGTGCCTGAAAGTGCTGGCTGACGCGGGTTGGCGGAGCTGGGAAGTCGCTGTGTATTTGATGATTCCCGCGCGTGTGGTGAAGTGGTCGGCATGTGGAACCCACAGACTTACCTGACGTTCGCCGACCAACGCGGCAGGCCGTTCTTCGACTTGCTGGCGAGGGTGGGGGCCGAGTCACCGCGGCGGGTGGCCGACCTGGGCTGCGGTCCGGGCAATCTCACCGAACAGCTCGCTGCGCGCTGGCCGGACGCGGTGCTGGAGGCTGTGGACAGCTCTGCGGAGATGGTCGCCGCCGCGCGGGAGCGCGGAATCGACGCCGAGCTGGCCGACATCACTGCGTGGGTACCGCACCCCGACACCGACGTCATATTCAGTAATGCAGCGCTGCAATGGATTCCGGGGCACTCCGAGCTGATGGCGCGCTGGGCCGGTCAGCTGGATCCCGGTGCCTGGATCGCGGTCCAGGTGCCCGGCAACTTCGACGCGCCGTCCCATGTGGCGGTGCGCCGGCTGGCCGACCAGGATCGCTGGTCAAACATTCTGGGCGACTTCGCTTTCCGCACGGCCAAGGTGGTCGAGACGCCGATCCGGTATGCCGAGATCCTCACCGAGGCGGGCTGCCACGTCGACGCCTGGGAGACCACCTACATCCATGAGCTCGACGGCGACAACGCCGTGCTCAACTGGATCACCGGGACCGCGCTCACCGCCGTGCGTGATCGGCTCGACGAGGACCAATGGCGCCAGTTTCGGACCGAACTGATCCCGATGCTCGACGAGGCCTACCCCGCCCGGCCGAACGGGCGCACGTACTTCCCGTTCCGCCGGATCTTCGTCGTCGCTCAGGTGGGCAGCCCGTTACGTTCGGCGTCGGCGCGGTAGCGGTCCACCCATTCGTCGGACCGCTGGTCGGCCTGGCGTTCCAGGACGGGTGCGGGCGCCAGTCGCGGGTCAAGCCCGAGTGCCTCGAGTACCTGCGCGACGACGTCAGTCAGGTTGCGCCACAACACCGGATAGGGAGTCTGGTTGCGACCGTCACCTGTACCGCAGCTCCGGGCGCGGAGATTACCGATTCCGAACAATCCTGGTAGCAGGACGGTCACTCCGACGATCGTGCCAGGCTCCCGTGGTACTGAAGAACAGATGGCATCGAAGAAAACGTGGCTGACCGCCTCGATCGTCGTCGCCGTGGCTGTCTACGCGACGATGTGGGTCGGGTATGCGCTCAACTGGGGTTGGCTGGATTCGATCGACACCGACCTGCTCCAGGCATTCCACAACATCGGAGCTTCGCACCCGGGTTGGGTCTCCTTCTGGGTGGTGTTCTGCGTCGTATTCGGGCCGAACGGCTTCCGGGTGGCCGCCTTGATACTGCTGATCGTCGCGTTGGTGCGCCGCAAGGTGCCAACCGCGGTGTTCCTGGTGATCAGCATCGGACTGATGGGACTGGTGACCGAGGGCGCGAAGTTCGTCGCGGGCCGGCCCCGCCCGGCAACGGCGCTTGCCCACGGGTCGTCGACGTCGTTCCCGTCCGGTCACGCACTGGGGGTGATGGTCGGCGTGCTGGCCCTGCTCACAGTGCTGTGGCCGCACCTCAGTCCGCGGCTCAGGCGGGTGCTGGCCGTCGCCGGCGGCTTGTTGATCGTGGTGGTCGGATCCGCGCGGGTGGTGCTCAATGTCCACCACCCGTCTGATGTGCTGGCGGGGTGGGCACTCGGCTACGTCTATTACCTGCTGTGCCTGCGACTGGTGGCGCCGCTACCGCTCACACCAGCGGCCGAAACACCGGCAGCACTCGGTACTTCGCGCTGAAGCTGGCTTTGTCGTATGTGTCGCCGACCTCGCCGTCGCGGGCCAGCGGCGTCGGCCCGTCGACGGCCTCGAACGAGAATTCCGGTGCCTGGATCTCGTGGTAGAGCGGACTGCGTTCGAGGCGGCCGAGCGCGACCGCGCTGAGAATGCGCAGCCGGCTGAATCGCTTGCCGGTTTCCAGGATGCGGACGTCGAGGAGACCGTCATCCATGCGGGTCCGCCGGGCCGGGGCGAAACCCGACGGTAGATAGACGGAATTACCGAGGAAGAACAGCGACGTCTGAATCGTCTTGTTGTCGAATCGGATTCGAACCGGCGTCCCGCGGCGCAGCGTGTGCAACATCGCGTACATCCCGGCTAGTGGCTTGCCGACCTTGTGCTCGAGCTTCTCCCGGGTCTGGACGAACAACGGGTACGCACCGATGCTGGCGGTGTTGATCACCATCTGGTCCTCGTTGAGGCATACCAGGTCTACGCACGAGACGTTGCCACCGCGGATGGCTGAGACGGTGCGCTCGACGGTGTCGCAGCCGATGTCCTTGGCGAAGTGGTTGAACGTCCCGGCGGGAAACACCGCCAGCGGCAGCCCCGTGGAGATCGCCACCGAAGCCGCAGCGGACACGGTGCCGTCGCCGCCGCCCACTCCGAGCACCTCGGCGCGCTGGGCGGCCTCCTGCAAGACGGTCTCCGGGTTGTCATCCGGACCGAGTTCGACGATCTCGGCCTTCGGCAGCTTTTCGCGGACCTCGTCGATGACCCGAGTTCCGGTGCCGCTGCCCGACGCCGGGTTGATGACCAGGACGACGCCCTCGCCCTCGGGACGTTCCGGGGTGTCGATCACCAGAGGCTCGGTCGAGGGCAGCTTGGCCGGCACGATCGGCGGAACCAGCCGGCCACCCAGCACGGCGATCGCGGCACCGATGCCGAATCCGGCGAAGACGTCGCCGGGGTAGTGCGCGCCGGTGGCCACCCGGGACAGGCCCACCAAGCCCGCGAGGAGCGCCAGCCCCAGCCCCAGAGGCGGGTTCTCCAGACCAACGCCGACGGCGAAGGCGGCGGCGCTGGCCGAGTGGCCAGAGGGGAGCGAGTTCGACGTCGGGACTCTGCGCGATCGTCGGACCAGCGGAACCAGGGTGCGGTTAGGGCGATCGCGCTTCCACACCCGCTTGGCGCCCTGGTTGGTCACCAAGCTGGTGACGGCCAGCGTGATCACCCCACGACCGGCACCCCGGCGCGCGGAGGGCGAGCCCGTCGCAGCCAGGACCGCGGCGATCGCGAACCACAGCTTCGAATGGTCGGCGGCTCGGGTGAGTACCGGCATGGCCTTGTCGAGAAGCAGGCTCGGCGATTCGGCAACGGCCTCGAAGACCTCGCGGTCCAGGGTGCCAAGCCCGCCCGTGATCTGACGGACGCCTTGACCTTCGAGCAAGCTTCGCGATGTCATCGCTCCACGGTATCGGGGTCAGGACTTCGGCTCGCCGGATCCCTCGTCTGCTGGCTTGCTGTCGGGCAGGATGATGCGCCGCGTCGCGACCGGCTTGCCGTCGACCTTCTTGGTGACCTGAGGGTTGGCGGGCGGCGGCGTCGTGATGCGGCCTTGAACCGGCGCGCCGTTCTTCACGGTCGGCACGGACACTCGTTTGGTGTCGGCCTTGGCGTCCTTCTCCGACCCGCCCGCGCCGTGCATCGCGCCCGGCGGAATCATCGGCATGGCACCCATGCCGCCGGCGGGCGCCGACGTCGGCGTAGCCATTCGCGGTGCAGGCACTTGCGTGTTTGCTGCTGACGGAGAGGTTCCTGCGGCGGGCACCGGTGGTGGGCCGAGCATCGCCGTCGGCGAGGTACCGCCGATTCCGCCGCCGCCCCCACCGGATCCGCCTCCGCCAGAACCCATTTCGCCGGGTGTCTCGCCGAATTCGCCCAGCGGGTCGGTGAGGCTGGATTTGTCGAGTTCCGCGGAGGCGCCACCCGCCTGCTGCATCATGCCCATGCCCGCCTGCATCATCTGTTGGGCGCCTTGGGCGACCTGTTGGGGAATTTGGGCCAGCGGCTGCAGTGCTCCGCCCATTGCACCGGCCAGGGCGCCGGCGAGCTGAGAGGCCATCTGCGGAAGCTGTTGGGCCATCTGATCGGATTGGCCTTGCCCGGCGACGCCTTTCATCTCGGCGCTGGCTTGCTCGTCCTGGGCGGGGAACTTCGCGGCGGCCTCGGCGGTCTTGGAGTCCCGCTTGGCGTGTTCCTCGATGCTTTCGGTGTTGTCCTTGGGGTCACCGAGATTGGCGGCCAGGCCGAGGACGCGCAGCAGTTGTTCGATCGGGGTTGCACCGGCGACGAGCGGGTCGGAGGTGATGGGCGGTGGGGGTATGTTCCCAGCGTTGGCCGACTGGTAGCCGCCCTCGGTGACGTTGAGCTGTCCGCCAGTCATCGGTGCACCTCTCCCTTCAGTGCCAGGCTCAGGGCCTGAAACCACGCGAAGTGGTAGTGGGCAGCGGTCTTTTCGCCCTTGATCAGCGCATCAATGGTCGCCAGGAGCTGCCAGTTGCCGACATTAGCGGTGTCGACATGATCGGGGTAGTCACCCAGGACATTGCGCGCGACGTTCGCGAGATGCTCGCGGAGGAGTTCTACTTCGGAGTCCAGGTAACCGGTTCCCGTGGATGCGGCTTTGGCCAAAGTATGGGCGAGGCGGGGCAGGCCGTCGCGCCACTTGGTGGCTTGAGCGAGCTCCCAGCCGAGGTCTTCGACTTCGGCAGTGTCGCGCGCACGGATGGACATCTGCGTGGGTTGTGCGTCTTCCGCGGGCGGAAGGTATTGGCCGGGGGCGTAGGCGGCGGTCAGGGTGGTTTCACCGAGGAGGGCGTCGAGTGTCTTGGTGCGGATTCCTGGCCTGAGAAGCTTGATGCCGGTGGGGATTTCGACGTGTGGTGGGATCCACCCGCTGGCCAGGTCGGTGGCCAGTACGGTGATGACGTCGTCGCGGTCGCCGATGGCCCAGCGCAACTTGGGTTCCTGACGGGCGACCGCATCGAGCAGTCTGTTGAGGCGCTGTTGGGCTTGGGTCTGGACGGCGCTGGCGCCGGCCATGGCGCCGCTAGTGGTTGCGGCGACGGCATTTTCGGTGAGCCCGGCCGGTGTGGGGCTTGCGGATGCGGCGGCTGTCGGGGCTTGGCGGACGACGGCGGGCTGGTTGAGCTGGGTGCCGGCGGACGGGTGTACGGGTGCCGATCCGGGGGAGGCGGCGGTCGGCATGGCCGGCTGGGCGGCGGGTGCGGTAGCCGCGGGCGGTCGGAGGTCGGCGCCGTAGGCGGGCAGCGGACCTTGGGGCGCTGCGGGCGCGGCGGTCGAGGGCATGACGGGCGCTTGGGCTGCAGGGGCGGCGACGTAGGCCTGAGTGGTGTCTGGTGGGGGAGCGACGGGCGCCTGCGTGGCGTCGTAAGTCGGTGCAGCGTGCGCTGTTTCGAAGAGCGGCGCTCCTGCGGTCGGCGCTGTGGGCGCCATCGGCGGTGCTGCCATGCTCTCGGAGTGAAGGGGAGCCTGCGGCTGCATGGCGTGGGCTGCCGAGTTGGAAAGCGCTTCGGTACCCGACGACACCGGGCCACCGGCTTGGGAGCCTGCGTTGAAGTTTTGGGCGAAGCCTTCGGGGGAGAGTGCGTTTGTGGGGGCGGAGGGTGCATGCATGCCCCCCGTGGCGAGGGGATTTGAAGGGGCCGAGATACTCTGTCCGCCGGAAGCGATCGAGCTTCCGGGTATGGAGCCGCTCGCGGAGGGTGCTGGCGCCCCCGAGATACCTGAAGTCAGTGTCGGATTAGCAACTCCGGCAGGGGGCTGGACCTGACCTTGCTGCACAGCGGCCGCAAACGGAGCGTCCGGACCTTTCGGGGGGGTGGGCACACCGCCGCCGGTCGAATTGCCAGTCTGGACTGCAGTCGGAAAAGGAGCGACTGCATGCCTTCCGGCATCTGTAAGAGGCGCCGTCCCCTCCGACTTGCCGCCGCCGACGGCGTCCGAGAACGAATCGGAACCCGTACTAGGAAGGCCACCTCCCGAGGCGTCCGAAGGCGGAGGTGACTGCTTTAGTAACGCCGAAACCTGCTGCTGTACAGTCTCTTTGGAGACTGGCGGATTCAATGAAGATGACTCGAAACCATGCTGCGTGGCAAACTGTCGTGCTGTTGTATCGAATCCTGATGTATGCAGAACTTGCTGGATCGAATTGAATATATCTTCACTATGGCCAGCGGCCTTTGCTCCAGCGTCGCGTTGTGCTTCTACAACAACGTCGACGATCTTAGTTACCTTGATGGGCAACGGGTCTTTGGATGATTCGATGCTCTGGATCTGAGACTTGCCCCGCTGCGCAATGGCACTCAAATCATCGCGAAGTGCATTGGTGGCGCGTATGGCGCCGTCGTAGGCCGTCCGCTTCGCGCCGTTCTTTTCTGACACCCCTAGTGCATCGTCCTTGCCCCTCTGAAAGGCATCGATGGTGTCGTCCGCCGTCACGCCTCGTTGGTCCGCAAGCGGTCCTGAACAAATAGACTGCAGTAATTCTGCGTAGTTCTCGAATGTTGTTCCAATAGTGCCTCGATTGGCCGCTGCAGCCGAGAGGGAGTTGAGCGATGCTGAAGATGGCCATTGGTGACCAACCAACAGATAGCTCCAACCGTCTAACTCCGCAGATGTCATCCGCAGGCCTGTTTGATTCGGTTGGTTGTCTCGTCGCCAGATTTATAAATTGGATCCAGTTCATCTTGAGACGCTTCGCCTAACTGAGCGATCGCGACTTTTTGGTAGGTTCCAGCCAACTTCTCGACAGCGGACTTGAGATCGTCAGGCGTCGCGGGGTTGCTGACAAGACTTCGCGACAAGTAGACACTTCCCGCCGTTAAAGCGAGGCGGACATTCGCGGCAACGGCCAACACGGCTACGGGGTCCGACCCCTCGTTTCTTCTGCCCGCCGCTTGAACACCTCTATTCGCGTCCTGGAACGCATCGCAAACCGCCTTCTTCGCATCAGCGACTTCTTGCTCGCTGTACGTCTTGGCTGCGGGAGGCTCAGGCTTCGGCGCCGGCCGAAACCAGGCTCCGATGGCAACCGCGACAGCTATTACCGCGATGACGATCGCGATGATCGTCGGCAACCGCGACGGGCCTCCCGACGGGGGAGGTCCCTGCCACGGAGCTGGTCCTGCAGGCCCGGGTCCGTACGGCACTTGCGACATGTCGAAAATGGTATCCCTTGCGTTTGCCGGTCCGCTATTCACCAAAAGGTCCAATACCCGCTCCGACCAGCCGGTACACGCAGTTCAGTTGCTCCGGGGACGGCCGCAAATTTACCTACGCTGACCAATGATCGTTAGCTGGCCCAGACGCAACCGTCACCGAACCTTGACTTGACCCGCCAGGAACCTCACAGGGACCATGAACTGATGCGTCGAGTCGTCGTTTCGATCTGTGCTGCCTTCAGTGCGGCACTGCTCGCGCTGTCCTCGGCACCGCCCAGCCACGCCGAAACTCCGTGGTTCCAATCCAACGTCGGCAGCGCCACCCAGGTCCTCTCCGTCGTCAGCACCGGCGGAGCCACCGCCAAGATGGACGTCTGGCAGCGCGGCGCCAACGGCTGGCAGCCCGTCCTCGTCGGAGTCCCCACCCACATCGGCGCCAACGGCATGGTCCCGCAGTCTCACGATGGCGAATCAAAGACGCCGATGGGCATCTTCACCCTCGACTTCGCCTTCGGCACCCAGCCCAACCCCGGCGGTGGCCTGCAATACGTTCAGGTCACGAAAGACCACTGGTGGGACGGCGACATGAAGAGCCCGACCTACAACACCATGCAGGTCTGCAAAAAGGCCGACTGCCCGTTCGACACCAACCCGGCCAGCGGCACCGAGAACCTCTACATCCCGCAGTACGCCCACGCGATCGTGATGGGCGTCAACAAGGCTCGCGTTCCCGGCAACGGCGGCGCCTTCTTCGTCCACACCACCGACGGCGGCCCCACCGCCGGATGCGTCTCGCTCGACGACGACACACTCGTCAAGATCATGCGCTGGCTTCAGCCCGGAGCGCTGATCGCCGTCGCCAAATAGCGCTCATCGAGCGTGCGGGATGCCGTTGAAGTCGGCGACGATCGTCGCCGACAAGCCACACGCTCGACGCGCTAAGGATTCGGGTTGATTGCGGCGCCGGGCGTCGCTTTGAAGTTCAGCGCCTCGGTCGACATCGTGAACTCGTAGGTCCGGTCGTATCCGGTCTTGCTGATCTTCCAGCCGTCGGGCGTCTTGCGGTAGCGGTCGCGGTAGAACGCCGCCCCCTCGAGCACGAAATTGAACTCGGGCACGATCACCCGGTCCTGCAGGTACCAGATGGCCTCGGCCTCGTCGCCGTCGACACTGATCTCCGGGTGGGTGACGCGGTGCTCGGTCAGCACGCCGGCCGGCATCGACTTGCGCATGAACTCCACCAGATCTTTGCGGTTGGTGAAGCTGTGCTCCTCACCGAGTGACGAGCCGTAGTCACCGACGATGTCCTCGGTCAGAGTGTCGGCGAAATCGTCCCAATGCTTGGTGTCCAGCGCCCGCAGATAGCGGTACTTGACCTGTTTGATCGCTTCGATTGCTTCCGCATCAGCCATGCCGGTCATTGCAGCACACCGAATCTGTCGCCGTGGGCGGTTGTCCCGGTGACAATGTGGCCATGGCTGAATCGGACAAGGCCGACGCGACCGTCCCGCGAACCAACTTCATCGACGGCTTCCTGCGGTCGCCGTTCTCCGGCATCGCGCCCTGGATCCTCATGGCCATCATGTCGGGACCAGGCCGCTTCGGGCAGGCCGCTGCCGCCGCACTTGCCCTCACCCTCATCGTCATGTGGGCGGGCAGCAGGCGCGGCATCAAGGTGCATTCCCTCGAAGTGTTCGGTGCCGTGGTCTTCGCCGTGTTCGTCGCACTCGGCATCTTCGGCTCGCAGGCGCTCGTCAACTGGCTCGAGCTGTGGGCCGGCGAGATCACCAACGGACTACTGGCGGCCTACGCGCTCGCCACTCTGGCGATCCGCCGTCCGTTCACGATCGCCTACGCCCGCGACACCGTCGACCCCGAACACTGGGACAGCCCACTGTTCATCAGGGTCAACTACGCACTGAGCGCGGTGTGGGCCGGCGCGTTCGTGATCAACACGGCGGTCGGCACGTTCGGGGACGCGGTGCTGCACGACGGCGACAACTTCTGGACCGGCTGGATCGTCCAGCTTGCCGTGACGCTGATCGCTGTTGCGATCACCGAGTTCTACCCCGACTATGCGCGAGCGAAATTCTTGGCGGCCAGCGGCGAATCCGCCGAAGCCCCACCATCATTCGGGAAGCTCTTGGACTGGCTGCCTGGATTCGTGATCGGCATCGGCATCGCCGGCTGGGTAAGCGGCGCGCTTCCCGCCGGAGTGGGTATCGCGCTGATCGTTGTCGGCGTTCTTGCCGGCGCTGTGATGCGAAAGCTGTTCCCCGAGAAGGGATCAGATCAGCCAAGCTCGTTTTCGTAGCGCTGCGCGATGGCCACGAGTTCTTCGCGGACCGTTGACGGCGGCATCGCCTCGATACGTGCGTACAGACGGCGACGCGTCATGGCCCGCTTCATGTCTTTGCGGAACTGCGCAATCGACGACATTTTCTCAACTCCTTGATGTCCCCCGGTTCAGCAGGGGATTTGTTTTTTGCTGTAGACGTCCATCAATCAGGGATCGCCTGTCTGAAGGAACACCTCGATGCTCCTTGTTAATTTCAGGTAAATCAACTTTGGCCCTGTGAGATTCGCGACAGGGGAACGCTAAAGCGCACGTTTGTGGCCTAGGTCATGTGACGGCGCACACGATGAACGGCCGCGGGTGACGGCGTTCGCTGTAGTACAGGCTTAGTCCTGCAGATACCGGGTGACCATGTCCACCAAGAGCTGACGCTCGCGCTGCCACTCCAGGTGCGAGTTCACGATCATCTCGACCAGCACCATGCCGCGCAACGACGACCAGATCACTTCGGCCACGCCGGGATCGTCGGAGATCAGACGACCCAGTTGATTGATCGCGGTATTGATCTCCAACAGATGGCGTTTGGCGCTGTCGCCGTGGGTTCCCCGAGTGGCCCGCAGGATCTCGAATGCCGCCAATGACGTCGGGCTGCTGTAGCAGCGAAATGCCGTGTCGACGACGACCTCGATGCGCTCCCGCAATCCCAGATCGGCGACATCGGCCTCGCCGAGGCTTTTGAGCAAGCCGGCCACGCCCTCGTCGACCACCGCCATGAGTAGCCCGTTGCGATCGCCGAAGTGGTACTGAATGACTCCCCAGGTGACCCCGGCGCGCTCGGCGACATGTTTGGCGGTTGCGGCCTGGAAACCCTCTTCGACCACACAGCGCACGGTCTCGTCGATGATCAACGCCCGGGTGTCGTCGCCCCGCTTGCGCGGCGCCTGGGTCTGCCGCGTCGGGGGAGTGCCCAGCGCTTTCACATCGTTGACTTTATAACATTGAGCCGACTATGTTTCGCGTATGAGCCAGCCCCTCAGTCGCTATGCCCAGTTGTCCAGGGCCGAACTTGCCACCCTGGTCCCCGAACTGCTGTTGATCGGGCAGATGATCGACCGCTCCGGGATGGCGTGGTGCATTCAGTCGTTCGGCCGGCCCGAGATGCTGCAGATCGCTATCGAGGAGTGGGCGGGCGCCAGCCCGATCTACACCAGGCGCATGCAGAAGGCCCTGAAATACGAGGGCGTCGACATCTTCACCATCTTCAAGGGTCTGCAGCTCGACATCGGCGCCCCGCCGCAATTCATGGACTTCCGCTATACCGTCCACGACCGCTGGCACGGCGAATTCCATCTCGACCACTGCGGCGCCCTGCTCGACGTTGAACCGATGGGCCCCGACTACGTCAAGGGCATGTGCCACGACATCGAGGACCCCACGTTCGACGCGACCGCCGTCGCCACCAACGCCAAGGCGCAGGTGCGTCCGATCCACCGCCCGCCCCGCACGCCCGCCGATCGCACGCCACACTGCGCGTGGACCGTCATCATCGACGAGTCCTACCCCGAGGTGACCGGTATCCCGGCGCTGGACATCGTGGCCAAGACCAAGGCCGCCAATTGGGAACTCGGCCCCATCGATCCGAATGACGAAGGCCAATCCGACTATTCGGGCGTGCTGGTGTCCGACGTCGACTTCGGGGCGTTCTCGCACTCCGCACTGGTGCGCATCGCCGACGAGGTGGTGCTGCAGATGCACCTGCTGAACTTGTCCTTCGGCATCGCGGTGCGCGCCCGCGCCGGTGACAACGCAGAGCTGGCCGCCGACATCTGCACCAAGCAACTCGTCGGCATCGCCGGTGTGGCCACCGAGCGCATCAAGCGAGCGCTCAAGCTGTCCAACGACTTTGATGGTCTGGCCAAGGTCATCGAACTGCATCCGCTGTTCAACCCCGCCGGCTACGTGGTCGCCGAGGTCGAGGGAGGTCGGTTGCATGTGCACCTCTCGCCGTCGCACGACGACGGGTCGTGGGTGTCGCTGTGCTCGCCGGCGTCCCCGGGACCGTTGCAGGCCATCGCCACCGCGGTCGATCCGTACATCGCGGTGCGCATCACCGGAACCGGTGACGACTGGACCGCCGAGTTCGAGAAGACCGAGACCGCCGCCAAGGACTCCCCCGAGGTGGAAGTCACCAAGTTCAGCCAGGGCGTCACCTTCGAGTTCGAAGAACGCCTCTCGTTGCCGCTGACGGTGGTGTAGCCGATGGCCTACCGCGTCGTGCAATGGGGCACCGGGGCGGTGGGCGTCGAAGCCATCCGCGGCATACTGGACCATCCCGAGCTGGAACTGGTTGGCGTCAAGGTCTATTCGGAGGCCAAGGAAGGAACCGACGCCGGTGTGTTGGCCGGGCGGGACCCGGTCGGCGTCACCGCCACGATCGACGTTGACACTTCAGCGGCCGACGCGATCGTGTATGCGCCACGGCACCCGTCGGTCGACGACGCCGTCGCGATCCTGGCGTCGGGCGCCAACCTGATCTCCACCGCCTTCGCTTTCCACCCTGCGCGGATGGAACCGGCCGATCGCGACCGACTCCGGCAGGCCTGCGTAGACGGCGGCAGTTCGCTGCACGGCACCGGACTGAACCCCGGCAACCTCGGAGTGGTTGTTCCGTTGGCGCTGACCGGTATGTCGCGGACCGTCGAGCACGTGACAGTGCAGGAACGCGCAGACTGGTCGGTGTACGACAGCACCGAGATCACGTTCGACCAGATGAAGTTCGGCAGTCCGATCGACGAGGTGGACGCCCACACCGACGGATTGCGTTTCACCAGTCAGCTTTTCCGGGAACAAGTGTGGCTCCTGGGCGATGCGCTGAATCTGGGTGTCGACGAGGTCACCACCGAACTGGAAACAATTCCGGCCAGCTCCGACCGCGACGTATGCGGGCGGACCCTGCGCGCCGGCACCGTCGCCGGTCAGCACTGGCAGTGGACGGGCCTGTGCAAGGGAGTTCCGGTCGTCGAGGTCGAAACGCTCTGGACCGTGGGTGAGCCGCAGCCGAAGCATTGGCCGGCACCCCGGCATGGGTGGACCGTCACCATCGAAGGAACCCCGTCGACGCAGGCGCATCTGATGACGCTGGCCAGTTTTCGTCGCGACGTTCCCCTAGACGAACATGTGCGGTCAGCCAGCGTGGCCACCGCGATGCAGGCGGTGAACGCTGTCGGTGCTGTGTGCGACGCTGCTGCGGGATTCGTCACGATGGCGGATCTGCCGCTGAGCCTTTACCGAGGCGTTCGCTGAAACCGGCTGTCCCGCAGACGCTCTGATGTTGGTGATCGCGGTGTTCAGGGCTGTGGAGACCTGACCGCGCGCCGTGTTGAGCACCGAGCGCGCCTGGGTGATCCCGGCGGATAGGGCGGTGCGCACACTGCCGGTGCTCGCCAGCGTCGTAGCCGCGGCGTTGGCGGTCTGAACGACGCCCAGCAGCAGCGTCTCGCCGGCCTGGAACGCCACCGCTGAGGTCACGTTGATCGCCTCGACGGTGACCACCTGGAGAACGCCGTGTGCGCCAGTCGGAACCGTTGGCTGCCCGGGCGGTTGATTCAACGCCGCGAGAATTACGTCGCGCGCGGCACCGGGCGTGGTGCGGCCGGACACCACGTCCATCGCCTGGACGACAGCGACCTCGAGGGTGTTCTGCGCCTTGGGCAGAACAAGATTCAGGTCATTGCCGATGATCTTCTCGGCCGCAGCATCGGCCGGCACGGTGACCCCGGCGGCTGCCGACCCAAGTGCGCCAACGATATTGCGGGTCTGCAGCAAAGTCTTCAAGAAAGTGCCCGGAGCTTCGGCGATGCCGATCGGGATCGTGACCGCGCCCTGCACGATGAACGGGCAGATCAGACCGCAGAATGTCAGCTGATTGCGCAGGAACGCCAGCGGTATCGCCCCTACCGGAGCGGCGGTCAGTTCGACATCGGGGACGGCGACATTGGCGATGCGGGCTTCGACCGGCGGCGCCAGCGGCGTCATCGAGATCGCGACCATCGCGGTGGCTGCGGTGCTGGTGAGGAAACGGGTTCGCACGGAAGCAGACATGCTGGGGACACGGTTTCGCCGTGCGCGAAGTTCAACTTGTCGACGGGGCCGCGAACTGCGCGCACACTGGCAGCTATGGATAACAACGGGCCGTTCGGGTTCGATCCCGACGACATCGATCGCGTGGTGCGACAGGCCAGCGAGGGCCTTCGCGACGCCTTCGGACAGTTCCTCAACAGCTCAGGGCAGGGCGCAGGGTTCGGCGTGCTGTTCGACGAGTTCAACCGCCGCACGCGGCCCCGCTCAGAACCAGAGACTGCGGGGGAGACCGGCGACGGGGTGTGGACCGTCTACACCACTGACGCCGACGGTAAAGCCCACGTCGAACAGGTGTACCGAAGCGAGCTCGACGCACTGCGCGCCAACAAGCACAACACCGACCCCACCCGAAACGTCCGGTTCCTGCCGTACGGCATCGACGTCAGCGTCCTCGACGCGTCCGAGAACACTGCCCCGACTGAGGACCAGGCCGAGTAGCTACATCGTCAGGACCATGCGGTAGCGCGCACGGCCTGCGTCCATCGCTGCGTAGGCATCGGCGGCCTCGGCCAGCGGCCGCTCCTCGATGCGGGCCCGCACCCCGGATTGCAGCGCGAAGTGCAGGGTGTCTTCGACGTCCGCCGAGGTGCCCGACGGATGCCCGACCACGCTGAAGTTGCCGAAGATCAGATCGCCCGGAGTGATCGGCAGCGGATCGAACGAGGCTCCGACGATCACCAGCTCGCCTTGCGGCGCCAGACCCGGCACTGTGGCCGCCATGGCTGCCGAGTTGGCCGCGGTGGCGAGCACCACCTGTACGCCGCCGAGCTTCTGCAACGCCTCGCCGACGTCACTGGCCGTGGAGTCGACGTAGTGATGGGCGCCGAGCTCTTTGGCGTCGTCGGCCTTGCCCGCGCCGCGCGCGATCGCGATGGTCTCGAACCCCATGGCACGGGCCCACTGCACACCAAGGTGCCCGAGCCCGCCGATACCCAGGATCGCGACCCGGTCCCCGGCCACGGCGCGCGTGGTGCGCAGCGCGTTGTAGGTCGTCACCCCGGCACATCCCATCGGGGCGGCTTCGGCGAACGACAGTCCGTCGGGGATGCGGGCCAGCGCGGTGCGGGGCACGATGACGGATTCGGCATAACCGCCCGGATAGTTCCAGCTCGGCACCTCCAGATTCACGCACTGCATGAACTGGCCCTTGCGACAGGGCAGGCAGGTGTTGCAGTTGCCGCCGAACCAGCCCACGGCCACCCGGTCACCGATTGCGAAACCTTCGACGCCCGAACCCAGTTCGGCGATCGTGCCGGCGATCTCGTGGCCCGGGGTGATGGGCCAGGTGAGATTCGGGAACGACCCGGTGACGAAGGCGTGGTCAGTGCCGCACACCCCGCAGGCGTTGACCGCGATGCGGACATGGTCCGGCGGGGGTGACGTGGTCTCCACCTCCGTCAGCTCCAGCGGGGCATTGGCTGATTTGACGTGTACGGCGCGATGCGTGGCCATGGCACTCCCTCGAGTCGTGGCATTGCTGGGTTCACTGGACTTGACCCAGCATAGCGGTGGTGATCCTGATTCTGCCTCGCCGGGTCCTGTTTGAGAACGGTTGCGGGCCGACCGGACGAACTAGTCGAGGATGCGCCGTGCGACGTTGGTGCTCACCAGGTCAAGCAGCTCATCGGCCCGGCCGGCCAGGATGGTGCGGATCGCGTAGAGGGTGAAACCCTTGGCCTGCTCCGCGGAAATCGCTGGCGGAATGGACAATTCCTGTCGGGAAACCACCACATCGACCAGGGCCGGCCCGTCATGTGCCAGCGCATCGGCGATGGCCTGTTCGAGATCGGCGGGCTGCTCGACTCGGCGGCCGAACATGCCGATCGCCTGGGCGACGGCACCGAAATCGGGGTTCTTCAGCTCGGTGCCGAAGTTCACCACCCCGGCGGCCTTCATCTCCAGCTCGACGAAGTTCAGCGAGGAGTTGTTGAAGACGATCACCTTCACCGGCAGGTTGTTCTGCACCAAGGTGAGCAGCTCGCCGAACCCCATGGCCAGCCCGCCGTCACCGGCCAGGGCGATCACCTGACGTCCCGGATATGCGGTCTGCGCGCCGATCGCATGCGGCAGCGCGCACGCCATCGTGCCGTGGGTGAAGGACCCGGTGAGCCGTCGCCTGCCATTCATCGTCAGGTACCGCGCGGCCCAGATGGTGGGTGAGCCGACGTCGAAGGTGAACACGGTGTCGTCGTGGGCGAGCTGATTAACCACGCCCGCAACGTATTCCGGACGAATCGGAGTACGGTCGCGGTCGTTGACTGCCAGCGAGTCCAGCGACTTGCGGGTGCGCTGATAGTGGTTCAGCGACCGGTCCAGGTGCGTCCGGTCGGCCTTGCGGGACAGCAGCGGCAGCAGCGCGTCGATGGTGTCCTTTACCGAACCGACCAAGCCGAGATCCACCGGCGTACGCCGGCCGAGGTGGCTGCCGCGGATATCGACCTGGATGACCTGAGCGTTGTCCGGATAGAACTGCGAGTACGGGAAGTCGGTGCCCAGCATCAGCAGCACGTCGGCTTCCTTGATGGCCTTGTAGCCAGATGCGAAACCGAGCAGCCCGGTCATCCCGACGTCGAATGGGTTGTCGTATTCGATGTGCTCTTTGCCGCGGAAGGCATGCACGATAGGCGAATTCAGGGTCTCCGCGAGTCGCACCAGCTCGGTGTGGGCGCCCGCGGTTCCGGCGCCACCGAGAATGGTCACCCGCGAGCCGGCGTTGAGGATGTCCGCCGCGCGGCGCAGCGACTCGTCGTCAGGGCGCAACACCGATCGGGTCGGCCGCACCGGTTTGGTGTTCCAGTCGCGGTCGGGAAGCTTGGCCAGGAACACCTCACCCGGGATCACCAGGACCGCGACACCATTTTCTTCGATCGCCGTCCGCATCGCGATCTCGACCAGGCGTGGAGCCATTTCCGGTGTGCTGACCAACTCGCAGTAGACGCTGCACTCGCGGAACAACTCCTGCGGATGCGTTTCCTGGAAGTAGCCCGTGCCGACCTCGCTGAGCGGGATGTGTGCAGCGATCGCCAGCACCGGCACCCGCGTGCGCTGGGCGTCATAGAGACCGTTGATGAGATGGGTGTTGCCGGGACCGCAGCTACCGGCACACACCGCCAGCTGACCGGTCAGCGCCGCGTCGGCAGTCGCGGCGAACGCGGCCGTCTCCTCGTGGCGTACGTGCTCCCACGTCACGCCCTCAGAACGTCGGATCGCATCGGTGAATCCGTTGAGACTGTCACCCGGTAGGCCGTAGACACGGTTGATACCACTGGATTTCAGGGCTGCGATGAGGTGCTGGGCGACGGTCGGCACAGCAGAAGTCTAGACCTCAGCGGCGACGGTGACCGGCCCGGCAGCAGACCGGAAAGTCTCTTCCTCGGTCCGGCGGCGATCGATGGCGAAGCAGGCCAGGCTGGCCAGGAAAGCGACGACGGTAATCGCCGCCGCCAGCGCCGACGGACCCGGGCCATTCGGACCGAGCGTGCTCAGGAACAGCGCGAAAGCCACGATTGCCGACAGATTCAGCATCAGGCCCAGTGTGCGGAGAACCTCTCCGGTGCCGCCATCGTGATCGTTCATGATCGCCCCCAGGTGTCGAGTTGTGCTGGCTATATATCCCCGCCCGAAGCCAGGTCGAAACTTGCGAGCGCCGGTAGATCAGAACCGGGGGTGATGGCACGCCGCGAAGTGTGCGGGCTCCAGCTCGGCGAGAGGCGGTTCTTCGGTGCGACAGATGTCGGTGGCGAACACACAGCGGGTGTGAAACCTGCAGGCAGGCGGCGGGTCGATGGGGCTCGGAACGTCGCCTTCGAGGGTGATGCGTTCGCGGGCGGCATTCCTGCGAGGGTCGGGTATCGGCATCGCCGACAGCAGCGCGTTGCTGTAGGGGTGCAGCGGGTGTCCGTAGAGCCCGTCGGCGTTGGAGTGCTCGACGATCTTGCCCAGATACATCACCGCCACCCGATCCGAGACGTGGCGGACGACGCCGAGGTCGTGCGCGACGAACAGGTAGGACAGGCCGAACTCGTCCTGTAACTCCTCGAGCAGATTGACGATCTGGGCTTGGACCGAGACGTCGAGCGCCGAGACCGGCTCGTCGGCGATGATCAACTTGGGTCGCAACGCCAACGCGCGGGCGATGCCGATGCGCTGTCGCTGGCCGCCGGAGAACTCGTGTGGGTAGCGGTTGAAGTGTTCAGCCTGCAGCCCCACCCGGTCGAGCAGCTCATGTACTTCTCGCTTCAACTGGGCGCCGCTGGCCAGGCCATGCAAGGCGAGGGGATCGCCGATGATCTGGCCCACCCGCTTGCGCGGGTTCAACGAGGCGAACGGATCCTGGAAGACCATCTGCATCTCGCGACGCAACGGCCGTAGATCGCGACGCGATCGGCCGACCAGCTCCTGGCCCTCGAAGCGGACCGATCCCGACGTCGGTGTCACCAGCTGAAGAATGGTTCGGCACAGAGTTGACTTGCCGCAGCCGGATTCGCCGACCAGACCGAGTGTTTCACCTTCGTGCAGCGTGAAGCTGACTCCGTCGACCGCACGTACGCGCGCCACTTCCCGGTCGACGACGACGCCGGACTTGATCGGGAAATGCTTGACGAGATCGGTGACCTCGAGCAGAGGATCGCCCTTCATCGATTCTCTGCTTTCGCGGCCGGGGTCAACCAACACCGATCCAGGTGCACTGACTCCGTGACGCGCGCCTCCAGAGTCGGTGGCTGCGTGCACTTGTCGAAGGCGAACTTGCACCGTGGAGCGAATCGGCATCCGGTCGGTGGATTCAGCAGCGACGGCGGTGACCCGCCGATTTGGGTGAGTCGGTGCGGTCGGTCTTCGTCCAGGCGGGCGATCGACCCCAACAGTCCCCAGGTGTAGGGATGCTGCGGGTTGTAGAAGAGCTCCTCCAGTGGCGCGTCTTCGACGATCTGCCCGGCATACATCACCACCACGCGGTCGGCCAGCTCGGCAACGACGCCGAGATCGTGGGTGATGAGCACGACCGACAGGTTGCGGTCACGGTTCAACGCGTCGAGCAGGCGCAGGATTTGGGCCTGGATGGTGACGTCGAGCGCGGTGGTGGGCTCGTCGGCGATCAGCACCTCGGGTTCCAATGCCAGCGCCATTGCGATCATCACCCGCTGTCGCATGCCGCCGGAAAACTCGTGTGGGTAGTCGCGCACCCTGCGATCCGGGTTCGGGATGCCCACCGAGCGCAGCAGGTCGACAGCGTGAGCGAGGGCTTCGGATCTGGAGACGTCGCGGTGGGCACGGATCATCTCGGCGATCTGATCCCCAACCCGGTACACCGGATTGAGGGAGGTCATCGGATCCTGGAAGATCATCGCGATGTGTTCGCCACGGACGCTGCGCAATTCGCTGTCGGACAATCCGGTGAGTTCCCGGCCGTCGAACGTCACCGACCCGCTGATTCTCGCGTTGGGTGCCCGGGTGAGTCCGATCAGGGTCTGCGCGGTCACACTCTTGCCGCTGCCCGACTCGCCGACGACGGCGACCACCTCGCCCGGGTGGACCTCGAACGACACTCCGTCGACCGCATGCACCACTCCGTCTTCGGTGGTGAAGCTGACCCTCAGGTCGGTGACGGTGAGGATGGGATTCATGCGGGGGCCGCCTCTCCCAGGCGGATTCGCGGATCGAGAACCGCGTAGAGAATGTCCACGATGGTGTTGAACAGCACGATGAAGAATGCACCGAACATCGTGACGGCCATCAGCGGCGGCAGGTCCAGCTTGCCGATCGCCTGGCCGGCGTAGAGGCCGACACCGTTGAGGTTGAAGACGGTTTCGGTCAGGATGGCGCCGCCGCCGACCACCGCGCCGAAGTCCAGGCCGAACAGCGTGACGATCGGGATCATCGAATTGCGCAGTACATGCCGAATGCGCACCTGCCGCTCACTGATTCCCTTTGCGCGGGCCGTGCGCACGTAGTCTTCGCTCATCACGTCGAGCATGTTGGACCGCAGGACACGACTGTAGAAACCCACATAGAGAACCGCCAGGGTAATCCACGGCAAGATCAGGTGGTACAGCCAATTCAGCGGGTCCTCGGTCAGGGGAACATAGCTACCGGTCGGGAACAGCTGGATCTTGAAGCTGAAGTAGTACAGCAGTATTGCTGCCAGCCAGAACACGGGCATCGAGATGCCGACCAGGGACAGAATCGTCAGTGCGCGGTCGGTGAAGCCACCGGCATGTACCGCGCTGAGGTAACCGAACCAGACCGCAAGTGCCATCCATAAGATGGCAGCGCCGATGGTGAGCGACAACGTCACCGGTAACCCGTTCCAAATCTGCTGCGCCACATTCTGATTGCTGGCATAGGAGGTGAGTTCGCCGGTGAAGATCTGCTTCATCATCGTCAGGTATTGCACGGGCAGGGGCTGGTCAAGGCCCAGGTCGGCGCTGACCCGGGCGATGAGGGCGGGGTTGGCGTTCTTGCCGGCGATGCGTGCGGCCGGGTCGGAGTTCGGGATGACGTTGAAGATCAGGAAGACGATCACCGAGATGGCGAACAGCACGGCGATCATGCCGATCAACCGACGTGCGATGAACCGGGCCATGGGTTAGTGCTCCAGCCGGATCTTGGCTCGCGGATCCAACGCGTCGCGCAAGCCGTCGCCGAACACGTTGAGCGACAGCACGGTCAAGATGATCATCAATCCGGGAACGATCGTCAGATGTGGTGCGGTGTAGATGGTTTGGTAACCGTCGGCGATCATTGTGCCCCACGAGGCGTTCGGCGGCCGCACGCCGGCGCCGAGGAAGGACAGCGCTGACTCCAGCAGCATGTTGTTGGCGATGTTGAGGGTGAAGAACACGATGATCGTCGACACGATATTGGGCAGGAGTTCGGAGACCATGATGCGCACCGGGCCTTTGCCCTGGGCGACAGCGGCTTCCACGAACTCTTTCTCGCGCAAGGCCAGGATCTCGCCGCGAATCGGCCTGGCCATGTACGGGACGTAGACGCACCCGATGATCAGGATGGGAATCCACAACGAGTCTCCGGCGATTTGCAGCCCACCGATACTGAGTCCGCCGAGGGCGAGGGTGGTACCCAGGGCAATACCGAGCAGCAGCACCGGAAAGGCCCACACGACATCGAGAATCCGCGACAGGATCGAGTCGATCCAGCCCCGGTAGTAGCCGGCCAGCATGCCGACGAGCACGGCCAGCAGCGTGGTGATCACTGCGGCGGCGACGCCCACATAGATCGACGTCCGGCCGCCGTACATCAGGCGCACCATGACGTCCCGGCCATTCTGGTCGGCGCCGAGCAGGTAACGACCGCGAAGTCCCGGCCCCAACGGGGTGCCGTCAGTCGCGACGATGTTGGTCTGTTGCCCGTCGATCAGGATCCTGTCGGTTATGTGGTTCTGGTTCGGCCCCGTGTGGGCGACATGATCGGCCCACAGTGGTGCTGCAAGACAGAACACCACGATGAGCAAGAACAGCACGCCGAATGCCAGCGAGACCTTGTTGCGCCGCAGCCGAATCCAGGCCAAGTGCCAAGGACTGCGCCCTCGGACAGCGGTCGGAGCCGCCATTACTTGAGCGCGAACGACGTGTAGTCCTGATTGAACAGAAGATGGTGATAGGACTTGTCGAAGTCCATACGCTCGGAAACGAACGTGGTGTATTCCTCATTGCCGTACGGGGCCCACACCGCCTGCTCCATGTAGGCCTTGTCCAGCGCCGCGTACTGCTTCTTCACGTCGCCGGTGAGCTGCTGAGTCAGCAACTCGTTCTGCTTGGCGTCGAGCTCCGGCAGATTGACCTGCGAGAAATTGTTGCTGTTCGTCGGCAGGATATTCGCGCCGTTGAGCAGAGGACGGAAGAAGTCGTCGGGATGGGGGAAGTCCTGGAACCAGTCGGCGAAGCCCGTGTCCAGATCTGGTGTCGAGGTGTTGCCGATCGTGGTGAAGTACACGTCGCCGGCGATCACCTTGAGTTGGGCGTTGAACCCCAACTGGGTCAGCAGATCGTGATAGTACTCGCCGATCCGCTTGCGATCCGGCTCGTCATCGGTCCAGACGGTGATGTCTTTGTCTGTTGGATTCGCCTCGGCCAGAAGCTGTTTGGCCTTGTCCAGATTCGGGCCGGGATACAGCTTGTATTCTTCATATCCGGGCATGCCGGGCGGAAGGATCTGCTGGGTCGGGTGGAGCCGGCCGCCGAACACCCGGTTGAGTGCCTCGGGATCGATAGCGTAGTTGATGGCCTGACGGACCTTGAGGTCGTTGAACGGCGCCTTCTGGGTGTTCATCCAGAAGTAGTAGGTGTTGATCGAGTTCTCGAGGCGGAACCGGCTGCTGTACTTGGCCTTGACCTCGGGTAGGCGGTCGGCGTCGGGCGGGTCGGTCATGAAGTCGATCTGATTCTGTTCGACGCCGGTGACCTGTGACGAGTTGTTCTTGTTCTGGGTGACCGTGATCTTGTCGACCTGTGCGTCGGCGACCTCGCCGGCACCGGCATCCTTGACGGTCTTGAACTGCGGATTGCGTTCCATAGTAAGAGTATTCGGCGCGTCGACCTTGGTGATCACGAACGGACCGCTGGCGGGTGGCGGGTTGTTGGTGACGTCCTTGTCCAGCGTCGTGGTCGGGGGTACCGGCGCGGCGAACATCAACGCCAGCACGCTGTTGAACGTCCCGTTGGGCTTGTCCAGTTGGATGGTGATGTCACCGCTGTTGTCGTCGGTGGTGATACCGCTGATGGTGTCAGCCTTACCGTCCGCGAAATCCTTTGCGCCGACGATACCTTCGTAGAACACCGAGCCACCGGAGTCCGCTTTGAACAGGCGCTTGACGGCGTAGGTGAAGTCAGAAGCCTTGATGGGGGTGCCGTCGGAGTACTTCATGTTCGGCCGCAGGGTCAGTTTGTAAGTCTTGCCGTCCGGCGAGATCTGCGGCATGTCCTTGGCCAAGCCGGGGACGATGTCAGTTCCCGCGTCGCCCTTTTGGTGCTTGTACGTCAAGAGTGGGGTGTAGACGTTCCACAACACTTCCCATCCCTCCAGCGTGTACGACAGCTGCGGGTCCACATAGTCCGGGAACGAGGTCATGGAGACGTTGATTTCTCCGCCTTGACTTCCGCCGCCCTTACCACCGCAGGCCGCGACGCCGAATGCAGCCACTGCCGCCACACTTCCGATGGCGATGACGTTGCGTACCTTCATATCGCTCCCTTGATCACCAGCAACCGGACAGAGTCGAGTGATAGGAGACTCTGCCGCAACTCTTAGATCTTGGAGGCAGAACGGCGCGACCGCATCCGGAGAAAAGCTCGGTCACGAGGGTAGGAAACGCTCGCGTTACCGGTTCGGTCGTTGCTGAAGGCACGCCATGGCGTACCCGGTTTCGTGCACCACACAGAGCAAACCGTAGTGGGAGCGGGTGTCTGGGTTAGTTGTCAAGCCGCGCTAGCGATTTGCGGATCCAGGGACCACCCACTCCGATCAGATGGTCTGTAACCCCGAGTGGCCGGGCACGTGCAGGTAGCCATTCGGGTCGGCCTCATCCCACACCGCGGCGTAGATCTGCACTTTGAGCGCCTGCGCCGCCACTTCGACATTGAGCAGGTCGGCCAACTGGTCGTAGCCGTAGTACAGGATCGACAGCGCCGTAGTCGCCAGCAGCACATCGTTGATCGCGCTCTGCGCGGTGTCCCGGTGGCCGAGGGCGGCCTGGTACAGAGCGGGCAGCAGCTTGGCGATCGGCACTGCTGCGCTCAGGCCGGGCACCATCTGCGAGATGCGCCAGCTGGCTTCGTAGAGCTCACGCACGACGGGCCGCGCCTCAACGGGAAATGCTGCCACCAAACCCTTTTCGGTGTTGTATACCGCGGTCGGCATCCCGTAGGGCTTCGGGTCAGTGGCCGGGAACGGGTTGACCACATCCGGCAACTGGATGTCGGGCAGGGTGATGTCGCTGGCCGACGGAGTCACCGCAGCGGCGAGGGTGGCTGTCGCCTCCGGAGTCACCTGGTCCGGCGGCGGGGTCGTCGTCGACAGCGGCAACCCGGACTCACCGCGGATGTGCAGCAACGCAAACGGGTCGAACAGGTTCCACAGCGAGCCGATGAACCAGGACTGCAACTTCAGGGCCGGTGCTTCGAGGTTTAGGACGTCGGCGACCTCGTTATAGCCGTAATACAAAATTGCGATCGGGTTGATCGTGACGATCAGGTTGTTGATGACGCGCTGGGAAGCTGCCTTGTCACCGGCGAGAGCGTCGGGAAGCTCGGTGATGATGTTCGTGAACGGGATGATGATGTTGACCCACGGGATGGTCTGGGTGAGGCGGTAGCCGAGCTCGAATCCTTCGCGGGCGACTGCCTTTACGGGGTTGGGGAACACGGCCATGAAGGACTGCTCGAGAGTCCAGATCGGGCCGGGCACGTCCTGCGGTGCCGGCTCGGGCGGCATCCAGCGGAACGGGTTCCAGAACGCCGTCGCGGGGGTGGCGGCGGCGGTCGGCGTTGCGGCAGCGGTCGGCGTGACGGCGGCATCCGCCGTGGTCGTTTCAGTGGTCACGGTGGCAGCGGCCGGTCGGGGCGCGGCATGCCCGGTGCCCTTGAACAGCCCCTCGAGCTTCGCGACCTGGGCGGCCTCGAATGCGGCGGCCGTGCTCTTCGCGCTCGTCGCCGTCGAGGTGACTGCGGAGTCGGAAGCGGCTGCGCTGCTGACCTTGTCGGCGGGCTTCGACACCGCCTTGGTGCGCTTGGTGGCGCCGGTCGCGGACTTCTTCGGCCCGGCGTTGGGCTTGGCCGAATCTGACGCGCTCGATGATGAGTCCGATTTGCCGGTATCAGCGCTTGCTACGCCTTGGCTTGCTGCGGCAACAGCCGCGCCCACCCCGACCGCAACCGCGAGTCCGCCAACGTACCCGACGTATTTGTTTGACCCCATTTGCTGACCCTTCGTTAGCTCTAGGGCATCGTAGAGGAGCGGGCAGGTCAGGGCCACCCCAAACGGTAAACGGCGCGGTTCCGAATGCTTGCCCTCGCTCAACGTCGGGGTTACCCAGCTGCCTCACAGAAAGGCGCCGCAAGCGAGCTGTCGGAGCAGAATCCGAGGTCATCGCATGTTTGCGCGGCCGACCCAGCGTGGCGGCGATCTTGTCGAAATCAACTGCCGGAAATTAGCGGCGCCGTAAGGATGTTGTCGGCGTGGCGACACGCGCTCGCGTCGGGTTGGACGGCGACACCCATGCGGTTGTCGATGGTTGTTGGCCGGGTTGTTTATGCAGGTCAACGGGCTGTTCACCGCGAGTTCGGCGAGGCGGAGTAGAAGAGATGGCCCCGGTTACGAGTCCGGCGAGGATTCCAATCTATGGTTTAGCCGTGCCAGAAATTGATCGTCGTAGCCTGATGCTCATGGCGGGGTTCGGCGCGGTCGCCGCCGCGCTGCCGATGCCCGTGGCAGGTGCCACACCCACCCGCCCGCAAGCACCGGCGCCGAACGCCACGGCTCCCGCGTATCTCTTCCACGACGAGTTCGACGGACCGGCCGGCTCAGCCCCGGATCCCTCCAAGTGGCGCATCGCCAAGGCCCGCGAGACCATCAAGAATCCGGTGTTCTGGGATCGGCCCGAGAACATGGGCCAGTACCGTGACGATCGGCAGCACGTCTTCGTGGACGGTAATTCCAACCTCGTGATCCGTGCGACCCGCGACAACAACAAGTACGTCAGCGGCAAGGTGATGGGGAACTGGTGGGGCGGAATCGGGACCACCTGGGAAGCCCGCATCAAGTTCAACTGCTTGACCGCGGGCTGCTGGCCGGCTTGGTGGCTGATGAACGATCACCCCGAGGTCGGTGGCGAGGTGGACCTCGCGGAGTGGTACGGCAATGGTGAATGGCCTTCGGGGACAACCGTTCACGCGCGTCTGGATGGAACGTCCTTCGCCACCCAGCCGACGCCGATCGACGGAAACTGGCATACCTGGCGAGTCACATGGAACGACTCCGGGATGTACTTCTGGAAGGACTACGTCGACGGCGCCGAACCGTACTTCACCGTTCCGGCCAACTCCATCGACGACTGGCCGTTCAACTTCCCCGACTATCGGATGTTCCCGGTGCTGAACCTGGCTGTCAGCGGCTCGGGCGGTGGCGATCCGCGGCCCGGCACCTACCCCGCGGACATGCTCGTCGACTACGTGCGGGTGTGGTGACACCCTCCTAGTACTTGCCGGCGAACACCACGGCGAACCCGTCAAGGATGGCCTGCTTGTCGGCGAGGTAGGTCTCGTTGTAGGGCCGGCTTGACATCGTCGACACGCTCGCCACGTACATCCGGTTGCCGAACTCGCCTGCGACAGCGCGCAACGTGACCAGACCGAGCCGATCGTTGCGGCGGTTGTAGGACACTGTGACGCTCGGATGCCCACACAATATTCCGGGCGACTTCGACACGAATTCCGTTTCGAGTGCCCGGAGTTCATGGTCAAGAGCCTCTTCCGCGGTGCGGGCCTTGCCGGTGAAGTCATCCAGAGCGACGAGGGCTACGGGCGAGAATTGTGCGACGGTGTCGCGAAGTTCCTTGTTGATCATCACAATTCGGATGGGAGCTCCCGCATCGCCGAATCGAGCAGCTGTCCAGCCGGGCGGCTTCGGGACAGCCAGTGACGGCTCGTCCAGCCGGGTTCTCAGCGTCAGCAGGGGGTAACCGCTGTACGCGCATCCTGATGCCACCGGTGCCGAAGCGGATGCGTTGGGGGCGCGCTGCTTTGACTCCTGCCCGGCAACAAATCTCTCGCATCCAGTGCCCGCGGCGACGATGACAATCGAGGTGCCCAGTGCGAGCACCCGTGAAGCCGGCTTACGGAGGGCGGGCATGCCTGACCCCTTCGATAGGTGGCCTAGCTCATGCCGGCCGCGATCACCTCGTCGACCTCGGTGGCACGGGCCGCCATTTCGGCGTGCGCCTTATCCAGCGACTCGGCCTGATCTTCGTCGGCTTTCATCAGCGCCTCGATGTTGAGGTCGGCCATGTCGTGAACACCCATGTCCCTGAAGGCTTTTTGCACCTTGTCGCCCCACAGCCCGATGTCCTTGACGATCGGCACGATGCGGCTGAACAGGTGCGAGCGGAACTGGATCATCAGCGGCGAATGATCGACCCACTCGGCGCACTCCTTGACGTTGAGACCCAGCCTCTCCATGACCTCCTCGCCGCGGAACCGGTCACGCATCAGGTAGCAGGCATCCACGACGAATTCCTCACGGTCGTCGCGCTCGGCCGTCGTCAGCTCGGAGTAGTAGTCCTTCAACGAGATTCGGCCGAAGGCGACGTGCCGGGCCTCGTCCTGCATAACATAGGCGAGCAACTGCTTGGCCAGCGAGCCCTCCGGCGCCAGGTCGCGCTGCACCCCGAACGCTGCGAGTGCCAGGCCTTCGATGAGGACCTGCATGCCCAGGTACGGCATGTCCCAGCGTGAGTCGCTGAGGGTGTCTGCCAGCAGAGCGGAGAGGTTGGAGTTGATCGGGTAGACCAGACCGATCTTCTCCTGCAGGAATCGTGAGAAGGCTTCGACGTGCCGGGCCTCGTCCATGGTTTGGGTGGCGGCGTAGAACTTGGCGTCCAGATCCGGGACGACCTCGACGATCTTGGCTGCACACACCATCGCCCCCTGCTCCCCGTGCAGGAACTGCGAGAAGTTCCAGGCTTGGTTGTGCTGGCGCATCTCGGCGCGGCGCTTCTCGTCCGCCGACTCCCACGCCGGGCTGCCGAACAGCGGATGGAACTCGTCGGGCATCCCGACCGGGTTCATCGGGTCGACGTCCAGGCTCCAGTCGATGCGCGACTGCGCGTCCCACTGCTTGTCCTTGCCCTTCTGATACAGCGACAGAAGTCGGGCCCGTCCCTCGTCGTATTCCCAGGTGAAGCGGGCGTCGCCGGCGCTGGGGACCTCCCATGAGTAGGGGTCGGGCACCTGGGTGTACTTGTCTCTAGTGGTCACGAGTTGTCGCCTTTCGCCCCGGTCTTATGACTTGAATCACACAGTGCGCCCGCTTCGGCGGCCCCGTCAAGCGACATCGCCTGATCAGCGAAATTGAAGTAGACAACTACTTAATCCGCGCTCGTCACTTCCAGTGCTCGTCGAGCAGCGTCGACCAGGCGTGGCTGAGCTGCTTCCACTCGTCCGGGCAGCCCTGCGCGCGTTCTTGGGGGAGTCCGCCGTCGGTGATCATGTTGGCGTTGGCGTCGGGATTGGACCCGTAGATCCAGCACTGCAGGTTGTAGACGCGCTGTTGGTCCAGTGAATGGACGTCGGCCATATCCGCGGCGCCGAGTTCGGTGCGTGCCGCGGCGGATGCTTGGAATGCTCGCGCGAAGTTCGTGATCGCTTTCAACGATTCCGAATCGACTTTGCCGTTGTCGCCGGGCGTCAGCAGGATGTAGGCGGCCAGTTGGTCGGCGGCATCCTCTTCCTTGCCGGTGATCGGCAGGTCGTAGAGGGTGATCGCCATGTGGCCGGTCTCGTGATAGAACGTCGCGTCCTCGGAACCGATGGCCGAGGCGACCGGGTCTTTGTCGCCGGCCTTGGTGAAGATCTTCTCGCCGAGGTCGGCGTCCTCGTAGCAGATGGTGATGGTCTTCTGGCTCGGGCTCCAGAAAGCGTTCGCCTGGTCGCACTGCGAACCGTGCAAGGGGATGTCCTGCGGTAGCTTCAGCGATTGGTTGATGTCGTCGGCAAGGTCTTCGAGAACTTTGTTGTCCTGCAACAGCTTTTTGCCGTTCTGCGCTTCAGGACTGGTGGCCTCGTCGTAGGTGACGGTCATCTTGCCGCCGGCGTCCGCGGTCGCAGTGTCGTCGGGGCCCTTGGCCTTTGGGGTGTCCGACGCCGGCGAGCTGCCCGAGGATGCGGCCTTCTCGTCGGTGCCGCCGCCACCGCATGCGGCCAGCAACAACCCAACTGCCAACACCGGCAGAATCCGAGCGCTCATCTTTCTGACCTCCGTGGCTGCGACTTATCAATTGACACGGTCGCAGGTTTGCGCCGGTAGTGGGGGTGTTAGATCAACTTTCGCCAAGAAACATTGCCGAGGAACTGGGAACATGAGCGGGCATCAACCGCCAGCAGGGAGACCAAGTGCCGCCGACGCTAGACGTCCTGTCAGACCATCGCGACGACCTCGGTGAAGGACCATGGTGGGACGCCGAGGACGGCACTTTCTACTGGGTGGACAGCACCGGATGTTCGGTCCACTGGGTTCGCCTGGACGGCAGTGGCGTCACCACGATCTCCACGCCCGGTGAAGTGGGCTTCGTAGTGAAAACCCGGTCCGGGCTCCTTCTCGCCGGCTGCCGTGACGGCCTCTACTGCTACAACGGTGGCGGATGGGAGTCGAAGTGGACCGGTAATTGGGACACCTCGAGTGTGCGGTCCAACGACGGAAAAACCGACCGCAACGGACTTCTTTGGTTCGGCACGATGCACGACGCCGAGACCGAGCCCGTCGCGCATCTCTATCGCCTTCGGGACGGACGTCCGCAGGTGCAGCTCGACGGCGTCACTGTTTCGAACGGCCTCGGCTGGTCGCCGGACGGCAAGCTGATGTACTACGCGGATTCGCCTACCCAGACGATTCAGGTCTTCGACTACGACGCGACAGCCGGTGAGATCCACAACGGGCGAATCTTCGCGACGGACGTCAAACCCTCTGATCCGGACGGCCTCACCGTCGATGCGGATGGGTGCGTCTGGTCGGCGAAATGGGATGGGGGCAGGGTGGTCCGGTATACGCCGGACGGCCGGATCGATCGTGAAGTGGAGATGCCAGTGTCGCGCCCGACCAGCTGCATGTTCGTGGGCAGCGACCTGCGCACGCTAGCCATCACATCGGCTTTGCCTGACGTGCCCGAGACGGAACCACTCGCCGGCGCGGTGTTTCTCGTCGATGTCGGCGCTCAAGGCTTGCCCGAGACACGGTTCGACGAGCAGCAGCTCACTGATTAAGTCGAGTTTGGTTGTCTGTCATCATGTTTCGTTCGGCCAGCTTGAGGTGCCTGGCGATCAGGAACAGCGGGAACGAGACGCTGATTGCGATCACGAAGCCGGCCGCGACATAGGCCCACAAATAGCGGACTCCGAGTCGACGGCCCTCGGCGATCATCAGAACGGTTGCCGCCAGCGCGACGATCAACAGATCGTTGGTCAGCGACGAGGTCGCATAGTTGACGTACCCGGCCGCGAAGAAGCCCGTCAGGCCGGCGTTGCCGTCGCTGAGCATGTAGGCAAGGGTGTTCCCGAACGCGAATACGACCGCGGCGATTGCCAGGACGAGGTAGATGCCGCAGAGCAGCTTGTCTCTTCGAGATAGGCGCGAAATCGTCGTCATCGACGGATTATGCGCTGCGGGAGCGAGGCCGCGACGCCGATCTCAGGTCGATTGTGGAGATTGCAATACGGATTAATCGATGCCTCCGCCACCTCCGGAGCCGGGCGGCGGGCTATTTTCTGCGGATGGCTTTCTCATATGACCCCCGAGGACTGATCGGGCGCGCGGTGGACGCCGCCCGTGTGGGTCTCGATGTCTACAGCTGGGCCGAGGAACAAGTCGTCGGTGCGATTCGGCATGGACTCGATTCGCTGGACCCCGCCGAGGCTCTGGAGGATGCCGCCCCCGAGGCAGTGTCGGAGGCATCAGTGCCCGACCCCGACTCGCTGTCCGGGAAGATGAGCCGGCTGTTGGACCGCGCTCTCGACCAGAACACCAAGGGGAGTCAGGTCGAGCTCTACCACCACCTGCTCGATCAGCTCGTGGCCGATGAGGCGCGCATCCTGGGCGCGCTGTCGGACGGATCATCGTCGCCGATGGTGAACGTCTACACCTGGCTCAGTCCACGTGTTCCGGGGCGGGCAGGGTTGGAGAACGCCTCGCTCATCGGGCGGACCGCGAACGTGGCCCTGCCGCAGATGGTTCCGCAATACGTCAGCCACCTGCTCTCACTCGGCCTCGTCGAAGCCGGGCCCGAAGACCCCGCGCTGGCCACCGAGTACGAGGTGTTGATGGCCGAGACGTCGGTGCTCGCGGCCATCAAGAGCGCGTCGCGGGGACCGCTGACCGCCAAGATCGAAAAGTCGACGCTGACGTTGTCGCCGCTCGGCACGTCGCTGTGGGCGGCCGCCACAGGGGAACTCGGTCGGTGAGCGCCGGTTCACCGGAAGTGCTGCTCGCCCTGTCCAGCTGGACCGAGATCAAGGCCGATTTCAGCGCCTATTGGATGGTGTACCTGTCGATGCCGTTCGTCGCGGCCTTCGTCGGGTGGAGTACGAAAATCGTCGCACTCGAAATGCTCTACCGCCCGATCGAATTCAGGGGTTGGGGTCCGTTCGGATGGCAGGGCATCGTGCCGCGGCGGGCCGGCAAGGTCGGCTCGAAAACCATTGATCTGCTCACGTCCAATCTGCTGAAACCCGAAGAGCTGCTGGACCGCATCGATGCCAACGAAGCCGTCGACGCGCTGCGCGGTCCGCTCGCCGCAGCGATCGACGACATCTCCCGGGACCTTGCCGACGAGATTCGCCCGGGCCTGTGGGATGCGCTGCCGGAATCCGCCAGACGCGGGATCCAGGAGCGGATGCGCAAGCAGGCGCCCCACATCGTCGAGAACATGCTGACCGAGATGAAGGCAGACCTGCCGCGCTACCTCGATCTGCACTTCATGGCGGTGACGGCGCTGGTGCGCAATAAGGAGAAGCTCGTCAAGCTGATGCGCAGCGTCACCACCGACGCCATGGCGTTCGTGCGGCGCAGCGGTATCTACTTCGGGCTGGTGATCGGTCTGGTCCAGATGGTCGCGTGGGCGCTGTTCAAGAACCCATGGATCATGCCGGCGTTCGGCTTTGCAGTCGGTTTCATCAGCGACTACATCGCGTTGAACATGCTGTTCCGGCCGATGCACCCGCGAAAGTTCCTGGGCTTCATCCCCTTTCAAGGGCTACTGCATGCCGAGCGTGACAAGACCACCCGTGACTACGCCAAGATCCTGGCCGACGATCTGTTCTCACCCGAGCTGATGTTCGACGCGATCATCAAAGGTCCCGGCTCGGACAAGCTATTCGCATTGGCCGCCAAGGAAATCGACGCCGCCATCGACGCCCAGACCGGTGTTGCGCGACCAATGGTCACACTGGCGGTCGGTACCAAGCGATATCGAGCACTGAAGGACCGCGTCGTCTCCCTGGTGTTGGAGCGGCTCCCCGATACCTTGCTGGAGGCGCAGGAGTACGCGGCGAACGCATTGAACCTCGAGCAGGTCGTCATCGACAAGATGAGTCAACTGACCGAGGAGGAGTACGAGTCAATCCTGCGTCCGGTGTTCAAGGACGACGAGCCGCTCATGATCGCGGTCGGCGCGGTGCTCGGTGGCGTGGTCGGTGAGCTTCAGGTGCAGATCATCGAATTCTTCACACACTGAGTGCGGCTACAGCGCCGGAGTGGTTGGCTGCAGAACCGCGGTGGCGACGGCCTCCGCCCGCAGATGCTCGAAGGCTTGGTAGTCCGGATCGTTGACCATGCTGACGAAGTGGCTCCGAGTGGGGTAGCGGAACAACGCCACCAGATCCCAGTCGCCGCCTGCGTCGGCAACCAGAGATGGATGCCCGGCACCGCCGTAGACCACGGTCACCCCGTAGCGCTCTTGGATGCCGGAGGTGCTGAAGTGCTCGATGTACTCCCTGTACTTGTCCGCGCCATCCGGTGCGAACCGCACGAGGTTGAGCATCACGACCGGCGCAGTCGGATCGGCGGCGACAAACTTCTCGAGTGCGGACGCGTCGAGAACAGACATGGCTTTCTCCCTTGGTAAGTTACTTGCTGAACAACACGCAAGTTAGTCGACGGCACCGACAAGTTCGGCTCCAGGCAGGATGACCAGGCATGGAGGAGTTGCGAACGGCTCGCCGAACACAGGCCGAACGTCGCGGAGAAGCCCGACAACGCGTGCTGCGAGCCGCCACGGCGTTGGTTGCCCTACACGGATCGCGTGCGATGTCGTTGGCGGCGGTCGGCGAGGCCGCCGGGTACAGCCGGGGCATCGTCCACCATCATTTCGGCAGCAAGGCGCAGTTGCTCGAGGAGGTCATCAAGTACACCCAGACGTTCGACGTCCCAGCTGACTCGGCGACCGGGCTCAGCCGGCTGACGGATTTCGTCGGGGCCTACTTGAGCGGCCTGCACGAGCGTTCGCCGCGCTCGGAAGCGTTTCTGAAACTGTGGACCGAGTCGGCGGGTGCCGAACCGTCGCTGGGGGAGATCTTCGCCGAGCGCGACGCGCAGTTCCGAGAAGTCCTCGCGCAGTACATCGTCGACGGGATCGACGACGGGTCCATCCGACCCGAGGTCGATCCTCAGACTGCTGCCGTTGCGATCATCGGGCTGCTGCGCGGCAGCGCTCTGATGGCGTTCTCGACGGCGCGTGACGTGTCGGCGGCGGATTTGGCATCGGTGGCGGTGGCAGGTGTCGATCGCAGTTTGGCGGCTCGTGACTGATGTCTCGTCGGCGGTTCGCGTGGAGCTGTGTCCGCAAATCTCCGGTGCCTTCGTGAAAATCGCCTAGCCTTGCCAGGTGCGACCGCCGCGAACCTCACGCGTCGCTGCCGCAGCGTTCTTCATAGGTGCCGTGCTCTACGGCAGCTGGACAATCACGATCTTCTTCGACTCCGGTCCTGCGCAGGCAAGCGACTACGTGAGCGAACTCATCGCCACCGACCAGCCGCTGAGCGGGCTGTTGCGGGCGGCTGACTTCGCGACGGCCGCCGTGATCGGGTTCGGGGTCATCGTCAGCATGATGGGCGGACGTGTGCGCCGCGGTATGTCTGCGCTGGCGTGGGCGACGTTGGCGATGTTCGCCGTGGCCACCGCACTCGACAGTGCGTGGGCGATGTCGTGCGCGCCGCATGCCGATCCCGCATGCGCTGCACGAGAAGCGGCCGGCGCGGTGCCCCTTTCGCATCAGCTGCACACCGTGAGCAGCGTGATAGCCGTTGCCGCGGCACTGATTTCGCTGATCGCATTCCTACGCGTCGATGCAGTGGAGCGCATCAGCCGGCGGGTGCATCGATTCGGGCTGTGGGTATTGGGCGGACTTGCCGTAGCGACAGTGGCGACCGTCGTCAGCGTCATCCTCGACAGCGCCGACCGCGGCGGTGCCCTGGGGATAGCTCAGCGGCTGCAACTGCTGTGCGTGAGTGGTTGGCTGGTCTACGTGGCGTTGCGAGAGGCCACGCGCCCGTCAGGTTGAACCGGGATGGTCCCGCGACTTCCGGCGCGCAGTCTTACTGACATCGGGTTAAACGAGGAAGAACGGCGAGCCACACGTGGGTCAACGTCTCGGCCGCGTCGTCCAGTGCGCCTCTTCGCTTGGCGGCTGTGTAGAAGTGCCGCTCAGTCATTGACACCAGGGCAGCACTGATGGCGGCCGCGCCCTGAGGGCTGTCGTCATCCGGTAGGCCGGCTTTGACCAGCAACCCGCGCGTTGCATCTCCGGTGGCCGAGACCGCCGACTGCCACGATGCCTCGATCTCCGGGACCACAGGTGCCAACTCCACGGCCACCTTCATGACGGCGCCGTGCTCCGTCCACATCCGCGCAGTCTGAGTTACAGCTTCGCGCAGGGCTTCTCGCGGGTCCTCGGGTGCGTGGGTCTTGGCGCGGTCGACAGCTTGCACCACGCTGGTCGCAGTCCTACCCACCAAGGCGGCCAGGACGTCGTTCTTTGAGGCGAAATAGAAGTACAGAGCACCGCGTGTGATGCCGGCCGCCGTCGCGATGGTCTCGACGGTCATACGCTCCAGGCCGTCCTCGGTGAGTTGACGTTCCGCCGCGTCGAGAATCGCGAGCTCGCGCTGGTCTCCCTTTGACGGTGAGGCCCGGCGCCTGGTTGAGCGTCCCTTCGGTCCAGGCATGACCGGACTCTACAGGGCGCTGACGAATTTCTACGTAATGTTGATTTTAATCAACGTCATGTAGATTCACGCCATGTCGCCACAACACCGACGAATCTTCTTCATCACCGGCGTGAGCTCAGGGCTGGGACGTGCCTTCGCCCAAGCCGCGCTCGACGACGGTCACTCCGTTGTTGGCACGGTCCGGCAGTCGGCGGACGCGGATGCCTTCAGCGCTATGGCACCGGGGAGGGCGATCGCCCGCGAGCTTGACGTGACCGACGACGACGCCGTATTCGCTGTCGTCGACGATGTCGAGTCCACCGTCGGTCCCATCGATGTCGCGATCGCCAATGCCGGCTACGGGCACGAAGGGGTCTTCGAAGAGTCCTCCATGGCTGAACTGCGAGCGCAGTTCGACACCAACGTGTTTGGTGCGGTTGCGACCATCAAAGCGGTGCTACCGCACATGCGTCGACGCCGCGCGGGCCACATCTTCGGCGTCACCTCGATGGGTGGTTTGATGACCGTTCCCGGCTTGGCGTACTACCACGGAAGCAAATACGCCCTCGAAGGCATCCTCGAAACTGTCGGCAAAGAGGTCAAGGCACTCGGGATCCACGTCACCGCCGTCGAGCCCGGGTCCTTCCGCACCGATTGGGCGGGCCGGTCGATGGTGCGGACGCAGCGCAGCATCAGCGACTACGACGCGCTCATGGATCCCGTGCGCGCCAACCGAATCGCGGCCAGCGGCAATCAGCTTGGTGATCCGGTGAAGGCCGGTCGCGTCCTCTTGACGGTCATCGACTCCCCAAATCCGCCCGCACACCTCATCCTCGGCTCCGACGCCCTACGGCTGGTGACGAATGGGCGCGCCGCGGTTGACCAGGAGATTGCGGCGTGGGCCGACATGTCGCGCTCGACGGATTTTCCGGACGGCGCGCAGATCGCGAACTGAACGGCGTAATCGCCGCTCGCATGGAGCCGATGACGGGAATCGAACCCGCGTATTCAGCTTGGGAAGTAATTTCCACACCCGAACGCCTGAGCGATAGCCGCTGGTCGGCGCGCTGCGAAGAAGCCGCATTCGACCTGGTCATCTGCATTTCGGTACGGCTAGCGAACGCTCCCGGTACGGCGTCAGTACGCCCCCGGTTCGGCTCCGACTACGGGACCGAAACGGGACCATCGAACACACGGGCGATCGCTCCGAACAGGTGGCGGCGTGGATGCAGTAGGATGTGGAAGTCCGGGTCGAACCGGATGAAGGCAGAGAAGGATGTGGCTCGACCACCGAAACTGAGAATCCCCTAAGACTTTGAAGACATGGGGAAGCAAGTATGGGGAATCCCCTTCTTTCCGCATATGATGGCCACATGAACGCGTCCTTCGGCTCTTCAGAGCTGGCTGCACTTACGGGTGAGTACATCGCTCACCTTCGTATGCAGCTGGTCGATGCCGAGGCAATCGCGCAGGCTAAGCAGCACGAAGCTGCCATCGCTCGGGAGTACGTGACGAAGATCAAGGTCGCGATCCAATCGGCGGAAGCCCTTCAAGCCGACCATGACGTCATCATTCAGCTGCCGCAAGCGCGGGACATCACCGCCGCGGAGCAGGAACTCCTCGATCACTTCATGCTCCCGGGCGCGGACGGGGGCGTGGACATACCGGCCCCGCTCAAACTCCAGCCGTACGTACCAGCGGGCGGCAAGCGGCTGAAGTCGAAGCGGATGCTCTTCGACCTGATGAAGATGACGCAGGAGCCGCTGACGCGCGATCAGTTGCGAGCATTCTTCTTCTCCTATTACGGCATGGAAGACCTCAAGCGCTACTGGGTTCGACCCGAGAACGCATTGAACACGGCAATCGACCGTGCCGTCGCGGACGGGTACATCCTCGTCTCCAAGACGGAGGGGGCGGAAGACCTCTATCACCTCGGATGGCAAGACGAATCCGGCGGGCCTGCAATGGAAAACGGGGAGGACGACGACTAACCCATGATCTTGCCGTCGCGCGCGACGGCGGGCGGGGCGCACAGGTGGCCGCCTGTGTACCCCGACTTCTCCCCCAAGGAGACCGGGCGATTGCTAAGCCCGAGGGCTCGTGCCTGCCAAGTACGAGTTTAGCCTGTTGGGCAAGTACCTCGCAGGCAAGCGGCGACGGCGGCCTCGGTACCAATCCAGGTGCCGAGGTCGTCGTCGTTGGTCAACCTGACTCCGGCTTGCTGCAGGTGAATTGGATGTGCTGCCGGGCACGGTCCCACTCCAACTACTTGACCTTGGCCTCGCCGCGCTTGGCGGCGGCGCGGCCCACTTTGGTGTTTTTGTTCTTCGTGCGGGCGTGGCGGGCGAACTTCGACCGGGCAGCCGCTTGTTTCTTGGTGGCCATGTCGGTCCTCTCGTGTGTCGTTTCTGCGGCCTAGCGTCGCCGTAGGCGTGTGCGGACGAGTGCCGCTCAGCGGGCGACCTGTTCGCCGGGATAGCCGCGCGCCTCGGCGGGTGAGCGGCGGTGCTGCCGGGGCCGACCTACCCCGCTGGCCGGCGGATCGACGCGCGGCGACCGGGGCATGTAGACGCCGCCGTCTTCCGGCGAGCGGCCATTGAGGCGCGGGGCGACCGGACCCGGTCCCCAGCTGAACTCCGTCGACTGATCGCCAGTGCGGTCGCGAGCCAGCAGGAGCGGGTCCTGCGCCCGACGCCGCGATGGTGGTGACGGCGGGGGATCGCGGTAGGGCTCTGGGGCGCGCGTGTAGCCGGACATCGCTAGGTCTCTATCGTTGTTGGCGGCGTGTAGAGGGTGTTGGTGGTGATTTGGGCGACGGCAGCTGCGCCTCGATGTCGAGTGCCAACACCAAAACCCCTGACGTAAAACGAATCCTGGATCGGATACTGCCCGTTCCCAGGAATGTGGCGCAGGCCTCGGTAAGCCTGGTTGACATGTTCTCGGAAGCCAACTGGGTTGGCATTGGAGTTCGGTCCGCCGGTCGCCACGACAGTGACGTAACCCCCCGGCACATAGTTCGATTGGATGACGAGCGCCCCGGCGTAAGAACCCCACACCTGAAGGCCGTTGAACTCCGCGTTGGGAATGGGGCCGTGGATCGTCTCGTCGCTGATCCATGCCGGCATGAGCGCGGAGGGTATGTAGTCCCACTTGGCCTTAACGTTGGTGCGGACTTCGACGCCTGCTCGCCACGACGACATGCCCGCTGCGTCGAAGTCGACCGGGTTGACGAGGATGACAAGTTGCGTCGCCGGGTGCGTGCCGTAGCCGTGCTCCTTAACGTGGTAGAGAAGCCCCTCGACGTCGGGCGGATCAAGCACGTCGTAACCCGTTGTTAGGTAATGGGTATGGTCCCGGGTGAATGTCTTGCCGAGATACGGCGGCGGCACCATCGAGTCGCCCGACCACAACCCGTAGCATATGTGGCCCCATTCGTTGAGTTGCGTCGCTGGGTCGAAGAACCGATTGAGTACCGTGCCGGTGGTGAGCTTGTTATCTGCCTCCAGAACGCGGGTCACATGCGCAGTGATCTGCTCGGCGGTCGCCTCTCGCAAGAACTTCCACGTGAACGCTGTCCGCAGGTCCCAGTCCTTGAAGGAGTAGCCGAGCTTGAGTACGTCAGTGGGAGGTCGGATCGCCAGCGGAATACCGAATTCCGTTGCTTCCTCGAAGCTGTCGGACGTCACGCTTTGTGCAATGGCGTCGGCGACATTGACTGTCCGGTAGCACAAGAGGTCCGTGACGCTCTTGCGTTCGGAGTTCCAAAGCTCTAGTACGTCCTGTAGCTCACCCCATACTTCATTGAGGTCGACGCCATCGGCTGTCATGTTGACGAGAACGTCGCCTCGAGTTGAGATGCCCTTACCCATAGTAACTTTCACCGCCTGAGATAGTTGTTATCGCTTCGACGCTACGCCTGAGACACGTTGCGCCGCCCAATCAAAGTTGGCGCTTGGTGGGTGTGTGGCGGTCGGCGTACGAGCCGCGCCTAAAGGTCGGCGGACTAAGGCGGGCGGCGACTAGACTAGCGGTAAGAGTCGAATAGCCTTTCGCTTGAACAGGATACAACCGTTGCGCGGAATGTCTGCATCGGAGGAGCAATGGCAAGAACACCACTCAAGCACGAACCGCCGCCCGGCGTCGTGCTTACGAACATCCCCACGATCCGAGGACGCGCAGGCGCGCACCGCTGGCTCAATGATGTCCTGGGGGTGCCTGTGACGCTGAACTACGTCCGTGAAGCGGCGAATCGCCGCGAGATACCGTGCACGAAAATGTCTGGCGCGCTGTTTTTCTCGACGCACGGACTGTTCGAGTGGATCATGACCAAAGCCGAGGAGGCGTCGTGAGCGACCTCGATCCCCAACGCCGCCAGGAACTCTTGCGCAAGTTCCCTGCGCTCAGCAATGTGCGGCCGATGGACCCGCGCGCCAACACCCAAGTACGCGCCATCGACCGCGCTCAACAGGTCATGTTGAAGACATGGTTAAACCTCGCGATGGGCGACCGGGTGCTCTTTGATCCTGCCCGGGTGCCCGCGTTAGCCGATCGCGTTGACGCGGATGCTGCCGAGTTCCACCGCCTGGCCGGCCTGGGCCAGCTCCGCTACAACACCTGGGACACTGACTACGACCCCGACGACCCCGCCGAGCAGGGTGTCGTGCGGATATGGGCGGTGGGAACGAACCACGTCGACATCGTCCGCGACCGCTGGCGCGACGCCCCCACCCGCCGACTCAGCACGGTCAGCTACGCCGCTGGCTCTCTCGCCCACAAAGTGGACACGTTGGACTACTGCGACTGCAGCCGCTACGGCTGCGAAGGCAGCTGCGGACTGGAGTGCAACGTTCGACTCGCCCCGGCGTGTGACGACACGGCCCGACTCCTCGCCACCGACCGGGGCACGTTGATCCTGCTGTACCGGTCCTGCTGGTCGTGTGGGGACGTAGCCGGCAAGATCGCCGCCGAAACCTACAAGACCAACGCCGAGATCGCGAGGCTTGAGACCGTCGAGGACTGGCCGCCAGCGAATGTATAACCATTCGTGGCCCGAACCGGGCCAGTTGGTACACCTGTGTACCCCGATCGCCAATACCTTAAGTGCGGCTAAAGGTATTTGCACCGTGATTGTCTGGCGCACAGTCGAATTGGGTGATTGGCTCCGCCGCTATATCGGCGCCGCGCCGCCGTCAGTTCGGGTAAGGTAGGCGAGGACGGCCATTCGCGGCCGGGGTGTTGAGTCTTGGCGGGCGCGCTCTTTCAATTTCGAAAGGGCCAATGCACCAATGAACGAGGATCAGAAGCCGATCATGACCGAGCAAGAGCTTTGGGAATGGCTTCACTACGACGAGGGCATCCCCGTCACACGGCGAGCCGTTAAACATGCGGGGCTTCGTCGCGAGATCAGTCCGACGCGACTGGGTAACACGAACCTCTTCTCCCGGCGGGACGGCTGGGACTGGATCGAGTCACGCAAGCAATCCGGCGTCTATCGGCTACCGAAACCCGCTGTCGCCCAATAAACGAAGTGTGCCCCGACACGGGTAGCAACTCCCGGGCCGGGGCGATACGCCAATGAGCGCTGGAGCCGATGACGTGACTAGTACTTTACCTGCCGACCCTGGGCCGCGAATGCCGAAGCAAGGGGCTTTTCGGAGCGCGGCCCGTCGCTACCGCGCGCGAGGTTTTCTGGGGACATTGCCTTTACCACCCGGTAAGAAACACCCGCCGCCAGCGGGATTCACTGGTGGCGGCAAGGCCCACCCCACCGATCACCAAGTTGCCCAGTGGGCGCGCAATCAGGCGCGCGGCAATATTGCGCTGCGTCTGGCGGAGGTTCCCCGAGAGTTCCTGGAGGGTCGTGACGACCTACCCCCGATCTACGCGGGCAACAATGTCGATGGCTGGGAACTGGTTGGCATTGACATCGACAACTACACCAAGGGTGAGAGCGAGAAGCGAGGTGCCGCGCAGCTGGGGGAATTGGAGGCCGAACTAGGCCAACTACCCGCGACCGCGTTGAGCGGGGCCAGGCTATCGACCGGTAGTTGCATCGCAGTGTTCCTTGTGCCGAAGGGTTACCGGTTCGCCGGGAAGGCAGCCGACTCAATTGAGGTGATCCAGAAGCGCCACCGCTACATGGTCGTTCACCCGAGCGTTAACCCCGACGCCGAGGACGCCGATGGGCAGCCGGCCACTTACGAGTGGGGCTGGGGTGCGCCGTCGATGCTCACGGACGCTGGGGCGGACACGCTGGAGCGGATCGAGGAAGGGATCCCGACTATCGCCGACATCGCGGTTCTGCCGGAACTCTGGTTCACACGGCTCACGCACGGCGGGACGGAAGAGAGCGACGACCCGATAAGCGACATGACTGACGGCCAACTGTGGGACTGGCTTACCGACCGCCGAGGCTTCGGCGACGAGATGTGTTCGGCGATGAAGTCTGCTGTCGATGAGTGGGTAGCAAAGATAGGGGCCAGCACGAGCAGCCATGACGTGCTGCGGGATGCACAGTGGCGGCTTCTGAACTTGGCCGCCGAAGGCCACGCGGGCGTCGCGGCCGCACTCGATGCGGTGGCGCGAGCGGGCCTGCCCGCGGCGCTGGGGAAGCGCGACATAGAGACTCTGCGCGGCGAAATGGGGCGCGGCATCGCCGGAGCCCTCGACAAGATCCAACCCATATTCGGCACGTACGTACCCGACGACCGATGTGCGGTAGACGCCAACAAGTTCGACTGCGACGCATGGGCAGCAAGAACGATCGGTGAACAGAACGAACCAGTGACCCGATCGCTCGCGGACGTAGTGCCGACAAAGGTTCTATGGCTGTGGCGTCCATGGTTGCCCCTCGGCAAGGTGTCGATCTTGGAGGGCGACCCCGATGTAGGCAAGTCGATGCTCACCCTCACGATCGCCGCGATCGTGTCCACGGGTGGCGAGTGGCCTCAGACCCGGATTGACGACCACGACGTTGAGCAGGACGACGGGGAGCCCGCCGGTGTGGTGTTGGTCGGAGTGGAGGACGACGAAGGGGACACCATCGTTCCTCGCCTCATGGCTGCCGGGGCCGACCTGTCGCGTGTTGCGGCCATGCGCCAGCCGACCGGCGAAAGCGGCGATCCGATGCCTTTTGTCATCCCTGACGATGTGGACCGCTTGCGGCGGGCCATCGCGGAAGTCGATGCGAGGCTGGTAGTTATCGACCCGGTGACCGCGTTCATCTCGACGCGAAGAGTAAAGCCAGGTGATGACCCGAGTACCCGACAGGCGCTGATGCCGTTGGTCGCTCTTGCGCGGGAGACAGGTTGCGCAATTTTGCTGGTCCGGCACCTCAATAAAGCGACGGGAATGACCGCGAAGCACAGAGGCAGCGGGACCGTTGCGTACACGGGCATTACGCGCTCTGTGATAGTCGCAGGAAAGCTCAAAGAGCCCAAACTGAATGGACCGACGCATGCGATTGCGCTCACGAAGGGCAACTTGACGAAAGACCCGAACGCACTGGGCTACAAACTTATTAGCGCCTCATCTGATCCCGATACACCGGTGGTGCGATGGCACGGTGCACTAGACCTTGACGCGGACCAGCTCCTGGGCGCGGATGGTGCGAAGGCCGGTGACGCGCGCAAGAGCGCTCCCGTCAGAGATGAGTGCGAGCGCATATTGCGAGAGTTGTTGGCGGATGGGTCAATGCGAGCCGATGAAGCGACGACCAAGACGCGGGAGGTCGTGAACTGCTCGGCGAAGCCGGTGAGGGACGCGGCTAATCACATGGGAGTCGTGAAGCGCTCCGTGCGTGTTGGTAGCAAGATCGACCACTGGACGTGGGAGCTGCCGCCTACCACGGTTCGTCTGCGGCCCGCCGACGAAGGCGACGGCGATGTGTAGTCGGGCTGTTCGCTTCAAGAAGTACCTGACAAGAGGTACTTCTAGACAGGTACGTCGCGGATCTGCCGCGCAGCTTAAATCAACGAAATCGGCCAAGAATTGCCTGGTTCCAGGCGCAGGGGAACAGGGGCGTCTAGGGCTTTCAAGGCCATCAAGCCTGCCTAGGCGAGGTCCAAGAAATCCTCAGATGTCCCTAGATACCCCTAGATATACCCGGTTGGGCACCTACGCGCGTAGGCGCGCGACCCGCGACGGGGAGCGCTGGCGGGCCGACCGATGAACGTCTACACCCCGCCCGAACCGCCCTACTGGTGGGCACCCCAGAGGCGAACCCGCCGAGGACATCCCAGACGACCTAGACGTAACCCGCGACGAGAGCCGTGGCCCGTGGACTGGACGAGGCCCGGCGAACGATGAATGCAGCAATGACGAAAGGAGATTCGGCATGACTAACCCTTCGGACAGCGAACCTATTGAATGGAACCGGGGCAACCCGGCGCGGCGCTGCACAGCGCACAAGAAGAACGGTGAGCAATGTCGCCGGTGGGCGATACGCGGTGGAACAGTGTGTACCCACCACGGAGGCCGAGCTCCCGCCGTGATTGCGCGAGCGCGGCAGCGGCTGGACGAGGCGGCGGACCGCATGGCCAAGCAGCTCCTCGGTATCGCCGAGAGCGCGGAGTCCGAAGCCGTCAAGCTCGCCGCCGTCCGGGACGCACTCGACCGCGTCGGGCTGAAACCGCCCGCCCAAGTCGAGGTGTCGGCGAAGGCCGCCGAGCCGTGGGAGGAGATTATGGGCGATATCGCGATGTCGGTCGGGCGGACGACCCGCGCGGAACACCGCGCCCGACGCGGCCTTCCGCCCGAGGAGCCGCGCGCCCTGCCGCCGACGGAGATCGTGGACGCCGAGATTGTCGAGGACGGCCCCGAACCGCACCCCGAGCGCCACGGAGAGCGTGTGGACCGGCCTGCGTGGGCCGAGGACCCGCCCGATACCCCGCACCGCGCTAGCCGCGAGCTAGTGCGCCTGGAGGACGCAGTCGGCGACGTAGCCGCAGCGAACCGCCGGGCGCAGGCCGCACGCCCTCGACGTGGGCGGTAGCAGCTTTGTACCAACTATTGTGCCTAGCTGGCGTAGCTTTATCCCCGTATTCAGCTACGCCGCTGGTCAGCGGCCTGTGGAAAGGGGAAGGCGTGCGAGTAGTCGCCTACATCCGGGTCTCATCGGCCCACCAACAAGAGGCCTACGGGCCGGAACTGCAACGTGCGGCAATCTGCGCCTGGGCAAAGGTGGGTCGACATAAGATTGTGTCCTGGCAGACCGACGTGATCAGCGGTGCATCAGAGCTACGCGACCGCGCAGGCTGGTCTGGGGCCGCAGCATTGGTCAAGAGTGGCCAAGCGCACGGAGTCGTCGTCGCCCGCCTGGACCGGCTGGCCCGCGACGTCATGGTGCAGGAACTATTGCTACGCAAGCTGTCCGATCTCGGAGGCATCGTGTTGTCCACCCGCGAGAACGAGAACGAGATGCTGAATGGTGAGTCGAAAGACCCGAGCCGCAAGCTGGTTCGCGTCATCATGGGCGCCATCTCCGAGTACGACCGCGAGATGACCGTCGACCGCCTCGCCGCAGGCCGTGCCGCAAAGGCCGCACGGGGCGGCCACGCCCACGGCGCGCTGCCCTACGGGTACCGATCGGCCAACGGTCAGCTCGTGCCAGAGCCCATCGAGCAGCAAGCCCTACGCAAGATGAAGTCGCTCGCGGCGCAAGGTGTTCCGCTCCGCGACATCGCCGAAGCGCTGACCGCCGAAGGCCACCCGACCAAGCGCGGCGGTACCTGGTGTGCGGCAACGGTGGCTCGAATCCTCAAGCGCGACATGCGAGGCGCAGCATGAGTAAACGCGACATTGACCCACTCGCCAGCACGCTGGAGTTCCGCCCCGGCGACGAGGTGCTGGTGATTGCGAAGAACGCCCCACGCTACGCCGAAGTCGGCGAGGTCTACGAGACCTCCAACGACGGCGGCGACTTAGCAGTCAGGGTCGTTTTCGAGCGCGGCGGGCCATACGCGAGCACGGAGGTCTACCGCGCCGATGAGCTTAGGCGCATGACCGCTGCGGGCGAGGTCCGAGGCAGCCGCAATCGGCGGACGCGGGAGGACTAGCGCGATGGCTAGCGTTCAGAAGCGCGTACGCGCAAGCGGTACAACAACTTATGTGGTGCGGTGGTACACGCCCGACGGCAGCGAGCGCACCAAGGGTGGATTCCGCACCCGCAAGGATGCGAAGGCGTTCGCGGCCAAGGCCGACGCCGAAACGCTGACGGGCATGGACTTCGACCCCGGCAAGGGCAAGATGGTATTCCGCGACGCGGCGGCGATTTGGCTGGAGTCGAGGAAGGCCGACACCCGCAACAACGCGGAGAGCCACCGCTACGCCCTCGCCCCGGCCGCAACGCGACGCGGCGACGGCAAGACGCTCGGCATTGACGCGGTGTTCGGCGGCTACCCGCTCAACAAGATCACCCGCGAGTACATCCAGGAGTGGGTGAACCGGCTCACCGACGCGGGCAAGAAGCCGTCGACCGTGCGGCACGCGTTCTGGACCGTCCGCATGGTCCTAGAGCAGGCGGTCGTGGATGGCCGGCTGGCGAAGAGCCCCGCCGAATACATCAAGCTCCCCACCGAGACCGGGACCAACGGCGGTCAGGTCGGGGTAATCGTGGACCGGGCGCAGTTCCTCACCCCCGCAGAGGTTTCTGCCCTCACAGAAGCGACGCCCTGGCCGTACAACGTCCTGGTTCACGTCGCGGCGTGGGCGGGCCTGCGCGCGGCGGAACTCGGCGGGCTCACCATCGTGAACGTCGATCTACCGGACCCGCCGTTGAACCCGAACGCCCCGGCGAAGCCGGGCGTGCTGCGGGTCGAGCAAGCAGCGCGCGCAAAGGGTACGGCCATCGAGTACGGCCCGCTCAAGACCAAGCAGAGCTACCGCCGCGTGCCGCTCACCGCCGAGACGACCGAGTTGCTGCGGGACTACCTCGCGGAGCACCCGCGCTCGGATGAACCGACAGCCCCGCTGTTCCCCGGTACGACGTTGACACGTCCCCGGCCTACCGGCGTACCCGCGACGGCCCCCGCACCGGGAGAGGCGGCTACGGGCGTCGAAGACATACCACTGAAAGCCACCGCGAAAGCCCGCGCGCGACGACAGGCGGACGCCCTCGCCGAACTCAGCGTGGAGGACGCGGAGAAGCGGTTGGTGCTCGACTGGACGACGCCGCTACGCCACGCCACGTTCTACAAGTCGGTGTACCGCCCGGCGGTGTTGCGCGCCAATATGCTCACTCCGACCGCGACGCTGGACCCAAACCAGTCGTTCCACTCGCTCCGCCACACGTACGCGAGCCTGTGCCTCGCGGCGGGCATCCGGCCCATAGACATCGCCGGGCTCATGGGGCACCGGGACGTCAAGACCACGCTGACGGTCTACGCCCACCTCATCAACACCGACGACCACACGGGCAACATGGCGGCGCTGGGCGCGCTGTCGACACCGGTGCAGAGTCCGAGTTACGGCAACGTGATACCGCTGCACGGGTAGAGAACGGCCGACGGACGCCCTCGGTACCGCCTCAGTACGCCCGCAGTTCGGCTCCGTCAATAATTCCACCAAGTGCGGGTGGAAAAAGACCTACGGCGCATCGCAAATGCCGTCGATTATCCCTGCAGGAGTCACTCACTTATCACTTCGACCAATACTTAGACTCCGAGAATGCGCGTGCCTCGACGAATCGCAGAGTTCAACAAGCGAGTCACCAATCCGGCGGCTCGCACGATCACACCGTGGCTTCCGAGCCTCGGGACGCTCGAGCACGTCGGGCGGAAGTCGGGTAAGCGATATCGAACACCCCTTTTGGTATTCAAGACCCTTGATGGCTACGCCATCCTCATCGGCTACGGCCTGCAGACGGACTGGTTGAAGAACGTGCTGGCCGGCGGACCGACGGTGCTGCGCAAGCGTGGACGGACTGTCGCGCTCGTCAACCCACGGGTGGTGAGCAAGGCCGAGGCCGCGGCCCTCGTCATACCGCGTTCCCGGCCGCTCTACCGAGCGTTTCCCTATAACGAGGCAGCCTTGCTGTTGACGAACGCGGGCTCTGCGCGCTGACCTCTGTAGCGCACCGGCCTTCGAGCTGAGGAAGCGACGTGCTGGGGCAGGAGCTACGGGGCTAGACTATTTGTAGGCCAGTTCCAGGCGTTCAAGGCGCCGTACAAGGAGGCTGGACAGCCAGCGCCCAGTATCAGCGGCTTCGATTTTCGAAGTGTGTTCAAGGAGTTGACCAAGCACGATTTGGGCTTCCAACCGGGCGAGCGCGGCTCCGACGCAAAAGTGCGCTCCCTTGCCGAAGGTGATGTGACCCTTCCCGTCGCGGCGGTCCAATCGAAACTGGTCGGGATCGTCGAAGTGTGACGGATCCCGATTAGCCGCTCCCCACAACAGCAGCAGGCGTGACCCCGCTTGAAGGTCCGCACCGCCCAGTGTCGTATCACTCACCACGTGGCGGTAATGGCCCCGGAACGGCGGTTCGTAGCGCAGTACCTCCTCAAGGAATGCGCCGAGCAGTTCCGGTTGGTCGCGGACCTGCTGCTGGATATCAGGGCGAGTCGACAAAACCCAAGCCGCGGAACCGATTAGCGACGCAGTGGATTCGCCACCGGCGCTGAACAATATGATCATCATCGCCTGCGCGGTGAGTTCTTCCATCTCACCCGATGCGCACGCCGTGGCCAAATCACCGAGCAAGTTGTCCTGCGGGTCGGCTGCGGCTTGCCGAAACTGATCGGTGATGTAGCCCGCGAGTTCCATCACGGCGATGCCAGCAGCGTTGAGCTGATCTTGGCTGACGAGACCCTCGACCATCTGGGTCGCGGCGTATCCCCACCGCACGAGGTTGTCGATGTCGGTGTCTGGGACACCGATGATCCGCCCGACAATCATCATTGGCAATCGGTTTGCCATGGCGCTCATCCATTCGATGCTCCCGTGCTCCGAATGGGCCTTCCAAAGCTGCTCGGCGGTTTCAGCGATAAACGGTTCGAACGCGCGAATCCGCTTGGCTGCCAGTTGCGGAAGCAACGCTTTCCTGTGCACCGCGTGCGTGGGCTCGTCGGCGGTGGCCAGCACATGGCTCTTTCCGCCTAATCCCTCCATCTCAAACGAACCCACTTCGCCGCCAGGCTGATACGTCATCGTCGCGGTCAAGTTCGAGGAGAAGTCTTCGGGTCGAGCGATGGCGTCGTTGACCGCGTCCCAGCTGCACACCGCATAGAACCCGGAACCGCCAATTTGATGCACCGGCGCTGTGTCCAACATTCGTCGGTACAGAGGGTAGGGGTCCTGAATGCACTCATCGTCGAATAGCTCGATGCCAAGCTGACCGTTGCGCGACCTCATCTCTCCAAGCTGATCGGCGGCAACGGGGTCGTCAATAGGTACCAGCAAAGTTGAAATGTCTGCCCGAGTGTTCTGATCAAGGCCGTCTCACGTCATGCGTCATACCTGCATGAATGCTGAAATGTACTGTCAGATTTGTCTCAGAGTTGAGACGATCCGAATGCCTTGTAGAGGAGTATTGGTGGTTAGAGACGACTGGCTCATTGGAGGCGAGCGCCGTACGGCAGCCGCAGACCGTATTTATGCCGCTGCCACCGACCTCGTTTTACGGGACGGCCTGGAAGCCTTCGACATGGACGCCTTGGCCGCACGAGTGCACTGTTCGCGGGCGACTATCTACCGCTACGCCGGAGGCAAAGGCCAGATCCGCGACGCCGTTCTGCTCCGCCTGGCCGCCCGCATCGTCGACTCGGTTCGACGCGCCGTCAAAGACCTGAGTGGCGCGGAGCGAGTGGTGAAGGCAATCACGGTCGCACTGGAACACATTCGATCGGACCCGATGCGCCAGATGATGATGGGGTTGAGCGCCGGTCGTGATCTGACTGAGCTTCCTTCGTCACCGGTGCTGAGCCGTCTCGCCGCTGACCTCACCGGCATAACCGACGACGACCCGCAGGCTGCCCAATGGATCGTTCGCGTCGTCATGTCGCTGGCGGTCTGGCCAATCGGCAACAGCGAGGTTGAAGACCAAATCGTGCAACGGTTCGTCGCACCGGCATTCACCTGACGCCGGGCCAGCGCCGCATACGGCAGCTGCGCGTACGGGACCGTTACGGGACCGCGCGCCGCTCGCGCCTAGGACAAAGGATCGAAAGTCGAGGTAGAAGTGGAGCCGATGACGGGAATCGAACCCGCGTATTCAGCTTGGGAAGCTGATGTTCTGCCATTGAACTACATCGGCGATGGACACAGACGTTAGCACTGCGCGCAACTGCGGTGTGACAAGGGACGGCGCGGCCGGGATAGCAAAGTGCTGAGCGTCGGGTAGGGATCGGCAGAATCGCTGCCAATCGGCTGCGATAGGGCCCTCTACCGGCATAGTATGGCGCAGCCAGCTACGTCGAACGGAACCTTGATGAAGTATGCCGCGCACGTTGGTTGGGTCGGAGCATCCGCCGTGGCCGCCGGGATCGGCATCGCGCTGCTGGCCAACCCCGCGACGGGTCATGCCGAGACCGCGAACTCTGACACGGCTGGCAATTCATCGTCCACGCACGGGCGTGCAACGGCGTCCAGCGCCCGCGCTGCCGGGCGCCCTACATCGGCCCCGTCGAAAACCCGCACCGCCCCTGCCCGCGTCAAACCGGTGCCCACCGTCGACGTGCGCCGTTCTGTCCAAGCAGCCCAACGTAATTGGTACCAACGCACGTTTGAAGCTGTCACTCCGACGTTCCCGCCGCAGACCAGATCCGAAGCGCTCGATCCCGGCGAAACCAGTGACCCGTTCCAACTTGGGGGCGTCGACACCGACGGGCGCCGACTGACCTATGCGGTCCACGGAACCGGCACGGGCGGCGGCACCCTCACGATCTCCGGCTCCCAGGCGGCCTACACCGCCCCTGCAGACTGGAACGGCACCGATCCCTACACCGACACCTTCCAGCTGACCACCTCCGACTTCTGGAGTGGCCCGCACATCCACGGCCTCGCCGGCCTGGTCAACTTGCTGACGTTCGGCCTGATCGGGTCCAGCGGTCACAACGCGTCCGGCACCGTCACGGTGTCCGTCGCGCCCTACAGCGCGGGCACATTCCCGGTCGACTTCGTCAACAACTCGTCGTACGACAGTGGCCAGATCTACGTCACCGTCCTCGGCCAGACCTCCAAGGATCACTGGGCCTGGGTGGACCAGACCGGAACGACGCACGCGATCAACCACGACGACGCCAACGCCCCCGGTCACTTGGTCAAGGACGGGGTGAACTACGCGAACATGTCGTACACCCTCGGCGAGGCCGCTAACTTGCGGATGCCGCCGGACTTGCAGGGTGCCAGGATCTACGTGTCGGTCGCCCAACCGCTGTATATCGGTATCAGCCAAGACAATTCGGGCTGGACCGTACCCGACCCAGTCGGCGTCACCAATCCCAACTACGGCACCGTCTACGACTGGTTCGAGTTCACCTTCCAATACGGCGGCGTGCCCTTCGGCGGTAACACCACCCAGGTGGACCAGTTCGGGCTGCCGCTGAGCTTCACCCTCGCCCAAGGCTCCTTCTCCGGCACCCGCGGCACCACCGCCACGCGGAACCAGGTGTTCACCACCTATCAGACCTCGGTACCGACCGAATTCCAGCAGCTCGTCATCAACGACGGCCACGGCAATCCGCTGCGCATCGCCTCGCCTCGGTCCGTGCAGCCCGGGGCGCTGGCCCATTACCTCGACGAACCGGTCAACGACTTCTGGACCAAGTACAAGACCGGGCCGTTCACGTTCACCTCGCCAGGCAGCTACACCGTGACCGGCCAGGTGGACGCCAACAACCAGTTCGCCTACACCGTCACTGCGCTCAATCCCGCCGGGCTCTCGGGAAACTACGTGATGGACAAGCCGACGACAGCGGAGGTCTTCGCCGGCGACGGACCCTTCGTCGGCACCCACGAGCAGGGCGCCTTCCTCGCCCAACTCGACGCCGCCTTCAACCGCGGCGTCGCCGCCTCGCCGGACAAGTGGGGCGATGTCGCGGCGTACTACCCCGCCGGCACGAAGTACAACTCCTATGCGAAGGTCTTTCACCAGCTCGGCCTGGACGGGAAGAACTACGGCTTCCCCTACGACGACGTGAATGGCCAGAGTTCGGTCCTCATTCTCAACAATTCGTTGCCGCCGAACGTGGTCACCATCACGATCAACTGATCCGCCAGTACGCTCGTCGCGTGCTGCTCTCCGATCGTGATATCCGCGCCGCCATCGCCGACGGTCGACTGGGCATCGACCCGTTCGATGACGCCCTGGTGCAACCGTCGAGCGTCGACGTTCGGCTGGACAACCTCTTCCGGGTCTTCAACAACACCCGCTACACCCACATCGACCCCGCCAAGCAGCAGGACGAGCTGACCAGCCTGGTCGAGCCCGCCAAAGGCGAGCCGTTCGTCCTGCATCCCGGCGAGTTCGTCCTCGGCTCGACGCTGGAGTGCTGCACCCTGCCCGACGACCTCGCCGGCCGGCTCGAAGGCAAGTCGTCGCTCGGCCGGCTCGGTCTGCTGACCCACTCCACCGCGGGCTTCATCGACCCGGGCTTCTCCGGGCACATCACGCTGGAACTGTCGAACGTCGCGAACCTGCCCATCACGCTCTGGCCGGGGATGAAGATCGGCCAACTGTGCCTGCTGCGCCTGACCAGCCCCGCCCAAAATCCCTACGGCAGCGCCAGCGTCGGCTCCAAATACCAGGGTCAACGCGGCCCCACCCCGTCGCGCTCTTATCAGAACTTTCTTCAGTCCGAGGCGGGCGCGTAACCTCGAAGCTCCAGGGTCAGGCACCGCCCACCAGCTAATCCGTTTGGCTGTAACAGCGCCGCTACCAGCGGCGATGAACTCTACGGTTGAGCGGCTCTAGCCAGGTGGAGCGCAGAAACGGGTCGGGGAGATCCAGCAAACAACCTTGGAGGGGTAGTGGACATCGCACTCGGTGTGTCCATGACGCCAACGACGGTGCGCATGGTGCTGGTCGAAGGCGAGAAAGCCGACGGCGTGACCGTCGATCACGATGCCTTCGACATCCAGACCGGCGAAGGTGCAGCAACCGCGGCCGATCAAGTGGTCGCGGCGATTCTCGGTACCCGGGAAAGCGCCGCCGAAGGCGGACACCGACTGGTGTCGACCGGCGTCACGTGGACCGACCACTCCGCCGCGGCCGGACTGCGCGATGCCCTCGCGGCCCGCAAGATCGACGACGTCGTCCTGGTGTCCGAACTGCATGCCGCCGGTGCGCTGGCGCAGGCCGTCGGCCAGACCGTCGGCTACGACCGCACGGCCCTGATGTTCCTCGAGCGCGACACCGCCACCGTCTCGGTGGTGGACACCGCGACCGGCGACATCGTCAAGGTGCAGACCGAACACCTGCACGCTCAGGACGCGGTCGCCGAACTGCAGCGGATGATCGCCGGCCTGGAGGCGATCGCCGAACCGCCGCAGGGTGTATTCGTCCTCGGCTCCGGCGTCGACGTCGCGGCGGTCAAATCACAGCTCGCACTGGGCACAGCGCTGCTGGTGCACGCTCCCGACGAAGCCGAACTCGCGCTGGCCCGCGGTGCTGCACTGGCGTCCGCGACGGCACCGCGCTACGACGCCTCCACCGTCGGCCTGGCCTACGCCCAAGACCCCGATGGCACCACCGCAGGCAAGGTCTACCCGGCGGCCGGTGTGTACGCGGCCGGCGCGAACACCGAGATGTCGGAAGCCGGCACCCAGATGGCCGCCGCCGGCTACATGGCACCGCTCGGCTACAGCGAAGTGCTCGACGAGATGGACGGCGACCTCGGCTACGACTCGGTGCCGTACGACTCGGTTCCCGAGGAGCTCGACTTCGCTCCCGACGACTCCGGTCGCAAGCCGTTCCTGCTGGTCGGAAGCGCCCTGACGTCGATCTTCGTGGTCGGTGTGGTGGCGCTGGTGATCTCACTGGCGGTCAGCATCCGACCGACCGTCGACCAGCGGCCCAGCCCGGCCGAGGCCGTGATCGTGCCCAGCAGCCAGCCGGCCGGACCCGCCGTCGAGCAGGCCGCGCCGCCGGCCCCACCCTCGGCCCCCTCGGTGCCCGACACCATTCAGGAGCCGAT
>JAKFVT010000056.1 GCA_021732005.1 Mycobacterium sp. | reverse complement strand
GGGCCGCCCGCTTGTCCGGGGGCACCGGCCGCACCGTTGCCGCCGGCACCGCCGGTGGCCGTTCCCGGGGCATTCACCCCGCCGGCGCTGGTGGCCCGCCCCCCGTTGCCACCCGATCCGCCGGCGCCCGGCCCGTTGCCGAACACCCCGCCACTGCCGGCGTCGCCGCCCGCGCCGCCGGTTGCGTCACCGCCGCTGGTGACCGCACGTCCGCCATTGCCGCCGTCCCCGCCGATGCCGGAGACGCCGCTGTGGCCGCCGTTGCCGCCTGCGCCGCCAACGGCATGTCCGACACTGGTTTCGACATTGCCGCCGAGACCGCCGTCACCGGCATTACCGGACGCGATCCCGCCGTTTCCACCGCGACCGCCCGTCCCGCCGGTCGCGTTGCCGGTCTCGCTCAGGCCGCCACCGCCGTCGCCCCCGGCTCCGCCGCTTCCGCTCACCAGGCCACCGTCGCCGCCGCGCCCGCCGCGACCGCCGACCACGTCCTGGTCGTCGCTGAGACCCGTCGCGCCACGGCCGCCGCCACCACCGTTGCCGGCGATGATGCCGCCGTGCCCGCCGTTACCCCCGTTACCGCCGATGGCGACGTCGTTGGTGGCGCTTACCGATCCACCCGCGCCACCGTTGCCGAACAGACCCGCATTGCCGCCGTTGCCGCCCGCCTGTCCACCCACTCCGGCACCGCCGTTGCCTCCGTTTCCGAACAACAGGCCGCCCCGGCCACCGTTCTGCCCGGGCAGACCGTCGCCACCGTTGCCGACGAGCAAGCCGGCGTTCTGTCCCGGCCCACCGTTTCCGACGAAGATCCGAACGAAGTCGCCGATCACATCGGCGGGAGCCCTTGTGGCGACCGGTATCGCCGTTAACGCCTTGTCCACCGAGCCGCCCTGCGATGCCGACGGGTGCACCGCTGGCGTAGCCAGGACTCGCGATGCCGTGATGGAACGCGAAGAAGTGCTGCGAGAGAAGGCAATTGGGCCCCGCAGTGGAGGAGTGGTTGAGATCGCGGGCGGAATCCCGGCGTCGACGCCGCGGGAGCGGCTGCGGGTGCGCATCGCCGCCGGTGCCGGGGCCACCGCGAACAACGGATACGACCTGACGACGGAGACCAACGCCTGACCCGAAATGTGCTCGCTGCCGGTGGCTATCGGGCGCACCTCAGGTTGTAGCGCACCAGGTGCCATCACACCCGCGCCGGCCAACACCCCCACCGTCAAAATCGCAGCCGTCATCTTCTGTTGCGACGCAACCATTTCCTCGAAACCTCTCCTCGACAAAGAGGGTTTCGGACCCTCGACCGCCTACCGTCGATGGCAAGCAGCAAGAAGGCTGCGTCAGGTGAACATCAACACAGAACGACACGGTTCACGCCGCGATTCGGTTCAATGGCCGGGCGCGACCGCCGACCACTTCGTGGATACGGCGTGCGGCCAAGCCCTCGATGCGGTTGAGTTTCAGACCGTGATTCCGTTGACCTGGACCCCGGTTGAGACCCGCGCCGACGACGCCTTCGTCGTCGCCCCACACGAACGTTTGAGCTGGCCGCGCACGCTCGGCATCGGGGCTCAGCATGTGGTCGCGATGTTCGGTGCCACCTTCCTGGTCCCGGTGCTCACCGGCTTCCCACCGGCCACCACGCTGCTGTTCTCCGGTATCGGGACGCTGCTTTTTCTGGTGATCACCGGCAACCGGCTGCCCAGCTATCTCGGCTCCAGCTTCTCGGTGATAGCCCCGGTGACCGCGGCGGTGGCCTCGCACGGAGCCGGCAGCGCGCTGGGCGGGCTGATCGCGGTCGGGGCGCTGCTGATCGTCATCGGTCTGGCCGTGCACCTTGCCGGCACCCGTTGGATCGACATCGCGCTGCCGCCGGTCGTCACCGGTGCCATCGTCGCGCTGATCGGGTTCAACCTGGCACCGGCCGCCAAGACGAATTTCGACAAGGGCCCGCTGGTCGGCATCGTCACGCTGGTGCTGCTGGTCGCGGCGCTAGCGTTCTTTCGCGGCATCATCGGACGACTGGCGATCTTTTTGGCCGTGGTCGCCGGCTATCTGTTGGCGCTGGGCCTCGGTCAGGTGGACACCGCGGCGATCGCGGCGGCCGGCTGGATCGGACTGCCGAAGTTCCAGACACCGACGCTGAACCTGTCGGTCCTGCCGATGTTCCTGCCCGCGGTGATCGCGCTGATCGCCGAGAACATCGGGCACGTGAAATCGGTGGGCCAGATGACCGGGGTCGACACCGACCCGCTGACCGGCCGCGCGCTGGCGGCCGACGGTGTCGCGACCGTGCTGGCCGGTTTCGGCGGCGGCTCAGCCACCACCACCTACGCCGAGAACATCGGCGTGATGGCCGCCACCCGGGTCTACTCCACCGCCGCCTATTGGGTGGCGGGTGTGACCGCGATCCTATTGGCGTTGTGCCCCAAGGTCGGAGCGACGATCTCGGCGATCCCGCCCGGCGTGCTCGGCGGTGCGACGATCGTGCTCTACGGTTTGGTCGGCGTGCTGGGCGTGCGCATCTGGCTGACCAATCGGGTGGACTTCAGTCTGCCGATCAACCAGATGACCGCCGCGATCGCACTGATCATCGGCATCGCCGACTTCACCTGGAAAATCGGCGATCTCACGTTCACCGGTATTGCGCTCGGTTCGATCGCCGCACTCGTCATCTACCACGGCATGCGGGCGTTGGGTGTGCTGCGCTCACGGCATTGACACCGCGCTCAGATCCACATCTCCGCCGAAATGTGGATCTGGATACGGTCTCAACGCATTACGACACCGTGCCGGCGTGCCGAGTGCGGTCATCCCGGATCGGAATCCCGTTGCGGCCCTCGATGTCCTGGGCGTAGAGCCCGACGGAGAACACGACTCCCCCGCCGAGGATGCCCAGCGCGGCCTTGTCGACGTGATCGATGGTGTCGGTTGCCTTGTGATAGTTCGGATCGAATGGCGCGTCGGCGGTACCACCCCACAGCTTCTGCTGATCGGCGGTCTTGTTCTCCTCCGCCCCGGAGAACAAGCCACCAGAGGGAATGCCGGCCTTGGTGAACGCGTCGTAATCCGACCGGCCGTCGAAAGACGTGTCCTGGGCCGTCTTTCCGGCCGATTTCAGGTAGGCGACCAAGGTCCGCTCGATACCCGCCGACCCCTCCGGCACGCGCGGGGCCCGCTCCCCGCGGCCCGGGGCGGTGGACTGGTCACCGTCGTAGGTGAAGTAGCCGGGGTTGGGTGAGCCGATCATGTCGTAGTTCAAATACAGCGCAATGTCCTTGAGCTGGTCCACATTCAGCGACTCGATGTACTTGCTGGATCCGATCGTGCCAAGCTCCTCGGCACCCCAGAACGCGAATCGCACAGCGTTTTTCACATCGGGGTTGGGGCCGAGCTGCACGGCGGTCTCCAGCACCGCTGCCACCCCGGAGCCGTTGTCGTTGATGCCGGGCCCTTCGGGAACGCTGTCCAGGTGGGCGCCGGTCATGATCACGTCAGTGGTCGACCCGGTCTTGGTCTGCGCAATGACATTGCGCGCGTTGACCAATTGGGTGTTGGCCTCGAGCTTGAGCATCGTCGGTCCGGGATTGGCGCGCAGCCGCGCGCCGTCGGCCTTGCTCACGCCGACCACCGGGATCTTGACGTCGGTGGCCTCGCCGAGGGTGGCGCCCATCGCGGGCTCGTCGACGTTGTCGGCTACCACCATCGCGACCGCGCCGAGCTTGGCCGCGATGGCCTGCTTATCGGAGAAGGGGCAACTACCCCGGTCGACGAGAATCACCGCGCCTTGGACGCCAAGACCGTCGTAGTCGGCCGGCGCGCAGCCTGGCGTGTCGTCCGCGGGGGCGGCGATCAACGGTCCGGTGACGCCCTGCGGCGGGGTGGAGAGGCTGAATTCGGCGGCCTGCGCGCTGACGGTGTCACCGCCCACCCGCAACTCCGGTTTGCCGGCCTTGAACACCTTGGCCTGGAACTCGGGGGTTTGGACGTCGAACCCCTTCGAGCGCAGCACACCGGCCACATAGTCGACGCTGGCATCGAAGCCGGGGGTGCCCACCGCCCTGGTGCCGTTATTGGCGTTGGCGATGTCCTGAAGCTTCTGCAGGTGCGCCATCATGGCGTCGGTGGTGACCCGCTGGCGGAGTTCGTCGGCGAACTGCGCGGCGGCCTTGGCCGGGGATGCCGGTTGCCCGGAGTCGGCCGGCCGGTTGCATCCCGCCAACGCGACCACGGCGACGGCCAGGGCGACGGCCACGTGTCTGTGCTTCATCGCGCCCAGGGTACGTATCGGCGAGTGCGCAGGTTCGGGTGGCACCATGTGCCCGATGACCGTCACGTCCCCGCGCCGGCGCCTGGTGACCTCCACCGAGGTGCTGGTGGCCGCATTGGTGGTGTGCGCGCTGGCGGGAACCTGGATGCGCGACGGGGTCGCGAGTGATCCGCGGCTGTCCACCGCGGGAACCGTGTTCGCCGGGGTGTTTCTGCAGGCTGTGCCGTTTCTGGTGCTCGGCGTGGTGATCAGCGGGCTGATCGCCGCCTTCGTGTCCCCGCAGCGGCTGGCTCGGTGGCTGCCTCGCCGCGCACCCGCGGCGGTGCTCGCCGCGGGCGTGGCCGGTGCGGCACTGCCGGGGTGTGAGTGCGGGTCGGTTCCGGTGGCCCGGCGCCTGTTCGGCGACGGCGCCACCGGTGCGGCGGCGCTGACGTTCATGCTCAGTGCGCCGGCGATCAATCCGGTGGTGCTGGTGGCCACCGCGGTGGCTTTCCCCGGTCAACCCGAGATGGTGGCCGCCCGCTGCGCCGCATCGTTGGCGACCGCTGTGGTGATGGGGATGTTGTGGTCGCGGTGGGGCCGGCCGGGTTGGGTCACCCGCAGGCTGCCCCGCTCCGACGACGCGGATCAATCCCGCTGGGTCGCGTTCACCGAAGCCGCCCGGCACGACTTCCTGCAGGCCGGCTCCTATCTGGTGATCGGCGCCGCAGCCGCCGCCACGTTGCGCGTCGTGGTGCCGCCGTGGGTATTCGAGCATGTGGCCGGCCACCTGGTGATCGGCGTGATCACCATGGCGCTGCTGGCGTTCGTGCTGGCGCTGTGCTCGGAGGCCGACGCCTTCGTCGCGGCCAGCCTCACCATGGTGCCGCTGGTGCCGCGGCTGGTTTTCCTTGTGGTCGGGCCGGCCGTCGACGTGAAACTTGTTGCCATGCAAGCCGGTTTGTTCGGCCGGAGTTTTGCGCTGCGCTTCGCCCCGGCCACCCTGGTGGTGGCGACGGTGCTGGCGACGGCAGTCGGGCTGGTGCTGTTGTGAGGCGCGAAACCGAGAACACGCTGCTTCTGATCGTCGGGATCGCCCTGGTGATGGTCACGGTCACCGGGGCCTACACGCGATACGTCAAACCGGGAATGCTGCCGTGGCTGGCGATCTCGGCCGTCGTGCTGCTCGGGCTGGCATTGACCGCGATCGCCCGCGACGTCCGGCGCGGCGGCCCCCACCACGAGCACGGCGGTCACCATCACCGCAACGGCATCGTCTGGCTGTTGGTGCTGCCGGTGATCCTGCTGATCTTTGTGGTGCCACCGGCGTTGAGCGCGCGGGCCGCCGCTCCCGCGACGGTGTCGATCGCACGGTCATTCCCGCCGCTGCCGCCCGGGCCCTCGCCGTCGTTGTCGCTGCCCGAGGTGTTGATGCGGGTGGCTGTCGGCAAGGTCGGCGGCCTGGACGACCACCCGATCACCACAACCGGTTTCACCATGCGCGACGGCGATCGCGTCGACTTGGCCAAGATCGTGATCGTCTGTTGTGCCGCCGACGCTCAACTGGCCCGCCTGCACCTGGCCGGACCGGCGGCGCAGGCGGCGGCCGCGATGCCGGAGAACACCTGGCTGCGGGTGGTGGGCACGGCGCCGGCGGGCCAAACCTATTCCGGCACAGGGTCGATACCCACCCTCGAGGTGACCAGCGTGGTGCGGATCGACCCACCCGCCAACACCTACGGTTGACGCACCCTCGCGACGATCAGATCGGCGACCGCGCGCATGCCGGCCGCATTGGGGTGCCACGGCTTCGGCCGCCACGGCAGCAAGGAACCGGCACCGACCGTCCACGGTTCGGCCGACCACGGGTGGTGGTCGCGGCTCATCTCCGCGGCATGGATCACCTCGCACCCGGTGGCCAGCGCCGCTTCGAAAGTCTGATCAGCCAGTCGCTGTGCGACGTGGCGACCCAGGTCGGCGACCTCATCCGGCAGCGGTGGCGCCGGCGTTCCCGCGGGAGGCAGCAGGGTCAGGTAGTCCACGAACAGGATGCGCGCCTGCGGTGATCGCTCCCGCAGCACCCGGCCCACTTCACGCAGCGACGCACCCACCTGGTTCAGCGCGGCGCCCCGGCCGGCAGGGTCCAGGAGTTCGTGCAGTCGCGCACCGAGCAACGGAAGCTTGTGCAGTACCGGTGGGAGCGTCGCGGCGAACAGCAATGGGACGTAGCCGACGTCGTTACCACCGATCGTGACGGTGACCAGTTCCTCCGTACCGTCGAGGGCATCGATCTGCGGCGGCGCGCCCCGCTGCTGATCACGCAGCACGTGCGCGGTGGTGGCGCCGGAGTAGGTGACGTCAACCAGGTCCAGGCCCAGGCGTTCGGCGGTCAGGTTTGGGTAGTTGCGGGCCGACCTGCCAGCCGGGATCGGGGAACCCGCAGCCCTCGGTCTGATCCCGGGACCGGCCGCCATCGAACTGCCCAGTGCCACATAGCGGCTCACGCATCCTGCCAGGAAATCGTAGGACTCGACGCCTGCGCCCAGAACCGCTTCGGGATGCGTCCGGCGTGCCGGGCCAGCAGGCCCGCTGTCACGGCGGCCGACATCGCGGCCGCCATCGCCGGCGGATCAGCGGCCCTCGTCACAGCACTGGCCAAAAGGACTGCATCACAGCCCAATTCCATCGCAAGTGCGGCATCGCTTGCGGTGCCGATTCCGGCGTCGAGGATGACCGGCACGCCGGCGGCGGCGACGATCATCTCGATGTTGTGCGGATTGGAGATGCCCAGCCCGGTTCCGATCGGCGAGCCCAGCGGCATCACCGCCGCGCACCCGGTGTCCTCGAGGCGGCGGGCCAGCACCGGATCATCATTCGTGTACGGCAACACCACGAACCCGTCGTCCACCAATTGTTCTGCCGCCCGGACCAATTCGACAGCGTCTGGCAGCAGTGTGCGCTCGTCGGCGATCACCTCGAGCTTGACCCAGTTGGTGCCCAGCGCCTCGCGCGCGAGCTGCGCGGTCAGCACCGCCTCGGCCGCACCGCGACAGCCCGCGGTGTTGGGCAGTGGGGTGATCTCCAGGCGGGCAAGCAGATCCAGCACGCCGGTGCCACCCTCGGCGTCCACCCGGCGCATCGCGACGGTGGTCAGCTCGGTGCCCGACGCCACCAGTGCCTCTTCCAGCACGGTCAGGTTCGGCGCACCGCCGGTGCCGAGGATCAGCCGCGAACCGAACATGCGTCCCGCGATCGTGAGTTGTTCAACCACCTTGCACCGCCGTCACCACCTCGACACGGGCCCCGTCGGGCACCACCGAATCCCATTGTGAACGAGGTAGAACCGACCAGTTCACGGCGACCGCGATGCCGCGGTCGGGAAAGCCGAGCGTGTCCAGCAGCCCCGATATCGTGGTGCCGTCGTCGACTTCCAGCTCCTCGTCGTTGACCATCAGCTTCACGCGCGTGCTCCCATCAACTCTGCGGCGATGCGCTGCGCGGTCCAGGGCGCCAGCAGAAATCCGGACCGGCCGTGTCCGGTGGCCACCAGGGTGCGCTCGTCGAGCCGGCCGACGATCGGCATGTTGTCCGGGGTCATCGGCCGCAAACCCGCCGCACACTCGGCCAGCTCGTACTCACCGAGGGCCGGCATCACCTCGCAGGCGTCGTCGAGCAGCTCGCGCACTCCCGCCACCGACGGCGCGGTGTCGCGGCCGTGTTCGTACTGGGTCGCACCGACCACCACCCCGTCGGCGCGCGGCACCAGGTAGACCGAACGGCCGTGCACCCGGGCCCGAACCACCCGCTGCAGCACCGGCATACAGCCGCGCCGCCAGCGCAGCCGCAGCACCTCGCCCTTCACCGGCCGCACCTGCAGGCCCGGCCACAGTGCGGGCGCGTCGATACCGTTGGCGATGACCACGGTGTCGACACCGTCGCGCGCGTCGTCGAGGCGGTCCACCGGTGCCGCCCACTGCACCCCGAGCCGCTCACAGTGGTCCTCCAGGGCGGCCACCAGTTTGCGGTTGTCCACCGCCAGCTCGTCGGCGGCGAGGAAGCCGTGCCGAATACCTTGGGCCAGAAGCGGTTCGGTGTCGCGCGCGGTGGTCGTCACGGTGACCGGATGGCCCTGGGCCGACAGCCAGTCCGCGACGGTCCGCAGATCGGCCGCATCGGCCCGGTCCACTCCGACCACCAGCGACTCGCGAGCGGTGACGACATCGACGGGCAGACCGTCGAGGAAGCCGTCATGCCACAGGCGCAGCGACTCCAACCCCAGCGCCAGCAGTTGCTCCTCGCCCGGCCAGCCTTCGCTGTGCGGGGTCAGCATGCCACCGGCCACCCAGGACGCCCCCAAGAGGGCACGGTCAATTCCCGGGTCGCTTCGCTCCTGCCCGCCGAACCGGTGCACCCGCACCGAGAGCCCGTCGAGCAGGGCGCGCCGTGCCACCGCGAGTCCGATGACGCCGCCCCCGATGACGGCCAGAGAATCCTTCGACATATCCCTTTCGCTTCCTTCGCCGGCATGACCCGGATCAGGTGGTGACGGTCTGGAGCGTTGCGCTCCACTCTCAGCCCCGCCCCGGGGCTCCCGTGCCGATCCTCCACGCTAGCCGCTACCGTCGCGGTGTGCACGAACCTCACTCCAGGCTGGCGACCGCACGGCTCTACCTGTGCACCGATGCCCGCCGCGAACGCGGTGACCTGGCCGAGTTCGCCGACGCGGCGCTGGCCGGTGGCGTCGACATCATCCAGCTTCGCGACAAGGGTTCACCCGGCGAGCAACAATTCGGGCCGCTGGAGGCCCGCGACGAGCTGGCAGCACTGGAAATCCTGACCGAGGCCGCGCACCGGCACGGCGCGCTGGTGGCGGTCAACGATCGCGCCGACATCGCCCGCGCGGCGCGCGCCGACATCCTGCACCTGGGTCAGGACGACCTGCCGCTGGCCGTGGCCCGCGACGTCGCCCCGCAGGCCCTGATCGGGCGCTCCACCCATCAGAGCGGTGAGGCCGCTCGCGCGCTCACCGAGGATGTCGACTATTTCTGCGTGGGCCCGTGCTGGCCAACGCCGACGAAACCGGGCCGGTCCGCACCCGGCCTGGATCTGGTGCGCGACGTCGCGGCCATGGGGGCGGCCAAGCCGTGGTTCGCGATCGGTGGGATCGACGAGGACCGCCTGCCCGAGGTGCTCGCGGCCGGGGCCGACCGAATCGTGGTGGTACGGGCGATCACCGGAGCCGATGACCCGAAGGCCGCCGCACAGAGGCTGTGTGCCGCGCTCGGCTAGCTGACTTCGGCGGCCGCCGAGGTGCACCAGGCGAACACCCCGGTCCGGATCTCCACGGTGTGCGGCACCGGCAGCAGGCATTCCTCGTGCTCGTGGGCGGTCAGCATCGTGGTGATGCGTAGGCGTTCCCAGCTGGCGGCGAACCCGGGGTGCAGCGGCAGCTCGATCACCTCGTCCTCGGCCACCCAGCGCAATTCGGAGCTTTCCCGGTTCGCGACCGTGCTCAGAAGTTCGGGGGCGTCGGCGACGACGGTGGTGTAGCTCCACTGCGCGCCGCCGGTGCCGATGACCTCCGCGGTCACCACGGTCGCGCGGACCTGGACGTGTTCGGCGAGCAGTCCGGCTTCCTCGTGGGCCTCGCGCACCGCGGCCTGCTCGGGGGTCTCGTGGCTGTCGCGGGCGCCGCCGGGCAGGGCCCAGGTGCCGCCCTGGTGACTCCACGGGGCCCGATGCTGAAGCAGCACCGCGGGGGTACCGTCGGCGCGAGGCGCCCGCAGCAACAACCCCGCGGCGCCATGCCGTCCCCAATAGGGCGTGCCGGTATCCGACACCACCCAACCGTCGCCATCCCCGCGCACGCGTTCAGGATAAGCACGCCACGCCGGACTTAGGTCGGTCGATCCCGCCCCATCCGTCACAGCACCTCTTAGGATTGTCTCAGAAAGCGCGCCGGGCCTCCCGGCAAAGGGCAGCAGTGGATCCGGACAACACGGAATGAGGTCCGCGAACGTGACCGTTGAGTTGGCGCACCCGTCGACCGAGCCGTTGGGCCAGCGGTCGACGGCGCCGCCCGCTCACCCCCGGTGGTGGTTCGTCCGCACCACGCCCGGACGCATCCTGACCCTCGGCGTCATCCTCGCCACGCTCGGCATCCTGAGCGCGTTCGCCACCTCGACGACGATCACCGACCGGCAAACCCAGCTGACCACTGTCCTCAACCACACCGAGCCGCTGTCCTTCGCCGCCGGCCAGCTCTACACCACGCTGTCGGTGGCCGACGCCGCCGCGGCGACCGCGTTCATCGCCGGCTCCGAGCCGCGCGCGGTGCGGCAGCGCTACGAGCAGGCGATCACCGATGCGGCCGTGGCGGTGACCCGCGCGTCCAGCGGCCTCACCGACGAGCCCCTGGTGCAGCTGCTGGGCCGGATCAACGCGCAGCTGGCCGTGTACACCGGCCTGATCGAAACCGCCCGCACCAACAACCGGATGGGCAATCCGGTCGGCTCGTCGTATCTCTCGGAGGCCTCGGCCCTGATGCAGCAGCAGATCCTGCCGGACGCGCAGCGGCTGTACGAACAGACCTCGGCGCGGGTCGACGCCGAAACCACAGCCTCCACCCGCGTCCCGGCGCCGGTGATCATGGTCGTCGCCGTGACGCTGTTATTCGGGGCGTTCGGTCATCGGTGGCTGGCCGATCGCACCAAACGCCGGGTGAACGTCGGCCTGATCGCGGGCGGCTTGGCGATCGTCGTGATGATCATCTGGGTGGGTTCGGCGTTGCTCATCTCGACCGCAGGCAGCCGGGCTGCGAAGAACACCGCGGCCGAGTCGCTGAAAACTGTGACTAACCTGGCGATCACCGCCCAGCAGGCGCGCGCCGACGAGACGCTGTCGCTGATCCGGCGGGGAGACGAAGACGTCCGCAAGCGTTCCTACTACCAACGCGTCGAAGCCATGCACACACAGCTCACCGATTACCTCGCCCGCAAGGACGCCATCGCCAAGGACGACTTGGCCGATGCCGACGGCTTGCTGACCAAATGGCGGCAGGCCGACGAGCGGATCAACGCCTACATCTCGGTCGGCAACTACCAGGCTGCGACCCAGGTGGCGCTGGGCACCGGTGAGGACGACTCGACACCGGCGTTCGACAAGCTCGATGCGGCGCTGTCCAGCGGTATCCGGCAGAGCCGCAACCAACTGCGCAACGACATCCTGTCCGCCCGCAGGGTGCTGTCGGGCACCACCGTCGGGGGCGTGGTGCTCTCGGTCGGAGCGGCGCTGTCGGTGGCACTCGGCCTGTGGCCGCGGCTCAGCGAGTACCGGTGATGAGCGCCCGCGCGAAGAACAGACGACCGGTGATGAGCGCCCGCGCGAAGAACAGACGACCGGTGATGAGGATCCGCCGGCTGCTCTGCATCGCGGTCGCCGCGGCGACCGTGCTCAGCGGCTGCGGCAAAACGGAGTTCATCGGGGCTCCCCCGGTGCCGACCCTGGCCCCGCCGACGCCGGCCGGGATGCAGGAGCTCGCGCCGGAACCGCCGCAGCGTCCCGATCCGTCGGAGAATGCCTGCGACCGCACCGCCAGCCTGCGGCCCTTCCCCACCAAGGCAGAGGCCGACGCGGCGGTCGCCGGGATTCGTGGCCGGGGCCGGCTGATCGTCGGGCTCGACGTCGGCAGCAACCTGTTCTCCTTCCGGGATCCGATCACCGGGGAGATCACCGGATTCGACGTCGACATCGCCGGGGAGGTGGCCCGCGATATCTTCGGGACGCCGTCGGCCGTCGAGTACCGCATCCTGTCGTCGGCCGACCGGATCACGGCGCTGCAGAACAACACCGTCGACATCGTCGTCAAGACCATGACGATCACCTGCGAGCGTCGTAAGCAGGTCAACTTCTCGACCGCGTATTTCATGGCCTACCAACGTATTCTGGCCCCGCGGGAGTCGGCCATCTCGCAGGCCTCCGACCTGTCCGGGCGTCGGGTGTGCGTCGCCAGCGGGACCACGTCGCTGGACCGGGTGCGTCAGATCGCACCGCCGCCGATCATCGTGACGGTGGTGAGCTGGGCGGACTGCCTGGTCGCGTTGCAGCAACGCGAGGTCGACGCGGTCAGCACCGACGACTCCATTCTGGCGGGCCTGGTGGCCCAGGATCCGTACCTGCACATCATCGGACCGAACATGGCTCAGGAGCCGTACGGCATCGGCATCAATCTGGCCAACACCGGGCTGGTGCGATTCGTCAACGGGACCTTGGAACGCATCCGCCGGGACGGCACGTGGAACACGTTGTACCGCAAGTGGTTGACGGTACTGGGGCCTGCGCCCGCTCCCCCGACGCCGAGGTACCTGGACTGATGGCCGCCTCCGATCAGCCAGACGTCGACGTCGGAACCCAGCCCGCGTCGTTCGACGACTTCGCCATGGACTCGGCGTCGACAATCCGGCCGATGGCCACCCAGGCGATCTACCGGCCGCAATTCGAGGACGACGACGACTCGATCGGCAGTGTGGGCACCGAACCCGAGGCCATGCAAACCGTGGCCCGCAAGCTGTCGCCGACCCGGCGACTCGGCGGCGGCCTGGTGGAGATTCCCCGGTACCCCGAGATCGATCCGCTCAAGGCGTTGATGGTCAATCCCGTTGTCGCCGAGGCGAAGCGGTTCTGTTGGAACTGCGGACGCCCGGTGGGTCGCTCCACCGAGGATGGTGAGGCACCGTCGGAGGGGTGGTGCCCGCACTGCAATAGCCCGTATTCATTTGTGCCGCAGCTGGTTCCCGGTGACATGGTCGCCGACCAGTATGAGATCAAGGGATGCGTGGCGCACGGTGGCCTGGGCTGGGTGTACCTGGCTGTCGACCACAACGTGAACGAACGGCCGGTGGTGCTCAAGGGCCTCGTGCATTCCGGGGACGCCGAGGCACAGGCCATCGCGATGGCCGAGCGCCAATTCCTGGCCGAGGTGGTTCACCCGTCGATCGTCAAGATCTTCAACTTCGTCGAGCACCCCGACTCCCACGGCGAGCCGGTCGGCTACATCGTGATGGAGTACGTCGGCGGAAAGTCGCTGAAACTGCCCAAGGGCGAGAAGCTTCCGGTGTCCGAGGCCATCGCCTACGTGCTGGAGATCCTGCCCGCGCTGGGCTATCTGCATTCGATCGGCTTGTGCTACAACGACCTCAAGCCGGAGAACGTGATGGTGACCGAGGAGCAGCTCAAGCTGATCGACCTCGGCGCGGTGTCGCGGATCAACTCGTTCGGTTACCTCTACGGCACGCCCGGCTATCAGGCGCCCGAGATCGTCCGGACCGGACCGACCGTCGCCAGCGACATCTACACGGTGGGCCGCACCCTGGCGGCATTGACGCTGAACCTGCGAACCCGCAAGGGCCGCTACGTCGATGGGCTGCCCGAAGACGACCCGGTTCTCAAGAAGTACGACTCGTTCGCGCGGCTGCTGCGCCGCGCGATCGACCCGGATCCGCGCCGCCGGTTCGCCAGCGCCGAGGAGATGTCGTCGCAGCTGCTGGGTGTTCTGCGTGAGGTGGTCGCCGAGGACACCGGTGTGCCGCGGCCCGGCTTGTCGAACGTCTTCACCCGAACCCGGGCGGCGTTCGGGGTGGAACTGCTGGTGGCGCACACCGATGTGTACCTCGACGGGCTGGCTCACGCCGAGAAGCTGACCGCCGCCGAGATCGTCACCGCGCTGCCGGTTCCCCTGGTGGATCCCACCGACATCGCCGCGACGGTGCTGTCGGCGACGGTGCTGTCGCAGCCGGTTCAGACGCTGGACTCACTTCGCGCGGCCCGGCACGGAGGGCTCGACTCCGAAGGCGTCGACCTCACGGAGTCGATCGAATTGCCACTGATGGAGGTGCGGGCGCTGCTCGACCTCGGCGACGTCGCCAAGGCCAACCGCAAGCTCGACGACCTGGCCGAGCGGGTGGGCTGGCGCTGGCGCCTGATCTGGTTCAAGGCGGTCTCCGAGGTACTCACCGGCGACTACGATTCGGCGACAAAGCATTTCACCGAGGTTCTGGACATCTTCCCGGGCGAGCTGGCGCCGAAGCTGGCCCTGGCGGCAACGGCCGAGCTGGCCGCTACCTCCGACGAGCTGCCGTTCTACCGCACCGTCTGGCACACCGACAACAACTCCATCTCGGCCGCATTCGGTCTGGCCCGGGCGCTTTCGGTGGAGGGCGATCGCGAAGCCGCGGTCCGAACACTCGACGAAGTCCCGGCTGCATCAAGGCATTTCACGACAGCCCGGTTGACCAGCGCGGTGACGTTGCTGTCCGGACGGTCAGCACACGAGCTGTCCGAGGAGCAGATCCGCGATGCCGCGCACCGGGTGGAGGCGCTACCCGACTCCGAACCGCGCGTGCTGCAGATCCGCGCGCTGGTGTTGGGCACGGCGATGGACTGGATGAGCGGGAACACCGCCAGCACCAACCACATTCTCGGTTTCCCGTTCACCGAGCACGGTCTGCGCCTTGGCGTGGAGGCCTCACTGCGCAGCCTGGCGCGGGTGGCGACCAGTCAGGCGCACCGCTACGCGCTGGTCGACATGGCCAACGACGTCCGGCCCACCAGCACCTTCTAGCGCGAGAAGCGATCGCGCAGCGCAGGGTCGTTCTCCCACCACAGCGCCGACGCCCCGTCTGTGGTCGCCTCGTCGAGTTCGGCGTCCGCCCGCTTGGCCTTCCGACGCTCGTCGGTCCCGAGCTGACGCATCAGCGCCACCACGAACGGGATGCTCAGCACATCGCCGAGGATCCACAGGATGCCCGCGCCGATGGACTGGTCGGTCCGTAGGCTTGGTCCCCAATCACGCTGCAGCGCAGCGTTATAGTCGACAGCGATGAGTGGTCCGAGCCAGAGCACGATGCCGAGCAGGCCATCGGCCAGGGACTCCACGACGCTGATGCCGATGGACAGCAGCGGGGAGAACCGCCGCGGCACCGGATCTATCTGCAGCCGGGTGTAGAAGTACGCGAACCCGACGAGCAGCAGCAGCACTCGAGTCCCCGCCGCCAGTGGTCCGGTCATCGAGGCGACATACCAGGGGGTCAGGTACAGCAGCCACGGTGTGGCCAGCATGGCGGCTGACGTAGTCAACGGCGACAGCGCCACCCGCATGACTCTCGAGCTCAGCGCTCGGTCCACGATTCGACGGACAGGCGTCGACAGCTCGCACAACCACGCCACGGGGCGAGCGGATGCCAGCAGAAGCGGTGCGACGAACAACAGCAGCAGCACCTGCAACGCGCGGACCCAGAACAGCACCGGCGCGTACTCGCCGATGGGGCTGAAGTTTGCCAACGCCCACACGGCTATGCCCAGCACCAAGCATGACCAGCGAACCACAGCTGCTGACGGTAAACCGGTCAGCTTGGGATCGACTGTGCGTCCAGCCTTTCCACAACCGATCTCGTCACCGAGCGTGCACTCACGGCGCCGACTGTGCGCTCAGGGCGGCAACAGGCGCTCTCCGTCGCCCTGAGCGCACACTCGACGCCGTCAACGCACAGTCGATGCCCGCCCCGCGATCGCTCTTCGTGCGCGACGCAGGATGTCCGCGGGGTGGTCCTCGGCCACGACCCGCACCAGTCGCCAACCCAGATCCTCGACGAGGTCGCGCCGACGAATGTCGCGCACATACTGCCGCCGATCCGACCGGTGGTGGTCGCCGTCGTACTCGACACCGACCAGCAACTCAGGCCAGCCCATGTCCAAATAAGCGACAACCGTGCCGTCATCGCCGTGCACCGGGATTTGCGTGGCCGGTCGTGGCAGCCCACCTCGAATGAGGACGAGGCGCAGGTATGACTCTTGTGGCGACTCGGCGCCCCGGTCAACGAGATCGAGCGCCGACTCCAACTGCCGCAGCCCGCGCGCGCCCGGATGGCATGCGGCGACGGCCAGCACGTCGTCGGCATTGACCTTCGTCGCCCTGGCCAGAGCGTCGAGCCGCGCGACTGCAGACCTGAGACTGCCGCGACGCCCAAGATCGAATGCCGTCCTCGCAGGGGTCGTGACCTGCCAACCACCGATCGATTGCACCTCGTCACCGTGTACCAGCACACGGCGAGTGACCACGCCCGGCGGTGACCTCGGATTACCGTGAATCAACTCCACCGGGTCGTCGGGCGAAATCCATTTCGTGCCATGCACTGCCGCTGCAGAGAGCCCTGCGATTGTGGCTTCCCGGTGAGACCAGAGCCACGCGGCAGTGATCCGATCATGCAGCGACGCTTCGCTACCGCGTGCCAGGTAGACGTCGGGAAACACGGCACGACACCGCGTGCGCAGTTGATGCCGAGTGAGTAGTCCGCCCGCCAATGCTTCGCTGCCGACGAATGGTTGGCGGCCGTTCCACACGGCTGAAGACTCTCATCCGTCACGCGATCGTGCGTTCGGCTGTCCACAACCGATCTCGTCGTTCGATCACCGCGCAGTCGACGCCAACCGGTCGGCGAGCTGGGCGAAGGTGTCTATCCAGCCGCTGTGGAACGATTCGAATTCGCTCGTCGGCAGCAGCGAGTGCTCGATCGACATCAACGTCTCGTCCACGCCGACCGGCTCGAACGTCACGTCGACGATGCTCACCCGAGACGGATCCTCCCAATTCGAATTGCTCCAGGTGAACCGCAGCAGATGCGGGCGGTCGATGGTCAGGAACTGCCCGCTGATGAGCAACCTGGTGCCGGAATCGTCGACGTCGAAGCGCACCGTCCCGCCGACGCGAGGCTCGACCGCGACCTCGACGACGCGCACCGGGTTCGGGCACATCCATTCCTGCAGCGCTTCCGGATCGAGCCACTCGTCGAACACCACCTCGGGCGGCGCAGGCATGACGCGCGAAACGACCACGGTCACCGTCTCACTCATCGGCCGTCGGCCTTCTTGCGGCGCAGTCGTGCGGCCAGCGCATCAGCACGGGTCGACCAGAACCGGGTCTGCTCGTCGATCCAATGTTGAGCTGCGGTAAGCCCTTCCGGCCGCAACGACACCCAATGTTCACGTCCGCGCACCTCCCGTTGGATGAGGCCGGCCGACTCCAACACCCCGACGTGGCGTGACACCCCGGCGAACGTCATCGGCAGCGGGGCGGCAAGGTCGGTGATCCGCGCATCGCCCTGCCGCAACACCTCGATCAGGTGGCGGCGCGTCGGGTCGGCCAGGGCGGCATAGGCCCGGTCCAACACTTGATCTTCAACCATCTTGTTGACTATAGCCGCTCGGAGTGGTTCGCTGAAGTCAGATACTCAACTGGCTTGTTGAATGATTTAGAGGGAGCAACCGTGCATATGCCCGACATCGTGTCGGCACCCGAATGGGAGGCCGCCCGCCAGCAAATGCTGGTCAAGGAAAAGGAATTGACGCGAGCTCGCGACGCCCTGGCCGCATTGCGCAGGCGTATGCCGTGGACTCCCGTCGAGAAGAACTACGAGTTCGACGGGCCGGACGGCATGATCAGCATGCTCGACTTGTTCGGCGGCAGAAGGCAACTGATCGTCTACCGCGCCTTCCTCGATCCGGGTGTCCACGGCTGGCCCGACCACGGGTGCGTCGGATGCTCGTTGATGGCCGACCACATCGGCAATCTCGCCCACCTCAACGCCCGCGACACCACCCTCGTCTACGCCTCGCGCGGAGCGCAGGCCGACGTGCAGCGCATCAAGGCGAGGATGGGCTGGGACATCCCCTGGTACACAATGCTGCCCGGCCCGGACAACGCCTTCGACGTCGACTTCGGCGTCGACCAGTGGCACGGCACCAACGCGTTCATCCGCGACGGCGACCAGATCTACCGCACGTACTTCATCGACAGCCGGGGCGACGAAATCTTTGTCAACACATGGCATTTCCTCGATATGACTGCGCTCGGCCGACAGGAGACCTGGGAGGATTCCCCGCCGGGCTATCCGCAGAGCAAACCCTACGAATGGTGGGCCTGGCACGACCACTACCCCGGGCACACCCCGTCGCGCTGGTTCGGCGATCCCGACCCCGACGACCCGCGTGATCCGCGGCCTGCCGGCTAGATCACGGTCAGGCAGGCCCGCGCGATCGCGAGTTCCTCGTTCGTCGGGATCACCAGAACCGTCGTCGGGGACTTCTCGGCCGAGATCCGCCGGGCACCCCCGGCCGGACTGTCGTTGAGGTGCTCGTCGAGTTCGATCCCCAGCGGCGCCAGACCGGACAGTGCGTCGCGCCGCACCCGTGCGTCATTCTCGCCGACCCCCGCGGTGAACGTCACCACATCGGTGTGCCCGAGCACGGCGAGATAGGCGCCGATGTATTTGCGCAGGCGATGGATGTAGACGTCGTAGGCCAATTGCGCTGCCTCATCGCCGGATTCAATCCTTTGGTGCACAACCCGAAAGTCGATCTCACCGCTCAGACCGGACATTCCGGCATGCCGGTTGAGCATCGTCTCGATCTCCTCGACGCCCAGGCCGGCGGTGCGCCACAGATAGACGAGCACGCCCGGATCGATATCGCCCGAACGCGTTCCCATCACCAGGCCCTCCATCGGTGTGAGCCCCATCGAGGTGTCGAGCGGCCGCCCGCCGGCGATCGCTGACGCCGAGGCACCGTTGCCCAGGTGCAGCACGATCTGGTTCAGGGATTCGATCGGGGCGTCAAGGAACTGTGCGGCCTGTTGGCTGACGTACTGGTGCGACGTGCCATGGAAGCCGTACCGGCGAATCTGCCAGCGGCTGGCCAATTCCCGGTCGATCGCATACGTCGCCGCCGCGGCGGGCAGGTCGTGGAAGAAAGCGGTGTCGAACACCGCGACGTGCGGCAGATCAGGCAGCGCACGGCGCGCGACCTCGATGCCGAGCACGGCGGGCGGATTGTGCAGCGGCGCGAGCGGGGCGAGTTCCCGCAACCTGGCGATCAGCGCATCGTCGACGATGGTGGGCCGATACAGATCCTGGCCGCCGTGCACCACCCGGTGGCCGACGGCGGCCAGCCCCAGACCGTCCAGGTCCTCGCCCGCCTCGCTGAACAACTCGAACGCGGTGCGCAGAGCAGCCTCGTGGTCGGCAATCGGGCCGTCGCGCCGAATCTCGCGCTTCCCGAGCACCAGTGTCGCGGTCGAGGTCTCTTCACCGATCCGCTCGACGATGCCGTGAGCCAACGACGTGGACATATCTGGTTGGAGCAATTGGTATTTCAGTGATGAGGAGCCGGAGTTGAGGACCAGGACGGTATCTGTCATCACTTCCCTTGGGCGTTATTGCGGCGTGGTCGGCGGCTCATGGTCCGGCTGTCCCACCGCGGCGTTGCGGCGCCTGCCCGACCAGAGCGTCGCGGCCACGATTGCGATCGCGATGACGACACCCACCCCGATTCCGCCGAGGACCACCTTGCTCGTCGTGTGCGGCGGTGGTGGTTCAAACGTACTGCCATCCTGCCGGATCGTCGCGATCGTCGGCGTTCCCGCCGCACCGGCCGCCAGCACGTCGCCGCTGAGCTGCGACCAACCGCCGGTCAATCCGTCGAGGTAGGCGAACAGCGGGTCCACCAGCGTCCATGCCGCCGTCGTCGTCACCAGAACCACGGATCGGTTACGCGGCCGGTCGGCGAAGGCCTGGATCGAGCCGAGACCGTCGTTGATGTTGGCGCGAAGCTGGTCGGGCAGGTTGAAATCCACCGCCTCACCGTCGCCACCGACCGGCGGGCTCAATGACGTCTGTTTCAGCGCCGCCGCACTCGCGACGATCAGCGCGCCGGTCTGGGCATCGGCAGCGGTTTTGAGATCGACGAGTTGCGGCGTCATTTGGGCCGGGGTCAGCCGCGCGATCGCCGCGATGATGCGCGCCGCATAGGCGAGCTGATTGGGATTGCCGCCGTCGAGCGCGACCATGAAGCCGGGGCTGAATTCTGACGGCACCGCACCGAATCCCCCCAGCGGTTGGCCACCGCGGCGCAGGGTCAGCGTGGACCGCGGGTCCACCTGGAAGGTGAGGTTGGCCTGCAACGGATTGCACACCTGCGACGGCGTGAAGGTGAGCGCGAAATCCAGGTTGATCCATTGGGTCATGGCCTGGCTCGGCACATCGAACGTCGCGTCCAGCCGGCCACTGTTGTCCAACGGCGCACGGTATACGACGACTCCCTTGGACCGGATCATCACGGCCGCGGAGTCGTTTTTCGCCACTGGTGTGTAGTCCGCCAGCAGATGCACCTGGGCGCTGTCGATGCGCCCACCGCCAAGCGACGCCCGATCGATCCCGACAGTCATGCTGCCGGTCCGCAATGCATCGGTGCGCCCGGTCATCTTCAACTGGCTGAAGGTCAGGGTGTCACCTTGCAGCGCAGGCCTCGAACCCGGTTGGTCCACACGCCCCGCGACCGATTGCACCATCGTCTGCAGCTGGTTGACAAGCAGCGACACCTGAGCCGTCAGCGAATCACCCCGCCCCGCGATCCGCAGGAACGCGGCTGGGCTGCCTGGGTTTTCGACGCTCAGCCCCACCACACCGGACTCGACGACGACGGTGCGGGTCAGCGGCGCCGCGGGCGGCGGCACCGCGCCGCGCGGTTGGTTGAGCACCGTGATCGCCAGCGGCTGAGGGTGATAGAGCCGCTCGATCGTGGCGACGAGGGTCAGCACCGACTGCTTCTCCGCGTTGTCGGCGTCGGCCGGGGCGTAGACGGTGAACCCCTTGAGCACCGAGGGAAAGAAGCTGGCCACCGAGGTCATCGGCGCTTCGGCCCCGATGTACACCGTCGACAGATTGTCCAGAGTGATCTGCTGGGTGGCGCAGATCTCGTCGCCGCGCTCGATCGGGTGGAATGCCAGGGACAGGTCGAGCGTGGTGGCCGGGCCGCGGGTCGAGGAGATGTCGACGTCGAACGGCGTCGACAACCGATCGGGACCCGCCGGCGGAATGTAGACCGCGGTGACGAACCGGCCGTTGGCGTCATCGACCTGCAGGAAGCCCGGGCTGATGTTCGTCGGCGCTTCGATGACGCCCTGCACCCGCGCGGCGGTCAGGCCGGCCGGGACCGGCAGCGAGATGCCGGTGCTGGCGTTGGGCCCCAGAGTCATGCTCGGGTTCAGGCCGAGGGCCGTCCAGGGCAGCGTGAGGCTGGTCGGATCGGGCTGATCGTCGGACGGGACCGGCGCCGCGGCGGCCGCACCCACGAAGGGTCCACTGAGCAAGGTCGGCAAAACCAGCACAATCGCGGACAGCGACGTGCGCACAGCACCCAGGAAACTCATGACCGGAAACCTGCGTGGGCAAAGACATTCACTCCGAGAGCCCAGCGCTGATGAAGAATTGATGACAAAACTGAACTGACCCGGTGCACGCTGATCTACTTTCGAGAGTTCGAGCTTCGCAACCTACTAGGGAGGCACGATACCGGCGGACATAACGTGCTGAGCGCGTTACCCGGCGAATCGAGACCGGCGAGTTTTCGCAGACCGGTACCGGGAGGCCGGTCGCGGGGGACGATGGGCGTATGGCTGGTCGGCGGCATTCCGTGGAGATCGCCGAGGACACCTCGGCGCAACGGTTCGCGGCGGTCAGAACATGCCAAACTACGTTGTTGAAGAGCGTGAAGGACGCGGGCGCTCGTCGGCGATGGAGGGGGCGCAATTGACCAGTCAGGACTTCGCGCGCATTGTGCGGAATCGATGGAAAACCATTATCGCCACCATTGTGATCGCAGTGCTGTGCGCGATCGCCTACTCACTGCTGGCAACTCCGCAATATGAAGCCAAGACACGGCTGTTCGTGTCGACCACCGCGGACGGCAATGCGACGCAGACGAATGACGGTGGACTGTTCGCCCAGCGCCGCGTGCTGTCCTACACGCAGCTGCTCGTGGGAGGGATCCTGGCGCAGCGCACGATCGACAAACTCAACCTCGACATGACCGCGAACCAGCTCATCAAGAAGATCACTGCCGAGGCGCCGACCGACACCGTGCTGATCGACGTCACGGTGACCGACTCCTCACCGACGAGGGCCCGCGATATCGCCAACACGCTGTCCGAAGAGTTCGTGTCGATGGCGGCAGCCCTGGAGACCCCTGCCGGTGGCCTTCGACCCAACGCGCAGGTGATCGTTCAGCAACGCGCGGACGTTCCCGACGGCCCGGTGAGCCCGAAGAAGAAGCAGGCCCTGGCAATCGCCCTCGCGCTGGGTGTGCTGCTCGGCGTCGTCATCGCAATCGCCCGAGACCGGCTCGATCGCCGCCTGCGAACACCGGAGGCGGTGGAGAAGACCACCGGGGTGGGAGTGCTCGCCGAGATCCCGCTGCAGCCGCAACGCCGTAATCAGCCGCTGATCTCCTTCGACAGCGATCACTCCCCGATTGCCGAGGCGTTCCGCGAATTGCGGCTCAGCCTAAGGTTTCTCGAGGTCACCGACGGACCTCGCGTGTTGGTCGTCGCAAGTTCCAGGCCCGATGAAGGCCGGACCACGACAGCGATCAACCTCGCGCTGGCACTGGCGGAGACCGACTCCAACGTCGTCGTGGTCGACGGCGATCTGCGACGTCCCCGAGTGGCCTCCTACCTCGGTATCGACGGGCAGGTGGGGTTGAGCACCGTGTTGTCGGGTCAGACCGCACTCGGCGAGGCGCTGCGCGAGACCAGCTTCCCCCGGGTGACGGTACTGCCGTCCGGAGTCGTCCCGTCCAACCCCACCGAACTGCTCGAATCACAAGCCGCCAAGGATGTTCTGGCCGAACTCGGCAGGACCTTCGACCATGTGATCGTCGATTCGCCGTCGACGTTGGTCAACGACGCCGCCATCCTGGCAGCCAACGCCCAAGGGGTGCTGGTGATCGCCCGATACGGTCAGACGAATCGTGCCGGGCTGGCTCGAGCCGCCAACACCCTGCGGCGGGCCGGAGCGCCGCTGCTCGGCGCCGTGTTGACGATGACGCCGGCCAAGAAGCGCAGCGCAGACGAAGACAGCTATTACGGCGCTGCGGGACAACATGATTCGCCGGCGCCAGGCCGACGCCGGCGCCCACGTGAGACGTGACCAGGCCGGCGCCTGATGGATCGCAACGGATTCGGGAACAACGGAACCCAGGCCACGTACGTGGCGGCGCCCGTTCGCTTCGCCGAGCCGAAACGGTGGGACTCGCGCCAGGAACGATGGGCTTTCGCCCTGCTCGTCATTGCGGCCATCACGCTCGTGGTGCTTCCCGAGCTCGTGACGCATGTGCTGGTCAAACACTCCCCCGATCTGCCCCCCGGTCAGGAATCTGAAGGATCCAAACTTCCGATCGCGCACCTGATCAGCCTGGGCGGATCGGCGGCATTGCTGGGTTTGAGTGGCCTCATCGCGATTCGCCGCGCGCGCCCCGATCGCGACATCACCGGTGTGCTCATCCTTCTGATCGCGCTGAACGTTCCGTACTTCATCACCTTGGCGTTACCCGGACCGCAGGACCTGATCAAGCTCGCCCTAGCGAACACATTCATCCTGGCGATCTGGAATGTCGGTGCGCCGATCGGTGAATTGCGATGGCTGCCGATCATCGGAACGGGCATCGGTGTCTACTCGATCATCGGTGGCTTCGTGGCCCCCGCGTACATGATGTACAACATCGTGTCGGAGAAGGCGATCGTCGGCGGCTGGGAGCTGGCCGGGCCGTTCGGTCACGGCAACGTGCTCGGCATGTACAGCGGTCTCGCATTTGCGCTTGTGCCGCTTGTCACCCGGATTCCGTGGCGCATCTTCTGCGGCGTGGTCCTGTTGTCGACGATCGTGGCATCGGCGACGCGAACCGCACTGCTCGCAGCCGCGGCTGTCGTGGTGTGGTGGCTGTTGTGCTGGTTCAAATCGTTGATCTCCGTACGACTGGCCGGAACCACTTTGGTCGCCGTGATCGCCACCGCCACCCTCACATTCCCGTTCCTGGCCTGGGATCCGCACGCGTTCACCGACCGTGCCGCGGTATGGGTTTCGGCGCTCAAGGTGTGGGAGCAGTCCCCGCTGGTGGGCATGGGCCTCAACTGGTTCCTCACCGGCGCACAGCAATCGGCGAATTCCGCCGCGTGGGCATATGTCGGGACCGGACACAACATCACGGTCGACACACTGGTGAAGTCCGGGCTGCTCGGGTTGGCGGTCTTGGCCCCGGTGATGATCGCCGCCGTCGCCTCGACGCGCACACTGGTTGTCCGCAATCAGCAGATCGCTTACTTCGGCTATCTCATCGCGTTTTTCGTCATCGCCACGACCGAGGCCGTCTGGTCGCTGTTGCCGAATCTGCAGCTCTTTCCGATCAGCGGCATGGTCTTCGCGGTCCTGTTGGTGACCGCAGACCGCGGCCACGCCGGGGAGGGGACGTCGTGACCGAACTGACGGTGAGTGTCGTCATTCCGACCGTATGCCGAGCCAGCCTCAAGGCCGCGGTGGAATCCGCCCTGCAGCAGACCCGCCCACCGGTGGAGGTCATCGTCGCGGTGGACGCCGATGGTGAGCTGAGCCTGCCGTCGTCAGCCGCTGTCCGGGTCGTGCGCACGCCGGGTCGCGTCGGCCCGAGTATGGCCAAGCACATCGGCATCGCGTCAGCCGTCGGCAATGTCATTGCGCTGCTTGACGATGACGATGTCTGGCATCCGGACAAGCTCGAGAAGCAACTCGCGGTGGCGCCTCCGGGCAACGAGTGGATTGTGGCGTCCCGCTTCGCTGTCCACATCGGCGGCGGCGCCCCGATCATCGGACCGAAGACCGTGATCACGCCGCACGAGCCGATCGCCCCGTTCCTGTTCGAGTTCCGCCAGACTCAGGCCTTCAACATGGTCCAGACGTCGACGCTGGTTTTCCCGCGGGCGCTGACCGACAAGGTGCCCATGTCGGTGGCGGCCGGGTCGATTCATGACGACCCGAAGTGGATGATGGAGGTCCGGCGCGCCTTCCCGGATCTGCCGATCATCCAAGTCCCGGAGCCACTGGTCGATATCATGTGGACAGCCGCATCGGTATCTCGCTCGGGCGTGGACCGCAGCGCGGAACTCATCGCTTGGGGCAACCGCGAACTCGCGGATGAGTCGAAAAGAGTCCGGGGGGATTACATGCTGACGTCACCTGTCGGCTCGGCACTCGGCGCCGGTTCGGCTCGCGGCATCGCGGGGGCGATCGTTGCGGGAGTCCGTTACGGGCGACCGGGACTACTGGCCTGGGCGAGTGCGGCCAAGTCGATACTGCGTCTTGCCCAGGGGCGGCTGAAAGCCCGCCGCTGATGTCGCCCAGTTTTGCGCGTAACACCATTCTGGGCTTCGCCTCCGGCGCCGCCGTTGCGCTGGCAGGTTTCGTCGGCAACGCGATCATCGCCCGGATCCTCGGTCCGGACAATCTGGGGATCTTCGCCTACGTCGTGTGGTGTGTGACCGTGGCATCGGTTGTCGCCGCCCTCGGTATCGACGTGGTTCAGCAGCGTTTCATCCCGAATCTGCGCGCCGAGGGCAAGGACGACGAGGCGAACGGCCTGATCGGGGCGACCACCCGGACATCCATGCTCGCGATCGTCGTGGGCGGGCTGGCGCTGTTCGGTTACCTGTATGGGCCTGGAAAGGGCGTGACCGAGGGGCTTTCGGAAACCACCCGGATCATGGTCGTCGCTGTCGCCCTGGTGTGGTTCGTCTGCTGGCGGCTAGGCGATCTCTACCTGTTCAATCTGCGCGGCGAACAGCAATTCGGCCAGCTCGCACGGCTATCCGCACAATCAGCCGTGATCAAAGTTGCGACAATGGCATTGGGCGCGTGGCTTTTCGGGATCCCCGGCGCGCTCGCCGGCTACATCGCGGGCAGCATCCTGCCTGCATCCCGGGTATTCCAATTGCTGCGCAACAAGGCCAGTGTCGGGCCGGAGCTCAAGGCCGAGGTGGTCAAGTTCGCGCTGGCGAGCTGGGGCGTCGGCGTGATCGGCAGTCTGGTGTTCGGCCGAACCCAGGTGATCTTTCTCGAGCACTACACCGGCCTCGGCGCCGTCGGCCTGTTCGCGGCGGCGGTCACGATCGCTGAAATGGCGGTACAGCTTCCGCCGCTTCTACTTTCGGCCCTCTTGCCCCGCTTCAGCGAACAGCACGGCCAGGGCGCCCAGGAACACATGCGCAGCCTGTACCGGACGATGACATCACTTATGGCGCTGGTGATCGTCCCGCTGTGCCTTGGCCTGGCGGCGATCGCACCCGTGCTGATCCCGCTGATCTTCGGCGCCGACTTCACCGACGCGGTCCCTGCCTCCTCGGTACTGCTGATCGCCGCCGCGATCAGCAGCCTCGGCGTGACCACGCTGTACTTCTTGCAAAGCGTCGGCAAGACCACACTACTGCTGATCACCAACGGCGTCGGCCTGATCGGGACCATCGCGCTGGGCTTCCTGCTGATCCCCAACGAGGGTCTGATGGGAGCGGCCTGGTCCCGCGGTGTCGTGCAGGTAGGCGTGGTACTGATCGAAACCTGGTACGTGACACGGCGGCTGGCGGTCGCGCCGCCGTACCGGGTGCTCGGTGCGATCACGCTGGCCGCACTGGCGCAGGCGGCCGTGGCGTACGCGATCAGCGTGGAGATGGGCGGCACACTGTCGCTGATCATCGCGATACCTGCCGCAGTCCTCACCTACCTGATCGGATTGCGGGTGTTCTCCGTTGTGCGGCTGATCGATCCGGGTATCACTGAACGACTCAGCACCCATGCACCCGAACGTATCCGGCCGCTGGTGGCTCGGATCATGGGGTTGCTGGCCCCGCCGGCCAAAGGCCGCGCGGACTCACCACCACCATCGTGAGTTGGACTCCGTGAGGGCCCTCGCTGCCGGCTTGAGCGAGAGGTCCTCGCGAAGGACGCCGAAGTTCTTCTCGACGTCGGTGGGATCTGTCCCGCCGTCGACGAGCTCGTAGTACAACAGCGGGCCGGCCCACTCCCAGCGGGCCACCTGCTGGCGGGCCTGCACAATCGTCAGCGCCTGATCCTTCTCCGACACGGCGGTCGGGCCGGTTCCGGTCGGCGCACCGAATTCGGTTATCCACACCTTCTTTCGACCGTCATCGTATTTGTCCATCACCGCGTGCAGCGCGGGAAGATCGCCGAAGGCACCGACCGGGCGCCGCTCAGAATCCAACGGCAACTGAGGAAATGTGTAGGGGTGGACGGCGACTCCGTCCGCCAGCTGCGCGGCCCCGCCGGCGTAGAGCTGCTCGAGGTAGTCCGCGGGTGCGATACCGGCGCCGGGCTCGTCCGGGAGCGGTGCGAGCCCGCCGATCAGCAGGGTGGCTTTCGGATCGACCGTCCGGATCGCGGCTGCGGCCGCGCGGAACAGGTCAGCGTACTGCCCGGCATCGGCATTCGGTCGCCAAAACTTGCGGGTGTTGGGTTCATTCCAGATCTCCCACGCGCCTACCCCTTTCGCCGCGTAACGCTGCGCGGTCACGTGCGCGAAGTTGGCGAACGAGGCCGGGTCATCCGGTCGCGCATGATTGGTCGGTGCCCACGGAATAGTCGTCGACGAATTCGCCCATCCCGGGCTGAACGCCAGCACCGCCAGCACCTTCATCCCGTGGGCCGCGGCCTGCTCGAAGACCGCATCAGGGTAATCCCACCTGAGCTGGCTCTGCTCCCGCTCGACCGACGACCAGTCGATGTCGACCCGGACCCAGGTCACGTTCATCTCCGCCATGAGGTCGAACTGCCGCTTGAGGTTGGCGGCGTCGGCGCCCCGGACATGCACGGTCATCCCGATCTCCACCCGGCTGATCGGCGAGGACGATTGACACGCCAGGGCGGTGAGACCGACGAGGACCACCGAGAACAGGCGGACCAGATTTCGGCGCCAGGCGTTGGCTCCGGGAGCCGTCATCGCAAGATTGCCCGGTTGTCCTGATCGCCGGGAATCACTCTGCCGAGAATGCCTTCGGCGCGACCCACCGTCAGTGCCACACCGTCTTGGAGGTTGAACTTCTCACGGTTGCGCAATGGCATCAGAGCGGCGCCGACCACGTGCCGAAAGCGCTGCCAGGCAGGGTATTTCCAGCGGCGATAGAGAAAGCCGGTACCGCGCCCGTAGCAACGGATCTTACGGCGGCGTTCCTTCGGTGTCAGATGCGCGAACTCGGTTTGCGCCTGCACAGCGATGTCGTCGACCCACTCGATCGAGAACCCGTCGAGTTCCGACATCCGCAGCAGCAGATCGGTGCCCTCGCCGGCCTGCCAGGGAGTTCCCGCGCCCGACCCGATGCCGGGATCAAATCCGCCGGCCTGCAGAAATTCTCGTCGTCTGAACAACGTGGCCGGCTCGATGGGACCCCACACATTGCGCCGATCCAGTGGCGTCCCGGCCGCGGGCAGCACGTTCCTGGGCCCTTCGCGATCCACCAGTCGCACCGCACACACTGTGACACCCGGCGTCAGATGGGGTGCGACGCGTTCGAGGAAATCGCGGTCAATTCGACTGGTGTCGTTGGGAAACCACACCCAGTCGATGTCCTCGCCGAGCATCCCCGCCGCTGCGTTGCGCCCGTTGGAGATTCCGCGCGGGCTGACGACAGTCGTGATCGAGAGTTTGTCGGCGAATGATGCGATCAGGGCGGCCAGTTCGTCTTCGGCGGCGGCATCGTGATGCGCGATCACGACGGCGTCCGGCGGTTGTGATTGACCGGCCAGATCACCGAGCAGCGTGCGAAGTGCGTCCCACCGGCCCACCGTGGTGACGGCGACACCTATCCGCGGCCGGGTCGGGTGCGCCACGGAGTCACTCACCTGCGCTACCTTAGCCCACTGCGCGATACGCCCAGCTCAGCGCAGATTGCTTCGGACGCCGCCGTCAGCGAGATCCTCGACTGTCGCGCCGTGACATGAGCGAAGCCGCGCGCCGCCAATTCGGCTCGGGCTTCGCCGTCGCTGCAATACGTTCGGAGAAGCTCGGCGAGTTCCCGGGGGTCATGCGGATCGAAATACTCAGCCCCGTCACCGCATGTCTCGGTGAGCGCCGGAATGTGCGAGGCGAGGACCGCGGTATGCGACGCCATCGCCTCCAGCGGCGGCAGGCCGACCCCTTCGTGCAGCGAGGGCATCACCAGCACGTCCGCGCAGGCCACCAGCGAACGCAGGGCAGCGAAATCCAATCGGCCGCTGATGATCACCCGATCGGGGTTCTTCGCCGCCAGTGCGTCGACCCTGCCGTCGACTGTGCGCACCGCTTCCCCGCCCCCGGCGATCACCAGCTTGTGCGGTATCGCGGGCAGGAGTTGCTCGAAGGCTTCGAGCAGTACGGTCAAGTTCTTGTGCCACTTGGCATTACCGACATACACGATGTAGGGCGCCGCGACTGGTGACAAGGCGGGATCGGCGGGACGGAACCAGATCTCGTCGAGGCCCAGCGGCGTCACCAGCACCCGCGCGGATGGTCGGGCGTCCAGCAGGGTCTTGGCGGTCGAATTCGACGGGGTGAAGATCCGTGCGGATCGTCGGGCGTCCAGGGTCAGCATGAGACGGGCGTACAGCCGTTTGGGCAGGGGTTGGTCGTTGATCCGACGCGGCATGATGTGCAGCGTGTCGTGGACGGTGACGTAACCGCGGACGTCGCGGTTCGCGGGGGCGAGCAGGGCCAGCGGATACGGATAGTGCGGCACCCAGAATGCCCGCGGGCGGACGGCGCTCAGCGCATTGGCCCAGGCCTTCTGTTCTCCCATGGAGTACATCGCTGCATCCGCCGGATCGGCGAGGACCACCCGGGTGGCGTCGCGCACGGCCGGGCAGCTATCCGGGTTCGCCAGCACCGCAAGGGTGAGCCCATACTTGGCGACCGTGTCTTGCAGATAGGGCAATTCGGTGGCGATATACGTGCCGATACCGCTCTGATTGATGTGCCGCACATCGAACAGCAGATCGACCCCGGCGTCGGCCCCCATCAGTAGTGCGCCCCTACTTCAGTCGACCACGCAAGTCGGGCAACGAATCCCGGCTGGCCCACGCACGCTCCAGGCTGGATTCGAGGCTGTGCTGGGGAGCCCAACCGAATTTCTTCTTGATGCGGGAGATGTCGGCGCCGAGGAACGGACGGTCGACAGCGCGCATCCGGTCCTTGGCCTGGCGCACCTCGAACTTCAGCCCCAGCACCGACTGCAGCCGCTCGAGGATCTCGTCGACCGAATACTGGTCGCCGCTGGAGAGATTCACCGTCTCGCACTCGCCGGGTCCGGGGCCTGCACCGAGAGCCGCTGCGGCGAAGCCGCCCGCAGCGTCGACGACGTCGATGTAATCGCGCTTGGGCCAGGTATTTCCGACCTCGAGGACATCGGATCCGTTGCGCAGCTGGTCCATCAGCGCCGGCAACAGGTGTGGATTGGTCTCCCCCGGACCAATCACATTGAACAGCCGCACATTGACACCGGTCAGCTGACGGCTGGCAGATAAAGACCGTACATAGTCCTCGCCGTGCAGCTTGGTGAAGCCGTAGATGTCGGCGGGCTCGACGACGGACGTCAGCTCCTGGTGCGGCGCCTCGTCGGGCTTGTAGACCGCGCCGCTGCTGGCGAATACGAATCGAGTACCGGGCGGGCAGGCCGCGAGCACGTTCACCGTTCCGGTGACGTTGGTGGCCACCGCATTTGACGGATCAGTATCGCATTCAGGTATGTAGTGAATCGCCGCGAGGTGTACGACGACGTCGGGAGCGAATTCCTGCACCGCCTCGGCGGTGGCTGCGGCATCGCGGATGTCGAGCCGACGGAACCGAAACCCCTCGGGCTCGCCCTGCAGCCAGTCCGGGGTGCCATAGCGCAGCAGGTCGATCACCAGTACGTCGGCCTGATCCCGGAGGATGCCGACCAACTCCTTGCCGACGAAGCCGGCACCACCCGTCACCAGAACTCGCATGCGCTTGCCTCCCGATCCCGCCGTCATCTCCCGGTCACTTCATATACCCGCTGCTCGAGCGTGCGGGCGATATCCGCCCAATCCAGCGATCGCGACGCCAACAGTCCCGCTTGAGAGAAGGTGTCCCACCCGGCTTCGGCAGCCAGCAGCGCATCGGCGAAATCGGCCGTCTCGGTGCCGCAGACAACGCCCGAGCCGTATTGCGTCACCACCGCGGTCGAGCCGTTCTCCGGGAAGCGGGCGGTGACTACGGGCAGCCCACTGGCCATTGCCTCGGTGATCACCCGGGGGAACCCTTCGCGCTTGCTCGGCATCCCCAGAATCGCCGCTTTGGAGAGGAGTTCGATCTTCTTGTCTTCACTGACCGAACCGAGCACGTGGATCCGATCGGCGACCGGCGACTGCCGGGCGTACGCCTCGATGTCTGCCCTCGAAGGTCCGTCACCGCCGATCATCAGATCACCGGCCAGACCTTGCCGTGTCGCGATCCCGAACGCATCGATGAGCAGTTCCAGGTTCTTGTGCGGCGCAAGCCGGCCGACGTACAACACGCCCGATCGTTCGCCGCGCGGCGTCGACCGGTAACGCTCGAGTTGGATTCCGCTGGGCAGAACCAGTGTTGGCCGCCCCGATGCTTTGAGGATGCCATCCGCAACCGCCGCGCTGATGGCGAAGTTGGAACTGACCGTGCGGGGCAGCACAGCCTGCAGGGTGCGCAGCAGGGGATCCTCGCGGATCTCACACCAATGCAGACCGCTTCGGTTGCGCACCCGGCCGGGCAACGCCAGCGCATGCATGAGTGGCCACTCGTTGAGTAGGTAAAAATCGTGCCGTCCTTCGGCGGCGACGCGTCGCACCCGGGCGCTGTATTTGGCGATGTCCGACCAATTCCGTCGCAGCACCTTTATCCGTGGGTTCTTGTACCCGCCCCCGTTGGGGTACCGGTGCACCTGCACGCCGTTCATCGTCTCGTCCGCAGCGAGTCCGGGTTCGTGGGCGATGCAGTAGAGGTCGACCGTGTGGCCGCGCCGGACGAGCGCTTCGCCGAGCTCCAGGAAGAAGATCTCCTGACCGCCGATGCTGGGCAGGCAGAGCTCGGTGAGAAAGGCAAACCTCAGCGGCGGGGAGCCTTTGCCATCCGTGCCGATACCCGTCACGCTCACCCCCACCATCGATCCCCCCGCCCCAAGGGAGCCAATGTTAACGGGGCGGGATCGGGTCCGTGCGCGAAACGCCCCTCACTGGCCCTGAGCTTGGATCGCGGTGATCGCCACGGTGTTGACGATGTCCTCGACGAGCGCACCGCGGGACAGGTCGTTGACGGGCTTGTTCAGCCCCTGCAGCACCGGGCCGATGGCGATGGCGCCGGCGCTGCGCTGCACTGCCTTATAGGTGTTGTTCCCGGTGTTGAGGTCCGGGAAGATCAGCACGGTTGCGCGTCCGGCCACTTCCGAATTCGGCATCTTGGCGGCGGCGACGGTGGGGTCGACGGCGGCGTCGTACTGGATCGGACCTTCAACCAGCAGCTGCGGCGCTCGTGTGCGCACCAATTCTGTTGCTTCCCTGACTTTCTCGACACCGCTGCCGCTTCCCGAGCTGCCTGTGGAGTAGGACAACATGGCCACTCGTGGGTCGATGTCGAACTGCGCGGCGGTGCGCGCCGAGCTGATCGCGATGTCGGCGAGCTCTTCGGCGGTCGGGTCCGGCACGATCGCGCAGTCGCCGTAGGCCAGCACCCGATCGGACAGGCACATCAAGAAGATGCTCGACACCGTCGAGACATCGGGCTGGGTCTTGATGATCTCGAAGGCCGGCCGCACCGTGTGCGCTGTGGTGTGCACCGCACCCGAGACCATGCCGTCGACGATTCCGTTGTGCACCAACATGGTTCCGAAGTACGACACGTCGTGCATCGTCTCGCGGGCTTGCTCCAGCGTCACCCCCTTCTTCTTCCGGAGCTCGGCGTACTGCTCGGCGAACTGATCGCACAGCTCACTGGTCCGCGGATTCAGGACAGTGGCCGCCGTCAGATCTACGCCCAATTCCGCTGCACGCGAACGAACTTGGGATTCCTCACCGAGAATGATCAGGTCAGCGACACCTCGGCGCAGCAACCGTCCGGCAGCCCGAAGGATGCGGTCGTCGTCTCCCTCGGGCAACACGATCCGCTTCCGGTCGGCTCTGGCTCGCTCCATCAGCTGATAGGTGAACATCTGCGGCGTGGTGACCGTCGGGATCGGCAGGCTCAGCCGGTCCTGCAGCTCGTCGATGTCGACGTAGCGCTCCATGAGGGCGATCGCGGTGTCGATCTTGCGCTGCGAGGTGGCGGTGACCCGGCCCCTGGTGCCCGCCACCGCGCTCGCCGTCTCGAACGTGCCGAGATCACTGGCGATGATCGGAAGTCGCAGACCCAACCCGTTCACCAGTTGCGCAATCGACCGGTGCAGCGGCAGCCCACCGTTGAGGATGATGGCCGACAGTGACGGAAATCCCTCGGCGGCATGTGCGCTCGTCACGGCCAGCACCACATCGGAGCGGTCGCCCGGGGTGATCACGGCGACGCCTTCGGTGAGTCGTTCCAGACAGTGCTCGGCGGTCATGCCGGCTACCAGCACCCCCATCACCTCGCGGCCGAGTAGCGAGGAGTCACCGTGTACGAGAACGCCGCCGACGGCGTCGCTCAGGTCGGCGACGGTCGGGGCCACCAGGAGCGGCTCCTCGGGAAGGACGTATACCCGCGGCCCCAGCATCGCGCAGGCTTGCGCCACCGCCGCCAGCTGGGCCGGGTCGGCGCGGTTCGCCACCACCGCCGCCGTGTGAGCGTGCTGCGCGGCCAATTCGGCCAGGCACAGCTCGATGACCTGTGCGACTTCGGCCGGTGTGCGGTCGCGGGCGCGGACCGACAGCAGCACCGGGGCGCCCAGGTTGGCGGCGATGCGGGCGTTCACGCTCAACTCGGTGGGCGAGGCGACGTCGGTGTAGTCGGATCCGACGATGACGACGGCGTCACAGCGGCCGGCCACCTCGTGGTAGCGGTCGACGATGTCGGCGATGGCGCCGTCGGGATCGGCGTGTAGCTGTTCGTAGCTGACGCCGACGCACTCCTCGTAGGTCAGCCCGGCGTTGCTGTGCGCCAGCAACAGCTCAAGGATGTAGTCGCGATTCTCCCGTCGGGTGATCGGGCGGAACACGCCCGCCCTCGGCACCATCGCGGTCAGGCGGTGCAGGATGCCCAGCGCGACGGTGGACTTACCGGTGTCACCCTCGGGCGACGCGATGTAGATCGACGTGGTGGCGGCGGGGGTCACCCCCACAGCTTTCCGCACCCGCGATCGATGCGACACTCCGATCCCGCCGACGATCGGACAACGACGTCCGCGCCTCGTCCGCGCCAGCGAATTTACTTGATAGTTAAATTAAGATGTATTCACAGGCTTGCAATGATGGCAAATTACGCAAAATATGCCCAAAGCTGCAAAATTGACAATCCGTTTGTATGCTCTTTGAGGCGATTGACGCGCTGAGCACGCAGTGTCGGGCTTGAGGCCGGCTGCACATGACAACGCCAGGGGATTGCGGAAACTCTTCGGGGCGAAGGAAGCGGTTTGAGTACTCACGCGGACCTCACTGGTGAAGGGCGTGTCCATACACCCCACCATCCGCCCACGGCGGACCCTCAGACCGTGCCGATTCCGGTGGTCGCCACGTCTGCCATCGCCCCGCGCCGTCGAACCAGAAATCTCTCCTACATCGCCACCCGCCGTGAGCTCTGGGCACGCATCGTGGTGGTTCTCGCCCTGGCAGCAGTCGCCTACGTGGTGCCGGCGCTCAACGGTTTCAGCGACGGCGCCGCCGGCTCGCTGAGCGTCTACACGCTCCTGCTACCGCTGCTGGCCGCACTCGTGGTGGCGGGTTACACGCGCCCACCGCGCGGCGTCTCCGACGCCGAGACCGACTGGATCGTGGCGATCCTGGTCTGCGGGGGCGGCTTCTTCGCGGTGTCGTTGTTCTCGCAGCGGCTCCCCACCCTGGCCGCCCTCTGGCGGATCGACAACCTTCGCCCCGCCCTGTGGGCAGCCGCAGCAGCCATGGTGGTGTTCTCCGTCCGCCACGTGCTTCGCATGTGGACGGTATGGGTGTACGTCGTCTTCACGGCTCCCGTCATGACCTATCTCCTGCTGACCGCCCAGCTCGGCGGGACCGACGACGATGCCGCACTCGTCGCCGCCGCCTACGGCACCTTGGCCGTCTACTTTTCGGCCAGGGTCGTCAGCTGGCGCTGGCGGTTACTTGCGACCGGCGTGAACCTCGTGGTGGCCGTCGCGCTGGTCCCGGTCACCGGATATCTGACCGACAGCCTCCTGGTCCGGATGACGGTCGTCGCCGGCGCCCTGCCGCTGCTGACGATCTTCGTCGCCCATCACACCGCCCACGTGACCGGTAGGCAGCGATTCCCACATCTGCGCACCCAGTTCCCGTACCGACGCGGCTGGTCCTATCCGACCCTCATCGTCATCTCCCTGGCATTGCTGTTCACGTCGCTGCATGCTCCTAAGCAGCCGAATACCTTGATGGCTCACGGTGATTGGACGTCCAAGCTGGGACTGCGGCCGATCGAACACTTCGGCTTCATCTCCCGCTTCGTCGGACCGGGCAGCACGCTGACCCGCTATCAGCTGCCACCGGGCCGAGACGTCGACGGCTTGGCGATCGACGTCATCTCCGCGCCCAACCTGGCAAGACTGCGGGACTACTCGTCCGCCGTCTGGTATCCGTCCCCTGCTCCGACCAACTACCAACCGGTTACGGAGCCCGCACCGGTGTCGGCGATGTCCCTGCAGAGCGGCGGGTCCAGCATCACTCAGACCGACCGGCCGAGCGAGTGGTACCTCGTGACATGGATCTGGGAAGTACCCAACGGCTATCAACGGGTGACGATCATCATGGACGAGGCGGTGACCCCTCGCCAACCACCGCCACCCCGCCCGCTCACGCTGCGCAACTCACTGATCGATCCCTTGTTATGGCTGGCCCGCGAGCAACCGGACGCGGCGAGTTCAGTGCCCGCCACCGTGCTGGCCGCGACCAACGACGTCGCCCGCCAGATCCTCCAGGCAGGTGCGCCACGGTGACATCCGTCGCAGGGCTTCTTCCCGGACACCTTTCTGCCCGAACGGCATTGGGACCCAAATCGATTCTCCGCGCGCTGGCGGTGGTGAGCCCCGTCATCGCCCTGGCGGTCGTCTACCCCGGCGTCACCATCGCGGTCGTCACCGCGATCGTCGCCGCGCTCTACCTGTGGTCGACGATCGACCGGGCATACCTGATGCTCAGCGGACTTCGAAGCCCCGCACTGCTCAGGATCTCCGACGAAGAGGCGCGCGCGATCCCCGACGACGAACTCCCCTACTACACCGTGCTGATGCCCGTCTACGACGAGCCGGCGATCGTGAACAATCTGGTGAACGGTGTCGGCAGGCTCGAGTACCCCGCCGACCGTCTCGAACTGCTGTTGCTGGTCGAAGAGGACGACCCCGCGACATTGCTTGCGCTGTCCGATATCTCAGTTCCCGGACTGCGCGTCGTCGTCGTGCCGCACAGCCTTCCCAAGACCAAGCCGAAGGCGTGCAACTACGGGATGTCGCTGCCCGACCTGCGCGGTGAGTACGTCACGATCTATGACGCCGAGGACATTCCGGAACCGCTGCAACTACGGCGCGCGGTCGTCGCGTTCCGGCGTGCAGCCGACGATGTCGGTTGCCTGCAGGGCCGGCTCGGCTACTTCAACGAAACGCAGAATCTGCTGACGCGGTGGTTCTCCCTCGAGTACGACCAATGGTTCGGCGTGGTGTTGCCCGCCGTCGAACGGGCGCGATGCGTGGTGCCCCTTGGCGGGACCAGCAATCACATCCCGACCCGGGTGTGGTTCGAGGTGGGCGGCTGGGACGAGTTCAATGTGACCGAGGACGCCGACCTCGGTGTCCGGCTGGCTCGGCACGGTTATCGGACCCAGATCCTGGACTCCCTGACCCTCGAGGAAGCCAATTCCGATGTAGTCAACTGGATTCGGCAGCGCTCTCGCTGGTACAAGGGTTACCTGCAGACAATGATCGTTCACCTGCGCAGCCCGTTGACGCTGCGCCGGGAGATCGGCACCAAGGCCACGTTGAGGTTGATCAACATGACCGGCGGCATCCCGATCGCCAACCTCCTCAACCTGGTCTTCGGCGCTCTGGTGGTCGCATGGATTGCCGGGCGACCGAGCTTCGTCAACACGTTCTTTCCCCCTTTCACCTACTACATCAGCCTGATCCTGTTCCTCGTGGGCACGCCGTTCTCGATGTACACCGGTTTCCTGTTGGCTCAGGCCATCGGTAAACCGCATCAGTGGTGGCCGGCGCTGCTTGCCCCCGGGTACTGGGTTCTGCAGGCGGTGGCATCGTTGAAGGCGGTGTACCAGTTGGTCTTTCGACCGTTCTTCTGGGAGAAGACCGTCCACGGTTTGAGCAAGATGCCGGTCACCGGCGCTAGACATTGAGGACCCGATGAATCTCCGACGTATTCCGTTCGTGCTGTTGGCGTTGTGCGCCCTGACCGCACCCCTGTCCGCACCGGCCATCGCCGAGCCCGACCCGACGATCGAGCCGTCGCCCGCCGATCCGGCTGCTGATCCGTCGGCCGAGGCAACCGCAACCGAGGTCGCGACGCAGATCCCGGTCACGCCCGACGACACCCGCCCCGCGGTGAGCTGGCGACAGCTGGGGCTCGCCGACAAGATCGTCGTGCTCGGATCGAGCTTGCCCAGCGACATCGAGATGCCCATGCCGCCAGGAATATCCAGCTCACTGGTGACCGGCCAGGTCGGTTCGGTGGTCAATGTCGACGGCGGCCGCATCGACGTGCTGGACTCCCGCGGCACCGTGCTCGGTGAGATCCCGATTCCGCCAGGCACCTCGACCGCACCGTTCGCGATCGACACCTCACAGGCGCTGGTCACCAACGGGACCGCGAAGCTCAGCTTCGTACTGCACGAGCAGAATCCGACCGACAACACCTGTTCGGTGCGACCGTCTGTGACATTGAGCCAGCTCGCCACGACATTCGTGGGTCAGGCCCCGGACCTGACAGCCGTTTCCGACTTCCGGCCCGGCTACCTGTCCCGTTTCGTGCTCTGGGTCGGCCCCGACGCGCCGAAGGACGTCCAGCAGGCCGCCCTGTCGCTGGACGCCAAGCTCAGTTCGCTCTACCGGCCGATGCCGGTGCGCGTCGACATCGACACCGCCCAGGAGCCGACACCCGTCGACCCCGCCGACACCCGCCTGATCGAGTTGCGCCAAGGCCCGAAGCCAGGTCTCACGGTCCGCGACCCCGGCACGCCGAACGCTGCGCTGGTGATCACCGGTCGGGACAACGCCCTGCAGAACCAGGTCGCGCTCTTCACCGATCGCCGAATTGACCTGGCGCAGAGCGGCGCCGCGACCGTCAACACGGTCATCGACTCCATGAAGCCCTCGACCAACATCCTCACCTTCGGGCAGCTGGGTATGACCCAGCAGATTTCGGTACTCGGCACGGCGACGTTGTACACCGCTTTCGATGCCGCGGCCTTCGGTGTCGGCCCGGTCCAGAGCGCACGAGTACACCTGATCGCCCGGTACACCCCTGTCACCGCCGGCACCGGCTCGGTCGTGCTGCGCGGCGGAGCGAATGTTCTTGCCTCGCACGACCTCGACGAGTCGGGCCACCTCGATCTCACCGCCGATATCCCCGCCGACGTGATCTCCTCCAAGACCGGTATGGCCCTTGATCTTCAGTACGTACCACGCAAGGACTGCGCTCCGCTGAACGATCGGGTGACATTCGCCCTAGACCCAAACTCGACGGTGTCGGTGACTCCGGGCACCGGAAACCGGGGCGGCTTCCCCGCTCTACCGATGGCGTTCACCCCGGAGTTCAGCGTCGGGCTCGGTACGGCCGATTCGATTCGGTTTGCCGCACAGGCGATCAACCTGATGGGACAAAGCACCGACACCCCACTGCGACCCGTGGTCCGACCGCTGAACGACGCGGTGAAGTCTGACGCGCCTCTTCTCATCGTCGCCGACCCGCAGCAGATGTCCCGCTCAGGGCTCAAGGCACCTGTGACACCCGGCGAGACGAATTCGGTCACCATCAACGGCGATCCGGTCACCGCCGTGGACCTCGACGGCCCGCTCGGTGTGGTCCAGGCGTTCACCGACCGCAACCGTCCCGTGCTCGCCGTCACCGACAGCGCGGAGTGGTCTTTGGTGGACCGCAGCTTCGACTACATCCGAGCACAGGACGACGGCTGGTCCTCACTGTCCGGAGACGTCATCGCCACCGGCGCCAAGAACCTGACTGTCCCCCTCACGGTCCGAGAGGGCGGCCCGATGTTCCCCCGACCGGCCGCCGGCCCGGCCTGGCGCTGGTGGATCTGGCTCAGCGCGGGAGCTGGGGCCGTCGCCCTGCTCTGCGTAGCTGGACTTCTCCTGTACCGGCGCGGTCGTGACAACAGCGCCTGAACTCACCCGCTGGGTATCCACCCGGGAAGACACCGGCCCGGTGAACCGGCCGGCAAGCCCTGTTCCCGGGATAGCACTGTTCCTCGTCTGTTCGGCGGTGTATTTCGCAGTCGGCGCGGTGATGATCCTGCGGTACAACTTGTTCGACCCCGACGCGACCAGCCGGGTCGCCAACGCGGGATTTGCGATCATGAGCCGTGATCCGCACGTCTCGGCGATCGGCTTTGTCTGGAATCCGCTGCCAAGCCTGACCGAGATCCCCCTCTTGTTGTTGGCGCGGTGGTGGCCCGAGCTGAAGACCGCAGGGCTCGCTTCGGTGGTACAGAGCTCCATGTTCATGGCCGGGGCGGTCGTCATGGTGCGCCGGATCGCCGGGGACCGTGGGCTTTCCGATAAGTGGCGCTGGATCGCGACCATCGCCTTGGCCGCCAATCCCGTGATCGTCATCTACGGCGCGTCCGGCATGAGTGAGGCTGCGGAGATCTTCTGCACCCTGTGGGCCGCACGGAACCTGCTGCTGTGGGTCAACTCCCGCGACGTCGGCCATCTGGCGTGGGTCGGAATCGCGCTGGCCGTCGGCTATCTCGCTCGCTACGAATTCGCATTCAGTGCCGCGGCAACCGCCGGATTGGTGGCGCTGATATCGCTGGCCGACCGTGCCTACGCCGACAGCAGGATGCTCTGGCAGCGCACCGCGCTGAACGTCCTGATCGTCGGATTCCCGATTGGCGTGGCGTTCACGTCATGGGCACTGGTCGGGTGGATCACCACCGGCGACCTCTTCGCCACACTGTCGTCGAATTACGGGAATGCCGGACTGATCGCGACGGCAGAGTCGCGCGGCATGAGCGTCGACAAGTCGGGAAACAACGACCTGCTCATCATCGCGATGCGGCTGCTCGCCATGCAGCCGATGAGTGGAATCGCGGTGGCCCTGGCCGGCTTTCTGGCCGCCAAGACCCGACGATTCGACCCGCTTGTCCCGGTCGCCATCTTCGGCTCGGTGGTCGTGTTCGCCGCATGGGGACAGTTCACCGGCACCACCTTCGGCTGGTTCAGGTACTACATCCTGGCAATACCGATGGTCATCGTCATCGCCATGTGCTGCTGGGCGCCCACCGGCGAACGCGGCCGGCACCGCGAAAAGTCCACAACCGCGGCGAAATACGGCGCCGCTCTGCTGTGCGCGTCGATTGTGGTGTTCCCGGTCACCGCGAAGGCGATGCTCAATACCGACATCGGCAATCAATCCCTGCAGTTCGGCTGGCGTTCGATCCTCGATCCGCAACGTTATCCGCCCGCCGAACAAGTGGACCGCCGGCTTCGCACCGACGACCGTCTGGTGGCCGACTATCTCGATGCAAAGCATCTGGGGACCGGCTCTGTGCTGATGGACAGCTTCGCAGGCTGGGGTATCTGGCTCTACGCCAAGGACCCCAAGGAGTTCGTCGTCACCAGCGACTACGATTTCGCGGCAGCGCTGAACCGGCCGTGGGACAACCACATCCGATACATCCTCGTGAGCAACCCTGCTCTCAACGACGCACCGGACGCCATCAACCTGCGCTGGCCCACTCTGTGGGCCAGCGGCGCCGGCTTCTGCCGACAGGTATTCGCCGCAGTCGGCCCCACCGGCCAGATCCGCTGGCGGGTGTACGAAGTGACAGGGCCGCCGAGCACGCCGGTGAAGCCTTAGCCGAGCTTGCGCAACCGCGGTTCCAGATCCCTCTGGAACAAGTCCAGGAACCGGCGCTGGTCATGGCCCGGGGCATGGAACACGAGGTGGTTGAGACCGTATTTGACGTAGTCGCCGACCTTTTCGACCGCTTCGTCGGGATCGGAAGCCACGATCCACCGCTTGGCGACCTGCTCGATGGGCAACTCGTCGGCGGCCTTCTCCATCTCCAGCGGATCGTGGATGTTGGTCTTCTGCTCGGCCGTCAGCGACAGCGGCGCCCAGAATCGCGTATTCTCCAGTGCCAGTTCGGGATCGGTGTCATAGGAGATCTTGATCTCGATCATCCGGTCGATGTCGTCGGGATTCTTGCCCGCCGCCTCGGCACCCTCTTTCATCGCCGGGATCAGCTTGTCCTTGTAGAGCTCTTCGCCCTTGCCGGAGGTGCAGATGAACCCGTCACCCGCGCGGCCGGCGTACTTGGCCACCTGCGGACCACCCGCGGCGATGTAGATCGGGATGCCACCGTCGGGCACGTCGTAGATCGAGGCGCCCTTGGTCTTGTAGTACTCACCCTCGAAATCGACCCTGTCGCCGAGCCACAGCTCACGCATCAGCCGCACCGACTCGCGCAGCCGCGCGTACCGCTCCTTGAACTCCGGCCACTCGCCCTCGTAGCCGGTGGCGATCTCGTTGAGCGACTCACCGGTGCCGACCCCGAGGAAGATGCGATCCGGGTACAGGCAGCCCATCGTGGCGAACGCCTGCGCAATCACGGCGGGGTTGTATCGGAACGTGGGTGTCAGTACCGACGTGCCGAGGACCAGCCGCTTGGTGCGCTCACCCACCGCTGTCATCCACGCCAGTGAGAACGGTGCATGCCCGCCTTCGTGACGCCACGGCTGGAAATGGTCGCTGACCGTCGCGCTGTCCATCCCGTGCGCCTCGGCCAGCACCGCCAGCTCGACCAACTCACGCGGCGCGAACTGCTCCGCCGACGCCTTGTATCCCAGTTTCAGTTCAGCCACGCTCTCGTTTCTACTCCCCTTCGGTGCACAGCGAGTGGCCGAGTCCTAGTTGTCGTTGCCGCCTACACTCGCGGCATGGCCGTGGCCCTGACCGCTATCACCGACCGCGTGCACATGGCGCAGACGCCACTGGTCAATTGGACGGTGGTGGCCGACGACGCGGGCGTGATGCTGATCGACGCCGGATTCCCCGGCAGCCGCGATGACGTCCTGGGCTCGCTGACCGAACTCGGGTTCGGCCCGACCGATGTGACGGCAATCCTGCTGACTCACGCCCACGTCGACCACCTCGGCACCGCGATCTGGTTCGCCAACACGCACGGCACCCCGGTCTACTGCCACGCCGACGAGGTCGGCCACGCCAAACGCGAGTATCTGCAGCAGGCATCCCCGGTCGATCTGGTGCTGCACGCCTGGCAGCCCCGCTGGGTGAAGTGGTCGCTGGACATCGTGCGCAAGGGCGCGCTGATCCACGAGGGCATTCCGACAGCGGGTGTGCTCACGCCGCCGATAGCCGAGACGCTGCCGGGCCAGCCGTTGGCGGTGCCGACGCCGGGCCACACCGGTGGGCACTGCTCCTACATCGTGGACAACGTTCTGGTCAGTGGCGACGCTCTGGTGACCGGGCATCCGTTGTCGCCGGTCAAGGGTCCGCAGTTGCTGCACCGGGTGTTCAACCATGACGAGCCGGGCTGTGTGCGCAGCCTGTCAGCGCTGGCGATGCTGGACGTCGATGTGCTGATCCCCGGCCACGGCGATCTGTGGACCGGACCTGTTCGGGACGCGGCGCGTCAGGCGATGCCTCGCTGAGCCGTGAATTCGCCTGCCGTCACAGCATTTTGACGAAGGCGATCGGATATTGCTCGGCATCGCTGAGTAGCGGTTGATCGAGGCGGCTGTAGCCGGAGCTGTCGTACAACGCTTCGGCCTCGGGCTGCCGGTTGCCGGTGGTGAGATAGATGCGGCGATACCCGCGCCCGATGATCTCGCTTTCCAGGGCCGCGAGAAGCGCGGCGGCGTGGCCTTGACGCCGATGCCGGCTGTCGGTCCAGATCCGTTTGAGTTCGGCGGTGTCGTCGTCGAAGCGACAGAACGCCCCGCCCGTCACCGGCTGATCGCCGAGCAGCCCGATGAGCATCCCGCCGGCAGGCGGGTGGAACTGGTCGGCCGGATGGTCGCGCAGCCACCGCGCCACCCCCGCTTCGGGAGCCTCGTAGCGGGTGGCGTACTCGACGGCGAGCTCCGCCAGCAGCGGCGCAGCGAGCGCGTCGTCCTCGTCGACAGGGACGAAGCGCAGACCGGTCATCTGATCATTCTGCCTGCGTCGAGTGTGCGACCCGGGCGGCGAGGGTGCACTCAGGGCGACGAAGCCCGAGGAAACTCGCCCTGGACGCACGCCCGACGCCGTCACTGCACAGTCGATCCCGCGACAACCTTTCGCTCAAAAGTTGACACCTGTAAAGTTTCGGTTCATGGACAACATCCGGGGCAAGACCATCGCGATCACCGGCGCCGCCCGGGGTATCGGTTTCGCGACCGCGCGGGCTCTTCTGCAGCGCGGCGCGCGCGTGGTCATCGGCGACCGTGATGTGACGCTCGAGGAGTCGGCAGTCGCCCAGCTCAGCAAGCTGGGGCCGGTCTCGGGCTACCCCCTCGACGTCAGCGATCCCGAGTCGTTCGCGACGTTCCTGGACAAGGCCCGCGCCGACGGCGGCGGACACATCGACGTGCTGATCAACAATGCCGGGGTCATGCCGGTCGGGCCGTTCCTCGACCACTCCGATCAGGCGGTGCGCACCGCCGTGGAGGTCAACTTCTACGGTGTGGTGACCGGCTGCCGCCTGGTGCTGCCGGAAATGGTCCGGCGCCGCAGCGGCCACATCGTCAACATCGCCTCGATGGCCGGCATGCTCGCGGTCCCCGGCCAAGCCCTCTACGCCGGAACCAAATTCGCCGTGGTCGGGCTGTCCACCGGGCTTGCGGACGAGTATGCGCCCCAGGGCGTCCAGATCAGTTGCGTCATGCCGACATTCACCAACACCGAGCTGATCTCGGGCACTCACACCACCGCGGCCACCAAACCGGTGCAGCCCGAGGACATCGCCGCGGCGGTGGTCAAGGCATTGGACAACCCCACAACGTCGATCTCCGTTCCGGGTTACTCACGCTTCCTGGCCACCGCCGTGATGTTCCTGCCGCCGCGCGGCCGCCGTTGGCTGTCCAAGAAGATGGGCACCGACCGGGTGTTCCTCGACTTCGACACCACGGCCCGCGCCGCCTACGAGAAGCGAGCTCAGAGCGCCACCGGCGTCGTGGAGGACCCGCAGCAGAACTAGGGCGTGCCTAGGCCTCGCCGAGGACCGGCACGGCGTCCCCGGGCCGGTAGGCCTCAATCGGGTCGATCTGGGCGAGAAGCACTTCCGGCTCGACGGTGTAGAGGGCACCCGCGTCTTCGCCGGTGCCGACCAGCACCGCCTTGACCCGCTCCGGGAAGTCGTCGTCCTCACCCGAGGCCGTGATCCAGATCCGGGTGACCGGCTCGTACCCCTCGTCGACCACCGCGGCAGCCGACGGCTCGAAGAACCAGCTGATCAGAGTGTCGGTGGAGAACTCGGCGTCGAACGTCCAGCCCCGGGCTGTCAGCCACTCGTCGAATGTCTCGACCGCTTGGGCCAATTCGACGTCGACGTCGTCGAGGGCGCCCTTCACGTCGCCGGGCAACCAGCGCTCGTCACGGCTTGCCTGCCGCTTCTTGCGGCGGGCCTTCTTGGCGTCAGATTTCCGGGACACCGCTAGCCCAGCGCGCGATCCAGGTCGGCGATCAGGTCCTCGGTGCCTTCCAGCCCCACCGAGATCCGAACCACCCCGTCACCGAGCCCGATCGAGGCGCGGCCCTCCGGCCCCATCGCACGGTGCGTGGTGGTCGCCGGATGCGTGATCAGCGTCTTGGCGTCGCCGAGGTTGTTCGAGATGTCGATGACCTGAAGCTTGTCGAGCACCTCGAAAGCCCGAGCCTTGCCGCCGTCCAGTTCGAATGTCACCACCGTGCCGCCGCCGCGCATCTGCCGCTTCGCCAGGTCGAACTGCGGATGTGATTCCAGGAACGGGTATTTCACCCAGTTGACGCCCGGCTGGGCTTCCAGGAACTCGGCGACGCGCTGCGCGGAGCGATTCGAATAATCCACCCGCACCGCCATCGTCTCCAGGCCCTTCAACAGCACCCAGGCGTTGAACGCGGACAGCGCGGGACCGGTGTGGCGCATCAGTTTCTGCACCGGACCGTCGATGTACTCCTTGTCACCGAGGATCGCACCGCCGAGCACCCGGCCCTGACCGTCAATGTGCTTGGTGCCCGAATACACCACCACGTCCACCCCGAGCGGGATGCCCTGCTGCAGCAGCGGGGTGGCAAAAACGTTGTCCAGCACTACCTTTGCCCCGGCAGCGTGCGCCATCTCGGAGACCGCCGCGATGTCGACCAGCGACTGCATCGGATTGGACGGGGTCTCGAAGAACACGGCCTGCGTCGGCACCGACAGCGCCTCTTCCCACTGCGACAGGTCGTCGCCGTCGACGAAGACGGTCTCCACACCCCAGCGCGGCAGAATCTCGTTACACACCACGAAGCAGGAGCCGAACAGGCTGCGCGCGGCCACCAATCGGTCGCCGGCACCCAGCAGCGCACCCAGCGAGGTGAACACCGCGGCCATCCCCGATGCGGTGGCGAACGCGGCGGGCGCACCTTCGATCAGCCGCAGGCGTTCCTCGAACATCGAGATCGTCGGGTTGCCGTAGCGGGAGTAGACGTACCGGTCGATCTCGCCGGTGAACGCCTTCTCGGCCTCGGCGGCCGAGGAGTACACGTACCCAGAGGTGAGGTACAGCCCCTCGGCGGTCTCCTCGAACTCCGAGCGCAGCAGGCCGCCCCGAACCCCGATGGTCGCCTGGCTGACACCGTCGGGCAGCGGGGCGGGGATCCGGACCGACGGCACCGGATCAGTCGGGTCGGTCATGACTGCTTCCAGGGCAGACCCAGCGCGCGCCAGCCGTTGCTGCCGCGATGGCCGTCGGAATCGAGCTGGCCCTCGAAGCCGTCAAGCATGTTGTAGGAGGGCGCGATTCCCGCTGCGGTCGCCGTCTCGGCTGCGGGAATCGAGCGATTCCCGGAGCGACAGATGAACACCACCGGACGCTCGCCGGCCGTCACGCCGGCAGCGTTCAGCTCGGCGACGAAGTCCTCGTTGCGCTGACCGTTGCTGCGGTTCCACTCCACGAACACCACGTTGCGGCCCAGGCTGGACAGATCGGGCACACCGACCCATCGCCATTCGGCGTCGGTGCGGCAGTCCACCAGCACCGCCTCGGGGTTCTCGCTGAGCAGCTTCCAGCTCTCCTCAGGGGTGATATCTCCTGCGTAACTCACCCGTCCGATCCTTCCACACGATTCTGGATGGCTCTCAGACCGGACCGGGCGAGCAGACGGTCCACTGCCCGTTCTCCCGGACGAACGTCATCGGGGTCTTGAGCTTGGCGTCGGCCGCCTTCTCGAAGTGGTAGACGACTGTGGCGGTGGCCTTGTCACCGTCGATCTTCACGTCGGTGACATCGTCGACGTACCGAGCACCACGTGCAGCCTTCGATTTCTGTTGGCCGCCAAGAACATCCGCCTCGACACCCCGCTGCGCGGCGCAGGTGTACTTGCGAAAATCCGAGTAGCTGTCGCGCTGCAGCGCGTCGTTCTGTCCGACAGCGGCGCGGCCGACGAGCACGTCCTCGCTCAAAGGCTTCGTGTCGCCGACCAGCCAGGCGATCCCCACCGCGGCGAGCACCAAAACCGCAACACCCAGTGCGATCAGAATGGGCAGCGGGCTGGCGCCGTCGTCCTCACGTTCGGTCACGGCTGCCACAGCCGGTGCAGGGCAGTCGACACCTGGCGAACCCTATCGCGGGCGGTGGTGACATCGGATGCGGTGGCCAGCGCGACCCCCAGCCGCAACCGCGCGGCACCCTCGTGCCGGCCCAGCAGGCGCACGTCGCTCTCCGGCACCGCCATCGCCTCGGCCAGCACCGCCGGATTGATATCGGTGCGGCCGGCGCTCTCCTCGGCACCGCCGTAGGTGACCTCCGCGGCGCCCGGCGAGATCATGATGGTGTCGACCGTCAGCCCCAGAACGGCACGGGCATGCAGCTCGAACTCCGACAACCGCTGGGTGCGCAGCGTGACCAGCCCGCTGTCGTAGGGACGCACGCTGACGTCGGAGAAATACACTTCGTCGCCTCGTACCAGCAGCTCGACCCCGAACACGCCGCGGCCGCCGAGCGCCCGCACGATCCGTGCGGCCACCGACTTCGCCGCCCCGAGCGCTGCCAGCGTCATCTGCTGGGGCTGCCAGGACTCCAGGACACCGCCGTCGACCTGGCGATGTCCGATCGGCTCGCAGAAGTGCAGGGCCGGGCCGGCCGGCCCGTCGGTCCGCACCGTGAGCAAGGTGACGGCGTAGTCGATCTCGACGACGGTCTCGGCCAGCACCCGGTTGTGCGGCACCCGGCCACCGGCCGCGACGGCGCGCTGCCACGCGGGCTCGACGTCGTCGGGGCGCAGCAGCACCGACTGGCCCTGACCAGGAACCCCGATCACCGGTTTGACCACCAGAGGGAAGCCGGCATGGTCCGCGACGGCGGTCAGCTCCGCGACCGATCCGGCGAACCAGAACGGCGCAGTCGGCAGGCCCAACTCGTCGGCGGCCAGCCGGCGCATGCCCTCTCGGTCCAGGCTCAGCTGGGTGGCGTACACACCGGGCACCACCTGGGTGGCTCCGCTGTCGGCGGCCGCCCGGAGAGCGTCGATGGCCACGGCATTGGTGTCGACGACGACGTACTCCGGTTCGACGCGGGCGATGGCGGCGGTCAGCTCGTCAGGGTCGGTGATCTTCACGACCAGCGCCTCGTCGGCGACGTCGTGCGCCGGTGCGTCGGCGTAGCGGTCGACGGCGACCACCTCGGCTCCGAGTCGCTGGAACGCCAGCACCAATTCCCGACTCAGCTCACCCGACCCGACCAGCATCACACGCATGATGCCCAAGGATAGGTGGGTTCATCCCCGTGCAGGCCAGTGCCAGGAAGGCTCGTCCAGTAGGCCCTGGCCGACTATCGCGGTCTGGCCCTGCTCCTTGGTGAGCTCGATCGCGTTCCAGTCGTGCTGTCGCCCGCGCAGCGCCTCGACCAAGGGGGCGGAGTGCGTGACGACCACGATCTGCGAGCGTTCCGAGGACCTGGCGATGAGCGCGGCCAGTGCCGGCAACAGATCGGGGTGCAGGCTGGACTCCGGTTCGTTGAGCACGGTCAGCTCGGCCGGTCGCGGCGTGAGCAGCGCGGCGGCCCACAGCAGGTAGCGCAGCGTGCCGTCGGACAGCTCGGCCGCGGTGAGGGCGCGCAGCATGCCGGGCTGACGCAGCGTCACCTCGAAGCGGCCTTCGGTGCGGATCTGCACCCTGCTGCCGGGGAACGCGTTGTCCACGGCCTCGGCCAGTGCGCCGGCGTCACCGATCTCGGCGATGGTTTGCAGTGCTGCGGCAAGATCCGCCCCGTCGTGACTCAAAACCATTGTGCGGGTGCCGATCTGCGGCTGGCGGGCCGGTGCGTCGCTGTCCGTGCGGACGTGGTCGTAGAACCGCCACGACCGGACCCGCTCGCGCAACGCCAGCAGTTCGGGCGCAGCCTGCGGGTCAGCGACTTCGCTGAGCATGCTGTCGAACGGCCGCAGCGTGGCCGCCGGGTGCCAGCTGTCGTCGGCATCGCGGAGCAGAACGGTGCGCACCGACCGCTGAGCCAGCAGTGCCGAGGGCCGCAAGGTCGCACCGGCCCACACGGCTTCCGATTTGATCTCGGGGTCCAGGTTGAAGGCTGTTTCGGTCTCCTGGGGCAGGCCGAAGTCCACGGCGTAACCGAAGTCCTCACCGGCGAAGCCGAGCTTGAGGCTCACCGGACCCGTCTTGCCCGGCCCGGCCCACATCGTCGAGCTCAGCCCTCCCTCCCGAGCCAGCGCACTGACCGCGCCGTTGCGCGCCGAGTCGGCCAGCAACCGCAGCGCCCGGTACAGACTGGACTTCCCGGCGCCGTTGGCACCGGTGACCACGTTGAGCCCGCGCAGCGGCAGGATCAGCCGGCGCAGCGACCGATAGTTCTCCACGGCGACGGTGTCGAGCACGCAGCCCAGCTAACCAGGAGGTGCCGACAGCCGCCCCTGAGACTCAGACTGCGATGGCGGCGGGTGTCGGCAGAGCAGGAGCGGGCGGCAACGGCTGAACACCGGGCACCGGCGTGTACGGCCACAGGTCCGGCGGGATGATCTGGTTGCCGGTCACCCCGGTCAACCGGGCGATGATCTGCGCCGGGATGTTGACCAGCTGATAGAGCACCGCACCGACGAACTGAATCGGCAGCTTGAACGGTCCGGTCATGTCCGCGGTGAGGCCGTTGAAGACCGAGTACACGAAATAGGGAACGAATCCCACGACGGTCCGGAGGTCCAGGGCGATGTTGGTCGCCACGTCGGGATACCCGTACATCGCGATCGCGTCGGTCAGCGCTTGGTTGATCCCGTCGAAGCCGGGCACCACGGGCTTGTAATCACTTCCGGCGAGGTCCATCAGAGGCGAACCGGCCGAATAGGACGGCGGCGTCAGCCCGAACAGGGCGTCCACCGTGGGGGTGATGTCGATGTTCGAATAAGTGTTGTTGATCGCCCCCGGGGTGAAGCCGGTGCCGTTGGCGATCACGAACGTGGTTGTTTCCCATGGCGTTTGGAAGCCGTGCGCCCGCATGTCCGAGCCGAGCCGGATCGTCGGCCACGGCACCTGGCCGTGGTCGGTGGTCACCAGCACGGTCCACTTCTCATCAGGATGCGCGGAGTTCCAGTCGGTGACCGCGGCCATGATGTCGCCGACGTTGTCGTCGACGTTCTTCAGCGCATCCTTGTACTGCTGCGACCCGGCGTCGTACTCGTGCCCGGTGTTGTCGACTCCGACGAAGTAGGTGAAATTGAAGCTCGAGACGCCAGCGGTGGTGCCGTTGATCGCATCGACGGACGCCTGACCCACCAGGTCGTCGGTGTCCAGCCAGCTGTTGTTGTACTTCGGGAAGAACTTGATCACGTCGGCGGGAATCGAACCGGCCCCGGCGATCTGGGCGATGTTCTCCCAGTCCGCGATCGCCGTGGTCTGGATGTTGGGATCGGAGGCCTCGAGCTGATTGAAGACCGTCGGCCACTTGTCGTAGGTCCACGGCGTGAAGACATTGTTGAACAGACCTGTCTTCTCACTCCACACGCCGGTCAAGATGCCCGTCCACGACGGGTTGGACATCGTGGTGTGCCCGACCATGGTGGACGCTGCGGTGGTGCCGGTTGTCATCAAGGCTTGCAGGTTGACGTTGTCAGGGTTGGACAGGATGGCGCTGAGATTCGTTCCGTCGATCCCGATCACCAGCACGTGGGTCGGCGTGCCGGCGGCCAGCGTGCTGACCGATCCGCCGTTGCTTGCCGCGGCCGCGGACGCGGTTGCCGTCATCACCAGGCCGCGACGGCTGCGGCCGACCGCGGGCGACGTCGTCGACGAGGCGCCGCCGCCGCCGGAGACCACCGGCGTGATGCCCAGACTGGACAGGGCCACCGAAAGAGCCTCTGCCGCTGGGCTTGCCGATGTACGTACCGCCGCCGCGGGTTTACGGACCGCGGACGACTTCGCGGGTTGACTCACCGCGCCCGCGGTGGTTGTACGATTGCGGGCTTTCGGCCCCGCATTGGTGGTGCTTGCCTTCGACGAGCCGGCCGACGGGCCCGCGGCGGAATCCGGCGAATCGGCGTAGGCGATCGCGGTCGCGACCGTTGACCCCAGACCGAAGATGCCTGCCGCCGCGACGCCGACGCAGAGTTGTTTGGTTCGCTTCATCGCGCAATCACCCGATTCCCCAGGACCCGTTAGACGCCAATAGCTTTGCCTACTTCACCATGGCTCGCAGCAAAGTCGGCAAAAATGCCGCGGCCGCCAAGTGGACCGGCTATGAATTCAGATCGGCGCGGAAGTCCGTCATCGCCGCCAGTACCGCGGTGAACACCCGATGGGCCGCCTCGAGATCAGAGTCGGGTATCTCGTCGAGGGCGCGGTGGGTGTGGGTTGCCAGCGGCGTGAAGAATGCCCGGCCGACCTCGATGCCGTGGTCGGCGTAGCGCAGAAGCACCTTGCGCCGGTCGGTTGGGTCGGAGTCGCGCCGCAGGTGGCCGGATTCGATCATCCGCTCGACCAGGTAGGTGATCGCCGCACCCGAGAGTCCCATCCGGGTGCGCAGCTCCCCGGCGGTCAGCGGGCTGCCGGCGTTCTCGGCGACCATCACGTGCACCAGTGCGCGGAAATCGTTCGCCGACAACCGGTGGATGCCGGCGAATGCCCGGCCGATCTGATCCGATTCGGCGGACAGCGCCTGGACGTCGGCGACCACGGCGGCCTCCAGGGCGGGCCGGCCGGATGGGTCCATTCCACCAGCGTATCTGTTAAGTAGATGAAATGTTAAGAAAATGAAGCTATGTTGGGGACATGCACCGAGGACTCGAGGGCCGGCGACCCGTCTGGGACCGCGTCGGCGAGCTTGTCAGCAAGCGGTTTTCCTGGCTGTTGGCGCTGATCATCGCGGTGATCGGCGGTGGGCTGATGGGCGTCATTGGGCAGGGCTCGTCGGCCGATCAGTCACCGGTCGCACTTCCGCCCAGCGCGGAATCCGCCAAAGCTGCCGCAGTGCTCAAGGAGTTTCCCGGTGGTGGTGCGGCGCCGGTGATCCTCGTCGTCACGCGCACCGACGGCGCGGCGCTGACACCGGCCGACCTGGCCGCCGCCGACGCGGCCCGCGGGCGAATGGTCGCCGTTACCGGCACGGGTGGTCCACCGATTCCGGTCACCGCATCCGAGGACGGCAAGGCCGCGCTCGCCCCGGTCCCGGTTGACTCCACACTGTCCGGCTTCGCGCTCAACGACGAAGTCAAGTCGCTGCGGGAGGCCGCCAAGTCGGGACTGCCCGACGACCTGACAACCAACGTCACCGGCGGCCCGGCGTTCGGCGCCGACATCGCGAATGCGTTCTCCGGCGCCAACATCACCCTGCTGGCCGTCACCGGCGCGGTGGTCGCGCTGCTGCTGATCATCACCTACCGATCACCGGTGCTATGGCTGGTGCCACTTCTCGTCATCGCTTTCGCCGACCGGGTGGCCGCGGTGGTGGGTTCGGCGATCGCCGAAGGCACCGGCATGACCGCCGACGGTTCGACGTCGGGCATCACCAGCGTTCTCGTGTTCGGCGCGGGGACAAACTACGCGCTGCTGTTGATTTCGCGTTATCGGGAGGAATTGCGTTCGACAGAAGATCATCGGGCGGCGCTGCGCACCGCGGTCCGGTTCGCCGGGCCTGCGATCGCGGCCAGCAATGCCACCGTGGTGCTGGCGCTGCTGACCCTGCTGTTCGCGTCATCACCGAGCACCCGCAGCCTCGGCGTACAGGCCGCGTCCGGGCTGGTGGTCGCGGCCGTGTTCGTGCTACTGATGCTGCCGCCGCTGCTGGCACTGTGCGGCCCGAAGCTGTTCTGGCCGTTCATCCCTCGCCCCGATGGGGAACAGATCACCGCGACCGGTGCCTGGCATCGGGTGGCCGACTGGGTGTCCAACCATGCCGGCCGGGTCACCGTAGCCTCCACGGCTGTGCTGATCGTGCTGGCGACCGGCTTGCTGGCAACCCCGGTGGGGCTCAACCAGATCGACCAGTTCCGGGTAAGCGCCGACTCGGTGGCCGGTTACCGGACGCTGTCGGCACACTTCCCCAGCGGCTTGACCGACCCGACGCGGGTCATCGGTCGCAGCGACGCCGGCGCCGCGCTGGAGGAGGCCATCCGGACCACCCCGGGCGTCATCTCGGTCAACCCGGCGGGCAACTCAGCCAGCGGCCTCAGCCAATGGCAGGTCGTGCTCGCCGCCGAGCCCGCCTCCGACGCGTCATTCGATACCATTGCCGCCCTTCGTAATTCAGTCCACCGAGCCGACCCTGGGGCGCTGGTGGGCGGATCGGATGCGCAGGCACTGGACGCCAAGAATGCCGCCGTACACGACCGGTGGGTGGTGATCCCGGCGATCCTGATCGTCGTTCTCGCGGTGCTGTACATCCTGCTGCGGGCGGCTCTGGCGCCGCTTATTCTGGTCGCCGCCACCGTGCTGTCCACCATGGCCGCGCTCGGCCTGGGCGGTTGGGTCAGCGTGCACCTGCTCGGCTTTCCCGCGCTGGACAACACCACCCCGCTGTTCGCGTTCCTGTTCCTGGTCGCCCTCGGCGTGGACTACACGATCTTCCTGGTCACCCGCGCCCGCGAGGAGACCCCCCAGCACGGCACCCGCGGCGGCATCGTGCGGGCGGTCTCCGCGACCGGCGCGGTCATCACCAGCGCCGGGATCGTGCTGGCGGCCGTGTTCACCGTGCTGGGCGTGCTGCCGCTGATCGTGCTCACGCAGCTGGGGATCATCGTCGGCCTGGGCATCCTGCTGGACACCTTCGTGGTTCGTACGGTGGTGATCCCGGCGCTGTTCACCCTGATCGGCCCGGCGATCTGGTGGCCGGCGTTCTCTCGCGCAGAGATCGAACCAGCCGAACGCGCGTAACGTCGTGGCATGACATCTGCCGCCGCACTGCCACCACTGCATATGCGGCGCAACGGGTTCGATCCCACGCCGGAACTGCGCGAGATCCGTGACGGCAGCGGAGTGGTCACCGCCGTCAACGCGTTCGGCATGCAGGTGTACCTGATCACGCGTTACGACGACATCCGGGCGGTGCTGGCCGATCACGAGCACTTCGCCAACGGACGGCCACCGGGCTTCGTGCTGCCCGGCGCACCGCAGCTGCCCGAGGAGGAGCAGGCCAACGCCAGGGCGGGCAATCTGCTCGCCCTCGATCCACCCCAGCACACCCGGCTGCGGCGGATGCTGACCGGCGAGTTCACCGTGCGCCGGATGAAAGCGCTCGAACCGCGCATCGTCGAGATCGTCGAATCACGACTGGATGCGCTCGAGACTTCCGGTGCGCCAGCCGATCTGGTGGCCGAGTTCGCGCTGCCGATCCCGTCGCTGGTCATCTGCGAGCTGCTCGGCGTGCCGTATGCCGACCGGGACGATTTCCAGCGGCGCAGCGCCCGTCAGCTCGATTTGTCGCTTCCGATTCCCGAGCGCCTGGAGCTGGCTCGCCAGGGCCGCGAGTACATGGGCGCGCTGGTGGCCGCGGCCCGGCGCACACCCCGCGACGACATGCTCGGCATGCTGGTGCGTGATCACGGTGCCGCGCTCAGCGACAACGAGCTGATCGGCATCGCCGGTCTGCTGCTGCTCGCCGGCCACGAGACCACGTCGAACATGCTGGGATTGGGCACCCTGGCGCTGTTGCGCCACCCCGATCAGCTCGCCGCGGTCCGTGACGACCCGGACGCGGTCGCCCCCGCCGTCGAAGAGCTACTGCGCTGGCTGTCGATCGTGCACAGCAGCATCCCCCGCCTGGCCACCACCGACACCGAGGTCGCCGGCGTTCCCATCCCGGCCGGCAGCCTCGTGCTGGCTTCATTGGCGTCCGGCAACCGGGACGCGGCGTTCGTCGACGATCCCGACGTACTGGACATCAGACGAGACATCGTGAGCCACTTGGCATTCGGTCATGGGGTGCATCACTGTCTCGGCGCACCGCTGGCTCGCATGGAGATGCGTATCGCGTTTCCGGCGCTGCTGCGCCGCTTCCCTGCACTGGCGTGCGCCGAGCCGTTCGACGACATCGAGTTCAAACCGTTTCACTTCATCTACGGATTGCGGTCCCTGGCGGTCGCCTGGTGATCCTCGAACACGCCCGCGCGGGCGAGTAGCAGAACACTCACCGCCAACACCCAGATCGGGAACCCCAGCGTCAACCACATGCTGATGTCCCCGGCGATCAACAGCGCCACCGCGAGCAGATAGCTGGCATACACCAGCCAGCGCGGCATCAGACCGGTGCGCAACCAGATCGTCGCCAACGACATCATGAACACCGCGCCCATCCGCAGCGCATAGGTCTTCGACAGCGCCAGGACGGTCATCTGCCCAAACAGCGCCACCTCGGCGTGACCCGGCTGGTCATGCCCCACCGCACCGTTGCTGGCCGCCAGGCCCGCACCGATCGCGCTCGTCACGAACATCATGGCCAGGAACAGCAATCCGCTGCCCAGGAACACCGTGGAGAAGAACCGGTCTTCGAGCCGGCCGAGGTTGTCGCGCACGACAGCGATGAACCACAGGAAGCTGATCCCCGCGAACGGCATCAGCACCGCCGCGATCTTCATTTTGCCGCTCGCGGCATCGAGCCACTGCGAGCCGGGTTCAGCGCCCTCCGGCAACGACGAGCGAATCAGGATCAGGGTGGTGCCGAACAACAACGCGAACGCCACGCCGGCCGCCGCGGCGGCCCGGGGGGTGGTCAGGGTTTTCAGTGTTGACGAGCTTTTGGCGCCAATGGTGGGGTCGGGCACGTCGTCATGGTGACAGACTCAGGGCTGTCCAGGCAGCAAACGCACCATCAAACCGTGGGCTTCGGCGCAGAGCGTGCCGTCGGGATCTCTCATCTCCGCGTTGACGAAGGCCTTGCGACCCTCGGCCTCCCGGAGCCAGCCGCGCACCGTGAGTTCGGTGTCGATCGGGGTGACGCTGCGATAGTCGACGTGCAGGAACGCGGTGCGGCTGATCGGGCGCCCGGTCGCGTGAATGACCATCCCGAATACCGAGTCGAACGTCAACGGCAGCACACCGCCGTGCACGGCGTAGTTGCCGCCGACGTGAAACCGACTGAACCGAACAGTCAATTCGACTGCCTCGGAATCGAATTGGGTGACCCGATACGGCGGCATCAGCAGGCTGCCCGCACCGGGCAGACTGGGCACCCGGTTGGCCGGCCCGACCCCTTCGGCCGCTTCGAACGGTCCGAGTAGCGCGACCAGTTGATCGGCGAGGTCGGCGGCCGCGGTCCAGGTGTCCGGATCCGGGTCGGCCGAGACCGCCAGGTCCTGCGCCAGTCGCATCGCGGTCAAGAACCGGCCGAAACCTTCACCGGGCCGCGCGACTTCGAATTTCGGGAAGCCGCCGTGCTTGTAGTAGTCGGGGTCGAGTTCGTAATCGTTGTCAGTCTGCTCTTCGCGGGAGCGCTCATCGCCGCGATCGGTCATCGGGGGGCCAGCACGTCGCGGCGCACGATCGTCTGGTCCCGTCCCGGTCCGACCCCGATACACGAAACATAGGCTCCGGCAAGCTCTTCCAGACGCAGTACGTAGTCCCGCGCCTTGGCAGGCAGGTCGTCGAATTCGCGGGCGGCGGAGATGTCCTCCCACCAGCCGGGCAGCTCCTCGTAGACCGGTTCGGCGCGGGCAATGTCACTTTGGGTCATCGGCATCTCGTCCGTGCGCTTGCCGTCCACCGTGTAACCCACGCAGATCGGCACCGTCTCCAGGCTGGACAGCACGTCGAGCTTGGTCAGGAAGTAGTCGGTGATGCCGTTGACCCGGGTGGCGTAGCGGGCGATCACCGCGTCGAACCAGCCGCAGCGGCGCGCCCGGCCCGTGGTGACGCCGACCTCGCCGCCGGTCTTGGACAGATACGCGCCGTTCTCGTCGAACAACTCGGTGGGGAACGGGCCCGATCCGACCCGGGTGGTGTACGCCTTCAGGATGCCGAGCACGGTGGTGATCCGGGTGGGGCCGATGCCGGAGCCGACCGCGGCGCCGCCGGCGGTGGGGTTCGACGACGTGACGTACGGGTACGTGCCGTGGTCGACGTCGAGCAGCGTCCCCTGAGAGCCCTCCAGCAGCACCGTCTCGCCGGACTCCAGCGCGGTGTTGAGTTGCAGACGGGTGTCGGCGATGCGGTGCTTGAACCCGTCAGCCTGGGCCAGCAGCGTCTCGAGCACCTCCTCGGCGTCGAGCGCCTTGCGGTTGTAGATCTTGACCAGCACCTGATTCTTGAGCTCGAGGGAGGCCTCGATCTTGGCGGCCAGCAGGTCGCGGTCCAGGACGTCGGCGACGCGGATACCCATCCGGGCGATCTTGTCCTGGTAGCAGGGCCCGATGCCACGGCCGGTGGTGCCGATCTTCTTGCTGCCCATGTAGCGCTCGGTGACCTTGTCGATCGCCACGTGGTACGGCATCAGCAGATGCGCGTCCGCCGAGATCAGCAGGCCTGAGGTGTCGACGCCACGATCCTCGAGCCCGGCGAGCTCGCCCAACAGCACTCCCGGGTCGACGACGACACCGTTGCCGATGACGTTGGTGACGCCTGGGGTGAGGATGCCCGACGGGATGAGGTGCAAGGCGAAGTTTTCGCCTGTCGGCAGTACGACGGTGTGGCCGGCGTTGTTACCGCCTTGGTAGCGCACCACCCACTGCACGCGTCCACCGAGCAGATCGGTGGCTTTTCCTTTGCCCTCGTCACCCCACTGGGCGCCGATGAGGACGATTGCCGGCATGGTATTTCTCCTGCTTATTGTGGTGCAGCCGGTGACCTACCCTATCGGAGCGCAGCACGAGGAGTGTCGTTGACCAACACCACGATCACCGTGTTGCGTTTCGGGGGCCGCCGGCTGCCCCGGGCACTGGCCTCCCTGAACCACCATGACGGCGACGATCCGGCCGGAATCGACGCCGCCGTCGCGGGGGCCTCGCGGGTGATTGTGGTGGGCTCGACGGCCGACCTGGCGGCGGTGCTGACCCGGCTGATGCGCCTCGAACGCCTCGACGTGGAGGTCGCCGCAGTGTCGCGGTGGCGCGGCGCCCGGCGCGCGTTGACCGGTGTGGCACAACGCATTCCGCTGATCCGTGACGAGACCGGGACAGCGTTGGTAGCCGCCGCGTACTGGCTGCCGCCCGGCGACGGACGGGTGATCCAGGGCGAAGCCGTCGTCGACGACCAGGTGCTTTTCGACGGCGAGGTGACCGCGGTCCGGGTCGAGCCGATGGCTGTGATGCCCGGCCTGCGGGCGGCGGTGCTGACCGGCCGGATGCGCCCGCGGCGATGGCTGACCGGACGCGCCGTCCAGCTCGGCACCACCGGCGCCCGGGTGGTTCGCGACGGGTCCCTGATGCCGCGAGAGGTAAAGCGCTCGGCCTTCTACCGGCACACCACGGGGTGGCTGCGGGTCTCGTGAGGACCAGGTCGCGGCGGTGTCTCCGGTAGTTTCGTGAGGTGAGCGTTCGACCGCTGCGCCAGTCGGTGCGGCCCAGCCCCGTCTTTCTGGTGATCGTCGCGATCACGGTTGCCGGCGGGGTGCTGGCCTGGCTGGCCGCCGAAACCGTGCGCCCGCTGGCCTACGTCGGGGTGTTCATCTTCGTCATCGCCGGCTGGGTAGTGTCGCTGTGCCTGCACGAGTTCGGCCACGCGTACACGGCCTGGCGCTTCGGTGACCACGATGTCGCGATCCGCGGCTATCTCACGCTCAACCCGCTGAAGTACACCAGCCCGCTGCTGTCGCTGGCACTTCCGCTGCTGTTCATCGCCCTCGGCGGCATCGGGCTGCCGGGCGGTGCGGTCTACGTCCGCACCTTCTTCATGACGCCGCGGCAGCGCACCCTGGTGAGCTTGGCCGGGCCGGGAGCCAATCTGCTGCTGGCCGTCGTGCTGCTGGTGGCCACCCGGATGTTCTACGACCCGGCCCACGGCGTGTTCTGGTCAGCGGTGGCGTTCCTGGGCTTCCTGCAGATCACCGCCTTGCTGCTGAACCTGCTGCCGATTCCGGGCCTGGACGGCTACGGCGCGCTCGAGCCGCACCTGAGCCCCGAAACGCAACGCGCGGTGGCCCCGGCCAAGCAGTTCGGGTTCTTGTTCCTGCTGGTTCTGCTGCTGGCCCCGGCCATGAACCAATGGTTCTTCTCGGTGGTGTTCTGGTTCTTCGACCTCTCCGGAGTGCCCGGCGGCCTGGCGGCCATCGGGTCTCAACTGACCCGATTCTGGTCTGCCTGGATCTGATCTCAGGCACCGAAACGGGGGGCAGCGATCCCCTCCGTCGTTGTCCCCCGGCTCGGTCCATCCCCCGGATTGGCAACCTCAACTTATCCAGGTATGTGGCCGCTGGGCAGCGACTTGGCAAGAAATTTCCTGACGCGTCAGTTGCCCGGCGTCTGACCGATCCGCGAATCATAGGTCCGCCGGATGTCGCCGTCTCCGTCGAGCATCCGGCGGTCGGCCCCGAGCAAGCCCATCGCCGCGGAACGGGCACTGGCCGGCAGGAGTCCGTAGACCGCCGTCAATGGGCCGAGCCTGCGCGGCACGTACACCGACCGCCGCCCGCGGCGCACCGCGTCCACGATCCCAGCCGCGACGACCTCGGGCGCACACGTCCGCATCAGCCAGTGGTCGGCGAGCCCCGCGGACAGCTCGGTCCTGACCATTCCTGGGTAAACGGTGGTGAACCTGATCCCGGTCGCGGCGGCTTCGAGCGCGACGGCCTCAGTGAAGCCGCTCACCGCGAACTTGGTGGCGGTGTACGTCGACACACCACCGAAACCCATCCGCCCCGCGGCGGACGCGACGTTGACCACGTGACCGGAGCGCCGCGGCCCCATTCGTTCCATTGCGAGCTGTGTTCCGTAGATGACCCCGCCGACGTTGATCGCGAGCTGACGCCGCACCGACTCCGGCGTCTCGTCGAGCAGCGGCGTCACCGGCATGATCCCGGCGTTGTTGACCAACACGTCGAGGGGCCCGAGGGCACCGGTCAGGGAGTCCAGGAAGCACGCAAAGCTGGCCCGGTCGGTGACGTCGACCTCGCCCCACCAGCATCCGATTGCGCTCGCGGTCAGCTCCGACTGTCGGACGTCGACATCACCGATGGCCACCTTCGCGCCCGCCTCGAGGAACGCTGACGCCGTCGCCGCTCCGATTCCTCGGGCGCCGCCGGTCACCACCACCACGCGATCCCTCAGGTTGGTTGTTGCCATGTGGTGTTCCTCATCTCTATCCGAACCGGCGCCGCAACCCGCGTGCACCGATCAACCGCGAAACCCGGCGCATGATCGCTCGGCGCAACGGTGTGTACGGGTACCAGGTGAGTTCGCTGGTGAATCCCACCCGGGCGGCGACGATCGCCTGCGACCTACAGAATTTCGACACTGCGTCGCTGCCTCCCCGCGCGCCTAGGCCGGACTCCTTCCACCCGGCTTGCGGCAGCGCCAACGTGAACAAGTTGGCGAAGACGTCGTTGATGTTGACCGCACCGGCCTCAATCCGCCGCGCGATGCGCTCCGCACGATGCCGGTCCCCGCTGAAGACCACCGCCGACAGGCCATAACGGGAATCGTTGGCCAGTCGCACGGCCTCGTCCTCATCGTGGACGCGCACAACGGGCAACAGCGGGCCGAAGGTTTCCTCCGTCATGCACAACATGTCGTGGTCGATGTCGGTGAGCACCGCGGGTCCTGTTCCGTCCCCGCCACCCACCAGAGCGGTTGCGCCGCGGGCGATGGCATCGGCCAGATGTCGGCGCACCACCGCGGCCTGGGCCGGGCTGGTGAACCGGCCGACGTCCACTCCGCTGCGCAGCCCGGCAACGTTGGCCGCGACCCGGGACACGAAGTCGTCGTAGACCGCCGATTCGACGTAGACCCGTTCGACGGACACACACATCTGGCCGTAGTTGGCCATCGCTCCCCACACCGCGGCGTTGGCCGCCCGCGCCAAGTCTGCGTCGTCGAGCACGATCATGGCGTCCTTGCCGCCGAGTTCCAAAGCACAGGGAACCATGCGCTCCGCAGCTGTTTTCGCGATCCTGCGACCGGTAGGCGCGGACCCGGTGAATTGGATGAAGTCGACGGTGTCCGCGACGGCGGCGCCATGGTGGGCACCCCCGCGCACCACGTCGAGAACTGGTGGCGCATCGATTTCCACCCAGCCGGCTATCGCGGCCGACACCGCCGACGGAGTCAGCTCCGACGGCTTGACCACAACCGCGCACCCGGCCAGCAGAGCCGGCACGGCGTCCAGAAGCGACAGACCGAGCGGGAAGTTCCACGGCGTGATGACACCGACCACCGGATATGGTCGGGCAACGATCAACTGCCGCTTGGTGATCGCCAGCAATCCGTGTGGTCGCGGACGACGGTCGGCAAGCAACCGGGGTGCACGGCTGCTGTGGTAGTTGATCGCCTCGATGACATAGGGAATCTCCAACCCGGCCTCGGTCGCGGGCTTGCCGGTTTCCTGCATCAGCAAGTGCTCTAGACGAGTTTGGTTGTCCCACAACCAGTCCCGGTACTTCGATAACCACCGCACCCGGTCTGAAACAGGCCGCGCCGCCCAATCAGGCTGACTGGTGCGCAGTTGCGCGACGACCGCGCCCACCGATTCAGCCGCGTCCGTCATTCAGCGGCTCCGGCCATCAAGTTTCGCTTGAGCACCTTGCCTGTTTCGTTGCGTGGCAACGCGTCGAGGAACACGACGTCGCGGGGTACTTTGTGCCGCGCCAACCGACTGCGCACATACATCCGCACCCCCTCGGCGTCTAGATCGGCACCGACCCGGACGACGACGAAGGCGCACAACCGCTGGCCGAAATCCTGATCCGGCACACCCACCACCGCCGCCTCGACGATCGCCGAATGCTCGACGAGCAGGTTCTCCACCTCGACCGGATAGACGTTCTCGCCGCCGGAAACGATCATGTCGTCATCGCGTCCGTCGACGTACCACAGGCCGAGCTCGTCGAAGTGTCCGGTATCCCCGGAGGACATCAACCCGTCGAGGACCCGCTTGCCGCCGCCGTCGGTGTATCCGGAAAAACTCAAGCCGCTCGACACGTAAAGCGTTCCGCTCTGCCCAGGGCGGGTGATCAGACGGTCGCGGGAATCGTAGGCGGCGATGCGGCATCCGACCGGAGGGCGGCCGACGGTACCCGGCGCGACGCGAAGCTCCCCGGGCGTCGCGACCGCGGCGGTGGCGACCTCAGTCGAGCCGTAAAGGTTGTAGAGCACGTCGCCGAACGTCTGCAGTGTGCGACGGCATACCTGCGGGGAAAGCGCGGATCCGGCGGCGAAGACCACCCGCAATGACGAGGTGTCGTATCGGCCGATGACGTCGGACCCGAGGTCCAGGATCCTGCTGAGCATGGTCGGGACCAGGATGACAGCACCGGCTCGGTGCGCATCGATCGCGGCCAGGACGGCAAGTGGATCGAATCGCCTGGCCAGCACGATGCGATTACCCAGCGCCAAACCCACTGATGCCGTGGCCAATCCGGTGGCGTGAAAGAGCGGTGCGGCCACGACGTAGCTGCCGTTGGCCGGCCAGGGAATACGGTCGAGGAGTTGCGCGGATTGCAACGGGCTGATCCGGTCGCGCGGGGCGCCCTTGGGGGTGCCGGTGGTCCCGCTCGTCAGCAACACCAGTCCGCCGGGGCGGGGCGGATACGGCATGCGGTCCACGGATTGGCGTGACGCCATGTCGTCGAGGGTCGGCTCAGTGGGCGCTTCCTCGGCCCAGTTCAGCATCACGTCCACGTCATCCGGCAGCTCGGCGAACACTCGCGAGAACTCTTGATCGGCGAGCACGAGGCTGACACCCTCGCGCACGCAGACGTCGCGAAGCTGGGGCCCGGCGAACCCGGTGTTCAGCAAAACCGTTCGCACGCCGGCCTTGCCGGCGGCGGCCAGGCCGATCAGCACACCGCGATGGCTGCGGTTGAGCAATCCGACAGTCGAGCCGCCACCGAGGCGGTCGTCGAGAAAGACCCGCGCCACGGCATTGGACATCTGGTCGAGCTCGTGGAACGTCAGCGTTCCCCGATCGTCCGTCAATGCCGGCCAGTCGGCGTAGCGCGCGGCGGTATAGCTGACCAATCCACCGAACGACCCGTAGTGCCGCAATGCCTTTGCCGCAGTGACTATCTCGATTGGGTTGGCCAGGTTGATCATTCTCCGGCGTTGCAACACCGCGACGGCACGCAGCACATTCACCAGCTGCGCGCTCATGCCAGCCCCAGGATCAGGCGTACGACCTCGCGCGGGTCGTCGAGCTGCGGACAATGGCCGGAGCGCGGGAGCACCACGAGGGCGCTGCCCGCGATCTGCTGGTGCAGGGTACGGCTGGCGTGGACGGGGATGATGCGGTCCCGTGCGCCGTGGGCAACGACTGCCGGGCAGGCGATGTGTAGATCCCGATGTCCTTCGGCCGTCTCGTACGCGTACTGCAATGCGTAGCGGCCCAACGCCGCCAGCGCGGCAGGCCCACCGATCGTGCGCCGCCACCGGGCGACGACCGCGGGATCTGCAAGGACGCCAGGACCGTAGAGCATGTGGCGGACGGCCCTCCCAGTGGCCCAACGCAGCACCGGAGTCGGGATCGGCAGCCTCGCCGCGGTGCGCCATACCTGCGGTGGCAGTTGCTTGCTGCGGGCCAGCCGGGCGGGCAGGTGACGAGCGTTGAGTGGATCGTTGAGCGCCAATACTGCCTGCACGGCATCGGGATTGCGCGCAGCCGCGCGCACCGCGGTCGCCGCACCCAGCGAGTTGCCGACCAGCACGGCCGGTCCGCGCTCGTTCAGCAGCTCATCGACGAAGGCGTCGAACTGCGGCAGCAGCGGGCCAGGCCGGCGGCGGTCCGCCCAGCCGAAACCTGGAAGGTCAACCGCCACCGCGCGCCGACCAACGGCCTCGAGCTGATCGAGCACTGCCCGCCAGGTGTCAGCGGAGTCCGCATAGCCGTGAAGCAGCAGGATCGGCGATCCGTCGCCGTCCACCGATAGGACCCGGGTGCGCACGCCGTCGTAGCAACCCGTGCCGGTGATGATCATGCCGAAAGAAGTCCCTTGGCAATGTGGGTGACCTGGACCTCGTTGCTGCCTGCATAGATCATCAGCGACTTGGCGTCCCGGGCGAGCCGTTCAACACCGTACTCCGCCATGTATCCGTTGCCGCCGAAGAGCTGAACGGCCTCCATCGCCACCTCGGTGGCCGCCTGAGAGGAATACAGCTTTATTGCCGAGGCTTCGGCCAGCGATGGCAGCCGACCCTGGCCTATCGCCTCCAGCGTTTGGAACACCATGTTCTGCACGTTGATTCGGGCTACCTCCATCTGCGCCAGCTTCAGCTGGATCAGCTGGAACTGGCCGATGTTCTTTCCCCACAGGGTGCGGGTCTTCGCATAGTCGACGCACAGGCGGTGGCACTCATTGATGATGCCCAAGGACATCAGCGCGATTCCGATCCGTTCACCGGCGAAATTGGCTCTGGCGCTGTCGCGTCCGTCGCCCGCGCCGTGTTGCTCGGTCTCGCCGAGCAACCGGTCCCGGCCGAGGCGAACGTTGTCGAAGAACAACTCCCCGGTGGGCGATGACATCATGCCCATCTTCTTGAACGGCCTGCCCTGGGTCAGGCCGGACATCCCGGCCTCGAGCACAAAGGTGAGCACGGGCCGGTCCCGCTTGTCGACGTCAGAGTCTGCGCCCTCATCGAGCTTCGCGTACACCACGATGACGTCGGCGTCTGGTCCGTTGGTGATAAATGTCTTCTGGCCGTTCAGGATGTAGTCGGAACCGTCGCGCCGGACATAGGTTTTCATGCCGCCGAAGGCATCGGAGCCCGCATCGGGTTCGGTGATCGCCCACGCCGCGATCTTCTCGAGCGTCATCAGTTCGGGAAGCCAACGCTCCTTCTGTGCCAGCGTCCCTCTCGACATGATCGTCGAGGCGCCGAGGCCCAGACTGACTCCGATCGTCGACAGCAGGCCGATGCTCACCGCGGCGAGTTCGGTCACCAGAACCGCGGCCATCGACGCCTGCGCACCCATATCACCCAACCCTGCCCGCGAGCCGGACGGCTTGGTTTCCCTCGATTCCGCCTTCGACCGTTCACGATCCAGCATCGTTTTCACCGCCTCGGCGGCCATCACGTCGAGGCCGAACTCGCTGAACAACTTTCGCGCAATCGGGTAGGGCGAGCGGCTTCCGCTCTCCAGTTCCTCGACGTGCGGCCGAATCTCTTTGGCGATGAATTCGCGCACGGTGTCGCGCATGATGATGTCGGTGTCCGACCATTCGATCATGGTCAGGCTCCCGGCAGTCGTGCGGCGATATCGTCGATCTCCCACACCTTGTCGGTCTCGATCGTCTCCACGTCGTGCCAGCCGCGCAACTGGGAGATGGCACCGCCCTGCACCGCGTACACCTGCCCGGTCAGCGGACATTTCTCGCTGGCGAGGTAGGCAACCAACGGCGAGATATTGGCCGGAGCGAACAGGTCCAGTCCGCCGTCCTCCGGTTCTGCCATCAACGCGCCCATTCCGGGGGTCGCCAGGGTGAGGCGCGTGCGAGCGATGGGGGCGATCGCGTTGACCCGCACGCCGTAGCGCTCCAGCTCCTCGGCGGCGATCAGCGTCAGCGCCGCGATACCCGCTTTGGCCGCACCGTAGTTGGCCTGGCCCGCGTTGGGAATGGTGAGCCCGGAACCCGATGCCGTGTTGATCACTGCGGCAACCGGCTGCTCACCGGCCTTCGACTGAGCCTTCCAGTACTCCGACGCGTGATGCAGCATCGCGAAGTGGCCTTTGAGGTGCACTGCGACCACGGTGTCCCACTGGGACTCATCCATCCCGGCGATGAACGCGTCACGCAGAATGCCGGCGTTGTTCACAAGCACGTCGAGGCGGCCGAACTCGTCGATCGCCTGCCGCACAAGGCTCTTCGCACCTACCCAATGGGCGATGTTGTCGCCGTTGGCAACCGCGCGGCCACCCGCGGCGGTGATCTCTGCGACCACCTCGTGCGCCGGACCCGTGTCGGTGCCCTCACCGGTGTTCGAACCACCCAGGTCATTGACCACCACAGCAGCACCCTCGCGAGCGAACAGCAGCGCGTGTTCGCGGCCAATGCCGCGACCCGCGCCTGTGATGACGGCGACCCGTCCGTCCAGAATTCCCATTTATGCTCTCCTGTTAGTTTGTTTCAGCTCTAGTCAGTGATGACTGCGAGACCGTCGGTTATCGCCATTTCGCCGGCAGCGGCGCGGCTGGTTTCGAAGGCGTACGCCGTCACACCGCCGGCGCTGGACTGCTTCCAGATCTGGGTCTCCAGGTCGTCGCCGGGAAGGACCATCTTGGAGAAGCGCACCGCAAGCCTTTTCAGACGGGTGACGTCCGATCCTGCCACCTCGGTCAGCACCGCCCACGAGGTGAACGCCATGGTGCACAAACCGTGCGCGATGATGCCCGGCAGCCCGGCATCGCGGGCGACCTCTGCATCGAGGTGGATCGGCATCGGGTCACCGGAGGCAGGTGAGTATCGGAACGTCTGGTCGAGATCGACGTGCTGGTTCACCTTCGCGATCGGTGCGGTCGCGCGCAACCCTTCGTCGAACTTGTGCGACGGGGTCAGCGTGCCGATCTTCCTGCCGACGTTGAAGCCTCGCACGAAGCAGGTCACGTACTGCTCGTTGACCAGCTCGCCGTCCTCGGTGCGGCATTCGACGAGGATGGCTGCGCGGGTGCCGTTGTCGAGGCCCTCGTAACCGATCATCTTGCCCCGCGAGACGAGCTTGTCGCCCGGCCGGATCGGCCGATGGAAATAGAAATCCTGCTCGCCGTGCACCACTCGCGGCACCAGTTCGACCGGAAGCACGTCGACTGTCGGCATCATCATCGCCTCGAATACCGGGACGATCGCGAAGACCGGCGGCGCGATATCACCCGCTCGATGAGCGGCGATCGGATCGTTGGTGGCCGCGGCATATTCAGCGATGCGCTCCCGGGTCACCTCGAAGCGGTCGTCCTCAGTCCAGGTATCCAGCCCCGAGTCGTCGAATTCCAGTGCGTCTGTCATGTCAGACGGCTGCCGATGCCAACTCGTCGAGCTTGGCCAGCGTTTTGTCCAACTGCTTTGCTCCGTCCTTCTCAACGGCCTTGGCTAGCGCGCCCTTGACCAGGGCACCCTCGAAGTCGCCTGCGACGGTGAAGCGCGATCCCGCTGCCACTGGCTCGATCGTGAACGTGAAATCTGCCTTCACGCCGGCCATCCCGGTGCCACCGAGCGCCAGGCTCGTCGGTGCGTCGACGGACTTCACGGACCACTCGATCTTGTTGGCCATGTTGAGCATGACGATCTTGGCCGTCAGGCGAGCGCCGGCAGTCAGCGTGGCCGGCGGCTCATCGAGCCACTTGTCGTGAACGGTGAACCACTGGTCCCAGGTGTTCGGGTTGGAGATGATGTCCCACAGTGCTTCTGGGCTGGCAGCCAGGTCGCGGGTAGCCTCGATGTGTCCCATGGTGGTATTTCCTTTCCTCTGGCGGGTTTTCAGCGCTCGGCGCGCTGGTAGGCGGTCACGACAGCTGCGCCGCCAAGGCCGATGTTGTGCTGCAGGGCGGCAGTCACATCCGGAACCTGCCGTTTGTCCGCGGTGCCGCGCAACTGCCACGTGAGTTCGGCGCATTGCGCCAATCCGGTCGCACCGAGCGGATGCCCCTTGGAGATCAAGCCGCCGGAGGGGTTGACCACCCATCGTCCGCCGTAGGTGGTGTCACCGGCATCAATGAGTTTGTGGGCTTCGCCCTCGCCGCAGAGCCCGAGCGCTTCGTAGAGCAACAGCTCGTTGGCGCTGAAGCAGTCGTGCAGTTCGATCACCTGAAAGTCATCGGGGCCCAGACCCGCTTGATCGTAAACCCGCCGGGCCGCTTCGACATTCATGTGATGGCCGATCAGCGCCTTACAGGTTCCGTCAAATGTGTTGGTGAAGTCGGTGGTCATCGCCTGGCCGACGATCTCGACGGCCTGCCCGGCCAGTCCGTGCCGGTCGACGAAAGCCTCGGAGGCCAGAACCGCCGCTCCCGAGCCATCCGAGGTCGGCGAGCACTGCAGCTTGGTCAGCGGGTCGTAGATCATCGGCGCGGCAAGGATGTCCTCGAGGCTGTACTCCTCTTGGAACTGTGCATAGGGGTTGTTGACCGAATGTCGATGATTCTTGTAGCCGATCTTGGCGAAATGCTCTGCGGTGGAGCCGTATTCCTTCATGTGCTCACGTCCGGCAGCGCCGAACATCCAAGGGGCCGGCGGGAACAGGACCTCGGATATCTCGGCCAGCGCTAGGAAGTGGTTCTCCATCGGTTGTGCCCGGTCGTTGAACGTCGAACCCAACGAGCCCGGCTGCATCTTCTCGAAGCCTAGGGCCAGCGCGCACTCGGCCAGTCCACCCCGAATGGATTGGGCGGCAAGGTAAAGCGCCGTCGATCCGGTCGAGCAGTTGTTGTTGACGTTGACCACCGGGATACCGGTCATACCCAGCTCGTACAGTGCGCGCTGTCCGGACGTCGATTCCCCGTAGACGTAACCGACAAAAGCCTGATCGATCTCGTCGTAATCGATTCCGGCGTCCTCGATCGCCTTGCTGCCGGCTTCCTGGGCCATTTCGGGGTAGTCCCATCCCTCTCGCCGGCCAGGCTTCTCAAACTTGGTCATTCCCACGCCGATCACGAACACTCTGTGCGCCATCACCACTCCTCTCCGGCATCGACGTCGACCTCTGCGACGTGATTCGAGAAACATACCGACCGGCACGTATCTTTGCAAGCCCCTGTGGTCAGGTCCTGGATTGCCGCAGTGCGCGCGAGACCTGCGGCCGCAGATAGACGGTCGCGCGATCCCAACGGCGCCGTGCGCGAAGCTGATTGCGGTCGGCCAGGCTGGCGACCAGAATCCCCCGCAGAACATCCATAGCGGTGAAGATGGCGTTGCACAGCTCCCTGGTCGCCAGCCCGCTCGGCATCAGTTCCGTGATTCCGTCGATGAGCACGCGATTGACACGCCGCTCGACCCGGGCAATACGGCCGGCCAAGATGTCGTCCGTCCACGATGCAGCCCAAAGTTCCATCGTGGCAACGAACATCGCTCCCTGGTGGGAATCCCAGAGGAAGTCCAGCACGCTCGTCGCGATGTCCGGACTGTGCCGGAGTCGGTTGTGCTGAAGCATCACAGCCTGGATTCGCTGTTCGGCGAGGTGTTCTACAGCGGTCACCACAAGTTGCTCTTTGGACCTGAAGTGATGCACCTGGGCTCCACGGGTCACCCCGGCAATCGCCGCGATGCGGTGCGTTGAGGTGCCCGAGTAGCCATATGAGACAAGGCATTCCACTGTCGCGTCCAGCAGCCGCGACCTCATCGCGGCCGTTCTCTGCAACTGCGTCCTGCGCCCGTGAGGCATGGCGGCCTCGGCCATTCATGTCCTCCGATCGCAGGTAATGCGCAGGGATACTACATGCGTTCAGAGACGTATGTAAGTATGACGCTGGGCATCACCGGCCCCGGCCGGCCGCGGCCGAGCTAGTCAGAATCGCTGGCGGCCAACGCCTCTGAGAGCATGGCGGCCAGGTAGACGCACGCGCGGTCCCACCGACGACGGACCTGGGACACGTCCCGGTCGACGAAACCGACAACCAGAACGCCGCGCAGAGCATCCATGGCGGTGTACAACACGTTCCGGACCTGCTTGCGCGCAGCGTGATCCGGCAACAGCTGAGCAATCGCCGTGATCAGCGTCGTGTTCACCATCGGCTCGACCCGCGCCACCTCACGCGCCAGCACGTCATCGGTCCGGGCGGCAACCCACAGTTCGATGGTGGCGACGAACATGTCGCCCTGGTGGGAATTCCAGAGGAATTCCAGCACGCCGGCCACCGGATCAGGTCCCTTCCAGATGCCGGCGTCGCGGCGCATCGCCTTCTGGATCCGCTGCTCGGCGAGGTACTCGACCGCGGCGACGACCAGATCCTCTTTCGACCGGAAGTGGTGCACCTGGGCCCCACGAGTCACCCCGGCGATCTCGGCGATCCGGGGAGTCGTCGTTCCTGCATAGCCGTAGGTGACCAGACATTCGATCGTCGCGTTGAGCAGCCGGGTTCGCATCGCGGCGGTGCGTTCAGCCTGAGTCCGGCGTTCACCCACGCTCACCACAACCATTGCCGCCTTATGCCATCCCGACCCTCATGAGAATCGTTGCTTGACGGACATCGTAGCCAGTGACCCGCAACTTCGTGCCCGCGCCGTGCCGAACGGAACCGGTCGACGCCGTCAGGCCGAGGGTGTCCCCATGACCAGATGGTTGCCGTTCAGCGACGACTCGATGGCGCCCTGGACCGTGAGTACGGCGACGCCACCGCGCACCGCCCCTCGTAACCAGATGCCGCGCAAACCCACCATGTGAACTCCTATGGCCGTGGCGCAACAAAACACTCGTACATGTATGTGTTTCTTACCGTAGCGGCCTCCGTACGACACTCGGTCTTCCGATTCCGGGCCTCGACGCTTGCCACATATGCGTCTTTTTGCATATATTCTCCGCATGGGAGCCGGACACGACCACAGCCACGGCGGTGACGCGCGGGTGAGCCGGATGCTCATCGCCGCGGGCATCCTGACCGTGTTCTTCATCATCGAGCTCACCACGGCGTTGATGATCAACTCGATCGCGCTGCTGGCCGACGCCGGACACATGCTGACCGACCTGGTCGCCATGTTCATGGGGTTGACCGCCGTGCTGCTGGCCCGCCACGGACCGGCCTCGGCGGCCCGCACCTACGGTTGGCACCGGGCCGAGGTGTTCACCGCCGTCGCCAACGCCGTGCTGCTGCTCGGTGTCGCGACGTTCATCCTCTACGAGGCGATCGACCGGCTGGGCAACGCACCCGAGATCCCCGGCGTCCCGATGATCGTGGTGGCCATCGCCGGCCTGGTCGCCAACCTGGCCGTCGTCCTGCTGCTGCGCTCGCAATCCCAGGAGAGCCTGGCCGTCAAAGGCGCCTACATGGAGGTGGTGGCCGACACCGTCGGCAGCGTCGGCGTGCTGATAGCCGGCATCGTGAACGTGACGACGCACTGGCCGTACGCCGACGTGGTGGTCGCGGTGTTCGTCGCGATCTGGGTGCTGCCCAGGGCGATCGGGCTGGCCCGGGCCGCGCTGCGCATCCTGTCCGAATCGTCGCCCGCCCACATCGACGTCGACGAGCTGCGCGCGGCGCTGGCCGCCGTCGACGGCGTCACCGAGGTGCACGATCTGCACGTCTGGACCCTGGTGCCCGGCAAGGACATGGTGACCGCACACCTGATCAGCACCGGAGACTCCGACCGGGTGCTCGACGACGCCAGGGCAGTGCTGTCCGCCCGCGGGCTCGAGCACGCGACGGTCCAGGTGGAGCCACCCGGATGCGCCGACGACTGCCCCGGCCAGACCGACTGGTGAGCTAGTTGAGCACCCCGCCGCGCTGGCCCATCGGCCTGCGCGCGGCGATCAGCACCGCCATTCCCGTCACCGCGGGCTGGGCCGCGGGGGCCATGGGCTCCGGCCTGATCGCCACCCTCGGTGCGTTCACGTCCCGATTCGGCGGCGACCGGCCCTACGCCAACCGCGGTATCGAGCTGGCGACCGTAGCGGCCTCGCTGGCCGCGGCCGTAGCCCTGGGCGGGTGGTCGGCGCAGGTGCCGTGGCTCGGGGTGCTGATGGTGTCACTGGTCGCCGTTGCGGCGGTGTGGCTGTGCAACGCACTGGCCGTCGGACCGCCCGGGGCGTACATCTTCGTCGTCGCCTGCGCCGCCGGGATCGGCGCCTCCGCGGCACATTTGGCGCCCTGGACGCTGGGGCTGCTGGTGCTCGCCGGGGGCGCGGTGGCCTGGCTGGTCCAGATGGCCGGGTCGCTGTTCGGATTTCGCAAGCCCGAGCGTGCCGCGGTCGCGGCCGCCGCCGACGCCGTCGCCGGCTACATCGAGGCCGCGAACTCGCCGCAGGAACGCGCCGCCCGCCACCGCGCAGCTGCCGCGCTGCACCGCTCGTGGAGCGTGTTGGTGAATTATCAACCGCTGCAAGCCCGCCCGAGCAGCGTCCTGCACCGGCTGCGCGCCGCCAACCACGCGGTGCATGTGTTGTTCACGACGGCGGTCACGGCCACCGCGCAGGGCGCCGCACCGGTTCCCGAGACCGCCGCACTGGCCCGCAGTCTCGGCACGCTGCAGTCGCCGCCGGAGGACGTCGCCACCCGCGACGCCGACCGGATACCGCTGGGCAGTCCGCCGATGCTCACCGTGCTGCGCCGCGCCATCAGCCCGGGATCGCCAGTCCGCCACATCATGCAGCGCGTCGCGGTCGGCGCCCTACTGTCCGGTGCGGCCGCGATCGCCCTCGGTATCGATCACGCGTACTGGGCGATGGCGGCCGCGGTGCTGGTGCTGCATCAAGGCACCGACCGCAGCCGCACGCTGCGCCGCGGGGCCGAGCGTCTGCTGGGCACCTGGGTGGGCCTCGGGCTGGCCGGGTTGATCCTGTCGCTGCACCCCCACGACCTGTGGCTGGTGCTGCTGCTGGCGCTGCTGAACTTCGTCATCGAGGTTCTGGTGGTCCGAAACTATGCGCTGGCAACGGTTTTCATCACCACCGCCGCGCTGACCATCTCGTCGGGCACCCACGCGGTCGACGTTGGGCACCTCCTGCTGGCCCGCGGCATCGACACGCTGATCGGCTGCGCGATCGGGGTGGCCGTCTACCTGGTCGCGGTCCGCTGGCAGGAGTCCACCCGGTTGACCGACGCGATCGGGCGCACCCTGGACGCGGCCGCGCAGGTACTCCCCTACGTCGCCGCCGGTGACACGGTGGGGCTGGCCGCACGGGCGGCCCGCCGGGATCTGCAGATCGCCGCGATCGCGCTGATGGAATCCGATGAGGCTGCGATGGCCGGGTCGGTTCGGCAGCGGGAAGCCGCCGAGCAGTTGTTGCCTGCGGTGACCGCGACCGAGCAGCTGGCCTACCGCACGATCGCGGCCTGCTGGACCATCGAACACCGCGCTGACGGTGTCGAGTTCGGCCGCTCGCTGTTCGGCGGCCGGTCAGCCCAGCCGCACGTCGAGGCGCTAACGGCGCTCGCGGCCGCGGTGCGCACCGGTGCGGCGGCACCCGAGCGCGGCGATCCCCTGCCGTTCCTGGCCGACGAGGTCACCGAACTGCGCCAGTCGCTGGCGCAGGACCGCTAAGCCAGGCCGAGTTCGACGCGCGCGGCCGGATCGCAGTCGTCGAGCAGGTCCAGGCACCGGGCGAACTCGTCGGTCTCTCCGATGGCGTCAGCGGCCCGGGCGAGCGCGGCCACACAGCGCAGGAAGCCGCGGTTGGGTTCGTGGCGATACGGAACTGGACCGAAACCCTTCCAGCCGTTGCGGCGCAACTGGTCCAGCCCACGGTGGTAACCCGTCCGGGCGTAGGCGTAGGCGGTGATCGCCTTGTCATCGGCCAGTGCTTCCTCGGCCAGGGTCGCCCACGCCACCGACGCGGTCGGGTGCGCCGCGGCGACGATGGCCGCTTTCTCCCCAGCCAGCAGTTCCGCTTCGGCCTCGATATCTCCCGGCAGCAGCACGGGCTCGGGGCCCAGAAGGTCACCAAACGATGTCATTGCCCTATTGTGCCGGTGCCACCGCCCGCCGATGGCCGGACCCAACGGTTAGGGTCAGAAGCACCAGAACTTCAGGAGGACGGCAGCACCCCATGTCGAACCCATCCGGGCCCGACCACGACGAGGTCACCGGCCCCGTCGCGCCCGCCGGCGACGAGCAGGCTCCTCAGGAGACCGACCCGGCCACCGAGGTGTTCGGGGCCACCGAGGCACCGGCCGAACGTCGTTTCACCGCACCAGGATTCGATGCGGGTTCGACGCAGATCATCCATCGCGAACCCGATCCGGAAACCGAGATCTTCTCCACGCCGACCGAAGTCTTCCCGGCGTCGGGGCCGCCTCGGACCGGGCCGCAGGCCATTCCGCCGCGCCCTGCGGCGACCCGCAGGCGCAGCTGGGCTCTCGTGCTCGCGGTGATCGCGGTGATCGCGGCGCTGGCCGCGATCGCCATCCTCGTCACCGTCCTGCTGACCCGCCGTGACTCGGCGAAGGCGTCGCAGGAGGACATGGTCCGCGCGACGATCCAGAACTTCGACACCGCCGTGCAGAACGGCGACCTGGCCGCGCTGCGCGGTATCACCTGCGGCCAGACCCGGGACAGCTACGTCAAGTACGACGACGCGGCCTGGTCGGAAACCCACGCACGGGTGGCCGCGGCCCGGCAGTACCCGGTGGTGGCCAGCGTCGACGAAATCGTCGTCAACGGCGACCACGCCGAGGCCAATGTCACCTCGTTCATGGCGTTCGACCCGTCGACGCGATCGACCCGCAGTTTCGACCTGCAGTTCCGCGACAACCAGTGGAAGATCTGCCAGGCGTCCTGAGTGATTTCGCTGGTTAACCGGCCGAGACGGAGCGGCCGGCGCTGTGCAGGTCGTTGCAGGCCTCGACGACGCGCTCGGCCATCGAAGCCTCGGCCTTCTTGAGGTAGCTGCGCGGGTCGTAGACCTTCTTGTTGCCCACCTCGCCGTCGATCTTGAGCACGCCGTCGTAGTTGGTGAACATGTGCGCGGCCAGCGGGCGGGTGAAGGCGTACTGGGTGTCGGTGTCGACGTTCATCTTGACCACGCCGTACTTCAGCGAGTCCTCGATCTCGGACTTCAGCGAGCCCGACCCGCCATGGAAGACGAAGTCGAACGGCTTTGACCCTTCGGGCAGACCGAGCTTGGCCGACGCCACCCGCTGGCCCTCGGCCAGCACCTCGGGCTTGAGCACCACATTGCCCGGCTTGTAGACACCGTGCACATTGCCGAACGTCGCGGCCAGTAGGTATTTGCCGTGCTCACCGGCACCGAGGGCCTCGATGGTCTTCTCGAAGTCCTCCGGCGACGTGTACAGCTTCTCGTTGATCTCGGCCTCGACGCCATCCTCTTCACCGCCGACCACGCCGATCTCGATCTCCAGGATGATCTTGGCGGCGGCCGCCTGCTTGAGCAGTTCCTGCGCGATCGACAGGTTCTCGTCGATCGGGACCGCCGAGCCGTCCCACATGTGCGACTGGAACAGCGGGTTCTGCCCCTTGCTCACGCGCTCTGCGGAGATCGCGAGCAGAGGACGGACCAGGCCGTCGAGCTTGTCCTTGGGGCAGTGGTCGGTGTGCAACGCCACCGTGATCGGGTACTTCGCGGCGACGACGTGAGCGAACTCGGCGAGGGCCACCGCGCCGGTGACCATGTCCTTGACTCCAAGCCCGGACCCGAATTCGCTTCCGCCGGTGGAGAATTGGATGATGCCGTCACTGCCGGCGTCGGCGAAACCCTTGATCGCGGCGTTGATGCTCTCCGAACCCACGCAGTTGATTGCCGGGAACGCGAACGAGTGCTCCTTGGCGCGGCCCAGCATCTCCGCGTAGACCTCGGGCGTGGCGATGGGCATGGCACTTCCTTCCGACTGTCCGGCTGACGAGGTCAGTATGACAAGAAGCCGATCGACTGGCACAGGTCGCTGACAACCGTCACCGGTACCCTTGTGCCTCGTGACCACCACCACCCTGGCGCTCATGCCCGACTTCCTCGACCCGCTCAAGCTGATCGAGCAGTTCGGCACCTGGGCGCTGGTCGGCATCCTGGTCGTCGTCTTCATCGAGTCCGGCGTGCTGTTCCCCGTGCTGCCCGGCGACACCCTGCTGTTCGTGTCGGGCATGCTCGCCGCCGGAACCGCCGCACAGGGCGCCCAGGTGGACGCCAATTTCCAGCTGTGGCAGCTGCTGGTATTCATCCCGATCGCCGCCGTGCTCGGCGGCCAGGTGGGCTACGTGGTCGGCCGCTTCCTGGGCACCGCCATGTTCAAACCGAACGCGCGGATCCTCAAGCAGCGCTACCTCGACGAGGCGCACCTCTTCTTCGAGCAGCGCGGACCGTTCGCGATCGTGCTGGCTCGCTTCGTCCCGATCGTGCGAACCCTGGCCCCGATCACCGCAGGCGCGGCCAAGATGAAGTACGCGGTCTTCACCCTCTACAACGTCATCGGTGCGGTGCTCTGGGGTGTCGGCCTGACGCTGCTCGGCTACGGGCTCGGGCAGTTCGAGATCATCCAGAAACTGCTGGAACCGATCTTCATCCTCATCGCGGTCGCGTCGATCACCCCGATGATCTGGGAGTGGTACAAGCGCCGCAAAGCCGCCAAGGATGCCGCCGATCCGGTTTCCGGGTCGTAAAAATTTGCCCGCCGCTTCGTCTGCGGTACCGCTCTGACCGGCACACCCGCAGGTGGCCCAGCCGTTTGCCAGCTAGCGCACAGCGATCCTCACAGCATCGGCGGCTAGTTTGCGCTGATCGCGTGAAAGGTCACAGCAAATGGTCAAGATCATCCTCAGTGGACTCCTAGCTTCGGCAGGCATCGGCCTCGCCGCACTCTTCGGCGGGATCGGCGTCGCGTCGGCCGGCAGCCCCACCACCACGTTTGCCGTGCAGGACGGCGACAGCGGTGCCGGCGGCGCGGGGATCGACGCCGACGGCACGCAGGGCGACTACAAGTCCGCCGTCGACGGGTCGATGAGCGGCCCGCTCATGGTCGCCGCACCGCAGGACAAAGCCGTTCCGTAGTCCCCTGATCAGGCGGACGGCACCTGCTGGCTGGCTGACAGGAAGCCGCCCGCGTTGACCGTGATGGTGTCGCCTGGGACGAAGACGATCTGGGCGAAGCCGCGCTCGTCGGTGGTCACCGTCGTGGACCCGACAGTCACCGTTGCGCCGATGACGGCTCGGGAGTAACCATCCTCGGCGACGGTGGCGGTCACCCGGACCCGGTTGTCGAATGACGAGATCGCCAGCTGAGGCTGGTTGATGACCGGGAAATCAGTCTGGACGGGCACGCCGCTGTATTTCACTCCGTTGATCTCCGACGAGACCGTGCCCGAAAACGCGTTCGCCTTGCCGGCCTTGATGGTGCCCTTGAGGTAGCCGGTGCGCTCACCGGTGCTGGTCAGATCGGCAGTCCACGTGGCATTGCCGATCGGATTGACGACGGTGACCTTCTCGATGCCATTGATGAAGGTCTTACCGTCGTCGGAGTAATTGTCATAGGTCACCGAGTACGAACCCGACGCGAACGTCCCGCTGTATTGCAAGGTGGCAGTACCGGAATGCGCGCCCTTGAGAACTCGGGACGGCACCTGGCGGCCCATCATCGGGTTGTATTCCTCGACCGGCACAGACCACTTGGCGATGGCGTCGGGATCCTGGTGCACCGGCGCCAGCGGGGTCGTCGCCTCGCGGGTGGGGAAGCTGATGATGCTGAAGCGCCAGGGGGTGTCGGGGGCGCCGGGGGTCACGGTGTCCGGACGCTGCTGCTCGTTGATCAGGGCGCGGGTGGAATCGGGGAACCAACTCCAACCACGAATCGTCCAGTCAGGGTCGATGATGATGGGCTGACCTGAGTAGCTTCCCAACTGCTGACCGTCATCGAGGTTCATCACCCATGGCTCGTTCATCGCACGCCGGTTGTTCCACAGACTCACCCGGGCCATTTGGGGGAATGCCGCGACGTCAAGCAACGAGGGCCGCTGCAGGGCGGTGAACACATCCATGCGGTCAGCTCCGCGCGCTGAGCTGAAGTAGACCGATCGGCCGTCGGGGGCGACGTCACCGGACTCGTTGTAGTCCAAGTCCGTGGTGAGCTGACGCCGCTCACCGGTGAGCGTGTCCAGCAGATAGATGTCGTAGTTAAGGCCGGTGGTGGTGGTCTGATACTTCAGATACCGGCCGCCGGCATGCCAACTGCCGCCCTCATAGAAGCGCGTGGCGTTGGCGAAATCCTGTGCGTATTCGGTATTTTCGTCCCATTGCGGCGCAAAGATCCGCTGATCGACCAACTTGTACCCGGTGTCGGTGGCAACCAGCCTCGCGATACTCATCCGCGGGCCGGTGATCGGTGTGTTCTCGGTCCATGTCACGTATTCGCCGAACGGGTCTGGCTTTGCCTCGCGATTCTGGGTACTCGCGGCCATCGGGCCCCGATCCGAGGGGAACTCCACATTCTTGACCGTGGGGTTCGCACACGAGGAGATCGAACCTTCGCATTCCAGAATCGCGTAGCTGATCAAGCCCGCTCCGCCAAGCGGATCATCGGCGGATTGCTGTCCGGAGGTGCTGGCGAACCAGATTTTCTGGTTACCCTCAAGCGCAATGGCTTTCGCGGCGTTGGTGACCAAACCGCACGAAACGCACTGGTAGTCACCACCATCCAGGTTGCTGACGGCGATCTGCGTCTTGCCGGCGATAGTCACGGACAGCAATAGATGGTCACCGTCGGGAGTCAGGTCCGCACCATTGACGACCACGCCGGCCGGGACGTCGAACTCGATCACCTTCTCGACCTTGAACGGCTCAAGCGGGGACGACGGCGAGGCATCCGGCAGGGACTTGACGGCAACGGCGAGCCGGGGTGTCGGAGTGCCGCGATCTGGTGAGAACAACACCGACAGCGGATGAAACCGGCCGTCGCTGACCTTGACGGTGAATGCGTCCGCTCCTCCGAACTCGGCGAAGAGCGCAGTCGGGGTGAAGGTGAAATTCCCGGTCAGTGGATCGATGTCCACGGTCCCGTACTTCGGATTCGCAATCACGGAGTAGGTCAAGCGATCTCGGTCCGGGTCTACTGCGCCGATGTTGCCGGTGATCACGCCGTTGCTCATATCCTGCGAGTTGAGGCTGGCACGGTAGTGAACCACCGGCGGTCGGTTGAAGAACGTCCGCCGAATCCAGGTCAGTGGAGACCAATCCAGTCCCACGCGGCTCGGCCGCGTCGGTGCCGACACCGCGAATGAACTCGTTACGGGAGCGCTGGTCGCAGAAGAGCTCACACGTAGTTGCCTGTCGGCCGACGAGACCCGGAATCCTCCGGTGCTCTTCGACGGTTTCGACGACGGAGCACCGGACGATTGGTTCGCAGCCAATGAGGGGGCCGTGTCGCGGCGGTCAGCTGCAGAGGGTCGTCGCACCGAGTTGCGGGAGCCGGCGCGCGGCCCGACCCTGTCCCCACTCGCCGCATGCGTGTCGTGCTGGCTCGTCGACGTGACGGAACTGCCCGTCTCGTCCCCCGCCTCAGCAGACGCGACGCCAAGGCCGGTTGTCACGGCTGTCAGGACGTAGGCCGCCACCGCGAGCCCGCCCACTTGGGCCGCACGCGCCCCCAGGGACGCCATGTTGAAACCCGGGGATCCGGCGGTTTCGCTCCCCGAGGTCGCGGCGGGGCATGGGGCATCCTCGCTCGCACGATGCCCACGACGGACGGGCTCAATTGCTGCGGTGGGCTCGAGGGGGTCGGCCATTGACGGAGTCCAATCTTGGTGGGCGTTGCCACCCGGCGGTATGGCGTACGTCACTTGAAAATCCTGGTGTGACGAACATCGCAGAAACATACCGTCATGATTGTATCTAGTCAACGGCGGACACGGACCTGCCCGCGCAGCAAAGTCAGCGTGGTCGGGAGCACCCCGACGTCAGGGCGAACCCAGAGGTGTCTCCATCGGCCTCAGGCGGCCGCAGCAAAGCCGATCAGGTCAGCCGCGCCGTCGGCTGACGACGGCGATCAGGATCAGCAGCACCAGCGCGGCGACGCCGGCCGCCACGTATTTGGTCATCGACGTGCCGCCGGCCAGCGCCAGCAGGTCGATCGGTTCCGGTTCCCGAGCGGGACTGGCCGCGGGCGCAACCCGCGGCGCGGCCGTCGCCGCCGCGGTGCCCAGCCCGGCGGCACCGGGCGTGGCCGGGGTGTCCAGGGCGGCTTCGACAGCGCTCTCCGGAATCTCCGGTACATCCGCGCCCTCGGCGAGCTTGGCTTCCAGCGAGTTGACGAACTGCCCGAGCAGCTTCTCCGACACCTGTTGCAGCATGCTGCTGCCGAACTGGGCCAGCTTGCCGACGATCTTGAGATCGGTCTCGACGCTGACCCGCGTGTGATCGCCGGCCTCGTGCAGCTGCAGGACGACGACCGCCGCCGCGTTGCCGGTGCCGCGGGCCTCCTTGCCGCGCCCGTCGACGACGGCGCGATGCTGGGACTCGTCGCGCTCCACGAAGTGCGCCTTGCCGTTGAACTCACTGGTGACCGGTCCGACCTTGACCTTGACCTTGCCCAGATAGTCGTCGCCCTCCTGGCCGGTGAGCTGCGCACCCGGCATCAACGGGACCACCTGCTCCATATCGCTGAGGACTGCCCAAGCCTGCGCGATCGGGACGCTGACGGTGAACTCGTTGTCGATCTTCATGGGCTCTCCTCATCCGGTGGCGAGTGCGGTACAGAACTCGTTGCGCACCAGCCTGCCAGCCCCCCGCGGTGGGCCGCTGCACCGGCCCCTGATGTGATAGACCAGCGCCGCCAGCGACTCAGATATTGCTCAATTCCGCTGTCACCGAAGCACTGTCGCGCTCGTCGTCGTGGTGGATCCGGCCGTCGGTCTCCGACAGCGGACGTCCCCCGCCGCCCCATCGGCGAGCAATGATCTCGGCGGCGATCGACACCGCGGTCTCCTCCGGAGTGCGGGCGCCGAGGTCCAGTCCGATCGGGCTGGCAAGCCTGCTCAGCTCCGCATCGGTCAGGCCGGCCTCGCGCAGCCGGGCCAGCCGGTCGTCATGGGTGCGCCGCGATCCCATCGCCCCGACATAGCCGACGTCGAGCCGCAGGGCCACCTCGAGCAGCGGCACGTCGAACTTGGCGTCGTGGGTGAGCACGCAGATCACGGTGCGGGAGTCGATCGCCCCGGCCTGCGCCTGGGCGGCCAGATAGCGGTGCGGCCAGTCGACGACCACCTCGTGCGCGGTGTGGAACCGGGCAGGCGTGGCGAACACCCCGCGGGCATCGCAGACCGTCACGCGGTAGCCGAGGAAAGCACCCTGCTGGGCCACCGCGGCGGCGAAGTCGATGGCGCCGAACACCAGCAGCCGGGGACGCGGCGCGTGGCAGGCGACGAACACCTCCATGCCTTCGCCTCGGCGCTGCCCGTCCGGACCGTAGCTGAGCACCTCGCTGCGACCGGCGGCCAGCAGGCCGCGGGCGTCGTCGGTCACGGCGGCGTCGGCGCGCGCCGAACCCACAGTGCCGTCGGCACTTTCCGGTTCGACGACCAACCGTCGCCCCAGCCACTCGCGGTCCGGGTGGGCGATCACGGTGGCGACCGCTACCGGTCGGTGCTCGGCGATGGCGTCGAGCACGCGGTCCAGGTGCGGAAAACTGCTGCGCGAGATGGGCTCGACAAAGATGTCTAGAGTCCCGCCGCAGGTCAGCCCGATCGCAAAGGCGTCGTCGTCACTGACCCCGTACCGCTCCAATCGGGGCACCCCGGTGGCGACGACGTCGGTGGCCGATTCGTAGACCGCGCCTTCCACACACCCGCCCGACACCGAGCCGCTGACGGCCCCGTCGGGGGCCACCACCATCGCCGCACCGGGCTGTCGAGGCGCCGACGAGAACGTGCGCACGACGGTGGCCAGCCCGGCCGTCCCGCCGGTCCGCCAGATCGCCGCAAGCTCGGCAAGAACGTCCTGCACGGGATCAAACGTAAGCCGAATCGCGGTTACCGGCACACATTCATGAAAAGCAATGGCGTAGCCGGGGTTTGCCCCTCACTTATCCGCTAACTGGGGAAGTTGACGTCCTTGGTGACCGCTTCCCACTGGTCGATCGACGCCGACAGAGCAGCGATCTTGTCCCGCATCGCCTTCAGGACATCCCGGCCCAGCAGCAGCCGCAGCGGCGGCTCGTCCAGCTTGGTCACCATCAGAACGGCTTCGGCGACCTTGCGCGGGTCCCCCGGCAGATGGTCGGCGAACTGCTTGATCAGATCCTTGCGTGCAGCCACGTCGGCGTACTCGGTGATCGGGGCGCCGGATTCCTTCATCGAGCGCGATGCCCAGTCGGTCCGGAACGCCCCCGGCTCGATCAGTGTCACCTTGATGCCCAGGGGCGCCACCTCGGCGCACAGCGCCTCACTGACGGCCTCGAGTGCGAACTTGGTAGACGAGTAGTACGCATTGGGCGGGTTGGCCACCAGGCCGGTCATCGACGAGATGTTCACGATGTGCCCCGAACCGCGGGCCCGCATGGCGGGAAGCACCGCCTTCATCATGTCGACGGACCCGAAGTAGTTGACGTCGAACAGCTTTCGCACCTCGGCGTCTTCACCTTCCTCGACCGCCGACAGGTAGCCATGGCCCGCGTTGTTGACCAGAACATCGACGCCGCCGAAGGCTTCGTCGGCGGTGCGCACAGCGGCCGCGATCTGGTCGGGGTCGGTCACGTCGAGCGCGGCGGCCACCGCGAGGTCCGGAAACTCGTCGACCAGATCAGTGACGGCGTCCGCGCGGCGGGCTGTGACGAGCACCTGGTGGCCGTCTTGCAGTGCGGCACGGGCGATTTCGCGCCCGAATCCGGTAGAGCAGCCGGTGACCAGCCAACGTACCATCAGTTGGTCCTCTCGTTCGGGGTGCCTTCGGGTAGCCGGCGCAGATACGCCTGCCGCCGCGATGCCAACTGCTCGGCCCGCTGTTCGGCGGTGACGCGGGCGAGGCCGGGCGCCTCGTCGTCGAGCCGGTCGAGCGGGACGACGCGGCCGGTCGCGCCGAGATCGGGTGTCGGCCCGCCCTCGGCGAACTCCGCCATCCGCAACGTGAGGACACCTTCCCGCAGTCCATCGGAGTCGATCCAGTTGGCCACGCCGGGATCGACCGGGGAGATCACGTAGGTGTAGCTGCCGTCGTCGTCGGGCACCGACTGCGCCTTGTTCAGGCTGCCGGTGCGGTCGACGATGTTCAGCGTGGTGCCCCAGATGTTGCTCAGCGGAACCGTGAAGTATTCGGCGCCACCGTCGTTGACGTTGACCACGAACGTCTCGTCCGGGCCGAGGTCGAACCGGCCCATCACGTACACCTGGTTCTTCATCGCGCCCACTTTGTCCGCCGACCAGGCCAGGTTGAAGTGGTTGGCCGGCATCTTGTAGATGCCGTGGCTGAGCTTGCCGGTGAAGTTCGCGAAATACGCCATCATCGCCGCGGTCGCCTCGGCTTGTTCGTCGAGGGTGCGGGCCGGTGTGCCCGGCGCTCCACCGAGACGTTCGACGGTGATGTGGTTGGGATCGTCACTGGCCCAGTCCAAGAGCACATCGCGGATGTAGAACTCGTGCGCCTCGGACGTTGTCTGCACGTGGTTGCGCCGCCCGTTGGCAGCGTCGGAATCCACGGTGATCGTGTAGCTGCCGTCGCTGTCTACGTCCATTGTCTTGCCGTTGAGCACGGCCACGGTGCCCATGTTGGCGTCCCACAGCGTGAAGTAGTTCTCGGTCATCCGGTGTTCGCCGACTCGTCCGCGGATCTCGTAGCGCTCGTCACCCGAGATCGGGATGACCCGGTACACGGTGTCCGGATTGTCTATGCCCCAACGCGATCCGGGGATCTGCCGATCACCGATCGGGTGCGCCAGCCGGGTGATGCAGCTGACCTTGGGCCGCAGCTTGTCCTGGTTGGACGACCACACCGCCGCCGAGAACATCACCTCGGCGAATGCCGCGTCGAACCGCTCCCGCATGGCGTCGGAGGCTTTGGCACGGCTCAGCCAGTTCTCCGCGACCGTCCGATAGGCCTCTTTGACGGTCGGGTGCTCGGTCAGCTCGAGCGCGGCCAGCTCCTGCTCGTGCTGCGAGGGTGTCGCGACCGGGTCGTCGGCACTCATTGGTTGTCCTTTCGAAAACGCTTGTTGTACAGCGAGAAACGCATCTCAACTTGCTCATCGGTGAGGCCGTAATCGGTCAGGTCGTAGGGCGGGCGCGGAACTTCGCGCGGCCGGTTGGCCAGCCAAGCGGACATCGCGGTGGCCGCGGTGTCGGTCAGCTCCAGCCTGATGGCGTCGTACACCCGGCGCACCTGACCGATCGGGTCGGCGACCGCATCCTCGTACTGGATGTCGGTGACCCGCACCGACTCGTCAGACCAACTGTCCCGCATGGCCATTGCGCGGTCGTTGGTCCAGCCCATCCGCTCCAGCCATTGCGCACCAACCCGCCGCGGGTCGACCTCGTCGGCGTGCATGGCGTGCAGGGTCGCGTTGAGACTGGCACCGGAGGCGACTGTGGTACGCGGATCGCGATGCATATGGACGACGTGCACGCCCGGGAATTCGTCCCGGAGCGCGTCGAGATACCCCAGATGGGCAGGCGATTTCAGCACCCAGCGACCGGCGGTGATCCCGCGGCTGCGCTGCTGCCACTGCAGGAATCGCAGCATGCGGTGCAGATAACGGTAGGCCGGCGCGAAATCTTGGGTATTGAGCCAGGATCGGTAGTTGGGCAGGTTGGCGCCGGACTCCGGAACATGCGACAGGAACGCATCGGCCAGGAACACGATCTCTTCCTCGGCCTCCCTGGCATACATCGGATGGATGGCGAACAGTTCCGGCGCCAGCTCGCGGGACTTGCTCTCCCGCATTTCACTGATCGCAATGCGCTGGTCGGTGCCCGCGAAGTCGTGGTCCAGCTTCGGCGCGGCCTCGACCACCTCCCAGCCGCGGGCACAGTGCAACCGCGTGTCGGCGGCGAGCAGACGCTGCAGCAGCGTGGTCCCGCTGCGCATCATCCCGACGACGACGATCGGTGCCTCGATCTGCTCGTCGAGGATTTCGGGATGACGTTCGATCCACGCCTGGGTGCGCAGCCGCATGCGGAGGCTGTGCACGATGCCAGATCGCAGGATGTGCTCACCGATCGCGTTGAGTCCCGCGCCGGGGTAGTCGTCGAGCAGGACGCCCAGGGGTTCCTCGAAGTCCCCAGGCCCCCAGTCGCTCAGCCCTTCCTTGCGCTGCGCGTCCGCCAGGACGCCCGCCATCGCAAAGGTGCCGGCCATCGGCTCAGAACTTCAGGTGCTGGCTCACGTCGCCGACCTGGTCGACGAACATGGTGCGCGAGTCGAACCACCACTGGCCGTCGATCCGGTGGAAGGTGTCGTGGTAGTGCCCGGTGACGATGACCTGCAACGGCAACTCCGGCGTCGCCTGGGTGACGCAGTAGTAGGACCTGCTGCAGGCAGTGCCGGCCTCGTCGTCGACGTACAGCTGCACATTGCTGGTGTTGTGCTTGGTCTTCGGGGTCCCGTCCTCGTAGAGGCGGGTGGCCATCTCGTACATGCCGCGCACCCGGTCCCGGCCCTCGAAGACGGTCTCGGGCGGCCCGTTCTCCACGCCGCAGATGCGCCCGTGCGCGAACAGGTCTGCGACCCCGTCGAGGTCGCCGGCGTCGATCAGTTCGGCATAGACGTAGATGAGGTTGGTGATCGCCTGCGCACTGTCACTCATGTCAAGCCGATGATCGCAGAGCAATTGCTTAGATGGGCTTGTTTGTCCAGAATTGCCGCTATGCTCGCCCGCGTGACTCAGTGGTCGCCGGCCCGGCTCGGCAATCTCACCGGTAAGCGAATCATCGTGACAGGCGCGACCAACGGCGTGGGGTTGGGCACGACGCGGGCCCTGGCCCACGCGGGCGCCCACGTGATCATGGCTGTCCGCAACACCGCTCTCGGCGAGCAGCGCGCCGCCGAGATCACCGGGTCCACGGAAGTGATCGAGCTGAACCTGGCCGACCTCGCGTCGGTCCGCGGATTCGGTGACCGGCTCGACGGGGACGTCGACATCCTCATCAACAACGCCGGCGCACTGACCGACAAGCGCCACGAAACCGTCGACGGTTTCGAGACCACCTTGGGCACCAACGTGCTCGGCCCGTTCGCGCTGACGAACCTGCTGTTCGCCAGGGTGCGTTCGCAGATCATCAACGTCTCCTCCGACGGCCACCGCCAAGCGACGCTGCGTCTCGACGACATGCACCTGCGCCACACCAAGTGGACGTCGATGAGCGCCTACACCCATTCCAAGCTCGTCATGATGCTGTGGGGCCTGGAGCTCGACCGGCGGCTGCGCGCCGCCAACTCCGGCGTCGTCACTCAACTGGTCCATCCCGGCTGGGTGGCCTCCAACCTGACGCAGACGTCCGATTCACCGTTGATGTCGTTGGCGCACAAGGTGGCCAAGGGGGTGGCCGACCGGTTCGGCAATGACATCGACCAGGGCGCGGCACCGACGCTGTACTGCATCAGCGAGCCGATCCCGCCGGGCAGCTACGTCGGGGCCAGCGCCCGGCTGGGATTGCGCGGCGAGCCGGCGCTGATCGGTCGCTCCCCCGGCGCGTGCGACTACGACGCGGCGGCCCGAGTGGTGCAGTTCGCCGAAAAGCAAACCGGCACAACGATTCCGGTTTAGAGATCGGCCGGCTCAGTTCGGCCGGTCGGCCTCCAGCGCTCGGATCAGGCTGGCCGCATCCCATGGGCCCTTGTGCCGAACGCCGTTGACGAAGAACGTCGGTGTCGCGTTGAGGTCCATCAGCTCGGCGTCCTGAGCGTCGTCATCGACGCGGTGCAGCACCCGCGATGAATGCAGATCATCGTCGAATTGAGCTATGTCACAACCAACTTGGTCGGCGTAGCGGTAGATGTGCTGCCATTCCAGGTAGTCCTGGAACTCGAACATCTGCACCGCCAGGTCGAAGAACTTGCCCTGCAGTGCGGCGGCCTCGCTGGCCCGGGCGGCATCCATGGCGCGCGGATGCACCCGCTCCAGCGGCAGATGCCGCCACACGTAACGCAATTGGTCGCCGAAGTACTCGCGGACTTCGTCGATCGATCCGGTGGCGCGGCTGCAGAACGGGCACTCGAAGTCGCCGTATTCCACCAGGGTCAGCGGCGCGTCGGCCCGCCCGCGGATGTGATCGCGTTCCGGGTCGACGTCGCGGACCAGCTTGTGGCCGACCGGGACCGGCGGGCTGAGTTTGTCGGTGAGCCGGAACACCGCCCACCCCAGCGTGAATGCGATGACCGACGCGGCCAGGACGCCGACGCGGGCCAGGTCGGCCGAACGCGGATTGGTGATCGCCAGGTCGACGATGAACAGCGAGATGGTGAAGCCGATACCGGACAGTGCCGCACCACCGGCGACGCGCCGCAACGTCAGGCCCGGGGACAGCCGGCCCAGCCCCGTGCGCTGCACTATCCAGGTGGCCCCGGTGATGCCGATCAGCTTGCCGAGCACCAGACCGGCCACCACACCCCAGGTCAGTGGTGAGCGCACGGCCGCCAGCACGGTGTCGGTGTCCAGCCGCACACCGGCATTCGCCAACGCGAACAACGGCAGCACGCCGAATGAGACGTACGGCCCGAACCCGGTCACCAGCCGCTCGTTGATCGAGATCGAGTCGCGCAGGCTGCGGGTGGCGGCGCGGGCGTACTCCGAATTCGGTGACTGGCGGAACGCCCGGATCACGTCGACGGCCGCCTCCACCCGCTGACGCTCGGGAGTGAACACCGGGATCACCAACGCGACCACCACACCGGCGAGGGTGGGGTGCACCCCGCCGGCGAACAGCGCCAGCCACAGAGCAACCGCCAGAATCGAATACGACACCCCGCGAAGGGCGGCCGGCAGGTAGCGCACGCCGATCAGCGCACCGACCAGCAGCACGGCGACCACCAGTGGGACGACCCGGATCTGTTCTGAGTAGAACAGCGCGATGGCGGCCAGTGCGCCCACGTCGTCGACGACGGCCAACGTCAGCAGGAACGTCCGCAGCCGCGCCGGATACTTGGGCGCGATGATGGCCAGCGCCCCGACCAGGAACGCGGTGTCGGTGGAGATGACCACTCCCCACGCGCTGGCGTCCTCACCGGTGGGGTTGAACAGCAGGAAGATCAGCGCAGGCATCGTCAGCCCGGCGATCGCGGCGACGACGGGTACCAGGGCGCGGGAGCGCTCCGTCAGTTCGCCGATGGTGAACTGGGCCTTGACCTCCAGGCCGACGATGAAGAAGAAGAACGCCATCAACGCGTCGTTGACGAGCTCTTTGACCGTCAACTCGCCATGCAGGTTTCCGAAGCTCAGGCCGACGTGTGTTCCCCAGAACTCGGAATAGGTGTGCGCCCAGGGCGAATTCGCCCACAGGATGGCCGCGAGGGTGAATGTCAGCAGCAGGGCCGCGGCGGCGTTCTCGCCAAAGCGTTTCGCTGTCGGGTCGCGACCCAACCGGCTACCTCTCACGCTGTCACCGTATGCGCCGCCTCCATCAACATCCAACCGGACAGTTGCACCGACAGATCGCGCTCGGGTGTCTGCGACGAGTTCACCGCACCCTCGACGAACTCTGCCTGTCCGCCAGCCGCGGTGGGGATCTCGGCGATGCTGCCCCAGGAGGGTCCGAACAACGGCAAGCCGTCGACGCTTTGGCGGTTGTCCCACGCCGCCTGTGCCGACGCCAGCACGATCGCGCGGGCGCTCTCGCGGGTGTCCGCCGCCGCGTCACCGGGCAGGACCGTCGCGGTGAGCGCGAGGTAGCGGGCGGTGATCCCGGCGAACAGCCCACCGTCGCCGCCGCCGGCCCCGTTCAGGATTTCGTCGGGCGCCATGTGCTCACCGATCGCCGCGACCAACCGCCGCACCCGCTCCGCATGCCGGTCGTCGTGCGTGCGCGCGGCCAGCTCGGCCTCCAGCCCCAGCACCACACCCTGGCAGTAGGTGTACTGGGCGCGCACCAGCGAGCCGGCCTTGATGCCATCGAACACCAGGTGGGTCTCGGGGTCGATCAAGGTCTCGTCGATCCAGTCGGCCATCTGCTGGGCGCGGCGCAGCCGATCGTCATAACGACTCAGGAAGATCCCGGCCGGGCCGTTGGCGGGAGCGTTGAAGAACTGATCCTGTTTGCGCCAAGGGATTCCGCCACCGTCCTCGGGCACCCAGGACGTGATGAACTGGTCGCACAACGTCTTCAGTGCACGAGTGCGTCCCACCCCGGCCACCCGGTCGGCGCGTTCGAGCGCCAAGGCCAGCCAGGCCATGTCGTCGTAGTAGCTGTTGGTCCAGCGTCCGTTGTTCCGCAGCAGATGCCCACGGATCTGCCGCGTGATCTCGCCGAGGCGGCGCGGCTGCGGGTCACGCACCTGCGCATCGACCAGACAGTCGAGCAGATGCGCCTGCCACCAGTAGTGCCATGTCCCGAACAGCCGGTCCCGACGGGTGGACGGCCAGGCGACGACGCCGAGTTGCGTTCCGGGCAGCCCCCAGAGCCGGCGCAGGTGCCGCGTCGTGACGGCTGTTTCGGCACTGGCAGCGCGGTTCGCCCACAGCTGGTCCATGCCGTCAATCCTGCCCTACCAGGCCTGCGAAAGGTCGGCCCATTGCCTGATCCACGCATGCATCGCGATGCCGGCCGCGACGGCGGCGTTGACGCTGCGTGTCGACCCGAATTGTGCGATCGACACGGTGACCGCCGCACCCGTCTGGGCAGCCTCGGAGATACCTGGCCCCTCCTGCCCGAAGACCAGCACGCAATCCCGGGGCAGCACGGTGGTTTCCAGCGGCACCGCACCCGGAACGTTGTCGACAGCGACCACGGTCAGTCCGGCACCGGCGGCGAAAGCCAACAGATCCTCGGTGTTCTCGTGATGGACCAGCCGCTGGTAGCGGTCGGTGACCATGGCGCCGCGGCGATTCCACCGCCGCCGGCCGACGATGTGCACGGTGTCGACAGCGAATGCGTTGGCCGTGCGGACCACCGCCCCGATGTTGGCGTCATTGCCGAAATTCTCGATCGCGATGTGCAAGGCGTGTCTGCGCCGATCGATGTCGGCGATGATCGCTTCCCGCGTCCAGTACCGGTAGCCGTCGACGACATTACGAGTGTCGCCCTGGCGCAACAGGTCTGGGTCGTAGCGGGGATCGTCGGGCAGCTCGCCAACCCAGGGTCCGACACCGGGGGCGCCGGTGCTCCATTCGGTGGGACCGGCGTCAGTCACGGGTGACCCATAGCGCGGCGTGGGTGCCGATCACCGAGACCGTCGCGTTCGGCAGGGCATCGTTGATCTCGCCCTGTGCGCACAGTGAGGCGTTGACATGCACCGCATCGAGCGAGGCGTCCGGCAGGTTCAGCACGGAAAGACCATAGGCCGCGCACGCCGGGTTCAGATCGCAACTGCCGAGCCCGGTCGTCTCCACCGGATGCGCCAGCGTGCAGCATGGGCCGAAGCGAATGTCGTCGGGTTTGGCGTGCGGTACGACCGCCGCCGGGCCGGCGAGGTCAGGCACCGTGCTGGCCGCGGCCTCGATGTCGACGAGCACGAATTTGCGGCTCCAGCGAAATTCAGCAACTTTGACGTTCCAGCCCAGCGGTGCCAGTGATTCACCGATCTTCGCCTGGGCGGCGCTATAGGTCGATTTGCTGGGGTGATCTGAGCATGCGGTGCCACAGATGAGACTGACAGCAGACGGGATTGTCGTGGCGAGGGTCGTGATTTTCGATCGCGGCGCAGCGGGCTCATGGGGTCGCAACAGCAGTGCGATACAGGTCACCCGACGCCCTTTCTGCCCCCTAGATCACCTTCGGCACATACCATGCGGCCGCTACGGCCCCGGTAATAACAGATCGGTCTCGGCCGATAGGGAGTCTAGGGTCTGCAGCTCCCTTGGCAGGTGTGCCGCCCTTGACCAGGAATTCTGTGCGCACAGGTGTTCACGCAAGCCGTCGCATCGGCCGGGGTGCACTGCGGATTTCGTCGGCTACCCCCCGGTAACCAGCGGTTTTCCGGCTAACGGCTGGAGTCTTGGCACCTTTCGGCGAGATACTGATATTTGCAAGTTCGAATAAATAACCCACGTTCCACCTCGCTACCCGCTGCGGGACCACCTACCGCAGGCCCCTCAAAAGATGGGAAATGATGAACGCCTCCGTGCTGGCCTTTCCGGAACAAAAGCTCTACACCCTGCCCGAAACCATTAGCTGGCGCGACGCCGATACCGGATGCACGATTGTGCTCGCCCAACCGGACAGCGAACCTGGGCTATGGGAAGACTACCTGCAGGGGGCACTGAATAGTTATGCGAAGCACGGCGTTGAGGCGGCCCTCGACATCGACTCGTTTCGGGACGGCCGCGACACCACGCTGTTCTACACCGCGCTCGACGACAACGGAAAGATGCTCGGCGGGCTGCGGGCCAAGGGCCCGTACCTTCGTGCCGACGAATCACACGCGATCGTCGAATGGGACGGCCAACCCGGCCAGGACGCCGTCCGCAAGATGATCACCGACCGCCTGCCCTTCGGCGTGGTGGAGATGAAGTCGGCCTGGGTCAGCGACGACCCGGCACGCAGCGGAGAGCTCACCCGGGCGTTCGCGCGCACCGCGTTCCCCACGATGACTCTGCTGGGGGCCCAGTTCATCCTGGCCACCGCTGCCGCGCATGTCTTGGACCGGTGGAGCACCTCGGGTGGCGTGGTGGCTACCAAGATCCCTGCGGCGGCTTACCCCAGCGATCGCTACCGCACCAAGATGATGTGGTGGGATAGGCGCACGTTCGCCAATCATGCCGAGCCGGGGCAGTTGGCCAAAATCGTCAAGGAGATGCGCATGCTGGCCACGATTTCGGATGAGTTCAGCGGCTTCGGCATGCAGTACGGGAGCGGCATGTGAGTTTCGACGTCTCCGCCGGCACCGGCGCAGACGCGTACAACGCGCGGATTCTGCTCGACGACGATCCCCACGACGAAACCATACTGGCTAGGTTGCGCGCCGATGCGCGCACCGAATTCATCGATGGCTCTTCGGAATTCACCGCCGCACTCCGGTCGCTTCTGCCTGCGGTGGAACCTGAACTGCTCGCCGAACCGATGCGCTGGGCCCACTACCCCTGGCGACACTCGGTGGTGGCTGTGCCGGGCCCGCAAGCGTTTCGCCGCCTGCGGCTCGACCGCAACCGCAACATGATCACGCTCGCTGAACAACAGCGGCTGGCTGCCTTGACCATCGGCGTGGTGGGCCTGTCGGTCGGCCACGCGATCGCCCACACCCTTGCCGCCCAAGGATTGTGTGGCGAGCTACGGCTGGCTGACTTCGACACTCTGGAACTTTCCAACCTCAACCGGGTCCCCGCCACCGTGTTCGACATCGGCGTGAACAAGGCGATCGTGGCAGCACGACGGATCGCCGAACTCGACCCTTACCTCCGCGTGCGCGTGCTGACCGACGGGCTGACCATGGACACGATGGGCAGTTTCCTCGACGGACTGGACATCGCCGTCGAGGAATGCGATTCCCTGGACATCAAGGCGGCGATACGAGAGGCGGCTCGAGCCCGCCGCATCCCGGTCCTCATGGCCAGCAGCGACCGCGGCCTGATCGACGTCGAACGCTACGACCTCGAACCGGACCGGCCGATCCTGCACGGCCTGCTTGGCGCCATCGGTGTTGCCGAGCTCGCCGGTCTGAGCAGTACCGACAAAGTGCCGCACGTACTGAGCATCATCGACGCGGGCCGGCTCTCCGCGCGTGGTGCGGCCTCACTGGTCGAAGTCGGCCGCACCCTGTCGACGTGGCCCCAGGTCGCCGGTGACATCGCCGTCGGCGCGGCGACGGTAGCCGAGGCCGTGCGCAGGATCGGCCTCGGCGAACGACTGCCGTCGGGCCGGGTCCGCATCGACGTGTCCCACTCACTGGACAACTTGGAAGAACCCGCGCGGCGGCCCGAGCCGGCCCCCGCCGTCCCCGCCAACCCGGTAGGACAAGCCGACAACACGCCCGCGGAGGCCGTCGCGGCGGCGGCACACTGCGCCCCGTCCGGGGGAAACATGCAGCCGTGGAACGTCATGTCGCACAATGACTCGGTGACCGTCGAGCTGGACCCCGAGTACACCTCGACGATGGACGTCGCGTACCGGGGCAGCGCCGTCGCGGTCGGGGCGGCCACATTCAACGCCCGGGTCGCCGCGGCGGCGCTCGGCATTCTGGGGCCGGTCGACATCTCGGAGGACGACGACGCGACCGCACCGCTGCGTGCGGTCGTTCGACTGGCGGCGGGCCGCGACGACACCCTGGCCGCGCTCTACCAACCGATGCTGGAGCGGGAGACGAACCGCCACCGCGGCACACCCACGCAGCTGACGCCGGCGGTCGTCGCCGATCTCCAGGCCGCAGCAGAGTCCGAGGGCGGCACGCTTCGGCTGCTGACCGAGCGTCCCGACATCGAAGAGGCAGCCGCCATTCTGGCGGCCACCGACCGGATCCGCTACCTGCAGCCGCGTCTGCATGCCGAGATGATCTCCGAAGTGCGCTGGCCCGGCGACGACGCCTCCGACGGACTCGACATCCGCACCCTCGAACTGGCCCCCTCTGACCTCGCCACTCTGGATGTCCTGCGCCGCGGCGACGTGATGGCCCGCTTGGCGCAATGGGATGCGGGTGAGGCACTCGGCCAAGACGTGACCGAACGGGTGCTGTCCAGCTCGGCGCTCGGGGTGGTGACGTTCGCCGGAAACGCGCTGACCGACTATGCCCGCGGCGGCGCCGCAGTCGAGTCGGTGTGGGTCGCCGCCCAGCGGCTCGGCTTGGGCGTCCAACCGGTCTCGCCGGTATTCCTGTACGCCCATGACGACCGGGACCTGGAGGAATTGGCCGCCGAATATGTCACGCAGCTGCGAGACCTCCAACACCGGTTCCGCACACTGACCGGGACCGCGTCGAACGAGGCTCAGGCCCTGGTGCTGCGGTTCAGCCACGCGCCACGACCGTCGCTGCGCAGTAGCCGTCGCGCAGCCGGTCGGGGGACACTCGGGAAATGAGCCTCGACACCCTCGTCACGAATGTGGCCGCCAAGCTCATGGCGGCCACATCCGCGACCTCGGCTCAGGTCAGCCAGGACGTGCTCTCGGACCTGGTGGCGTCTTTCGGTGTCGATTTCAGCTTCCTGCGGTACAACGACCACGCGATCCGGGCCACCGTGCTCATCGCTGAGTGGCCGCCGCGCCCGGACGTGCCGGATCCCGATCCGCTCGGGGTCGTGTACTTCGATGGCGCCGACCCGATTTTCGCGGCCGCGGAGAACGCCAAGGAGCCCGTTTTCTTCTCTCCCGAGCCGGCCCCCGACGACGCCGAGGACTATCAGCGCCGGGTCCAGGAGGCCAGTGGTGTGACCCTGCCCTCGCTGGCGTCGGTACCGTTGCTGTCGGGTGAAATCACCACCGGGTGCCTGGGATTCATCAAGATCGGCATCAAGGACTGGACACCAGAGGAAACGAACGCGCTCAAGGCGATCGCCTCCTTGTTCGCCCAGGTGCAGGCGCGGGTGGTCGCCGAAGACCAGCTGCGTTACCTCGCCGAGCATGACGATCTGACCGGGCTCTACAACCGGCGGGCATTGCTGGCTCACCTCGATGAACGGTTGCGACCTGAGGCACCGGGTCCGGTCTCGGTGCTGTTCCTCGACCTCGACCGGCTCAAGGCGATCAACGACTATCTCGGTCACCATGCCGGCGACTGGTTCATCCAGGCGTTCGCCGAACGGTTGCGCGAGGAGACCGGCGACGGCGACGTGATCGCCCGCCTCGGTGGTGACGAGTTCGTGATCGTGCCGGCCGGTTCTGTCGATGCCGAAGCCGCCGAAGCCCTTGCCCATCGGCTACAGGATGCGTTGCGCGACCGGGTGACGATCGGCGGCGAGACTCTCACCCGCACCGTCAGTGCCGGTGTCGCAGTTGGCGTTCCGGGTCGAGATACCACATCGGACCTGCTGCGCCGCGCCGACCAGGCAGTGCTCAATGCCAAGAACGCCGGCGGCAACAAGATCGCGGTCTTCACCGACGAGATGTCGCTGAAGAGCGAGTTCCGCAACGACATCGAGCTGCATCTGCAGAGCGTGATCGACACCGGGTCGCTGATCCTGCACTACCTGCCCGAGGTCGACATGCGCACCGGGGAGATCCTGGCGACCGAGGCGCTGGTGCGCTGGCAGCACCCGACCCGCGGCCTGCTGCTGCCGGACTCGTTCATCCATGTCGCCGAATCAATCAATCTGGCAGGCGAATTGGGCCGCTGGGTGATGCGCACCGCATGCGAGGAGTTCAGTCGCTGGCAGGCCAGCGGCATCGGGAAGGACGCGGTCATCCGGATCAACGTCTCCCCTGTGCAGCTTGTCGCGGATGGATTCGTCCAATCCGTCGCCGAAACGATCGCCGAGTTCGGGCTCGACGGCAAGTCGGTGTGTCTGGAGATCACCGAAAGTGTTGTGGTGCAGGACATTGAAACCACCCGCATCACACTCGCGGGGCTCAAAGAGGTCGGTGTGCGCATCGCCATCGACGACTTCGGCACCGGTTACAGCGTCCTCACCCATCTGAAATCGTTGCCGGTGGACACGCTCAAGATCGACAAGGGCTTCGTCCTCGAACTGGGCACCAACCCCGAGGACCTGGCGATCGTGCGGGCGATCATCGCGCTGGCCGAGGCTTTCAACCTCGAACTGGTCGCCGAGGGTGTGGAGTCGCCGACCGCGGCGATGACTCTTCTCCAGCACGGCTGCCACCGCGCTCAGGGCTTCCTGCTGTCCCGGCCCATCCCGAGCGATGCCATGGCCGAGCTGTTCGCCAAAAAGGTTATCCCAGTGGATTTTTCCGTGCCGAGCCGGAGCTGAATCAGACGCTGTACAGCAGTTCGACGCGGCCGAATCGACTGGCTGTGCGGCTCACCACCGCGACCTGTGCAGCGCCGGGCAGCCCGGTTTGGACCGGCCAGTCGGTCTCGGCAGGCACCGGTCCGACCGACAGCGCCACGCCTGCGGTCGCACGCACCAGTCGCGTCTGTTCCGGCGTGGACAACTCGGCGCCGGCGATGCGTCCGTGCTCAAAGATCAACCGCTGCAACACCGTACCTCTCGCACCGTAGATATCGCGTTCATCGGCCTGCTCACGCAGCCACTCGGTCAGCGCCCAGCCGGGGCGCTCCGCATCGGGCCGGTAGTCGCCCAGCACCGCAACCCGGACGGTCTCGGCGGATTCGGCGCGCATCGGGGTCATGATGTCGGGAACCTGGCTGTAGATCACGCCGAACGGCGAGGCGAGGCAGCGCACCGACCAATCGCGCAACCGGGAGCCGAAGAACGGCTCGATCGTGGCCCGCCGATCGGTCTTGACCGGCACCGACTGGGCCCGAAGAGCCGTGAGCTCGAGATCCCGGGTCGGCGTACCTTCCAGTCCGAGGTCTTCGGTCATCGATTCCAGGTAGGACGCGATATCGGAATCCATTGCCTGCCAGGAGATCTCAGCGTCAGCGAGTTCGACGTCCAGATCGTGGTCGGCGCAGCAGATCGCGTGGGCGAGTGCGCCGGGACCGGCGCCGGCACAGATCACGTCGACGACGTCGTCCCACTGCCATTCCGAAGCGTCGATGAGCTCCTCGTCGTTTTTCACCGGAGGTATCAGGTGGTCGGCAGGCCCAGGTCGGTCAGACCCAGCAGGCTTCGGTAGGACACCCCTTCGGCCTCGATCGCCTCGGCCGCCCCGGTTGCCCGGTCCACCACCGTCGCGACCCCCACGACGGTCCCACCCGCCTCGCGCACGCTCTGCACGGCGGTCAGCGCGGAGCCGCCGGTGGTGCTGGTGTCCTCGACCACCAGGACTCGCTTGCCGGATACTTCCGCGCCTTCGATCAGACGTTGCATCCCATGGCTTTTCACCGCTTTGCGCACCACGAAAGCGTCGATCGGGCGGCCCGGCGCATGCATGACCGCGCTGGCCACCGGGTCAGCACCCATGGTCAGGCCACCGACGGCGGTGTAATCCCAGTCCGCGGTCAGTTCGCGCATCAGCCGCCCGATCAGCGGGGCGGCCCGGTGATGCAAAGTGGCGCGGCGCAAGTCGACGTAGTAGTCGGCCTCCTTGCCCGACGACAGGGTCACCCGGCCGAACACCACAGACAGCCGGCGGACCAGCTCGGCGAGTTCGGCGCGCTCGGTGGCGTTGAGTTCAGGTGCGGCCACGGCCTCTTCCCATCGTGTTGTTGACCGCGCGGACCAGACCCCGCGGAACCAGCCGGCCGACCGAGGTCAGTACCTTGTACTGCAGGCCGGGAATGCTGATGACCTTGCCCTTGGCCACATCGGCCAGGCTTTCGGCGACAACGTCATCGACGTTGAGCCACAAGATGTTCGGGATCGACTTCATGTCGATGCCGGCGCGCTCATGGAATTCGGTGTGCACGAATCCCGGGCAGACGGCGTGAATGCTGACGCCGGTACCGGCGATACCGTTGGCGAGCCCTTCGGTGAACGACACCACCCAGGCCTTCGACGCCGAGTAGGTGGACCCGCGACCTGACAGCAGCCCGGCGACACTGGCGATGTTGATCACGGTGCCCGAGCCGGCCTCGATCATCGACGGCAGGGCCGCGCGGGTGAAGTGCATGACGGCGGTGACGTTGACATCGAGCTGGGCCTGCAGCTGGGCGGGGTCGGCGGTCCAGAACTCACCGGACGTGCCGAACCCGGCGTTGTTCACAAGCACCTGCACCCCGGCGGCCAGCCGGTCGGCGACTCCGGCGCGGTCGGCAGCCTCAGTGAGGTCGGCGGGTAGCACCTCGACGTCGACCCCGTGGGCGGCCCTCAACTCGGCGGCAAGGTCCTCGAGACGATCCACGGAGCGGGCGACCAGTACCAGGTTGTAGCCGTCCCGCGCGTAGCGGCGGGCATAGCCCGCACCGAGGCCCGCGGTGGGGCCGGTGATCAGGGCGACAGGACGGGGCACGCCGCGACCCTACCGGGTCAGCGCTGGTAGTTGGGAGCCTGAGTGCCGGTCTGGCCGACACTGCGCGGCTGCTGCGGGCGCAGCGGCGGCGGAGCATCGACATGTCCCGGCGGCAGTTCCCGGCGGCCGGCGGGGGCCAGCGGGCGACCCGGGGAGGCATTGCGCCGTCCGGCGGATTGAGTCAGCGCCGGCTGCACGGTCGGGGGCAGCACCCGCAGCAGGTCGTTGAACTGCCGCACGGTGCGCAGGCCTTCATCCCACTGGGCCCGGGTGGACGAGATCGGCATGGAGACCAGCGTCCAGTTCTGCTCGTTCCACATGATCTCGGCGCAGTCCGGCGCGGTGTGGGCGAACGTCACCATCCGGCGGTCGCAGGCGCGGCGGGCGGCGTCGAGGTTGGTCGAATAGACCATCCGCGGGCCGATGGCGCCCAGCAGCCAGACGTCGCTCTCCCGCGGCTCGGCGATGCCCTTGAGGCGCAGATCCATCACCACGTTGGTACCGACCTTGCGGTGCAGCGCGATCACGGTGGCGACGTCTTCGAGATCGAAGATGTAGACAGCTTCGCCGCGGATCTGCCCGAGCACCACGTTGCGGGCGGTGACATCGCCGACGGTGGACATCACCCCGCGCTTCCAGCGGTCGATGATCTCGGCGGACTCGGGCTCGAAATCGAACCCGTGCGACCGCGCCCAGGACTTACGGCGGCGGCCCAGACCACGTCGACGACCAATGTCGACGTACAACAGCACCGCCGCACCCACGAAGCAGAGCGCGGACAGCGTGAACCAGAACGGAACCATTAGCCCTAGCGTATCTGCTCACTGCCCGGAAGCGAGAACTCCAGCAGGTCACAGACCTATTACGGCCCGGTGGCCTCGGCGAGTTCGAGGATTTCCGCGCGGTCGGTCGTCAGCAGGACGCCGGCCGCGATGGCCTCGTCCAGCGCGGCGGTGAACCGCTCCAGGTATTCGGCGCCGCCGCCCGGATACAACTCGGCCAGCGTCGCGGCGTCGAACGGCTGTCCCGAGCCGAAGATGGCGAGCAGCACGTTGTCGTCGCTGTTGGCCCCCGATGTCCGGGCCGTGGGCACATCGACCCAGGGCGTTCGCACGCCTCCGGTGGCCACCCCATGCGCATCGAGGGCTATTTCAGCGGGGTCGGTATCGGTCAGGTCGATCCTCGGTGCGCTCGGCGCCGGCCGGCCGGTGCGCACCCACTCGTGCAGCTGCGCGACCGCGGCCTGCAGCACGTAGTGGTGCTGGGGGGCGAAGTTGATGAAGTGCGGCAGCTGCTGGCCCATCAGCTCGTTGGTGGGCGCGTACGCCGCCACGATCTGCTCGAGCGGGACGGCGCCGTTGTCGATGAAGCCGACCCGGATCGTGTAGTTGTCGGCGTGCGCCGAGCCGGGGATCTCCCAGACCCGCAGGTGGTCGGCGTCCGGTACGCGGGCGTGGCGGTAGCCCAGCAGCCGCGCGCCGAGCAGATCGGTCTCGGTGATCACGGTCAGCACCGGCACCCGCAGGTCGGAGCGGAACGGCACCGGTACGGAGTGGAACGACCCGGATTCGTCGAGCAGGGAGGTGCCGTCCAGCGGCGCCGCCGAGCCGAACCGGGAGTGGATCAGGAAGCCGTCGAACACCGCCGCGTCCGGATCGACCTCGTTGACGTAGGTGGTCAGGAAGGTGGCCGACTGCGATTCGCCGGCCGCCAGCACGACGTCCGGGGTCAGGCCGTCGACCCTGCCGGCACGCACGGCCCGGCCAACCTGGGTGAAGATGTCGTAGGCGTACGCGTCACCCGGATGGCGGAGGTCTGAATAGCGTTGCGGATCCAGTGTTTTCAGGGACGCATCGCCGACCAGGCTGAGGCCGCCCTCGATCCCGACCCGTTGGGCGGAGACGACGACGTAGGCGTACCCGCCGCGGGCGATCTCCCGGTGCGCCATGAACCAGACGGCGGGGGCATCGATTCCGCCGCTGACGTTAAGCCATTCGACGATGGCGGTCCCGTTCCAGGCGGCATCGTCGACCGGTCTCAGCACGACGACCCGCGTGACGTAATCCGCTGATCCCGTCCGGCGGGCTGGGGGTACCGCCCCGCCGAAGGCTAGGGGGAGAGCGGAGCGACCCGGGGATTGGTCGAGCGCGTAGGAGGCCGCGGTGCCCGACACGAAGAACTCGTCGGCGCGGTATCCCAGCGTCGCCAGGTCGTAGGCGCCGAGCAGCAGATTGGGTTGCCCGGGGACCGCGGTGATGACGGGATCAGTGGTCGGCACCATCAATCAATAGCAGAGGCGCGCACCGGGTAGTCGGGGTAGCCCATGGCGTCGTACAGCCGGACGCCGGTGGTGTTGAGCTTGGCGACGGCTCTGGTCAGACCGGCCGGGAGCGCGTCGAGGGTCCGACCCGCGGCGACCAGTGCCCACACCCCGAATTCCGAACGCGGCACCAGGCTCTTGGCCACCGTGCGGGCGAACGCGCGGCTGTGCCGCACCGGTTCGGCCATCACCGCCTCGTACGCGGCGAACGCCGCGACGTGGTCACCCCCGGCCCGTTCGAGTTCACCGGCCAGCACGTAGGCACCGAGCACCGCCAGGCTGGTGCTGCCGCCGACGGCGGGTCCCGGGCAATACCCCGCGTCGCCGACCAGGGTGACCCGGCCCCGCGACCAGCTGGTCAGCTCCAGTTGGGTGGTCGAGTCGAAGTAGAACGAGCCCGGGCCGTCGAGTTCGGCGAGCCAGCGATCGACGGTCGGGTTGAGGCCGGCGAACGCGGCGCGCAGCAGCACTCGCTGCCGCGCGTCGTCGCGATGGTGATAGTCCAGCGGTTGTTGGGGCCGGAACAGGAACACCGCGCGGGCATCGTCGAGGTGGTCGGCCGTGTAGATCATCGCCCACCGGCCGGTGTCGACGAAGTTCGTCATTTCACCATCGCGCGCAAAGCTTTTCGGCACCGACAGCACGGCCAGGTAGCCGCCGAGAAATCGGCTGTGACCGGCGTCGGCACCGAAGACGAGTTGCCGCACACCGGAATGCAGTCCGTCCGCGCCGACGACGATGTCATAGCGACGCTGCCCGGCGTGGGCGAAGTCGACGGTGCCGTCGTCGGCGATCGCGGTGATCTGGTCACCGAACAGATATTCGGCATCCTCGCGACCGGCGTCGTAGTAGATCTGGCTCAGGTCGTCGCGCATGATCTCGACGTGCTGGTCCGAGATGACGCCGACCAGTTTCAGGTAGTCCACGTCGACCGGTGGACGCCCGTTGGTGCGTTGCAGGACCATCCGGGTGGTGCCGGTCGCGCGGGCCCGGACCTGATCGATCACCCCCATCCGCTCGGAGATCTCCATCGCGGGCTGGAACAGGTCGACCGCGTGACCGCCGGTCTTACGCAGTGCCGCAGCGCGTTCGACGACGGTGACGTCGAAGCCGCGACGAGTGAGCCAGTAGGCCAGGACGGGTCCGGCGATGCTGGCACCTGAGATGAGTACGCGCATGGTTGCCTCCACTAACTTACTTAACGGTCGGTAAGCATATCGGTCGCGAGCTTACTTAACAATCGGTCAGTTAGGGTGGTCACGTGAGCAGGCCCGCGTCAGGAACCCGTGAACGGATCCAGGATGTCGCCCGGGAATTGTTCGGCCAGAAGGGTGTGCAACGCACCAGCCTGCAAGACATCGCCGACCGGCTCGGCATCACCAAGCCCGCGCTGTACTACCACTTCAAGTCCCGCGAAGACTTGGTCCGCAGCATTCTGCAGCCGCTGATCGACGAGGGCGAGCGCTTCGTCACCGAGCAGGAGAACCGTGCGCCGGCCGCTCGCGCCACGCCTCGCGAACTGCTCGAGGGCTATTTCGACTTCCACTACCGCCACCGGGCCGACCTGATGCTGGTGGTGACCGAGCTGACCACGCTGGCCGACCTCGGATTGATCGACACGCTGCTGGCATGGCGAGAGCGACTGTGCCGGTTAGTGTTCGGTTCTCGGCCCACGCTGGAGCAATCGGCCCGCGGCGTGATCGCGTTCGGCGGTCTGCAGGACTGCTGCCTTCAATTTCCGGACAGTTCACCGCGGCGGCTTCGGGATGCGACGGTCACCGGCGCACTCGCCGCGCTGGGTATGGCCGACGCCTGACGCAACGAGCCCCCGCACCGAAGTGCGGGGGCCCGTCAGGTCACTCTCAGCCGAGGATCAGCGATTCGCCATCCGGGCTGACGTTGACCGGCACCACGTCGCCGTCGTGCACCTCACCGGCCAGCAGCAGCTTGGCCAGCTGGTCACCGATCGCCTGCTGGATCAGCCGACGCAGCGGCCGGGCGCCGTAGAGCGGATCGAATCCGCGCTCGGCAAGCCACTGCTTGGCAGGCAACGACACCTCGAGGATGAGACGCCGCTGCGCCAACCGCTTCTGCAGCTGAGCCAGCTGGATGTCGACGATCGACACCAACTCGTCGGGCTGCAGAGCGTCGAAGACGATCACATCGTCGAGCCGGTTGATGAACTCGGGCTTGAACGCCGAGCGCACCGCCGCCATCACCTGCTCCTCGGTGCCGCCGGCGCCGAGGTTACTGGTCAGCACCAGGATGGTGTTGCGGAAGTCGACCGTGCGGCCCTGACCATCGGTCAGCCGGCCCTCGTCGAGCACGGCGAGCAGGACGTCGAACACATCCGGATGCGCCTTTTCGACCTCGTCGAACAGCACCACCGAGTAAGGCCGCCTGCGCACCGCTTCGGTCAGCTGACCGCCCTGGTCATAGCCGATGTACCCGGGAGGCGCACCGACGAGTCGAGCGACGGAGTGCTTCTCGCCGTACTCGCTCATGTCGATGCGGATCATGGCCCGCTCATCGTCGAACAGGAACTCCGCCAACGCTTTTGCGAGTTCGGTCTTACCGACACCGGTCGGCCCGAGGAACATGAACGAGCCCGTCGGCCGGTTCGGATCCGCCACGCCGGCCCTGGTGCGGCGCACCGCATCCGAGACGGCCTGCACGGCCTTCACCTGTCCGACGACACGCTTGCCCAGCTCGGACTCCATCCGCAGCAGCTTGGCGGTCTCGCCTTCGAGCATCCGGCCGGCTGGGATACCGGTCCACGCCGACACCACGTCGGCGATGTCGTCCGGTCCGACCTCCTCCTTGAGCATCACGTTCTCGCGCGCTTCGGCCACCGGCAACGCCGCATCGAGCTTCTTCTCGACCTCGGGGATGCGGCCGTAACGAAGCTCGGCGGCCTTCGCCAGATCGCCGTCGCGCTCGGCCCGGTCGGCCTCACCGCGCAGCTTGTCTAGCTGCTCGGTGAAGTCACGCACGATGTCGATCGCGTTCTTCTCGTTCTGCCACCGGGTGGTCAGCTCGGCCAATTGCTCCTTCTTGTCGGCCAATTCGGCGCGCAGCTTGTCCAGGCGATCCTTGGACGCGTCGTCGGACTCCTTCGCCAGCGCCATCTCCTCGATCTCCAGCCGGCGCACCAGCCGCTCGACCTCGTCGACCTCGACAGGTCGCGAGTCGATCTCCATGCGCAACCGTGACGCGGCCTCGTCGACCAGGTCGATGGCCTTGTCGGGCAGGAACCGCGACGTGATGTAGCGGTCGGACAGCGTGGCCGCAGCCACCAGCGCCGAGTCGGTGATCCGCACGCCGTGGTGGACCTCGTAGCGGTCCTTGAGCCCGCGCAGGATCCCGACGGTGTCGTCGACCGACGGTTCGCCGACCAGCACCTGCTGAAAGCGCCGCTCAAGGGCGGCGTCCTTCTCGATGTACTTGCGGTACTCGTCGAGGGTCGTCGCACCAACCAGTCGCAGCTCGCCACGGGCCAGCATCGGCTTGATCATGTTGCCGGCGTCCATCGCGCCTTCGCCGGTGGCACCGGCGCCGACGATGGTGTGCAGCTCATCGATGAACGTGATGATCTGCCCGGCCGAGTTCTTGATGTCGTCGAGCACGGCCTTGAGCCGCTCCTCGAATTCACCGCGATACTTGGCGCCGGCCACCATCGACCCCAGATCCAGGGAGATGACGGTCTTGTCGCGCAGGCTCTCCGGTACGTCGCCGGCCACGACCCGCTGGGCCAGGCCCTCGACGATCGCGGTCTTACCGACGCCCGGCTCACCGATCAGCACGGGGTTGTTCTTTGTACGCCGGCTCAGCACCTGGATGACGCGGCGAATCTCGGTGTCCCGGCCGATGACCGGGTCGAGCTTGCCTTCCCGGGCGCGTGCCGTCAGATCGGTGGAGTACTTCTCCAGCGCCTGGTAGCTCGCCTCGGGGTCGGCGCTGGTGACGCGCGCGCTGCCACGAACCTTCACGAACGCGTCGCGCAGCGCCTCGGGGGACGCACCGTGACCGGTGAGCAGCTTGGCTGTGTCGGAGTCGCCGGTGGCGAGCCCGACCATCAGGTGCTCGGTCGAGACGTATTCGTCGTCCATCTCTGTTGCGAGCTGCTGGGCGGTGGTGATCGCCGCCAGTGACTCACGCGAGAGCTGGGGTTGCGAGGTCGCACCGCTGCTCGACGGCAGCCGGTCGACCAGCCGTTGTGCCTCGTTGCGGATCGTGGCCGGATCGACACCGACAGCCTCGAGCAACGGCGAAGCGATGCCGTCGGTCTGCGTGAGCAGCGCCAACAGCAGATGAGCGGGCCTGATCTCCGGGTTGCCGGCGGCCGAGGCAGCCTGCAACGCGGCGGTCAGCGCCGCCTGAGTCTTGGTTGTCGGGTTGAAAGAATCCACGACACCTCCGTTTCGTCTAGAAAAGCTTGTCGAGCTTTACAACGCCGTCAAGGTTGAGTCTGTTCCGCTCAAGTTTAAAAGATTCCGCCCAATTTTCGGTAGGGCCTTCCGGCATCTGTTTTCATGACCCTGATCGAACATATGATCGATCAGTGGGTGAGCTGACGTCGATCGGATACAACGGCCAGCCGCTGCGGCCGCCGTTCCGGCCGGTGTCCCCGCCCGAACCGGTGCTAGTCGATCTGACCGTGCTCTTCCCCCGCGAACCGCACCGCACCGGCCGCTACCATCCGCATGGATTGCAGATGCACAAAGTCGTCAAGGGCACGCTGTCCTGCTGGGGGCTGTGCGAGCAGGGCGATTGGTGGGGCCTGGTCACCTACGACATCTCCTACGGTCCCAAACGCAAGGCAGTCACGCACTGGGTCCCGGCCTGGACGCTCAAGAGAACCTAGCCGCGCGAGAAATCCCAGTACTGCAGCCAGCGCACGACCGCGAACACGGTCAGCGTCGCCAGGTAACCAACCAGAATCACGCTCGCGCCGAGCACGCTGATGCGCACCCCCGCCCCGTCGATCGGATCGAGCCAACGCCGGAACCACTGGCCGACCCACGGCATCAGCGCCCACTGCAGGACAACGACGCTGACCACCTGACTGAGCCACATCGCCAACCACGGCGGGGCACCGGCACCGTCGAGGACCGGGCCCATGAACCTCGACAGCAGCATCACTGTCGGGTAGAGCACCAGCAGGATCAGCATCGCGGTCTTCCATCTCGGAGTGACCGCGGTGTGGCCGTTCTCGGTCCGCACCGTACTGCCGAAGGTCGTGATCGAGGACACCAGAGAGAATTCTCGCGTCAGGCTCAACCGCAGCGGCCCCAGCGCGGCGCGGCGTTCCGGGGACTCCAGCCACGTCACGAGTTGGTGTTCGGTACGGAACCGCAGCACCGCGAACGAATCGCCGCCGGTATCCGGGGCGAAGGTGCAACATCCTTCGAACCCGCTGAAGCGCGCGCTCACCTCCGCCAGCTGCGCCTGCGCCGCTACGAAGTCGGCGGCGCGGTCCGAGGCCACCGTGTGCCGAAAGAAGCCGACGCCCGGCGGCACCCCGGTGTTCTCGACGATCACGATGTCTGCCGTGGCACGAAGAATTCCGCGCCGCCTGCCGTCGCTCAGCGACCGTTGGCGGGCCGAGCTGTCCAACCAATGGTGCAACGCCCGCGCATTGGCGAAGGTGACGGCGAGTCCCCAGTCCAGGTGCGGATTGGCCAGCACGGAGACCCGGAAATCGGTCGACTCCGATGCGGTGGCGCGCATCGTCTCGGCCCACCCGATGAAGTCGGCAGGGTCGTTCGCGGGGTGGAAGATCGTGACGACGGTCGCCGTGCCCACGGGTTAGGTCCGCCCGGCGTTCGGCGCCGAGGTCGTGGCGTACGGGTTGGTCATCGTGACCGTCGTCGTGGGAGTGGAGTACTCGGTCTCCGACGGGGTGACCACTTCGCTGGAGGTTTCCGACGGCGACGTCGAGGTCGACGATGCGGAGCCCGGGTTCAGATCCGTGGTGGAGATCCTCGTCGACGTGGTGCGCGACGTGGTGGACGTCTTCTTGGTCGAGGACGTCGTGGTGCTGATCGCCGGCGCATAGGTCACCGGCCCATCGGGTCGCTGCGAACTCTCGGAGGTGTCCACTACCGCGTACACCAGCATCGCGAGCAGCACCAACGCTGCCACCCCGGAGACGTAGACCAGGGTGTGCTGCTGGCCGTCGTGGCCGCCATCACCCTTTTCTTCGTCGGCATCCATGCCCACGGGCAGAGATAGTACGGTCAGCCGTGACCGAGCGTTGCCCGTCTACGCCCCAGGAGGCATCTGTGACGACCAGCCTCGGTTCGGAACTGACCGAACTGATCCCCCTGGCGCTCGTCATCACGCTGTCCCCGCTGACGATCATCCCGGGCATCCTCATGCTGCACACGCCCGCGCCCCGGCCGACCAGCATGGCGTTCCTGCTGGGCTGGGTGCTCGGCATCGGCGGCCTGACCGCGGCGTTCGTGCTGGTGTCGAACGCTCTCGGCGGACTCAACAAACAGCCGACATGGGCGCCGTACGTCCGCATCGTGATCGGGGTGGCTCTCGTCGCGTTCGGGCTCTACCGATGGTTCACCCGCAAGCGCTCGGAACACACCCCCAAGTGGCTGACCTCGATGACCAGCATCGGTCCGCCGCGCGCTTTCGTGACCGCGTTGGTGCTGGTGGTGGTCAACCCGAAGGTCCTGTTCATGTGTGCCGCAGCGGGTTTGGCGATCGGCTCGGCGGGGCTGGGGGCCACCGGAGCCTGGACGGCCGACGCCGTGTTCACCGCCGTCGCGGCGTCGTCGGTCGCGTTGCCCGTACTGGCCTACCTGGTCGCCGGTGAGCGGCTGGACCAGCCACTCACCAAGCTCAAGGACTGGATGGAGGCCCAGCACGCGACGCTGGTCGCCGTGATCCTGGTCGTAATCGGCGTCATGGTGTTGTACAAGGGCATTCACGGCCTCTAGCCGGCGGGCCTACACTCGCGGCCGTGGGTCTGGAGGATCGTGATGCGCTCGCGGTGCTGCAGGCTGCGTTCGAAGACTCCGCGGCCCCCCAGTCTGCGTCCCAGGAGCTGCTGAACCGCTTCTACACCCGGTGGTTCGCACTGGACACTGAAGTGCGGGATCTGTTCCCCCCGGAACTGGCGCCGCAGCGGGCGGCGTTCGGTCAGGCGATGCACTGGGTGTTCGGTGAATTCGTGGCGCAGCGCGCCCAGACCCCGGTGGCTTTCCTCGCCCAACTCGGCCGTGATCACCGCAAATACGGTGTCACACAACGACATTACGAGAGCATGCGGCAGGCGTGGTACTCCGAGATGCGCAGCCACCTCAGTGATCGCTGGACTCCCGCCGTCGACGACGCCGCCATCCAGGCTGTCAACCTGATCACCGGAATCATGGGCGGGGCGGCCGACGCCGAGGACGGGCCCGCGTGGTGGGACGGCACCGTCCTCGAACACCACCGGGTGTCACGCGACCTCGCGGTCGTCCGCCTGCACCTGGACCGGCCGATGCCCTATCACCCTGGGCAGTACGTCAACGTCCACGTTCCGCAGTGTCCGCGCCGCTGGCGCTTCCTGTCGCCCGCCATGCCGCCGGACCCGGACGGCTTCATCGAGTTCCACGTTCGCTCGGTGCTCGGCGGCATGGTCAGCAATTCGATCGTTGCCGAAACCCGGGCGGGCGATCGCTGGCGGCTGTCCAGCCCGCACGGCGCGATGGAGGTGGACCGCGACGGCGGCGACGTGCTGATGGTGGCGGGTAGCACCGGATTGGCGCCGCTGCGCGCGCTGATCATGGATCTCTGCCGATTCGGCGAGAACCCGCGGGTGCATCTGTTCTTCGGCGCCCGCTATCCCTGCGAGCTGTACGACCTGCGGACCTTGTGGGAGATCGCCGCCTCCAACCCGTGGCTGTCGGTATCGCCGGTCTCGGAGTACTCCAGCGATCCTCCGTGGGCTGCCGACTATCCCGACGTCCAGCCGCCGCGGGGCCTGCATGTGCGCCAGACCGGGCGACTGCCCGAGGTGGTGACCAAATACGGTGGCTGGGGCGATCGGCAGATCCTGATCTGTGGCGGACCCGCGATGGTGCGCGCCACCCGCGACGCTTTGCTCGCCAAGGGCGCACCGCCGGAGCGCATCCAGCACGACCCGCTGCCGTGACCCGGCCGGTCGCAGCCCGTTAGCCCCGAGTTCGGGGACTTTCGTCCCTTCCAGCCCGCAGCAGCCTCGACCACCATCGTTTGTGGGGGTGGTAGTGAGGGGTGGAGATGACTTCTGGTTTGGCCGACGAGACTGAACTCGACGCCGTCGCTTGGGAATTCCTCTGCTCGCCATACACCGGACGCATCTACTGGGATTGGTCGCTGGAACGGCGGCTCGACGCCTACCTCCGCCATCAGGACCGCCAGGACATCCTCAACAGCGGCGCCGCTTACGCGATATTGCGCGACCGGGTGATGGCCAATCTGGGGCAGGCTCGCCGCAAGGGCGTCCTGGCCCCGCCGCAGGCGTGAGGGAGACCATGGACGTCATCCACAAAGGCGAAGACGACCTGAAGGTCGCCCCCAACCTCATCGACTACGCGCAGACCCGCGCCTCGTTCCGCTGGTCGGACGTGCCAGACCTGTGCGCCGAGATGGGCCAGGGCGGCTGCAACATCGGATACGCCGCCGTCGATCGGCACGCGCAGGGACCCGACGCCGATCGGACCGCGTTGCGCTTCATCGCCGACACCCCAGACTCCCCCGAGCTGACTGCTCACGACATCAGTTACGCAGAGCTGGGCAGGTTGTCGCGACGGTTCACCAACGTGTTGCGCGGCTTGGGTATCGGCAAGGGTGACCGAGTCTTCGTCATCATGGGCCGCGTCCCCGAGCTCTACGCCACCATGCTCGGCGCGCTGCGCAACGGCAGTGTGGTCTCACCGCTGTTCTCCGCGTTCGGCCCCGAACCGATCGCCACCCGCGTCAACATCGGATCGGCGGACGTGCTGGTCACGACGGCGGCGATCTACAAGCGCAAGATCGCCAAGATCCGCGGGGAGCTGACGTCGGTCAAACATGTCCTGGTGGTCGGTGACGACATCGAGGGAACCGAGAACTTCCATCGGCTGATGGCCGCCGCCAACGACGACGCGCCGATCGAGCACACCACCGCCGATGATCCGTCGCTGCTGCATTTCACCAGTGGCACCACCGGGACACCCAAGGGCGCCCAGCACGTCCACGGCGCGGTCGCCATGCACTACATCACCGGTCGCTACGCCCTTGACCTACACGCAGGCGACATCTATTGGTGCACAGCCGATCCCGGTTGGGTGACCGGAACCTCATACGGGATCATCGCCCCGCTGCTGCATGGCGTCACCTCGATCATCGACGAGGCCGAGTTCGATGCACAACGGTGGTACCGCATCCTGCAGGAGGAGCAGGTGACGGTGTGGTACACCGCCCCGACCGCGATCCGGATGCTCATCAAGGCCGGCCCGGAACTGCCTGCGCAGTACCACTTCCCGCACCTGAGGTTCATCGCCAGTGTGGGTGAGCCGCTCAACGCCGAAGCGGTGTGGTGGGGCAAGCGGGTGCTGGGCTTGCCGATTCACGACAACTGGTGGCAGACCGAGACCGGCGGCATCATGGTGGCCAACACCCCGGCCTTCGACATCAAGCCCGGCTCGATGGGCCGCCCGCTGCCCGGGGTCGATGCCTGTGTGGTGCACCGCGACGACTCCGGCGCGGTCACTGTGATCGACGAGCCGGACGTCGAGGGCGAGTTGGCGTTGCGGGTCGGCTGGCCGTCGATGTTCCGCGCCTACCTGAATCAAGACGAGCGCTACCGCAACAGTTTTGCCGGCGACCTGTACCTGTCGGGCGATCTGGTCAAGCGGGACGCCGACGGCTATCTCTGGTTCGTCGGGCGAGCCGATGATGTCATCAAGTCGTCGGGTCACCTGATCGGACCGTTCGAGGTCGAGAACGTGCTGACCGATCATCCCGCGGTGGCCGAGGCGGCGGTGATCGGTAAGCCGGACCCCACCTACGGCGAACTGGTCAAGGCGTTCGTCACGCTCAAGACGGGTTACACCGAGAGCGACGAGCTACGCCGCGACCTGATGGGCCATGCGCGAAAGCGGTTGGGGGCGGCGGTTGCGCCCAAGGAGATCGACTTCGTGGATGCGTTGCCCCACACCCGTTCCGGCAAGATCATGCGCCGGCTCCTCAAGGCCCGCGAGCTGGGACTGCCGGAGGGTGACACCTCGACGGTGGAGACCGCCGCCGTCCGGCATGGCAGCGAGGTGACCGCATGACCGATCAGGACCTGGCCCGCGGGCTGCTCTCGGACATGATCCGGGTGCGGCGCATGGAAGAGAAATGCGCCGAGATGTACAGTGCGGCAAAGATTCGCGGCTTCCTTCACTTGTACGTTGGCGAAGAAGCGGTGGCTGCGGGCTCGCTGCGTGCGCTGGGGCCCGACGATGCCGTCGTCGCCACCTACCGGGACCACGCCCACGCCCTGCTCCGCGGGATCCCGCTGACCTCGATCATGGCCGAGATGTTCGGCAAGCAGGAGGGCTGCTCGCACGGGCGCGGTGGATCGATGCACCTGTTCGACGCCTCGCGCCGGTTCTACGGCGGCAACGCGATCGTGGCGGGCGGACTGCCGCTGGCCACCGGTCTCGCCTTCGCCGATGCACAACTCAAGCGGAACCGCGTCACCGCATGCTATTTCGGCGAAGGCGCCATCGCCGAGGGTGCCTTCCATGAGTCGCTGAACATGGCCGAGCTGTGGCAGTTGCCGGTGCTCTACCTCTGCGAGAACAATCGCTACGCCATGGGCACCGCGATCGACCGCGAACTCTCCCAGACCGACGTCACCGCCAACGCCGCGGCCTACCGGGTGCCCACCGCGTCGGTGGACGGCATGGATGTGCTGGCCTGCCATGCCGCCACCGTTGCCGCCGTCGACCACATCCGCACCGAGGGCGGCCCGTTCTTCGTGGAGTTCCGCACCTACCGGTTCCGCCCGCACTCGATGTTCGACCCGGAGTTGTACCGGGAGAAGACCGAAGTGGAGCATTGGCGCGAACGCGACCCGATCCGGCTGTTCACCGAAAAGTGCCTGGCCGACGGCACTCTGAGTGCTGACGATGTCACGACGATGGAAGAGCACACCGCCACCGAGGTCGACGACGCGGTGGCCTACGCCGAGGCCGGAACACTGGAAAGCGTCGAGGAACTCACCCGGGATCTGATGACCCCCGCGGAGGCATTGTCGTGAAGACCACGTACCGCAACGCCGTGCACGACGCGATTCGCGAAGCGATGCGCAACGACCCGCGGGTGGTCCTGCTGGGCGAGGACGTCGGGCGCTACGGCGGCACCTACGCGGCGTCGAAGGGGCTCCTCGAGGAGTTCGGCCCCCAGCGGATCCGCGATACCCCGCTGTCGGAGCTGGGATTCGTCGGCATCGGCATCGGCGCCGCGATCAACGGTCTGCGTCCGATCGTCGAAGTCATGACGGTGAACTTCAGTCTGCTGGCGCTCGACCAGATCGTGAATACCGCTGCGGCACTGCGCCACATGTCGGGCGGTCAGTTCTCGGTTCCGCTGGTCGTCCGCATGGCAACCGGCGCCGGCCGGCAGCTCGCCGCTCAGCACTCGCACAGCCTGGAGGGCTGGTACGCCCACATCCCGGGGATCAAGGTGGTCGCCCCGGCGACGGTGGCCGACGCATACGGGATGCTGCTCGCCGCACTGGACGATCCCGACCCGGTGATCGTGTTCGAACATGTCCAGCTCTACAACACCGCCGTCGACATCGACGCCCTGGTTCCGACTGATATCAGCCGAGCCGCTCTGCGCCGCACCGGAACTGATGTCACGCTTATCGCCTACGGCGGCTGCGTTCCCAAGGCGCTCGATGCTGCCGACCAACTGGCCCTGGCCGGCATCGACTGCGAGGTGATCGATCTGCGCGTGCTCCGACCCCTGGATGACGCGACGATCCTGCAGTCGGTGCGGAAGACGCATCGTGCGGTCATCGTCGACGAGATGTGGCGCACCGGCAGCTTCGCCGGCGAGATCAGCGCGCGGATAGTCGAGGGCGCGTTCTACGATCTGGACGCTCCGATCGCACGGGTGTGCAGCGTCGAGGTGCCGATCCCCTACGCCAAGCATCTCGAAGAGGCGGCACTGCCCCAACCGGACAAGATCGTCGCTGCCGTGCGCGGGCTGTTCGGAGAGGGTACGGCCGGTGGGCAGGAGCGAAGCGACCCGGGGAAAGACACCGGCGGGCAGGAGCGAAGCGACGCGGGGAAAGGCACCGGCGGATGATCGAGTTCACGATGCCCGCCCTCGGCGCGGACATGGACGAAGGCACACTCGACGAGTGGCTGGTCAAACCCGGCGACACGATCACCCGCGGGCAGATCGTCGCGGTCGTCGAAACCACCAAAGCCGCAGTGGAAATCGAATGCTGGCATGAGGGCGTGGTCGCCGAGTTGCTCGTCCCGGTCGGGCAGACGGTGGCTGTGGGCACACCGCTGGCCACCCTGACCGAATCGGGTGAGACGCCGCGACCGCACATGGCGGCCCCGGCCGCGGCGCCGGTTGCGGCGCCGCACCCCGAGGCCCCGGTCGCACACCGGCCGACCCTGGCGGCGCCCGTCGGCCATCGGCTGTGGGTGTCTCCCGTGGCCCGGCGCACGGCGGCGTCGCTGGGCGTCGACCTGGGCACTCTGACCGGAACCGGCCCGCAGGGGGCGATCACACTCATCGATGTCGAGCATGCCGCCGCCGCACGGCATCACGCCGAGCCCAAGCCTGCCCCGCCGCCGGCAGAAGCGAGTTCCGAGCCGAAGTCGGCGGCGGAGAAGGCCAAGCAGCGGGGTGCGGCCATGCGCGCGTCGATCGCCGCGGCGATGAGTCGCTCCAAACGGGAGATTCCGCATTATTACCTGGCTGACGAGATCATCCTGGACACCGCGCTGGCCTGGCTGACCGAACAGAACGTGAACCGGCCCATCACCGAGCGATTGCTGCCTGCGGTGCTACAGCTCAAAGCGGTGGCGCTGGCCGCGCAACGGTTCACCGAGTTCAGCGGGTTCTGGCGCGACGAAGGCTACGAAGCACACCCGGCAGTGCATGTGGGGGTGGCGATCTCGCTGCGCGGCGGTGGACTGGTGGCGCCGGCGATCCACGATGTGGCCGAGAAGAAGCTCGACGAATTGATGGCCGACCTCACCGATCTGGTGGCGCGAGCGCGTGCCGGGTCGCTGCGCAGTTCGGAGATGTCCGACCCGACGATTACGGTCACCAATCTCGGCGACAAGGGTGTCGACTCGGTGTTCGGTGTCATCTACCCCCCTCAGGTAGCCATTGTGGGATTCGGCCGGCCGGCGCAGCGCGTCGTCGTGGTCGACGGTGGAATCCGGGTGGCCACAACGGTGCAGGCCAGCTTGGCCGCCGACCATCGTGCCAGCGACGGTCATCGCGGCGCGTTGTTCCTTGCCGAGATCAACCGGTTGCTGCAGCAGCCCCAAGAGCTGTAGGAGGTACCCGACGTGAGCGATACCGAGATCCGTGACCAGGTTGTGCAGGAACTGCTCGCGATCGCACCGGAGATCGAGGAGGGCGACCTGTCCGACACCGAGCTCCTGCGTGATCAGGTCGACCTGGATTCCATGGACTGGTTGAACTTTCTGGTCCGCCTGCACAAGCGCTTCGAGGTGGACATCCCGGAGTCGGAGTATGCCTCGCTGCGCACGATCGAGGACTTGACGAGCTACGTCGGCGCCCACCGCTAGACTTCGACGGTGGCCGAGCTGCCGTCCGTCGTTCTGCATGATCCGTCCTCACCACTGACGGCGACGTATGTCCCGTCGGCGGGCATGATCTGCACGTCGCTCTCCGACGACGGCGTGGAATTACTGGGGCAGCGCCGCGGGCTGCAGGCGTATCTGAGCGACGGTAAGACGCTCGGCATCCCGATCCTGTATCCGTGGGCTAATCGGTTGAGCGCCAACAGCTATGAGCTCGACGGCGGCGCGGTGACGTTGACCCCTGGGGTCGGCGGCGTGCGCACCGACCCGCACGGTCTGCCGATCCACGGCGTGCTCGCCGCATACCCCGGCTGGCAGGTCGCCGAGCAGTCGGGGAACCGGCTGATCGCCGATCTGGACTACGGAAGCCGGCCGGCCCTGCTGGCCAGCTTCCCGTTCCCGCATGCGGTCACCCTCGACATCACGTTGGCCGACCGGGCGCTGACGGTGCAGACCACCGTCACAGCCACCACGTCGGCGGCGGTTCCGCTGTGCTACGGCTTTCACCCCTACCTGACGGTTCCCGGGGTTCCCCGATCGGAATGGACGCTGGAGACGCCACCCCTGGAGCATCTGCTCGTCGACGGCCGCGGTCTCCCGACCGGCGAACGGGTTGACTGGCCCGCCTACTCGGAGAAGCTGGGCGACAAGACATTTGACGACGGATTCGACGGGGTACCGACGGGTGGGGTGTTCTCGCTCGCCGGCGGTGACCGCCGTATCGAGGTGGTCTTCGCCCAGGGATTCCCGGCCGCACAGATTTTCGCGCCGGACAATGACGATGTCGTGGGACTGGAGCCGATGGCCGCGCCCACCAATGCGCTCAGCTCGGGGAGCTATGACACCGCCGCGCCGGGGCGGCCGGCGGTGTCGGTGTTCACGATCCGGGTCGGTTGACTTCGCCGAGCGTCACACCAGCGTCACGGTGGGCGTCGAGCGTCACTCTGGCGTGACGTTCGGGGAAGTGGCCGGTTAGCGGCGTGGCTTCCAGACCACCAGTGCGGTGCTCTTCGGCACCACCGCCAGATCACGACGCTGGTTGGCGCGCAACGACTCCAGCTCACCCATCATCTCCTCGACGCGGGACTGCAGAGCCTCGACCTGATTGGTCAGCTCGATGATCCGCTTGATCCCGGCGAGGTTGACACCTTCGTCCTGCGAGAGCCGCTGCACCTCGCGCAGCAACTCGACATCGCGCTCCGAATAGCGCCGTCCGCCACCGGAACTGCGCCGGGGGCTGACCAGACCGAGCCGGTCGTAGGTGCGCAGCGTCTGTGCATGCATACCAGCCAGCTCGGCGGCCACCGAGATCAGAAACGTGCGCGACTCCTCTGAGGCGCTCATGCCCGATACCCTGCCCATCCCGCCCTGGGGTCGAAGCCGCTTGCCTTCTCGGCGGCCGCGTAGGCCTCCAATGCCTCGAGAGCCTGGCCCTCCAGGCTGGGCGGCACCGCGACCTTCACGGTCACCAGCAGGTCGCCGTGACCGCCGTCGCGTTTGGGCACTCCGCGCCCACGCACCCGCAGGATCCGGCCGTCGGCAGTGCCCTTCGGCACCCGCACACCGACCTTGCCCTCCAGGGTGGGCACGGAAAGCGTTGTCCCCAAAGCCAGTTCAGTGAAGCTCACCGGAACCGTCACGGTCAGGTCGTCGCCGTCACGGCCGAACACCTTGTCCGGCCGAACATGCACGGTGACATAGAGATCGCCCGATGGCGCACCGCGTAAGCCAGCCTCACCCTGACCGGCCAGCCGGATGCGCTGACCGTCCTCGACGCCCGGTGGGATCCGGACGTTGATGGTGCGGGTCCGGGTGGTGACCCCGGTGCCGTGGCACTCGTCGCAGGGATGCTCGATGATCGAGCCGCTCCCCCGGCAGTCGGTGCACGGCTCGGAGAACCCGAACGCGCCCTGGTTGCGGTTGATCACGCCGGAGCCGTTGCACGACGGACACACCTTCGGGCTGGTGCCCGGACGTGCGCCGCTGCCATGGCAATTCGTGCACGGCGCCGGGCTGGTCAGCCGCAGCGGCATGGCGACACCCTTGGTCGCCTCCAGGAAATCGAGATCGGTCTCGGTCTCCAGGTCCTTGCCGCGCCGCGGCCGGCTCGGGCGCGGCGCTGCGCCACGCCCGAACAGGCCACCGAACAAGTCGCCGATGTTCGTGCCGCCGGTCTGGCTGGCCGTGTCGAACAGGTCATTCAAATTGAACTCGCCGCCGTCGGCACCGTAGCCACTGAAGCCGCCGAACCCACCGCCGCCGCCGTTACCGCGGCGGAAACCGCCGCCGGCGAACATCCGCCGGGTCTCGTCGTACTCCTTGCGCTTGGCCGGGTCGGTCAGGACATCCCTGGCCTCGCCAACCTCTTTGTAGCGCTCGTCGGCCGCTTTGTCGTCCGGGTTGCGGTCGGGGTGATTCTCGGCGAGCAGCTTGCGGGCCACCCGCTTGATCTCGTCCTCGCTGGCGTCAGAGGAGACGCCGAGCACCTTGTAGAAATCCTTCTCAACCCATTCGCGTTGAACCATGCCGCGTCACCTCCTCTCACCGTTGGTCATGCTGTTAATTCGATTCTGCGTTCTGCGCGCCGCTCTGGTCGCCGTTGACGGGCGTGTCGCCCTTCTGAGGTGCTGCGGAATCCTCGTCGACGGTGTCGACCACCCCGACGAGCGCGTGCCGGAGCACCTGATCGCCCAGCCGGTAGCCCTGCCGCATCACGTTGCCCAGAACCGGCTTGGAGCCCTCGCCCTCGTGCTGCACGGCTTCATGCAGCGACGGATCGAACTCGTCGCCCTCGGCGCCGAAGGCGGTCAGGCCCAGCCCGGCCAGCGCGGCCGTCAGCTTGTCGGCGACCAACTTCAGCGGGCCGGTCTCCAGATCGCCGTGGCTGCGGGCACGGTCGAGATCGTCGAGCACGGTGAGCAGCTGGCTCACCACGACGGCCTTCGCCCGCTCGCCGGCCACCTGCTGATCGCGCAGCGCGCGCTTACGGTAGTTGGCGAAGTCGGCCTGCACACGCTGCAAATCGGCGGTGAGTTCAGCGACCTTGTCGGCCTGCTCCCCGCCGGCGCCCGCCGCCCCCGGCGCCGGCCCACTGGGGGCCGGGCCGGTGGCATATCCCGGGTCGCTTCGCTCCTGCCCGCCAGAGGCTTCGCGAACTTCTCCGGTCTGGGGGTCGATTCGGCGCTTGTCGGTGACAGTTACCGGTTCTTCCTCGCGACCTTCGCTCACTTGCGCTCCTGATCATCGTCATCCACGACCTCGGCGTCCACGACATCGTCAGCGGACGAACCGCCCGACGGTCCGGCGCTCTGGTCGGCCTGGGTGGCCTCGTAGATGGCCTGGCCCAGAGCCTGGCTTTCCTGGCCCAGCTTCTCCATGGCGGACTTGATCGCACCGATGTCGCTGCCGGCCAGCGCCGTCTTCGCCTCGGAGATCGCGGCGTCGACCTTGGTCAGCGTGTCCTCGGGGACCTTTGAGCCACCTTCGGTTTCGCGCTGTTCGGTGACGAACTTCTCCGTCTGGTAGACCAGTGACTCGGCTTGGTTGCGGACGTCGGCCTCTTCGCGGCGCTTGCGGTCTTCCTCAGCGTGCGACTCGGCGTCCTTGATCATCCGGTCGATCTCCTCCTTGGACAGGCCGGAGCCTTCCTGGATCTTGATCGTGTTCTCCTTGCCGGTGCCCTTGTCCTTGGCGGTGACGTGCACGATGCCGTTGGCATCGATGTCGAAGGTCACCTCGACCTGGGGCACACCGCGCGGAGCCGGCGGCAGGCCGGTCAGCTCGAAGGAGCCGAGCAGCTTGTTGTGCGCCGCGATCTCACGCTCACCCTGATAGACCTGGATCTGCACCGACGGCTGGTTGTCGTCGGCCGTGGTGAAGGTCTCCGACCGCTTGGTCGGGATCGTGGTGTTGCGCTCGATCAGCTTGGTCATCACGCCGCCCTTGGTCTCGATACCGAGACTCAGCGGTGTGACGTCAAGCAGCAGAACGTCTTTCACCTCACCCTTGAGGACACCCGCCTGCAGCGCGGCGCCAACGGCCACGACTTCGTCAGGGTTGACGCCCTTGTTGGGCTCCCGTCCACCGGTCAGTTCCTTGACCAGATCGGTCACCGCGGGCATGCGGGTCGAACCACCCACCAGCACCACGTGGTCGATGTCGGACACCGAGATACCCGCGTCCTTGATGACCTGCTGGAACGGCTGCCGCGTGCGGTCGAGCAGATCCTGGGTGATCTTCTGGAACTCCGAGCGGGTCAGCTGCTCGTCGAGGAACAGCGGGTTCTTGTCGGCGTCGACGGTGATGTAGGGCAGGTTGATCGAGGTGCTCCCGCTGGAGCTCAGCTCGATCTTGGCCTTCTCGGCGGCTTCACGAAGCCGCTGCATGGCCATCTTGTCCTTGGTCAGGTCGATGCCGGCCGAGGCCTTGAACTTGTCCACGAGCCACTCGACGATCCGGTCGTCCCAGTCGTCGCCACCGAGGTGGTTGTCACCCGAGGTCGCGCGGACCTCGACGACACCGTCGCCGATCTCCAGCAGGGACACGTCGAAGGTGCCACCACCGAGGTCGAAGACCAGGATGGTCTGTTCCTTGCTGCCCTTGTCCAGACCGTAGGCCAGGGCCGCGGCCGTCGGTTCGTTGACGATGCGCAGCACGTTCAGGCCGGCGATCTGGCCGGCCTCTTTGGTGGCCTGACGCTGGGCGTCGTTGAAGTAGGCGGGCACGGTGATCACCGCGTCGGCGATGTCCTCACCGAGGTAGCTTTCGGCGTCCCGCTTCAGCTTCATCAGCACGCGGGCGCTGATCTCCTGCGCCGTGTAGTCCTTGCCGTCGATCTCGACGGACCAGTCGGTGCCCATGTGCCGCTTGACCGAACGGATGGTCCGGTCGACGTTGGTCACTGCCTGGTTCTTGGCGGGCTGGCCGACCAGCACTTCGCCGTTACGTGCAAAAGCCACCACTGATGGCGTGGTACGGGACCCTTCGGAGTTGGCGACGACGACCGGGTCGCCACCCTCCAGTACCGCCACGACGGAGTTGGTGGTCCCGAGGTCGATGCCGACCGCACGAGCCATGTTGAATCCTCCTGATAGTTACGTCTTTGGGTCTGAGCGAACCAGGCTCAAGACTGCCCCCGCCGGTGGTCGGCTGTCAAGCCAGAGTTGAGTCGATATCACTCAAGTTGTCGAACTGGTCAACGGCACGGGTTCCGGATTTGTTCCCAGAAGGCGCGCTCGACGCCGAGATTTCTGGGTGCGGGGTGAATACCGCCCGCAGCCAGGCACCACTAGGTTTGCTGGCTGTGGGGATTTCGCTCGCGGATCTGGACAGGTGGGAGCCTGGGGCCATTCGCGCGGTCGCTGCCGCAGCGGGTGAGCGTGCGACTCACTTCCGCGACGTCGCCCACAACCAAGGCGCAATCATCGCGAAACTGGAATGGCAGGGCGCCTCGCAGGAGGCGGCCACTGCTCGGGCACGAGTGATCAGCAACAGCCTCCTTCGGCACGCCGACGAATGCGACCAAGCAGGGCGTGACGTCTCGTCCGCGGCGTCCGACGTGGAGTCCATCAAGGCGGAGTGGACCCGCATCCAGCGAATGGCCGACCGGTGGGGGATCACGGTCGACATGGCGAACAACTCGCTCGAGTGCTTTCACTCGGCCGACCCGAAGCAAGAGGCCGAGAACCAGCGGCACCTACAGATCGTCCACGACGCGATTCTCGACCTCCTGCGGCGCGCTGATTCGACCGATCGGCACCTCGCCACCGCACTTGACAACGCTGCATCCGAGATGGCCGAGGGTGATGGCGCCGAAGCGCCGATAGCTCCTGATTCAGATCAAAAGCGCAACCAAATCGACGCGTTCCGTAGAACATTCGGTCGAGATCCGGTCAGCACGAGTGACTGGACGACTGCTGCCGCACTAGATCCGCACAGCTACAACCCGAAAAATCAAGGTGTGGAAGCGAATATCGTCGTGACCCGCATCAAGCCCGTACCGGGCCAAGGTGTCGTGCGCACCAATCTGTTCATTCCGAGCAAGGACGTGTGGGCGCCGGCCATCGAACTTCCACCTTTCGACAACGGTCACATGTTGCCCTACGACAACAACGTCGGCGACAACCGTGGCTTCTCGCCCTACATCGGCCCCGAAGAGTCGCGCGTCGCGATCTACACCGACTTCGAGAACGGGATCATCGTCGCCCGTCAGAATCCGTCAGTGAATGCCGATACCGGTCAAGTCAGGGCCGGAACGCCCGATGTTTCGGCAATCCAACAATCAAACGGTGCAGTCTTGTTGCGGTACAACGCCGCCGACCCCTTTTCTCCAGGAGGCGAGGTCCCGGCGAAAGCCATCCCGTTCAGCGTCAATGGCACACTAGGAATCAGCCCCGGCGTTGACGGGCCACGGGTGGGTGGCACCGTCAGTTCGTTCCCCGCGCTTGAGGTATACAGCGACCGACACGGAACCACCGCGCCGCTGCTGCAATCCTGGCCGAGCTTCACCGACGACGCTTCCGGGCCGATGATCGGTCTACTTCCGCATAAGGACGTTGGAGACTCCATGATCATCACCAGCTTCAATAGCATCGTCCCGCAGATCGAGCCCCCGCAGCTTGGGCCGGTACATGGACCACAAGCCGTGCCGATGACGCCGCCTCTGGCAATTGTGCCCCCGGGCAACTTCACCCCGTTCGGACCGACGACCGCAGGTGAGGTGCCAGTGGTCCGGACGTACACGCCATTCCAGGGCGACGAGTTCCTTGCCCCGCGCTGAGACTGAGGAGTAACGACAATGGCAAGTCCAACGGTGGATCGGCGGTGGACGCCATTGCATTCATCGCGAGCGGAACTTGGGAGGCATTGACATGGCGGTCCGCGTCGTCGATTGGCGGAGAGCGACTTTGGTTGGCGCACTTATCGGTGGGGTGTTCTGGGGGCTCGCGGCGGGTGCCATCCTGGCTTCGAAGGCATCTGCAACGGCAGTCATCTCGATATGCGTCGCCGCGGCAGTCATCGTGATCGCCGGAGCATTTGTTTACCGCCGCAGCGGCGGTAAATACAATGGCGCCTTTGGAATTGGGTTGATCCTGGCCCCACTCACCGGTGTGACGCCGGTGCTCGTGGTTTGGCTGCCCGGTCTCTTGACGCATGCGATTTCGTGGAGAGGGTGACGACAATCGATACACCGCCGCACACAACAGACGACCTCGCAGGCTTCGAAGAGCAGCACCCCGTCGCGCTGCTCGTCGGCCTTTTCACCGGCTTCGCATCGGTGATTCTGACGTTTGGATTCTTATGGCCGCTCGCTCCGCTGTTTCCCGCCGTGGTTGCCGGCGTGGCTGCCGTGCTGCCCTTCAAGAGTCACTGGCACGTCGCTCGCGGCGCGTTGTATGCCTGCCTGGGCGTAGTGGCGTTCGAAGCCGTATTCGTACCAATTCTCTTGCTGAGCTGAATCGCGCGACACTCGAGACTCAGCGCCCATCGAGCTAGCTGACGCCGTCCGCTTGGTCACCGACCTGCTCGAGTTCAGCAGCGCTGCGCTCGTCCACGGCGTGGAACGCCCGGGCTGCAGCCACGACGTGTGCGGCCTGCTCGGTGAGAACGGACTGGTGATGATCGGCTACCCGTTGCCATCTGTGGGCCATGCGCACCAGCGCATCGGCCGATGAGCCTACCCACCCGGATTCGGCGTCACTTAGTCCAACCGTCGACTGCAGGTGGGACGCCGACAGGGTTGTTGCCTGCTCACCGATAGCGGATCCGGCGCGGAGCAGGCCGTCAACATCAACCTTCAGCTTGTCGGCCACGATGTCCCTTTCCGTATGGGTCACGAAACTCTATGGCGCACGCCCCACCTGCGAAAGTCAGCTCTGGGCGGAACGCCGACCCGCACGCCGGTCGTGCGCGATCACCCGATAGCCGTTCTGCAGGAAGAACGTCATCTGCGCGTCCCACTCATCGGCTGCCAGCGGCCAGCCGTGGCTGAAGACGATCGGCTGACCGGAACCCCAGTCCTTGTAGAAGATTTCGACGCCGTCGGAAGTGGTGATGGTGGGCAGTGCCGGCTCTTCTTCGGTAGTTGTTGCCGAGGGCGACTCCGCGGTGATGGAGCTCCTCAAGCCCCCGGCAGCGGCCGCGGCTTCACGTCGGGAGTACCCAGCACGCCGGCCAGCCACGGCAGCGCCGCCGCGAACCCGGTCCCGGCCGAACCAAAGTCGTGCCCACCCCGGTAGCCCACCACCGAGCATTCGATGTTGTAGCCCGACAGCAGCGCGCACAGTTTGTTGGCGTTCGGGGCGTGCTTCTCCGAGAACGTGTCCCAGTCGGCGATCGCATCCGCGGACGGCGGCGTGGTGGTGGCCTTGCGGTACACGGTCGGCGTGTCCTCGGCGACGGCGAGCCAGGCCGACAGGTGGTCGTAGGCCCCATGCCTGGTGATCACGGTCTTGGGGTCGTAGGCGTCCCAGGCATCGGGGTCGCCGCCGAACAGTCGCGCGATGGTCTGGTCCTTGGTGCCCGCGTTTGGGCCGAGGGTGCCGTCGAGCCAGACGATGGCGCGGAACATGTCGGGGTTGCGGACTGCGGTCATCAACGAACAGGTGGCACCCGACGACCAGCCCGCCATCCCCCAGTTCTCCGGCTTGGCGCTGACCCCGAAGCGGGAAATGACATACGGCACAACCTCTTTGGTGAGGTGCGACGAGGCATTGCCGCGCGTGCCGTCGACGCATTCGGTGTCGTTGTTGAAGCGGCCTGCGATGTCGGGGAGCACGAACACCGGCGCGTTGCCGTGATGCAGGGCCGCGAAGTTGTCCAGGGTCTGCAAGGCGCTGGTCGACACCAGCCAGTCGTCGGGACGGCCGAACTCGCCGCCCAGCATGATCACCGCGGGCAACGGCGGGGGCGGGTTGCTGGCGAACCAGGCCGGCGGCAGGTAGACCAGCTCGGTGCGGTGCGCGAACCCCGACACGTCGGACGGCGTCATCACACGCACCACCGTGCCGCGGGTCGGGATCTCACCCTTAGTGCGCATCGCGGCCAGCTGCGCCTCATCGATCCACTGCGCCGGCTGCGTGCCGGTCGCCCGCAGCCACGCCGCTCGCACCGTCGGCAGGTAGCCGGTCGCGGTGTTGACCGCGGCCAGTGCGCACACCACCACCAGCAGCACGGACAGCACCGCCACCAGCCGACGCCACCACGCGCTACCGGGCCACCCGGCGATCAGGATCGTGACGGCGAAGCCGAACATCGCGGTCCAGAACACCGTCCCGACTGAGATGGGTTCGGCCGACCAGCCCTGATTTCGGATGTAGAGCGCCGCTGCGGCCGCGACGCCCGCGCCGACCAGAACCGCAACCAGCAGGCAACGCCACAGCCACTGCGGCGATCGGCGGCGGCCGATCGCCACCACGATCGCGACGACCGCCAGCAGCTGCAGGGTCAGCGGTATCAGACCGGTGGTCAGCGACAGGTTCATCGCGGGCGGCCCGCGCAGTCGTTCGGGGCGGGCTTCGATGCGAACCGATCCGCGATCCAGGCCAGTTGCGCATCGGACAGCAGCTGGGTCTGCGGCTCTTTCTGGATCGTGATGGTGTCGCCGAGTTTGCAGGCGGCGTCGAGCGCGCTGTCGGTCCAGGCTGCCGGGCTGACGGGGTCGGCGTCGCTGTAGACCACCATCATCGGGGACTCGGCTTGTGCCTGCGGTAGGTCGATCTTCTTCAGGAAGCCGCGCAGGGTGGCGACGGCATCGTCGGTCGCGGGTTGTAGGTCGGTGGCGGGGATCTGCGCGGCGACCTGCAGAGCGCTGGGGGCGGGCTGGCACCCGAGTAGGGCGTCCCACTGTTGGGTGGCTGCGCCGCGGCGGAAGTCGTCGAGACGGACTTCATCTGGATATTCGGTGTGCAGCGCCGCCAACAAGCGGGCGAGGACGACCTTCTGGTCGTCGTTCAGCGTGCCGCTCTGCGCGGCGTCGGCGAGGCCGTCCACATCTGATATGGGCGAAACGCTGACTGAGCCAACAAGTTTGGTGCCGCCGTTGTTGTAGTTCACCGCCAGCTCGTTGGCTGACCAGGCCGCCTGCCCGCCGGCCCCGGCGCCGACCGCCAGCCATGACGACGACGTCTGTTGCACCGCTTCGTGAGCCGCCTGTGCGGCATCGATGATGTTGTAGCCCAACGTCATCGAGTCCAGGTAGGGATGGTATTTGTCGCTCGGGGTGGTGGTGGCCGAGGCTTTTCCGAGGCCCTGATAATCGGGAACCGAGACGACGTAGCCGGCCTTCAGCAACGTCTCGACGGTCGGCGCAAGGTCGAGCAGGCTGGCCGACAGCGACGGGGCGCACTCGGGGGCCAGGCCGGTGACCTGATGGCCCAGCACAACAATGGGGTATCCCCCATCCGGCGCAGCACCTTTCGGGACGAAGACCGACGCGGTGGGATGTGACTCCCAGTCGTTGATGCCCGACCGGGAGACATGGGTGACGACACTCATCGAGGCGGCCGCGTCGCGCAGGGAGTCGACGACGCCGGTCAACGGAACCGACCCGAGGTTGTGCGACGTTTGCGGTTTCGGTTCAGGCGACGGGTGAGATCCGCAGGCGGTGACAACCAGCACGGCAGCAGACACCAACGCCATCCCCCGACGCGTCATCAGACTCCCTCGTCTCGTATGAGAACCGATCGTAGCGGCGGCGCCCCGGGTTCCGGCCGGCATCGGCCGATGCCGATTTTTTTGACGAGATCGTCAGACTTGTCACAGGTTGGGCGAACCGCCAGACACATCTGGCACGCCAAGCTACTTATAGACGAATGGGTGCAGGGGCGTTTGTCGGTCGTATCGGTGGGCTTGCGGTAGCGCTGGGTATCGGCGTCGCGATCGCCGCCGGAGCCGGGCAGGCCTCCGCCGCGCCGGCCGGCTCCTCGGATTCGTCGTCGGCCGGCGCGACAGGAGCGCGGTCCTCAGCGCAGCACAGCGGGATCGCGAAGAGCGCCAGGACCGTCAGCACCGAGTCCGGCACAGCCGCAACCAAGACCACCTCACGGGCGACCGTTCGGTCGGTGATCACGCCGCGGGCGACCGCCACCGCCACTGCCACAGCCACCGCGACCCACACCGCCACCGATGATCCGACGGCACCGGTCGACTCCCCGGTGACCCTGGTGCTGGCCGCCGCATCCCGCCGCGAAGCGCAGGCCACCGCCCAGACCCAACGCACCGTGGCCGCGGCGACGACTGCGGTGCCCACCGCCGACGTGCCGGCCATCCCCACCGGAGTGGTGGCCATCCCGCAGACCGCGCCGCTGGCGTTCCTGCAACACATCCCGGTCCTGGGTCCGGTCCTGTTCACCCCGATCGTGGCGTTCATCCACCAGATCCCGGTCTTCGGCGACGTACTACATCCGCTGTTCGGCTATCCGGTGCACCCGGGCGAATCACCCAACGCCGCACAACCTCGCGACGTCAAGGTGGTCTCGTTCGACGGCACCCAGATCTACGTCCACTTCATGCCGGCGTCCGGATTGCAGGAAGGCACGCAGGCGCCGACGATCTTCTACGGACCAGGGCTGGGCATGCCCGGCCAGACGAGCATCGACGGCAGCGTCGTCGACGGCGTCCTCACCAATGCCCTGGGCATGCCGAGCATCCTCGCCCTGCGCAAGGCCGGCTACAACGTCGTGACGTGGGACCCCCGCGGCGAATACAGTTCGGGCGGCCAGCTGCAGATCGACTCGCCGGACTACGAGGCCCGCGACGTGTCGGCGATCATCAGCTGGGTCGCCACCCAACCGGAGGTCAAGCTCGACGGCCAGCCGTCCGACCTCGATCCACGGATGGGCATGGTCGGCGCGTCCTACGGCGGCGGCATCCAATTGGTCACGGCGGCAACCGATCACCGGGTCGACGCGATCGTGCCGACGATCGCCTGGAACAGCCTGACCAGTTCGCTCTACAAGGCCCAGTCGTTCAAGAGTGGTTGGGGAACGCTGCTGTCGGCCGTGCTGGTCCTCACGCTGGCCCGCACCAATCCGGCGATCATCCCGGCCACCATCTACGGCGATCTGACCGGACATTTGACACCGGTCGATGTGGCGCTGCTGGAGCAACGCGGGCCCGGCCTGCCGACAGATCTTCTCAGCCAGATCACCGCCCCCACACTGTTGATCGAGGGCACCGTCGACACCCTGTTCACCTTGCAGGAGGCGAACGCCAACGCACTGGCGCTGATCGGCAACAACGTCGACACCAAGGTGATCTGGTTCTGCGGCGGCCACGGCCTGTGCACCAACGACCTGTTCAACACCGGCGGTGTGTTGGTCCAGCAGCGCACGCTCGAGTGGCTCGATCACTACGTCAAACAAGACGCGACGGTGCAGACCGGCCCGCAGTTCGAGTGGGTTGACCAACGGGGCCAACACCTTTCGTCGGCCTCCTACGATCTGACGCCGAGCGATCCGGTGCTGGTGTCCAGCACCAAGACCCGGACGCTGCCGCTGGTGCCGTTCCTGGGAGCAGGTGGGTTATTCGGAGTGGTGCCGATCGGATCGTCACGGGCCATCGACGCGCTGAACTACACGACGCCGGCGGTCACCTCGACCACCTACGTCGTCGGCGCACCGCATCTGAGCTTCACCTATTCGGGCACCGGCTCAGGGGATCACCTCTACGCCCAGCTCGTCGACAACTCCACCGGTCAGGTTCTGGGCAATCAGGTGACCCCGATCAAGGTGACGCTGGACGGAACCGAGCGCGTCGCCGACGTCGACCTCGAGATGGTGGCCCAGACACTCAAACCCGGCCAGAAGGTCACCCTGCAGGTGTTCGGGTCGTCGGCGTCCTACCGCGCGGTCGGGGCGCTGGGCTCGGTGACCGTATCGAACTTGGAACTGTCGCTGCCGACCGTCGACCCGTCGACCATCACGGTCAACGCGGCCTAGAGGGCCGGGTTTCCCCGCCGGACGAAGTAACGGGCCACCGCGACCTGCGCGACGGCGAACACCCCGAGCACGCCGCCCACGATGCCGAATGAGCCGTAGGCGCTCCCGCCCGAGCTGAACGCCCCACCGACCAGACTGTCCACTCCAACCGAGGCTGCCGTCCGGCCGAATTCCGTTGCAGCAGTGACACCGCCCGCATGTTCCAGCGGGGTCAGCTCCTGGCGCCACCGGGTCAGCACCAGTCGCGCGCAGACGTTGGCAACGCCGAACAGGAACACCGCCACGACCATGGCCCACAGGTTCACCGGAATCCAGCCCACGGCGAGCAGCACCGTTCCGACCACTCCGGCGAACACCCATCCGATTCCCGAGCCGCGGCGCTGCGTGACGGTATACAGCAGCGCGCCGGCCACACCGCCGAGCGCGAACGCCGATCCGATATGCCCCACCATCTCGGGATGGTGCAACAGTCCTTTGGCGAAGAACGCGCTCAGGTCTTTGCGTAACTCGTAGAGGTGGAACAACATCAGTCCGACGACCACCATGAGCAGAGACCGATGTTTGAGGATGTACCGCACCCCTGCCCATGCCCCGCCGTGGGTGTGGTTACGGTCCTCGATCGGGATGGCCGGTCGTTCGGGGATCAGCAGATAGCACGCCGCCGACAGCGCGAAACCCACCGGAATCACGATGTGCGACACGATTTGTGCCGACCAGACCATCAGACCGCTGAGCATGAGCGGGCCGACGACCGCCCCCAGTTCGAAAGCCAGTTCGTAGCGGGAATTGATCTTGTCCAAGAGTCGAGGCTGGTGCCCGGCGAGCTCCAGTGGGATGGTGTGCACCGACGTGTCGACGTACCCCCGAATCAGCGCCTCCGCGCTATAGCAGACGACGGCCCACGTCAGGCTCAACAGACCGAGGGCCATCGCCGCCGGGACGCCGGCCAGCACGATGCCGCGCAGTAGCGTCGACACCGCCAGCACTCGGCGGGCGCCGAACCGCTCGGTCGGCCAGCCGCCGAGGTAGGTGCCCACCATGTGTAGGGCGGTGCCGAACGCGGAGAAGAACGCGGCGGTGCCCAACGATCCGGACAGGTCGGCAACCAACAGTGGCTGCGCCAGATGGACCGCACTGTTGGCAACCTGGGTCAGCAGGACACCGCTGAGCAGGCCGCCCAAGCGGACCGGGTTGGCCTCCGCCGTAACGGGATTCACGCCGTCAGTGCTTCGGCAGGTGATCGAATGCGTTGTAGCCGACGAATGCGGCCGCAGCGAGCAGCAGCACGGCGACGATCCATCGACCGTGCACCTTCATGATCCGTTCGTAGCCTTCCTTGATCCGGTCAGCGGCCCCCGGCCGTACCAGCTCGATGACGGTCGGCGCCAGCGCGGGGATGAGTGCGATCACCGCGAAGACGACGGCCCCGAGCGCGCGTTCCGGGCGGCTACCGATCTCCAGGATCTGATGGCCGGCGGCGATCGCAATCGGGAACACCTTGGGGTGCAGTCCACAGACCGCAAAGCCGGCCATCGCAGCACGGGTGATGCGTTGGCGGGCAGGCAGATCAGCCTTTGGATTCAGTCCGGGAAAGCGTTCGGTGAGCCGGGCGCGCAACTTGCCCGGCTGGTGCTGCGGCTTGGACACATCGGTGATCGGTTTGTGCCGCACCGCGCCGATCGCCCGGCGGATGCCGATCGCCAGAAGCGCGGCCGCGATCAGGATCCGGACGATGAAGCCGGGCCATGAGGCATGCTCGGCGGCCGACGTGTTCGGGGCACCGGTCAGGGCGGCGATGCCCACCCCGATGCCGGTGGAGAAGGCGATGCCGGTGATCGCGCCTGCGGAGAATGCGAGGGTGGCCTGTCGCGGCACCACCTTGTCGCTGGCAACCACCAGTCCGAGGACCAGCGTTTCCGGACTGAACAGCAGCGCGACCGCGAGCGTCGCGATCACGGCGAGGTGTGTGCTCACGGGCTCATCCGCGCTGGCATGGCGGCAGGTTACCGCGCCGCAGGCCCTGGGCGCGCGGTGCTTTGCGAGAGTTGTCGCGCCACCTCGCCGTAGCGCTCGAAGCGCTCGCCGTCGCCGAGCGCGTTGTAGAGCACGATCCGGGTCGCGGTGTCGCCGTATCTCTCGGCCAGCGCACCGGCCAGCCCGTCCCAGGTCGACTCGGTGGCGAACGTGGCGATGTGGTCGTCGGTGATCTGCGCGGCCATCCCGCTGATGTCACCGGCCTTCTGCTTCTCGCGGATACGCGCGGTGGTGCCGTCGAAGCCGGCCTCATCCCAGATGAACGCATAGTTGGGGGTGCTGCCATAGAAGCTCATGGAGAACCGCACCCGCTCGCGCTCGGCCGCGCGTTCTTCGTCGGTGTCGCCGACGATGGTCATCACCGGCACGATCAGCGCGATGTCGGACGGTGAGCGCCCGGATTTCGCCGCCCCCTCAGCGACTTTGGGCACCACATGGCGGGCGATGTAACCGGGCTCTCCGATCGGGTGGACGTGCACACCGTCGGCCACCTCGCCTGCCATCCGAAGCATCCAGGGGTTCACCGCCGCGATGTCGACCTTCGGGTCCGGCTCGTCGATGGGTCCGGCACTCCACTGCGGGGTGATGAAGTCCAGGTCGTAGAACTCGCCGTGGTGATCGAGGGTGCCGGTGCGGAAGGCGGCGAAGCAGGCCTTGACGGCCAGCACGTAGTCGCGCAGCCGCGGCCCGGGACGTTCGAACTGGGTGCCGTACCGCCGCACGACGTGGGTGCGCACCTGGGTGCCCAGCCCCAGCCGGAAGCGTCCGCCGGTGCCCTCCTGCAGTTCCCACGCGGTCGCTGCCGTGATGAACGGGCTGCGCGGAAACGCCACCGCGACACCGGTCGAGAACTGGAGACCCGGCGCGGCTTGCGACGCCACCGCGGCGTTGAGGTACGGGGTCCGGCCGGTCTCGGTGAAGAGCATGCCGGAGAAGCCGGCGGCCTGGGTGCGCTGGGCGAGGCTGCCGATTTCTCCCAGCGGCAGCGCAGTGGTCATGACGTCGACGTCCACCGGACAGATCGTAACGGCGTCGCCGAAACGCCATGCGCGGTTGCGTCGCAGATCTAATCTGTGCGACAGCTGTGCAATAACTGTGAGCAACGGATCGGGGATTTCAGCTGTGACAACGATCAAGCAGGTGTGTCTGGGAGTTGCGGTCGCCGGGGTGGTCGCCGGGGCCGGCTCGGCGGTCGCGACCGCGGTGGCGACCGCCGATACCGGGTCACCCGATTCGCAGAGCGCATCGCGCGGGACCTCTCCGTCGACGTCGTCGGCGTCGACGGCCCGCTCCCGCAAGCCGGCGACGAAGAGCAGCGCGGTCAACGGTCCGCGGCGGACGCAGGCACCGGCAGCATCGGTCGCCGCCCCCAGCGCGAAGCGGACGGCCGCGACCATCGCACCGCTGAAAGTTGCAGCTGCGCTGCCACTTCCGAAACTTCCGGCGCTGCCCCTGCCGCCGTTGCCGGCCGCACCCGTCGGAGCCAAGAGCACCGCCTACTCCTACCGGGACCGCAACATCAGTGCGTCGGCCGTCGTCGTCAGCAACAACGTCGCCGACCCGACCGACGTTCATGTGCTGGTGATCGGCGTCGACGGCACGAACATGCGGCGGGTCCTCGCCCAGCCCGCCGTGAACGTGAACTTCGTCAGCCTGATGAACGCCAGCACCACTGGCATCGCGTCGATCGTCGGCCACACCACGATCTCGAACCCGTCGTGGACCGCGATTCTGACCGGGGCGTGGGACAACCAGACCGGCGTCATCAACAACATCTTCACCGCCGACACGTATATGAAGTGGCCGACCGTGTTCAATCAACTCGAGGCCTACAACTCCGACATCGACACCATGGCGATCGCGGACTGGAACGTCATCACCGACATCGCCAAGGCCGGCCTCTACCCCGTCGACACGCCCGTATTGGTCCCGCAGTTCCCGGGTGACTCCAACTGGTCACTGACCGACGCCGAGGTGACCGCTCAGACCGTCGCGGCGATTCAGAGCGGCGAGCCCCCGAACTTCCTGTTCTCCTACCTGGTGCAGGTCGACGAGGCCGGGCACCAATTCGGCGGCGGCTCACAGCAATACGCTGATGCCATCCATCGCACCGACGAGAACCTCGGCGCGATCATGGAAGCAGTCAACAACTCCGGCGAGAACTGGACCGTCATCGTCGTCACCGATCACGGCCATCAGCCGCAACTGGGCTTCGGTCACGGATTCCAGTCCCCCGACGAGACCTCGACGTGGGTGATCGCCAACGGCGCCGGCTTCGGCGGCGGCCAGATGAACCTGGCGTACTCGATCGTCGACGTCACACCCACCGTCCTGGACCTGTTCGGCGCTCCCCCGCCGCCGGGATCCAACGGGGTGTCGTTGACGACGCTGGACTCCAGCTCGGTCACCCCCAACGACCTGCAGCAGGCGCTCAAAGACGCGATCGCGCGCAACGGCTGGCCGGACATCCAAACCAATGTCGCGCTGAGCGTGCGAACGATCTTCGCCAGCATCCCGTATTTCCTCGACGGCGGCATCACCAGCCTCAATGACACCCTTCAGGGCATCGTCGATCAGAACGTCTTCCTGATCAGCCAGCTCGCCGCGGTGTCACAGGTGGTGGTTCAGGTTCTCGGGAATCTGTCGGTTCAGGCCACCAGCGCGCTCGCGGAACTGGTGGCCTGGATGACGGGGATGGACATCTTCGCGAAGGGCTACCCGCAGGATCCGCCGACGGTTGCGACACAGAACGAACCCTCGGTGTTGGTGGCCTGACCACGCTGGGCCGGTAGGCCATACTCACTCGGATGGGTACCTATGTCGTCACCGGCTCCGCTTCGGGCATGGGTCGGGCGGTCGCTGACCGGCTGCGGGCCAACGGCCACAACGTGATCGCGGTCGATGTCCAGCAGGCGGACGTGGTGGCCGACTTGTCGACGCCGGCGGGTCGTCGCGCGGCCGCCGATGCCGTGCTCAGCGCCTGCGGTGGGACGCTGGACGGTGCAGTGCTGGCCGCCGGCCTGGGTCCTACCCCCGGGCCGGATCGCCCGCAGCTGATCACCCAGGTGAACTACTTCGGTGTGGTGGAACTACTGCAAGCGTGGCGGCCCGCCCTCGCGTCGGCCGAGCGCGCCAAAGTGGTCGTCTTCTCCAGCAATTCGACCACGACCATCCCGGCAATCCCCGGCCGCGCCATCCGCGCCCTGCTGGCCGGTGACGGTGAGAAGGCGGTACGGACGCTGAAGCTCCTCGGCCGGGCCGCACCCTCGATGGCCTACGGCGCGTCGAAGGTGGCGGTGAGCCGTTGGGTGCGCCGCAACGCGGTGACGCGCGACTGGGCGGGTGCCGGAATCCGCCTCAACGCCATCGCGCCCGGCGCGATCCTGACGCCGCTGCTGGAGAAGCAGCTGTCCACCCCGGCAGAGGCCAAGACCATCCATTCGTTCCCGGTGCCGATCGGCGGATTCGGCGACCCAGGACACTTAGCCGACTGGGTGGTGTTCATGCTGTCCGACTCCGCCGACTTCCTCTGTGGCAGCATCGTTTTCGTCGACGGCGGGTCGGACGCATATTTCCGCGCCGACGACTGGCCGGATTCGCTGGCGGCCTGGCGACTGGGTCGCTATCTGTGGCGGTTCAAACGGTTCAAAAAGTATTGATGCTCAGGGCCGCATCGCATATGCGCCGTCGTACGCCTTGACCTGCCCCCACACCCGGCCGAAGCGGTCAGTGTCAGTGACGGGCTTGCGCACCGCACCCAGGGCCCACTCCTGTTGCGCCGGAGTTGAATTCGCCTTACCGTGCAGCGCCACGGCGTAGGCGGAGAAGTCCCGCACCTGCACGTCGAAGATCTGGTCCACCAGATCCGGATCGATTCCGCGCAGCTGTGCCTGCTCCAGAATCAGCTGCCCGTACACCACCAGGGTGAACAGGTGACCGATGACGAGCATGAAGTCGAGGTCCTTCTGTTGCTCGGCGTCGGGGGCGGCGGTGAGCAGCAGCTGCTGCAGCGCCCGCGCCTGCTCGAGGAAGCGGGCGACGTTCGGTATGGCGGAGGCACTTTCGAACACCGGCACCCAGTCGGCGAACTGCACCTTTGAAGCGCCGCGCGCCGGGCCCTGCGCCCAGAAGAACGTGTCGTCGCACGCGTCGTTGCGGGTGCCGATCTCGGGATAGTCCGCCGGGTTGAGCAGATAGTTGGGCATGAATTTGAGGATCTGGGCGACGTTGACGTGCACCGTTCCCTCCAGCCGCGGCAGTGCACCGATCAGGCGGGTGACCTGGGTGAAGTACGTGTCACGTTCGAAACCCTTGGCGGCCATGATGTCCCACAGCTGGACCACCACCTTCTCGCCCTCGGATGTCACCTTCGCCTTTGTCGCCGGGTTGAACAGCAGATAGCGACGGTCCTCGAGACTGGCACTGCGGAAGTAGTCGATTGCGCGGTCACTGAACAGCTTCATCGCGGCCAGCCGGGCATATGCTTCGACCAGCCCGGCCTGCACGTGCGGGAAGTCGGTGACCGGGTTGCCGTACAGGATTCGATTGTTGGCGTGGGTGATCGCCTCGTAGAACGCGTGCTCACACATTCCGATCGACGCGGTGCACAGATTGAACTTTCCGACGTTCACGGTGTTGAGAGCCACCGAAAACGCTTCGGGCCCAACGCACAAGATGTCTTCCTCACGCACCGGATAGTCGTGCAGCGCGAACGTGCTGACGTACATCTGCCCGCGCACCACGTTGCCGATCAGTTCGTAGGCCGAGTGTGCGCTGTCCGCGACGAACCACACGTAGCCGTCCGGACCTTCGACGTCAGCCCGGCGGGAGAACACCGACACCATGCCGGCCACGTTGCCGTTGCCGATGTAGTACTTCTCGCCGCTGGCACGGAAGGCCAGGCCTTCGTCGTCGGCCGGCGTGAGAATCAGGTCGGTGTCGTAGATGTCGGCGCCGTGCTCGCGTTCGGACAACGCGAACGCCATCACCCCGCCGGCATCGAGCTGTGCGGCGGCCCGTTCCTTCGCTTTGATGTTGTCGCTCTGCCAGATTGGGCCCAATCCGAGGATGGTGACCTGCTCGGCGTACCAGTACGCCAGGCCGTAGAAACCGAGGATTTCGCTGAGCGCGGCGTTGCGGGAGGTGTCCCAACGCTTGTTGTCATCCCCCAGGCCGAATTCGGACGGGGTCAGGAACGTGGCGAAGATGCGCTCCTGACCGACGAAGTCCAGGAAGTCCGACACCCATACCGCGTCGTGGTCGTCTTGGAGCAGGCGCGTCTTGCCGCGCTCCTCGAACCACCCGATCAACGCGGTGAGTTGGCGCCGCGTCTCGGGATCGAACTGTTGCGGGTCGTAGGTGTTCGGGTTGAACAACAGGCGGCCGGTGTCGGTCATGGACGCACCCTTTCATCGCTACGTCGAATCTAGCCCGATCGGGGGGGCCGAGTTCCGAGATCGCCAGGGTCGTCGCACTCAACCCCGCGAGTCACTGGAGTCACTTCCGTCACTGCATGCGTACCCTGACAATCGACGGCAGGAGTTCGGCGTGCGGATATCCAACGGCATGAAGGCCGGTGTGGCGGTGGTTTGGCTGATGGCAGCCGGCGTTGCCGCCGGGTGCAGCTCCACCACCGACGGTGCGGCCCGATGCCCGGGCTGCGGACCGGGCGGAGAGCCGAGCTTTCCCACCAGCAAGCCGACCGTGTCCACGCCGGCGCCGACGTCGTCGCCCACCCCGTCGCCCCTGCTCCCCAACCCGGGTGGTCAGACCCTGCCGCCCAGCGACACCGGCTACGTCTACATCGAAACCAAGTCCGGCCAGACCCGCTGCCAGCTCAATACACAGTCGGTCGGCTGCGAATCGAATTTCACGAACGCGCCCGCCATCAACGGCACCCCCGCCAACGGTGTCGAAGTGACCGCCGGCGGCAGCATGCGCTGGATCCTCGGCAACCTCGGCGACATCCCCACCACGACGCTCGACTACGCGACCTATCACGCGGTCGGCTGGACCATCGATGCCCGCAGCGACGGGACCCGCTTCACCAACGACGGCACCGGGCACGGAATGGTCGTCGGGACACAAGGGGCCCAGGTTTTCTAAGCTGGGCGACATGGACTTCCGCGTCTTCGTCGAACCCCAGCAAGGTGCCAGCTACACCGATCAGCTCGCGGTGGCCCAGGCCGCCGAATCCCTCGGCTACTCAGCCTTTTTCCGCTCCGACCACTACATGGCGATGAGCGGTGACGGCTTGCCCGGACCCACCGACTCCTGGGTGACGCTGGCCGGCATCGCACGGGAGACCAGCACGATCCGGCTCGGCACGCTGGTCACCTCCGCCACCTTCCGCCATCCGGGACCGCTCGCCATCTCGGTGGCACAAGTCGACGCGATGAGCTCGGGCCGGGTCGATCTCGGTATCGGCGCCGGCTGGTTCGACGCGGAGCATCTCGCCTACGCCATCCCGTTTCCGCCGCTGGGTGAACGGTTCGAGCGGCTGCGCGAACAACTCGACATCATCACCGGCCTGTGGACCACGCCGGCGGGCCAGACCTTCGACTACGACGGCACCCACTACACCGTCAAGGACTCGCCCGCGCTGCCCAAGCCCGTGCAAGATCCCCATCCGCCGATCATCATCGGCGGCAACGGCCCCAAGCGGACGCCCGCGCTGGTCGCCCGGTACGGCGCCGAGTACAACCTCGCGTTCCCCGCCCTGGACTTCGTCGAGCCTCAGTACGCCCGGGTGCGCGCCGCGCTGAGCGACGCCGGTCGCGCACCCGAGGACATCGTGTATTCCGCGGCGTTCGTGGTGTGCGCCGGTCGCGACGACGCCGAGATCAGCCGGCGTGCGCAGGCGATTTCCCGCGAGGTCGACGAGCTGCGGACCAACACGCCGCTGGTCGGCACGCCCGGCGAGATCGTCGACCGGTTGGGGCCGTTCATCGAGGCCGGAGTGCAGCGGGTGTACCTGCAGCTGCTGGATATGTCCGATATCGACCACGTCGAACTGTTCGCCACCGAGGTGGTCGGGCAGCTCGTCTGATTGCCGAACACTGCATCCGCCCTGGCGGGCCGTTTAGCATGAATAGCCGTGGCGAAGCACGAGCCCGCCGGGGATGTCGACGAGGCATCGCCCGTCCCGTTCGGTGACCCGTTCGGGCCCTATCCGGAGCAGCCGTATCCGGGGTCGGCCGCTGTCGCCGACACGCCCGCGGATGATGACACCGACCCGCCGACTGATCCCGCGTTGCCGGTGGTCAGCGCCGACGACGGCTTCGACCCGTTCGCTCCCGACGCGTTCTGGTTCCCGGAACGGCCGTGGTACCGCAAGAAGCAGGCGACGCTGGCACTCGCCGCGATCGGTGTGGCGGGGGTGGCGATCCTGGTCGCAGCGGTCCTCCTGGTGGCGCTGGACTCCGATGACTCAGAGCAGTCCAACACCACGCCGTCGACCTCCACCAGCTCGCCGACCACCACGGCGCTGACCAGTTCGCAGCCGTCCGAGCCACCACCGCCTCCTCCGCCGCCACCGGAGAGCCCGCCACCGGCACCGCCGCAGGGCACCTGGTATCCGCGCTATCCGCAGCAGAACGATGGCGGCCGCCCGAACGTGACCACCCCGCAGACCAGGCCGCCGCAGATCAGCGTCCGTCCCACCCACCGCCCGGCCTTCCCCAACCAACCGGGCAGCGGCTGACGGTTAGAATCTGAACCCGTGGCGCGCGACGGATCCCCCGACGACCCGAACAACTACTCCGACAGTGACCCGACGCAGTACGCAAACTACGGCGGTACCGGCGGCGAGGCATATAGCGACTACCAGCAATCTGGTGGTTACGGAGCGCCGACCGGGTACGGCGACTACCCGCCGCCGCCCGAGCCGACCCCCTGGTACCGCAAGCCCGCGGCGCTCGTCGGCCTGGGAGTGCTGACCGCGGCGATCCTGGCACTGCTCGTGTACGCGATCGTGAAGTTCACCGGTAGCGACGGATCCAGCCCGGCGACCACGACGACGACGTCGCCGACAACGTCGACCACGGCCGCGACATCGGCGACGGTCGCGCCGGAGCCGGGCGTCACCCAAACGGTGACCGAATCCCCGACTGCCACGCAGGCCCCCGCCACGACGACGGACACGCCAACCACCACGACGACCACCGAAGCGCCGTCGACCAGCACCAGTACGTCGACCAGCACCAGTACGAGCACGTCGGTGTCGACCTCGGTGAGCACGGTGACCGAGACGGTGACCACGACGCAGCGGGTGCTGCCGACGATCCCGGGCTTCCCGCGGCCGGGCGGCGGCTAACCGCCTGCGGCGTACATCGCGACCAGCGCCTCGGCGCTGCGCACCGCGGCGCGACAGGCCCTCGTGGTGAACGGGTCGTTCAGGGGATGGTCGGCGCGACGACGCCAGCGTTGTGCCGCCGCGAAGGCTGAGCGCGGCCCGTCGCCGAGCGTTTCAGCGGTCAATCCCAGCCGGCTTGCCGCGTCGGTACCGGACCCGCCGATCACCCGACGCAGCGAGGCCATCTCGTCTTCGGTCAAAGTCGTTGGCCGAGAACGCAGTTGACTGAGCAGCCGGAGTTCCTCGAAGGCATGAGTGTCGGCCAGCAACGGGTCGATGTCAGCGATGATGTACGGCGTCGCGGTGATCGGGTGCATCTCGACGAACCGGCGCAACGAGACCAGGGCGGTGTGCGCCTTGAGCAGTTCGGAGCGCTGCGCGAACTGCTGATCGATCACATCACGCAGCGCGACCAGCCCGCTGCGCTCGAGCAGCTCGTCGGCCAGGGTGACGGAATCCGTTGCCACACCTGCCCGCAACACCGCGATCGAGATCCGCAGGCCGAACATGCCGAACCGGTCCAGAATCTGGGCACGGGTCTGCGCATCGACCGGCAGGGCACTGTCCTCGCGGACGAAGCGGTCCACGGAGAGCATCGCCTTGTTCAGTTCGTTGGCGTCGACCGCGGCGAGCTTCTCCAGGGCGGCGAACTCGCTCTGCCGCAGCGTCCGGGCGGTCAGCGCCAACAGTCCCGAGACCGGAACCACCGCCTGGCAGATGCCGGTCCGGTCCAGCTCACCGGTGAACCGCTGCGCGACATCCTTGGCCGACATCATCGCGTCGAGACGGCCTGCGCCGATCTCGTCGGCCCGGGAGGCCACCCCGATCACCCCGAGTGCACCCGAGGATCCGCCGACGAGCTCCCCGATCTGCTTGAGCAGTGCGATGTCCGCGGCGTTGAGCGTGCGCAGCAGAAACACCACCGCGTCGACCCGCGGCACACCGTCCTCGGGCACCAGCAGCCGCAGCGTGCGTTCGGAGACGTCGCGCGACAGCGATGACGTGCCGGGCGTGTCGATGATCGTCGCGTCGATCAGTTCGGCGGCAGGCCACTCGACGTCGAGGTCGACGATGTCGTTGGCGTCGAGACGGCCGAAATTGAAAGTAAGGCCGGCCCATCCTTCCGAGCCGCGGGCGATCGGCACGTTGGAGCGCCGCCCGCCGACATGGTTGGCGGTGACCTTCGGGATCGGGCCGTGCCGGAACCACGTGACGATGCGGGTGGCCTCGGTCGCATCGGTGGGCGCGATGTTCTCCCCCACCAGTGCGTTGACCAGAGTGGACTTGCCGGCTTTGAGCGTGCCTGCCAGCGCGATGCGGATCGGCTGGTTGAGCCGCCCGGCGATGCGGTCCAGCTCGTTGAAGACGTCGGGCCGTTCGCGGTATGCCGGTTCACCCTGGTACGCGCGACGGGTGCCACCCAGGATGGCGCGAACCTGATCGCTGGTGCTCATCGAACGACGAGTCTACGGTCCGGCGGTCCACCCGCATCACCGCTAGGATCAGCCGCCATGCCCCAGCACAAGGCGCCGTGGTACCGCTCGGCGGCGGCCACCTCGGCCGCCGGGCTGCTCGGGCTCGCGGTGGTCGCGATCCTGGTTTATGCGGTGGTGACGATGTCGAGCCGGTGGAGCACGACGGACACCGAAACCGTCCTTCCGCCCGGCACGCACATCCCCGACGCGCCGCACATCGCGAAGACCACCGCGGGCTCGACGAGCACGTCCTATCCCAGTGTGCGGTTGTCGACGACCGATATCGGGTTACCCGGCGAGAGCACGACCAGCGGCACGTCGTCGCCGACGTCGAGCGCCCCGTCCTCGGAGGTTCCACCGTCGGAGCGGGTGGCCCCGACGTTCCCGGGCACCTTCCCCACCCGCGTCACCCACCCGCCGGGCACCAGGTCCGGGCCGCGGCTCAACGAGACTCGGTCGTCCTCGCCGTAGATAGTGCTGTGGGAAACAGTTTTTCGGCATTGTCGATCACCTGGCCGAGAATATTGGCTTGGCGTTCAAGCTCGCGGATCCGGTTGTTGCGGTCGGTCTCCTCCATCCGCGCGGCGGCGATGGTGGACTGCAGCGACTCGTTGAGCGAGCGGGTGGTCTGGTTGGCGATGTCGCGGTAGTGGTCGCGCAGCTGACGCTGGACGTTCTTGAGCCGGTCCCGGGATTCCTTGGACACCACGAACAGCACGTCGTCGACGAAGCGGCGCAGATTGGTCTTGGCCTCGTTGCGGACCCGCATCATGCGGTTCTCCATGTCCTCCTTGTAGGCCTTGCGTCCGAGCAGCAGACCCGCACCCAACGACAGCGGGTTGAACATGCCCAGACCCGCCACCGAGGTGAGCATGCCGAACATCAGCACACCGCCGTAGGAGCCACGCATACTGGTGATCACCTTGTGGCCCTTGCCGATCGGCTTCGATTCGAGGCGAGCCAGTGACTTGAGCCGACCGACACCGGCATTCATCTCGGCGGCGCTCACCTCCGGCATCTTGATGGCGTCCAGGCCGGCCTCGACGAACGTCCGCGCGACGTCGGCGGCCAGCGCCTCGGCACGCTGGTAGGCCCACACGAAGTTGTCACCGACGGCGTTGGCAACCGAATCCTCCACCTCCGCACCGATTTCCGCCCAGTGCTGGGTGGGGTCACCCTCGTCGATGACACTCTCGATGTGCTGGGTGATGGCCCGGAACCGGGCACGCAGATCGTGTTCGACGTCGGCGGTCAGGTCGGCGATGCCGTCGTTGAGGACCTGCTGCCACAGTGCGGTCTGCTGCAGGGCATCCTGCGCTTCCTGTTTGCGGCGCTCGAGGTCCTCGGTGAGCCGTCGGGCCTGGTCCGGATCCCCTAGCGCTGAGAGCTCGGAGTTCACCGACAGGTTGAGATGTTCTGCTGCCGAGCGTATTTCGCCGACCACGTGGTCGCGCACCGCGTCGCTCTCCCGGGAGAGCACCTTCTCCGACAGCCATGCGACGATCGCCGGGAAGTTCGATTCGTCGTTGAGTTCCTGGTCGTTGAGCTGGATCGCGTGGCTGCGCAGCAGTGAGGATGCCGGGATCAGCGGCAACTGCAGTCCTGCGCGCTGCAGATGCGCGGTGTTGGCGGAGACGATCTCACGCCAGTACGGGTAGAGGTCGGTCTTGGTGGCGACGACAGCGCCGACCGGGCAGATCTCATGGGCTTGGCGGATGAAACGCATCTCGGGTTCGGTGAATTCCTGGCTGGTGTCGCTGATCATCAGCATCGCGTCGGCATCCGGGAGCAGCCCCAGAGTCGACGACAGGTGCGGCTGCCCGTGGCCGCCGACACCGGGTGTGTCGATGAACGCCAGGCCGCCCTGCAGCAGCGGGCTGGGTGCGCCGACCTCGACCCGCAACACCTCCCGGCCCTGCGCTTGCGGGGCGCGGCGCAGGTCGTGGCGGATGTCGTCGATCGGGATGTCGATGCTCTGCGGCGGCACGCCCTCGCCGACCGAGACGATCAGCCGAGCCGACGGCTGCTCGGCGTAGCTGATCACGGTGACCAGCGCGGTGGTCTCGTCGTCGCCGACGCGGGCCACCGGCATGTTGAGCAGCGAGTTGAGCAGCTGGCTCTTGCCCTGCTTGAGCTGGCCCGCGATGACCACCCGGATCTGCGGGTCGGTGATGCGCTCCTTGGCGACGGCCAGCCTGGCAACCAGGTCGCCACGGTCGTTGAGCTCGGCGATCGCGCTGGTGTGATCGATCAGCTCGACGATCACCTTCACCCGGCGCGGGTCTTGCTGTGGTTGCGTCACGTGTCCTCCCAGTGGTCCACCGTATGCGCAGGCAAGCGGCGGGGACCTCCAGACTTGCTGAAGGTCCCCGCCGTCGTCGGATCGCTCTACAAACCCAGCAGGTGGTTGCCAGACGCCAACGCCATGTCGTGGCTGTTGTCGAGGTGACTGTTCACCAGCGTGGTGTCATGACCGGCATCGAACAGCGAGTGGCTGGACGAGTCGTGCGTCGAGCTGTCGGTGACCGTGGTCTGGTGCACCGAGTTGTCGGAGTGGTCGGTCAGCGTGGTGGTGGTGTGGGTCTGGGTGTTGACCGGCGAGCTGGCCGTGTTGCCACTGTTGGTCGACGGGTGGTTGTCGACGATCGTGATGCCGCCGCCGCCTGCGTTGCCGCCGGAGGCGTGCCCGCCGCCGAGGCCGATCAGGCTGCCGCCGGCCGACGCTCCGCCGCCGTTGCCACCGCTGGCGTCGACGTCGTGCAAGACCGTGCCGCTGTTGTCCTTGATCACGGTGCTGCCGCCGGTGGCGGTGGTGCCGTCATCGTGGATGTGGCTGTGGCCGATCGCGACGTTCGAGCCGGTTCCGGCGACCACGTGACCGTTGTTCACGTCGTTGCCGTTGCCCAGGACCGCGCCGTCTCCGCTGACGATGTCGCCCTTGTTGGGGCCGTCGACCACCACGCCGCCGTTGGTGGCGGTGTTCGTGGTCTTGTTGCCGAAGGTGATGTCACCGAAGCCGAGGTTGAAGCCGCCCTGCTGGGCGTTGCCGCCGGCGTTCTGATCCGGGCTCAGCAGCGAGGTGTCGTTGTGGCTGGCCAGGTCGGTCTGTGGCGCGAAGGTCGGCGACGGCGCGTAGACCGGCTGGTAGGCGGGCGCGAATCCGTACTGGTTGGACACCGCCCGCTGCAGGCCGACGACCGGGTCGCCGCCGCCGAGCACCAGGCCGGGAACGGCGGTGGCGGCCAGCGTCGAAACCTGGGCGGCGGACACACCGGCGAACCCGGCGTCGCGCATGGTCTGCTCCGGCGCGGCGACGAACGCACGTGCGGCGTCCTCGTTGCGGAACAGGTCAAGGATCCAGTCGAGGAGAGAGAGCATGGTGGGGACCTTTCGGTGTGTTCGCCGGTGACTCCGGCGATCTGGAGACCACGTTATGGACGGCGCCGTCGGGCGAAAACGGGGCCGAAACCCCTCTTCACCAGGCCCCTACTGGGGCCGGCCAGGGGTAGGGGTCTAGGGGATTAGGG
>JAKFVT010000055.1 GCA_021732005.1 Mycobacterium sp. | reverse complement strand
CGTGCAACGCGATGACCGGCCGCAACGGCGCGGTCTGCCCGGGTGGGCGGGCGATGGCCCAGTTGGTGCTGACCCCGCCGCGCGCCGCCGAGACGAACGAACCGGTGACCATCGTGGGGGCGGCGGCGCCCGCCGCGGGCGGCTCGAGCGGGGCGGGCGGTGCCAGGGGAGCGCCGACGCCGGTCATCGCGACGTCCGGCCCCGCGAGCTGAGCCGCGGAATCCAGGGTTCGGCCGGCAGCAAAGGCGCCGGCGGCACCTGCAACGGCTCCGACGCCGAGTCGCAGAACTGCGCGACGGCTCAGGTTCGCCATGCGGGCCATCTTGCCATTGCGCCGCGGAGAGGGCGATCGAGCCTAGCGGCAGGTCGATGCCAGGTTAATGATTCGGTGAAAGAGCGATGTCCCGTTGATGCTGCTGGCAGCATTGCTGAACGTGACGGCAGCGATGACGCCCAAAGGCGAGCGGCGACGGTATGCGCTGATCAGCGCTGCCGCCGAGCTGCTTCGCGAAGGCGGATTCGAAGCGGTGCGCCATCGTTCGGTGGCGCGTCGCGCGGGTTTGCCGCTGGCGTCCACCACCTACTACTTCTCCTCGCTGGACGACCTGGTGCTCAAGGCGGTCGAGTACATCTGTGCGGTGGAGACCGCGCAATTGCGGGCCCGGGTGGACGCGCTCCCGCGGCGGCGGCGCGGCGCGGAGGCGATTGCCGACGTATTGGTCGACCTGCTGGTCGGCGATCCCGACGGCGAGGCGAGCAGCGAAGAACTGATCTCGCGGTACGAGCGCTACATCGCCTGCGCCCGGCACCCCGAACTGCGCGAAATCCAGCACCGGCTGGCCCAGCAGCGGGTCGATGCCGTGGTGTCGGCCATGGCGCGGTCGGGGCGCAATGTGCGGACCGATCTGGTGACGGCTCTGGTCCACGCCGTCGACGGATCGGTGGTCTCGGCTCTGGTCAGCGACGGCGACGGTCCGCGAGAGGTGGCCAGGGCCACGGTGATGGACGTGATCGACGTGTTGGTCCCGATCGACGAGCGCACGGTCCGGGTCTGAGCGATTACGTTCGAAGACATGGAACTTTCCGGGCTAGCCCGGCCGGCTACGGAACTGCTCGACGGCGTGATGGACCGGGCGCTGGTCCTGGGCTACACCAAAATCGGGTCGGGCCTGCGCAGGCATTGGTGGGCCGCCGACGCCGACCCGCAGGCTCTGCTGGGCAAACGGGTGGTGATCGCGGGCGCGACGGCCGGGATCGGCCTGGAGATGGCGCGCTCGTTCGCCGCGCTGGGTGCGACGGTCCACCTGCTGGGCCGCAACCCCGAGAAAGTGGAAACGTCGTGCGCCGCGATCCGGGAATCGGTGGCCGGCGCCCACGTGGTGGGCGAGGTGTGCGACGTCTCGGACCTCGATGCCGTCCGGGACTGGACAACCGATTTCGCCAACCGGGTCCCTGCGCTCAACGGCCTGGTCCACAACGCCGGCCTGATGCCCAAGGACCGCGTCCTCACCCCGCAGGGCCATGAGGTGCAGCTGGCGACGCACGTACTGGGTCCCCATCTGATGACCGAGCGGCTGCTCCCGTTGCTGCGGGCGGCAGGCGGGGCGTCGGTGGTGTGGGTGTCCTCGGGCGGCATGTACGGCTCACCGCTGGTGGTCGACGATCTGGAGTTCCGGCGCGGCTACAACGGGGTCCGGGCCTACGCGCGGACCAAGAAGATGCAAGTGGTGCTGGCCGACTCGTGGGCACGCCGGCTGGCCGGCACCGACATCCGGGTGGAGAGCATGCATCCCGGCTGGGTCGACACCCCCGGCGTGGCCGAGTACCTGCCGCGGTTCCGGGTCCTCACCAGGCCGCTGCTGCGGGACGTGGCCGACGGCGCGGACACCGCGGTGTGGCTGGTCGCCACCCGGCCGGAGTCCACGCCGGGGCATTTCTGGCATGACCGCCGTCAGCGGCCGACCACATTCGGTTGGCAACGCCACGAAAATCCGGCCAAGGTGCGGCGCCTGCTGGAACAGGTGAGCCGGCTGACCGGGACGTCGGACGAGTGGACCGGCCTGCGGGCCTGAGCATTACGTCGATCTCGGCGTCAGTTCGGCGGGCTCTGCAACCGCGCGAGCCGGTTCTGCAGCAGCGCCACCCGATGCGCGTTGCCCGGCAGGCCGACGTAGCGGTCGGCGAACGTGGCCAGTAGTGCGTCGTCCAAGCGTCGCACCGCACCTGCCGGGAAACGGTAGTCCATCTTCTTGTTGACGGCCTCGGTGTCGACATTGGTCAACAGCTCCTCGAGGGCGTCGAGGGTGAGGATGCCGAGGTCGACGAGCAGCGCCGCCATCCAGCCGTAATGCTCGGTCCGCGACCACCCGGCTTCAGGAAAGCGGTGCCCCAGGTAGGTGGCCAGCACCGGCGTCGCGATACCCGACTCCGCCGTGTCCGGGCTGCGCACTTCGGCCATGGATGTGCGTAATCGGTCACGGATCTCGGTGAACTCGCGGTCGGCCAACTCGAGCAGGCCCGCGGCCAGGGTGAACCGGCGGTCGAGTTCCGCGGCGTCCTGCTCGGGGACCGTTCCCTTGTACCGGATGTCGTGTTCGAATTCTGCCCACGCGTGTTGCAGGACGGTGCGTATCTGGACCGAGGCCGGCTGCGTCTCAGCGTCATTGGCGATCAGCATGTGCCTGCTGGCGTATCCCCAGCGGCCCTCGCGAGCCGTGACCTGCCCCATGTCGAGGTCGGTCAACACGTCGAATTCCTCAGACAGCAGGGTGCCGACCGCGGTGACGTCCTCGCGCAGGTAGGTGATCACCCGCAGGCCGACCTGGTCGGTGATCTGCGAGGACGGGTCGGTGTAGAGCCGCTGGCCGTTGCTGCTGCGATCAGCCTTGGCCGCGAACGACGCGACGCTCTTGGTGCGGGCCGTCACGCTGAGGTAGTTGATGCCCGCATCGTCGAGCAGACGCGTGACCAGCGCCAGGTAGTGCTCGGTGGTGGCGACCAAAGCAGGCCGACGCTCGGCGTACCGGGCGACGGCGTCACCGACCACACCGGGCATGGGTTCCGGCGGAGTGGGCGTCAGATCCGACGGCAGTGTCGGCGTGACGATGTAGCCGGTGGCGAAGTCTCCGTAGGTGGTCACCGAACCCGGCCGCTGGGTGGCGTACAACCCGACGTAGGCGCACACGACTGCATCGATCGGGTCCTCTGCGCGGCGCAATTCGCTTTTGCGCTGGGCGTTCTCGACGGTCGCACGCATGGCCATCCAGTCCGGATGATCGCCGACCCGCAGCGGCACCGTGGCGTGGGCGAGTCGCTCGATCTCGTCCATCAGCCGCAGCAGTTCGGTGCGCAGTTGGGGCAGGCCGCGGCCCTGCTTCTGTTTGTACTTCAGCGTGCGGCCCAGCCGGAACAGCACCACCGTGGCCGGATGTGGATAGACCTCGATGGCCCGCCGCGACGCCCGTGAGTGCGGGTCCATGTCCAGGCCGAGCGCTTCGGCGATCCGCGCGCCGCGCGGGGTTCCGGCGAATTCGGGCTTACCCCTGTTCGACGGGTGCGCGCCGGCCTCGAATTTGGCGAAGTCGCGGTTCAGGTCGGTTTCGCAGCCACGCTGGCCGGTCGCGTTGGTCACGATGAGCGGGGCGTCGATGGCGACCAGGCACGGTCCGTCGACGAACGGGCCGACCTCGTCGAGGATGCTCGAATCGTCTTGCGCGCTAGCGATATGGACGAGCCGTCCGTCGTCGTCTAGCGCGGCGACACCCGTCGGCTTGCGTTCACCCCAGGCCAGATCCAGGCCGACAAAGTGCATCCGTCTACCTTGCCGTACCAGGGCCGTAAGCTGTGGGATTGTGACAATCCCCAATGTGCTGGCCGGCCGCTACGCCAGCGCGGACATGGTCGCGATCTGGTCGCCCGAAGCCAAGATCGTCGCCGAACGCCGGCTGTGGCTGGCAGTCCTGCGCGCCCAGTCCGAACTCGGCGTTGACGTGCCCGACGGCGTGGTCGCGGACTACGAGCGGGTGCTCGAGCAGGTGGACCTCGCGTCGATCGCCGCCCGCGAACGGGTCACCCGCCACGACGTCAAGGCCCGCATCGAGGAATTCAATGCCCTGGCCGGACACGAGCACGTGCACAAGGGCATGACCAGCCGCGACCTCACCGAGAACGTCGAGCAGCTGCAGATCCGCCGCTCGCTGGAACTCGTGCACGCCCACGGTGTGGCCGTGGTGGCACGCCTGGCCGAGCGCGCGGTGCTGTACCGCGATGTGGTGATGGCCGGCCGCAGTCACAACGTCGCGGCGCAGGCCACCACGTTGGGCAAGCGGTTCGCGTCGGCCGCCGAGGAGACCCTGATCGCGCTGGCGCGGGTTCGCGAGCTGATCGACCGGTATCCGCTGCGCGGCATCAAGGGCCCGATGGGCACCGCTCAGGACATGCTCGACCTGTTCGACGGCGACGCCGTCCGGCTGGCCGAGCTGGAACGCCGGGTCGCCGAATTCCTGGGTTTCAACGCCGTTTTCACCAGCGTCGGCCAGGTCTACCCGCGCTCGCTGGACCACGACGTGGTTTCGGCGCTGGTTCAGCTGGGTGCCGGCCCGTCGTCGTTCGCGCACACCGTGCGACTGATGGCCGGCCATGAGCTGGTCACCGAAGGCTTCGCGGCGGGACAGGTCGGCTCGTCGGCGATGCCGCACAAGATGAACACCCGCAGCTGTGAGCGGGTCAACGGACTGCAGGTGGTGCTGCGCGGCTACGCGTCGATGACGGCGGAACTGGCTGGCGCGCAATGGAATGAGGGCGATGTCTTCTGTTCGGTGGTGCGCCGGGTGGCGCTGCCGGACGCGTTCTTCGCCGTCGACGGGCAGATCGAGACGTTCTTGACGGTGCTCGACGAGTTCGGCGCCTATCCCGCGGTCATCCAGCGAGAACTGGATCGCTACCTGCCGTTCCTGGCCACCACCAAGGTGCTGATCGCGGCGGTGCGGGCCGGTGTGGGCCGCGAGACCGCGCACGAGGTCATCAAGGAACATGCGGTGGCGGTCGCGCTGGCGATGCGGGAGAAGGGCGCCGAACCTGACCTGCTGGATCGGTTGGCCGCCGACGATAGGCTGCCGCTGGACCGGGCGGCGCTGGACGCCGCGCTGGCCGACAAGGCGGCGTTCACCGGGGCGGCGGGAAGTCAGGTCGACCAGGTGATCGCCGCGGTGGACCACGTGGTCAGCGACTACCCCGACGCCGCCAAGTACACGCCCGGCGCGATCCTGTAGTCCAATGTTGCTGAGCGACATCGACTTCACCGACCTCGACAACTTCGCCGAGGGTTTCCCGCACCACTTGTTCGCGATCCACCGCCGCGAAGCACCGGTGTACTGGCACTCGCCGACCGACAACACGCCGGACGGCGAAGGGTTCTGGTCGGTGGCGACTCATCCGGAAACCCTTGCCGTGCTGCGAGATCAGGACACCTACTCGTCGGTGACCGGCGGTGAGCGCCCGTTCGGCGGCACGCTTCTGCAGGACCTGTCGATCGCCGGTCAGGTGCTCAACATGATGGACGACCCGCGCCACACCCGTATCAGGCGCCTGGTCAGCTCGGGCCTGACTCCGCGGATGATCGGCCGGGTCGAAGACGACCTCCGCCAGCGCACCCGCGTACTGCTGGATGCCGTTCAGCCCGGGGTGCCCTTCGATTTCCTGGTCGAGGTGGCCGCCGAACTACCCATGCAGATGATCTGCATTCTGCTGGGAGTGCCGGAGAGCGAACGACATTGGCTGTTCCGGGCCATCGAACCGAGCTTCGACTTCGGTGACTCCCGCAAAGGTGAGATCGGCACCATGTCGATCGAGGAGGCGGGATCGCGGATCTACGCCTACGGCTCCGAGCTGATCGCGAAGAAGCGCGCCGAGCCCGGTGACGACATGCTCTCGGTGGTGGCCAACGCCACCGTCGACGACCCCGACGCGCCGTCATTGAGTGACCTCGAGCTGTACCTGTTCTTCAATCTACTGTTCAGCGCGGGCGCTGAAACTACCCGTAACGCGGTGGCCGGCGGCCTGCTGGCGTTGGCTGAGCACCCCGATCAGCGCATGCGGTTGCGGGCGGATCCCGCACTGTTGCCGACTGCGGTGGAGGAGATCGTCCGCTGGACTTCGCCGTCACCGTCCAAGCGGCGCACCGCAACCCGGGACACCGAGCTCGGCGGGTGCTCGATCCGGGCTGGTGACAAGGTGCTGGTCTGGGAGGGTTCGGCCAACCGCGACGGCTCTGTGTTCGACGACCCAGACTCTTTCGACGTGGGCCGTAAACGGAACCCGCACTTGGGGTTCGGGCAGGGCGTGCATTACTGCCTGGGCGCCAACCTCGCCCGGCTGGAGCTGCGGGTGCTCTACGAGGAACTGTTGACCCGTTTCCCGGAGATCCAGGTGGTCAAGCCGGTCGAATGGGCCCGCAGCAACCGGCACACCGGCATTCGGCACCTCTTCGTCGAGCTTGGCTGAGATGCGGCCACCGCCCGACGTGTTCGCGGCGGTGATGGCCACCGGCATCGTTTCGATAGCTGCCGCCGACCACGGGTATCGCTGGATCAGCGCGGCGCTGGCCGTGATCGCCGCGGTTGCGCTGGCGGTCCTCGTCGTGGCGTGCGCGCTCATCTGGCGGCGGACGGGGCCGGACTTCGGCGACCCCGACGTGCTGCTGAGGCTCTTCACCTACGTGGCGGCGTGCGGGGTGCTCGGTACCCGCCTGGCCGAATACCGCGCCGTGCTGTGGATCCTGGCCGCTCTGGCACTGCAATTCTGGCTCACGCTGACGCCAGTGGTGGTCCGGCGGATGTGGCGGATCCGATGGCTCGGGTTGCGAGACCGTTCGCATGGTGCGTGGGAGCTGGCCAGTGTGGCAACCTCGGGGCTGGCCATCCTGTCCGCGGATCTGCACTGGCTGTTCGGTGCGCTGTTGTTCTGGGCGCTGGCGCTGGTGGCGTACGCCGCGATGACCGCGCTGATCCTCTGGCGGGCCTTCTACGAGCGGCTGAACCCGGAGGGGTTCGAACCCGACGGCTGGATCCTGATGGGAGGCCTGGCAATCGCGACCCTGGCCGGTGATCGGATTCACCGTGTCTGGCCGTCGGACACCGTCGTCGCGATCACCGTGCTCACCTGGGTGATTGCGACACTGTGGATTCCGGTGCTGGCCTACTTCGCGATCCGGCGGATCAACTACGAGCCGGGCGGGTGGAAGTTCAGGGGCGTGTGGTGGGCGATGGTGTTCCCGCTCGGCATGTTCTCGGCGGCGACGTTCGCGATGGCCGCCGAAACGGGGTGGTGCGGACTGAACACCATCTCGCTGGTGTTCTTCTGGGTCGCGTTGGCCGCGTGGGTCATTCTGACCGCGGGCGGGCTGCTCTCCCTCCGGTCACATCACCGCGTGACCGGCATCGACCGGTAGCGCGACGCCGGTGATGTAGCGGGCCTTGGGGCCGGCCAGGAAGACCACCACGTTGGTGACGTCCTCGGCCTCGACGAACGGGACCGGCAGCAGATTGGCCGACAGCGCGGCACCGTTGGGGTTCTCCTGGAACGTCTTGAGTGTGTGGTCGTTGAGGATCATCGGGGTGCCGACGCCGCTGGGATGCACCGTGTTCACGCGGATGCTGTGCTGGGCATAGGCGTTGGCCGCGGAGCGCATCAGTCCGACGACACCGTGCTTGGCCGCCGCATAGGCGAACATCGCCGCGCTGCCGTCGCCGCCCTTGCCGACCAGGCCCTGCGCCGAACTCGTCAAGATGATCGAGCCGCCGCGGCCCTTGCGGATGATCGAGGGCACGGTGGCAACGATGGTGTGCCACACCCCGTTGAGGTTGGTCTCGACAATGTCGCGGTACACCTCGGTGTCGAGCGGATCCTTGAGACCGATCGCCACCACCCCGGCGTTGGCCACCACGATGTCGATCTCCCCGAGCGCGTCCACACCGCTGCGTACCCCGGCCGCCATGGCGTCGAGGTCGCGCACATCGGCGACGACCGGAACGATGCGGCGGCCCTGCGCCTCGACGAGGCGGACGGTCTCGTCGAGATCGTCCTTGGTGGCCAGTGGGTACGGGATCGAGTCGATGTCGGCGCAGCGGTCGATCGCGATGATGTCGGCGCCCTCGGCGGCCAGTGCGACGGCATGACTGCGGCCCTGGCCGCGGGCCGCGCCGGTGACTACTGCGACGGTGTCGATGAGGTCTGCCACGACGCGGACTCTAACCGATCGGCTCGCGACTGTGAGAAGCTTCTGAAAGCGATGGCGAAACCCAAAGGTGCAGAGTCGGCCGCTTCCTCGCTCCTCGGCCGGCCGGTGGGCGCCAACAGCGAGGAGACGAGGCGGCGCATTCTCGAGGCGACCATGCGCTGCGTCGCGGCCGTCGGCTACTCGCGGACGACGATCCGCGAGATCGCCCGCGAGGCGAATATGACCAGCGGCAGTCTCTATCACTACTTTCCGAACAAGGCTGAACTCGTCAAGGCCACCTTCGACGAGGTCGCGACCATCGCCGTACCCCGGCTGGAGCAGGCCGCCGAAGACAACGCCGCCACCCTGGACAAACTGATGGCGGTGCTGGACGAAAGCGTGCGGGTGATGCAGGACTACCCGCTCGCCGTCGCCTTCGACCGGGCCATCCGCGCCGAGAGCCCGCAGCACCTGCACCTCGCCGAGAACAGCGACACCCGATTCGTCGCGCTACGCAACCTGATCCGCGACATCCTCTCCCAGGGCGCCCGCGAGAAGGTGTTGGGCCGCGGGGTCGACGTGGAGAGCGCGGCCAACGCGGTGTACATGATCTTCCGGGGCCTGAACGAATACGCCGCCAGCACACCGCCGCCAGAGGAGTACCACGCGACGGTGGCCGCGCTCAAACAGCTGCTGCGGGGCCAGCTCTTCGGTCAGAGCCGGTAGAAGTTCCGCGCGTTCGTCGCCAGCACCGCATCGACGTGGTCGGCGCCGACGGCATCCGCGAGCCGCTCGATATCGCTGTCCTGGAACGGAATTGCCGCCCGGGGTAGAGGGCAGGTCACTGCCGAAGATCGGTGCGGCGGGATTCGCGGTCACGATGTCGCGCATCAGGGCGTCGGGGTCGGTGACGCTGATCCGGCCCAAGCCGGTGGCCTTCACCACGGCGCCGGACTCCACCAGCCGCAGCAGCGCTCCGCCTGTGTCGTCCGACATGGCCGGGTGGTCGATGCTGATCTGGGGCAGGCCGGTCAGGATGGGCAACAGCGGAAACCGGGGATCGACGATGTGGAAATGCGCATCGAAGACGGTCACCGGTCCGCCGCCTTGATGAAGTCGGCGCACCGCTCACCGACCAGGATCGCCGGGGCGTTGGTGTTGGCCCGCGGGATGCGGGGGAACACCGACGCGTCAGCCACCCGCAGGCCGGTGACGCCACGCACTTTCAGGTTCTCGTCCAGTACGCTGCCGGCGTCGGTGCCCATCGCCGCCGAGCAGGCGGGGTGTCCGGTGGTGGCGATCGAACTACGCAGCCACGCCTCGATCTGGGCGTCGGTGACGGTGTCCGGGCCGGGGTGCAGTTCGGTCGTGATCACCGAGGCGAACGGCTCGGTGCCGACGATCTCCCGGGTGCGTCGCACGATACGGATGAACGCCTGCACGTCGTCCGGGTGGGCCAAGGTGTTGAGCCGAATCTCCGGTGGCACATGTGGATCCGCGGACTGCGCCATCACGGTGCCGCGGCTTTCCGGGGTCCAGTAGGACTGCAGCACCGACGAGGCGCGGCGAAGCTCTTGCTCCATCGCGATCAGGTTGACGTAGCTGGGGGAGTGAATCAGCTGGAAATCCGGGGCAGGCAGGTCGGGGAGGGACCGGACCTGCGCGATCGCCTCCATCGCATTGCTGGTGAGTTTTCCGGTGCGCCGAAACAACCACCGCAGCAACCACTGTGGCTTCTGAGCATCCGACAGGCCGATGAAGCCGGGGTGTACGTCCCAACTCATCGCGGCAGCCGGATGATCGGTGAGGTTGGTTCCCACCCTGGGGCTTTCGATGACCGGCGTGATTCCCGCCGCGCTGAGGTGGTCGGCCGCGCCGACGCCGGAGAGCTGCAGCAGCTGCGGCGTTCCGTACGCCCCGGCCGACAGGACGATCTCGCGGCCGGCGGAGACGATATGCCGCCGCCCCTTGCGTTCGTACTCCACGGCCACCGCGCGTCCGTCGCGGATCACCACCCGGTGCACCAGCGCCCCGGTCACGACACTGAAATTCGAACGACGCCGCGCCGCAGGCAGATACGCCCGAGCGGTGTTCCAGCGCTGCCCCTTCCAGACCGTCACCGGAGCAATGGACGACCCGTCGAGATCAGGTCCGCCGATGTCCTCGTTGTCGCTGACACCGGCGGCGCGGGCGGCGTGCACCCATCGGACGGAGGTCACGTCGGGCTCCGCCAGCCGGGTGATTCGGATCGGGCCGGCGGTCCCGTGCGCCGGGCCGCCCAGATAGTGCGACTCGATGCGGCGGAACACCGGCTCGACATCGGACCACCCCCAACCGGGCAGGTCCCAGCCGTCGTAGTCGAGTCGGGTGCCGCGGATCCACACCATCGCGTTCATCGAGCTGGTCCCGCCGAGCACGCGACCCCGGGGCTGCGGGATGACCCGGCCGTCGCACGCCGGTTCGGGTGCCGTGCGGTAGTCCCAGTCGGTCGGGCCGCCCATCTGCGCGGCGAAGGCCAGCGGCGCCCGCACCGTCAGGCGCCGGTCCGAACCGCCGGCCTCCAGCAGCAGGACACGTGCACTTCCTTCGGCCAGGCGCGCGGCGACCGCACAGCCCGCCGACCCTGCGCCGATGACGACGAAGTCGAATGCGGCCACTAGCCTTGCGCGCTGATCGCGTGTTCGGGGCAGTCCTGCACGGCTTTGGCGACGAGATCGTGGTACTGGTCCGGTATCTCGTCGAGCACCACTTCGGCGTAGCCGTCGGCGGTCCAGGCGAACACGTCCGGGCATGTCGACACGCAGTCGCCGTGCCCGGCGCAGCGGTCGGGATCCACCGAAGCCTTCATCGGTTCCCTATCCGTCAGATCTCGACACCTTCGTAGCTGGCGAGCATATCCGGATCGGGCAGTGCCATTTGGAGGTATACGTCGATGCGGGTGATCTTTCCGCTCTGGTCGAACTGGTAGACCGACACCGAGTTGACCGAGTTGCTGAATTCGCCGATTCTGCTGCGCTCTTCGAGCTCGAGGAACACCACGTTGCCGGCCTCGGTGACCCGCTTGAAATCGGACTCCCACTCCGACGACGTCGCCCAGTTGGTGAGGAACGCGATGTACTCGCCCCAGTTCATCACCTCTTTGAAATTGCCCACTCGCACGAAGTTCTGCGTATCGATCAGCTCGGCCAACGGGGCCCAGCTGTCGGTGCTGAAGCCCGGCTGCTTGGCCTCGTCGACCAAGCGTTTCATCAGGGCGCTGTAGTCCAGCACGGTCTGCGACAGCGCCATCAGACGGTCAATCCCTCCTCGGCCAGCCGGCGATCCAAGGCGTCGGTGTATTCGTGGGTTCCGTGGAACGGCCCGTGCACACCGATCGCGACGTCCAGGAAGTCGCTGTACTCGCTGTTGACGTGGGTCTCCCAGCGCACCACTTCACCGTTGTCGTCGGTGTCGATGAAACTGTAAGAGTAGAAGCCCATTACGGCACCGGTATCCTTGTTGGTGCCCTGCCAGCGGGTCTTCATCACGAAGCCGTTGTCGGCCGGCCAGTGCTTGAAATCGACGGGCTTCCAGTCCGGGAACCGCAGTGAGTAGACCTTGGCCTCCATGGTCGAGGCACGAGCGGATTCCTCCGGGAACTCGCTGAGTTTGAACGCCTCGTCGCCGGTGAAGTAGGGCGAGGCATACATGCAGTCCGGGTGGAATTTCCAGACGTCGACGAACTTTTCGCCGTCTTGCACACCCTGGCGCAAATAGGCGTCACCGTAGGCCCGGGCCATCCGATTGTGTAGGGCGATGCGTTCTTCGAGGTTCACTGTGCGGCCTTTCCTGCCATCCATCGATCCATGGTGTCGTGAAACTTTGCGACGACGATCTCCTCGTTCACCAGCATCAGGTGATCGAGGCTCTCGTTGCGCAGCCCTGCCTGCTGACGCTGCATCTGCTCGTAATCCTGTTGCAGCGCTTCGAAATACTTGTAACTGCCTGGTTCGTCGACCTCGGTCAGGTCCACGGTGAACGCCGCCGCCATCTCCGGTGGCAGATACATGTAGCTCGCGACATGCCAGATGCACCGGTTGGGGTCCCCATCGGGGTGCGGCCTCGCCAAGATCACGTGGCACTCGCCGGCCCTGATGGTCATCATGAAGTTGGGGAAGAGGAACCAGCCGTGGTTGTCGCTCATCTGGGCGTCGGTCAGACCGCTGACGTCCAAGCCCATCTCGGTGAGGTGCGCACGGGTTGCCTTCTGCAGCAGCGTGCGCGCCGTGACACCGTCGGGGAAGTCGATGGAGCCGTCGTCCGCGGTGTACTCCTTGACGAGTTCTTGGAATCGAGGGATCACCGCGACCGTCCCCGGGAAGGTCTCGGGCAGCGACAGCGTGCCCTCGACCTGTTTTTCGGGGGTGGCCCCCACGACGTCGAACGGGGCCATCGCGATGGTGTGGTTCTCGAAGAACTTGTAGCGGGTGGTCTCGGGCTGAATGTTGAGCACTGCCAACAGTTGTGGGTGGACTCCATTGACGTGATAGCCCTCGTTGAAGGCGTCCATCACGACCTTCCAGTTGCAATCCAGGGCTTCTCGGACATTCATCACCGTCGACATCAGTTCGAGGTGATACGGCTGCAGAGTCGCCATCGCCTCCTCACCGATCCACTCCGCAAGCGGCTGTGCGCCGGGATCGGGGTTGATGAAGATGAAGCCACCGAAGGTGTCCACCGGAACCGTGATCAGCGAGTTGTCGCTCTTGTCGATGCCGCCGGCGTTCTGTTCCCGCAGCAGTCCCTTGAGCCGGCCGTCGAGGTCGTAGGACCACAGGTGGTATTGGCACAGGAAGCCGCGCTTGGCGTTGCCGGTGCGGCCCTGGCAGATGGCATTGCCGCGATGCCGGCAGGCGTTGACGAAACCGCGCAGTTGCTCGTCCTTGCCGCGCACGACGAGGAAGGACTGGTCGTAGATCTTGTATTCCAGCCAGTCGCCGACTTTGGGAAGGTCGTCCACCCGGCCGGCGATCTGCCACGTCTTCATCCAGATCGCCGCACGCTCGCGTTCGGCGTACTCCCGCGATCGGTAGCGGTCCGCGGAGACCTGAGACTTGAAGCTGCCCGCCAGGTCGTCGAGCCCCGGTGCGTGGTCGACCCATTCGCCGGGCAGGGCTGTAGACGTCATTGATGAACCTCCCTCGTGGTCTGCTGCCGATAGTAATCAATCGTTTGATTGATTACTAGTGAAGATTTGGCGCGGTTACGCGCGCCCAGCGCTCGTCAGCGCGCCGAGATGGCGGCGCTCACCTGAGCGAGCACCCGATCCGGATACTGCGTCAGGTCCAGCCAGGTGAACCGCAACACCTGCCAGCCCTGCAGGGCGAGCCGGTTCTGCCGCGTGCGGTCGTTCTGGAAAGCGGCCTGATCGCTGTGGAACGCCCAGCCGTCGATCTCGATGGCCACACGCTGAGCCGGAAAGGCAACGTCCACAACGTAATTGCCGACCGGGAAGTTGGCCCGCCAGCCAGTGATACCCGCCTGCTTGAGCAGTCGAATGATCAGGCGTTCGGCCTCGGAGCGCGCGCCGCCGGCGGCAGCGTCCAGCAGGCGCCGGCTCGCGGTGGATCCGCTGCGGCCGCGGTTACGGGCGTGTGCGCGTTCCAGGGCGGGCAGTTCGACGCGCCGTTGCAGGGCGGTGTCCATGATGGCCGGCCCACCGCCGCGCGATACGGCTGCTTCGATCACGGTCAGCGCGGGCGCCGTGACCCGCAGCGACCGGTGCTCGACGACGTCGACCTCGGCGAGATCCCGCCGCCGCACCCGGGTCCCCGGGGTCGCGCGACCGTGGCTGTTGCGCGGCACGGTGATCTCCACGATGTCAGGCCCTGTCGCGGTCAGCCCCAACCACCACGCGGCGGCGAGCCCGCTCGCCGTGGCGCGGTGTCCGCGACTCCATACCGCGGCGCGAATTCTGGCCGCCGGCGTGAACGGTCGGTCGTCGGCGAAATACACGCCCAGCGCGCAGCGCCGCCACTGCCCCGACCGCACGCGGCGGCGAACGGCGAACTCACTCATGCCGGCGCGCTGGGCCTGCGCAAGCGTGATCACACCGTCATGGCGGCGCAAAAGATCTTCAAGCACACCAGATCGGACGCCGGCAGCCCCGCGCCGGTTCCCATCCGAATCGGGCGCGGTTACGTGCGCACAGCGCTCGTCAGCGCGCCGGATTCCGCCAATAGCGCGGGGCGGCCACACCTGCCGAACGCAGTTCGAGGGTGGCCAGGCCGCGGATCGCATACGGGTCCTCGCGCCGCCAGGCGCCGACCGGGTCGAAGGTCACTTCGGTGAGCTTGCGCAGCGGCCGGTTGGCCAGGGCGCGCAGCGCCAGCAGCTGTTCACCGGCGGGCGTGCGGGCCAGCGCGATGACCGTCCACTTGCGGCGGAAGAACCGGATCCGCAGAAACAGCCACGGCATACCGACGGCCAGAATCGGCGGTGCCGCCACCGCGAACGCCAGCACCACCGCCAGCCAGCTGGCAGTGGTGTCCAGGTTGTGGCCCGCGCCCGCGACATCGAGGGCGGCCTCGCTGGCGGCCCGCAGCGGCTTGGCGACGGTGTCGCCGACCAACGGGATCTTGTGCGCGCTGTCACCGGCCGAATGCAGATTGTCCGAGATCCCGGTGGCACCGTCTTTGACCTGACGGCCGACGTCGGCGATCGTCGTGACCGCGGTGTGCACCGCCAGGCCGACCACGACCCACACGGTGATCCACGAGGCGACCAGCAGGTCGCTGACCAACTGCGCCAGCAGTCGGCCCGGGGTGGTGGCGTAGGGCAGGAACCGCGATCTCATGGCTCGATCCCAGCACAGTCGCGCCAAGTCAGCGGCCGATAGGCTGACGCGATGTCCCGCCCCGCTCTGAGCGACTATCGGCACCTGGCCAGCGGCAAGGTCCGCGAGATCTATCGCATCGACAACGAACACCTGCTGTTCGTCGCCAGCGACCGGATCTCGGCCTACGACCACATCCTGGACAGTCTGATTCCCGACAAGGGCCGCATCCTCACCGCGATGAGCGTGTTCTTCTTCGATTTCATCTCGGACCAGATTCAGGCGCCCAACCATCTCGCCGGGCCACCCGACGACCCGCGGATCCCCGCCGAGGTGCTGGGTCGCGCGCTCGTGGTGCGGCAGCTGGAGATGGTGCCGATCGAATGCGTTGCCCGCGGCTACCTGACCGGGTCGGGCCTGCTGGACTACCAGCGCGACGGCACCGTGTGCGGCATCGCGCTGCCGCCGGGTCTGGTCGAGGCGAGCAGGTTCGACCAGCCGCTGTTCACCCCGGCGACCAAGGCCGAACTCGGTGAGCACGACGAGAACATCTCGTTCGACCGGGCCATCGAGCTGGTTGGCCCGGTGCGTGCCAACCAGCTTCGCGAACGCACGCTGCAGATCTACCTGCAGGCCGCCGGTCACGCGCTGACGAAGGGCATCATCATCGCCGACACCAAGTTCGAGTTCGGCGTGGACGCCGACGGCCGGGTGGTGCTGGCCGACGAGGTCTTCACCCCGGACTCGTCGCGGTATTGGCCGGCCGACACTTACCAGGCCGGTGTGGTGCAGCCCAGCTTCGACAAGCAGTTCGTCCGTAATTGGCTCACCGGGCCCGAATCAGGTTGGGACCGCTATGGTTCGGCGCCGCCACCGCCTCTGCCGGACGAGATCGTCGAGGCCACCCGCGCCCGTTATATTGAGGCATACGAACGCATTTCGGGACTGTCGTTCGACGACTGGATCGGAGCAAGCGCATGAACCCACCCATCGCGAAGCGGATCGACACCCAGCGGGTGTTCCACGACGACGTCTTCGTCGACCCCTACGAATGGTTGCGCGAGAAGGCTGATCCGGAGGTCATCGCCCACCTCGAAGCGGAGAACGCCTACGCCGATGAGGCCACCGCTCATCTGGAACCGCTGCGGCAGAAGATCTTCGACGAGATCAAGGCGCGCACCAAGGAAACCGACATGTCTATTCCGACGCGCCGCGGTGACTGGTGGTACTACGGCCGCAGCTTCGAAGGCAAGCAGTACGGGGCGCACTGCCGCTGCCCGGTCGCCGGTCCCGACGACTGGGATCCGCCGGTGTTCGACGAGGACACCGCCGTCCCCGGCGAGCAGGTGCTGCTCGACGAGAACGCCGAAGCCGACGGGCACGAGTTCTTCTCGCTCGGCGCCAGCAGCGTGAGCCTCGACGGTCACCTGCTGGCCTATTCGGTCGACACCGTCGGCGACGAGCGATACACGCTGCGGTTCAAGGACTTACGTACCGGTGAGCTGTACGCCGACGAGATCGCCGGGATTTCGTCCGGGGTGACCTGGGCGGCCGACAACGCGACCGTGTACTACACCACCGTCGACGAGGCGTGGCGGCCCGACACCGTGTGGCGGCACCGGCTCGGCTCGGGCGAGCCCGACGAGCAGGTGTTCCACGAACCGGACGAACGGTTCTGGGTCGGCATGGGCCGCACCCGCAGCAACAAGTACGTGATCATCGCGGCCGGCTCGGCGATCACCTCCCAGGTGTGGGTGGGTGACGCCGCCGACCCGAACGCGGAGTTCACCTCGGTGCTGCCGCGTCGCGACGGTATCGAGTACTCGGTGGAACACGCGGTGATCGGCGGCGAGGACCGCTTCCTGATCCTGCACAACGACGGCGCGGTCAACTTCACCCTGGTGGAGGCGCCGGTCAGCGACGCAGGAGACCAACGCACCCTGATCGCCGCACGTGACGACGTCCGCCTGGACGGGGTGGACGCCTTCGCCGACCACCTGGTCGTCAGCTACCGGCGGGAGGCGTTGCCGCGGATTCAGTTGTGGCCCATCGGCATCGATGGCTACGGAGCACCGGAGGAGATCGCGTTCGACTCCGAATTGGCCTCGGCGGGCCTGGCCGGCAACCCCAACTGGTCGACAGCCAAATTGCGGGTGGGTACCACCTCGTTCGTCACTCCGCTGCGCATCTACGATCTCGATCTCGCCACCGGTGAACGCACCCTGCTGCGCGAGCAGCCGGTGCTGGGGGGCTACCGCAGCGAGGACTACGTCGAACGCCGCGACTGGGCCATCGCCGAGGACGGCACCAGGGTCCCGATCTCGATCGTCCACAAAGCCGGCATCGAATTCCCTGCCCCCACAGTGCTGTACGGATACGGTGCCTACGAATCCTCGGAGGATCCGCGATTCTCGGTGGCGCGGCTCTCGCTGCTCGACCGCGGGATGGTCTTCGCCGTCGCCCACATTCGTGGTGGCGGTGAGATGGGACGCCTTTGGTATGAGGACGGCAAGCTCCTCCAGAAGCGCAACACGTTCACCGACTTCATCGCGGTCGCACAGCATCTGGTCGACACCGGGCTGACCCGGCCGCAGAATCTGGTGGCGCTCGGCGGCAGCGCGGGCGGTCTGCTGATGGGTGCGGTGGCGAATCTGGCGCCGCACCTGTTCGCCGGCATCCTCGCGCAGGTGCCGTTCGTGGACCCGCTCACCTCGATCCTCGACCCGTCGCTGCCACTGACGGTGACCGAATGGGACGAGTGGGGAAACCCGTTGGAGAACAAGGACGTCTACTTCTACATGAAGTCCTATTCGCCGTACGAGAACGTCGAAGCCAAGGAGTACCCGGCGATTCTGGCGATGACATCGCTCAACGACACCCGCGTTCTCTACGTCGAACCCGCGAAGTGGGTTGCCGCCCTTCGGCACACCAAGACCGATGAGCACCCCGTGCTGCTGAAGACACAGATGGCCGCGGGCCATGGTGGCATCAGCGGCCGCTACGAGCGGTGGAAGGAAGCGGCGTTCCAGTACTCCTGGCTGCTGGCCACCGCCGGCGCCGAACAGCACGAGGTAACGTCACCGGCATGAGTCTGACCGACATCCCGCTCACCACCCTCGACGGCAAAGCCACCTCGCTGGCCGACTACGCCGACCGGGCGATCCTGCTGGTCAACGTCGCATCCAAATGCGGCCTCACCCCGCAGTACGGGGCGCTGGAGCAGCTGGCACGTGATTACGGGGACCGCGGCCTGACCGTGATCGGGGTGCCCTGCAACCAGTTCATGGGTCAGGAGCCGGGGACCGCGGAGGAGATCCAGACGTTCTGCTCCACCACCTACGGGGTGACGTTCCCGCTGTTGGCCAAGACCGATGTCAACGGCGACGACCGGCACCCGCTGTACGCCGAGCTCACCTCCGTCGCCGACGGTGACGGCAAGGCCGGCGACATCGCGTGGAACTTCGAGAAGTTCGTGATCGCGCCGGGCGGGAGGGTGGTCAACCGGTTCCGGCCGCAGACCGAGCCCGACGCCCCCGAAGTGATCGCCGCGATCGAGGCGGTCCTGCCGGGCTGACCCCAATGGTCGCCTGACCTCAAGGTGACAGACACCGTTTGGACACCTGGAATTGCCAGACTGTGAGTGTGGCTGGACAACTCATCGTGTCGGTGTCCGGGATCAGTGATCGGACGCTCGGCGATGTCGACGAGTTCTGCGCCGCGCTCGACAGTCGCGCGGTTCCGCTGTCACTGCTCGTCGCCCCCAGGCTGAAGGACGGGTACCGCCTGGAATCCGACGCCCGCACCATCGGCTGGCTGGCGCACCGGCGATCCGGCGGTGATGCGGTGGTGCTGCACGGTTTCGACGCCGCCGCCACCAAGAAGCGTCGCGGCGAGTTCGGTGCGCTGCCCGCGCACGAGGCGAACCTTCGGCTGATGGGCGCCGATCGTGTCCTCGAGCACGTCGGTCTTCGGAGCAGGCTGTTCGCCGCCCCGGGCTGGACGGTCTCCGCCGGAACGGCGCTGGCATTGCCGCGCAACGGCTTCCGGCTGCTTGTCGATCTGCACGGCGTCACCGACCTGGTCACCGGCACGACGACGCGCTCCCGGGTGGTCGGAATCGGCGAAGGGTTCGTCACCGAACCGTGGTGGTGCCGCACGCTGGTGCTGTCGGCAGAACGCACCGCACGCCGTGGCGGGATCGTCCGATTAGCCGTCACCGCAAAGCAATTGCGCAAGGTCGGGCCCCGTCAGGCCATGCTCGACGCGATCGATCTGGCCCTGCTGCACGGCTGCACGCCGACGGTGTACCGCTGGGACCCCCAGGTCCCCGCAGCTTCCGCCGCCTGACTAGCTGCGTGAGCTGGACCCGCTCGCCGTCGTCGCCATGCCGCCGTCGACCGGGATGATCGCCCCGTTCACATAGGACCCGGCTCGGCTGGTCAGGAACACCGCGATACCGGCCATGTCGTCGTCGCGGCCGATCCGCCCCAGCGGCGACGAGGCCGCGATCGAGTCCCCGAACGCATCCAGGGTGGCGGCCATCATCTTCGACTGGAACGGCCCCGGTGCCACCGCGTTCACCGTGATATGTTGGGGGCCAAGCTCTTTGGCCAGCACACGAGTCAACTGGTGCACGGCCGCCTTGCTGGCCGAGTACGAGTAGATGTTCATCACCGGCACCTGGATCCCGTCGATGCTGCCGATGTTGATCACCCGTGCGGGATCGTCGGCGGTCCCGGCCTTGCGCAGCGCGCCGACCAGTTCCTGCACCAGCCAGAACGGCGACTTCACATTGAGGTCGAGCACCTTGTCCCAGGCCGAGGTCGGAAACGATTCCAGCGGTTCGCCCCACGTCGCCCCGGCATTGTTGACCAGGATGTCGAGCTTGTCGGTGCCGGCCAGGACCTCGGCGGCCAGCCGCTTGCATTCGTCCTGACGGGACAGGTCGGCCGGGATGGCGCGGATCGTGCCGAACTGCGACAGTTCGGCGACGACCTGATCGCACTTGTCGGCCTTGCGGGAACTGATGATCACCTCGGCACCGGCCTGCAGCAGGCCGCGGGAGATCATCACCCCGATGCCGCTGCTGCCGCCGGTGACCAGCGCGGTCTTGCCGGACAACCCGAACAGTCTGGTCAGGTCAGCTGTGCTCATGAATATCTCCTGTGTCTCTAATCCGGCGGCTGGTCGAGTAGGTTCTGGCGCCGCGCGTCTTGCTGTGCGCGAAGCGCCTTGATGTCGTAGCGGGGGTCACCGTCGAGGTCGAAGACGGCACGGTTCGAAGTGGCGTCCCATCGCACCCCCACGATGTCGCCCACCGCGGGTTTCAATCCGCCGACGGTGAACGTCTCGGTGATCTCGAGGCGGACCGGGTCGGCGCCCGGAGGGTGAACGTCGACGACGAATTGGTACTTGCGGTAGTCGTTGGTCGCGATCTTGGCGGCCTGCTGCGCGTGCACGACGGTCGCCTGACAGCGTTGTCCGTGCCGGCGCACCCGCCAGTTGTCGAACATCAGTTGATCAATTCGCCTGTCCGCCTTGTGCGCTCAGAACCGGAACGAACTCTCTTCCGGAAGCACCCGGAAATCCGTATCGGTCATCTCGGTGAGCCGACCGTAGTAGATGCCGCGCGCCTCCGGGGCCACTACCCCCTGATGGATCGGGACCGCGTGCTCCGGCGCGACCGCCCGCAGATAGTCCACCGCCTCGGAGATCTTCATCCAGGGCGCGGCCGCCGGGGCGGCCAGCACATCCACCGGCTCGCCGGGGACGAACAGCGCGTCACCGGGGTGCATGAGCCGGGCCGGGTGCTCGGCGTCGCCGACCAGATACGAGATGTTGTCGATGACCGGAATCTCCGGATGGATGACGGCGTGGCGCCCGCCCACCCCGCGGATGGTCAGCCCGGCCACGTTCAGCTCGTCGCCGACCTGTACGGCGCGCCAGGGTTCGCCGAGCTCGGCCGCGGTGGCCGGATCGGCGTAGAGCACCGCGTTCGGGTTGGCCTCCACCAGCGCCGGCAGCCGTTCGCGGTCGGCATGGTCGGGATGCTGGTGGGTGATCAGGATGGCCGACAGACCGGTCACACCCTCGAAGCCGTGCGAGAAATTACCCGGATCGAACAGCAAGGTGGCGCCGTCGAACTCGGCGAGAAGACATGAATGCCCGAAATGCGTCAGCTCCATGCTTACGATTGTGCGCGCACTGGAAGGCGTCGAATACATGCGGTTGGTCATCGCGGTGATGCTGGTGGCCTGCGGGCTCGCCGTACCGCCGCACGCTGCCGCCGACCCGGACACCTGCCCGCCCAACTGCGACCGCATTCCGGACGCGGCGTGGGTGGCCCCCTGGGCGATACCGCTGAACGCCCGGTACGCCTGGCCCCGGCTGGCCGGGGTGGCGGTCACCGCCGTCGCACCCCGGTTCCGGTTCGAGGAGCTGTGCGGCACCCCGCCGGTGGCGCAGGATCCACGCGCCTACGCCGTCGCCGAACGCGCCACCGTCGTCAACCCCGACGGCCAGTGGCAGCTGCAGGCACAGGTGATGCATTGGCGAGGAGAGACCTGGCGGGGCGGTCAGCTGGCGCAGGACGTCTTCCACGCCGCGGTGGCCGCACTGCGGTCCTGCCAGCGCACAAACCCGACGGCGTCGCCGTCACTGACCGTCAACGAGCCCGACCGGATGGCCGCGGTGATCAGCGGTCCGGTGATCCTGCGCCAGTACGTGGTGGCCAATCCGGCCAACAGCACCGTGACCGAGCTGGCGATGTGGTCAACCGCACCGCCGCAGACCCCATGGCCGATGGCCAGCGACGACAACCTGCTCGACGCCCTCGGCGCGCCGCTCTGCACCGCCTACATCGGGTCCTGCTGATGAGCCGCCGGTAGAGTTACACCGCAACATTCCCCGACGTCAGCAGGAGCGCCTGTGGCCCGAGTAGTGGTCAACGTGATGCCCAAAGCCGAGATCCTCGACCCGCAAGGTCAGGCGATCGTCGGTGCACTGGGCCGTCTGGGACACACCGGCATCTCGGATGTCCGGCAGGGCAAGCGATTCGAGCTCGAGGTCGACGATTCGATCAGCGACTCGGCGCTAGCGGAGATCGCCGAATCGCTTCTGGCGAACACGGTCATCGAGGACTGGTCGGTCACCCGGGAACAAGGGTGAGCGCCCGGATCGGGGTCATCACCTTCCCCGGCACGCTCGACGACGTCGACGCGGCCCGCGCGGTACGGCTCGCCGGCGCCGAGGCGGTCAACCTCTGGCACGGCGACGCCGACCTCAAGGGCGTCGACGCCGTGGTGGTGCCGGGCGGCTTCTCCTACGGCGACTACCTGCGCTGCGGTGCGATCGCGAAGTTCGCGCCGGTGATGGGCGAGGTGATCACCGCCGCCAAGGCCGGCCTGCCGGTGCTCGGCATCTGCAACGGCTTCCAGGTGCTCTGCGAGGCCGGACTGCTGCCGGGCGCGCTGACCCGCAACGCCGGGCTGCACTTCATCTGTCGTGATGTCTGGTTGCGGGTGGATTCGATCACCAGCGCATGGACGTCGCGGTACGAATCCGGCGCCGAACTGCTGGTGCCGCTGAAGTCCGGCGAGGGCCGCTACGTCGCCAGCGAGGCCGTGCTCGACGAACTCGAAGGCGAAGGCCGGGTGGTGTTCCGCTACGCCGAGAACCTCAACGGCTCGATGCGCGACATCGCCGGGATCAGCTCCGCCAACGGCCGGGTGGTCGGGCTGATGCCCCACCCCGAACACGCCACCGAAGCGCTGACCGGCCCGTCCGACGACGGGCTCGGCATCTTCTACTCCGCGCTGGACGCGGTACTCGCCGCCTGATAGCGATTTCGGCGCGCAAACCGCCGCTGAGCGAACGAAAACGCGCCGAAATCGCGAGGGGCTGGCTAGGTGGTCAGCGCGACCGACGCCTCGGCGGTGTAACACAGGAACGTCAGCGTCTCCTCCAGGTACAGCTGCACCGTTTCCGCGTCATGGCTCAGGTAGCCGATCGCGACGTCGGTGCCCAGCTGCAGGTCGAAGTCGCCGCCGCGGGTGCTCAGCAGGAACGCGCCGTCGATCGCGGGCGCCCAGATGATCTCGCCGTCCACCAGCCGGTTGAGGTGCTCGCGGATCGGATAGCCGTGCTCGGTGGTCTCGCTGACCTTGGTGTAGGCGTCGGCGGACAGCAGCACCGAGTAGGGACCGTCGACACCGGCCAGCCGCAGCTCCGACAGGGCTTGGGCGAAGACGTCGGGGTACTCGCGGGCATCCTCCGGCAGTGCCAGCGCCGGGTTGGAGCTGCACATCCGGATGCCGTCGATCGACGCGTCGGCGTACCCCTCGAAGATCGCGCGGTCCTCGATGAACGCCAGCTTCTTGGCCGCGGCCTTGACCGGATCCCAGTCCGAGTCCTGCGCGCCGCGCTCCACGTCGTCGATTGCGGTGCGCGACACCGTGAACGGCACCCGCAGCCGAACCAACGGCTTGGATTCCCGGAGGTGCGCCAGCACGCCGTCGGCCGGCGCCGCGACGTCGCGTAGATGACCGGTGCTCACCCCGGCCGTCACCGGACCGCCCGGCTCGCTGACGTCGACGACGCGACGGCCGGCGATATGCCGCTTGAACGTCCGGCTGGCCTCCAATTCGATTTCGCTCCAAGCCGATTCGGTGATCGGAGCGAGCTCGCGGTAGAGGTTGTTCATCAGGACTGTCCTTTCAGGCTGCCGATCGCCAATGAGCCGTCGGAAGTGGGGGCGGATGCCGGGGGAGCTGCGTCGACGTCGCCGAAGCCCGGCATCGGCGGCGGATCGTTGAGGAAATCGGTGATGGGAGTGAAGAACAGAGTGCCGGTGACGGCGGTGGAGAAATCCAGAATCCGGTCGGTGTTCCCGGGCGGGTCCCCCATGAACATGTTCTCCAACATCTTCTCCGTGACGGCCGGGGAACGCGAGTAGCCGATGTAAAACGTGCCGAACTCGTCTTTGCCGATCTCCCCGAACGGCATGTTGTGCCGCAGGATCTTGAGCTCGTTGCCGTCGGCGTCCTCGATGACGTTGAGCGCGATGTGGGAGTTGGCCGGCTTCACGTCGTCGGCCATCTCGATGTCCTCGAGTTTGGAACGGCCGATGACGCGTTCCTGTTCGGTCACCGACAGCGCCTCCCACGACGTCATGTCATGCAGGTACTTCTGCACGTGCACATAACAGCCGCCGGCGAAATCCGGGTTCTCGTCCCCGATTTGGCTGGCGCTCACCGCAATTGGACCATCCGGGTTCTCCGTGCCGTCGACGAAGCCGAGCAGATCGCGGTTGTCGAAGAACTTGAAGCCGTGCACCTCGTCGACGATAGTGATCGCCCCCGCCATCGCCTTGGCGACCCGGCCGGCCAGCTCGAAGCACACGTCGAGCACCTCGGCGCGGATATGGAACAACAAGTCACCCGGAGTGGACGGGGCGTGGTGGCGGGAGCCGTGCAGCTCGACGAACGGGTGCAGATCCTTCGGGCGGGGTCCGGAGAACAGGCGATCCCACGCCTGCGAGCCGATCGACGTCACCATCGAGAGGTGCTTGGACGGGTCGCGAAAGCCGATCGCCCGGACCAGCCCGGCGAGGTCGGGCAGCGCGTCGTGCACCGCGGCCTCGCCGCCGTCGTCGATCGTGGCCACCAAGAAGATGGCGGCAGGTGTCAGGGGAGCCAGTACCGGTTGCGGTAGCGGGGTGGGCACCGTCTGACCCTAACGAAAATGACGTCGGCGATGATGGTGATCATGTCCACAGCTGCCAGCGCGCGGGGATTGTGCGAATTCATCGACGCGTCGCCGTCGCCGTTCCACGTCTGCGAGACCGTGGCGCAGCGGCTACGCGACGCGGGCTACACCGAACTGGCCGAAACCGATCGATGGCCCGACCGGGGCGGCCGGTTCTTCACCGTGCGAGCCGGCTCTCTGGTCGCCTGGGAGAGCACGGACCCCAGCCTGCCGTTCCGCATCGTCGGCGGCCACACCGACAGCCCGAACCTGCGCGTCAAACAGCATCCGGACCGGGTGGTGGCCGGCTGGCAGGTGGTCGCGCTCGAACCGTACGGCGGGGCGTGGCTCAACTCCTGGCTGGACCGCGACCTCGGGATCAGTGGGCGGATCTCGATACGTGATCGCGGCGCCGACGGCGGGGTGTCGCACCGGCTGGTGCGCATCGACACCCCGATCCTGCGAGTGCCGCAGCTGGCCATCCATCTCGCCGAAGACCGCGCGGCGGTGAAACTCGATCCGCAACGCCACGTGAATGCGGTCTGGGGGCTGGGGGACACGCCACGGTCGTTCCTCTCCTACGTCGCCGAGCACGCCGGGGTGAACCCGGCCGATCTGTTGTCGGCCGACCTGATGACCCACGACCTGACCCCGTCGGCGCTCATCGGTGTGGATGGCGAGTTCGTCAGCGCACCCAGGCTGGACAACCAGGGCACCTGCTACGCCGGGCTGGAAGCGTTCCTGGCCGCCGAGCCGCAGGGTTATCTGCCGGTGCTGGCACTGTTCGACCACGAAGAGGTCGGCTCGACGTCGGATCACGGCGCCCAGTCCGATTTGCTGCTGACCACGCTGGAGCGCATCGTGCTGGCCGCCGGTGGCGACCGTGAGGACTTCCTGCGCCGGCTCACCGCGTCGATGGTGGCCTCCGGCGACATGGCACACGCCACGCATCCCAACTACCCCGACCGCCACGAACCCGGGCACCTGATCGCCGTCGACGGCGGCCCGGTGCTCAAGGTGCAACCGAACCTGCGCTACGCCACCGACGGCCGGACCGCGGCCGCGTTCGAACTGGCCTGCCGGCAGGCGGGCGTGCCGCTGCAGCGCTACGAACACCGTGCCGACCTGCCGTGCGGCTCCACGATCGGGCCCATGACGTCGGCGCGCACCGGCATCCCCACCGTCGACGTCGGGGCGGCCCAGCTGGCCATGCACTCGGCCCGCGAACTGATGGGTGCGGCTGACATCATCGCGTATGCCGCTGCGCTGCAGGCGTTTCTGGCGCCGCAGTAGCTGCGCTCAGCCGGGCAGCTCGGCCGGGTCGTAGCGGATGACGTTCTCCACCACGATGCCGTCACGGGTGCGAACGCGGTCGATTCCACGGATGCGGAACGGCCCGCGTGGACCTGTCCCGGTCCCGACGTAATGCAGGAACACCAGCTCCTCGTTCGCTGATTCGCCGGGAACCGTTGCGCTGTCCACCAATTCGAGCCGCAGGTCGGGGTAGGCCGTCAGTAGATCGGTGATCTTCTGCGCATAGCCGTCGAGGCCCCGAACCGGTTCCTGCTGTCCGGGCCAGTACCCGACGATGTCGTCGGCGAGGATGTCCTGGCCGGCCGACAACTCGGGCGCGGCCCAGAACGCGGCCCACATTTGCGCGCTGAACTTCGGGGTGGTCTGGATATCGGTCATGGTCGGCCTCCTGCGTCGGGCGCTCCGTGTCGAGCGCGTCACCGCCAGCGTGTCGCCGTCGGTGCGGCCGCTCAATTACCCGTGAGGTCATGGGGGTCGCCCCCGGCGAGCGCAGCCCGGGTGTCTGCGGAAAGATGCGTTGCTGTGGTGCAGTCGCTGATCGCGCTCTCGCTGGTGCTGGCGGTCTGGGCCTTGTTGGCCCGCCCGATGCAGCGGGGCCGGATCACCGCGCCGATCCTTCTGGTGGTCGTCGGGGCGGGTATCGAGTACGGCACCTACCACGCGGTCGCCGACACGCTGAACTCCCAGGTCGCCCAGCATCTGGCGGAGCTGATCCTGGCGGTGCTGGTGTTCGTCGACGCCACCGACGTGCGCGGCGGACTGTTGGGCCGCGACCCGAAGTCAGCGTTGCGGTTGCTGGGTGTCGCGCTTCCCCTCAGCATCGGGTTGGCCTTCGTCCTGGGCTGGTTGCTGCTGCCCGGGGCCACCTGGCCGGTGCTTCTCGTGCTGGCCTGCATCGTGGTGCCGACCGACTTCGCGCCCGCGTCCCGGATTTTGCGCGACGCACGCATTCCCGAGCGGGTGCGCGACCTGCTCAACGTCGAGGCGGGCTACAAAGACGGAATCATCGCGCCGGTGCTGGTCTTCGCGCTGGCTTTGGCGTCGGGTCCCGACGACGAAGAGCCGCCGATGGACGCGCTCGCCGAGGCGCTTCCCGAGATCGGCATCGCCCTGCTCGTCGGCCCGGCGGTCGGATGGCTACTCGGCAGGCTGGCCAACGCCGCCGACCGCCGCAACCTGATGACCGAGCAGTCCAAGCGGATCATCTACGTGGCCGCACCGCTGCTGTCCTACTCGCTGAGTGTGGGGCTGGGCGGCAACGGGTTCGTGTCGGCGTTCCTGTGCGGGATGGCGCTGAACTATGTGCGGGAGGCCCGAGAGAAGCACCGCGAACTGGAGCTCATCGACGACGTGGCCGTGCTGCTCACCGCGTTCATGTGGTTCGTGGTGGCCGGCATCGGCGTGATCGCGCTGATGTCGGGCGGTGTCACGTGGGGCATCGTCGGCTACACGGTCGTCGCCGTGACCGTCGTCCGGCTCATCCCGGTGATGCTCGCGCTGCTCGGATCGAGGATGGACTGGCGCGAACGGCTGCTGGTCGGCTGGCTGGGACCCCGGGGGACCACCTCGATAGTCTTCGGACTGCTGGCGTTCAACGTGCTCGAAGGCGGCATCGAGAAGCAAGTGCTGTTGATCATGGTGCTGGTGGTGTTGAGCAGTGTGGTGGTTCACGGACTGTCCGCCGGGGGCGTCGCACACGCCTTCGCCCGCTCCCAGGCGCGACGACACGGCGCCGCGCAGCTGCGCCACTAGACTGTCTGGCGTGACATCTGGGCTCTCTGGAGCAGTCGACACCGTCGACCACGCGTCAACCACCCCCGAGCACCCGCAGCCGTATCGCGAACTCGGCCTCAAAGACGACGAATATCAGCGGATCCGGGACATCCTCGGCCGCAGGCCCACCGACGCCGAGCTCGCCATGTACTCGGTGATGTGGAGCGAACACTGCTCGTACAAGTCCTCCAAGGTGCACCTGCGCTACTTCGGTGAGACCACCACGGAGGCCATGCGGCAGTCGATGCTGGCCGGTATCGGCGAGAACGCCGGCGTGGTGGACATCGGCGACGGCTGGGCGGTGACGTTCAAGGTCGAGTCGCACAACCACCCGTCCTACGTCGAGCCCTACCAGGGCGCGGCCACCGGTGTCGGCGGCATCGTGCGCGACATCATGGCCATGGGCGCGCGCCCGGTGGCGGTCATGGACCAGCTGCGCTTCGGTGCGGCCGATGCCCCCGACACCCGCCGGGTGCTCGACGGTGTGGTCCGCGGCGTCGGCGGCTACGGCAACTCGCTGGGCCTGCCGAACATCGGCGGTGAGACGGTGTTCGACGCCTCCTACGCCGGCAATCCTCTGGTCAACGCGCTGTGCGTGGGCGTGCTGCGCAAGGAGGACCTGCACCTGGCGTTCGCCTCCGGCACCGGCAACAAGATCATCCTGTTCGGCGCGCGCACCGGTCTCGACGGCATCGGCGGGGTGTCGGTGCTGGCGTCGGACACGTTCTCCGGCGACGAATCCGGCGCGGGCCGCAAGAAGCTGCCGAGCGTTCAGGTGGGTGACCCCTTCACCGAGAAGGTGCTCATCGAATGCTGCCTGGAGCTGTACGCCGCCGGTCTGGTGGTCGGGATCCAGGACCTCGGCGGCGCCGGATTGTCCTGTGCGACATCCGAACTCGCGTCCGCCGGTGACGGCGGTATGCGCATCGAGCTGGACCGGGTGCCGTTGCGGGCCAAGGACATGACCCCGGCCGAGGTGCTGTCCAGCGAGTCGCAGGAACGCATGTGCGCGGTGGTCACCCCGGAGAACGTCGACGCGTTCCTGGCGGTGTGCCGCAAATGGGATGTGCTGGCCACCGTCATCGGTGAGGTCACCGACGGCGACCGCTTGCAGATCACCTGGCAGGGCGAGACTGTCGTCGACGTGCCGCCGCGGACCGTGGCCCACGAGGGTCCGGTCTACGAGCGGCCGGTGCAACGGCCCGACAGCCAGGACGCGCTGATCGCCGACACGTCGGCCAAGTTGCCCCGGCCGCGGACCGGCGACGAGCTGCGGGCGACTGTGCTTGCGCTGGTTGGCAGTCCGCATCTGTGCAGCCGCGCGTTCATCACCGAGCAGTACGACCGCTACGTGCGCGGTAACACCGTGCTGGCCGAGCACGCCGACGGCGGTGTGCTGCGCATCGACGAAACCACCGGCCGCGGCATCGCGCTGTCCACCGACGCGTCGGGGCGTTACACCCAGCTCGATCCGTACACCGGCGCGCAGCTGGCGCTGGCCGAGGCCTACCGCAATGTTGCCGTCACCGGGGCGACGCCGATCGCGGTGACCAACTGCCTCAACTTCGGTTCGCCCGAAGACCCCGGGGTGATGTGGCAGTTCTCGCAGGCCGTCCGCGGATTGGCGGATGGCTGTGCAGCCCTTGGCATTCCGGTCACCGGCGGCAACGTCAGCTTCTACAACCAGACCGGGGCGACGCCCATCCTGCCGACCCCGGTGGTGGGTGTGCTGGGCGTCCTCGACGACGTGACGCGCCGGCTGCCCACCGGGCTCGGCAACGAGCCGGGGGAGACTTTGCTCCTGCTGGGCGACACCCGCGACGAGTTCGACGGCTCGATCTGGGCTCAGGTCACCGCCGACCACCTCGGCGGCGTACCGCCGAAGGTGGACCTGGATCGGGAGAAGCTGCTTGCCGAGGTGCTGGCGGCCGCGTCCCGCGACGGCCTGGCCTCGGCAGCCCACGACCTGAGTGAAGGCGGGCTCATCCAGGCGATCATCGAAGCGGCACTCGCCGGTGAAACCGGTTGTCGCATCGTGCTTCCCGAAGCTGCTGATCCTTTCGTCGCACTGTTCTCCGAGTCCGCCGGCCGCGCCCTGGTCGCCGTGCCGCGCACCGAGGAGAGCCGTTTCGTGTCGATGTGCGAGGCCCGCGGGCTACCGGTCACCCGGATCGGGGTGTCGGACCCCGGCTCGGATTCCGTTGAAGTGCAAGGCTTGTTCACCGTGACACTGGCGGAGCTGCGCGCCACCTCCGAGAAAGTGCTGCCCGGGCTGTTCGGATGACCAGTGCGGTCGACGACGTTACCGGTGCGGCCCCGGCCCCACCGAGGTCGGCGGCCCGCAAGGAATCGTTCGTCGAGTGGGCGTGGAGCCTGGTCCGGCTGGACTTCGTCGGGGTGGCCGTCGGCGCGCTGTTCTTCTGCCTGTCCCTGACGCCGTCGTTGGTGCCGCGCGACTGGGTTCTGGCCGGCGTGATCGGCGGGATCAACGCCGCCATCGGGTACGGCATCGGGGTGCTCGCCGGCAAGGTCGTTCGCCGGCTCTTCCTCGGCCACCAGCCGTGGTGGCCGCCGAGTGCGCGGGTTGCCTTCCGCCTCAAGGCCGCGACCGTGGTGCTGTCGATCGGTGCCAGCGTGCTGATGCTCGTTCCGGCCGCCGCCTGGCAGCGCGAGATCGCCGCCGTGATGGGTATCGAAGGTCCGTCCACGCTGATCTACCTGCGCACGTTGGCCGTCGCGCTGGTCGCCGGTGGTCTGTTCGTCGGTGTCGCGCGGGTGATCAAGGACGCCATCAAGTTCCTGGCACGGTTGATGATCCGGCGTTGGCACATCAACGACGAGGTCGCGATGTTCATCGGCACCGCGATCGTCGTGGTGCTGGTCATCACCCTCGTCAACGGTGTGCTCTACCGCGGCTTCATCGCCGGTGCCAGTGCGGTGTTCCAGCCGCAGAACGACACCACCCGCCCAGGTGTCGAACAACCTGTCCAGCCCGAAAGATCAGGCAGCTCAGCGTCATTCGCCGGGTGGGGCACCTTGGGATTCCAAGGCCGCAACTTCGTCGGCACCGGTCCGCATGCCGCCGAGCTCACCGAGCTCAGCGGGCGGCCTGCCAAGGAACCGATCCGGATCTACGCCGGCCTGGAAACGGCGGACACCACCGAGGGCCGGGTGGCCGTCCTGCTCTCGGAGTTGCAGCGCACCAAGGCTTTTGAGCGCAAGATCCTGGTCATCATCCCCACCACCGGCACCGGCTGGGTCGACCCGGTGGCGGCCCGGGCGATCGAGTCGATGTACAACGGCGACACCGCGCTGGTCGCCATGCAGTACTCCTACCTGCCGAGCTGGATCTCGTTCCTGGCCGACCGCGACAAGTCGGTCGAGGCGGGCCGGGCGATGATCAACGGCATTCAACGCCGATGGCTGCAGTGGCCGGAGGCCGGCCGGCCCAAGCTGATGCTCTACGGCGAGAGCCTGGGGTCACTGGCCGGTCAGGGCGCGTTCGGATACCTGCCCGACGTCGTCGACAAAGGTTTCTCGTCGGTGCTGTGGGTGGGACCGCCCAACGCCAGCGTCTTGTGGAAAGCGCTGACCGTGCGGCGCGATCCGGGCAGCCCGGAGTACCAGCCGCGCTACGACGGCGGGCGCACCGTGCGGTTCGCGCAGGCCGCCGGGCCCGAGCAGATCGCCGGGATCGCGGCGTCCCCGACGTGGAAGGGCACCCGGGTGCTGTATCTGCAGCACCCGTCGGACCCGGTGGTGTGGTGGTCGCCTCGGTTGCTGTTCACCCGGCCGGACTGGCTGCGGGAGCCGCCGGGCTTCGACCGCAGCCCCGCCATGCAGTGGTACCCGATCGTCACGTTCTGGCAGGTGAGCGCCGACATGGCGGGCAACGTCACCAGCTCGCAGGCCGCGCCGAACGGGCACGGTCACAACTATGGCGACAGCCCGCTCGACGGCTGGGTCGCGGTCGCCGCACCCGACGGCTGGACACACGCCGACACCGACCGTGTCCGGCGTTCCCTCGACAAGCTCATCGCGGCAGGCGGACCCGAATTCCAATGATCACCAAGGATTCCGGCGGGCCGGCCGTGCGTGCGATCGTCAGCACCGGGTTGGCGGCGGCCGTCGGTGCGCCGTTGGGGTTGCGGCCGCCCCGGCTGTGGTCGGGGCTGAGGTTCGGCGTGGTGGCCTTCGGGCTGGTGGCCACGGGTGTCGCAGGTCTGACAGCAGTGCCCCGGGTACGCACCGGGATGAACGACCGCCGGATCCCGCCGGATCCCGTCCGCTGGCTGGCGCTGGAGATTCCGGTCGCCACGGCGTGGACGGAAGAAATGCTGTTCCGGGGCCTGCTTCAGACCGTCGCCGTGCGCGCGCTCGGGCCGACGTTCGGCCCGCTGGCGCAGGCGGTGGCCTTCGGGCTCTGGCACATCCCCGATGCCCGACGGGTCGGCGACCCGGTGCTGGGCACCGTGGTGGTGACGGGTGTGGCCGGTTGGGTGTTCGGCTGGCTCGCCAGACGGTCGGGGAGCGTGCTGGCGCCGGTGCTCGCGCACATCGCGTTCAACGAGTCGGCCGCGGTGGCCGCGATGGTGGTGCAGCGGCGTTAGTCGCCCGTCGTCGGCACATCCCGGCTGTCCGGCACCAGGTCGTGCGGTTCGGTCTCGGAGTCGTCGATGCCGAAGCTGATGATCCGTTTGGGCGTGATCCGGATGATCGCGTCCCCGTCGGGCGCCTCGGCCTGCTTGGCGGTGCCGCGGATCTCCAGACACCGCACCCGCCACGGGCTGCGCGACGCGATGTCGTCGACCACGAACGCCACGGTGTTGTTGGTGGCCAGGTTGCGGAACTTGCGGCTCTTGGCCATGTTGTAGCCGACCACGTCGAGGGTGCCGAGCGCGTCGTTGTAGGAGAAGCCGACCGGACTGTTCTGCAGGGTGCCGTCCGGCGCGATGGTGGCCAGCCTGCCGAGATCCGCCGACTTCAGGTACTCGATTTCGTGCGGTTTGAACGCCATCACGCCACGGTAGGACCTCAACTTCGGTTGACGTCAATACCGCATACTCGACTGGTGCCCGCCCGCAGCAGCGCCGACCCCGAAGCCACCGTCGCCGCGGTCCGCGCCGTGGCGGACTGGCTGCGCGACGACACCGCGGCCACCCCCGACCGCCCGGCCATCGCGACGGCCGTCCGCTTGACCGCCCGCACCCTGGCCGCGCTCGCACCAGGCGCGAGTGTCGAGGTGCGCGTGCCACCTTTTGTTGCGGTGCAATGCATCTCCGGGCCCCGCCACACCCGCGGCACACCCCCCAATGTGGTGGAGGCCGATCCGCGGACGTGGCTGCGGCTGGCGACGGGTCTTCTCGACGTCGACGAGGCGTCCCGGCTGGGTGCGCTGCGACTGTCGGGATCCCGGGCCGGCGAGGTGGCGGGCTGGCTCCCCGTCGTGACACTTCCCGACTGAGGCCCCGACACTCGGCGTTCAGTTCCGTGTTTCCCGCCGATGCCCGTAAACTGGCTTACGTCACCAACCTGCGCCAGGGAGCAGCCCATATCGTGACCGAACAAGTGGAGAACGACCCTCGGGAAGAGTGCGGCGTCTTCGGCGTATGGGCTCCAGGCGAGGATGTAGCCAAACTCACTTATTACGGTCTCTATGCCCTGCAGCACAGGGGTCAAGAAGCCGCAGGCATCGCCGTCGCCGACGGATCGCAGGTCCTGGTCTTCAAGGATCTGGGCCTGGTCAGCCAGGTGTTCGACGAGCAGACGCTGGCCGCCATGCCGGGCCACGTCGCCATCGGCCACTGCCGGTATTCCACCACCGGGTCCACCACCTGGGAAAACGCCCAGCCGGTGTTCCGCAACACCGCGGCGGGCACCGGAATCGCGTTGGGCCACAACGGAAACCTGGTCAACACCGCAGACCTGGCCACTCGCGCCCGCGACGCCGGCCTGATCAACCCGCGCATGCCGGGCGCGGCGACCACCGACTCCGACATCCTCGGCGCCCTGCTGGCCCACGGCGCGGCCGACTCCACCATCGAGCAGGCCGCCCTGGCATTGCTGCCCAGCGTGCGCGGTGCGTTCTGCCTGACCTTCATGGACGAGAACACGCTCTACGCCGCGCGGGACCCGCACGGCGTGCGCCCGCTTTCGCTGGGCCGGCTCGACCGCGGCTGGGTGGTGGCGTCGGAAACCGCCGCCCTCGACATCGTCGGCGCCTCCTTCGTCCGGGAGATCGAGCCCGGTGAGCTGCTGGCCATCGACGCCGACGGGGTGCGCTCCACCCGGTTCGCCAACCCGACCCCCAAGGGCTGCGTGTTCGAGTACGTCTATCTCGCGCGGCCCGACAGTGTCATCGGCGGCCGGTCCGTGCACGCCACCCGCGTCGACATCGGCCGCCGGCTCGCCGCCGAGCAACCCGTCGACGCCGACCTGGTCATCGGCGTTCCGGAATCGGGGACGCCAGCCGCGGTCGGATACGCCCAGGGGTCCGGCATCCCGTTCGGCCAGGGGCTGATGAAGAACGCCTACGTCGGGCGCACGTTCATCCAGCCATCGCAGACCATCCGTCAGCTCGGTATCCGGCTGAAGCTCAACCCGCTCAAAGAAGTGATCCGCGGCAAGCGGCTGATCGTCGTCGACGACTCGATCGTGCGCGGCAACACCCAGCGCGCGCTGGTCCGCATGCTGCGGGAGGCGGGTGCGGTCGAGGTGCACGTGCGCATCGCGTCGCCCCCGGTGAAATGGCCGTGCTTCTACGGCATCGACTTCGCCACCCCGGCCGAACTCATCGCCAACGCCGTGGACCACCAGGGCGAGATGCTCGAAGCGGTACGCCACGCGATCGGCGCCGACACCCTCGGCTATATCTCGCAGCAGGGCATGATCGCGGCGACCGAACAGCCCGCGACACGGCTGTGCTGTGCCTGCTTCGACGGCACCTATCCCATCGAACTGCCCGGCGAGGCCGCCCTGGGCAAGAATGTCGTCGAGCACATGCTGGCCACCGCCGCCCGCACCGGCCTGCCGATCCAGCCGGTGTCCGTCGACAACGACAACGTCTCGGCGCTCAGCAGGCCCTGAGGCTCACCCGGCGGCCTCGCTGACCTTGCGCAGCTGCGCGCGCAGCATCGCCGAGTGCAGCGGACGTCCGGCGAGCCAGTAGACCCGGCCCAGCAGCCCGCGCGGATAGAAGATCGCCCGCTGCTCGTATCGGCTGCCGCCCTGCTCGGGTGAGACCCGCATCTCCAGCCACCGCACGCCTGGGCTGCGATCGTCGGCCCGTAGCCGCAGCAGCGCACCCTCGTCGCGGCCCTCGACATGCCAGCGCTCCGGAACGCTGTGCTCGACCGCTTCCCACAGCCGCTCCGGGCTGGCCTTCGTGCGCCACGACCGGGCGTCGGTGTAGACAATGGCGCCGGCCCAGTCCGGGTCGCTGGGCAGCGGTGCGGCGGTGCCGGTGTCCCACGTCGTCTCCACCTCGCCGCGGGCGATCCGGGCCAGGGCGAGAGAGACCGCCCGCCGGTAGGGGGTGAGGCCGGCAGCCGGCCGGTCGATGATGGTGTCGATGTCGTGGTCGCCCATGACGGCATCGCAGTGCAGGGATTCGACCAGCGGACGGGCCAGACCCGACGGGATGGGCGTCACGAACCCCACCCACAAAGCGGCGATCCGCGGGGTCAGCACCGGCAGCACGATCATGTGTCGTCGACTCAGCCCGGCCACCTCGGCGTAGATCTGCATCATGTCGCCGTACTCCAGGACGTCCGGCCCGCCGATGTCCCAAGCCCGCGACTTGGGCACCTCGGCGGTGGCGGCGGCAGCCAGGTAGTGCAGCACGTCGCGGACCGCGATCGGCTGAATCTTGTTGTGCACCCATTTCGGCGTCGTCATCACCGGCAGCCGGTCGGTGAGGTGACGGATCATCTCGAACGACGCCGATCCCGAGCCGACGACGACCCCGGCCTGCAGCACCACCGTCTCGATGCCCGACGCGATGAGGATCTCACCGACGGTCGTGCGCGACGCCAGATGCGTGGACAACTCGGCGCCCTCTGGGTGCAGGCCGCTGAGGTAAACGATGCGCTTCACGCCCGCGCTGCGGGCGGCGGTGACGACGTTCTGGGCCGCGCGCCGCTCGTCCGCGGCGAAATCCGCCGACGTGCCCATGGAGTGCACCAGGTAGTAGACGACGTCGACGTCGGTGAACGCCTCGGCGAGCGAGTCGGCGTCGGTGAGGTCACCGCGGGCGATCTCGATCTGGTCGCGCCACGGCACGTTCGCGAGCTTGTCCGGATTTCGTGCCAGCGCGCGCACCGCGAAGCCGTCCTCCAGCAGTCGCGGCACCAGACGGCCGCCGACGTAACCGGTGGCACCGGTCACCAAGCATCGGATCTGCTTCGTCGACATGGATCCTCCGTTCGTCGCCCACGTAATTCGGAGCCGAGGACCGGTTGGATTGCCCCTTATTCGAACGGGCAACCCGGATTCGGTGCATCGACTGCCAGTGGGCTGCCCGCGGGCTTGATATAGAGCACCCACATGACCACGGGGACCGGGCCTTCATTGCGGCCCTCGTGGATGTAACCGTTGCCGCTGCCCTCGCTGATCGAGTCGCCCGCGTTGTACACACCGTCGACCGAGCAGTCGCCCTTGTAGTGGGTCAACGTGCCCTGCTTGATCACCCCGAACACCTGGCCGGGGTGGTAGTGCCAGCCGGTCGTTCCGCCGGGGGCGATGGTCAGCTCCCGGGTGACGAAGTCCCTGCCGTCGAGCGTGGACTGGACCAGGGTGTCCGCCTCGATGCCCGAGTTGGGCGTCGCCGCAGCCGACGCGGGGAACAACACCGCACCGGTTATCGCGACGGTCAACGCCACAGGGAAATATTGCACTGGTTTCATCGGGCACCAGAGTGTCACACAATGTCGAAATGGCGTTTCGGGGCTGGCCGATCGAGGCTGTGGAGTTCTACGAAGGCTTGGAGGCCGACAACTCCAAGGTCTATTGGACTCGGCATCGCGTCGTCTACGACCGTCAGGTGAAGGCGCCGATGGAGGAGCTGCTCACCGAGTTGGCCGCGGAGTTCGGCGAGGGCACGCTGTTCCGGCCGCACCGCGACGTACGGTTCAGCGCCGACAAATCCCCGTACAAAACCAACTGCGCGGCCAGGCTCGGCTCCGGCTACGTGTCGTTCTCGGCCGAGGGGCTGTCGGTGGGCAGCGGTCTGTACATGCCCGATGCTGCGGCCCTGGCCCGCTACCGGGCGGCGGTCGACGCCGAGAAGTCCGGCGCCGAGCTGGCCGGGATCGTCGACGCGCTGCACAAGGGCGGCTACGACACCATGGCCCACGACGTCCTCAAGACCGCGCCGAGGGGTTATCCGAAGGACCATCCGCGCATCGAGCTGCTGCGTCACAAGGGCATCGCGATGATGAAGACGTGGCCGGTCGGTGCCTGGCTGGGCACGGCGAAGGCCAAGGACCGGGTGGTCATCGCCCTGCGCGCCGGCGCGCCGCTGCGTGACTGGCTGACCCGCCACGTCGGCTGACGACTGGCCCGTTTCGGCAGCGGGCGTCGACCGGTAGCCTTATGCCCGATGACGGATCGCGAGGAAGACAACCTGATCTCCTACGCATCGGCCGGGGTGGATATCGAGGCCGGTGACCGCGCGGTCGAGCTGTTCAAGCCGCTGGCGAAGCGGGCCACCAGGCCCGAGGTGCGGGGCGGACTGGGCGGCTTCGCCGGGCTGTTCGCGCTGCGCGGGGACTATCGGGAACCGCTGCTGGCCGCGTCGACCGACGGGGTCGGCACCAAGCTCGCCGTGGCGCAGGCGATGGACAAGCACGACACCGTCGGCCTGGACCTGGTCGCGATGGTGGTCGACGACCTCGTGGTGTGCGGAGCCGAACCGCTGTTCCTGCAGGACTACATCGCCGTCGGACGTACCGTTCCGGAGCGCGTCGCCGCGATCGTCTCGGGTATCGCCGAGGGTTGTGTGATCGCCGGATGTGCGTTGCTCGGCGGGGAGACGGCAGAACATCCCGGCCTGATGGAACCCGACCATTACGACATCTCCGCCACCGGTGTGGGCGTCGTCGAGGCCGATGACGTGCTGGGACCCGATCGGGTGCGCCCCGGTGACGTGATCATCGCGATGGGATCGTCCGGCCTGCACTCCAACGGATACTCGCTGGCCCGCAAAGTTCTGCTCGAGATCGACCGGATGAACCTCGCCGGCCACGTCGAGGAGTTCGGCCGCACGCTCGGGGAGGAACTGCTCGAGCCCACCCGCATCTACGCCAAGGATTGCCTGGCGCTGGCCGCCGAGACGCAGGTGCGCACGTTCTGCCACGTGACCGGCGGCGGGCTTGCCGCCAATCTCGAACGCGTCATCCCGCACGGTCTGGTCGCCGAACTGGATCGCGGAACGTGGACTCCCGCACCGGTGTTCGCGATGATCGCGCAGCGCGGCCGCATCGACCGCCCGGAGATGGAGAAGACGTTCAACATGGGCGTCGGAATGGTCGCCGTCGTCGCGCCGGAGGACACCGACCGCGCGCTGGCGATCCTGACTGCACGCCACCTGAATTGCTGGACACTGGGCACCGTCACCAAGGGCAAGGATGGCCCGAGAGCGAAGCTGGTAGGCCTACATCCCCGCTTTTAGCGGATCAGGCCCAGCGCTTTGAAGAGGAGGGGCGGCGGCTCAGCGCCGCCAGCTACCCTCGTCGGCCCACGGGTCCTCGTCGAACCCGTTGTCTACGGTGTCAGACTCTCGCGACTCCGACTCCGACCCCGACAGCTCCTTGCGGAGCCGATCGACATCGATCTGCGGAGAGCTGTATTTCAGCTCCCGAGCAACCTTGGTCTGCTTTGCCTTTGCCCGGCCGCGGCCCATGGGGGAACCCCCTCGCGCAATAACGGAGCGGCCCGGGATGCAGGCGGCTCCGATCTGTGTATTGGTTATTGTCCTGCCAACACCTTACCGTGCCGCACTGCGATGTGCTGGCAGGCCCGTTAGGCCGAGGGTGAACGTCACACCGCGCCGCGACGCAGGCGCTCCACCGCGAGCCGCCCGGCCCCCACGGCGTCGGTCGGCGGCAGTGATTCCGGGTCGATTTCGGCGGCCACCTCATGCTCGCCGCCCGTGGTCAGAGCGGTATCGGCCGGAATACCCCGCTTTACCAGAGCCAAGGCGATCGGCCCGAGATCGACGTGGTCGACGACGGTGCCCAGCCTGCCGACGACACGCCCACCGGCCAGCAGCGGATCACCGGTGACCGGGCGCTCACCGGATCCGTCGAGGTGCACCAGGACCAGCATTCGGGGCGGCTTTCCCAAGTTGTGGACCCGCGCGACCGTCTCCTGGCCGCGATAGCAACCCTTGTCGAGGTGCACGGCTCCTTGCCCGGGGCCGCCGATCCACCCGGCCTCGTGCGGGATTGTCCGCTCGTCGGTGTCCACTCCCAGACGTGGGCGCTGCGCCGCGACCCGGAGCGCCTCGTACGCCCACACCCCGGCGCGGCGCACCCCGGCCGCGTCCAGCCTGCTCAACCAGGTCGTCACATCGCCGCGGGGAACCACGAGGTCCAGTTCGATCTGACCGGGCCGGGCGGGCATCCGGCGCAGGAAACCACCGCCGGCGAGGGCCACGGCCGTCGACTCCGCAGGCAGTTCGTCGACACCCAGCGCGCCGAGGACCGCCGCATCGGCGAGGCGCGGGCCGAGCAGCGAGAGCACAGCCAGGTCGGCGGCCTCAGGAGCCACATCGGCCCAGAACACCATCTTGCGCAGGTAGGCCAGCAGCGGTTCACCGCGGCCGCGTTCGGTGTCGAGATACGTGACGCCACCCAATTCGGTCTGCACCCAGTGGTCTTCGACACGGCCCTGCCCGTCGAGGCTCAGGTTCTCGGTGGAGGCGCCGTCGGGCAGCTCACTGACGTGCTGGGAGCACAGTGAGTGCAGCCAGCTGCGCCGGTCGGATCCGGTGAGTGTGATGACCGCGCGGTGCGAGCGATCGACCACGACGGCGTCGTGCTCGGCGCTGCGCTGCTCACCGAACGGGTCGCCGTAGTGCCAGATCGCGCCGGCATCGGGGGAATTGTCAGGTGCGGGGACTGCTGACACACATCAACTCTACGGGGCTGCCACTACGCTCATGCTCCATGCTTGGAATGCCCGGCCGCCTCTCGGTGCTCGTCACTCTCGACGGCGAGGTGCGCGACCCGGCGCAGCCGCTGCTGTTCGCCGACGACCTCGCGGCCGTCCGGGGCGACGGCGTGTTCGAGACTCTGCTGGTCCGCGACGGCCGCGCCTGCTTGGTGGACGCGCATTTGCGCCGCCTCACCCAGTCGGCGAAGACGATGGACCTTCCGGAACCGGACCTGTCGGCCTGGCGGCGGGCCATCGGTGTCGCGGTCGGCGAGTGGACGTCATCGACGGCGGCCGAGGGCGCGTTGCGGCTGGTGTACTCCCGCGGTCGGGAGAGCGGCTCGGATCCGACCGCCTACCTCACGGTCAATCCCGTGCCGGACCGCGTTGTCGCCACCCGCCGCGACGGGATCGCCGCGGTGCTGCTCGATCGCGGGTTGCCGTCCAGCGGAGTGGACGCCATGCCGTGGCTGGTGGCCGGCGCCAAGACGCTGTCGTACGCGGTGAACATGGCCGCGCTGCGGCACGCCGCCGACAAGGGCGCCGGTGACGTGATCTTCGTCAGCTCCGACGGGTACCTGCTCGAGGGTCCGCGCTCGACGGTGGTGATCGCCACCGACGAGGGCTCGGGAACGACCCTGCTCACCCCGCCGCCGTGGTACCCGATCCTGCGTGGCACCACGCAGCAGGCGCTGTTCGAGGTAGCCCGTGAAAAGGGCTACGACTGCGACTTCCGTGCGCTGCGGCCATCCGACTTGTATGCCGCACAGGGGGTTTGGCTGGTGTCCAGCATGACGCTGGCGGCCCGGGTGCACACTCTCGACGGGCAGGCGCTGCCGCCCACTGGCCTGGCCGCCGAGGTGGCCGCTCTGGTCGACGCCGCGATCGTCTGTGATCGCTGATCGCGAAAATCTCTTGGCACAACCTTTCTGACGCGGGTACTTTCGTCGGTACACGAGAAGGGAGGTGGTCCGGAAAATTGATAGCTTCTAGGACATGTGAGGTGGCTGCCCGCTAGCAGCACCAGGTGCCGGGATTTCACCTGCGCTCTGAGCGCGCTGGCGAATTCCAGGCAGCTACCCGGCCCCCGAGCTCTTGGTTAGTCCGACCAGGGAACAACGGCTCGGGGGCCGCCCCTTTACTCAGGCTCCTCAGCGCTGCTGAGGCGGCGCGGGCGCCAATGACGCGCACGCCTGTAGTCCCTTGTCCCACACCGATTGGTCGACACCCGGCGGTGCCGGCGGCGGACCGCCGGCTGCGCCGAAGTCGGGCTGCCCGCCCGGACCACCCTGCGGTGGCGGGCCGCTCCGCTGACCGCCCTGCCCGCCGGGGTCACCGGGACCGCCCTCAGGCGGTGTGGGCACACCGTTGTCGGTCATACATTTCACGAACGGATCGTTCGGCCCGGCCGGGTTGCCCGGTGCCGCATCGCTCGAGGGCGCACACGCCACCACGGCGCCGATGAGGGCCGCGCCCATGGCGCCCATCGCTGCGGCATGCAACGGTCGCAGAGTCATCTCGTCGTCTCCATCTCTAAGGGAAGACCGACCGTATGCAATCTGCGTAGGCGCTGATTAGCACGCGCCTGTGCGACAGCTGTGAGCGATGTGTGACCGGACGTCGGGAAAACCGTTGTCGGCTCGGCGGATTCGTCGGTGGCTAGCCGGCCGGGCCTGGCTCCAGCGACGAGCACGCTTTCATCGCCCGATCCCAGACACCGGGGTCGACCCCAGACGGCGGACCCAGGACCGCGGTACCGGCCGAGTCGGGGACGCCGTGCTCGTGCAGGCAGCGGGCCAGCGAACCGTGCTCGGCCGACCCGGGCGTCGTGGTGCTCGGGGACGGGGTGTTCGGGGACGTGGTGTCTTGCAGGGGACTGGTGGTGCTCGGCGCCGGGCTGATCGCGGTCGGCTGCGATGGGGACGGGGCCGGGGCGCACCCGGCGAGAAGCGCGGTGGCCGCCGTGGCGACCCCGAGGGCAACGCTGCGCATCAGCCGACGTATCGCGTCAGCCGCGCGGACAGGTGCGGAACAAGTCCGCCGTCGGCGTCGACCCGCTCCTCGACGTAGGCCAGGTCACCCTCGACGATCCCGTACAACCTTTTCGCCCCGCCGACCAGCACGCCGGACGTGCTGCGTGCCAGCGCATCGGTCACCAGCTCCCAGGATGACTGATTGCGGGGGCGGCCATAGAACAACTCGACGTAACCCGCGGAGTGCGCCAGCATCAGCTCGATGGCCTGCGATTCACTCGGATCTCCCGGGTCGGGGACGAACCGCCAGAAGCCGGACTCCCGCAACCCCGGGCCGGCGTACTCGCCGGCCTCGTCGAGCCGCCAGGACCGGGATTCCCAGTTCAGATATTCACCGCCGTCGTGCGAGACGATGATCTGCTGTCCGAAGTGATAGTCGCCGTGGGCTCCGCGACCCTCGCCCTCGCCGCGCCACACCCCGACCAGCGGGAGTAACGCGAGCAGCGCATCGTTGAGGTTGGCGCCCAGGCGCAGGTTGGCGGTGTCGGCGGGAACCGGAAGGTCGTCGAAAACCGGGATGTTGCGGCCGGCCGTTTCCCTCGCCCTCTCAACCGCCGCTGCTACGGCACGATCGCCGCTACCGGAGATGTCCTCGGAGCTCACGACTCGTCGGTGATCAGTCGATAGAGCGCGTACAACGCGAACCAGGTGATCAACACGACCGTCGCAACCAGCAGGATCTCGTAGAAAAGAACCACGGTGACAGTCTATCCGGGGCTCGGGCGAGGTCACCGCCCGAGCCGCCGTCTCTTTCGTGACTTACGCGACGCCTGATGGCGCGACTTCTCACCGGCTCGTTCCTCGCCGGCTTCGGCGTCACGCGACCTTGATGTCGACTTCGTGGATCCCGGCGCCGGTCGGCGCGACGGTGGCGTCGCCGTTGCCGACCTTGGACAGCGCACGCACTGTCCAGGTGCCCGGTGCCGCGAAGAACCGGAAGTCACCGGTCGCCGAGGCCACCACCTCGGCGGTGAACTCGTCGCTCGAGTCCAGCAGACGCACGAAGGCACCGCCCACCGTCTGACCCGAGTCGTCCACCACGCGGCCCGTGATCACGGTCTCCTTCTCGAGGTCGACACCGGCGGGCAGAGTCTGTCCTTGTTTAGGTGCAGAGCACATGATCAACTTCCCAACTCGATCGGGGCCCCCACCAGGGAGCCATATTCGGTCCAACTACCGTCGTAGTTCTTGACGTTCTTGTGCCCCAAGAGTTCCTGCAGCACGAACCAGGTGTGCGATGACCGCTCGCCGATTCGGCAGTAGGCGATCGTCTCCTTCTCGCCGTCCAGGCCGGCCGCGGCGTAGAGCTTGGCCAGTTCCTCGTCGGACTTGAAGGTGCCGTCCTCGTTTGCAGCCCTGCTCCACGGAACGTTGATGGCGCCGGGGATATGCCCGGGGCGCTGGCTCTGCTCCTGTGGGAGGTGGGCCGGCGCGAGGATCTTGCCGGAGAACTCGTCGGGGGACCGCACGTCCACCAGGTTCTTGGCGTTGATCGCGGCGATCACCTCGTCGCGGAACGCCCGAATGGTGTTGTCGGGGGCCTTCGCGGCGTACGACGTGGCGGGCCGGTCGGGCACCTCGGTCACCAGGGGGCGTCCGTCGAGTTCCCACTTCTTGCGGCCGCCGTCGAGCAGCTTGACGTTCTCGTGGCCGTACAGCTTGAAGTACCAGTAGGCGTACGCGGCGAACCAGTTGTTGTTGCCTCCGTACAGGATCACGGTGTCGTCATTGCTGATTCCCTTGTCGGACAACAACTTCGAGAACTGCTGCTGATCGACGAAGTCACGCTTGACCTGGTCCTGCAGTTCGGTCTTCCAGTCCAGCCTGACGGCGCCGGCGATGTGGCCGTCTTCGTAAGCCGAGGTGTCCTCGTCGACCTCGACGAAGACGACGTTCGGCGCATCGAGATTGCTCTCGGCCCAGTCCGTGGAGACCAGGACGTCGGAGCGTGCCATGAAGTAGTTCCTTTCGGTTGCGTGTCTAGAAAAAGCTCAGGTGGTGGCCGGCGTACGCAGCCTGGCCACGAGGGGGTAGATCTGGCAGCCCAGGCAGATGCCGAAGGCCGCGTTGAGGAAAGCGGCGAACAGGGCGAAAGCGGTGGCGACGGTGCCGAGCAGCGGTGCTCCCAGGGCGAAGCCGGCGGTGCCGGCGACCGCGAACACGAACCCCACCAATTGTGCGAACTTCAACGGCGGCACCGGCTCCCGCTCGGAGACGGGGCTCAGCCGCGGGGCGACGACGTTGGCGAAGATCAATCCGTAGGGGTGCTGACGCGGCCCGCGCAGCGCCCCGATTGCGAACACCACGGCCTGCAACCCCAGGAGCACGGCCGCCGCGACCGTGCTGAATCCGGAGACGACGAGAACCGCGACCAGGACGCCCGTGGTGACCCAGGCCGCAAAGCGGGGGCCGCGGACATCCACCTGGGCGACGGCGGGGGCGTTGGTGATGCTTGTCGACATGTTTTCTTCTCCTGTTGCTGATCGGGCTGGGCGGAGACGAGCCGCAAACGGCCGCTCCAGAGTGGCGGCGCGAAAGAAGGGCGCGGCGACTCAGCAGCTACAGCAACAACAGCAACAACCCGCAATGCGGCACAGATCGACTGCGCGACGCTTGGTGAGCGCTAGCTCGAGGCGGGTCGACACGCGAGTCATGGTACCCAATGACCGGGGTCTCAGGCCAACAGAGGCTCGAGGGCTGCGCGCAGGTCAGCGGCCTTGGGGACCCCTGCCGTCCGGTACCGCTGCCGGCCGTCGGCGTCGAAGATGAACGTGGTCGGCAGCGACAGCACCGAAAGCTTGCGTGCGGCAGCCGGATCGGCATCCATGTCGATTTCGACGTGGGCGACGTCGCGAAGGTCGGCACACACCTGGTTGACCACGCGCCGCACCCCTGCGCAGGGTCCGCACCACACTGCGCTGAAATGCACGACGGTCGGACCGGTCCGGGATAAACCCAGGTCGCTCACGTCGACGTCGTGCGATTCGGCTTCGCGAACGACTCCGGACCGCCGGTTGTGCAGCACGCCTGCGACGATCGCCACGCCCAGCGCGGCGACGATGGCGACGATCGCGGTGATCAATGCGGGGCTCATGACTGTGTGAACCCGTCGAGCCGGATGGTTACTCCCTCGGCGATGCCTTCGATGATGATGTCCGAGCCGCGAGCACCCTCGGTGGTCGGGCGCACCCCGAACGGCAGCTTCTGGCCGGGCAAGCTGCCGCTGAACGCCGCCAGCACCGCCGCCTTCTTGTCATCGGGTACCGGCTGGTCAGCGGTGCCGGGACCGGTCTGCACATCGGTGGCCGTGAAAACCAACGTGGTCTGTTCCGGGCCTGCCACCGAGAGGTCGACGGCGACGCTGACCGGCTTGTCGAAGTCGGCTTTCTTCGGCGTCCCGGTGAAGACCAGGCCCTTACTTCCGGAGATACCCGATTCGGTGGTCCCGCCGGTGGCGTCGTTCGTCTCCTTCGACGGAGCCTCGACCATCAGGTCGGTGATCCCGACGAACCGGCCGAGGTGCAGGGAGTCGATGATGATGCGGCTCTCGAGCTTGCCGACCGGCAGATCCGCATCGGGCCTGATCAGCCACGATGCTTGGGTAAGATCGATGTTGTGCAGGGTGGCCTCGAGTGAGGCCTTGCCGACCACGGGATGGCCCACTCCGTTGGCCTTGATCTCGATCTCGTCGAAGTGGTGCTGCATGGCCTGGCGAATGAACGGAAAGCCCAGTATCGCCACCGACGGGTCGAACGACAGTCCGGCGGCGCTGCGCACGGTGCGTGCCAGCCGGTACTCGGCGTAAATCGTCGCCCCGAAATCGACGCCGACCGCCCCGACGACCACGGCCAGCAGCGTGGCACCAAGAGTGATCAGCAGCTTTCGCACCTGCATATTCTGGCGTACAACCGGTGCGCAGCCACCGTCGCGCACCCCCTTGACGGCAGGTGGAGTCGTTCAAATCAGCTAAATAGCAGGTAGCGGGTTAAAGTTAGATGACCCATGGCCGGGTAACGGCCATATGTCGCCCATGAGTCTGGTGGGTCACCGCGACGGCGCTGTCGACGATGAGTATCCGGGGCATTGGAGAGTTTGTTGGACCTGCTACTTCTCACCGTCGACCCGCACCCAGAATCGGTGCTGCCGTCGCTGGCGTTGCTCGCGCACAACGTGCGGTCTGCGCCAACCGAAGTCTCGTCGCTGTTGGAGGCGGGCTCGGCGGACATCGCGATCGTCGACGCACGCACTGACCTGGCGGCCGCCCGTGGCCTGTGTCGCCTGCTCGGGACCACCGGCACGTCGGTGCCCGTGGTGGCCGTCGTCAACGAGGGCGGCCTTGTGGCCGTCAACATGGACTGGGGTCTGGACGAGATCCTGCTGCCCAGCACCGGCCCCGCGGAGATCGACGCCCGGCTGCGCCTGCTGGTCGGCAGGCGGGGCGGCGCGGCCACCCAGGAGAGTGCGGGCAAGGTCAGCCTCGGGGAACTGGTCATCGACGAAGGCACCTATACGGCCCGGTTGCGCGGTCGCCCGCTGGACCTGACCTACAAGGAATTCGAACTCCTCAAATACCTGGCGCAGCACGCCGGCCGGGTGTTCACCCGCGCGCAGCTGCTCCAGGAAGTGTGGGGCTACGACTTCTTCGGCGGCACCCGCACCGTGGACGTGCACGTGCGACGTCTGCGCGCCAAACTCGGACCCGAATACGAATCGCTGATCGGGACGGTCCGCAACGTGGGCTACAAGGCGGTCCGGCCGGCCAGGGGCCGTCCGGCGCCCGTCGAGTCGGACTTCGCCGAGGACGACGACGAGGACGCGTTCGACGACGCCGAGGACATCTCGGATTCGATGAGCGTGCGGTCGGGCCCGGTCTCGCAGCCGCTACGTAGTCAGTGAGCGCGCCACACTGGCGAACCGCCCTGACCCCGGCCGAGCAGGAGCAGGTGCGCGCCGTGATCGAGGCCGCCACCCGAACCGACGGGGTCGCGCCGGTGGGGGAGCAGGTCCTGCGGGAGCTGGCGCAGTCCCGCACCCGGCACTTGGTCGCCACCGAGGGTGATGACGTGGTCGGCTACCTCAATCTCACACCCGGACGCGACGACGCCGAGGCGATGGGTGAGCTGGTCGTGGCACCGCAGGCCCGTCGTCGCGGCATCGGCTCAGCGCTGCTCGGGGCCGCCGTCGACGCCGGCGGCGGGGCGGTCCGGTTCTGGGCGCACGGCACCCTACCCGCGGCCCGGGCGGTGGCCGACACACTCGGGATGACGGTGGTCCGGGAGCTGATGCAGATGCGCCGCACACTTCACGACATCCCCGAAGTCGTTGTGCCCGAGGGTATTCGGATTCGCACCTACGCCGGTCCGGCCGATGACGCCGAGTTGCTGCGGGTGAACAACGCCGCCTTCTCCTGGCATCCCGAACAAGGCGGCTGGGGGCCGTCCGACGTGGACGAACGGCGTCGTGAATCGTGGTTCGATCCCGACGGTTTGTTCCTCGCCGTCGACGACGGCACCGGCCAGCTGCTCGGCTTCCACTGGACCAAAGTGCACACCGACCATCCCGGGCTGGGCGAGGTCTACGTGGTCGGAGTGGACCCCGCCGCGCAGGGCCGCGGATTGGGCCGTCTGCTCACCCTGGTGGGCATCGAGCACCTGGCCCGCGTGCTGGGCGCACAACAGGAGCCCGAGGTCCTGCTCTACGTCGAAGCCGACAACACCGCCGCGGTCAAGACCTACGAACGGCTGGGATTTGCTGCATCGAATATCGACACCGCCTACCAAGCTTCTGGAACAGCAAATATTGACCGCGGCGGTAGTCACAGCTAGTTAGCGGCTGCCCGCAATGCGTCGTTCATCAACCTGTTCACCTTCCGTTCATATTCCGGGTGGGTTCCGTCCATTACCAACGCCTAACTTCCCGGGTGGTGCATGTGCTCCTACCGGGGCGAACAGGGCAACACTGGAGAAAGTGGGATAGGTGAATCTGAACAGGTTTGGCAAGGCGTTCTTCGTGACTGCGTCAGCAACGGCCATCACCGGCCTGACGCTCACCGCCTGCGGAAGCGACAACAACGCCGGAACGTCGTCCTCGACCAACGCGGCGTCCGGTTCGTCCAGCGCTTCGGCCGACTGCGGTGGCAAGAACGCCGTGACCGCCGAGGGCTCGACCGCACAGCAGAACGCCGTTGCGGTGTTCAACCAGGTGTGGGGCCAGAAGTGTCCGGGCAAGAACCTCTCTTACAACCCGACCGGTTCCGGCGCGGGTGTCACCCAGTTCGTCGCCGGCCAGGTCGACTTCGCGGGCTCTGACTCGCCGTTGGCCAAGGACCAGGTCGACCCGGCCGCCAAGCGGTGCGGTGGCAACCCGGCCTGGAATCTGCCGATGGTCTTCGGGCCCGTCGCCATGGGCTACAACCTCCCGGGTGTCGACAAGCTCGTCGTCAACGCCGATGTGCTGGCCAAGATCTTCACCGGTGCGATCACCAATTGGAACGATCCGGCGATCGCTGCGCTGAACAGCGGGGTGTCGCTGCCGGATCAGAAGATCACGCCGATCTACCGCTCGGACTCCTCGGGCACCACCGACAACTTCCAGAAGTACCTGACCGCCGCTGCTCCGCAGACTTGGACCAAGGGTGCCGGCAAGGAGTTCCAGGGCGGCGCCGGTGAGGGTGCGCAGAAGACGGCCGGCGTGGTGCAGGCCGTGCAGGCCACCCCGGGCGCGATCGGATACGTCGAGAAGGGCTTCGCCGACCAGGCCAAGCTGAGCATGGCCCAGATCGACACCGGCAGTGGGCCGGTGGCGTTGACCGATGATTCCGCCAAGGCCGGCATCGACGCCGCGAAGTTCGCGGCCGACGGCAACGACCTGAAGCTGGATCTGAACTCGCTGTACGCCACCAAGGCCGCGGGCGCCTACCCGCTGATGCTGGCGACCTACGAGATCGTCTGCTCGAAGGGCTACGACGCCGACACGTCGGCGGCGGTGAAGTCGTTCCTGACCGTGTCGGCCAATGACGGCCAGGCCGGTCTGCCGGCCGCCGGGTACGTCCCGCTGCCGGACGCCTTCAAGCAGCGGTTGCTGACCGCCGTCAAAGCAATTCAGTAAGAGCGCTGGCGAGGCAGGTCGATTGCGGTGACGATGGAGAGATCAGTGAGCGATGGGGTGGATGTGACCCAAGACATGCCCGGGCCTAATCCAGCTGAGGCTGGAGCCGGCGAGGTCGTGGCTGAGCCCTTTCCCGAGAAGCCCTCGATCCCGACGAACCCGTCCGGAACAGCCAAGGTGCGCCTCGGCGACCGGATCTTCCGCGGGTTGTCCGAAGGTTCCGGCGTTCTCGTCATCGCGCTGATCGCCGCGATCGGCCTGTTCCTCGTCTGGCGTGCGGTACCGGCGCTGGGCCGAAACGACGCCAACTTCTTCACCTACGGCGGCAACTGGCTCACCACCGACACCGCCCACATGAAGTTCGGCATCCTGGACCTGCTGCAGGTGACGGTGTTCGTCTCGCTGTTCGCCCTGGTCCTGGCGATGCCCGTCGCGCTCGGTATCGCGATCTTCCTGACGCAGTACGCCCCGCGTCGGGTGTCCGGGCCGCTGGGCTACATGGTGGATCTGCTGGCCGCCGTGCCGTCGATCATCTACGGCGTCTGGGGCCTGTATGTGCTGGCGCCCGTGATCAAGCCGCTCGCGATGTGGCTCAACGGCAACCTGAGCTGGCTGTTCTTGTTCGACACCGGCAACGCGTCGGTGGCAGGCGGCGGCACCATTTTCACCGCCGGGATCGTGCTTGCGGTGATGATCCTGCCGATCATCACCGCAGTCAGCCGCGAGGTGTTTGTGCAGACCCCGCGGGGACAGATCGAGGCCGCGCTGGCGCTCGGCGCGACCCGCTGGGAAGTGGTCAGGACCACGGTGTTGCCGTTCGGTCTGTCCGGCTACATCAGCGGCGCGATGCTCGGCCTGGGTCGCGCCCTGGGTGAGACGATCGCGCTGTTGATCATCCTGCGCGGCACGCAGAAGGCGTTCGGTTGGTCGCTGTTCGACGCCGGCTACACCTTCGCCAGCAAGATCGCCTCGGCCGCTTCGGAATTCAATGACCAGTACAAGGCGGGGGCCTACATCGCCGCCGGCCTGGTGCTGTTCATCCTGACGTTCGTGGTCAACTCGGCGGCCCGCGCCGCGGTGGCCGGAAGGGGTGCCCGATGACCTCGACCCTCGACAAGCCGGTCAAGGCGCCAACCTTCCAGGCGGTCAGCCTGCGGCGCAAGCTGACCAACAACACCGCCACCGTTCTGGTGACGCTGTCGGTGTTCGTGGCTGTGGTGCCGCTGATCTGGGTGCTGTACTCGGTGATCAGCAAGGGCTTGAAGATCGTCCTCGACAGCGGCTGGTGGACGCATTCGCAGTCCGGTATGACCGCGTTCATGCCCGGCGGTGGCGTCTACCACGCATTGGTGGGAACCCTGCTGCAGGGCTTGTTCTGCGCGGTGATCTCTATTCCGGTCGGCGTATTCGTCGGCATCTATCTGGTGGAGTACGGCGGCGGGACCCGGCTGGGCAAGCTCACCACGTTCATGGTGGACATTCTCACCGGTGTGCCGTCGATCGTCGCCGCGCTGTTCATCTACGCATTGTGGGTGGCCACGTTGGGTTTTCAGCGTTCCGGGTTCGCGGTGTCACTGGCCCTGGTGTTGTTGATGATCCCGGTGATCGTGCGCTCCACCGAGGAGATGCTGCGGATCGTTCCGATGGACCTGCGCGAGGCCAGTTATGCGCTCGGCGTGCCGAAATGGAAAACCATTGCGCGCATTGTCATTCCGACCGCGCTGTCGGGCATCGTCACCGGTGTCATGCTGGCGCTGGCCCGCGTCATGGGCGAGACGGCGCCGCTGCTGATCCTGGTCGGCTACTCGCAGGCGATGAACTTCGACATGTTCAACGGATTCATGGGCTCGCTGCCTGGCATGATGTACGACCAGACATCGGCCGGTGCGGGTGCCAATCCCGTTCCCTCCGACCGGCTGTGGGGCGCAGCGCTGACGCTGATCGTGCTGATCGCGATCCTCAACGTCGGTGCGCGCTTCATCGCCAAATTCTTTGCCCCGAAAAAGGTTTAGGAGCCTTCGATGGCCAAGCGGCTTGATCTCAAAGACGTCAACATCTATTACGGCGCATTCCACGCTGTCGCCGACGTTTCGCTGGCGGTGCCGCCGCGCAACGTGACCGCGTTCATCGGCCCGTCGGGTTGCGGCAAGTCCACGGTGCTCCGCACGCTCAACCGCATGCACGAGGTGATCCCGGGTGCTCGGGTCGAGGGTTCGGTGCTGCTCGACGGCGAGAACATCTACGGATCCGGGGTCGACCCGGTCGGCGTTCGCAAGACCATCGGCATGGTCTTCCAGCGGCCGAACCCGTTCCCCACCATGTCGATTCGCGACAACGTGGTGGCCGGCCTGAAGCTGCAAGGCGTCCGCAACAAAAAGGTGCTCGACGAGACCGCCGAGCGTTCCCTCAAGGGCGCCAACCTGTGGAACGAGGTCAAGGACCGGCTGGAAAAGCCCGGCGGCGGGCTGTCCGGCGGTCAGCAGCAGCGGCTGTGCATCGCCCGCGCCATCGCCGTCCAGCCCGACGTGCTGCTGATGGACGAGCCGTGCTCGGCGCTGGACCCGATCTCCACGCTGGCCATCGAGGACCTGATCGGTGAACTCAAGCAGGAGTTCACGATCGTGATCGTCACGCACAACATGCAGCAGGCCGCGCGGGTCAGCGACCAGACCGCGTTCTTCAACCTGGAGGCCACCGGTAAGCCGGGCCGCCTGGTCGAGATCGACGACACTGAGAAGATCTTCTCCAACCCGCGCCAGAAGGCCACCGAGGACTACATCTCCGGCCGATTCGGGTAGGCTCACGCACCCAACAAAAATCCGGTATCGCCCAAAGGCGATACCGGATTTCTTGTATGTCGGGTCGAGGCTCAGGTCGCCGCGATTTCCTCTTCTTCGGGCAGCCGGCCGGTGACCTGGAAGATCACGCGGCGGGAGATCTCGACGGCATGGTCGGCGAAGCGCTCGTAGAAGCGGCCCAGCAGCGTTACGTCGACCGCGGCGGCCACGCCGTGTTTCCACTCGCGATCCATCAGCACGGTGAACAGATGCCGGTGCAGGTCGTCCATCGCGTCGTCTTCCTCGCGGATGCGACGTGCCTTCTCCGGATCCCGGGAAAGCAGTACCTCGCGCGCACTGTTACCCAAATCGACTGCGACACGGCCCATTTCGGCGAAGTAACCGTTGACTTCCTCGGGCAGCGTGTGCTGCGGATGCCGGCGACGGGCGATCTTGGCGACGTGCAGCGCCAGCGCTCCCATCCGGTCGACGTCGGCGACGATCTGAATGGAGCTGACGATCGCCCGCAGATCACCGGCGACCGGCGCCTGCAACGCCAGCAGCACAAAGGCGGCCTCCTCGGCGCGCGCACTGGCCGCCGAGATCTGCTCGTGGTCGGTGATGACCTGTTCGGCCAGCACCAGGTCGGCCTGAAGCAGCGACTGGGTGGCTCGTTCCATCGCGAGTCCGGCCATCCGGCACATCTCGGCCAGCTGGTCGGTCAGAGCATCAAGCTGCTCGTGGTATGCGGTGCGCATGGCGTCCACCCTACTTTCTGCCAGTGCACCCAGTATGCCGAGGTGGAGTGAACGAACGGTGAATGAACGCAAACGGCCGTCGCGGTTGATCCCGCTTATTCGCAGGTGACGTCCGCGGCGTTGGTGACCGTGAGGTCCTCGGGCAGCTCGGTGGGGGTGCTCTTGGAGTTGTGGCTGACGTGCACGCTGACCGCCGATCCGCTCGGCGGTGGGGCGGCCACACTGCTGAAGTCGGGGCCGAGCACCACCTGGACGGTCTCGCCCAGGCCGTCCATGCGCTCCATCTGCGCGGCCGGGAACGCCGCGGCGACGGTGGCGGCGGCTTGCTCGTTGCCTGCCGAGAACATCACCGTGGTCGCGGTGACGGTGCCGGTGTAGTCGTCGGGAGCCAGCACGTGGAAGCCGTGTTGCTTCAGCGCGGTGGCGGCGGTAGAGCCCAGTCCGTCCTGTCCGGTGGAGTTCGACACCTGCACCGTGATGTCCTGCGGGTCGGTGGTCACCGCGTTGACCAATTCGGTCTGCGTCGACTGGCCCGGTTGCTCGACCTGGCTGGGTTTGGCCGCCTGAATGGCGTTCTGCGACGCCGTCATCGGGCTCATCGTCGCGTTGGTGTCGTTCTCGCCGGGTAGCGGATCATCGTTGATGATCGCGTCGAACAACGCGCGGATGTCCTGGGTGCGCGGCGGTTCGTTGCCGTCGGCGTCGGTGATGCCGGTGGTGGGCACGGTGACGAACGTGATCCGGCCCGCGTTGACGCCCTGCAGCGACTGGCCGAGGTCGACCAGGTCCTTGGTCCGGACGTTGTCCACGTAGGTGTCGTCGACGAACTCGTTGACCACGTTGTTCAGCTTGGTGAGGCTGAACAGGGTGTCCTTGGAGATGATCGAGCGCAGCAGTGAGGACAGGAACAGCTGCTGGCGTTTGATCCGGCCGTAGTCGCCGTTGAGCTCGGTGGTCACCTGGCGGGCGCGGACGTAGTTCAGCGCGGTGTGCCCGTCGAGCATCTGGCGGCCCGCGTTCTCCAGCACGGTGCCCAGCTCGTAGTCCTTCAGCGGGGTGGTGCTGCAGACCTCGACGCCGCCGACCGCGTCGACCATCTTGGAGAAGCCCGCGAAGTCGACGGCCATGAACCGGTTGATCGACAAGCCCGACATCTTCTGGATGACCTTGACCAGGCATTTCGGCCCGCCATAGGCGTATGCGGAGTTCAGCTTCGTCTCGGTGTAGCGGTAGTCGTCACTCATCTCGCCGGTGGCCTTGTCGGCGACCGGGCCGTACTTGCCGGTGTCGGGGTCCCACGCCTGGCAATAAGCGGGAGTGATGGCGAGGTCGCGAGGGAACGACACCACGACGACGCGCTTGCGGTCGGCGGGGACGTTCACGAGCATCACAGTGTCGGACCGGGCGCCGCCGGCGTCCTCCGTGGTGCCGGCACCGATCTCGCCGTTGGCGCCGGTACGGCTGTCGACGCCGACGATCAGGAAGTTCTCGTCACCGAACTGCGCGTTCGGATCGATGATGTCGCGCGAATTGGTGTCCAGCGCCGCGACATTGCGCAGCAGATCGTTCTTGGTGGACTGCCACTGCCAGGCGCCGCCGGTCAGCACCAGTGCAGACACCGCGAACAACGCCGCTGCGGATCGTCCGGCCAGCAGCACGGGCTTGCGACGCGACTTGGCCTTGTTCTTGGTGGTGCTCGACGGCGCCGGGTCGGGGTCAGCGGCCAGCGGACCGCGCGCGCGTCGGATCGCCTCGAGGTCGGGCACTTCGTCGGCGTAGGCGGCGGCGACGACGGGGATGGGTTCAGTGAGGTCGGTCAGGTCGGGGAGATCTGTGGCGTCGTCGTCGTGCTCGTCGTCCTCGGCCCGGTGCCGGGTCGGCTCGATAGCGGGCCGGGAGCCGGACACCTTCGCGATCAGGTCGGCGACGGTGACGCCTTCGGTGTGGTTGCCGCTCGGGGGAGCGGGCGCTGTCACCCGCTCCCAGGGCGCGGCGCCGACCGCGGCTCGGGGCGTCCTGGTCACCCGCTCGCCCTCGTCGGGGGTGCGGTGCTGGCCAGGAGTGGCGTTGCCGCCGTCACTCATGTTCCAGTCGCCTCCGACTCTAGGTCGTGCGCATCGACGCGCGTGCAAATGATGGTCCGGTTGTACCGACACCTTGGCCGGCATCGATGCGCGGCCGTCTCAACTGTCCTATGTCTTGTAGCAGCAGTCGGTGGCTGTCCGCCACTCCAGCGGCCCACGACAAGACAAGATCACCATCGTACTGAGACAAGCCGCCGAACCGCTAGCTCGCACCGGTGTCGGGACCGTCTCGGTTCAGCCTCCGGAGTTCATCATGTCGGCTCCCGCAGGCACCGTGCAGTCGTCGGGGTCGTCGAGCCAGCCCTCCGGCAGGGTGACCGACGCCGCCGATCCCTGACGGCCCCGCGGCCCGGTTGCGGCGTCTGGAAACGGGATGTCGCGGTCGAGGCGGTCCAGCAGACTGTCCAGCTCGGTCAGGGTCTTGACCAGGGCCAACGCCCGCCGGATGTCGGCACCCGCAGGGAAGCCGTGCAGATACCAGGCCACGTGCTTGCGGATGTCGCGCATGCCTTTGTCTTCACCGAAGTGGTCGGCCAGCAGCTCGCCGTGGCGGCGGATGATGTCGGTGACTTCGCCGAGGGTCGGCGGGGTCGGCGTAGGCGAGCCGGTGAAGGCCGCCGAGAGCTCCGCGAACAGCCAGGGCCGGCCCAGACAGCCGCGGCCGATGACGACTCCGTCACACCCGGTCGAAGCCATCATCGCCAGGGCGTCGTTGGCCTCGAAGATATCGCCGTTGCCGAGCACCGGAATCGTCGTCACCGCCTCCTTGAGGCGGGCGATCTCGTCCCAGTCCGCGGTCCCCGAGTACCGCTGGGCGGCGGTGCGGGCATGCAGGGCGACCGCCGCGGCGCCCTCCTGCTCGGCGATCCGGCCGGCATCGAGGTGGGTGCGGTGATCGTCGTCGATGCCGATCCGGAATTTCACGGTCACCGGCACCGAAGTGCCTTCGGTGGCGCGGACGGCAGCGGCCACGATCTGGCCGAAGAGGCGTCGCTTGTAGGGCAGTGCGGCCCCGCCGCCGCGTCGGGTGACCTTGGGTACCGGGCAGCCGAAGTTCATGTCGATGTGGTCGGCGAGATCCTCGGTCACGATCATCCGGGCGGCCTCATAGGTCGTCGCCGGATCCACGGTGTAGAGCTGCAACGAACGCGGCGACTCCTGCGGAGCGAACGTCGTCATGTGCATGGTGACCGGGTGGCGTTCGACGAGTGCGCGCGCGGTCACCATCTCGCAAACGTAGAGGCCCGACACCGTTCCGGCCCGTGCCTCTTCCAGTTCGCGGCACAAGGTGCGGAACGCGACGTTGGTGACGCCGGCCATGGGCGCCAAGACAACCGGGCTGCGGAGGGCGAAAGGCCCGATCCGCAGCCCGGTGGCCGCTGGTGCGATGTCTACTATGTTGCCGCCCCTGCCAATGCCTTGGCGCTGCGCTTCTCGGCGAGACGCGCGTCCCGCTCGAGCTTGCGAGCCTTGGACTCTTCGAACTTGTCGGCGGCCTCTTCGATTTCCGTGATCAGGTTCGCCAGGTCGTCGCGCATTGCCGCCGCTTCGCCGGTGAAGTCGTCGCGCTCGAAGATGCGCCACTTCTTGAGCACCGGCATCACGACATCGTCGAGGTGGATACGCAGGTCGTACACGCCGCCCATGGCGATGATGACGGCCTTGCGCCGGAAGTCCGGCACGGTGTAGCCGGGCATCTTGAAGTTGCGCAGCACCCGGTGCAGCGACTTCATCGCCTGGTTGGGGGCCACGTCGAAGCCGGCCTCGCTGACGTCGCGGTAGAAGATCATGTGCAGGTTCTCGTCGTTGGAGATCCTGGCCAGCAGCTGCTCGGCGACGGGGTCGTTGCAGGCCTTGCCGGTGTTGCGATGCGACACCCGGGTCGCCAGTTCCTGGAAGCTGACGTACATGACCGAGTCGAACAGGCTCTCGGCGAACAGATCGCCCTGCTGGTTCTGGCCTGGCGAGAAGCCACGGGTCATCTGCTCCATCCGCAGCTCTTCGAGCTCGACGGGATCGCAGTTGCGGGTGACCACCAGGTAATCGCGGATCGAGATGCCGTGCCGGTTCTCCTCGGCGGTCCACCGATTGACCCAGTAGCCCCAGGGGCCGTCCATCGAGAAGTTCATCGCGATCTCGCGGTGATATGCGGGCAGGTTGTCCTCGGTCAGAAGGTTCTGCACCATCGCAGTGCGCGCGATTTCGGAGAGCTTCGACTGCTCTGGATCCCAGTCCTGGCCGCCGAGGGCGTAGTAGTTCTTGCCGTCCGACCACGGGATGTAGTCGTGCGGGTTCCAGTCCTTCATCATCGTCATGTGGCGGTTTATGAGCTTCTCCGCCACCGGTTCCAGCTCGTGCAGGAGATCGAGGTCGGTCAGGTCTTTCGACATGAGCCCTCCAGTTATCTGTTCCTAGTGGTTGCACGCAATATATCTGTGTATCTCGGTGACATTCAAGTTCCCCCTCTCGGCGTGTTGCTCTTCTCAGCACGTGCGGCAACGGGGGTATGCTGTGCATCGAGTTGCGCAGGGTGGGGCGCGCCGAGATCCCCGGGGGAAGTGTGAAGCTAACAGTTGTGATTGGGCTGGGCCTGCTTAGTGCCATGGCGGCATTGGCTAGTTCTTTTGGCAGTGCAGTTGCTGCCGCCTCGGGTCCAGATTTCGGCAATTTTTCCGGTCAGACCTACGCGAAAGTTGCTGAACAGATAACGAACGCTGGAGGAAAGCCGATCATCGCGACAGTGGTCGGTGGGCGGTTCGCGGCCGATGACTGCATCATCAGCGGCGCTCAAAAGGCCGATTTCAGGGACTCTAGTGGAAGACCACGGGGATATGAGGTCCTGCTAGATCTAAACTGTGGCGCTACGCTGGCCGCTCCCGGTCGGCCGGGCAACTCCGTGGCTTCGCCGGAGGGTCGGCAAGCGCAGGCGGCTGTTAACTACATCAATACGTATCCCTCCTACTGCAGCAACAGCGCCAAAACGACTGAGTGTCAAGGCATCTGCCAAAAAACGGGGAAGTGCAACGATAAGGTACTCGAAGTCCTGTCGGCCGGTGCCTGATTGCTGCGACGCTGCCTGATGGGAGCGCATGGGATAAAGGTTGGATTTGGTGTCGCGGACCGCGATTTAGGGTCGGTCACCTGACAAAGCTCGGTCGCGAGCGGGAAGGGCCACTGGGCTCCCATGCCCCTAGCAACGACGCCAGCCGTCGCCGATACGAGACTGGTCCATGGGGGTGCCCGCGACGCTTAACGCTTGCACTGCGGATTCCGGCGACCCGGCGTAATATTTGCGCACCACAGGCAACCAGCGTTTGGTACGCAAATGCACAGGCAACGCACATCTCGGAGGTCGCGATGAAGAACTACTTGGTCCTCGGCGTTGGTGCGCTCGGTGCAGCGGTGGCATCGGTTGCGATGTTCGGCTCCGGCACCGCCTCGGCGACCAACGAGTATGCGGGTCAGACGTACGCGGATGCGGCGCAGGCGATCAGCGACGCCGGCCAGTCGGCGACCATTGCCACCCGGGTCGGCAGCTTCCTGCCGACCGACCAATGCATGGTCACCGGATCGCGCAGTGCCGACTTCCTCGACTCCAGCGGCACCAACCCCGGCAACCGTGTGTTGCTGTACCTGAACTGCAACAACACCTTCGCGACGGCCGGCGTGCCGGGCAACTCGATCGGCAGCCCGGAGGGCCGACAGGCTCGTTCGGACTATGAGGAGAAGCTCGCGGAGGCGCAGGCCGAAGCCCAGCAGAGCGAGTCAAGCGAACTGGACCAGACCGGCAACGTGCCAGGTGAGGCGGGTCAGGTCGCCGGCGGATAGCTCGCCGTACGAGCAAGCAGTAGGTCGACGCAATAGTCGATGAACTGCTCTCTCGACGCCGTCAGGCTACCGTCGAGGTAGGCGGTGAACAGCGCGGTCAGCGCGCCGATCAGCCCTGTGGCCATCATCTTCTGCAGCACCGGATCACTGATCGCGGTCAACTTGCTCTGCAGCAGCTCGATGAAGCTCGGCATCCACTCGGCACCCGAGTGGATCAGTACGGCTTCGACCTGCGGCGCCAGCAGCAGAACGCGGCCCCGAACCGGATCGTCCACCATCAGACTCACGAACTGCTCGACGGCCGCACGCGGGGTCGCGGCCGCTGTCAGTGCGGTCATGGCGCGATTGCAGACGTCGTCGTAGACGGCTCGGACGAACTCGTCCCGGTCGGAGAAGCTTTCGTAGAAGTAGCGCTCGGTCAGGCCGGCATGGCGGCAGACGGCCCGCACCGTCAGAGCAGGGCCGCCGGGGCTGCCGAGCAATGTGACGCCGGCGGCGATCAGTTCGTCGCGGCGCAGCGCCTGCCGGTCCGGCAGTGGGACGCCGGACCAGCGGCCCCGTCGTTGACCCGGCGTCACATCGCTCCTAAGCTCTTGGTGACAACGCATGTAGTCAAAATGCCAGACTTCCTCGGGAAGGTCACCAGTTGAGTCAAGATACTTCCGAATCGTGCCCCGTCACCAGCGACGGCGCGCAAGTGGCGTCCGGCTGCCCGGTGACCGACGGAGGATATGACAGCCCGCCGGCGGTACTCGGCCCGGAGTCGCTGACATGGAAATACTTCGGTGACTGGCGCGGACTACTCCAGGGGCCATGGGCCGGCTCGATGCAGAACATGCATCCTCAGCTCGGCGCTGCCGTCGAGCAGCACTCGATCTTCTTCATCGAGCGGCTGCCTCGGCTGTTGCGATCGCTCTACCCCATCGGGGGCGTGGTGTTCGACGGCGATCGGGCGCCGGAGACCGGCGCGGAAGTGCGTGACTACCACATTCCGATCAAGGGCGTGGACTCCCAGGGGCGCCGCTACAGTGCGCTCAACCCCGACGTCTTCTATTGGGCCCACGCAACGTTTTTCATGGGCACGGTCCTGACCGCCGAGCACTTCGGTGACGGTCTGACCGAGGATCAGAAGCGCCAACTGTTCGACGAGCACGTCACGTGGTACCGGATGTATGGCATGAGCATGCGCCCGGTGCCGGCGAGTTGGGAAGAATTCCAGGTCTACTGGGATCACATGTGCCGCAACGTGCTCGAGAACAATTGGGCCACCCGCGAGGTTCTCGACCTGTCGACGATGCCCAAACACCCTTCGCTGCAATGGATTCCGGACTTCCTGTGGTCGGCGTACCTCAAGATACTCGGTCCGGTCGCAGTCTGGATCACCGTCGGGCTCTACGATCAGCCGGTCCGCGACCTGATGGGCTACACGTGGCCGAAGCGAGATGAGCGCATGCACAGGCTGTTCGGCCGCATGGTCAATCTGGCGTTCAAGGTCTTGCCCGAGCGTCGTCGGATGCACCCGCGTGCGCGTGCGGGCTGGGACCGCGCCACCGGCCGGATTCCTCTGGACGCCCCGCTGATCCACACCCCGGCCCGCAATCTGCCGCCGAAAGGGGAGCGCGACAAGGGAATTCATTACCTGGGCGACACGTGCCCGGCGAAAAACGTGGCGTCCTGACGGTTTGCCGACGAAATCGGGACCGACGGCTGTGGTCAGCTACCTCGGACCGACGGTGGGCCGGCAGCCGTGCGTCCAGGCGCAGCGTGCTGAACCGACGCGACCGTCAATTGCTTTCGGCCGCAGCCAAACCCCAGCACATCACGGCATAGGACGCGGCGAATGCGATGTCGTCGATGTTCTCGTCATTGCCGCCCAAACGCCGGACTTGGTCGGCGATCGCGTGGCGGATTACATCGGTCGACGTGAGCAGTGGGTGACTCATGTTAACTCCTGAGGCGCGCGTGAAACAGGACTGCCCCGCTCCCCGATGCGTTAACTGAGAGTTACCCGGTCCGGGTATTTTTCACACACCAGCTAACCGCGGCGTTATCGAAGCTTTACTCCGCGCGACGCAGCACCGCCGGAATCGTCAGCGCCAAGATCTTGAGGTCGAGGGCGATCGAGAAGTTCTCGATGTAGTAGTTGTCCCACTCGGCGCGATCGGCGATGGACGTCTGCCCACGTAGGCCGTGTACCTGAGCCCAGCCGGTGACGCCGGCCCGAACGCGGTGACGCTCGCCGTATCGCTGGATCTGTGCCTCGAACAACTCGACGAACTCCGGCCGTTCCGGCCGGGGACCCACCAGGCTCATCTCGCCCTTGAGCACGTTGAGGAACTGCGGCAGCTCGTCGAGCGATGTGGCGCGCAGAATTTTGCCGATCTTCGTGCGGCGGTCGACACCCTCCACGCCACCGGGCGCGGCGCCGGTCTTGAGCTGGAACGCCGCGTCGGCGGCGTCGGGAGCCCTCATGGTGCGGAATTTCAGACAGTCGAAGACGCGTCCGTCGCGTCCCACCCGCGGCTGGCGGAAGAAGATCGGCCCCGGCGAGCTCAACTTCACGAGGAGAACCAGGGTGAGGAAGACCGGCGAGATAAACAGCAGCAGAAGGAAAGACATCACCCGGTCGAAGATGTGCTTGACGGTGAACTGCCAGCCACGCGGGTTGGTGTGGGGCAGCGCCAGCAGCGGGGTGCCGCCGATGTGCTCGATCCGGGCCCGCTCGCCGATGGTGTCGAACATGCGCGGCACCACCCAGACCCGCAGGCCGTTTTGGTGGGCGGCCCGGACCACGTGCGTCAGCACCTGATCTTGGGTCCGGGAGAACGCGATGACGACGTTCTGCGCTCCGGTTTCCCGGATTGCTTTATCGATGTTTTCCGGCGGTCCCAGGTAGGGGATGTCGGGCCGCGGGTCGCCCGCCTGGCCGAACCACGGTTCGGCGTCGATGATGCCGACCGGCCCGAGGCCGTATTCCGGGAACTCCTCGAGGCGGTTGATGATGTGGCCGGCGACGCGGCCGTTGCCGACGATGAGGGTCGGCGCCACGAGGTGATGGTGTCGTCGCAGGCTGCGCTGGATGATCACCCGGATCAGCCGGCCGAACGGCATGAGGACCGCGGCGCAGAGCCAGATCTTCAGCACGGTCGACCCCGGTCGACCGGACTCGTGGGTGAGCAGCATGCCGGCGAGCAGGAACATCGTCGAAATCGCGACCGTGGCCTCGATGGGCCCGATCTCGTCGAGGAATTCTCGGTTCAAGCGACGCCGGTAGACGCCGCGTGCGCCGAGCGTGGCGATCACCACCGGGACGAACAGGATGGCCAACCACAGATCCGGGGGGTAGTCCTTGGTGGACATCGCCCACCACGCGCCCAGGACGGTTGCGATCGATACCGACAGAACGTCGATGGCGACAGTGATGATGGTGCTCAGCGGATCGGTGCGGACCCGCTCGGCAAAGGTTTTCTTGCGCGGGCCCGACGTACCGTTACGAGCCGGCGCGGCCGGCGGATTCTCGACGTGAAGAGTTCGTGTCGCCATGACCGCTCACTTCACCCACCGAACCACAGGCGGGACGCTACCCGATGTCATTACCCGTCGAGTCATATATCCCCCCGTGTGGCGCACTTTGGCAAAGATCACTTGTCGCGTGGCTCAGCGAGGAGCCGTTGGCGCGCGACGGCGGCGAGATCGTTGAGGATCTGTACCTGACCGCTGGACCAGTGCCGCGGGCGAGTGTCCCAGGTGCACAACGTTCCAGCGACATGACCGTTGCTGTCGATCAACGGAATTCCGGCGTAGGCCAACACGCCTTCCTTGACCGCTGGATGGTCCGCCAGTAGGGGATGCGCTCGGGTGTCGTCGACCACCAGCGGCTCGCGGCTGGCGACGGTGAATTTGCAGATCGACATCTCGATCGGCCGCACGCGCGGCAGCGTTTCGTCACTCGCGTTGCTCCCGGCAAGCACCTGCCGGTCGGGGTACACGATGGACACCGCCGCCATCGGGGTGCCCAGCGCCTCGGCGGTCAGAACCGCGACCCGATCCAGGGTCGCGCTGCGGGTGTCGTCGTGGTTGCCGAGCCGCTCCAGCGCCTCGAGGCGTTCGGGGTCCGACACGGCGTCTTCGACGATCGCGTCGACCGCGCTCTGTTCGCCGGACAGCTGGTCGACGACCGCTTGGACCGTCTGGTCGTGTTCAGGACCGACCAGACGCGCGATCACATGCCGGCCGGTTTGGCGGTCGACGCCGGGGCGCGATCCGTGCCCGGCGCTGCCCGCTGCCTGCGGCGTCGCGTCACTCATGTCGTTCACGATAGGTCACCCCCGACGGCGCCGGGCGATGTCAGAAAGGTCCGCATTCTTGCGAAAGACCCGTTCATCCCCCTGTTGTGCCCCCACCAGGGCTCGAACCTGGGACCTGCGGATTAAAAGTCCGTAGCTCTACCGACTGAGCTATAGGGGCGCGACGCACACAATACTGCCTTCGGTGATGCCACTCGGTTTTGGGATTGAGCCTGTGGTGCCCTAAGCTAACGACGCTCTAACGTGCACTCGTTGTGAGTACCCCGAAGTGATTCGGTTCTGGCCCCCATCGTCTAGTGGCCTAGGACGCCGCCCTTTCACGGCGGTAGCACGGGTTCGAATCCCGTTGGGGGTACGCGTGACGACGGTATCGTCGGAAGCGAGTAGTACGAGTAAGGCCCTGTGGCGCAGTTGGTTAGCGCGCCGCCCTGTCACGGCGGAGGTCGCGGGTTCGAGTCCCGTCAGGGTCGCCATGTATGTGGTGAGGCATTGGATTGACGCAGTGCCTTCCGGCCAGGTAGCTCAGTTGGTACGAGCGTCCGCCTGAAAAGCGGAAGGTCGCCGGTTCGATCCCGGCCCTGGCCACTCAGTTTCGTCAGTCCCTTTCTGGGCTGTTCCCCTTCACCGCTTCCCGACGTCGCTCTACCGCGACTCTTGCCGTATCCCTTACAGTAGACGCGACTTGAGCGAACCCGCGCGAGCGTTCACAGGAGGCGGGATGTCGGAAGAAGCAGCGCAACGGGCGGTAGTCGTGGGCGGCGCATCGGGGATCGGCTGGGCGGTGGCCCGGGGATTGGCCGCCGGCGGGCGACAGGTGACCATCGCCGACCGCAACGCCGACGGTGCCGCGCAGCGGGCCGCGGAACTCGGCGCTCCGCATAACGCCGTCGGCGTGGATGTCACCGACGAAGCCAGTGTCGCAGCGTTGTTCGACGGCGCCGGAGCCGTCGACGTCGTGGTGAACACCGCCGGATTCGGCGGCTTCGGCCGCATCACCGAGCTGGCCGTCGAGGACTTCCGAGCCATCGTCGACTGCTGTCTCACCGGTGCTTTCATCGTGATGAAGCACGCCGGGCGTCAACTGCGCGAGGGCGGCTCGCTGGTGTCGATCACTTCGCTCAACGCCCGGCTCGCCGCGCCCGGAATGAGCGCCTACTGCGCGGCCAAAGCCGGACTGGCCATGCTGACCCAGGTCGCCGCGCTCGAGATGGGCCCGCGCGGCATCCGGGTCAACGCCGTCTCGCCCGGCTTTGTCCACACTCCGCTGACCGAACTGGTGACCATGGCCGACGGTGTTCTCGAGGACTACCTCGAGAACACCCCGCTCGGTCGGGTCGGTGTTCCCGAGGATGTCGCCGAGGCGGTGCTGTTCCTCTGCTCGGACCAGGCCTCCTGGCTCACCGGCGAGGTTCTGGACCTCAACGGCGGCGCTCACCTCAAGCGCTATCCCGACGTGCTCGCCCACGTCGACCGGATGGCCTCGGCGTGACGCGGTTCGTCGGCAAGCAGGCGATCGTCACCGGCGCCGGCTCGGGAATCGGTGCGGCACTGTGCCGGGCGCTCGCCGATGCCGGAGCGGACGTCCATTGCACCGACATCGACGGCGCCGCCGCCGAGCGCACCGCCGCGTCGCTGAGCAAGCGGGGGACACCACTGCAACTCGACGTCACCGACGCCGCCGCCGTCCAGCAGGCGGTCGACAGTGTCGTCGAGCACGCCGGCCGAATCGACCTGATGTTCAACAACGCCGGCATCACCTGGGGCGGCGACACCGAACTGCTCACCCTGGATCAGTGGAACAGCATCATCGACGTGAACATCCGCGGCGTCGTGCACGGGGTGCATGCGGCCTACCCGCAGATGGTCCGCCAGCGCAGCGGCCACATCATCAACACCGCATCGATGGCGGGTCTGGCCGCCGCCGGTCGGATCACCAGCTACGTGATGACCAAGCATGCGATTGTCGGGCTGTCGCTGGCATTGCGCACCGAAGCCCTCGGCCACGGGGTCGGCGTGCTGGCCATCTGCCCGACAGCGGTGGACACCCCGATTCTCGACAAAGGCTGGCTCGGCGACTTCAACGGCCGCGAGTTCTACCGGATGGGCCAGCGCAATGAGACTTTCTATAGCCCGGACCGGTTGGCCGCCGATACGCTGCGGGCCATCGAACGCAACAAGGCCCTCTTGGTCGCACCTCGTCAGGCCCGCGCGGCATGGCTTTTCGCGCGTCTGGCACCCGGCTTGCTCAACCGGATGGCTGTGCGCTTCGTCGACCGACAACGCTCCGATGGAAGGCAGCCCACAGCATGAGCGCCGCGACCGCGATCCCTCGCTATCCCACAGATGTCACCAGCGACTGGCTCGCCGGCGTCCTGCGCAGTTCCGGTTCGGCGGCCGACGTCGACACCGTCGAGGTGACGCCGGTTGGCACCGGGCAGACGGGCGCGACGTTCCGCGTCACGGCCACCTACGCCGAGAACCCGGACAAACTGCCGGGCAGCTTCATCCTGAAACTGCCCGCCAATGACGACGCCGTGCGGGACCGGGTGACGCTGGGCTATCGCAGCGAGTGTGCGTTCTATCAGTCCGTCGCCGAGCTGGTGACCATCCCGATCCCGCAGTGCTATCACGTCGAGATCGCCGACGACGGAGCCAGTTACGCCCTGTTGCTGGCCGATCAAGCCCCGGCCGTTCAGGGCGACCAGATCGCAGGCTGCGATCTGCCTGAGGCCCGCCTGGCGGTGCGCGCCCTGGCCGGTCTGCACGGACCGACCTGGTGTGACGAACGCTGGCAGACCTTCCCCGGCCTGGCGATGTCGGTGGTGGGGGAGGAGGCCATCCGGGGTCTCGGCGATATCTCGAAAATGGCCGCCGGCATCACCATCGACAAACTCGGGTCAAGGCTGAACGCGCAGGACGCCGAAACATTGGTGGCGGCAATGGATCTGGTGACGCCATGGCTGCTGAACGCGCCGGACCGGTTCGCTCTGCTGCACGGTGACTACCGGCTGGACAACCTGCTCTTCGACGGCGACCGGGTCAACGTGGTCGACTGGCAGACCCTCGGTGTCGGGCTGGCGGGCCGCGACCTGGCGTACTTCACCGGAACCAGCCTGGAACCCGCGCTGCGGGCCGAGGCGGAGCGGGACCTCGTCGCGGAGTACCACCGGGCCCTGCTCGATACCGGGGTCAGCGACTACGACGCGGCCACCTGCTGGCACGACTACCTTCTCGGGATGATCCAGGTCCCGCTGATCTCCGCGCTGGGTTGTGCGTTCGCGGTGGAAACCGAACGCGGCGACGACATGATGGCCGCGATGCTGCGCCGGGGATGCGCCGCCATCCGCGACCTGGGCACACTAGAGCTCGTCACAAGCTAGGAGTACACGTTGGGCGAATCCATGCCGCGCACCGCGATCATCGGCGCGGGCGTCAGCGGGCTGACCTCGGGCAAAATGCTCAAGGACTATGGCGTGCCCTACACCACCTTCGAGCTGTCCGACCGCATCGGCGGCAACTGGGCCTTCGCCAACCCCAACGGATTGAGCAGCGCCTACCGGTCGCTGCACATCGACACCTCCAAACAACGGTTGTCGTTCCGGGACTTCCCGATTCCCGAACACTTCCCGTCGTTCCCGCACCACAGCGATATCAAGACCTACCTGGACTCCTACGCCGAGACCTTCGGGCTGCAAGAGAACATCGAGTTCAACAACGGCGTCGCGCACGCCGGCCTGAACTCCGACGGCCGCTGGGACATCACCGACCAGAAGGGCAAGACGCGGGAGTTCGATCTGCTGGTCGTCGGCAACGGCCACCACTGGGACGCCCGCTACCCGGACTTCCCCGGTGAATTCACCGGCGAGACAATCCATTCCCACCACTACATCGATCCGCGGACCCCGCTGAATCTGACCGGCAAACGAATCTTGGTGGTCGGTATCGGCAACAGCGCTGCCGACATCACCGTCGAGTTGTCGTCTCGGACCCTGCAGAACACGGTGACGCTGTCGACACGCTCGAGCGCCTGGATCGTGCCCAAGTACATCGCCGGGCGCCCGGGTGACAGCGTATGGCAGACATCGCCGTACATACCGCTGTCCTGGCAGCGCAAGGCGGTTCAGCTGCTGGCGCCCGCGATGGGCATCGACCCTCAGCTGTACGGCCTGCCCGCGCCGAACCACAAGCTTTTCGAGGCGCATCCCACGCAATCGGTCGAACTCCCGCTGCGGCTGGGGTCCGGTGACGTCATCCCGAAGCCCAACGTGAGCCGCCTCGACGGGGACACCGTCCACTTCGACGACGGCACCAGCGGGGTGTTCGACGTGATCGTCTACGCCACCGGTTACAACATCACGTTCCCGTTCTTCGATTCTGAGTTCATCAACGCGCCGGGCAACGCCATCCGGCTCTACAAACGAATGTTCAAGCCAGGCATGGGCAATCTGGTGTTCATCGGTTTCGCCCAGGCGGTGCCGACGCTGTTTCCGTTCATCGAGTGCCAGGCGAAGCTGCTGGCCGCCTACGCGGTGGGGCGCTATGCGCTGCCACCGGCCGCCGAGATGGAAAGGGTGATCGACGCCGATCAGAAGCTCTACGTGGGGCATTGCACCGACCGCCCGCGGCACACCCAACAGGTCGACTACTTCCACTACGACCACGACATCCGCACCAGGGAGCTACCCGCAGGCATGAAACGTGCCGAACTGGCGCGTCGCCGAAGGGTTGCCGTATGACCCGCGCCGACGTCACCTTCGATTCGTCCGGCGTGCGCTGCAGCGCATGGCATTTCCCGGGCCAGGGTGACGCTTTCGCCGGCCCTGCCGGGCGCCCGGTGGTGGTCATGGGCCATGGCTTCGGCGGAACCAAGGACTCCGGACTGGAGCCGTTCGCCGAGCGGATCAGCTCCGCAGGCGTGGATGTGCTGGCCTTCGACTACCGCGGCTTCGGCGCGTCGGAAGGCCAACCGCGGCAGACGGTTTCGGTTGCCGAACAGATCGCCGACTTCGAGGCTGCGATCGCCGCGGCCAAGCTGCTGCCCGGAGTCGACCCGAGCCGGATCGTGCTGTGGGGATCCTCGATGTCGGGCGGTCACGTGATTCGAGTGGCCGCCGACCATCCCGATGTCGTCGGCGTGATCGCGATGACGCCCCTGACCAGCGGCGTGGCCGTCAGTCGTGCGGCCGTCGAACACCGCGATGTCGGGCAGGCATTGAAATGGACGGCGGTGGGCCTCAAGAGCCGGGCCGCCGTGGCGCGCGGTCGGCGCCCGACGCTGATGCCCCTGGTCGGCCGTCCCGGTGAGCCGGGAGCGCTGGCCCTGGATGGCGCCTACGAGAGCTACACCGCGATGGCCGGACCGACCTGGCGCAACGAGGTCGACTCCGCGGTAGGCCTGCAGATCGCGTCGATCCGAACGGCGGACGCCGCCAAGCGGTTACAGTGCCTGCTGCTGGTGCAGGTCGCCGATTTCGACCGCTACGTGCCTGCCGAATCGGTGGTCAAGACCGCGGTGCTGGGCCGGGGACAGGTGCATCACTATCCCTGCGATCATTTCGACGTGTGGCCCGGTCACGACTGGTTCGAGAAGGCCGTCGGCGACCAGGTGGCCTTCCTGACCCGTACCCTCAGTACTTCGTCGAGCCCTGATCGACTGAAATCGCCTCAGCGGTAATAAGTTTCGCATCATCGCTGGCCAGGAAGCAGACCGTGTCGGCGATGTCCTCCGGCTCGGCGATGTAGATCGGCAGGAACGGCAGCATCATGTTCTGCAGCGCCGGGTTGGTCTCCATCGCCCTGCCCAGTTCCGCCACCATGTCGCCGGTGCCCATGTCGGTGTTGACCGGTCCCGGATGAACGCTGTTGACCCTGATGTTGTGCTTGCCGAGCTCGGCGGCGAACGCCCTGGCCATCCCGGTGACAGCGTGCTTGCTGGCGGTGTAGTGCACCATGAACGGCTGCAGCTTGATCCCGGCCGCCGAGCTGATCAGGATGATCGACCCGCCGCGACCGCTCTCGACGATTGCCGGCGCTCCCGCCATCACGGTGTTCCAGGTTCCAGTCACGTTGACGTCCATGACATCCCGGAAGGCCTCCGGGGTGATGTCGTCCCACGCCGCCGGCGAGGTGATGCCCGCGTTGGCGACGATGATGTCGAGGCGGCCCAGCGTGGCCACGCCGTCTCTCACGACATCCTTGAGCCCGTCATGGTCGCGGGTGTCCACCACCGACGACACGATGCGCTGCCCGGCTGCTTCGACCAGACGCACGGTCTCGGCCAGATCCTCCGGCGTGGCCGGGTTGTACGGAACGCAGTCCGGCAGCTTGCCCGCGATGTCGACGGCGATGATGTCGGCACCCTCGCGGGCCATCTTCACCGCGTGGGCGCGGCCCTGCCCACGGGCGGCGCCGGTGATGAATGCGACCTGGCCGCTGAGCTTTCCCGTCATGCTTTGCGCTGCGCTTCCTTGACCAGTCCGCCGCCCACGATGAGGCGCTGAATCTCGCTGGTGCCCTCGTACAGCCGTAACAGCCGCACCTCGCGATAGATCCGCTCGACGGGCACACCGCGCATGTACCCGGCGCCGCCGTGCACCTGGACCGCGAGATCGGCTACCTTGCCGGCCATCTCGGTGCAGAACAGCTTGGCCACCGACGGCGCGATCCTGCGGTCTTCGTCGTCGACCCATTTGCGTGCCGCGTCGCGTACCAGTGCGCGTCCGGCCATCACCCCGGTCTGCTGATCGGCCAGCATCGCTTGCACCAGTTGGAAACTGCCGATCGGCGTGCCGCCCTGGGTCGCCGTGGCCGCATAGCTGACGGACTCGTCGAGTGCACGCTGGGCGGAACCGACTGCCAGCGCGGCGATGTGGATGCGGCCGCGGGCCAGTGAGATCATCGCCGCGCGGTAACCGATGTCCTCATTGCCGCCGATCAGGGTGTCGTCACCGACCCGCACGTCGGTGAAGTTCACATCGGATGTCCAAGCGCCCTCCTGGCCCATCTTGGCGTCCTTGACCCCGATCTCGACGCCCGGCGTATCCGCGGGCACCAGGAAGACCGCGATCCCGGCGCCGTTCTCATCGGCGGGCCGGGTCCGGGCGAACACGATGAACAGGTTCGCCACCGGGGCGTTGGTGATGTACTGCTTGCGGCCGTTGATCACCCAACTCCTCCCATCGCGAACGGCTTTCGTCTTCAGGCCGGACGGGTTGGAACCGGCGCCAGGCTCGGTCAGCGCGAACGACGCGACCACTTCGCCGGAGGCGATCGGTTCCAGCCAGCGCGACTTCTGCTCGTCGGTGCCGAACCCGACGAGGACCTGTCCGGCGATGCCGTTGTTGGTGCCGAACATCGACCGCAGCGCCAGGCTGGTGTAACCCAGTTCCATGGCCAGCTCGACGTCCTGGGCGATGTTCAGGCCGAGTCCACCCCATTCCTGCGGGATGGCGTAGCCGAAGAGGCCCATCGCTTTGGCCTGGTCGCGCAGGTCGTCGGGCACCTTGTCCTCGGCGAGGATCTCGGCCTCGCGCGGAACTACGGCGGTTCGCACGAACTGGCGGGTCTGAGCCAGGATCTCGCGGAAGTCGTCGTCGCTGACGTCGGTCGTCGGGCCGGTCATCAGGCTCCTTGGGTCGGGGGCGCTGCCGGGCGCGATCATATATGAAATATGATGTTGGGAATTCGGGGGTCCGTTCGAGGAACTTAGGAGTTCACATGTCGCTGCTGGCCGGCCAGACCGCGGTCATCACCGGAGGAGCGCAGGGTCTCGGCTTTGCGATCGCGGAGCAGTTCATCGCCGAGGGCGCCCGCGTCATACTCGGTGACCTCAATCTCGAGGCCACCGAGGAGGCGGTCACAAAGCTCGGTGGCGCCGATGTCGCCCGTGCGGTGCAGTGCAACGTCACCGCGTACGCCGACGTCGACGCACTCGTTGATTCGGCCATCGAGCAGTTCGGCCGCTTCGACATCATGGTGAACAATGCCGGCATCACTCGTGACGCCACGCTGCGCAAGATGACTGAGGACGAGTTCGATCAGGTGATCTCGGTGCATCTGAAGGGCACCTGGAACGGGCTGAAGAAGGCGTCGACGGTGATGCGTGAGCAGAAGAGCGGCGCGATCGTGAACATGTCGTCGATCTCCGGCAAGGTCGGCATGATCGGCCAGACCAACTACTCGGCGGCCAAGGCCGGCATTGTCGGCATGACCAAGGCGGCCTCCAAGGAACTGGCCCATCTCGGGGTGCGGGTCAACGCCATCCAGCCGGGACTGATCCGGTCGGCGATGACCGAGGCCATGCCGCAACGCATTTGGGATTCCAAGGTGGCCGAGGTGCCGATGGGCCGTGCGGGTGAGCCGTCCGAGGTCGCCAAGGTGGCGCTGTTCCTGGCGTCTGACCTGTCGTCGTACATGACCGGAACGGTCCTCGAGGTCACCGGCGGACGGCACCTGTGACACGCACGGCCGTCATCTGCGAGCCGGTCCGTACGCCAATCGGCCGCTACGGCGGCATGTTCGCGTCGCTGACGGCCGTGGATCTCGGCGTGGCTGCGCTCAACGGTCTTCTGCAGCGCACCGGGGTAGCACCAGACGCCGTCGAGGACGTGATCCTCGGCCACTGTTATCCGAACAGCGAGGCGCCGGCAATCGGCCGTGTGGTCGCACTCGACGCGGGCCTGCCGGTCACCGTGCCCGGTATGCAGGTGGACCGGCGCTGCGGCTCGGGTCTGCAGGCCGTCATCCAGGCGTGCCTCCAAGTCGCTTCGGGGGACAGCGATCTCGTCGTCGCCGGCGGTGCGGAGAGCATGAGCAACGTCGCCTTCTACTCGACAGATATGCGCTGGGGTGGCGGCCGGACCGGGGTGCAGGTGCACGACGGTCTGGCCCGCGGGCGTACGACGGCCGGTGGCAAGCACCACCCGGTGCCGGGCGGCATGCTCGAGACCGCCGAGAACCTGCGCCGCGAGTACCGCATCTCCCGCCAGGAGCAGGACGAACTGGCGGTGGCGTCCCATCGGCGGGCGGTCGCCGCGCAGAAGGATGGCATCCTGGCCGAGGAGATCATTCCCGTCACGGTCACCAGCCGCCGCGGCGACGATGTGATCGACACCGACGAGCATCCCCGCGCCGACACGACGGTCGAATCGTTGAGCAAGCTCAAACCGGTTCTGCTGAAGCAGGATCCGGAGGCCACCGTCACCGCGGGCAACTCCAGCGGCCAGAACGACGCCGCGTCGATGTGCATCGTGACCACGCCGGAGAAGGCCGCCGAACTGGGCCTGGCTCCGCTGGTGCGGTTGGTGTCGTGGGGGTCGGCGGGGGTGGGGCCCGAGGTGATGGGCATCGGACCGGTGCCTGCCAGCGAAGTGGCGTTGGCCAAAGCCGGTCTGAGGATGGCCGACATCGACCTCATCGAACTCAACGAGGCTTTCGCCGCCCAGGCGCTGGCCTGCATGAAGGCCTGGAACTTCACCGATACCGATCACGAGCGCACCAACGTCCACGGCTCGGGGATCTCGCTCGGGCATCCGGTCGGGGCCACCGGCGGGCGGATGCTGGCGACGCTGGCCCGCGAACTGCACCGGCGCGACGCGCGCTACGGGCTGGAGACGATGTGCATCGGCGGCGGGCAGGGCTTGGCCGCGGTGTTCGAAAGGGTGGGCTCATGACGCGTATTGCTCAGACGCTCGGCCTGACCGAGGTCCAGACCGAAATCGTTTCCACGGTAAGGAAATTCGTCGACAAAGAGATCATTCCCAACGCCCAGGAGCTCGAGCACGCCGACACCTACCCGCAGGCCATCGTCGATCAGATGCGGGAGATGGGTCTGTTCGGGCTGATGATCCCCGAGGAGTACGGCGGGCTGGGAGAGTCGCTGCTCACCTACGCGCTGTGCGTCGAGGAACTGGCTCGCGGCTGGATGAGCGTCTCCGGGGTGATCAACACCCACTTCATCGTCGCCTACATGATCCGCCAGCACGGCACCGATGAGCAGAAGCAGCGTTTCCTGCCGAGGATGGCCACCGGCGAGATCCGGGGCGCGTTCTCGATGTCAGAGCCCGAGCTGGGTTCCGATGTCGCCGCGATCCGCACCAAGGCGAAGAACAACGGCGACGGCACCTACACCATCGACGGCCAGAAGATGTGGCTGACCAACGGCGGCAGTTCGACTCTGGTGGCCGCACTGGTGCGCACCGACGAGGGTGCCGACAAGCCGCACCGTAACCTGACCGCCTTCCTGATCGAAAAGCCCTCCGGCTTCGGCGAAGTCGCGCCAGGACTGATCATCCCCGGAAAGATCGACAAGCTCGGCTACAAGGGCATCGACACCACCGAGCTGATCTTCGACGGGTACGTCGCCAGTGCCGAGGATGTCCTGGGTGCCAAGCCGGGGCAAGGCTTCTTCCAGATGATGGACGGCGTCGAGGTCGGGCGGGTCAACGTGTCGGCCCGCGCGTGCGGCGTCGGCATTCGTGCGTTCGAGCTGGCCGTGCGATATGCCCAGCAGCGCAACACGTTCGGCAAGCCGATCGCCGAGCATCAGGCCATCGCGTTCCAGCTGGCCGAGATGGCCACCAAAGTCGAGGCCGCGCATCTGATGATGGTGAACGCCGCGCGGCTGAAGGACTCCGGGGAGCGCAACGACGTCGCGGCCGGGATGGCGAAGTATCTCGCCAGCGAGTTCTGCGCGGAGGTCACTCAGCAGAGCTTCCGCATCCACGGCGGCTACGGGTACTCCAAGGAGTACGAGATCGAGCGGCTGATGCGCGACGCACCGTTCCTGCTCATCGGCGAGGGCACGAGCGAAATCCAGAAGAACATCATCAGCAAGCGGCTGCTGGCCGACTACCGGATCTGATATGAGCGCACCGGATTTCGTGCCGCGCCCGCAGCTGGCGGAGGATGTCGCGCGCTTTGTCCGGACCCGGATCTTCAACGGCACCTACCCCGCCGGTGAGTACATCCGGTTGGACCAGTTGGCCGCCGAGCTCGGCATCAGCGTCACGCCGGTCCGGGAAGCCCTGTTCGAGCTACGCGGTGAGGGTCTGCTGGATCAGCTGCCGCGGCGCGGGTTCGTCGTGCTGCCGTTCACCGACCGGGACATCACCGATGTCTCGAACCTGCAGGCCTACGTCGGCGGTGAACTGGCCGCGCGGGCCGCGGTGAACATCACCGACGACGAGCTTGCGGTGTTGTCGTCGATTCACGACGAGCTGGTCGCCGCCTATGCCGCCGACGATTCCCGCGCCGTCCGGCTCAACCACGAATTCCATCGCGCCATCAACGTGGCGGCGCAGTCGCCCAAGCTCGCCCAGTTGATGTCTCAGATCACCCGGTACGCACCGGAATCGGTGTTCCCCACCATCGAGGGCTGGCCGGCGAAGTCGGTGGCCGACCACGAGTGCATCCTGGCCGCGCTCAAGGCTCGTGACGAGGAGCAGGCCCGCGCCGCGATGTCGGACCACCTGGCGGCGGGAGCGGGACCGCTGATCGAGCACCTTGTCAAACAGGGTGTGGCGCAGCGGTTTCAGACTATGGAATAGCCCGGCGCGAGGGTGCCGCGTCCGGTGAGGGAGCACAGCAGCTCCTGGCTGTCGCCACGGCGCTGGGCGACTTCGACCGAGAGGGCAAGGACGCTGTCGGCGACCTCGGGCGGGAGGGCCTCGGGCGCACCGATGGCGCGAGCCAGATCGATGCTGTGCAAACCGAGTTCGAAGATCCGCGTCGGCAGATAGTCCGAAAGTCGCATACCCCCGGCGATGGACTGAATGATCCGGTCCTCGGTGGCGAGTGCGGCGGTCGCGCGATCCTGCAGTTCGCGCAGGGTGTCCAGTGGACGCTCGCCCAGCGCCAGCCCGGCCTGCACGGCGCGCGCATCGATCTGCGAGGAGTCGGTGAGCAGAGGGGCGATCGCGAGGTAGTACGCGGCGGAGTCGGCGATGTCCAGCCGCTCGGCCGGCCGGGCCGAGTAGTCGATCAGTGTGGTGAAGGATCGGCCGATGTGTCCGACGAGCGTGCGTACTGACCAGGTCCCGAGCGCGGGCGAATCCCACTGTTCGGGCCCGACCTGTTCGGCCACCGACACGGCGTGGTCACCGGCCCGGCGGAACGTCTCGACATGCGCCTGCAGCGTCATGGACCTAGAAGTTACGCCTGTCAGCTCAGCAGCTCACGCAGGCGGTGCACATCGATCTTGCCGCTGGACATGAGGGGCAGCTGGTCGGGAGTCAGTGCGACGACGCGTCGCGGGATCTTGTACGACGACAGTTCGGCCTTGAGGTTCAGTCGCAACGAGTCGGCGTCGAACGCCCCGGCATCCGCGGTGACCACCGCCGCGACGACGATCTGGCCGCGTCCCGGATCGGCGACACCGATCACGTGGGCGACCAGCCCGCCGGTCACGCGGGTGATCGCCTTCTCCACCTCGGCCGGAAACACATTGGCGCCGGCGGTTTTGATCATCGATCCGCGCCTGCCGAGGAAGTAGAAGAAGCCATCGGCGTCGGTGCGCACCAGATCGCCGGTGTGGAACCATCCGTCGGCGTCGAAGCACTCGTCGCGGCTGCGCTTGTAATAGCCCTGCATCAGATACCGGCCCCGGATCCACAGCTCGCCGTCGACGATCGTGGTTTCGAAACCGGGCGCGGGTTTACCGAACGACCCGCGGCGGTGTTCGGGCTGGTCGGTCTCGTCTGCGCTGAGCAACAGCACACTGCCGGCCTCGGTCAGGCCCAGCATGTTGTGCCGCAGTTCCGGATCGCGGGGCCGGACATCGGGAGCCATGATCGGATAAAGATTGCCGCGCCGCATCGACGACAGATCTCGCCGCGCAAAGCTCTCATGACGCACCAGGTGCGCTATGCCGGAAGTAAATCCGTTGGTGATCGTCGGCCGCACGTCCTCGAGCAGATCGAGAACATCGCCGGCATCGGTGGCGTTGGAACACACCAGCGTCGCACCCGCGACCATCGTCGCCAGCAGACCGAAGGCGAAACCGCCGATCCAGAAGAACGGTGAATTGCAGAACAGGGTGTCCTGCGCGGTCAGACCGCGAATCTCGTTGAGGTTGCGCTGATGTCCCAGCAGCGCCTCGTGGGTGTGCACCACACCCTTCGCGGCTCCCGTGGATCCCGACGTGTAAACGATCACCAGCGGGTCGCAGCCGTACACGTCTCCGTCGACGGCTGTCAGCTCAGCCATCGCGGCGATATCGTTGTCGAACAAGACATGTCGCAGCCGCGGTGCGGTCACGTCCCGGAGCCGGGCGGCGTAGTCGTGGCCGCGGAAAGATCCGGCGGTGAGCAGGATCTCGGTATCGCTGTGAACGAGCTGGGTTTCCAGCTCGGCACCGGTCGAGAAGGTGGAGAACGGTACGACGACGGAACCGATCCGCGCCGCGGCGAGCATCGCGACCACGAAGTGCGCGCCGTTGGGATACAGCACCCCGACGTGGGTACCTGTGCCCGCGCCCAGTGCGATCAGACCGCGGGCCAGCCGAGCGGAGCGTTCCTCGGCCTCGCGGTAGGTGAGCCGTTCGGCATCGCACACCAGCAGGGGGTGCTCGCCACGGGAGGCGGCCTGGTGGCGCAGTAGCCGTCCGACGGTGTCAGCGGTCACGGCCGGTGAAGTGTCGCCGAACCGCACTCAAATCCGCCTTACCCGACGGCGTACGCGGGATCGTCTCGACTATCGCGATCTCGGAGGGGATTTCGTAGGGCGCCAGCCGGGCCCGCAGGTACTCGACCAGCTCCGCGTCAGTGATCGACTCGCCGTGGCGCAGCTCGATCATCGCGACCGGTGTCTCGCCGAGGCGCTCGTCGGCCCTGCCGACCACCGATGCGCCGAGCACACCGGGGTGGGTCTCCAGCGCCGCGCGGACGTCGTCGGGCAGCACCTTGAAGCCGCCTCGGATGATGGCCTGATCGGCCCGGCCCAGGATCCACAGGAAACCGTCGGCGTCGATGCGTGCCAGGTCGGTGGTGCGCACCCACGGGGCCTCGCGCCCGAGTTGACCGGGCTTCACCTCCAACAGTCCGACCTGGCCCGCACCCAGGGGCACCCCGTCGTCGGACACCACCCGCAGCTCGGCACCCAAGCTGGCGCGGCCGACGCTGCCGCGCTTGGACTCCCAGTACTTCCGGTGATCGGCCAGCGTCCAGCCGGCGACGCCGCCACCGAATTCGGTTGCCGCATAGGATGTCAGCACCGGGATCCCGAACTTGTCGAAGAAGGCGTCCGCGTCCTCGGCCGACAACGGTGCCGTCCCGGACGTGACGGCGCGGACGCCGGCAAGGTCGTCGGGACCGAGGTCGGACTGCAGCACCATCCGCAGCGCCGCGGGCACCAGCGACACCGCTTTGGGGGAGTAGCGGCGCACCGCGGCGGCCCAGGAGGCCAGTTCGAAGCGTGGCAGGAGGACGAACGGCCGTGCCTCGCAGAGGCATTGCAGAACCCGATACACGCCACCGATGTGCACCAGCGGCGCGTTGACGATTGCGACGCTCCCGGAGACCGCCGCCGGTGCGGGCGCCGTCGTGAAGTCGGTGCCGATCACCGAGACCGCCAGCATGTCGTAGGTGAGGTCCACGCGTTTGGGTGGTCCGGTGGTGCCGCTGGTCAGCATTCGGACGGCCACCCGCCCTGCGCCGGGATCGGTTGGCACCCCTGGCCGGATCCGCGGAGCGGTGTCGAGATCGCAGATCGACACCACGGTGGTGGCGTCGGCCGGATGCGCCAGCAGGGTGATGTCATCGTCGGTGCCGACGATGACCGGCAGGGTCAACGCGGCGATGTCGGCTTTGATCCGCTCGTCACCGCGGGACGGGTTGATGACGACGACGCAGCCACCGGCAGCCAGCACCCCGAGCAGCGCGGCCACGTGAGCGGGGCTGTTGCGCAGCAGGATTCCCACGTCGGTGCCGGGTCGCACGACCGAGGTGATTCGCCCGCTCGCGTCCGCGAGTTGGCGCCAGGTGTACCAGTGGCCGTCGTATTCGATCGCGTGAGCCTCGGGGTCCAACCCCAGGATGTCGCTGATCCGGCGGCTCAGCGCGTGCATTACCGCACCTTCGGAACGATCCGGGTCTTCTCCTGCTCGGCCAGCTCTGCCTGACCCAGTGGGTTGCCCAGCCGGGTGTAGATCAGGTTCTGCTCCATGGCTGCTCGATACGGCTTGTCCAGTGACTCCCAGATCGCCTTGACCGTCCCCTGGGTGGCCGACGGTGGCTTGGCGGCGATGGTGGCGGCGATCTCGTGGGCCCGCGACCAGAGATCGTCTGGCTTGACGACCTCCGACACCAGACCGATGCGCAGTGCGGTGTCGGCGCTGACCCGTTCGTCATTGCCCATCAGTGCGATTCGAAGCGACTCACCGAGCCCGATCTTGCGCATCAGGCCGATCGGTTCGAGCGCACAGACCAGGCCCGCGCTGACATGGGAGTCGAAGAATGTGGCGTCCTGCGAGCAGATCACCACGTCGGACTCGTTGACGAAGTAGAACGCCCCCGCGGTGCACATGCCGTGCACCGCACACACGACCGGCTTCCACATCTTCTGCCACTTCGGGCTGAGCAGTTCGCCCGGATCCTCGTGATTCCACACATTCTGCGGCTGGCCGTACGGCGTTTTGATGTCCAATCCCGCGCTGAAGGCGCGTTCACCGGCGGCGCGCAGGACCACCGCATTGATGGCGTTGTCGTTCTTCACGATTCGCCATGCGGCGGCGACTTCCTCACACATGGTGCGGTTGAACGCATTGAGCTGGTCTGGTCGGTTCAGGGTGATGGTGGCGACGTGATCGATCCGGTCGAAGTCGAGCAGGATGGTCTCGAACGCGGCGGTCATCGGCATTGCCATTCGGGTGCGCGCTTCTCGACGAAGGCCTTGGGTCCTTCGAGCGAGTCTTCGGTGTGCAGATTGCGCTCCCGGAAGGCCTCGGCGAGCATCTCGGCCTCGTGCATCGGGATCTCCCGTCCCTTGATGATCGCCAACCGGGTGCCGCGAACGGCCAGCGGCGCATTACGTGTCACGATCTCGGCGATCTCGTGGGCCCGCTCGAGAAGCCGGTCATGTTCGACGATCTCGGTGATCAGTCCGAGCTCATAGGCACGGGCAGCGTCCATGCGCTCATGCTTGCCCATCATCGCCATCCGCAACGCCACCGTACGCGGCAACACCCTGGCCAGCCGAACCATCTCGCGTCCCGCCACCAGACCGATCGACACGTGCGGGTCGAAGAACGTCGCCTGGTTCGAGGCGATCACGATGTCACCAGTGGTCACCCAGTCCAGTCCTGCGCCACAACAGATTCCGTTGATCGCCACGATCACCGGTTTGGCCATCCGCCGGAACGGCGGGGTGCCTTCCTGCGGTGCCTCCCACTGGTCGTAGGTGGACAGATAGGGCCGTTCGTCGATCACCTTGCCGTCTTCGGGGATCTCCTTGACGTCGGCTCCGGTACAGAACGCGCGCCCGGTGCCGGTGACGATCGACAACCAGATGTTGTCGTCGTTCTCCGCCCGGTCGTAGGCGTTGCGCAGTTCGGTGATCATGTGCGGGCTCAGCGCATTGAGCGCCTCGGGCCGGTTCAACGTGATCGTTGCCGTATGGCCGGTGACCTCGTAGCCGATGGTGGCGTACGACTGTGCCGACATCAGTGCTTCCTCATCTCTCATCGCCCGGTGAAGCCGGGTGCGCGCTTCTCCCGAAATGCCGCCAGACCCTCTTTGAAGTCCGAAGTCCGGCAGGACAGTTCGAGGTTGAACAACTCCTGGGTCATGGCCTGGTTCAGGGTGGCGTGCTGGCTGTGGTTGATGGCCTGCTTGGCCAGACCGATCGCGACCGTCGGACCGGATGCCAGCCGGTCCAGCAGGGCGGCCACGGTCGCGTCGAGGTCGGACTCGTCGACGCTGCGGTGGATCAGGCCCCACTGGGCGGCCGTCGCGGCCTCGACTTTCTCGCCGAGTAGCAGCATTTCCTTGGCGCGGGCGACACCCACCAGTCGCGGCAACAGCCACGTCGCGCCGGAGTCCGGGCTGAAGCCGCGGGCCACGAACGGTTCCCAGAACACGGCGCCGGCGGCCGCCACCGTGAAGTCGGCTGCCAGCGCCAGGTTGCAGCCCATGCCTGCGGCCCAGCCGCGGACCGAGCACACGACCGGCAGGTGCAGCGTGTGGATGAGTTCGATGGCGCGGTGCGCGGTGTGCGGGATGCGGCGGACGAGATCGCCGGTCCGGGGGCGCTGCCCGCCACTGTTGGAGCCGACCCAGTCCACTCCGGCGCAGAAGTCCGGCCCGGATCCGCTCAGATGCACCGCGCGCAGCTCGTCGTCGCCGGCCGCGGCGACCAGTGCATTGTTAAGGGAGTCGATCATGCTGGGGCTCAGGGAATTACGGCGACCAGGTCGATCCAGCAGGATGTGCAGCACCGCGCCATCGCGTGATGTCGTCACTACTCCGTCGGCCGATCGGGCCTCGTCACCCACCGAAAACTCCGCCCTTCGCGACTTTACGGATAGCCCAACAGTAGTGCTATCTTGTACAAGATAGCAAGGATGCGTGGCGAGGGGAGTCGATGGCAGCCGTTCCGCGTATCCGTCAGCCCCGCGTCGCCGACATCGTCGCGTCGCGGCTGCGCGACGACATTCTCTCCGGCCGGCTGAGGGAAGGTGACGTGCTGCCTTCCCAGGAAAGTCTGTTCACCGAGTTCGGCGTCAGCCCGCCCGCGCTGCGCGAGGCGATCCACATCCTCGAGGTCGACGGTCTGGTGTCGGTGCGGCGCGGCAATGTGGGCGGTGCCGTCGTGCACCTGCCGTCGGCCGACCGCACCGCCCACATGATCAGCATGGTGCTGCAGTCACGGTCGTCCACCCCGGCCGACGTCAGCGGGGCGCTGATGCACTTGGAGCCGATCTGTGCGGGGATGTGCGCCGCCCGGGAAGACCGCATGAGCGAGGTCGTGCCGTATCTGCAGGCCGAAATCGACCGTCAGGAAGAGCAATTCGACGACACTTCGCAGTACATTCCCAATGCCCGGTGCTTTCACGAGGCACTGGTGTCCCGATGTGGGAACGAACCGATGATTCTGCTGATCGGGTCGCTCGAACTGATCTGGTCGGCCCACGAGTCCTCGGTGTGGAGCGACGAGCCGGACCCGATGCGGCACAAGACCATGCGGGCCGCGCTGAGCGACCATCACAAGATGCTCGCCGCGATCCGGGACGGCAACGCCGATCGCGCCGTTCGGCTGGCCCAGGACCACCTCGCCGCTGCGCGGCGCAACACCCTTGCCTTCGGCCGGGACAGAACCATTGAGGCCAAGCTCATTTCGAATCCGGACCCCAGATAAGGAACCGACCATGACCGACGACGATCGCGTGCTGTTCGAGGTTGATCGCGAAAAACGCATCGCGACCATCACGCTGAACAACCCTGCCCAGCGAAACTCCTACGACGCCGCGATGCGCGAGACGGTCGGCCGCTACCTGGATGTCGTCGCCGAGGATGACGACATCACCGTCGTGCTGTTGCGCGGTGCGCAGGGGGTTTTCTCGACGGGTGCGAACATGAACAATGCCTACGGCTGGTACGGGGAGAAGGCGGAGGAGCAGACTTCCTCCTCCGGGCGTCGCCCCAGTCAACGCCGCCGACTCACGGTGGACCGCAAGTCATTCGGCTTCTACCACAACCTCATGGGCTTTCCGAAGGTGACGGTCGGCGAGATCAGCGGGTACGCGCTCGGCGGTGGTTTCGAGATGGCCTTGATGACTGATATCTCGGTCATCGCTCGTGACACCAAGATCGGGATGCCGGCCACCCGGTTTCTCGGGCCCGCGCTCGGCAGCCTGCACATGTTCTTCCACCGGCTCGGCCCAGTGCTGGCCCGGCGGCTGTTGCTGACCGGTGACACGATCACCGCCGCCGACGTCGAGCATCTCGGCGTCTTCACCGAAACGTGCGACGCCGGCGCGGTGGCCGCGCGGGCCCGGTACTGGGCCGAGAAGGCGGCCAAGATGCCGGCCGACGGTGTGGTGATCGCCAAGGAAGCCTTCCGGCTGGTCGAGCAGAGTCAGGCCTACCAGGGCGAAGAAGTGGCCAGTTATCTGTTCCATGCGTACGGAACCAACCTGCAGTTCGCGCCGGGGGAGTTCAATTTCGTCAAGACCCGCGCGCAGGTCGGCACCAAAGAGGCGTTCCGGCTGCGTGACGAGCATTTCCACGTGCCCGAGCCGCAGTGACGTGTACCACTTACCGTCAGCGCTACACATTCTGCTAGTTTTGTAACGTTGCCTGAGGGTAACGTCTCAACGTCGAAGTGAGGTCGTCATGCCCGAACCAGTCATTGTCGGTGCCGTCCGGACGGCGATCGGTCGTTCGTTCAAGGGGACGCTGGTCAACACCCCGCCCGAAACGCTGATCACCACGGTGCTGCCCGAGATCGTCCGGCGCTCCGGGATCAACCCCGCCGACATCGATGACATCATCTTCGCCGAATCCCATTACGGCGGCGGCGACCTCGCCCGGTACGCGGCCACCGCGACCGGCCTCGAGCACGTCCCCGGCCAGTCGGTGAACCGGCACTGCGCCGGCAGCCTGACCGCCATCGGTAACGCGTCGGCACAAATCGGGTCCGGTATGGAGCGTGCTCTTATCGCCGGCGGTGTGCAATCGCTGTCGATGACGCCGCTGACCAACTGGCGCATCCCCGGTCCCGAGCTCAAGTTCGAGGAGCGGTGGATGCCGCCGACTCACGTCGAGACACCGGATGCCCCGGCCAAGGACATGTCCATCACGGTCGGCTGGAACACCGCGCAGGCGGCGGGCATCAGCCGCGAGGAGATGGATGCCTGGGCCGCGCGGTCGCACCAGCGCGCAGTGGCAGCGCAGGATGCGGGCAAGTTCCTCGACGAGATCATCCCGCTCAAGGTCGAGCAGTTCGACGGTTCGGTGATCGACTTCAGCGTCGACGAGCATCCCCGCCGCGACACCACCGCCGAGAAGCTCGCCGGCCTCAAGGTGCTGCACCCCGAGATCGAGGGCTTCTCGATCACGGCGGGCAACAGCAGTGGCACCAACGACGCGTGTGCGGCGGTCGGGCTGGTGGAGCGTGGATACGCCGACGCCGAGAAGCTCGATGTGCTGGCAACCGTGAAGGCCTGGGGCGCGGTGGGCGTTGCGCCGCGCGACACCGGTCTTGGTGGCGTGAGGGTGATCGGCCGGGTCCTCGACCGGGCCGGCCTCAAGCCGTCTGACGTCACGTTGTGGGAGATCAACGAGGCCTTCGCCTCGGTGCCGATCGCGGCCTGCAAGGAGTACGGGATCGACGACGAATTGGTGAACTTCTCCGGCAGCGGTTGCAGCCTCGGCCACCCGATTGCGGCGTCCGGCGCCCGGATGATCACCACCCTGATCTACGAGCTCCGCCGTCGCGGCGGCGGCATCGGTGTCGCGGCGATGTGCGCCGGCGGCGGTCAGGGTGGCGCGGTCGTCATCGAGGTCTGATACCCGAGCGTCACCCCAGAGTCACACTCGGCGCCGACGGTGACTCTGACGTCACGTTCGGCGGGCGGCTAGCCCTTCCGGCGAGACTTCGGCGCGGGGGCTTTCTTACCCTCCTCGATGAGCGCAGCCGCGTGGTCGAGGATGCACTCGAGGCCGAACTCGAAGTTGCGCTCGTCGGCGCCGCCGATCCGGTGCCCCTCGGCGCTGACCTTGGCCAGCAGCGGGGTGCTCTCGGCGTTGCCGATGATCGCGTCCTCGAGCTGGTGGGCATCCTCGCCGGCAGCCCGGTTCTTCTCGTAAAGCCGGTGCAGCACAACCGAACCGCGAACGTGGACCGATACCGCGGAATACGTGTCGAACGCGTCTTCCGCGGACAGGCCGGCCTCGACCAGGCTGGTGATCGCCTTTTCGACCTCCTGCTCGCCGGCCCGTACCGCGCGGGGGCTCAGCGCCGAGCGGATCAGGATCAGATCGCACAGGATCGGGTTGCCCATGAACGTCTTTCGCATCGCCCGCGCATGGTTGGCCAGGGTTTCGCGCCAGTCGGCGGCCTCGACGTACGGCGTGGCGAACACGTACTGGCCCAGTGCGCGGTCGGTCATCGCATTGAGCAGGTCGTCCTTCTTGCGGAAGTACCAGTAGATGCTGGTGACTCCGACGCCGAGGTGCTTGCCCAGCAGCGGCATGCTCAGGTTGTCGATCGACACCTGCTCGGCGAGTTCGAAGGCGCCCGCGATGATGTCATCGGGATTGATCGACCCACGCTCGCGCCGGGGCCGCTTGGCGGCGGTCGCTGGCTTGGCCACTGCAGGTCCACCCTTCCGTTCGAGAATCAGCGGGTGGAAACCTTACCTCGAAAGTGGTGTGTGAAGCCCCGTCCCCGCTCCAGATCCGTCGGTCTCTTCCCGTTACTGTAAAGCCTATAGTAGGTTTTACCGATACCAGCGAACCGAACATGGAGGAGCCGCGGGTGTCGGACGCAGTGCTGCGGGAGCGCCAAGGCCGGATACTGGTCATCACGATCAATCGCCCCGAGGCCCGCAATGCGGTGAATCTCGCTGTGAGCCAAGGACTTGCCGACGCGGTCGACGAGCTCGACGATGACCCCGATCTGACCGTCGGGGTGGTCACCGGCGCGGGCGGAAACTTCTGCTCAGGGATGGATCTCAAGGCATTCGCGGCCGGCGAGGCGGTGGCCATCCCCGGTCGTGGGATCGGCTTCACCGAGCGCCCTCCGCGCAAGCCGCTGATCGCCGCGGTCGAGGGCTACGCGGTGGCCGGCGGGACCGAGGTGGTCTTGGGCACCGACCTGGTGGTCGCCTCCACCACGGCGAGGTTCGGCATCCCCGAGGTCAAGCGTGGCCTGGTGGCGGCCGGCGGCGGACTGCTCCGCCTGCCGCACCGCATCCCGTATCAGAAGGCGTTCGAGTTGGCCTTGACCGGCGAGACCTTCACCGCCGAACAGGGCGAAGCGTGGGGCTTCGTCAACGTCCTCACCGAACCCGGCGAGGCGCTGGCCGGGGCGATCGACCTGGCCGGGAAGATCAGTGCCAACGGGCCGCTGGCCGTCGCCGCGACCAAGGACGTGCTGCTGCAATCCGCCGACTGGAGCCAGGCGGAAATGTGGAAGAAGCAGATGGAGCTCATCATTCCGGTGTTCTCCTCCAACGACGCCCGGGAAGGTGCCGTCGCGTTCGCCGAAAAGCGCGCGCCGAATTGGACCGGGACGTAAAGCCAGGCCGGCCATGGATCTCGGGCTCGGTGACGCCACTGCCGTCGTGGTCGGCGGCGGCCGCGGAATGGGATTGGCCGCCGCACGATGCCTGGCCGACGACGGCGCCCGGATCGCGCTGATCGGCCGCACCGCGGCGGTGCTCGACGCCGCAGCCGATGAGCTGGCTGGGCGGGGCAGCCCCGATGCGCTGGCATTGGTGGCCGACACCGGCGACGACGCGCAGGTGCAGCGCGCGTTCGATCACATCGGTGGGTGCTGGGATGGGCAGCTCAACATTCTGATCAACGCTGTAGGGCCAAGTGTGCAAGGCACTTTCGACGATTTGACCGACGCGCAATGGCGCACTGCGATCGACGAGGGCGCGATGGGCATGGTGCGCTGCGTGCGTGCCGCGCTGCCGCTGCTGCGGGCCGCGGACTGGGCGCGCATCGTCAACTTCGCCGCCCAGTCGACGCAGCGGCAGAGCGCGCGGCTGGCGGCCTACACCGCGGCCAAGGCGATGGTCACCAGCGTCTCCAAGAATTTGTCGCTCCATCTTGCGCGCGACGAGATCCTGGTCAACGTCGTCTCGCCCGGCAGCATCGCGTCGGAGGCGCTCACCGGCTGGGCCGAATCCGTCGGCGTCGACGGCTCCGACCCCTACGCGCTGATGGCCGCGATCGACGAGCATTTCGGGCATCCGGCCCACCTTCCGCGCGCCGGGCTGCCCGACGAGATCGGGCCCGTGGTCGCCTTTCTGGCGTCGAAACGCAACTCATACATGACCGGCGCCAACGTCAACGTCGACGGCGGTAGTGATTTCACCTGAGCCGCAGGAGTAGCCATGGCCACAGCACTCGACGCCCGGGACTGGGCACGCACAGGACTGCGCGGAATCGGCAACAGCCTCTACACCCCGTTCTCCGGAACCGACGGTGACGGTATTGACTGGGACGCCTACCGGACACTGGTGCGCTACTGCGTCGGTGAGCTGCGGCACCCGATGCTGTGGTGCACGCCGCCTCGGTGCTCGGATTGCCGATCGGCGACTATCCCCATTCGCGCCCGCCGCAGACCGAATTGCCCGAGGCTGGAAAGGCTCAGATCGAGCAGGCCTACCAGCGGCTCGGCCTCCTTGAACACTGATTGCGGAAGGTGATACCGATAGGTGTACAGTATGGACGTATTCGCACGTTGGCGCACCATTGTTGGAGGTACCCCTAGGTGACCGACACCCACGCTGATGTCACCGCGAATTCCGCTGCGGCCAAGCCGGTTCTGTACGAGGTACGAGACAGCGGCGTCGCGGTGCTGACGTTCAACCGTCCCGAGCGGATGAACGGCTGGGGTGGTGGACTGGCGGCCGGGTTCTACGCGGGCATGGACGCCGCCGAGGCCGATCCGGATGTGCGCGCGATCGTCGTCACGGGCAGCGGCCGGGCGTTCTGCGCCGGGGCCGACATGGGCGACCTGTCGTCGATCAGCTCGGCCAGCGTCGACACCGCCGGTGACGCCGACCTGACCAAGATGGTGGGGGAGCGGCACCCGCTGTTCGTCACGACCATCAGCAAGCCGGTGATCGCGGCGATCAATGGTGCCTGCGCCGGTATCGGGCTGACCCAGGCGCTGATGTGCGACATCCGATTCGCCGCCGCCGGAGCGAAGTTCACCACCTCGTTCGTCCGCCGGGGCCTGATCGCCGAGTACGGCATCTCGTGGATTCTGCCCAAGGTTGTCGGCTGGGGGGCTGCGCTGGATCTTCTGATGAGCGGCCGGGTGTTCTACGCCGAGGAGGCTTTCGAACTCGGCATGGTCAAAGAAGTCGTCGCACCGGACGAGTTGCTCGGCCGCACAATCGAATACGCCGAGGATATCGCCGCCAACTGCGCACCGAGTTCACTGGCCGTCATCAAGCGTCAGGTCTACGGCGACGCGCTGCGCGAGGCGGCCGACGCCAGCGGGCGCGCCGAGGCGCTGATGCACGAGTCCATGCAACGCCCCGATTTCATCGAGGGCATCACCGCGTTCTTCGAGAAGCGGCCGCCGAACTTCCCGCCCCCGACGTGAGAGGACGACACCGATGACGTTGGACTACAAAGCGATTGACGTCGACAACCACTATTACGAGCCGACGGATTCGTTCACCCGGCATCTGCCCAAGGAGTTCAAGCGCCGTGGTGTGCAGATGCTCACCGAGGGCAAGCGCACCTTCGCGGTCATGGGCGGCGTCGTCAACCAGTTCATTCCCAACCCGACGTTCGACCCGATCATCGAGCCGGGATGCCTGGACTTGTTGTTCCGTGGCGAGATCCCCGACGGCGTCGACCCGGGGTCGCTGATGAAGGTGGACCGGCTGGCCGACCATCCCGAATACCAGAGCCGGGACGCACGGGTGAAGATCCTGGACAAGCAGAACCTCGAAACCGTGTTCATGCTGCCGACTTTCGCATGCGGGGTCGAGGAGGCGCTCAAGCGCGACATCGAGGCGACGATGGCTTCGGTGCATGCTTTCAACCTGTGGCTCGATGAAGACTGGGGCTTCGACCGGCCCGACCACCGGTTCCTCTCGGCACCGATCATCTCGCTGGCCGACCCGGGCGCGGCGGTGGCCGAGGTGGAGTTCGTGCTGGATCGCGGTGCCAAGATAGTCTGCGTGCGGCCGGCGCCGGTGCCGGGGCGGGTCAAGCCGCGCTCACTCGGCGACCCACTGCACGACCCGGTGTGGGCCCGGCTCGCCGAAGCGGGCGTACCGGTGGTCTTCCACCTGTCCGACAGTGGCTACCTTGCGATCTCGGCACTGTGGGGTGGTACCGGAACCTTCGAAGGATTCGGCAAGCGGGATCCGCTCGACAGCGTGCTGCTCGATGACCGGGCCATTCACGACTCGATGGCGTCGATGATCGTGCACCAGGTCTTCACCCGGCATCCCAAGCTCAAAGTGGCGAGCATCGAGAACGGCTCCTACTTCGTTTACCGCTTGATCAAGAGGCTGAAGAAGGCCGCCAACACCGCGCCCTACCACTTCAAGGAAGACCCGGTCGCGCAGCTGACGAACAACGTCTGGATCGCCCCGTACTACGAGGACGACGTGAAGCTGCTGGCGGAGACGATCGGTGTCGAGAAGATCCTCTTCGGCTCGGACTGGCCGCACGGCGAAGGACTGGCCGACCCGATGAGTTTCACCGCCGACATCCCGCAGTTCCCTGAGTTCAGTGCCGAAGACACCCGGAAGGTGATGCGGGACAACGCATTGGTCCTGCTCGGTGTCTCCGTGTCATCGGCGGTCTGAGTCGTGCCCGAATGGACGATCGGCGCGGTCCTCGACGCCATCGCCGAGGTAGTCGGAGACCGGCCGATGACGATCTGCGGCGAGCGCATCAGTACTTTCGCCGATTCGGCCGATCGCACGCGCCGGTTGGCGAACTTCCTGGCCGGCAAGGGATTCGGTGCACACCGCGAACGGTCCGACCTCCAGAATTGGGAGTGCGGCCAGGACCGGGTCGCGCTGATCATGCACAACGACCTCTACCCGGACATGGTCATCGGTTGTCTCAAGGGCCGGGTGGTGCCCGTCAACGTCAACCACCATTACACGCCGCGCGAAGTCGCCGAGCTGCTGGACTACGTCCAACCCCGCGGCGTGATCTACCACCGTTCGCTGGGCGCCAAGTTCGCCGACGTGCTGCCACCGGACAGCGCCGAGCTGCTGATCTCGATCGACGACGGTAGCGCCGGACCCGACCTACCCGGAGCCTTCGATCTGGAAGACGCTCTGGCCCAGGGTGATCAGGATGCCGATATCACCCCCTCGCCCGATGACGTGCTGATGATCTGCACGGGCGGCACCACGGGCCGGCCGAAGGGGGTGATGTGGCGGCAAGCCGACACCTATGCCATCTCGATGAACGGTGCCGATCACGAGTCGGTCACCGAGATCCACGACAAGCTCGGTACCCCCGGTGCGCCGTGGTTCGCGGTGTCCCCGCTGATGCACGCGGCCGGGATGTGGACGGCGTTCGCCGGCGTGCTGAACGGCCAGACCGTGGTGCTCTACGACTCCCCGAAGTTCGATCCGCACCGGGTACTGTCGACCGCGCAACGGCACAAGGTCGGCATGATGACGATGGTCGGCGACGCGTACGCCGCCCCACTGGTCGAGGAGCTGCGGCGAGGCGAGTACGACTTGTCGTCGTTGTTCGCGTTGGCGACGGGCGGAGCCGCGACCAACCTCAAGCACCAGCACGCCCTGCTGGAGCTGCTGCCAGACATCATCCTGATCAACGGCTACGGATCGTCGGAGACGGGCAACGTCGGGTTCGGGCGCAGCATGCGCGGCCACAACAAGGACACCTTCGAATTGCGAGACGGCGCATTGGTTCTCGCCGAGGACTACAGCCGCTTCCTCGATGCCGGCGAGGATCAGGTGGGCTGGGTGGCCCGCGCAGGCCGGATCCCACTGGGCTACTTCGACGACGCCGAGGCCACCCGCAAGACCTTCCCCCACGTCGACGGAGCGCGGGTGGTGATCTCCGGGGACCGCGGCTCGCTGGCACCGGACGGGACGCTGCGGCTGTTCGGCCGGGACTCGCTGGTGGTCGTCAACACCGGCGGGGAGAAGGTGTTCGTCGAGGAAGTCGAAGAGGTGCTGCGCGCGCATCCCGATGTCGCCGACGCTCTGGTGGTGGGACGGCCCAGCGAGCGGTGGGGTCAGGAGCTCGTCGCGCTGGTGGCGCTGCGCGCCGAGGTGGCGCACGACGCGCTGCACGAGCACTGCACAGCGCAGCTGGCCCGCTACAAGGCGCCGAAGGAGTTCATCGTCGTCGACCAGGTCAGGCGCCTGGGTAACGGCAAGGCCGATTATCGATGGGCCAAAGAGACTGCCAACAGCAAGGTTGCGCTGTCATGACACGCAAGGTGATAGACGGTCTGGTCAACGTCCATTTCGGTGAGGCCGAGCGGCAGCCGGGTTGGATGCTCAAGGTCCGCGACGACTACTTCAAGGGGCCGCAGTCGATGTTCGCCCCGGTGGACCTCGGTGAGTTGCTCGACGAGATGGATGCCCAGGGTGTGCAGAAGGCCGTCCTGATGGACAACATCGTCACGCCGTCCGTCACGGCGCGGAAGTTCGCCGAAGTGCGCCCGGACCGGTTCGCCCTGGCGATGGGCGGTCTCAACCTGCTCAAGCCGATGCCGACCCTGCGCGAGCTGACCGCGATCGTGGCCGACCTGCCGGTTGTGTATGCCGCTGTGGGGCCGAGTTTCTGGGGTGACGCGCAGTATCCGCCCAGCGACGCGGTCTACTACCCGCTGTACACCAAGTGTGCGGAGCTTGACCTGCCGCTGTGCCTGAACACGGGACTGCCCGGACCGCCGATCCCGGGCGAGGTCCAGAATCCGATCCATCTGGACCGGGTGTGCGTGCGGTTCCCGGAATTGCGGCTGTGCATGATCCACGGCGCCGACCCCTGGTGGGAGGTGGCCATCCGGTTGATGATCAAGTACGAGAACCTGCGCCTGATGACCTCGGCGTGGTCACCGAAACGGCTGCCGGACAGCCTGCTTCACTACATGCGCACCCGCGGACCGAACAAGGTGATGTTCGGCTCCGACTGGCCGGTGCTCAGAATGCGCCGTGTCGTACCGGAAGCCGAGGCGCTGGACTTACCGCCCGAAGTCCTCGACAACTATCTGTACAACAATGCCAACGATTTCTTCTTCAGGGAGCGCTGAATGGACCGCTACGAACTGCGCAGGCTGGACTACAGCCTCTCCGAGGACCACACCGATCTGCAGACCGCCTATCGGCAGTTCTTCAAGGCCCACAGCACGATCGAGGCGGTGCGGGCTGCCGAGGCCACCGGATTCGACAAGAGTCTGTGGGAACGGTTGTGCGCCATGGGCGCAACGACGATGGCCGTCCCGGAGTCGGCCGGCGGCGACGGCGCCACCATGGTGGACCTGACGCTGGTGGCCGAGGAGCTCGGGCGCTACATCGCGCCGGTGCCGTGGATCGATCACGTCTGCGCTGCCCGTCTGCTGGCCGGATTGGGCGCGCTCACCGATGAGGTGATGGGCGGTAATCAGATCGCGGGCTTGGACGCATCGTTGGACAGCGTCTCCGGGGTGCGGCTCATCCCGACCGGGTCGATCGCCGACCACATCATCATCCGCGACGGCGACGAGGTCGTCCGACTGACCTTCGGTACGCGTCCGGCCAAGGTCGACAACATCGGCCGGCTCCCGATGGCCTGGGTCGACCCGGCGGCCGCCGACCGCCGCACGGTGCTGGGCAGTGGGCCGGCCGCGCTCGCCGAATATGCTCGGGCGCTGGATGAATGGCGGCTGCTGACGGCGTCCGCGCTTGTCGGTCTGGTCGAGGAGACCATGACCATCGCCGCCGAGTTCGCCAAGTCCCGTTACACGCTGGGCGTACCGATCGCCACCCTGCAGGCCATCTCGCACCCGCTGGCCAACATGGTGATCACCGTCGAAGGCGGCCGCAACCTGGCCCGCCGCGCTGCGTGGTTCCTCGACAACGACCCGCACGCGCGTCCCGAGCTGGCACCGTCGGCGTTCGTGTTCATGTCCGAAGAAGCATCCAAGGCGGCGACGATGGCCGTGCACATCCAAGGTGGCCTCGGGGTGTCCTCGGAGGCCGCCGCGACCGCCTACCTGGTGCGGGCAAGGGGCTGGCCACTGGCCGGCGGTGATCCCGGCGCCAGCGCCAAGCGGATCGGGCGCCTGCTCGCAGACCGCGAAACCGCGTAGGGCAGTCATGGATTTCTCACCCGTAGAGCTGACCGACGAGGACCAGCAGTTCCTCGACGAGGTCCGCCAGTTCCTGACGACCCACATCACCGACGAGGTCATCCGGCACGATCGGGAGACCGGCGACAACTTCCACGAAGGTGTGCACCTGGCGCTCGGGGCGGCCGGATACCTCGAGGCCGAGTGGAAACCGGAATCCGAGGGCGGTTTCACCCGGGTCCGCCGACGGATCTGGGAGCTGGAGAAGCGAAGGTTCGCGGTCCCGTGGGTGACCTGGGGGACCACGTCAATGGTGGCGCGTTCGGTCGACACCTTCGGCTCCGCGGAACTCAAAGCCGAAGTGCTGCCAGGTGTTTTCAGCGGGCAGGTCCGGTTGTGTCTGGGTTACACCGAGCCCGAGGGCGGTTCGGATGTAGCCACCTGCAAGACCCGCGCGGTTCGGGACGGCGACCAGTGGATCGTTAATGGCTCCAAGATGTTCACCACCGGGGCGCACAACTGCCAGTATGTCTTCCTGATCACCAACACCGATCCGGATGCGCCGAAGCACAAGAGTCTGACCATGTTTCTCGTTCCGCTTACCCTGCCGGGCATCGAGATCCAAGGTCTGCGCACCGTCGACGGTGACCGGACGAACATCGTCTATTACAGCGACGTCCGGGTCGACGACAAGTACCGCCTCGGTGAGGTCAACGGTGGTTGGACGGTCTTACGTGAACCGCTCAACGTCGAGCACGGGGCGGTGGCCGCGGCAGCCGACGGGTTGGCCGATGTGTCGATCATGATGCACCAGGCCAATTTCATGGCCACCGCGGTCGACAAGGTGGCCGCCGCGGTCGGCCGGTCCGACCCGAATGGCCGGCGAGCGGTCGACGACGGTGCGGTGTCGTACCGACTGGGTCGCAGCGCGGCCCGGATGGAGGCCGCCCTGAGTTCACCGAGTCTCTACGGGCGGGTTGCGATCGCGCAGACCATGCGCGATATCTCACCAGATCTGATGGACATTCTCGGCGCTGCGGCAACGCTTCCGGTGGAGACCGACGGCGCTGCCGACGACGGCGCGTCGGAGTACGTGTACCGGTTCGCACCGCTCTCGGGCATCTACGGCGGAACCCTGGAGGTGTTCCGCAACATGATCGGGCAGTACGTCCTGGGGCTAGGCAAGCCCGCTTACGCACCGCGGACCGCATAGCGAGCCTGTAGTTATCGTGCGGGCTACTCGGACTTCTGGTCGACAACTACAGCTTCGGCGAAGCTTCTGACCGACCACATTGCTAAGGAGCTGACATGGATTTCACCGAAGTCGACCTGAGCGCCGACGATGCGGCCTTCCAGCGCGACCTGCGGGCGTTCCTCACCGACCTGGTGACCGACGAGGTGCGGCTGCGGGACCGGCAGACCGGGGACAACTTCGACGAGGGGGTGCACCTGGCGCTCGGCGCTCGCGGGTACCTGGAGGCCGAGTTCAAGACGGGCACCGACGGCGGGTTCAGCCGCATCCGCCGCCGCATCTGGGATCTCGAGCGTCGCCGGGCGCATGTGCCGTGGGTGACGTGGGGGACCACCGTGATGGTGGCCAAAGCGGTCGCCGCGTTCGGCAAGCCCGAGCTGGTCGACGAGGTGCTGCCGCGAGTCTTCGAGGGCACGGCACGAATGTGTCTGGGGTACACCGAACCTGAGGGCGGTTCGGACGTGGCCACCTGCAAGACCCGCGCCGTCCGCGACGGCGACCAGTGGGTGATAAATGGCTCCAAGATGTTCACCACCGGCGCGCACAACTGCCAGTACGTGTTCCTGCTGACCAACAGCGACGCAGGAGCGCCGAAACACAAGAGCCTGAGCATGTTTCTGGTTCCGCTGGACACCCCGGGTATCGAGATCCAGGGCATCCGTACCGTCGACGGCGACCGCACGAACATCGTGTACTACACCGACGTCCGGGTCGACGAGAAGTATTTGCTCGGCGAGGCGAACGCTGGCTGGACTGTGCTGCGCGGACCGCTCGACGCCGAACACGGGGCCGCACCGACGGAAGCCGACGGGCTCTCCGACGTGTCGATCATGGCGCATCAGGCCGGTGTAATGGCCGCCGCGGTCGACGCCGTCGCCGCCCGGGTCGGGCGCGTCGACGCCGCCGGACGACGGATGGTCGACGACGGCGCGGTCGCCTACCGGCTCGGCCGCAGTGCCGCGCGGCTGGAGGCATCCCTGTCCACACCAAGCATTTTCGGGCGGGTGGCGCAAGCCCAGACGATGCGCGACATCGCACCTGACCTGATGGATCTCGCCGGCGCCGCCTCGGTGTTGCCGGTGGACACCGACGGGGCGGCCGACAATGGTGCTTCCGAATATGCCTTCCGGTTCGCGCCGCTGTTCGGGATCTACGGCGGCACGCTCGAGGTGTTCCGCAACATGATCGCGCAGCACGTGCTCGGGCTCGGCAAGCCGAACTACTCGCCGCCGGCGACGAAAGCCCCGGTCGCCACATGAGTGTGGTCTTCGATCCGTTCTCGGAAGACTTCTTCGTCAGCCCGTACGACACCTACCGACGCATGCGCGAGGAAGCACCGGTTTATTACAGCCCGGACTACGACTTCTATGCGCTGACCCGACACGACGATGTTGCCGCTGCGTTCAGGGACTTCGAGACCTACTCGTCGGCGTACGGCGTGGATCTCGGTCAGGTACGCAAAGGCGAGGTGACCAAGCACGGGTCGATCATCGCGATGGACCCGCCCGCACACCGGCGGATGCGCAGCCTGCTCAACAAGGTGTTCACGCCTCGCGCCATCGAAGCGCAGCGCGCACTGGTCATCGAACTGGTCGACAAACATCTGAATGCCGTCGACCCGGCCGGATTCGACGTCGTGCAGAATTTCTCGGCATTGTTCCCGGTGGACGTGATGACGACCATGCAAGGGGTGCCGGCCGCCGACCGCCAGCAGATCCGCTTGTGGATCGACGAACTGCTGCACCGTGAGAACGGTGACGTCGAGATGACCGAGGCCGGTCAGAAGGCTGCCGTCGACATGGCGGTCTACTACTTCCGGCTGATCAAGAAGCGCCGCGACGATCTTGGTGACGACCTGCTGAGCAAGCTGATCTGTGCCGAGATCGAACGCGACGACGGCCGGATGGAGCCACTCGACAATATCGAGATCACGGAATTCGCAACACTGTTGGGTGGTGCGGGCGCGGAGACCGTGACGAAGCTGATCGGCAACGCCGCGGTGGTCTTCGCGCAGAACCCCGACCAGTGGGAGCTGCTACGGCGAGACCGCAGCAAGATACCGCTCGCCGTCGAGGAACTCCTGCGCTACGAGGCTCCGGCCCAATACAACGTGCGCTGCTCACTGCGCGAGGTCACCCTGCACGGCGTCACCATTCCGGCCGGCAAGCCGGTGTTCCTGGTCGGTGGATCCGCCAACCGCGACCCACAGGCGTGGACCGACCCCGACAGATTCGATGTCGACCGCGACCGCACCCAGGCCCAGAACCTGGGACTCGGCTACGGAATCCACAGCTGCCTTGGCGCGGCCCTCGCCCGCTTGGAAAGCGCGATCGCCCTGGACAAGATGCTCGACTTCATGCCGAAGTTCGAGGTCGACTTCAGCGGCTGCCGCCGGGTCAACATGCAGAACGTCGCCGGCTGGAGCACCGTGCCGGTGCGGGTGCTGCCCTGACTAGATGATGCCGTCGCGGCGTAGGTTCGCGATGTCGGCTGTGCTGTAGCCGATTTCGGCCAACACCTCATCGGTGTGCTCACCGAGCAACGGTGCGCGCCGCCGGATGGAGCCTGGTGTCGCCGACAGGCGGAACGGTGTCTCGATGAGCGGCACGGGCCGTGACGCGCCGGGAAACGGCACCCGCTTGAGGTATCCCATGGCTTCCACGTGCGGGTCGTCGAGAACGTCCTGCGGCGAATTCAACGGGGCAGCAGGAAGTTTCGCCGACTCCAGCTCTGCGAGCACCTCGGCTTTGGTCTTGCCCGCACACCACTGCTGCATCAGATCGTTGAGGACGTCGCCGTTCTGCCAGCGTGAATCGTCGTCGGCGAAGCGGGAATCGTCGAACAGATCCTCCCGGCCGATCAGCCGGCACCACCGTTTGAACATCGGCTGGCCGGCGATCTGAAGCAGGACCCAGCCGTCGGTGACCTCGTACAGGTCGCACGGCGCGACCGAGGTGCCGCGGTTGGCCGCGCGGGGTTTGTCCACGCCGAGCAGCTCGCGCTCGATGAGGAAGGCGTTGGACAGCATCAACGCCGTGGGCAGCAGCGCACCTTCGACGTGCTGGCCCTTCCCGGTCTGGCTGCGGTGGTAGAGGGCCATCATCACCCCGATGGTCAAGGTGAGCGCGGTGCCGAAGTCGGCCTGGGGGACCACCGTTCGGATCGGCAGCTCCGGCAGGCCCTGTCGATAGACGGCGCCGGACATCACCTGCCCGGCCCCGTCGAATCCGATCCGGTCGCTGTAGGGGCCACCCTCGCCGTAGGCGGTGGCGCTGGCCAGGATGATGTCGGGTTTGACCGCGCGCAGCGACTCGTAGTCGAGCCCGCTGGCGCGCATCCCGGCGGCCGGCATGTTGGCGATCACGATGTCGGAGCGGGCCACCAACCTGCGGGTGATGTCGGCGCCTTCCGACGTCGTCGAATCCAGGGTCAGCGAGCGCTTGTTGCGGTTGCACTGCAGGAAGGTGCCGCCTTCACCGCCGCTCGTGACCGACTGCACCCAACGGTCCTCGCCGCCTTCCCGCTTCTCGATGCGCAGGACGTCGGCCCCCATATCGGCGAGAAGCGCGCTGCACCAGGGCGCGGCGATGAACCTGCCGTAGTCCAGGACCCGCACCCCGTCGAGAACGCCCATGTGTCTACCGCGTCAGGATCGTCGCCGCGGCGGTGCCCGGTGCGCCGTAGAGCTGGGTGAAACCGACCTTCGGCTGACCAGGAACCTGGCGGTCGCCGGCCTCGCCGCGCAACTGCCGGACGATCTCGTGAATCTGTCGCAGCCCGGACGCGCCGATCGGCTCGCCGTTGGCGATCAGCCCACCGTCGGTGTTGATCGGCATGGAGCCGTTGATCTCGGTCTCGCCGTCGGCCAGCAGCCGCTCCTGGTCGCCGTCCGGGCAGAACCCGCACTCGGCCATGTGGATGATCTCCGCGCCGGCGTCCGTGTCCTGCAGTTGGATCACGTCGACGTCTTGCGGTGATACACCGGCCTTTTCGAACGCGGCGCGGGCCGCGTGCACAGTCGGTGCGACGTCCTCGTCGACGGGGCCGAACGTGGTGTTGACCTCGTAGGCGCCGTAGCGGCGGGTGCGGACTTCGACCGCCTTGAGGTACACCGGCGTGGATGTGTAGCGGTGCGCGATGTCGGCGCGGCACATGATGACCGCGGCGGCGCCCTCGTCGGGCGCACAGAACATGTACTGCCGCAGCGGGTAGTTCAACACCGGCGAGGCCATGATCTCCTCGATCGAAATCTCCTTGCGCCGGAAGGCATTCGGGTTCAGCACACCATTGCGGAAGTTCTTGTTGGCCACCCGAGCCAATGTCTCCTCCGAGATGCCGTGGTCGTGGAGGTAGCGGTTGGCTTTCATGCCGAAGAACTGCGTGGTGAGGTACTGGCCGTTCTCGGCGTACCAGCGCGGCATCCCGACCAGGGCCGGGTCCTCGGTGAAGGCGCCGCGCGGATGCTTGTCCAGACCGATCGCGATACCGATGTCGTAGTCGCCCAGCCGGATCCCGTCGGCACACGCCTTGGCGGCGCTGGCCGCCGTCGCGCAGGCGTTGAAGACGTTGGTGAACGGGATCCCGGTCAGTCCGACCATGCCGACGATCGCATCGGGGTTGGCGACCGTCCAGCTGCCGCCGGTGGCGAACTGGACGTCCTTCCATTCGATGCCCGCGTCCGCGACGGCGGCGAAGATCGCGTCGACGCCCATCTGCATTGCGGATTTACCCTCGAACCGGCCGAACGGGTGCAGGCCGACGCCGATGATGGCGACATCGTTCATCGATGGTCTTCCTCTCGGGATCCGCGGAGACGCGCAGGAACTGTAACACTTACAGTATCGTGTCCTACGTGGCTTCCACGATCGAGCACAAGACCACGTTCTGCCGCATCTGCGAACCGCTGTGCGGCATGGTGGCCACCGTCGAGGACGGCCGGCTGACGGCACTGCGCCCGGACAAGGACCATCCGCTCTCGGCCGGTTTCGCCTGCCAGAAGGGCATCGCGTTCACCGAGGTGCAGAACGATCCGGACCGGGTCACCACGCCGCTTCGCAAAGGCCCGGATGGCTACGAGCCGGTGAGCTGGGACGAGGCGCTCTCCGATATCGCCGCCCGGCTGACGCAGATCCTGAGCGCCCGAGGGGCGGGCGCGGTCGGCTGGTACATGGGCAACCCCGGTGCTTTCAGCTACGCGCACACCTTCGCGGCGTTGGGCTTCATCAAGGGCCTCGGCCGCGGCGGCCACTACTTCACGGCGTCGTCGCAGGACACCAACAGCAGGTTGATCGCCAGCCAGATGCTGTACGGGGCCCCGACGTCGGTGCCGATCCCCGATCTGACGCGAACCGACCTGCTGGTCATGATGGGCGCCAATCCCGTTGTCTCCCATGGCAGCTTCCTGACGGCACCGCGGATCAAGGACCGCATGCACGACATCGTCAAGCGGGGCGGGCGCGTCGTCGTCGTCGACCCGCGCCGCACCGAGACGGCGGCGGCCTTCGAGTGGCTGCCCATCGTGCCCGACGCCGATTCCTTCCTGCTGCTGTCGCTTCTGCAGGTGATGTTCGCCGAGCGCCTCGTCGACACCGCACGGGTGAACGCACAGGCCGACGGCCTGGACTGGCTGCAATCGCTGTGCGCGCCGTTCACCCCGGAGTTGACCGCGGCGAGCACCGGTATCGATGCCGACAGTGTCCGGTCGCTCGCCCGGGATCTGGTGCGCGAGCCGCGGGCGGCCGTCTACGGCAGGCTCGGTACGTGCGTGGGCCGGTACGGCACACTGACCACCTACCTGATCGATGCGGTGAATCTCGTTGCGGGAAACCTCGATGCACCCGGCGGATCGGTGTTCAGCTCGATGGAGACCGTCGGGGGCCGCTGGCAGGCCACGATGATGGGGCTTGCGATGCGCCGCTCGTACCGCAACCGGTCGCGGATCGGCGGGATCCCCATCGCCGTCGCGATGGAACCGGCCGCGCTGATGGCCAAGGAGATCATGACGCCGGGCGCCCGGCAGATCAGGGCGATGTTCGTCTCGGCGGGCAACCCCGTCCTGTCGGTGCCCAACGGCGGCGAACTCGAAGAAGCCTTCGATTCCCTGGAACTGTCTGTGGCCCTTGACTTCTACGTCACCGAGACGACCGGCAGGTGCGACTACATCCTGCCGGTGACCACGATGTACGAGCGCGACGATTTCCCGTACACGTTCCAGGCCTTCCAGGCCACGCCGTTTCGGCAGGCCACCGAGGCTGTGGTCGCCCCCGCGGGACAGGCCCGCTCGGAATGGGACATCATCGCCGATCTGATGGCCCGGCTGGCGCCCGGCAGGCCGGTCTTCACGGTGTTCGCCGCTGCGCGAAATACATTGGGCCGCTTCGGGGTGAACCTCCAGCCGCGGATGATGATCGACGCCCTGATCCGGATGTCACAGGGCGGTGACCTGTTCGGACTGCGTCGCGGCGGCCTGACGCATCGCCGGTTGACCGAGGAGCATCCGCACGGCGTGGTGGTGGCACCGCATATCCGCACCGGCGTGCTGCGCAATTCGGTGGCGTATCTGTCCCGCCGGGTCCGGCTGAAGCACCCCGGTATCGCCGCTGAGGTCGAGAAGCTCGGCAACACAGGTCATCCCGAGGGCTATCCGTTGCGGATGATCGGTATGCGCGAGCCGCGTTCGGAGAACTCGTGGATGCACAATTCGCCGCTGCTGATGCGGGGCGAGCGAGGGCACCGGGCGCTGATCGGGGTCGACGACGCAGCCGAATCGGGTATCTCTGACGGCGATGTGGTGCGGGTGTCGTCGCCGTATGGCGAGATCACCGTCGAGGTGATGACGACCAAGGACTTGATGGCCGGCGTGATCGCGGTCCCGCACGGGTGGGGGCACACCGGCACCGGGACGTGGAAACTGGCCAATCGCGCAGGCGGGTCCAACGTCAACCGGCTGACGTCCAGCGCACCCGAAGACGTGGAGGCGCTGTCCGGGATGGCCTGGCTGACCGGCGTCCCGGTCCGCGTCGAGCGGGTCTCCGGTTAGGCGATCGCGCCCGACTCCTTGAGCGCCTCGATGCGGTCCCAGTCGATGCCGATCTCCATCAGCACGATCTCGGTGTGCTCGCTGGCCTGCGGTGCGCGGGTGGTCTCCACCGGTTCGTGATTGAACTGCACCGGCCCGCGAACCACCTTGAACGGCGCCCCGCCGTCAGCGGCCTCAACCTCGACGATCATGTCGTTGGCGATCGCCTGCTCGTCGGAGGCCAGATCGACCAGACTCTGGAAGGGCGCCCACTGGCCTTTCATCGTCTTGAGGTGCCGGCGCCAGTACTCGAACGGTTTGGCGGCGATCGCGTCGGTGATCAGTCGGACACCCTCTTCGGCGTTCTGGATCAGCGGCATCACGTCGGCGAACCGGGGGTCGTCGGCGAGTTCGGGCAAGCCGAGATGTTCCCAGGTGTCGCGGATGTAGCCGGTCGGGCTGACGATGCAGAGGTTGATCGTGCCGCCGTCGGAGGTCAGGTAGTTGGCCATGAACGGGTTGACCGATGTCGTCGAGCCCGGCATCAGCGACCGCATGGTCTCCCCGGTCTCCATGCCCTGGGTGACACTGGCGCCGGCCGCCCACCATGCGGTGCTCAGCAGCGACACGTCGATCTCCACCGCCTCGCCCGTCCGCTCTCGATGGAACAGCGCCGCGGAGATGCCGCCGGCGATGTTCATCCCGCCGATCGAGTCGCCGAAGGCCGGAATGCCTTGCGGCAGTGCGCCTCCGAGTTCCTCCGGGGTGAGCGCATGGCCGACGCCGCTGCGCGTCCAGAACGCGGTCCCGTCGAATCCGCCGACCAGGCGCTCGGGTCCCTTGTCGCCGTAGGCGCTGCCGCGGGCGTAGATGATGTTCGGGTTCACCGCACGGATGTGCTCGACGTCGAACTTGTTCTTCTGCCGGGCCTGCGGCATGTAGTTGGTCAAAAAGACGTCGGCCGTCTTCGCGATCTCGTACAGCACCTCCTGGCCGTCGGGTGTGGAGACATCGATGCCGACGCTGCGTTTGCCACGGTTGGGATGCTCGATCAGCGGGTGCCGGTTCGGGTCGAGTTGAAAGCCGCCCATGTTGATGAAGCCGCGCTGAGTGTCGCCGCGGACCGGGTGCTCGACCTTGATGACGTCGGCGCCCCAATCGGCCAGGATGGCCCCGGCCGCCGGAACGAACGTGAACTGCGCGACCTCCAGTACCCGGATGCCGTCCATCACCTTGATCAAGATCAATCCCTTTCGCCCAGCGGTGGTAACCACATTCTCACACCCTGGACGCTACGGGTCGAGGAATCGGCCCAACACCGCTGCGCCTTGTTACTGTAACCTTTACCGTTGACCGTCCGAGAAACTAAGGTGGTGCGTCGGTGGGCGAGCAGGGTGCGAGCGTCGAGCTGGGCGTGCGGGCGGCAAAGCGCGCCGAGAGCCGGATGCTCATCGACGGGAAGCTCGCTGCGGCCGCCGACGGCGCCGAGTTCGACAACGTCAGTCCGGCGACCGGCCGGGTGTTGGGGGTGACCGCCGCCGCCGGGGCCGCCGACATGGACCGCGCCATCGACGCGGCCAGGCGGGCATTCGACGACACCGACTGGTCCACCAACCGCGCGCTGCGCACGCGGTGCCTGGCGCAGCTGCAGGCCGCGCTGGAGTCTGAGAAGGAAGACCTACGCGAGGAGCTGGTCGCGGAGGTCGGCTGCCCGGTGATGTCGACCGGTGACGCTCAATTGGAATGGCCGCTGACCGACTCGCTGCGCTACCCGTCCCGGCTCATCGACGAATTCGACTGGGAGCGAACGCTGGACGGCGGCGGCCTCTTCGGTGATCGCAACGTCCGCACCGTCGTCAAGGAGCCGGTGGGCGTGGTCGCGGCGATCACCCCGTCGAACTACCCGATCGAGGTCATCCTCAACAAGCTCGGCCCCGCGCTGGCCACCGGCAACACCGTGGTCCTCAAGCCCGATCCCAACACCCCGTGGAATGCCACCCGCATCGGCCGGCTGGTCGCCGAGCAGACTGACATCCCGCCCGGTGTCCTGGCCGTGGTGCCCACCCCGGACAACGAGGTCGCCGGACTGCTGGCCACCGATCCGCGGGTGGACATGGTGTCGTTCACCGGATCCACCGCTGTCGGCAAGCAATTGATGCGTGACGGCGCCGACACCATGAAGCGCACATTCCTGGAACTCGGCGGTAAGTCGGCGCTGATCGTGCTCGACGACGCCAACCCGGCGCACATCATCCCCGGCGCGGTCGGGGTATGCGTGCATGCCGGGCAGGCCTGCGCGCTCACCACGCGCCTGGTGATCCATGAATCGCTCTACCCCGAGGCGCTCGCCGCGATCACCGCGGCGTTCCAGTCGGTGCCGGTGGGCGACCCGGCGCTGCCGAGCACGTTCGTCGGCCCCCTCGTCAGCGCCAAACAGAAGCAGCGGGTGCTCGACGCATGCGACCAGGCTCGTCGTGACGGTGCCGAAATCGTTGTCGGCGGAGGCGGTGTCGACGGTCTGCCGGACCATCTCGCCGGCGGGCATTTCGTCGCACCCACGGTGATCATCGATGCCGACCCCCGGTCCGCGATCGCTCAGCAGGAGATCTTCGGGCCCGTCCTCGTGGTGCTGCCGTTCCGCGACGACGAAGAGGCGATCCGCATCGCCAACGACAGCGCCTACGGGTTGGCCGGCGCGGTGCTGTCGGGGTCCGTCGAACGCGGAACCGCCGTCGCGCGCCGGATCCGTACCGGCTCGATCGGTGTCAACGGAGGAATGTTCTACGGTGCCGACGCCCCGTTCGGGGGTTACAAGAACAGCGGCGTCGGACGTCAGTGCGGCATCGAGGGGTTCGGCCAGTACCTGGAAACCAAGACCCTCGCGTTCCGCGCTCCACGCCAGTCATAGGAGGAAGGGATGAGGTCACCCGACGACGTCGAAGGTCACCGGCAGCGCGGTAGGTGACCGGAACGGCTGGCCGTGGATGTGCGGATCGTCGTCGGTGATCAGCGTGATGTCGCCCAGCCGATCCAGTAAAGACTCCAGCGCGACGCGGGTCTCCATCCGGGCCAGGTGCAGACCCATACAGGTGTGCTCGCCCGCCGCGAACGTGATGTGCGGGGTGTGTTTGCGGAAGATATCGAATTCCTCGGGGTCCGGCCAGCGGTTCGCATCGCGGTTGGCTGAGCCCATGCACACGTCGATCACCGAACCGGCGGGTATCGCAACACCTTCCAGCTCGCTGTCCCCGGTGGCGAACCGCTGCACGGTGGTCAGTGGAGTCTCGTAACGCAGGCCCTCCTCGATGGCCGGCGCCAGCAGTTCCCGGTTGGCCTGCACCGCCGCGAACTGTTCGGGATGGGTGAGCAGCAGGTAGAGCAGGTTGCCCGAGGACCGGTAGGTGGTTTCCAGGCCAGCCGGGAGAAGCAGCCGCAGGAACGAGTAGATCGCCTCGTCGGTCAGCTTCTCCCCGTTGATGTCCGCCCTCACCAGATCGCCGATGATGTCGTCTGTCGGCTTCGACCGGCGTTTGTCGATCTGCTCCAGGAAATAGGCCTTGAGCGCGGCCGAGGCCTCGAATGCTTTCCGGTAGTCGACCGCATAGCTGATCAGCTGGACTGCCCGGCGCCGGAAGGTGGGCAGGTCCTCTTCGGGTAGACCCAGCAGCCGGGTGATGACGCGGGTGGGGAACTCGAAGGTGAACGCCTTCACCAGGTCGGCATGCCCGTCGCGAATGAACTCATCGATCAAGCCGTTGACGATGGGGCGCACCACCTCAGGCTCCCAGCGCGCCAACGACTTCGACTTGAATGCCGCGGAGACCAGATTGCGGTGATCCCAGTGGACCTTGCCTTCCATCGCCAGCAACGACGGCCCGATGAACAGCCCGATGGTGGAGTCGTAGATGGTGGAGTTGAACACCCGCCCGTCGCGCAGCACCTTGTTCACCGCGTCGAAGGACACCGCGGCATACTCCTGTTTCGGACGCAGCGACTCCGGAGTCTTCGAGTAATCCATCACCGTGCCGCGGAATATCCCTGGGCCGCGGCGCATCTCGGCGAAGAACGGATACGGATCGCGAAGATAGTCGGCGGGCAATTGCGGCACGGCGGTGTCGGTGTCCATTACGTCTCCCAGGCCGCGATGAGTTCGTCGGTGGTGGTGATGGTGGCCAGCAAGGCCAGGGTGTTGTCGACGATCGCGGTGCCGTACTCGGTGGGTATCCCGGCCACCGCATCGCGCGGCAGTACCACGCGATAGCCGGCGTTGACGGCGTCCATCACCAGATTGGGGATCGCCACGTTCAGTGACACCCCGACGGCGACGACGGTGGTCGCACCGAGATTACGCAGGATCGCGTCGAGATCGGTACCGCCCATCGGGCCCAGACCATGCCAGCGGCTCAGTACGAGATCGGTTGGCTCCGGACCGAATTGCGGAAGCAACGTGGCGCCGGGGCTTCCCGGAGCGATGTTTACTCCTCGAGCGCCGATCGCGAACAGCTTGGCGTTGTGATTGGAGCCGAGTCCGTCGGGCCGTCGCTGTACCAGGCAGTGCACCACCGTCACCCCGGCTGCCCGTGCCGCGGGCAACAAGCGGGCGATGTTGGGTAGCGCCTCACGCTCCGCCTCGCGGGCCAACGCCGCCAATCCGGCATCGGGCCCGACGACCGCACCCTGCAACTCCTGGGTGACGATGACGGTGTGGCCGGGGTCGACGAGTTCGGCCCTCATACCGGCGCCGCCGTCGAAATGTCGTAGAACTGCTGAGCCCACTTGCGCATCGCCATATAGGGTTTCGCATCGACCTTGGCCAGCGCCGGGTGTTCGACGTACTTTTGATAGCGCCAGATCTCGAGGTCGTCCCACACCGTGCCCAGGTACTGCTTCTCCACCCGTGCGCGAACATCGTCGGGCGGAATGTCACTGGTGTCACCGGCTTTTCGCGGCCACCAGATCGAATAGAACATATTGGATACCTCGTCGTCTACGGGTGTGCAGGCGAAGATCAGCCGGTGGTTCGACGAGCCCTCGAACGCGCTGATGGCGAAACCCAGCCCGGAGAAGTGGCTGTGGATACGCAAGGCCATGGCGTTCGGGTCATCGCTGCGCGCATCGGGCCAGCCGGTGACGAACCGCCACTCTTCGTCGACTGCCTCCCACTCCAGACAGACCGGCGTGACCGTCGCGTGGTGCACGTAGTGGAAATGCGAACTGTCAGGGCCATTTTCGGCCACGATCTGCGGGTGCACCGGCTCGTTCCCGGCGAAGCGGGAGAACTCCGGGTACGGGCGGTAGTACTCGTCAGGGGCGGCGGTGAATTGCGGGAACTTGGTGAACATGTCGGGCAGGTCCCACCGGGGCGGCTCACCGCCCGGGTGGTGCCACAGGAAGATGCAGCCGTGCTGCTCCTCGACCGGGTAAGCCCGAAGGCGCAGCCCCTTGTTGGGCCGATCCGGCTGGTAGGGGATGTACGTGTTCGCGCCGTCGGGACCCCAGCGCCAGCCGTGGAACGGGCACTCGACGCAGTCGCCGACGACGGTGCCGCCATGCCCGATGTGCGCGCCGAGGTGCGTGCAGTGCCCCTCCAGCACGTGCAGTTCGCCGGATTGGTCGCGATAGATCACCAGGTCTTCGCCGAAGTAGCGCAGCGGCCGGACGTCACCGACGGCATACTCCGCCGACCAGCCGATCATGAACCAGCCGGTGACCTTCCAGGTGAATGGAACCTTCACGCGGAACCTCCTCGAAACGGTGTACTCACCAGATCGGCTGCGATGACCAGCTCGCCGAACGCGTCGATGTAGTCGAGCGCCGCCGCCGGGGTGGGGGCCTCGACGCGGGCGACAGCCCAGTTCGCGCCGTACCCGGCGAGTTCACCCAGGGTGTCCTCCGCTTGCCGCAGCGACGAGTCGTCGTCCAGGTCGATCCAGGGGCAGATGACTTGCACGTCAAGCACCTCCGGATCCCGGCCGGCATCGGCCATGGCCTGACGCAGCCGCCCGAGCCTGGCACCGAACGCCGCGGCGTCCTCCAGCGCAGCCGTGCCGATCGCCGACGCCATGCTGGCGGGCGCGATGAGCGGCATCCAGCCGCTGCCGTGCTCGACGACGCGGCGTGCCGCGGCCGCCGTGTTGCCGCCGATCCAGATCGGTGGATGCGGCCGTTGCACCGGTGGCTGCAACCACATCGGACCGGTTGCCGTGAATCCCCGCCCACTGACCGGCGTTTCGGGATCGGTCCAGATGGACCGCAGTGCGGCGAGCGCTTCGTCGAGGAGCGCGGCCCGGTCGTCGACGTCGACACCGAGCGCGGCGAACTCCGAGCGCAGGTACCCCGCGCCCACGCCGGCGATCAACCGGCCTGCGGAGAGGATGTCCAGGCTGCCGAGCGCCTTGGCGGACAGATACGGGTTGCGGAACGGCAGCACGAACAGGTTGGTCATCAGTTTGATCCGGCTGGTCACCCCGGCCATGAAGCTCAGCGCCGCGAGGGGGTCCAACGTGTTGTGCCCGCCGTTGCGGCGCCATTTCAGCGACGGTGCCGGATGTTCGGACAGCGCGATCGCGGCGAAGCCTGCCGTTTCGGCCTTCGACACGACATCTCGGATCACCTCGGGGGAGAGGAAATCATCGGGCGCGGTGGGTAGCTCACTCGGATACTCCAGGTTGTACCGCATCGCCCACCTGAGGGTTTCGGGGAACCGCGATCAGGCCGGTTCCAATACTGTAATCATTACAGTAGCATCCGCTGTGCGGTGCGGCGAAGGGTCGGACGATGGACAATGCAGATGTGCTCGTGATCGGAGCCGGCTTCTCCGGTCTCTACATGCTGCACCGGTTACGACAACTCGGGCTCCGGGCGCAGGTGCTGGAGAAGGCCGAAAAGATCGGCGGGACATGGTTGTTCAACCGCTATCCCGGTGCGCGGTGTGACATCGAGAGCATCGAGTACTCCTACAGTTTCTCCGAGGAGATTCAGCAGGAGTGGGTGTGGACCGAGACCATGCCGGCCCAGCCGGAGATCGAGGCGTACCTCAACTTCGTCGCCGACCGTCTTGACCTGCGCCGCGACATCCGGCTCGACACCGACGTGACCGCGATGACGTTCGACGACAGCAGCGCGAGGTGGACGCTGCAGTCTGCCGACGGCGAGACGTTCGTGGCGCCTTTTGTGGTCGCCGCCTCGGGCATCCTGTCGGTCCCGCTGGAACCCGACATCCCCGGCATGGGCACCTTCGCCGGGGACTCGCTGTTCACCAGCCGGTGGCCAGCGGGCGGCTTCGACCTGTCCGGTAAGCGGGTCGGCGTCATCGGAACCGGCTCGACCGCGGTGCAGATGATTCCGGTGATCGCACGGGAGGTGCAGCAGCTCTTCGTCTTTCAGCGTTCACCGGCTTTCACGCTGCCGTGGGAGGTGCGGGAGTTCGAGGCCGGTGAACTCGACGAGATGAAGGCGAACTACGGCGAGATCCGGCAAGCGCAGCGCCAGCACCCGGTCGGTGCGGCACGACTCTCGGCGTTCTCGGTGCTGATCGACATGCTCGTCAGCCCGCCGATCAAGACGGCCACCCGCGAGGAGCAGTTGCGCGCCGTCGACGAGCGCGGCGTGATGGGCGCGCTCAACTGGGGCGACATCTTCTTCGATATCGAGGCCAACCGGATGGCCACCGCGTTGTACGGCGAGGCGATCGCCCGGATCGTCGACGATGCCGAGACCGCCGCGGCGCTGGTGCCCAGCCACCCGTTCGGCTGCAAACGGCCGATCATCGACCAGGGGTACTACCAGACCTACAACCGCGACAACGTCACGCTGGTGGACCTGCGCAAAAATCCGATCCGCACGATCACCCCGGAGGGTATCGACACGGCGGCCGGGCACTACGACCTCGACGTCATTGTCTATGCCACCGGATTCGACGCGATGACCGGTGCGCTCACCCGCATCGATGTGCGCGGCCGGGATGGGGTGCTCTTGCGGGACGTCTGGGCCGATCAGGGTCCGGTGTCCTACCTCGGTCTGGCGGTCGCCGGGTTCCCCAACCTGTTCACCGTCCAGGGGCCGGGCAGCCCGTCGGCGGCGACGAACTTCGTCACCGCGCTCGAACAGCACGTCGAATGGATCGGCGACTGCATCTCCTACCTGAGGGCCAACGGTCACCGGACCATCGAGGCGACGCGGGAGGCGCAGCACGAGTGGATCGAGCACACCACATCCCTTGTGGCGGCGACGGTTCTGGTCCACCCGAGCTGCAATTCGTGGTACAACGGCGCCAACGTTCCCGGTAAGAAACGGATGTACATGGGCTACACGGCAGGCATTCCGGAGTACCGGCGCCGCTGCGACGAGATCGCCGGCGCGGGCTACGTCGGCTTCCTGCTGGCGTGAGCGGGATGGGGCTGAGCAGCGCACACCGGCTGGCAACCCAGCTGGGCGGCGTGCTGCCGCGGTCGCTGGCCGCATTGCACCGCTCGCAGGACTGGAGCCCGCTGTCCGGGCGCGGTGTACGGCAGGTCGCCGAGGTCGCACTTGACGAGCTGGTGGTCACCGGAATGACCCTGATGTCGTCACCGCCGCGCCTGGACCGCCCGGTCGAGGTCTATGCCGGGGTGGCGGCCGAGCTGGCCGCGCTCGGGGTGGCCGGAGTGCATCGTGCTCCGGAGCCGTTGGAGGTCAGGAACATTCGGCCGGTCAGCGCCGGAGTGCTGTCCTATGAGCGGATGAGCTACGACCACGACCCGCAACTTGTCTCGGCGCTGGCCGCCGAAGGTCACGACGGCCCGGCCGGCGCCGAGGTCGTGCTGTTCCGCCACAACGACGGACCACGGCCCTGGCTGGTGTGGGTGCACGGCGCGGGGCAGGGCGGCATGTCGGACATCCTGGTCGCCAGGGTCGGGCGCATCCACCGGGAGCTGGGCTTCAATGTCGCGCTGCCCGTCCAGCCCGGACATGGGCCGCGGCGCGACCGCTGGCCGGCGTATCCCGGCACCGACCCGGTCGCGAACGTCGCGGGAATGGTCCGGGCGGTCTCGGAGGTGCGTGCGGTGATCGAGTGGATCGAGCCCGACTCGACCACGATCGCCGTCTCCGGGTTGTCGCTGGGGAGTGCGGTCGCTGCCCTGGTCGCGGGGCTGGACGACCGGGTCCGCGCCGTCGCGCTCTACACGCCGATCCTCGGACTGAACGGGATGATCGCCCGGCATCTGCACCGGTGGGGTTCGGCGGCCGATATCGTCGGGGCCGCAATGGCATCCGACATCGTGTCCGACCTGACCTCGGTCATCGATCCGCTCGCGCTCGACCCGTTACCGCCCCCGGACCGGCGGCTGATCGTCGGGGCGTGGCACGACCAGATGGCCTACCGGCAGTCCGCGCTGGCCTTGCACGAACGCTGGGGCGGGCAGCTGCACTGGCACGACGGCGGCCACGTCGGCCATCTGTTCTCGGGCGCCGTGCAGGCGCAGACCGAGCAGTTCCTGCGTACGTTGACTCAGGCGCCGTAGTCCCGGACGATCCGGTCCCGCGCGTGCACCAGCTCGGCATCCAGGTCGAACCCGGACGGCAGCGCGACCCACTGGAAGGCGAGGCCGAAGAATGCGGCGGTGATATCGCTGACCGCCCGGTCCAGCTCGATGTCGAGCCGAACCGACTTGTCCCGCTGTCCGTTCCGCAGTCCGTCGGACACGTTGGCGACGCCTCCGGCCAGCTGTTCCTGGACGCGATCGCGAAGTGGTGAGGTGGTCTTCATCGCCTCGAAGGTGGAGACGAACATCGCGCGCAACACATCCCGGTCATGGGCGTACAGGTCGCGGATCCGGTCGATGTGGGCGAGCACCTGGTCCATGCCGGTCGGGTACGGCACGAGGTCCGGGTTGAGCCGGCTGACGTACTCCTGCAGGAAGTCCTCGAGGATCGCCTCCTTGCCGCCGAAGCGGGCGTGCACCATCGTGCGGCTGTATCCGGCTCGGCGCCCGATCTCGGCGGCAGTGGTTGCCTCCCAGCCTTTCTCGACGATCAGCTCGGCGGCGGCTTCCATCAGGCGGCGCCGAGACGTCTCGACTCGTTCGGGCTGCGTCAAACCGCGTGCGGGGGAGGGCACCCTTGCATATTAAACACCTCGCAACTATCTTGCGAGGGTGACTTCAGCGACGGCACGGGTGCCGTCAGGCATCGATGCCGTCGACCCGGCATGGCTCACCGAGGCATTGCACGCGACCGTGACCGACGTCGTCGCCGAACAGATCGCGCAGGACAGCGGATTCTCGTCGCTGCTGTATCGGCTGCACCTCACCGGCGAGGGCGTTCCACAGACGGTGATCGCCAAGCTGGCCGCGCAGTCGGAGGCCCGGGGCGCGATGGAGCTGCTCGGCGGCTACCGGCGGGAGCTGGCCTTCTATCGCGATATCGCGGGCCGGGCACCGCTGGGTACGCCGCACGTCTACGCGGCGCGGATGGCCGACGATTCCGCCGATTTCGTACTGGTGATGGAAGATTTGCGGGAGTGGGAGAACGCCGACCACCTGGCGGGGTTGTCGATCGAGCGGGCACGGCTGTGCATCCAGCAGTTGGCCGGATTGCACGCATGGTCGATCGAGCCGTCCAATAATTCTGCGCTGCAGGCATTTCCGAGTTTCGACATGCCCGCCGTCCGGGATCTACTGGTGCCTGCCTTCGGGCCCGGCTGGGAGATCTACCGAACGCACTCGGCGGCGCCGGTGCCCCAGTCGGTTGCCCGTTTCGCGGAGCGGTTCACTGAGCACGCCGCGACAGCCCTCGACGGTTTGACCGAGCGGTCGATGCTGCTGCACGGCGACATCCGCGCCGACAACATGTTCTTCTCGGGCGACCGGATGAAGGTGGTGGACTTCCAGTTCGCCTGTGTCGGTGCGGGTGCGACCGACATCGCCTACCTGGTCAGCCAGGGATTGCCAACGGAGATCCGGCGCGGCCAGGACGAGACGCTGTTACGCGGCTACCTTCAGGACCTGGGCGACATCGGCTACTCGTTCGACGAAGCGTGGCGGCACTACCGATTGGCGACCGGATTCCTGATCGTGCTGCCCGTCATCACGTTGCTCGGCTGGGATGCGTTGCCGCAACGCTCACGCGACCTCTGCCTGACACTGACCGACCGGGCGGTGGCGACGATCGCCGACATCGATGCGCTGGAGGTGTTCGGATGAGCCGCACCGCACGCGAGGTCGTCGAGCTGTACAACCTGGTGGTCTGGAACGATCGTGATATCGCGCTTGCCGAGGAACTACTGGGTGACAGCGTGATTCGGCACGAGGTCGGCGACGCCGTCGTGCTCAGCCATGCCGAGGCGGTCCAGCGCGTCGTCGACCATTTGGAGATGTTCGACGAGATCCGCTTCGACCTGAACCTGGTGGTGGCCGGCGACGACGGCGAGCACGTCGCGATCGTTTACCAGTCACCGATGACGCTCAAAGGCGGTACGCGGGTCGATGTGGGCAGTATGGAGATCTTCCGCGTCGTCGACGGCCGGATCACCGAAGTGTGGAATTGCGGTTACAAACAAGGAGTTTGGGCATGACTTCTGAACGTGTGCTCGACGAGCTCGGTTACTACCTGCTGGCGGGAGCCGGCGGTGAGGGACCGGCGACCCTGATGGACGAGGCCCGCCGCGGTGAGGAGCTGGGCCTCGGCACCGCCTTCATCTCCGAACGCTGGAATGTCAAGGAGGCCTCCTCGCTGGTAGGTGCGGCGTGCGCGGTGACCAGCCGGATGCAGATCGCCACGGCCGCAACCAATCACAACACCCGCCACCCGCTGATCACCGGCTCGTGGGCGACCACCATGCACCGGCTCTCGGGTGGGCGCTTCACGCTCGGCATCGGCCGCGGCATAGCGGCGCTCTACGGTGCCTTCGGCATTCCTCCGGTGACCACCGCGCAGATGGAAGACTTCGCCCAGGTGATGCGCCGGCTGTGGCACGGCGAGCTGATCTTCAACCACGACGGTCCGTTGGGGAAGTACCCGGTTCTCTTCCTGGATCCGGACTTCAACGAGGACATCCGGCTGGCCCTGGTGGCGTTCGGCCCGGAGACACTGAAGCTCGGCGGCCGGGAGTTCGATGACGTCATCCTGCACACCTACTTCACTCCCGAGACGTTGACGCGTTGCGTCAAGACCGTCAAGGACGCCGCCGAGCAGGCCGGTCGTGATCCGGCCAGCGTGCGGGTGTGGTCGTGCTTCGCCACCGTCGGCGATCACCTGCCCGAGGAGCTGCGGCTCAAGAAGACCGTCGCGCGGTTGGCCACCTACCTGCAGGGCTACGGCGAGCTGATGGTTACCACGAATAACTGGGATCCCGCTGTGCTGGAACGCTTCCGCGCGGACTCGGTGGTGCAGTCGGTGGGCGGCGGGATCGACCACAAGGCCACCGCCGAGCAGATCGAGCACATCGCGACGTTGATTCCCGATGAGTGGCTGGAACCGTCTGCCACCGGGTCGGCGCAACAGTGTGTGGACCGCATCCGCAAGGAGTTCGACTACGGCGCCGACGCGGTCATCATGCACGGTGCCACACCGGACGAGTTGGAGCCGGTGGTCGCGGCCTACCGGCAGACGGTGCAGTAGCCGAAGGCGTTCCGCCTCAAGATAATTCAGGCGCAGGCAGCGGTAGCGCGGTAGCGCCCTCCGGGCGCAACCCGTCGAAGATGATCGCCAGGTAGCGCCGCCACAAGTCGGGCGGCGGATCGGAGAGGCCGTCCATCACGTGCACCGGTGCACACATCAACAGGAAGACATCGGTGCCGGTGACGTCGGGGCGGATCGCGCCGGCCGCTCGCGCATTGGCGACAAGCGTTTCGACGCCGGCGTGTACCTCATCGCGGATCGCTATCACCCTGGCGTCGCTCGCGCTGTACGTCTGCAGGTAAGTCAGATCGTGCTGGCGTCGCTGGTCGGCAGCGATGGTAAGGAATTCCAGCAGGGCCGCACCGGGATCACCGGCATCCGACAACCGGTGCACAGCGTCGGTGAGAGTGACCAGGTGCTCGCAGACCAGGGACGCGATCAAGTCATCTTTGGAGGCGAAGTGCCGAAACACCGTGCCTTTGGCCACCCCCGCGCGGCGGGCGATGTCGGCGACCGAGGCCTCCACGCCGCGCTCGGCGAACACCTCCTCGGCCGCGGCCAGTAGCGATTCGCGGTTGCGCGCGGCGTCGGCACGCAGGGCGCGAGCGGATGCGGTCACACTCGCACGATACCAAGTTGACCATGCGGTCATCTTGTGCTTACAGTAACTGAAGTCAACATGACCGGTTGGTCATGTTTCGCGACATCCCGGAATACCATGGAGGACAAATGAAATTGGCAGGTGCCACGGCATTGGTCACCGGCTCCAATCGCGGTATCGGAGTTCACTTCGCGACCGAACTCCTGCACCGCGGAGCCAAGGTGTACGCCACTGCACGCAGGCCCGAGCTCGTCGACATCCCGGGGACCGAGGTGCTGCGCCTGGACATCACCGACCCGGACTCGGCCCGCGCTGCCGCCGGGCTTGCGAGTGACGTCGACGTCCTGATCAACAACGCCGCCGACTCCGCGGGCGGCAACCTGGTGACCGGCGAACTGGAGGCGATCCGGCGGGTGATGGAGTCCAACTACTTCGGCACGTTGAACGTCATCCGGGCGTTCGCGCCCGTTCTCGCACGCAACGGCGGCGGTGCCATCGTGAACGTGCTGTCGGCAGCCGCGTGGCTCACGGTGGACGGCAACACCGCCTACGCTGCAGCCAAGTCGGCCGAGTGGGGGCTCACCAACGGTGTACGCGTCGAATTGGCAGGGCAGGGAACGCAAGTCGTCGGCCTCATGCCCGGGCTGATCGGCGCCGAGACGCTGTTCGACTTCGCCAGCAGTGCCGGGATCGAGTTCCCCGAGGGCGCGGTCACCGAACCGGCCGCACTCGTCGAGCTGGCCCTCGACGGGCTGGAGGCAGGCGATATCGAGATCGTCGACGCGATCGGGCTACGGGCCAAGGCCGCGTTGGCCGGGCCACCGCAGGCCTTCACCTTCTGAGCGCGCCTAGGGCGTGATGACCGTCCGGCTGACCGGCTGGGCGATTTCCTGGCGGCTGAAGATGGCGCGCTGCAGCGCCAGGATCAGCGCGTTCCGCGTCTCCTCAGGCGAGATCAGTTCATCGAAGCCGAGGCTTCCCGCCGAACGGTAGGAAGCCTCGAGTTCCATGCTCTTCAGAATCTCGGTGACGTCCTCATCGGCATGTGAGGCGCGGCTCAGCGCGGCCGCGCTCATCGCCCCCATCGTCGCTCCTGGGTAGGCGAACGTCGCCACCTGATTGTCGAAGCCCAGCAACGACATCACCATCGAACCGAACCCGAACGCCTTGCGCAGGGTGACATGCAGCTTCAACGTCGTCGCCGCAGTCTGCGCGGCGAACATCCGTGCCCCGCTTCGTAAAACGCCGTTGCGCTCGGACTGGCTACCCGGCAGCATGCCGGGGTTGTCGGCCAGGAACGCGATCGGCAGGTGGAACGAGTCGGCGACCATGATGAAGTGCGCTGCCTTGTCGGCGGCGTCGGAGTCGATTGACCCGGCCAGCTCGGTCGGCTGATTGGCAACGACCGCAACCGGATAGCCCCCGAGGTGCGCCAGCGCGCAGATGATCGCCTGGCCGAACTTCGGCTGTATCTCGAACCAGTCCGGCTCGTCGAAGACGACGTCGAGGACGGTGCGCATGTCGTAGATGTTGCGGTTGTCACGAGAGATGATGTCGAGCAGTTCGGGAGTGGGGCGAAGGCCGGCCTCCTCGTCGTACAACCGGGTCGGGGGATACGACCAGGCACTGGACGGGAAGTAGGACAGGTAGCTTCGGATGTCGTCGAGTACTGCTTCGTCGCTGTCGGCGACATTGTGGATGACACCGCTGGGCAACGCGACCGTCGGCCCGCCAAGCTCCTCTTTCGAAATGTCCTCACCGGTGGCCTCTTTGACGACCGGAGGGCCTGCGGTGAAGATCGCACCCTGGTCGCTCATGATCGAGAAGTCACAGACCGGAGCCACGAGTGCGCCGTGGCCCGCCGATGGACCAAGCACAGCGGAGATGGTCGGAACCTTGCCTGAGCATCGCGCCTGCGCGATCAGATCGGTCGGGGTGCGCCCGTAGTGTTCGCCGCCTGCGGCCCGGAAACCGGCCCCTTCCAACAACATCACCAACGGAATCTTGTTGCGCAGCGCGAGCTCGGCGAGCCGATAGCGCTTGGCGTTCCCGCCAGGACCGATGCTGCCGGCCAGCGTGGTGAAGTCCTCCGCGCCCACCATCACGGGCGTTCCGTCGATGCGACCCGCACCCGCCACCAAACCGTCTGCCGCGATCTCGCCACCGACGAGGGTGCCGAACTCTTGGAAGGTGCCGGGGTCGAGGAGGTGATCGATTCGCGCCCGGGCGTCGAGCTTTCCCTTGCCGTGGTGCTTGGCCAGGCGCTCCTCACCGCCCATGGAATGCGCATGCTGACGGCGTCGACTCAGGTCGTGGAGCGTGTCCTGCCAATCCTGCGCATTGCTCATCGACGTGTCCTTACCGTGGCGGCGTTGACCATACTGAATTGCTTACTGTAGCGTCTGCCGACATGGGCGAGGTCGGCGGTCTCAAAGTCGACCGCGGCGTCATCAGCCGGCTCGCCGAGGTCGCCGACGGGGCCCGTGAGGTCGAGCGGCTCGGTTACGACGGGTGCTGGACGGCCGAGATCAACCACGACCCGTTCCTTCCCCTGACGCTGGCGGCCGAGCACACCACGCAGATCGAATTGGGGACGTCGATCGCGGTGGCCTTCGCCCGCAATCCGATGACCGTGGCCAACATCGGGTGGGATCTGCAGGACTACTCCCGCGGCCGGCTCCTGCTCGGATTGGGAACACAGATCAAACCGCACATCGAAAAGCGGTTCGGCATGCCGTGGAGTCATCCCGTGCGACGCATGGGCGAGTTCGTCACTGCGCTGCAAGAGATTTGGGCTAGCTGGCGCGACGGCACCAAGCTGAGCTTCGACGGCGAGTTCTACACCCACCGGCTCATGACGCCGATGTTCGTCCCCGAACAGCATCCGTACGGGTCGCCGAAGGTGATGATCGCCGCCGTCGGTGAATTGATGACGCAGATGTGCGGTGAGGTGGCCGACGGTTTGATCGCGCACGCGTTCACCACCAAGCGGTATTTCGACGAGGTGACCATTCCGGCGCTGCAGCGGGGGATGGCCACGTCGGGTCGCTCGCGCGGTGAGTTCCAGGTGATGGCACCGGTATTCGTGGTGACCGGTGCGGATGAGGTCGAGATGGCCGCTGCGGCAGCGGGTTCACGCAAGCAGATCGCCTTCTACGCCTCGACGCCCGCCTACCGGAAGGTGCTGGAGTTGCACGGCTGGGGCGATCTGCAGACCGAGTTGCACCGCCTGTCGCTGGACGGTCAGTGGGACACGATGGCCACCTTGATCGACGACGAGATGCTGTCGACGTTCGCCGTTGTCGCGCCGCTGAAAGGTCTGGCTGCGGCATTGAGGGAACGCTGCGACGGGATCATCGATCGGGTGATGATCGGGTTGCCGCCGTCCGCGTCGGAAGCCACCGTTCGAGCATTTCTCGACGAGGTCCGTTCTCGCTGAGTTCCCTTGGGGTGCCATTATTTATCCCCAGATCTGACTTCGTGCACAGCGTGGCTTTGGCGCCGGTTTCTGTCGGTGGGCACGCGTAGTCTTTCGAATATGCGTTCGATCGAAGTGGCTCTGGACGCGCTCGACGCCGCGGTCGAGATGTTAGGTGCCGCTGATATCGAGGAACTGCCTGCGCCGGAACGCTTCGCGGCCATTGAGCGGCTAGAAAGTGCGATTCGCCGCCAGGTCGCCCTCTCGCACAATCAGATTGCGCGCCTGGAGCGCTACGAGGGCTGCCCGCCGATTTCGGTCGTGTTAGCCGATGTGCTGCGGATCAGCCGGGCCGCCGCGAAGCGTCGGGTCCGTGATGCCGAACAGTTGACGCCGCGTACCGCGCTGACCGGGCAACCGCTGGCACCGTTGTTGCCGGCGACCGGTGAGGCCTGGAATGCCGGCCTTCTCGATGGTGAGCATGTGCGGGTGATTCAGAAGTTCTTTCGCGATCTGCCCGATCACGTCGGGCCGGTGGAGATCGAGAAGGCCGAACGTACGCTCGCCCAACACGCGCAGACGATGCGGCCCGATCAGCTGGAGAAGATCGCCGACCGCCTCGCCACCCACCTCAACCCCGACGGCAAGTACTCCGAGGAAGACCGAGCCCGCAAGCGGGGCTTCGTGTGGTGTGGTGGTCAACGCGCCGACGGGATGAGTGTCGGGAAGTTGGTGGCTGATCCAGAGCTGCGGTCGATGCTGGATGCGTGGCTGGCGAAATTCGCCGCACCCAAGCCCGACGGTGACGAACCCGATCTACGCAGCCACTCGCAGCGTCAACACGACGCGTTGGCGGATCTGGTTCGCGGCCGACTGGGAGATCCCAAACTTGGCCGGCACAACGGCCTTCCGGTCACCGTGATCGTGTCGACGACACTGCAGGACTTGCAGGCCGGTGCCGGGCACGCCGTCACCGCCGGCGGAACCCTGATCCCGATCACGGACCTGATCCGGATGGCCACCCCCGCCAACCACTATCTGGCAGTGTTCGACGGGGTGACCGGGCAGTCGCTATGGCTCGGCCGTTCCAAACGCTTGGCGTCCGCGGACCAGCGAATCATGTTGCTGTCTAAATACCGTGGCTGCACCGCACCCGGCTGCACCGTCAACGGCTACAACAGCCAGGTCCACCACGCCACCAAAGACTGGAAACACGGCGGCGCCACCGACATCGACGACCTCACGCTGGCCTGCAAATGCGACAACCTGTTGGTGGAGAATGACGGATGGACCACCCACCAACTCCCGGGCGGCCACACCCAATGGACCCCACCACCGGACGTACCGCTGATCGGCGGCATCAACGACTACCACCACCCTGAGCGTTTCCTGCCGGATGATGACGACCCGTGAGGCGGGGGAATGAATCGGCACTCGCGGCACTTGTAGGCAAGCATGACGTTCACCCTGACTGACGATGCAGCCTTGCTCCAGCCGATCACCATCGGGGCGAACACCGCGCGGAATCGCCTGTTCATGGCGCCGCTCACCCGGTCGCGCGCCGAGTCGGACGGCACGCCGAGCGACCTGCAGGTCGAGTACTACGCGCAGCGGGCGTCGGCCGGGCTGATCATCAGCGAAGCCACCGCCATCTCCCGGGTGGGCAACGGCGCCTACGTCAACACCCCCGGCATCTACACCGACAGCCACCAGGAGAAGTGGGCCGAGGTGGCCTCGGCCGTGCACGCGCAGGGCGGGTTGATGTTCATGCAGATCTGGCATGTCGGCCGGATGGCCCACCCGGACATCAACGGTGCCGAGTCGGTGGCGCCCTCGGCGATAGCGGCCAAGATGGCGGCACACACGCCGGGCGGCAAGAAGCCGCTACCGGTGCCGCGGGCATTGCACATCGACGAAATCGCCGGAGTGGTCGCGCAATTCCGCGCCGCCGCGCGCCGTGCCGTCGATGCCGGGCTTGACGGCGTCGAAATCCATTCCGCCAACGGCTATCTGCTGCACCAATTCCTGGGCGACGCCACCAACACCCGCACCGACCGGTACGGCGGCACCGCGGAGAACCGTGCACGGCTGACCGCGGAGGTCGTCGAGGCCGTCGCCGCCGAGATCGGGGCCGACCGGGTCGGTCTCCGGATCTCGCCAGGAAACGGTGCCGGTGACGTCAACGAGGTCGACACCGTCTCGGCCTATGAGGCTCTGCTGGAACGCATTTCGCCGCTGGGGCTCGCGTACCTGCACGTCCTGATCAACCCGGACGCTCCCGAATTCGGGATCGTGCGGGCACTGTGGTCCGGACCGTTCGTGCTGAACACCGGCCGCGAAGTCGACACCAGCTTCTGCGAACTGGAGAACCTCGCCGACTGGGGTGCCATCAGTGCGGCTGCTGTCGGCCGCGCCTACTTGGCCAACCCTGACCTCATCGAACGGCTTCGCACCGGTGCCGAGCTGACCGAGCCCGACGTCGCGACGTTCTACTCGCCGGGCCCGGCGGGCTACGTCGACTACCCGACGCTGGCGCCGACCGCCTGAGCTGACTTCTCGTGCAGCCGCTGGCGTTCCACAGTGGCCAGGTAGAACGCCCACGCGAACGCGAAACTGGTGAACAGGCTCGACACGAAGAACAGCCACGGCCGACGAATACCGCGCCGGTACCCGTCGATGATCGTGAACAACGGCAGCAGGATCACGTTGCCGATCGTGTAGTCCTGGCTGGCTGATGCCGCTGCCGGGTTGTCGTAGCCCAGGGTGATGAATTGCCACCAGCTGCCCGCGCCGGTGAACACATTGCCGGAACCGTCGGCGTACTGATGCACGAACTGGATGTTGAAGTACCAGCCCAGCGCCACCGAAGCGATGCCGACCAGGTAGTACAGGATCTCGAGCGCACTGACCGCGGGACCATTGGCCGGCCGGCGGAACACCGCCGAATTGGATCCGATGATCCATGCGATGACGAGGACGGCCAGCACTGCATGAACGAGGAGCGTCATGGCTTCGTAACTGTAGTGAAGTCGAGTAATCGTTTTGTCAATTTTGACAATTCTTTTTGAGGTAGGTTACCTCCGTGGTTCGCCCTGCTCAGACAGCGCGCAGCGAGCGCACGCGCGACGCCTTGCGGCGCGCGGCGCTCGTGCGTTTTCTGGCCCAGGGTGTCGAGGACACCTCCGCTGAGCAGATCGCCGACGACGCCGGGGTATCACTACGCACCTTCTATCGGCACTTCACGTCCAAGCACGACCTGCTGTTCGCCGACTACGACGTCGGCCTGGAGTGGTTCCGGGCCGCCTTGCAGGCCCGCTCGCCCGGGGAGTCGATCATCGAATCGGTGCAATCGGCCATCGACGCCTCGCCCTATGACCCCGAAGCCGTCGCGCAGATCGCCGCGCTGCGGGCCAGGGAACTCGACGCCGGCCGAATCGTGCGCCACACCCGGCAGGTGGAGGCCGAATTCGCCGACGCCATCGTCGATCAGCTTTCGCAGAGCGCGCCGGCCACCACACCCGACGAGCGCCTGCGTGTGATCGTGACGGCACGCTGCATCGCCGCGGCGGTCTTCGGTGCGATGGAACTCTGGATGATCGGCGAAGACACGTCTCTGGCCGAATTGGGCCGGCTGTGCCGCACCGCGCTGGAGTCGTTGCGCACGGGCATCATCGACGAGTGACGGTGTCGTCCAGGTCGGCCGGCTCGGCGATCGTCAGGACAGCGTCGACTATGTGCGGGTTGGCCTCAAGCTTGCGTTCCAGCTCGCGCAGAGTGTGCGCGATCCGCGACTCGATCTGATCTCCCACGAGGTCCACACTCGCCACCACGAAAAGCTGTCGCGGACCGACGAATTCGAGCCGCACAAAGCGCACCGACGCCACATCGTCGAGCGCTTCGATCCGCGCGACCACGGCGTCGCGCAGCTGCGGTGTCCCCGGCTCTCCGGTCAGAAACCGGCGATTGCGGTCGATGAGCAGCACCGCCACCACGCCGAGCAGCAGCCCCACCAGAATCGAGCCGACCGCATCCCAGGCCGCCACCCCGGTCAGCTGATGCAGGCCGATGCCGGCACCGGCGAGCACGATGCCGATCAGCGCGGCGGTGTCCTCGGCGAACACCGCGCGCACCGTGGGATCGGACGTCTGCATCGCGTACTCGAGCACTTCACGGTCCATCGCATGGGCATCGGTGCGCAGTTGTCGCACCGCCTGGGTCCACGAGATGCCCTCCATCACCAGCGCGATCCCCAGCACCACATAGGCCACCAGGTAGTGCTCGTCGGCAGGCCGGTCGCCGAGTAGTTCGTTGACCCCGCGCCACACCGACACCGTCCCGCCGACCACGAACAGTCCGACGGCCGCCAGCAGGGACCACACGTACGCCTCCCGCCCGTAGCCGAGCGGCCGCTCGCGGTCCGCGGCACGACCAGCGCGGCGATTGGCGATCATCAGAAACGCCTGGTTGCCGGTGTCCGCCCAGGAGTGCGCGGCCTCGGCCGCCATCGACGCGGACCCGGACAGCACGCCCGCCAGCGTCTTGGCCACCGCGACGACCAGGTTGGTGCCGAACGCGATGGCCACCGTCTTCGTGCTCTCGCCCTGCGGCGCGCCGGCCGCGTCTTCGCCGAGCAGGTTCTTCGTCGCCGTCATTCCCGCTGGTGTACCCGTGGCATGCTGACCACATGCATGCGTTCCGCGCCGCCGTCGAAGCCGGTGATTTCGATGCCCTGCCCGCTCTCTGCGCCGAGGGCGTGGTCTTCCGCAGTCCGATCGCGCACAAGCCCTACCAGGGCCGCGACCAGATCGGTGTCATCCTGCGGGCGGTATCGAGAGTGTTCGCCGACCTCACCTATGTGAAGGAGATCGGCGGCGAAGGCCAGGCCGACCACGCGCTGGTGTTCGTCGCCAAGGTCGGCGACCTCGAGATCAACGGCTGCGACTTCCTGCACGTCCGCGAAGACGGGCTCATCGACGAGTTCACCGTGATGCTGCGGCCGCTCAAGGCCGTCATGAAATTCGCCGAGCTGATGACCGTGGAATTTGAAAAAGAAATGGCCGCCGCCGGATTGGCATAACGCTCGGCGTGGGTCCGCACATCCGCCGCGCCGGCGGAGCACTATCTAAGGCATGGCGAGGATCGGCGACGACTCTCTGATCGTCAGCGGTGAATTACGTCCTGACGGCACTTGGCTTTTCACCATCCGCTACACGGTGCACTTCGAGGCGGGCGAGCTCGGCACCCGATTCGCCGACTCGGTGCAGGTGTCCGCGGACCGCGGCGCGACGCCGGTGCCGTTCGTCGCGTGTGGCCGTTCGGTGCTGCGCAAGAAACGCGTCATCGTCGACGACGAGGCGCTGGCCTCCCGCGACGACCTCTATGCGACCGTGTGCGTGCGGCCCCGCGGCGGGGTCGATGCGCTGACTCAATCGGCGCGGTTGCGCAGGATCTCCACCCAATCGCTCGGCACCCGGCCGCGCGGACCCGGGGTGGTTTCCTCGGACGGCCGGCTGTCCGGAGGGGCTAGGTCCGGACCGTCGTAGTACTCGTTGGTCTGGTAGTCCCAGAACCAGTCCTCGCCCGGCTCGAACGACCTGATGATCGGATGCCCGCTCGTCCGCCAGTGCGCGGCGGCGTGCCGCATCAGCGAATCATCGCAACAGCCGATGTGCCCGCAGGCGGCGCAGCGCCGCAGGTGTACCCACCAGCCGCCGGCGGCATCGCATTCCACACATCCGGCGCCGCTCGGTGGAACCGACGGATCTACCGCTTCAGCCATGTTGTGAGCTTAGGGGACGTGGACTCGAAAACAGTTGGCCCTCACGGGAGAACCCACGTGGAAATCGCCCGCACCAACTATGGTCACGCCATGGCAGTCAAAGATTCCCGTGAAGTCGTGATCGAGGCCAGTCCCGAAGCGATCCTCGATGTCATCGCCGACGTCGAATCAACACCCACCTGGTCGCCGCAGTACCAGAGCGCAGAGGTGCTGGAGGCCTACGACGACGGCAGGCCGCACAAGGTGAAGATGAAGATCAAGGCGGCGGGTCTGACCGACGAGCAGATCGTCGAGTACACCTGGGCCGACAACGAGGTGAGCTGGACGCTGGTCAAGGCCGGCCAATTGCGTTCGCAGGACGCCAAGTACACGCTGACGCCCGACGGCGACAAGACCAAGCTGCGCTTCGACCTGTCGATCGACCTCGCCGTGCCGCTGCCCGGCTTCGTGGTCAAGCGCACCATCAAGGGTGCGATGGAGACCGCCACGGACGGCCTGCGCAAGCAGGTGTTGAAGGTCAGCAAGGGATAGTTTCGAAATCGCTCTCGCGGGCAATTGTGGGTCATGGCTGTCACCGAAACCCGCGAGGTCACCATCGAGGCGACGCCCGAGGAGATCCTCGCCGTGCTGTTCGACCTCGAGTCGCTGCCGGAGTGGTCGCAGGCGCACCAGAAGGTCGAGGTGCTCGAGCGCGATTCCGACGGTCACCCGAGCAAGTCGCGCCAGACGGTCAAGGTCGTCGGCATCAACGACGAGCAGGTACTGGATTACGCCGTTCATCCCGACGGGGTCAGCTGGACTCTGGCCAGCTCCAAACAGCAACGCGCACAAGAGGGTCGGTACACACTGATCCCTGAGGGCGAGTCGACCAGGGTGCGGTTCGAGCTGACCGTCGACCCGATGGTTCCGCTGCCCGGCTTCGTGATCAAACGGGGCGCCAAGGGTCTGATGGAGACTGCGACCGACGGGCTGCGCAAGCAGGTTCTGCGGTCCAAGAAGAACGGCTGAGCTACCTTTCAGGCGTGACGAATACCGGACCCCTGGCCGGGGTGAGGGTGATCGAACTCGGCGGGATCGGCCCGGGCCCGCACGCCGGCATGATCTTGGCCGATCTCGGCGCCGATGTGGTGCGGGTGCGCAGACCGGCCGGCGGGCTGACGATGCCCGCCGAGAACGTCGACCTCCTGCACCGCGGCAAGCGGGTGGTGGACCTGGACGTGAAGTCGCAGCCCGGCGTCTTGCTCGACCTGGCGGCGAAAGCCGATGTTCTGTTGGACTGCTTTCGGCCCGGCACCTGTGAGCGCCTCGGCATCGGGCCCGACGACTGCGCAGCGGTCAACCCCCGGTTGATCTTCGCCCGCATCACCGGCTGGGGTCAGGACGGCCCGCTGGCGTCGACCGCGGGCCACGACATCAACTACCTCTCGCAGACCGGCGCGCTGAGCGCGATCGGCTACCGCGACCGCCCGCCGGTGGCACCACTGAACCTCGTCGCCGACTTCGGCGGCGGCTCGATGCTGGTGCTGCTCGGTATCGTCGCTGCCCTCTACGAACGGGAGAAGTCCGGCCGGGGCCAGGTGATTGACGCGGCGATGGTCGACGGGGTCAGTGTGCTGGCGCAGATGATGTGGACGATGAAGGCGACTGGCTCACTGGCAGACGAGCGCGAGTCCTTCCTGCTCGACGGGGGCGCGCCGTTCTACCGCACCTACTCCACCTCCGACGGCGGGTACATGGCGGTCGGGTCGATCGAGCCCCAATTCTTCGCCCAATTGCTGGCCGGGCTCGGGTTGCCAGCGGAGCAGGTGCCCGGCCAATTCGAGCGGGACCGCTACCCCGAGATGCGGGAGCTCTTCGCGACGACCTTCGCCGGTAAGACCCGTGCGGAGTGGACCGCGATCTTCGCGGGGACCGACGCCTGCGTCACGCCGGTGCTGAGCTGGACCGAGGCCGCGTCCAACGAGCATCTTCTGGCGCGCCGCACCGTTATTAACGTCGGTGGCACCGAGCAGGCAGCGCCGGCGCCGCGGTTCTCCCGCACTGTCGCCAGGCCCGTGGGGCCGCCGCCGCAAACCACCACATCGCTGGCGGACATCGACTGGTGAGACACCAACTGAGCGAAAGCCGACACAGCGGGCCCGTGGAGTAACTAAGTTTGCTGATTGTGGCGGTACGGGCATCGCGCGAGATCGTGATCGACGCCCCGCCGGAGGCCATCCTCGATGCCATCGCCGATATCGAGGCGGCGCCGACGTGGTCGTCGGTCCACAAGCATGTCCATGTCGTGGATCGCTATCCCGACGGACGGCCGCGGCGGGTCAAGGTCACCGTCAAAGTGCTCGGGATCATCGACCACGAAATCCTCGAATACCACTGGGGACGGGACTGGGTGGTGTGGGACGCCGACCGGACCGCGCAGCAGCATGCCCAGCACGGCGAGTACACCCTGCGCCCCGAGGGGGACGCGACCCGAGTCCGGTTCGATCTCACCCTGGAACCGTCTACGCCGTTGCCGCATTTCCTGGTCAAGCGCGCGAAGAAAGCGGTGCTGATCGCCGCGACCGAAGGCCTGCGTGGCTTCGTCCTGAGCGGCAAGGGTTCGCTTCAACGCGAATAGTCGCTATGGGAGGTCGCGGCCGCCCTCTAGCGCGCCGAGCCGGCGGATCGCCTCGTCGAGGGTCTCGTCGCGTTTGCAGAAAGCGAAGCGCACCAAGTGATTCCACTCACCGATATGGGGAGAGTGCGGGTCGCAGAACGCCGACATCGGGATTGCCGCCACCCCGGCCTTGGTCGGTAACTCGGCGCAGAACTGGGTGCTGTCGGAATATCCCAGCGGCCGCGGGTCGGCGCACAGGAAGTAGGTGCCCGCGCTGTCGTGCACCCCGAAGCCCAATTCAGTCAACGCCGTCGACAGTCGATTCCGCTTGGCCTGCAACGAATCTCGCAGGGCGCTCACCCAGGCCTCTTCGAAGTTCAGCGCATAGGCCACTGCGGGCTGGAACGGGGCACCACCGACGTAGCTCAAGTACTGCTTGGCCGCCCGCACCCCGGCAATCAGATCCGGCTTGCCACACACCCAGCCGATCTTCCAGCCGGTGCAGTTGAACATCTTGGCGGCACTGGAGATCGTCAGCGTGCGCTCGGCCATCCCCGGGTAGGCCGCCAGCGGCAGGTGCCGCTTGTCGTCGAACACCAGGTGCTCGTAGACCTCATCGGTGATCACCAGCAGGTCGGCGTCGACAGCGAGTGCGGCCAGCGCCCGCAGATCGCGGTCAGCGAGCACCATGCCGGTGGGGTTGTGTGGCGAGTTCACGATCAGCGCGCGGGTCTTCGGCGTCACCGCTGCGCGCAGGGCGTCGACGTCGAGGGCGAAGCCGCGGCCGTCGGGCACCAGCGGCACCGGCACCCGCCGGCTGCCGGCCATCGCGATGACGGGGGAGTAGGAGTCGTAGAACGGCTCGATCAACAGCACATCCGAGCCCGGCTCGACCAGGCCGAGGATGGCCGCCGCGATCGCCTCGGTGGCGCCGACGGTGACCAGCACCTCGGTCTCCGGGTCGTACTCGACGTCGTACTGCCGCTTGCGCTGGGCGGCGATCGCCTCGCGCAACGGGGCGGTGCCCAGTCCGGGCGGATATTGATTGACGCCCTCGGCGATCGCCTTCTGCGCGGCCGCCAGCATTCCGGCCGGGCCGTCCTCGTCCGGGAAGCCCTGGCCGAGGTTCACCGCGCCGATCCGCGCGGCCAGTGCCGACATCTCGGCGAAGATCGTCACCGCGTAGGGCTGCAGCCGCTCGACCGGAGCCGGACGGCCGGCGACGTGGGGACCCGTCATACCCGCGGAGCTTAGTCGGAGACCGATTATCTGCGGTTTCGGCAATTACGATCGGCGGATGAGGTCACTGGTCCGTTCGGGTGCGGTCGCGATCGTCGCCGCGTTGGCGATCGTGCTTGGCCCCGGTCTCGCGCATGCGGATCCGTCGGGTTCCCAACCCGGTGTCTATGGTGACCCGGCCGCGGCCGCGCCGTATTGGGCGGCGCAATCCCTGGAGGACAACTGCGGAGCCATGTCGGTGGCCGATATCGTCGGCCAGCTGACCGGGGAGCGGCCGACCGAGGCGCAGATCCTGATGGTCGCGGAACAAACACCGTCGGAGATGAACCCCGGGACCATGATCTACAAACCCAACACCGGCGGGATCTCCGTCGGCGACCTGCCGACCCTGTTCAAGCACTACGGCATCACGGCGGTGAACAGCGATACGTCGGGACCCGAGGCGACCGGCCTGAACGCGCTCGAGCAGTACCTCGGCGCAGGCCGCAAGGTCATCGCTTTCGTCAACTACGCCATCGTCGAGGACTCCAGCGACCAGCGGACTGCCGCGGACCACTTCGTCGTCGTCACCGGGGTCGACCCGAACAAGAACGTCGTGCACCTCAACGATCCCGCCGCCGACGAGGCGAACACCACGATCGCCGTACCGGCCTTCATGAAGGCCTGGGACACCTCGAACGACGCGATCATCGTCACCGCGGCGGCCTGACCTGAGCGACTGCCCAACCATCCGGTTGGGCGGCCTTGGTAGGCTTCGCGGGCAGAGGACGACTGTCAACGATCGTCACGCCCAATTCCGAACAGGACCTGGAGAAAACACACATGTCCGAAGAAGCCTTCATCTACGAGGCCATCCGAACCCCGCGCGGTAAGCAGCGCGGCGGCTCGCTCACCGAAGTCAAGCCGCTGAACCTCGTGGTCGGGCTGATCGAGGAACTGCGCACGCGTTTCCCCGACCTCGACGAGAGCCTGATCAGCGACGTCATCCTCGGCTGCGTCTCGCCGGTCGGTGACCAGGGCGGCGACATCGCCCGCACCGCCGTGCTGGCCGCCGGCATGCCCGACACCGTCGGTGGCGTGCAGCTCAACCGGTTCTGCGCCTCGGGCCTGGAGGCCGTCAACACCGCCGCACAGAAGGTGCGCTCCGGCTGGGACGACCTGGTGCTCGCCGGTGGCGTCGAGTCGATGAGCCGCGTTCCGATGGGTTCCGACGGCGGCGCGATGTTCACCGACGTCCCGTTCACCTTCGACAACTACATCGCCCCCCAGGGCATCGGCGCCGACCTGATCGCCACGATCGAGGGCTTCTCCCGCGAGGACGTCGACGCCTACGCCGCGCAGTCCCAGGAGCGCGCTGCGGCGGCCTGGTCGGGTGGCTACTTCGCCAAGTCGGTGGTCCCGGTCCGCGACCAGAACGGGCTGGTGATCCTCGACCATGACGAGCACATGCGTCCGGGCACCACGGTGGAAAGCCTCGGCAAGCTGAAGTCCGCGTTCGAGGGCCTGGCCGCCATGGCCGGCTTCGACGATGTGGCGCTGCAGAAGTATCACTGGATCGAGAAGATCAACCACGTCCACACCGGCGGCAACAGCTCGGGCATCGTCGACGGCGCCGCCCTCGTGCTGATCGGCTCCGAGAGTGCGGGCAAGTCCCAGGGCCTGACCCCGCGTGCTCGCGTGGTCGCCACCGCGACGACCGGCGCCGACGCGACGATCATGCTCACCGGCCCCACTCCGGCCACCGAGAAGGTCCTGGCCCGCGCGGGCCTGACCGTGGACGACATCGACCTGTTCGAGCTCAACGAGGCGTTCGCCTCGGTGGTGCTGAAGTTCCAGAAGGACCTCAACATCCCCAACGAGAAGCTCAACGTCAACGGCGGCGCCATCGCGATGGGCCACCCGCTGGGTGCCACCGGCGCCATGATCACCGGAACCATGGTCGACGAGCTGGAGCGCCGCGGCGCCAAGCGCGCGCTGATCACGTTGTGCATCGGCGGCGGCATGGGTGTCGCCACCATCATCGAGCGAGTGTAAGGAAAACTTATGGCAGAGAACACAATTGCGTGGGACAAGGATGCCGACGGCATCGTCACGCTGACGTTGGACGACCCGACCGGGTCGGCCAACGTGATGAACGAGCATTACAAAGAGTCCATGCACAAGGCCGTCGAACGGCTTGTCGCGGAGAAGGATTCGATCACCGGTGTGGTGATCACCAGCGGCAAGAAGACCTTCTTCGCCGGCGGTGACCTCAAGAGCATGATCAACGCCGGCCCGGAGAACGCCGGTGAGATCTTCGACGAGGTCGAGGACATCAAGCGCGACCTGCGTGCGCTGGAGACTCTGGGTGTGCCGGTGGTCGCGGCCATCAACGGCGCCGCCCTCGGTGGCGGCCTGGAGATCGCGCTGGCCACCCATCACCGGATCGTCGCCGATGTCAAGGGTGTGCAGATCGGCCTGCCCGAGGTCACCCTCGGCTTGCTGCCCGGTGGCGGCGGCGTGGCCCGGACGGTGCGGATGCTGGGCATCCAGAACGCCTTCGTCAACGTGCTCAGCCAGGGCACCCGGTTCAAGCCGGCCGCTGCCAAGGAGAACGGCCTGGTCGACGAGCTGGTCGGCAGCGTCGAGGAACTGATCCCCGCCGCCAAGGCGTGGATCAAGGCCAACCCCGACGCGCACACCCAGCCGTGGGATGCCAAGGGCTACAAGATGCCTGGCGGTACCCCGAGCAGCCCGGCGCTGGCGGCGATCCTGCCGTCGTTCCCGTCGCTGCTGCGCAAGCAGCTCAAGGGTGCACCGATGCCCGCCCCGCGCAACATCTTGGCCGCGGCTGTCGAGGGTGCGCAGGTGGACTTCGAGACCGCGACCCGCATCGAGAGCCGCTACTTCACCGAGCTGGTCACCGGCCCGATCGCCAAGAACATGATCCAGGCGTTCTTCTTCGACCTGCAGGCCATCAACGCCGGTGGCTCGCGGCCCGAGGGCATTGGCAAGACCCCGATCACCAAGATCGGTGTTCTGGGCGCCGGCATGATGGGCGCCGGCATCGCCTACGTCTCGGCCAAGGCCGGTTTCGATGTGGTCCTCAAGGACGTCAGCATCGAGGCCGCCCAGAAGGGCAAGGCCTACTCCGAGAAGATCGAGGCCAAGGCGCTCGAGCGCGGCAAGACCTCCAAGGAGAAGTCCGACGCGCTGCTGGCCCGGATCACCCCGACGGCGGATGCCGCCGACTTCAAGGGTGTCGACTTCGTGATCGAGGCCGTGTTCGAATCGGTCGAGCTCAAGCACAAGGTGTTCCAGGAGATCGAGGACATCGTCGAGCCCAACGCGCTGCTGGGCTCGAACACCTCGACGCTGCCCATCACCGAACTGGCGACCGGTGTCAAGCGCCAGGACGACTTCATCGGCATCCACTTCTTCTCGCCGGTCGACAAGATGCCGCTGGTGGAAATCATCAAGGGCGAGAAGACTTCTGACGAGGCGCTGGCTCGGGTGTTCGACTACACCCTGGCCATCGGCAAGACCCCGATCGTGGTCAACGACAGCCGCGGCTTCTACACCAGCCGCGTCATCGGCACCTTCGTCAACGAGGCGCTGGCCATGTTGGGCGAGGGCGTCGAGCCGGCGTCGATCGAGCACGCCGGCACCCAGGCCGGCTACCCGGCCGCGCCGCTGCAGCTGTCCGACGAGCTCAACCTGGAGCTGATGCACAAGATCGCCGTCGCCAGCCGCAAGGGCATCGAGGACGCGGGTGGCACCTACGAGCCGCACCCGGCCGAGGCGGTCGTCGAGAAGATGATCGAGATCGGTCGCCCGTCTCGGCTCAAGGGCGCCGGCTTCTACGAGTACGTCGACGGCAAGCGTACCCAGCTGTGGCCCGGGCTCCGGGAGACGTTCAACTCCGGCACCTCGCAGCCGCCGCTGCAGGACATGATCGACCGGATGCTGTTCGCCGAGGCACTGGAAACCCAGAAGTGCTTCGACGAGGGCGTGATCACCACGACCGCCGACGCCAACATCGGCTCCATCATGGGCATCGGCTTCCCGCCGTGGACCGGTGGCGCGGCGCAGCTGATCGTCGGCTACCCGCACGGCGGTAAGGCCGGGTTCGTGGCGCGCGCCAAGGAACTGGCGGAGAAGTACGGCGAGCGGTTCAACCCGCCGGCTTCGCTGCTGTAGCCGAAGGTCGCGACCAGACGCGAACGTCCCCGAAACCCCGGTGTTTCGGGGACGTTTGCGTCTGCTCGGCCGGCGACCGTTAGCGTGAGGCGCGTGAGCGAGAGCGCCGCAACGATCAGCAGCAGGCTGGCCACCAGCCTGGCCGGCTACGGCGACGCGCCGTGCATCGAGTTCAACGGCCGCTGGTACACCGGTGACGAGATCGCCGCTTATGCCCGTGCCATCAACGATGCACTGCGGCTGGCCGGCGTCGCCGACGGCGCGACCGTGGCGGTGGTGGCCCGCAACCGTCCACCCCATGCGGCGGCCGTGATCGGATTGCTCGGCGGCGGCCGGTGGGTGCCGATGATCTATTCGTTCCAGTCGGCCGAGGCGATCGGGCGGGACATCGAACAGCTGGAGCCGGCCGCGGTCGTCGCCGACCGGGAGGACTGGACCGAGCCGGTGATCGCCGCCGCCCGGCGCGCCGGCACCGCCGGTATCGCGGTGTCACTGACACCGCCCACCGTGGAGCTCGTGGCTGGAATCGACCGGGTGTCGTCGCGCCTGACCTCCTCCGGCCGAGACGGCTCGACCGGTCTGCAGGTCCTCACCAGTGGCACGACCGGGCCACCCAAGCGGCACCGGATCCCGGCCTCCGTGCTGGAACACACCGTGTCCAGCGTGGCGATCACCGGCGCCTCCGCCGATGAGCCACCCGAGCTGATGTACTGGCCACTCGGCGGGATAGGCGGGGTGTGCCAGCTGATCACCGGCGCCTACCTCGGCAAGCGGATCGCTCTTCTGGAGAAGTTCAGCGTCGCCGACTGGGTGCGGGTGGTGAAGACCTACGGCATCCGGCGATGTGGTCTGCAGCCGGCCGCGGTACGCATGCTCCTGGACGCCGACCTGCCCGGCGACGACCTCGGCTCGCTCGAATACGTGATCAGCGCAGCGGGGCCGCTGGACCCCGAAACTCGTGACGCGTTCGAGCGCAGGTACGGCGTTCCCGTCCTGTTGGCTTATGGCGCAACCGAATTCGCCGGCTCGGTGTGCACCTGGACCCCCGATCTCTATCGGGAGTTCGGTGCCGCCAAGCGTGCAAGCTCGGGACGGGTGATGCCCAACACCGAGGTCCGCATCATCGACCCGAACGGCGACAGCGAGGTGCCGACCGGCGAGCAGGGTGTGCTCGAAGCCAAGATCGCATCCATCAGTCCGGACTGGATCCGTACCAACGACCTCGCCTCCATCGATGCCGACGGATTCATCACGTTGCACGGCCGCGCCGACGGGGCGATCAACCGCGGCGGATTCAAGGTCCTGCCGGAGACCGTTCGCCGAGTCCTGGTGGGCCACCCGTCGGTGCGCGACGCCGCCGTCGTCGGCGTGCCCGATCCCCGGCTCGGTGAGGTGCCGTTCGCGGTGGTGGAGACGGTTCCCGGGGCCCCGGCACCCGACCCGGCCGACCTCGTAGCCCGGGTCCGTGATGCGTTGCCCAAGCACCATGTGCCCGTCGAGGTGGTCGTCGTCGCCGAACTTCCGCGTAACCAATCGCTCAAAGTTTCGCTTCTTGACATAGCCGCGATGTACGCCGGCGGCGCGGAGTAGGCGAGGCCCGATCTGGGGCATTGCCAGCACGCACGAAAGTGGGCCGACACCCGGCGCGGCGGACGATTCCCGCCGCCGGCGGCGCGCTGCAAAATCGCAAATCCGCTACCTAAACTTTCGGATGCGTGTGACCTGGGATAAATGTCGCAGCAGTCAGCATGAGCAAACTCTTGTGCGTTCATGCGTATGCCGAGTCGTGACCTCAGTTGCTGAGCGAATTGCCCTATTCGACACTTGACGCACCATTTGCCGCGAACACGGTTTCGATAGTGGGCGCCTGATCTGGCGGTATGTCCAAAGTGGATAGCCGAACGAGTGTTCGTCATTCATTTGCCTGCGCGATCAAGATTTTTTGCTGAATTACCTCGTCTCAGCTTGCTCTCAGCTAGTTTTTGCGGTGTGATGGGCATTACGCCAGGGGAATGAGGAGGCAAGGGGGAGCATTGGCCCCTCCCGTATGGGAGGGGCCGATTGCCGTCCAGGGGTCTTAACTCCTCCGGCCGGACCGGGATAGCTGCGCCGGTCGAATATCACCGTCACGGACACGACTGTGCCTCTCGGTTGCCGGCGACGGCGCTCTGGTCGGGTGGCGCGCTCGTCCGTAGAGTCGGGCCATGCGCTTCGGACTGTTCATCCCGCAGGGCTGGCGACTGGATCTCGCCGGCATCCCCACCGAAAAGCACTGGCAGGTAATGCGTGATCTGGCCGATCATGCCGATGCGGGTTCATGGGACTCGCTCTGGGTCTACGACCATTTCCATACCGTGCCGATCCCGACCGACGAGGCCACCCACGAGGCGTGGACCCTGATGGCGGCCTACGCGGCGACCACATCCCGGATCAAGCTCGGCCAGATGTGCACGGCGATGAGCTATCGCAACCCCGTCTACCTGGCCAAGGTGGCGGCCACCACCGACATCATCTCCGGCGGCCGCGTGCAGATGGGCATCGGCGGTGGCTGGTACGAGCACGAATGGCGGGCGTATGGGTACGGCTTTCCCTCCGCCGGCGTGCGGTTGGCCCGACTCGACGAGGGCGTGCAGATCATGCGGGACGCCTGGCGCGACGGGAAGGTGAGCTTCGCCGGCAAGCAGTATCAGGTCGACGGGGCGATCGTCGCGCCGAAGCCATTGCAGGAGAACGGGATTCCGCTATGGATCGCCGGCGGTGGCGAGAAGGTCACGCTCAAGATCGCGGCGAAGTATGCGCAATACACCAACTTCACCTCTGAGCCGGACGGGTTCGCGCACAAGTCGCAGGTGCTTGCCGAGCACTGCCGTGAGGTGGGCACCGACTTCAACGCCATCGTCCGCTCGGCCAATGTCAACGCGATCCTCGGCACGTCGGCCGACGACGTCACGGCGCGGGTGAAGCGGGTCCGCGACCGGCTGGCCGGCATCTGCGGTGATGCGGCCGCCGACGCGATGATGACGACGGTCAGTGCACCGGGGTCGGCGGCGGGCACACCCGAGCAGGTCATCGAGAGCCTGACGGCGCTGCGGGACCTGGGCTGCGAGTACGTCATCTGCTACTTCCCGGAGGCGGCCTACGACCGGTCGGGCATCGAACTGTTCGAGCGCGAGGTGATGCCCGCGCTCATGTGAGCTCGCGCTCTCCGAGAAGGGCGTGCATTCAGATGAGAATGCGGTTTCCATTCGTGGCCAACAGTGTTGTACGATCCGGCTACCGATTTGGACTACGAAGGATGCCGCTATGCAAAAGGCCCTGGCGCCCGAAATCTCCACTTGGCCCGCTGACAATCCGCAGCTGATCGGCAGCGAATGTGCCAGCTGTTCGGCCGTGGTCTTTCCCAGCCAGGACCGGTGCCCGCGGTGCAGCGCGGGCGGTATGAACGAGGTCACGTTGCCGCGGCGCGGCACCCTGGTCGCCTGGACCACGCAGGGCTTCGCGCCAGGGGCGCCCTACGTCGGCCCCACCGGTAAGGATTTCGTGCCGTTCGGCGTCGGCCTGGTGCAGCTCGGCCAGGGGGAAGAAGCCGTCGTGCGCGTCGAAGGTCGGCTCACCGAGAGTGATCCGAAGAAGCTGAAGTGGGGCATGGACGTCGAGCTCACGATGATCCCGTTCGCAACCGACGCCGACGGCAATGAAGTCGTCACATTCGCCTTCGCGCCGGTGGGGGCGTGAGCGGCATGAGCAATGACGTTGCGATCATCGGCGTCGGCCTGCATCCGTTCGGCCGGTTCGACAAGACCGCCATGCAGATGGGTGCCGAGGCGATCGAGCTGGCACTGCAGGATTCGGGTGCGCAATGGAAGGACATCCAGTTCGGATTTGGCGGTAGCTACGAGGTGTCCAATCCCGACGCGGTGACGCGACTGGTCGGCCTGACCGGCATCACGTTCACCAACGTCTTCAATGCCTGCGCCACCGCGGCGAGCGCGATCCAGCAGACCGCGGACACGATCCGGCTCGGCAAGTACGACATCGGCATCGCGGTAGGCCTGGACAAGCACCCGCGCGGCGCGTTCACCGACGACCCGGCCAAGCTGGCGCTGCCGCAGTGGTACGCCGAGAACGGACAGTTCGTCACCACAAAGTTCTTCGGTATCAAGGCCAACCGATACCTCCATGATCACGGCATCTCCGAGGAGACGCTGGCGCGGGTGGCCAACAAGAACTTCCGCAACGGTGTGCTGAATCCGAATGCCTTCCGCCGCAAGGAGATCTCCGTTGAGGAGATCATGGCCTCGCCGGTGCTGAACTACCCGTTGCGGCAGTACATGTTCTGCGCTCCCGACGAGGGCGCCGCCGCCGTCATCATGTGCCGCGCCGACATCGCGCACCGCTTCACCGACAAGCCGGTCTACGTGCGCGCCAGCGAGATTCGTACCCGGACCTTCGGCGCCTACGAGGTGCACGGCACATCGGCCCCGCTCGACGAGGACGTGTCGCCGACCGTCTACGCCGCCAAGGCGGCCTACGAGGAGGCCGGGATCGGTCCCGAAGACGTCGACATCGCCCAGCTGCAGGACACCGATGCCGGTGCCGAGATCATCCACATGGCCGAGACCGGTCTGTGTGCCGACGGTGAGCAGGAGAAGCTGCTGGCCGACGGTGCCACCGAGATCCACGGCTCGCTGCCGATCAACACCGATGGTGGACTGATCGCCAACGGTGAGCCGATCGGGGCGTCGGGTCTGCGGCAGATGCACGAGCTGGTGCGCCAGCTGCGCGGCGAGGCCGGCGATCGCCAGGTGCCGGGCAGCCCGCGGGTGGGCCTGGCGCAGGTGTACGGCGCGCCCGGAACCGCCTCGGCGACAATACTTTCGCTCTAGCAGGCGCTACACATCGGTTTGCTTGCCGAACGCACCCTCGACGGCCTGCAGGATCACCAGCACCTCGATCAGGCCGGCGGTGGTGACGAGGCCGACGTTCGCCGCGAGGGGCCGGCCGATGGCGTTGATGAGCCCGGCGACCGGATCACCGCTGATCGACTGCTTGATCCCGTCGAGGAACAGGTTCACGTCGTAGGCGGGCAGCATGGTCGTCAGTGCATTGACGATGTCGGCGGTCGGAAGCAGCGCCGCATAGCCTGACGCTGCGGCATTCGAGATGACCGCGGCGAGAGTGGAAATCGCCTTCTGCACGTCAGTGATCACGTCCGCGGGGGCGGGTAGCGCCGCCGGGTGCAGCGTCGGCATCCGCAGTGCCGCGAGTTCGGACTGCATCACACCGCCCGGGCTGACGTCGGCCACGAAGTCGGTGATCCCTTGTGCGACACCGGCCATGAAGAGTTGTCCGACTTCACCCCAGTCGACGTTCGGAATGAACCCGAAGGGCACCTGCACATTGGCGTAGCCCTCGTTCGACCAGCCGTACTTGGGGTCGCCGTAGCCGAGATTGACGATGACCTTCAGCGCAGGTTGCAGCAGATCGGCGATGGGTGTGCCGATCACCGGCAGCAACCGAAGGGGTTCCAGCAGCGGCAGGTTCTCGGTGGGGATGATGTAGTACTTCTGGCTCGGATCGGTGGTGGGCAACGGGATCGCCGCATCGACCTGAGCCTGGGTGAGTTGAGCGTATTTGGTGTGGACGAACACGATGCCGAGGCCGGCGTTGAGGTCGGCCAGGAAGTTCAGCGGGTACCGCGGGAAATCGGCGAAGCCGTCGTACTCCAGCGTGTAATTGGTTACCGGGAAGGCGTTTTCGGGGGTGGCGCCATAGAAGTCCAGTCCGAGGCTGGGCAGTTTCAACCCCGGGAACCGGGACAGGAAGCCCCCGTTGGGGTTCATCTCGTTGCCGACCAACACGAAGTTCACCGGGGCGCCCAGATCCAGTTCCCGCATCAGCAACGAGGAGATGATCGCGCTCTGCGAATAGCCGAACACCGTCACGGTGTTACCCGCGACCACCTGGTCGCCGATCGCCTTTCGCAGGATATCGAGGCCTTGCTGCACCGACACATTCAGCGGCAGGCTCTTCACCCCGGTGATCGGGTACAACCCTTCGGGGGTGTCCAGCTGGAAGGGGATGGAACCCGGGTACGACGGCGCAATGTAGAGATTGAAGACGCTGTGGATGTAGCTCGGCTTGGGGATCGGAACCCCGCTGGGTCCCATGATCACCGCGGTGTTCTGAGCGGCCGCGGCCTGCACAAGGCCCTCTGGCACCAACGATCCAGCCGCCGCTGGGCGGGCGGAGATGGCGGTGTCGCGACGGCCGTAGGCCAACGCCGCCAGCTCCAGTGGCGAATCGGTCGGCGGCGTCTGCGGTGCCGACGGAGCTGACTCCGCCGTTGATGTCGCCGTGGCGGTGGGCACCGAGGTGATCGACTGGGCCCGCAACGTCGAAGCCGGACGCGACCGCCCCGACGCCGCCTTCGGGGCACTGTGCTTGGCCGGGCCCGCAGTCGTCTGACTGGATGCGGACCGGGCGGAGCCGGCCTGGGCCGAGGAGCCGCCCGAGTCGGTACCGTCGGCCCAGGCTGTCGCGCCGCCGAACGCCGCGGCACCCACTCCCAGCGCAACCGCCAATCCGCCAACTCGACCGATGAAGCCCGCTGCGCGCACGCTCAACCCCTTGTTCGTCACCCGACCACGTGTCGTGGCGAAGACTAACCTGTTGCCGCGAGGTTCGCTGTCACATTCGTTTCGCGATAGCAGCACGCAGGTCAACGGGCAACGAATTGTTGCTGTCGGGATCGGTTGGCAACGTTTGGTGAAGTGCTCTCAGAGCGCCGGGCCGAGCAAGTCGTCGGCGTCCTTGATGATGTAGCCATAGCCCTGTTCAGCTAGGAACCGCTGCCGGTGCGCGGCGTACTCGGCATCCAGGCTGTCGCGGGAGACCACCGAGTAGAACACCGCCCCACCGCCGTCGTGCTTGGGACGAAGCAGCCGGCCCAGCCGCTGGGCCTCTTCCTGGCGTGAGCCGAAGGTTCCCGAAACCTGAACGGCCACCGAGGCTTCCGGCAGGTCGATGGAAAAGTTCGCCACCTTTGAAACCACGAGGGTCTTGACCTCACCGCGGCGGAAGGCGTCGAAGAGCTGTTCGCGCTCGGCGTTCTTCGTCGAACCCTGGATCACCGGAGCGCCCAACTCGGTGCCGAGTTGGTCGAGTTGGTCCAGATAGGCGCCGATCACCAGCGTCGGCTCTCCGTCGTGTTTGGCCAGGATGGATTTCACCACCGCGATCTTCGAGTGCGCGGTCGAGCAGAGCTTGTAGCGCTCGTCCGGTTCGGCGACCGCGTACAACATCCGCTCGTTGTCGGTCATCGTCACGCGCACCTCGATGCACTCCGCGGGAGCGATCCAGCCCTGAGCCTCGATGTCCTTCCACGGTGCGTCGTACCGCTTGGGACCGATCAGGCTGAACACGTCGCCCTCACGGCCGTCCTCGCGGATCAGCGTCGCCGTCAGCCCCAGCCGGCGGCGGGACTGCAGGTCGGCTGTCATCCGGAACACGGGTGCGGGCAGCAGGTGGACCTCGTCGTAGATGATCAGGCCCCAGTCCCGGCTGTCGAACAGCTCCAGATGCTTGTACTCGCCCTTCGTGCGGCGGGTGATCACCTGATAGGTCGCGATGGTGACGGGCCGGATCTCCTTGCGCTCACCGGAGTACTCGCCGATCTCCTCCTCGGTCAGCGACGTCCGCGCGATCAGCTCACGCTTCCACTGCCGGCCCGCAACGGTGTTGGTGACCAGGATCAGCGTTGTCGCGCCGGCTCTGGCCATCGCGGCCGCGCCCACCAGCGTCTTACCCGCGCCACACGGCAGGACCACCACACCCGAGCCGCCATCCCAGAACGAATCGGCGGCCATCTGCTGGTAATCGCGGAGTTCCCAACCGTCCTGGTCGAGGTCGATCGCGTGGGCCTCGCCGTCGACGTAGCCGGCCAGGTCCTCGGCAGGCCAGCCGATCTTGAGCAGCATCTGCTTGATCCGGCCGCGCTCACTGGGATGCACGATCACGGTGTCGTCGTCGATCCGCGCGCCGAGCATCGGGTTGATCTTCTTGTTGCGCAACACCTCTTCGAGCACCGCCCGGTCGAGGCTGACCAACGTCAGGCCGTGTGCCGGATGTTTCACCAGCTGCAGTCGGCCGTACCGGGCCATCGTGTCGACGATGTCCACCAGCAGCGGCTGCGGCACGGCATAACGCGAGAAGCTGACCAGCGCGTCGACCACCTGCTCGGCGTCGTGGCCGGCGGCGCGGGCGTTCCACAACGCCAGCGGAGTGATGCGATAGGTGTGGATGTGTTCCGGGGCGCGTTCGAGTTCCGCGAACGGGGCGATCGCGGACCGGGCCGCACCGGCAAGCTCGTGGTCGACTTCGAGCAGCACGGTCTTGTCGGACTGCACGATCAACGGACCCTCAGTCATGCGCCACTCCTCGTCATCGCTCCATTATCCAGAGTCGGCCGACATCACCGACGTCACGCGATGCACCGCGAACTCCCGCGGGCGGCCCTGGGTGGGATCCCACGCCATCAGCTGACCGCCGCTGACGGTGAGCGGGCGTACTACCCGCTGGGTGGCGACCCCTGCCGCGTCGACATAACCGATCACCACGTCCTTTTGTTCCATGGCTGCCTGCTGCAACAGCGCCATCGACACCGCCGGATCCAGGCGGACGTTGGCGAACGGGGTGGTGGAATCCACCCGGCGCAGCACTGCCACCACCGAGGCCAGGGTGTCCGTGCTCGGCTTGGGCAGCGCGCGGAACGGTCGGCGGTGTTGGGGTGTGGACACCCGGGCGCCGCGCTGCCGGAGATCGACGATCGCCCCAGAGGAATCCTCGGCGGCCGGTGCGAAGCCCGCCGCGCGCAGCGCCGCGAGCACGTCACCGATCGGCGCCTGTGACACCGCCACGGTGGGCGCCAGCAGCCGCACCTCCAGATGTTCCAAGGCCGGCGCGGCGACCGCATGGGCGAGCAGCGTCGGGTCCTCGCAACGCAGGAACGACGACGCCATTCCGACGCGCAGCTGCCCGTGCCGTCGGGCTACGTCGTTGATGAGATACGTCAAACCTTGGGGGACAGGTGTTTTCGAGTGTCGCTCGAAGAATGTGTGAAGGCCACCCGCGGTGCGCCCGGTGTCCAGAGCATGCCGGATCGAGGCTTCGCTGACCCGGTAAACCATGGCGGCACCGGCCGATTCCACCGCGGCCACCGCCGCCAGTTCGTCGGCCAGGTCACGCTGCAGCGGTCCGGGCACCACGACGGTCAGGTCGGCCTGCACCAGGAAATGGTCGATCGGTGCGGGCAGCGCCTTGCCCATCGCGTCGACCGCGGCGTCCTCGTCGCCGTCCAACAGCACCCGCGCCGGTGTGCTCAGCGCCCCGCGGCCGATCAGGCCCACGGCGTGGGCTTCGGAGAGCAGGTGTGCGACGGGTTCGGGCTGCAGCCGGGCCGCCCACCGCGGCCGGCGCCAGATCAGGGCCCGCGAGGCGTGCGGCGCATCCACGCCTGAGCCGGCCGGCAGCTCGGCGAGTAGTTCCAGCAGCAGTCGCCGATCCAGCGGGGCGGCCGTCGAATACAGCGAATCAGACAGTGCGGCATAGGGTTTGCCATCGGGACCGCGGCTGCCGATCAGACCCGGGCGCGACGGCAATTCCAGCCAACTGCTGGCCAACAGGTGCCAGCGGGCGGCGGTGGGCGTCTCCATGAATCGATCCGCGGCCACCGTCGGCGTCCAGTACGGGCTCGCGCCGTCCTGGGGTTCCGGGTCGGGTGTGCCGCTGGCGATCAGGCCGGCCGCCGCGCTGACCTCGAGGACCAGTCCGAGGCGTTGTTCGTCGATTCCGGTGAGCTTGCTCAGCCGTTTGGCTTCGCGCACCCCCAGCCCGCCGCTGCGCAGCTCGGGAACCGGTGCGGCAGAAAGGGATTCGATGACCAGTTCGATCTCGCGGATCAGGTCCAGGACGGCACCGGCGGCAGCGGAGTCGACGTCGGCGACGGTGGTGGTGCCGGACACCGGGTCGGGTGCGGTCAGGCTCACCGGGCCGGGCTCCTCACCGCGCAGCACCTGACCGACGTGCCGCGGCAGGATCACCGTCTCGGCATCGAGCTGCCGCAGGAGTCCGGCCGCCAGCAGCCGCGGGACGGGCCGGTCGGCGGGTGCTCCAGGCGCGGCGTCACGGGTACGGCCCACCGGGGAACCCATCAGCAGCCGGTCCAGCAGTTCGAGCTGGGGTTCGTCGAGGGCGTCGATCGCGGCGGAGATCTCCGCCCCCGACCGGGAGGAGTCCTCGCCGATCGCCTGGCCGGGATACCAGGGCAGTCCCGCGGCGGCCTCGGCCGACACCCGCACCTCGCTGTCGCCCCACACCAGTGCGCGCTCGCGCAGGTCGTCGAGCGCGGACAGGACCGACTTCTCGTCGGCGCGCTCGCCGACGAGGGCGAACAGCTTGGCCACCGGCGTCGCCGCGGTCTCGGCGTGCAACACGATCAGCGCGTCCAGAACGGCGAGCCGCAGATAGTCAAGCTCGTCGGTGGCGGCCTTGACGGACTGCCGGGCCATCGCGCGGGCGGCCAGCGCGGCGATGCTGCCTGGGGCCGGCTGGGCAAGGTCCGGCCGCAGTTCCAGCAGGCGGATCAGCCGGTCGTCGGGCAGATCGGCCAGCCAGGCGCCAAGCGGCACACCTGGCAGCGACGGTTCAGTCATTGTTGACCAGCGTAAAACAGCCGCCTGTGTGCACAAGCCGGGCCACTAGATGACAGAATGTTGCCGTGGCTGAGAAGAAGACAAGGTATGTCGACAATGGCTGGCCTACCAGCGACCCCGACGACCACGCCGTGAGCGAGCTGGCCGCCGACCGGACCGGCGCGCTGTCCCCGTTCGGCGACATCACGTTCCCGTTGCCGGCCTCTGACCTGCCGTACCTGCATCCGGTCACCGTCGTCAACAAGTAGACGGTGACCGACGGACCGCAGCGCCGCCTCTCGCACCTCGACGAGCACGGTGCCGCGCACATGGTCGATGTCACCGACAAGGCCGCCACCACGCGCACCGCGGTGGCAGCCGGCACCGTTGCAACCACCGCCGAGGTCGTGGAGCTGATCACGGCGGGCGGCCTGCCCAAGGGCGACGCTCTTGCGACCGCGCGGGTGGCCGGCATCCTGGCCGCCAAGCGCACATCCGATCTGATCCCGCTGTGCCACCACCTCGCCTTGACCGGGGTCGACATCGAGTTCGCGATCGGTGACGCCGTGGTCGGCGTGACCGCCTCGGTGCGCACCACCGATCGCACCGGGGTCGAGATGGAGGCGCTGACCGCCGTCAGCGTCGCGGCCCTGACGCTCTACGACATGATCAAGGCCGTCGACCCCGCCGCGCGCCTCGAGGACATCCGGGTGCTGCGCAAGGAGGGCGGTAAGACCGGCCTGTGGGTGCGCGAGCCGTGAGCGACGCTTGCGGGGCGACCCAACCTGTGAGCACCCGGTCCGCACGGGTCGTGATCGCCTCCACCCGGGCGGCGACCGGTGTCTACGAAGACCGGACCGGCCCAATCGTCGTCGCCTGGCTCTCCGAGCGCGGGTTCGACGTGCCCGACGCCAGTGTCGTGGTGGACGGTAGCGCCGTCGGGGATGCCCTGCGCGCGGCGATCGACGCGGGCACCGACGTCGTCATCACCTCCGGTGGCACCGGGATATCACCGACCGATGCCACCCCGGAGGCGACCCTCGGCGTTCTCGACTACCAGATCCCCGGCCTGGCCGACGCCATCCGGCGGTCGGGTCTGCCGGCGGTGCCGACCTCGGTGCTGTCCCGTGGGGTGTGCGGCGTCGCAGGCCGCACACTGGTGGTCAACCTGCCCGGCTCGACGGGCGGGGTGCGCGACGGCCTGTCGGTGCTCGCCGACGTGCTTGACCACGCACTGGACCAATTGTCCGGAGGGGACCACCGCTGATGACACGCATCCTGCGGGCCGCGCTCGTCGAGGGCCCGATCTCGCTGACCGAGCACGAAGAACTGGTCGCCGACGCGGCCGCCGGCGCGGTGGTGGGCTTCTCCGGGATGGTGCGAAACCACGACGGCGGCCGAGACGTCGTGCGGCTGGAGTACTCCGCGCACCCGCTGGCCGAGCAGACCTTGTTCGAGGCGGTCGCCGAAGTGGCCGGGAAAGCCACCGGTGTGCGGGCGATCGCCGCCAGCCATCGGGTCGGCGTGCTGCACATCGGAGACGCCGCGCTGGTGGCCGCCGTGGCGGCCGACCACCGGCAGGCGGCGTTCGAGGCGTGCGCCCTGCTCGTCGACACCGTCAAAGAGCGGCTACCGGTGTGGAAGCACCAGTTTTTCGCCGACGGAACCGACGAGTGGGTGAACTCGGCGTGATCGCTTACTGAGCGGGAGCCGGTGCCGGTGCGGGGGCAGCCGGAACCAGCGGCGCGTTCGGGTCGGCCGGAGCCGGCGCCGGAGCGTTCGGATCACCGGGCGGGGTGCCCATGCTCGGATCGTTGGTCACCGGGGTGTTCAGCGGCCGCTGGGTCAGGGCCAGGAGTGCGTCGCCCTTGCTGACCTGCTGCGTCTGGATCGCGTGCCACAGTTCCTTGAGGTACGTGACATTCGGGCCCTCCTGCGGGCCTTCCGGCTGGTCGCTGGTACCCGGCGGCAGGTTCTCCGGGCTTGTCAGGTGCGGCATGCCGTCAGGCAGCTGTCCGGTCGGGCTGGCGGCGACCACGTCGGTGCCCGGGGCGGGCGCCGCAGCCGGATCGGCCGGCACGGGGGCGGGTGCCGGCGGCAAGGTGGGCGGAACCGCGGGGTCGGCCGGAGCCTGCGGGACGAAGTGGATCGACGCCGCCTGGACGGTGATGGTCTGCTCGTCGGGGTTTGCCGGCGCCTCGGGGGCGGGTACCTGCAGAGCGGTGTCGATCACCGGCGCAGCGGCCGGCGGGGCGATTTCCTGGGCGACCGGGACGACGTCCGGCTGCGGAGCAGGCGGCAGGTCGGCGGGTGCCGGGGGCAG
>JAKFVT010000062.1 GCA_021732005.1 Mycobacterium sp. | reverse complement strand
GCCCGAAGCCCAGGCCGCCGCGGCAGCCGCCGGTCCGGTGAAGGGCCAGAACCCGACGCCCTACACCGGTGACCCGGTGTTCGCGCCGCCGAGCTTCAACCCGGTGAACGGTGCGCTGGTCGGCGTCGCTAAGCCGATCATCATCAACTTCGCGCGCCCGATCGCCAACCGGCCGATGGCCGAGCAGGCCATCCACATCTCCTCGGTGCCACCGGTTCCCGGCGCGTTCTACTGGACCACCGACACCCAGGTGCGCTGGCGGCCCTACAACTTCTGGCCGACCGGCACCGTCGTCAACATCGACGCCAGCGGCGCCAAGTCCAGCTTCCGCGTCGGTGACACCCTGGTGGCCACCGTCGACGACAAGACCCACCAGATGACCGTCACCCGAAACGGCAAGGTGGAGAAGACGTTCCCGGTCTCGATGGGCAAGCCAGACGGCAAGCACGAAACCAAGAACGGCACGTACTACGTACTGGAGAAGTTCCCCGACATCATCATGGACTCGGCCACCTACGGGGTGCCGAACACCTCGCCCGAGGGCTACAAGCTCAAAGTCCAGTGGGCGGTGCGCATCGACAACAGCGGAGCCTTCGTCCACAGCGCACCGTGGTCGGTGGCCGATCAGGGTAAGCGCAACGTCAGCCACGGATGCATCAACCTGGCCCCGGACAACGCCAAGTGGTTCTACGACAACTTCGGCAGCGGCGACCCGATCGTGATCAAGAACTCGGTGGGGCTGTACAACAACCCCGACGGTGCCGACGACTGGCAGTGGCAGCTGTCCTAGCCAGTCGTCCACTGGCCTAACCGGTCTCAAAGCTTAGGCACAGAAACGAACTCCACAATGGGGTTCGTGCCGCCTACCCCGACACCGCCGCCGACGCCGACGGCACCGCTGCCTCAGCTACCCGCGCCTGACCTGCATCAGTACGCGCACGGTGTTTCGCTGCTGGGCGGCTGGCTGCCGCTGACCATCGAAATTGTCGCCGCGATCGCGCTGATGGTCGCGATCGGATGGCGGCGCAGCAGGCGCTGGTGGCTGCTGTGGCTGCCGGTCTGCGTGGTCGTCGGGCTGCTCGGTGCGCTCGCCGCGCGCCTGTACGTCAACTCCGAGGGGCTGGCCTCAGATCCGGCGCCGTTCTATTTATGGGTCTGGATAGGGGTTTTCGCGGCCGGGACCGCGGTGGCGATACTGGGCTGGCGAGGAAATTCCTGGTGGCGACGAGCCGTCGCCGTCCTGGCGATTCCGTTGACCTTGGTGTCGGCGCTGCTCGCGCTGAACAAATGGGTCGGGTACTACCCGAGCGTGCAGACCGCCTGGGGCGCCCTGACGGCCGGGCCGCTGCCCAACCAGATCGACGCCGCCGTTCCACCCGGCCTGCGCAACACCGTGCAGACGGCGGGCAAGCTCGTCGAGGTCGACATCCCAGCGGATGCAAGCGGATTCAAACACCGCAGTGAGTACGTCTACCTGCCGCCGGCCTGGTTCGCCGGTGCGACCCCACCCCGGTTGCCGGTCATCATGATGGTCGCCGGCGAGTTCAACACCCCGGCCGACTGGATCCGCGCCGGCAATGCGATGCCGATCATCGACGGATACGCGAAAGCCCATGGCGGACAAGCCCCGATCTTCGCGTTCGTCGACTCCGGCGGCAGCTTCAACAACGACACCGAATGCGTCAACGGTCCCCGCGGCAACGCCGCCGATCATCTGGCCAAGGACGTCCGGCCTTATCTGGCAGAGCATTTCGGCGCATCGGATCAGGCAGCCAACTGGGCGGTGGTCGGCTGGTCGATGGGCGGCACCTGCGCGATCGACCTGACCGTCATGCATCCGGATCTGTTCAGCACCTTCGAGGACATCGCCGGCGACCACGGCCCGACCTCAGGGACCAAGGACCAGACGATCAGCCGGCTGTATGGCGGCGACGCGGCCAAGTGGGACGAGTTCGACCCGCGGACCGTGATGATGCGGCACGGGACGTATCAGGGTGTCGCAGGCTGGTTCGAGGACACCGTGACACCGACCAACACCGCGTCGCCGTACGGCGGGGGCGGCGGTGGGCACCGGCCACAATCCGACGCACCCACCGGCTTCGGTGGGCACGACGAGTTCAAGGACTCCGACGAGGCCGGGGCGGCCGACGATCTGTGCGCGACGGCGAAGACGGTCGGCATCTCCTGCTCGGTACACCGCATCATCAGCTTCCACACCTGGCAGTTCGCCGAGCGGGCCTTCTCCGATGCGCTGCCGTGGCTGGCGGCTCAGATCAAGACGCCCGGCGCGACGGACTCGCCGGCCTGAGGCCGACTGCCGCAGCACCCAGGCAGGCCAGCGCCACGATCAGTGCGAACCACGGGAACACCTGCGCCAGCGGCCATTTGGTGGCCGCCCAGCCCGCCGCGATCGTCGGCAAGGCCATCGCGGTGTAGGCCAGCAGGTAGAACGCCGACATCGTCTCACCGCGGCGGTCCGAGGGCACCACGTCGGACAGGTGACGCAGAGAGCCGCCGAAGCCAAGTCCGAACGTCGCGCCGAGCAGCGCGGCGGCGGCGAACACCAAGGGCCAGCGGTGGGTGAGCAGCACCGGGATCGTCAGCAGCAGCGCGGCGGCCATGCCGATGTCGCCGATCACAGCCGAGCGCCGGGCCGGAACTCGGGTGGCCACCAGCTGCGCCATGGCCGCGGAGAACGCGGTGACCCCGACCACGCCGCCGCCGAACACCAAGTTGTGCACGTGGGTCTGCTGCGCGGCCAGCGACGGATACAGCGACAGCAGCACCCCGAGCACCGACCAGGACGCCATCGCGCCGAGCGCGGCGAACCAGAAGTCCTCGCGGATCGCCTGCGGCACAGCCGGTCTGCTGATCCGGATTCGGCCGCCGGTGCGGCCTTCATGGGTTTCCCGCAGAGCCACCACACCGATGCCGACGATTGCGCACACCACCGCGACCACCGCATACGGGGTGCGCAGCGGGTGCGCGACGTACTGCGCAAGCAGCGACGAGCCGACGATCGCGACCGTCATGCCGATGTTGAAACTCACGCCACTGAGCTGTCCGCTGCGCACCCCGTGGTGGGGCCGCAGGTCCAGCAGCGCGGCAGCGGCGGCGACGACGATCGAGCCGACGGCGGCGCCGTGGATGGTGCGGGCCAGCAGCAGCATCTCGATGCTGTCAGCGATCAGGAAGATGCCCAGACCGGCGATCAGTGCGATCAGCGCGCCGAGGAGCACCGGCTTGCGACCGACCACGTCGGAGATGCGGCCGGACACCAAAACCGCGGCCAGCGCGGCGAAGGCGTACACCGCGAACACGATGGTGGTGGCGAGCGGCGAGAGATGCCAGTTCGATTCGTAGATGCCGTACAGCGGCGCGGGAAGGCCCGAGACGCCGAGCGCGACGCCGCTGAGCACCAGCAGCAGGGGGTACGCCCAGCGCTGGCCGGTGACGTCAGCGGGTGACGTCTCCTGCACACAGGCCATGACAACTCCGGAGTGGTTTGATGGTCATCGAACTCGCTCGAGCGTACGCTAGGTTTGATGTTGATCAAACTTCGCAGGCCGTGATGGCGGACACAGGAGACAACCGTGGTTGAGATGCAGGCATTCCCTGCCGACAGCTATCCCGTCCATCGGGTCGGTCCGCTGCACCAGGTGCTCGCGGCGCTACAGGATCCGGCCCGGTTGGAGATGATCCGGCGGCTGCGCAACGCCGACGCGCCCCTGCAGTGCAGCGCCCTCTACGACGGCATCAACAAGTCCACCGCCACCCACCACTTCAAGATCCTGCGCGAAGCCGGATTGCTCGAGCGATTGGTCCTCGGCGGCCTCACCCACCAGCGGCTGCGCGCCGAGGAAGTCGACGCGGCATTACCCGGGCTGCTGGCCTCGGTGGTCGACGGTGCCAACCGCGAGGTCGCCGCCCGCCCCTTGCCGAGCCTGTAGTTAGCGTGCTGCTTACTCGAACTTTCGCTCGATAACTACAGCCTGGGCGACTGTCTGGTCCCTAATCCGCGCGCTGACCTACCAGCTGCCGCGGTGGACGACCTCGTCGAACGGTCGACGGTTGGGCTTGCGAATCGGTGTGAGCGGACGGTCTTCGGGATAGCCGAGGCCCAGCAGATAGGCGACCAGATAACCCGGCGGGACACCGAGGATCGATCGGGCCTTGTCCTGTTCGCCGATCGCCGAATGTCCGGTGCCGATACCCAGGTCGGTCGCGGCGATCGCCATCGCCATGGTGGCCTGGCCCAGGTCGTACTGGTCGAGGAGCTTCGTCCGCTCGTCAGGCGGTTCGGGAATCACCAGTGCGATCGCGGCGCGGGCCTTCGCGATGTGGCCGGCGCCGACCCAGACCGTCGAGAGTTCTTGCAGCGTGGTCGCATCGGTGACGATCACGAAATCCCAATGCTGGTTGTTACGCGCCGAGGGAGAGCGCCATCCCGCCTCCAGAATCCGGTCGATATCGTCGCCCGGTATCGCGTTCGAGGTGTACGTGCGCACATTGCGCCGAGCGCGAATGGCATCCCAAGCTTCCATGGCGTTAACTCCAGATGCGGACGCGCCGCTCGGGTTCCAGGTACAGCTCGTCGTCCTCGCTGACGTCGAACGCCTCGTAGAACGCGTCCATGTTGCGGATCACGCCATTGCAGCGGAACTCCGGCGGCGAGTGTGGATCGGTCGCAAGGCGCCGAATCGCCTCGGCCTCACGGGATTTCGTACGCCAGACCTGCGCCCAGCCGAAGAAGACCCGCTGCTGACCGGTAAGCCCGTCGATCACCGGGGCTTCCTTGCCGTCCAGCGACAGCTCGTAGGCCAGCAGCGCGATCGACAGCCCGCCCAGGTCGCCGATGTTCTCGCCGACCGTGAACGCACCGTTGACGTGCTGGCTTGGCTGGAGCCCGCGCGGCACGAACGTCTCGTACTGCTCGATGAGTTGCTTGGTGCGCGTACCGAACTCGGCGCGGTCCTCGTCGGTCCACCAGTCGACGAGATTGCCGTCGCCGTCGTACTTGGCGCCCTGGTCGTCGAATCCGTGACCGATCTCATGGCCGATCACGGCCCCGATCCCGCCGTAGTTCGCCGCGTCATCGGCCTCGGCGTCGAAGAACGGCGGCTGCAGAATCGCCGCGGGGAACACGATCTCGTTCATGCCGGGGTTGTAGTAGGCGTTGACCGTCTGCGGGGTCATGAACCACTCGTCGCGGTCGACGGGGCCACCGAGCTTGGCGAGTTCCCGGTCGTGGGCCACCTCGGAACCGCGAATCACATTGCCGTACAGATCGTTCCGATCGATCACCAGCGTCGAGTAGTCGCGCCACTTCTTCGGGTAGCCGATCTTGGCGGTGAACTTGTCCAGCTTGGCGAGTGCGCGCTGACGGGTCTCCGGCGTCATCCACTCCAGGTCGTTGATGCTGACCCGGTAGGCCTCGCGCAGGTTGTCGACGAGTACGTCCATGCGTGCCTTGGCATCCGGCGGGAAGTGCCGCTCGACATAGAGCCGTCCGACCGCGTCGCCCATCAGACTCTCCACCAACGACACCGCCCGCTTCCAGCGTTCGCGGATCTGCTCGGTGCCCGACAGGGTGCGGCCGTAGAAGTCGAAGTTCGCCTCCACCACCGCGTCGGTCAGGTAAGCGGCCCGGGCGTTGATCAGCCGCCAGCGCGCCCAGTCCTGCCAGTCGGCGAAGTCGTGGCCCGACCACAGCTCGGCGAAAGCGGTGAGGTAATCAGGTTGGCGCACAACCAGTTCGGCCACCACGTCCGGGGTGGCGCCCTGCGCGCCGATCCAGCCGGCCCAGTCGAAGCCGGGCGCCTCGGCGGGCAGATCGGTGAATTTGCGCAGGTTATAGGTCAAGTCCGCGTCGCGGCGCTTGACGACATCCCAGTGCGCCGCAGCCAGTTTGGTCTCCAGTGCGACGATCCGCGCGGCCCGTTCGATGTGGTCGTCGGCGGTGCCGCCCAACACGAGGGCGAACATCGCGGCGATATGCGCGGGGTAGGCACCCAGGATCGAGGCGTGTTGCTCGTCGCGGTAGTACGACTCGTCGGGCAGACCCAGACCGGACTGCGTGACGTGCAGCAGATAGCGCGTCGAGTTCTTGGAATCGGTGTCGATGTAGAGCCCGACGCCGCCGCCGACACCGGTGCGCTGCAGCGAGCCGATCACCGCGGCCAGGGCAGCCGGATCCTCCGCCGCATCGATGTGCGCCAGCTCGTCCAGCAGCGGCTGCACGCCGCGGCGCTCGACGGCCTCGGCGTCCAGGAAGCTGGCGTAGAGGTCGCCGATGCGCTGCGCATCGGTGCCGGCCGCACCGGCCGCCGACATGATCAGCTCCCGCACCTGCTCCTCGGCCCGGTCGTACAACGTCCGGAACGCGCCGTCGGTGGCCCGGTCACCGGGGATGGTGTACTCGGCCAGCCACCGTCCGTTGACGTGGCCGAACAGATCGTCTTGGGGGCGAACCTGGGCTTCGACGTGGGACAAGTCGATACCCGAGCGCAGCGTTTCTACCGTCACCCAACCATCCTTACCAGAGGTCCGACCTCGGCGTCCGGGCCGCAGGTACCCGCCCGGTAGCCTCGCCCTCATGCCTGAGGCCGAACCGACCGATGACGGCGCCGACGACCGGACCTTCACCGGCTACGGCGTCGCCTCCGCCGTTCTCGGTGTGGTGGCCGTCGCGGCCGTCGTACTGGGTGCGCTGATCTGGTCCGGGCACCACGACGCCGCCGACGAACGGGCATATCAGTCCAAGGTGATGTCGGCCGCCGCGAACTGGACCACTGTTCTGATCAACATGAACGTCGACAACGTCGACGCCAGCCTGGCGAAGCTGCACGACGGCACCGCCGGCCAGCTCAACTCCGATTTCGAAGCCGCCATCAAGCCCTACCGCGAGGTGGTCCGCACCCTGCAGGCCCGCACCACCGGACAGATCGAGTCGGTGTCCTTCGAAGCGGTACACCACGACCTGAACGTGCAGCCCGGTCAGGCCCCGCAGACGCCCGCGCTGCCGCCGGAGCTGGCCAAACGCACCGACTCCGTGCTGGTGGTCGCCACCTCGGTCAGCGAGAACTCCGGCAACAAGCCGACGACCGTGCGCTGGAACCTACGGCTGGGTGTCTCCGACGTGGACGGCAAGCCGATGATCTCGCGGCTGGAGTCGCTGCGATGAGGAACCTGGCACGCGTCCTGGCCTTCGACATCGTGGCGCCGCTGGCCGCCATCGCGGCCCTGCTGGCGATCGGTGTGGTGCTCGGCTGGCCGCTCTGGTGGGTGGCGGTCTGCTCGATGCTGTGCCTGCTCATCGTCGAGGGCGTGATCGTCAATATCGTGCTGTTCCGCCGGGATTCGGTGACCGTCGGCACCGACGACGACGGCCCGGGCCTACGCCTGGCCGTCGTCGCGCTGGCCACCACGGCTCTGGTCGCCACCGTCGTCGTCGGCTACACGCAGTGGACGCGCCCGGACCGGGATTTCACCCGCGACTCCGCCGAGGTGGTGCGCATCGCGACCGCCGCGTCCGAAGCCACGGCGACGTTCACGCCGGCCGACCCGATGTCGTCGATCGACCGGGCCGCGACGTTCATGGCACCCGATCGGGCCGATGCGTTCAAGAACGAATTCGGCAAGGCCACTTCGGATCTGGCGAAGAAGAACATCTCCGCCACGGCGAAGACCATGTCGGCCGGTTTGGAGGCGCTGGGCCCCACGGCGGCCAGTGTGGCGGTGGTGATGCGGGGCACCCAGAGTCAGCCGGGTCAGCAGCCCAGTACCGCGGTGCTGGCGTTGCGGGTCAGCCTGGCCAAGCAGGACGGCCGGTGGCTGGTTCTCGACATCTCGCCGATCAACGCCCGATGAGCCGGGCGTAGTCCACCTTCAAACACCGGTCCATCACGACGCGCAGCCCGGCGGCGCGCGCTTGCTCAGCCACCTCGTCGTGCCACAGACCCTGTTGCAACCACAGGTATTTCGGATGTGGGCTCAGCGCGAGCGTGTCGGCCAGCACCCCGGGCAGATCGTCGTAGCGGCGGAACACGTCGACCATGTCCGGCACGACGGGCAACTCGGCCAGCGACGGATAGACCCGGGCGCCGTCGATGTCGCTGATGTTCGGGTTGACCGGATACAGCTCGAAATCGCTGAACCGCGCCAGATACTGATACACCTCGTAGCTCGGCCGGGCCGGATTGTCGGAGGCGCCCACCACCGCTACCGTGCGGGTGCCACGCAGAATCGCTTCCAGCTCAGCCGAATCCGGAGTCACCGGCTCAATCCCCGCCGGACGCGCGCTGGGCGCGCATCTTGGCGAACCGGTCCGACAGCCTGCGCATCCGGATCATCAGCGACGCGGGCGGGCTGACCGTGGCGTCGAGGTAGGAGACCAGATCCGATTGGGCCACCCCGATGCGGGAGGCGAATTCCTGCTCGGCCAAGCCGGACCGGTCCAGCAGCAGCCGCACGTGCCGGGCGGCCTCGGCGCGCTCGTTGGCCTCCAGGTGGCTGCGGGCGCGCAGCAGCACCTCGGCCAGTGCTTTGGAGATGCCGTACGGCTGGGAGTGCTCGAGCACTTCCTCGACCTGGCGGGCGGTTCGGCCGTAGGGATCGCGCTTGATGGCCATCACGATCCGCTGCCAGACGGTGATGTCGCCGCTCTCGAGCGCCTCGCGGATGGACGCGGTGGGCCAGAACTCGACGGGACGGGAGTCGATGAATGATTGCGCGGCCGGAGCGGGTACGGCATCGCGTTCCGCTGCCACCGTCACCTCGCCTCCTCCAGGATCGCCACCGCCACCGCAAGGCAACGCTGCCTGATCCGCTCCCATTCGGCGGCCCCCTCCGGCCCTGCCCACCGCTCGTCGTCGCCGACATCGGACGGGTCGGGGTCGGCTAGCCGGCGGACCAGCTGAGTCGCCACCCATTGTCGCTTAGGTTGTCCAGAACAGTAATACCGGTCCATCCCTGCGAGTACCACTGCAGCGGTCTCGGTATCCATCCCACCGACCAGGTCGGCGAACTCGGCGAAATCCGACCGGCTGTTGCGGCACATGATCAGGAACGCCTGCATCCGCAGCGTCTCCGCACACGTCGGGATCTGCAGCCGGTCACCCGTCGACAACTGGACGTGGGTGGTCTCCACCGGGCTGAGCCGCTCCACGCCGTGCCTGTCGTCGGCGGCCCCGGTTTCTAACGCGTCGAGGGCGATCGCGAGCCGGCCCCGCCACATCGTGACCGGATGGACCGGCCGTGGCGTCGACGTCCTGGCGCTGCGGTAACCGCGGATCAGCTTGACGGTCGACGTGCCGCCCGGACCGATGCGCACGGGGCGCGCGCGGGCGTCGTCGCTGCCCTTGACCTTGCCGGCCAGCTCGCTGCATCCGGTGAACGCCAGCGGATCGGCGACGCTGACGGCGTCCGGGGCCAGGGTCTTCAGCTTGGCCGCGCCCTTGACCACCATCTTCAGATCGGCGGCGGGCGGCGCCAGCGACGAGATGTCGTCGGGGATGACGACGAGGTCGCCGAGGTCGACCTTGGGCAGCGGCTTCTCGAAGTCGACCGACGGCAGGATCCGGGCCAGCCAGGCCGGCAGCCACCAGTTCCACTGGTCGAACATCGCCATCAGCGCGGGCACCAGGATCAGCCGGACGATCGTGGCGTCGACGGCGATGGCCACCGCGCACGCCACCCCCAACTCGGCGACCAACGGCATACCGGCGAATGCGAACCCGATGAACACCGCGATCATGATCAGCGCGGCGCTGGTGATCGTGCGGGCACTGGTGGACACGCCGTAGGCAACGGCGTCGCGGGTGTCACCGACCTGCACATAGCGCTCCCGGATCCGGGTGAGCAGGAAGATCTCGTAGTCCATCGACAGGCCGAACGTCATCGCCAGCACCAGCGGCGGGATCGTCGAGTCGATCGAGGTGATCCGGTGGAAACCCAGCCCTTCCAGCCAGCCCCACTGGAAGACCATCACCAGGCTGCCGTAGGCCGCGGCCACGGACAGCACCGTCATCAGCACACCCTTGAACGCCAGGAACACCGACCGCACCGAGATCAGCAGCATCACGAACGCGATCGCCGCGACGAACACGAACACCAGCGGCTGGGTGTGCCCGACACGGTCGTCGAAGTCCTTGATCAGTGCGGTCGGGCCGCCGACGTCGATCTGCGCGCCAGTCGCCGCGGGCAGTGCGGTGAGGTGGCTGCGCATCCAGTCGATCGAGTTGCGCGCGGCGAGGTCCTCGGGGTCCACCGACAGGATCGCCGAGATCAGCGCGCTGCCGTTGTTGTCGGCGAACACCGGCGCCGACACCGAGACCACGTCCGGTGCCTTCGAGATCTCGGTGTTGATCGCATCGAGCGCGGCGGCGTTCTTCGGGTCGGAGGCCGCGCCGCCCGGAAACGTGATCAGCACCCGGACCGGGCCCAGCGCGCCGGGCCCGAGCGCCTGGGCGGCCGCGGCCACCCCGCCGCGGACCTCATGGGTGGCCGGGAACTGCCGCTGCATGCTGTTGCCGAGCACCATCGAGAACGCGGGCGCGGCCATCAGCAGGAGAACCGCCGTCGCTCCCAGCGCCGACAGCCACGGCCGTCGCATGACCTCGCCGACCCAGCGGGTCCAGAACCGCGACTGGGTCGCCTCGGCGCGGCGTGACCACTGCAGCGCCCGCGAACGCCGAGCCACCGGCCTGCCGAACGTGGCCAGCACCGCGGGGGTCAGCGTCGTCGACGTCAGCACCGCGACCGCCACCGCCAGGATCGCGCCGGTGGCCATCGACCGCAGCACCGGTGTGTTGATCAGGTAGATACCGGTCAGCGACGCGATCACGGTCAGACCGGACAGCAGCACCGCCAGACCCGAGGTGCCCATCGCCGCGTCGGCGGCCTGCTGCGGGTCGCGACCGGCGCGCAGTTCCTCGCGATAACGCATCAGGATGAACAGTGAATAGTCGACGGCCAGCGCGATGCCGAACATCGACACCGTCGACGTCACGAACACCGACATGCTCATCACGGTCGACAGCAGATAGACCACACCCATCGTCACCACGACGGTGCACACCGCGAGCAGCAGCGGGACCGCCGCGGCCGCCAACGACCCGAACACCGCGAGCAGAACGATCAGAACGATCGGCAGGTTCCATCGCTCGGCCTCGGCGATGTCGTGCTTGGTGCTGGTCTGGGCGGCGGCGCCGAGCGCGCCCTGACCGATCACATACAGCTTGACCCGGCCGTTCTGGGTCTGGCCGGGCTGGTCGCCGGTCACGCCGATCTTCTGGCGCAGTTGCCGCGCGACGTCGACCGCGCCGGTGTTGTTAAAGTCCAGCCGCAGCGACACCACGTAGGGCCGGTCCGGCGCGGGTGCGGGCTGGCCCTGGTTGGGCACCACCACGACGCTGGGGACCTGCTTGGCGGCCTCCTCCAACTGTGCGACGGCGGAGTTCATGTCGGCGTAGCTGGCGTCGGCGCGAGGCGCGGCCACCAGGGCCAGTGGGGAGGCGCCCTGGTCGGGGAAATGGTCCTCGAGCTGATATTGCACATGCAGCGACTGGGAGCCGGCCACGTCGAAGCCACCACCGGTCAAGTGATTGGACTCGGCGAGGGCCAGATATACCGACGGCACCAAAGCCAGCAACCAGCACGTGAACACCAGCCAGCGGAATCTGCGCAGGTTGCTGCTGAGGCGCATCATGAACTGCTGGATGGTTGTCTCCCCGCATTCTCCCCGGATTGCGTGGTTGCGAGCGTACCGCAGATGCCTGTGCGCTGACCTGTCGTGACCGGCGGTCTTAGCTGGATTGAGACCTCCTGATCAGGCGCTCGTTACCCGCGCGCGAGTGGCGACCCGGCCGTTGCCGATGGCAGGATGTCCACCGACCACGTCAGGGGTCGGGGACCGTGCCGAGTCGTAGCGATGCTGCGCCGCGGCGTGACGTCATTCACACGTCAGCGAAGTCGAGGAGTCCCCATGTCTGCGTCCACCATCTCCGCGACCGCGGGTCTGCGCCGCGGGGTGTGCGCTGTGCTGGCCGCCACCGCGGCCGGCGGTGCCGCCCTGCTGGCGCTGTCGACCTCGGTGTCGATGTCGGAGGCGACCGCCGCTCCCGACCCGTGCGCGGCCAGCCAGCTCGCCAAGACGGTCGGCACGGTGGCCACCAACACGGGGACCTATCTGGACGCGCACCCGCAGACCAATCAGGCGCTGACGACGATCTCCCAGCAGCAGGCCGGTCCGCAGACCGTGGTGGCGCTGAAGAGTTATTTCGACGCCAACCCTCAGGCCGCCAAGGACTTGCAGGCCATCCAGCAGCCGCTGACGAGTATGTCCGCCCAGTGCAAGTTGCCGGTGAGCCTGCCGCAGCTGCTCGGCCTGCTGCAGTCGGCTCAGACCGGCGGACTGCCCGCACCGGGCGCGTTGACGGGCACCACACCGGCGCAACAACTCTCCGGCAGCCAGGCCCCGCTGGGCAACGGTCCGCTGCCCGGCCCGGCCACGATCGGTACTCGCTGAATCGGCGCGCTCGGCGCTCCCCCGGAAGCGGCCCTGAGCAGCCACATCGGAACATTCTCACGATTGGTTAAGCTCAAGGCGCGAAAGTCTGCAGCAATTCTGCTTAGCTTTCTTCTGTCAGTACCCGTTACTGGCAGTGCTTCTCCCAACGCTAAGGAGTCCGAGCATGTTGCTTAATGCCCGTCTGGCCCGTCGCGCGGTCGTCGGAGCGATCGGCACGGGCGCCGTCGCCGGCGCGATGCTGATTGGCGCAGCCCCGTCGGCGCTTGCCGATCCGCCGCCGAACTGCACCGCCGCCGACCTTGCCGGGGTGGCTGCGGGTGTGTCCGCCGCAACGTCGGCCTACCTGTTCACGCACCCGGACGTCAACGCGTTCTTCACCGGTCTGGAGGGTGCGCCGCGTGACACCATCCGGTCCGAGGTGAAGCAGTACCTCGACTACAACCCTTCGGTGAAGGCCGACCTGCAGGGCATTCGTCAGCCGCTGGTCGATCTGAAGAACCGCTGCGGTAACGCTCCTGACGTTCCTGGCGCCTAACCCGCGGTGCGGGTAGGACAGCAGCCCGCCCAGGAAGGCGCTGGCCGCACCGTCCTGATGGTCGACGACGACCCGGATGTCCGGACTTCGGTTGCCCGCGGTTTGCGGCACTCGGGGTTTGACGTCCGGGTCGCGGCGACCGGCAAGGAAGCGTTGCGGTTGTTGGCGAACGAGAATCACGACGCGTTGGTGCTCGACGTCCAGATGCCGGAGCTCGACGGTGTGGCGGTGGTGACCGCACTGCGGGCACTGGGCAACGACATTCCGATCTGTGTGCTGTCGGCACGCGACACCGTCAATGATCGGATCGCCGGCCTGGAGGCGGGTGCCGACGACTATTTGACCAAGCCGTTCGACCTGGGCGAGCTGGTGGCCAGGTTGCATGCGCTGCTGCGTCGGGCATCGCATTCATCCGAGGGTTCCGACGCCGTCACGATCGGACCGCTGACCATCGACACCGCCCGACGGCTGGTGTTCGTCAACGGTGACCGGGTCGAGCTGACCAAACGCGAATTCGACCTGTTGGCGGTGCTCGCCGAGAACTCCGGTGTGGTGCTGTCCCGGCAGCGGCTTCTGGAGTTGGTGTGGGGCTACGACTTCGACGTCGATACCAACGTCGCCGACGTGTTCATCAGTTATCTGCGCCGCAAGCTCGAACGTGAGGGTGTGCCGCGGGTGATCCACACGGTGCGCGGCATCGGGTACGTCCTCCGGTCGGAGCCGTGATCCGGTCGTGAGTTCGCTGGGCCAGAGCCTGTCCCTGCGCAGCCGGGTCGCCCTGGCCGCGGCCGTGGCCGCCGCGATCGTGGTCGCGCTGCTGGCGGTGCTGACCTCGATCGTGCTGGCGAACAACGATGAGGCGCAACTGGATAAGCGTCTCGATTCGATCGTCGACGCCAGCATGTATCCCGAACAGCTGCGTGATCCGAGCCGGGTGGTGACGACCGGACGATCACGGTCCACCGGGCAGGTCATGTTCCAGCGCGGGTTCCAGTTGCCGCCGCTGCCGCCGGGGACCGCGACGGTGACCGTCAACAGCGTCGACTACCGGGTGCGGACGGTGAACGTCGACCAGTCCGGCGGGATCCTGGTCTCGATCGGTATCCGCGCCGACAGCATCCTGTTGAGCCGTGCCAGAATTCCGCTCTATGTGCTGATCGTCTGCCTCGCGGTGATGGTCGCGCTGGCGCTGGGCTGGATCCTGGCCGGGCCCGCGATCCGGCCGCTGCTGAAACTCACCGAGCAGACCAGGCGGTTGGGCACCGGCCACGATCGCCTTGATCCGGTGCACGGCTCCCGGGAGGCCGAGGACCTGTCCGAGGCGATGATCGCGATGCTGAACCGGCTGGCGGATGCCCAGGCGGCGACCACGAATTCGCTTCAGGCAGCACAGGATTTCGCGGCCAACGCCGCCCACGAACTGCGCACCCCGCTGACCGCGATGCGCGCCGACCTGGACACGCTGCGCATCCACGACCTGCCGCCCGAGGAGCGTGAGGAGGTGGTCGCCGATCTGGCGCGCGCGCAGCGGCGGGTGGAGGCGATCATCACGGCGCTGGGGCAGTTGGCGTCAGGCCAGTTGGCGCGTAATGAGGACCGCGAGCCGATCGATGTCGCCGAGATGCTCGATCGGGTTGCGCGGGAGAACATCCGGTCCGGGGTTGGCGAGATCATCGTGGAGGCCGACGAGGCCGGCACGGTGTGGGGCTGGCCGGCCGGGTTGCGGTTGGCCGTGGACAACCTGGTGCGCAACGCGATCACCCACGGGGAAGCCACCCGCATCGTGCTGCGTGCACGCCGCCAGGGCCCGCTGCTGGCGATCACCGTCGACGACAACGGCCGTGGCCTGCCGGCCGAAGAGCATCAAAAAGTGTTGGGCCGCTTCGCTCGTGGCAGCACGGCCACCGCCGGAGGGTCAGGACTGGGCTTGGCACTGGTGGCTCAGCAGGCCGCCCTGCACGGCGGCGACATCGAACTCTCCGACGGCCCGCTCGGCGGGTTGCGTGCGGTGTTGACGGTCTCGACCGCCCCGGAACCCGTCGCCCCGGCCGGGCAGGCTTAACCGCTGCGTTTGCGGACGACGGCGACGATGCCGCGCCAGCCCAACAGCAGTATCGCCGTCACCACCGACGCGACGATGACGAAGCTCACCGCAACGCCCTGAGAACTGGCCTTGCGCAACAACATTCCCACCACGACGGTGCAGACCCAGACGATCACGCCGGTCGGCACGATCGCGGTCGGTGCGCGCCAGGCCCGCGAGATCAGCCAACCGGCCAGGGTGCCGGACAGAAACGGCCATGCGGTCTCGGCTATTCCGGCAAGCGTCAGGCCCTCGGCGTGGCTGCGGCGACCAATCGCGCAGAACACCACGACGAAGACGATGTCGCCGGCCAGCGCCAGCACGGCCGGGCGGGTGTCGCTACGAACTGCCATGCTCGGATTCAAGCACACCGCTGGGTCAGGGCCCGTCGTCGTCGGGGTCGGGGCACGGCGGCGGCACCGGGCCTTGGAGCGCGGTGTCGGCCGGATCGTCGATGGCCGCGCCGCTCTCGGCTTCGGCTGCGGCGATCTCGTCGGCGACGGCGTCCGGGTCCAGGGGGCCTTCGGTGCGGAACAGGAAGAAGAACACCACCCAGCCGATCGTCGAGATGAAGATCCAGCTCACCAGCCGATAGATCAACATCGCCGAGATCGCGCCGGACAGGGCCATCCCGCTGGACACCAGGCCAGGCACCAGCACGGCCTCCACGACCAGCAGGCCGCCCGGCATCAGCGGGATCGAGCCGACGGCGCGGGCGGCGGCGTAGGCGACGGTCAAACCGGCCAGCGACGGCCTCCCGCCGGTGGCGTAGGCGGCGAACGCGAGGCACGCCACGTCGCACACCCAGTTGAAAAACGACCAGCCGAACGCCACCCCGAGGGTGCGGCGACTCAAGCTGACCGACTCCAGTTGGTTCAGCGTTTCGCGCCATCGGCGCAGACCGGTTTCGGTGGGCTTGCCGCGCACCGAGTTGACCCAGCCGAGGACCTTGACGCCGATGCCGTCGATGAGTTCGGGACGGGTCGCCACCGCCTGCGCGAGCAACAGCAGGGCGATGAACCCGCCGAGGGTGAATAACAGCGAGAACGGATTGTTCTTGGCGCCCAACAGGAATGCGCCGCCGAGGCCCAGCAGCGCCAGACCCACCACCTGCAGCGCACCCGACATCACCAACTGCCACGACGCGACCACCGGGGAGGCACCCCACAGCCGCTGCTGGCGATAGACGAACGTCGCCGAGAGCACGGGACCGCCGGGCATCGTGGTGCTCAGCGCATTGCCTGCATAGAACGCCGCCTCGGAGCGCCACTGGTGGACGACCACCCCGGCCGAACGCAGCAGCGTCCGCTGGATCTGGGCGAAGCTGTGCATCGACAGCATGGCCGCGGCGACCGCCGCCAGCACCCACCAGCCGTTCGCCGAGAACAGGCTTTTCCAGGCTTTGGACAGCTGATCCCACACCAGGGTGGCCTCGACGACCAGCACGATGAGCGCGGCGCCGAGCACCGCCCAGCGGACCCACCAATACTTCCCGCGTGCCGGGGGGCCGTGATCCTCGCGGGCGGCGTTCACCGACGCGTCGTAGGACACGCAGATCAGCGTAACGGTGCGAGCGTGTCTCGACGGTCTCCGCCTGCGGGATGTCGAGCCGGTTACGCTTGGCCGCATGCCGGCCACCCGCGTTTCGGACGATGACTCGGTCGATCCCTTCCTCCGTAAAACCGCAGCGTGGTCCTGGCGCCTGCTGGTGGTCGGGGCGGCCATCGTGGCCCTGCTGTGGGTCGTCAGCCGCCTCGAGGTCATCGTGGTTCCGGTGGCCCTGGCCACCATGCTGGCCGCCCTGCTGCTGCCGGCCGTGGACTGGCTCGATCGTCGCGGAGCTCCTCGCGGCGGGGCGGTGGCCTTGGTGCTCCTCGGCGGATTCGCGATATTCGGTGGGATTCTGACTTTCGTTGTCAGCCAATTTGTTTCGGGCCTGCCCGGCCTGGTGGAGCAGGTCACGCACAGTATCGACGGCTTGCGCCGGTGGCTCGTCGACGGCCCTGCGCACCTGAGTCGCGAACAGATAGACAACGCAGGCAACACGGCCATCAAGGCGCTGCGCGACAACCAGGAGCAGCTGACCACCGGTGCGCTGTCGACGGCGGCCACCCTCACCGAGCTCGTCACCGGCGCACTGCTGGTGCTGTTCACCTTGATCTTCCTGCTGCACGGCGGCCGCAACATTTACAGCTTCGTCACCAAGATCATTCCGTCGCACGCCCGCGAGCGGGTGCGGGACGCAGGCCGGGCCGGCTTCGGCTCGCTGATCGGCTACGTGCGGGCCACAGCGCTCGTCGCATTGGTGGACGCCGTCGGTATCGGCACCGGTCTGGCGATCATGGGCATCCCGCTGGCGCTGCCCCTGGCCTCGCTGGTCTTCCTCGGCGCGTTCATTCCGCTGGTGGGTGCCGTCGTCACCGGATTCCTCGCGGTGGTGGTGGCGCTATTGGCCAAGGGCGTGGTCTACGCGGCCATCACGCTGGGGCTGATCATCGCGGTGCAGCAGTTGGAGGCGCACATCCTGCAGCCGCTGGTGATGGGTCGCGCGGTGTCGATCCACCCGCTGGCGATCGTGCTCGCCATCTCGGCCGGTGCCGTGCTGGCCGGCATCGTCGGCGCGCTGCTGTCGGTGCCGTTGGTGGCCTTCCTCAACAGCGCCATCCGGGTTCTCGTCGCGGACAACCCCGCCGAGGAGGCGGCCGAACTCGAGGAGAACGACGACGGCATCGTCCTCAATGCCGAGCCCGACGTCGTACCGTCGAAGCGCGAGACGGACTAGCTACAGGCGCCCTTCGCGGCGCAGCAGATCCGCCGCGCTGACCCCGCCACCGCTACCGCGACGGCGCTGCTCCTCGCCCTCTTTCTTGCCGCGCGAGTTCAGCTTCTCGGTGGCCACCTCGGAGTCGCCCTGATCGGGCCTGCTCACCGGGATGGCGCGAGTCTCCTCGGCGCTGACCGAGGGGGAGACGTCGTCAGCCCCACTCTGCACCCTCGGAGCCGGGATCGCCGTCGTCGCGTCCTCTGGAGCCGACATCGCCTGAGTGGGCTGCGCCGACGGCTGCTGCGGCGGGGTGGCACCCGCAGCGGGCTTACCCCGCAGCTCACCGAGCCACGACTCGATCTCCCGATCCGGCGCCGGTGGCACGGGCGGGCGGTTGGTCTTGGCGGCCGAGGCAGCGGAGTTCACCGCGTTCTTGACGGCGTTCTTGGCCACCGAGAACCGGGTCGTCGGTGCTTCGGTGATTCCCCGGTCGCTGCGCTCCTGCCCGCCGGCGGTGATCTCGGTGCGGGCTTCGACCGGATCGGGCATCCGCGCGGTTCCGGCGGCTGACGGGGCTTCCTGCGGCGGCGGCGGGTTGCGGTATTCGGCGCGGCCGACGACACGCGGCATCGCGCGGCCCTCGACGGGATGGGTCGGGTCGTGCGCCGGGCGTCGGGCCTCGGCTGCCGACACCGGCGCACCGGCACCCACCAGGGCGGGATCCGGTTCCCGCACGACCGGCCGCTTACGCTCGTCGGTCAGGTGGGTCTCACCGAGGCCGATCCGCACCTGCAGGCGCTTCATCCAGCGCGGCGCCCACCAGCAGTCGTCGCCGAGCAGCTTCATGATGGCCGGGACCAGGAACATCCGGATGACGGTGGCGTCCAGCAGCAAAGCGATCAGCAGACCGAAGGCCAGATACTTCATCACCACCAGGTCGGAGAACGCGAACGCGGCGACCACCACGGCGAGTACCAGCGCGGCACCGGTGATGAGTCGGCCGGTGGTGGCCGTGCCGATCCGGATGGCCTCCGCGGTGGACAGGCCGCGCTCACGGGCCTCCACCATCCGGGAGACCAGGAACACCTCGTAGTCCGTGGACAGACCCCAGATCACCGCGATGATCAGACCGATCATCGGGGCGAACAAGGGCTGTGGCGTGTAATTCAACAGCCCTGAACCGTGTCCGCCCTCGACGAACATCCAGGTCAGAATGCCCATTGTGGAGCCCAGCGTCAGTGCGCTCATCAATGCGGCCTTGATGGGAAGCACCACCGAGCCGAACGCCAGGAACATCAAGACGGTGGTGGTGAGCACCAGGATCAGCACCATCAGCGGCAGCTTGTCGAACAGCGTCAAAATGCTGTCCTGTGCCAGCGCCTGCGTTCCGCCGACGAGGACCGTAGTACCCCTAGGTGGGGTCAGCGCGCGCAACTGCTCGATCTTCTGGGGTGCGGTACTGCTGTCTATCAGGCCGTTCTGGAGCACCCGTACGGACGGATCCTTTGATCCGCCGTTCTGGGCCGAGCGCTCCTCCCACATCTTCGCCGGGTCGTCGCTGCCGGCGAAGCCGGACACCGTCTGCGCTTCGGCACGGAGATCGTCGAGCTGCTGTTCGGTGACCGGTGAACCGTTGTTGGTTTTGATGACCAGGGTCAGCGGTTCGGTACGGAAACTGGAGAACTCTTTGTCGAACTGCTCCTGGGCGCTGCGCACCGGGTTGTCCGGCGGCAGGTACTTCTCGCTGAGCCCGCCCAACGCCAGCTGCCCCATCGGGATGATGAGCAACGTCATGATGATCACGATGGGAGCGGCAAAAGCGATAGGTCGCTTCATCACCACATTGACCAGGCGGCCCCAGAATCCCTTTTCGACTTCCTCGCGGGTCTTTGTCTTCTGGGTTTTTTCGATGAACCAGTCGATGATCCTGCGGGAGAACGACCAGTTCGCCAGGAACGGCACCCGGAGCAGAGTCCGCACCCCCAGGGCGTCGACATTGGCGCCCAGAATTCCCAGGGTGGCGGGCAGCACCGTGATCGACAGGAAGGCCGCGAGCAGCACCGAAGCGATGATCGCGTAGGTAATCGACCGCAGGAAGCCAAGCGGGATCAACAGAAGCGGTAGCGAGGACGCCACGATGATGACCGAGGAGAACGCGACGGTGCGGCCCGATGTCATCACCGACCGCCGTACCGCCGCTTCGACGTCGTAACCTTCGGCGAGTTCCTCCCGGAACCTGCTGACGACGAACAATCCGTAATCGATGGCGATGCCGAAGCCCATCATCGTCACGACGGGCTGGGCGAAGAAGTGCACCGGTCCGAATTCGGCGGTCAGCCGGAGGATACCGAGCGCCCCGCCGATGGTGAGGCCACCGATGATGGCGGGCAACGCGGCCGCGACGGCGCCGCCGAAGACGAAGAACAGGACCACGGCCACCAACGGGACGATCGCGAGCTCGGCGCGTTGCTGGTCGGTGCCGATAGTCCCGGTGAGCTCGCTGGCCAGCGGATTGAGGCCGGCGAGTTGGATAGTGCCGCCGTTGACCTTCTTGAGAGCCGGCTCGATGGTCTGGTAGTTCTTCAGAATGGTGTCGTCGTCGTCGCCCTTGAGCGGGATGCTGATGAAGGTATGACGTAGATCCGCGGTCTTCATCTGATTGACGGTCGGGTCGGTGGTGTCGGGGGCTTTCAGCCAGCCGACCCAGCCCACGATCTGATCGGGATGGTCCTTGACCACCTGGTCGAGCTCATCGGTGACTGTCTTCTGCCAGTTTTTGTCAGTCACCTTCTCGTCGCCCGGCGGCGTCAGGATGGCGACCACATGGCTGGTGCGGTCACGGCCGTACACCTCGTCGGCGAGCGTCGAGGCCCGCACCGACTCGCTGCCGTTGTCGTAAAAACCGCTCTGGGTGACGTGCTTGCCCAAGGAGGCCCCGTATACGGCGCCACCGAGGCATAGCGCGACCATGACACCGATCACGATGTATCGATATCGATACACAGTTCGACCCCACCAGGCGAACACCTAAGCTCCTAACCAAATCTTCTGCGACCTGCGCATCGGTTTCTCCTACTCAGACGCGCGATGTCAGTAATGAGGACAGCGGCCGGAACGGTTGTAGCCATGCCCCCTGCTCTGGGAGCGAATCTAGGCCGATTCGCGGCAGCGGCTCTCGGAAAACACCAGGAATGTCCTCCAGGTCGACAAACTCCAAGGTATCCGACGCTAACGCCCAGCTGGCATGTTCGCGAAATCCGAGCACGTAAGCGGGGGTGCCGGCCTTGGCGATTTCCTCCAGTGGCGCGCGAAACGCCTGTCCGTCGGCCGAGGCGACCAGCACGGCGGCCAGACCCTCGGTGCGACGCATCTCGATGTGGGCAAGCATGTCGGAGTCGACGTCGCTGTCCTCGTCGATCTTGGGCTTGGCGAACACCGCGAAACCCACGTTGCGCAGCGCTTCGACCCAGGGTCGGACGACGTCCGCGCTGCCGGGCGCGATGTTGGTGAACACTGTCGCCTCCGGTTCCACCGAGACTTCCGGGTGGCCGGCCGACAGTTCGGCGGTGCGGGTCAAGAGCCAGCGGCCCAGCGCGTCGAATCGCGGCCGGTGTGCGGCCGTCGGTCGACCGCCGAGGATCGAACCCAGGCCCATGTCCAGGTTGGGCGCGTCCCAGACCAGAAGTACCCGCTGAACCGGTGGACTCACCGGCTGATCTCCGCTGTCCGGCAGTGCGGGTGCCGTCGCGTCTTCGACCACACTCATCGTTGCCTCAACCACAGAAGTTCGGCTACCGCGCTGCCCGCCTCAGCGGCCTTCGTCTCGTATTTGGTACTCGGGCGTTGCACCGAGATCGGCAGCTCGTCGCCGGGCTGCAGCCGGCGCAGCAGGGGTTCGGCATCGCCCGCCTCGGCGATCTGCTCGGCGTAGCCGGCGTGGTCGGTGGCGGCGTGGAGCACACCACCGGGCCGCAACCGGTCGGCGATCAGCGAGATCGTGTTCGGCTGCAGCAGCCGTCGCTTGTGGTGGCGTGATTTCGGCCACGGGTCGGGGAAGAACACCCGAACCCCGGTCAGCGAGCCCGGGCCGAACATGTTCTCCAACACGTCGACGGCGTCGCCGCGGACCAGCCGGATGTTGGGCACACCCTCGCGGCCGACAGCGCTGAGCAGCTGAGCCAGCCCGCGCTTGTAGACCTCGGCCGCGACCACGTCGATGTCCGGCTCTGCCATCGCCATCGCCATTGTCGACGTACCGGTTCCGCAGCCGATTTCCAGGACGACGGGCGCCTGCCTGCCGAACCACGCCGTGGTGTCCAGGAGCCCGGCGGGCTTCTCGCCTACGCGTGCCTGGGTGCCCAGCTTCGGCCACAGCCGGTCCCAGGCGTCCTGTTGCGCCTCGGTCAGCGTCGAGCGCCGTGAACGGAAGCTGGTGATCCGGGGATAGGGATGCGCCGGCCAGGCATCGGGCGTGGCTGAGCCACCGTGGCGCTGCGCATGCATCCGTCCATGGTCGCTCATGAACAGAGGTGTACCCGCTCCGTGGTGCATATTGATACCCAACAGTTGCCTTCTCCTGGTAGTGGCTCGCGCCACACGCCCGCTGATGCCAGCATGTCCGATGTGGTGGGGCTGCAGGTGCGGGTCAGGGTGATCGGCCGGCCCGGGTGCGGCCTGCGCACGGTGACCCGCGTGCTGCGTGGGGCCGGAGTGACGCTCGCGGCGCCGGCGGACGCTGCCGACCTGGACGTTCACGTATTCGCCGAGACGTTGAAGCCGGAGGACCGGCGCGCGCTGACCACATCGCCGCGGCCCGTCGTCGCCGTCCTCAACAAGGCGGATCTGACCGGATTCGGCGGAATCGGGCCGGTCGCGGCGGCCGCCGAGCGCTGCCGGCTGCTCGGCGACCGCGTGGGTATGCCGGTCTACCCGCTGGCCGGTTTGGCGGCGGCCGCCGCGGTGGACGACCGGATCCTGGACGACGAGATGCTCGGCGCGCTGCGGGCGCTGACCGTCGACCCGGCCGACCTGGGCTCCACTGACCGGTTCGCGGCCGGCGAGCACCAGGTGAGCGGCGCGGTGCGGCAGCGACTGCTCGTCGGCCTCGATCTGTTCGGTATCGCGCACTCGGTACTGGCGCTGCGCAACGGTGCGGACCGAGCCGGAGTGATCGCGGCGCTGCGCCGGGCGAGCGCGCTGGACGGGTTACTCGCCGGGCTCGAGGCGGCCGCGGCGCCGGTGCGGTACCGGCGGTTGACCGAGGAGTTTGCCGATTCGGCCGCCGACGAGGCCGTCGCCGCGAGGATGGCCGCGGCGATCGAGGTGGTGCAGGCCGCCGGGATGACCGTCGATGCCGACGTCAGCACCCAAGCCCACCTGCGGCGTGCCGTTGTCTGGCAGCGGTATTCGCGCGGACCGGTGTCGCGGCTGCACGGCCGGTGCGGTGCCGACATCGCTCGCGGATCGCTGCGGTTGTGGGAACGCGCAGGCGGTGTCCCGGAGCCAGTGGAGCTGAAGCCGTGACCGACGTCGACGCGCTGATGTCGCAGATCGATCAGGCCCTGCCGATGCCCTCGATCGTGCGACGCGACGTGGTGCTGGTGGCCGGTCCGTGGCTGGCCGGAACCAGCAGTCTGGTGACCGCCCTGCGGGAGCGGCTGCCGGAGCACACGGTGGTCGAAGCCGACGAGCTGGGTGCCGGCCATGCGCCCGCAGCGGTGGTGTTCGTGGTCTCGGCCACCGCGCCGCTCACCGAATCCGACTGTGCGCTGCTGGATTTCGTCACCGCCAACACCGACGCGGTCATCGGGGTGGTGGCCAAGGTCGACGTCCATCGCACGTGGCGCGACGTACTCGATGCCGACCGTGCACTGCTGGCGCAGCGGGCGCCCCGCTACCGCGACATGCCGTGGGTCGGCGCGGCCGCCGCTCCCGACCTGGGCGCACCCGTCGTCGACGAGCTCGTCGCGGTGCTGAGCGAGATCCTCGCCGACGAGACCCGAGATCGACGAAATAGCTTGCGGGCCATGCAGAATGGACTGCTGACAGTGCGCCGTCGGCTGGAGCTCGACGTCGCAGGCGCGGGCCGGGAAGCCACGCTGGCGGCCCTGCGCGCCGAGCGCACCGCGGCGTTGCACCGGTACCGGGTGGACAAATCGCAGCGGTCCATCGCCCTGCGGGCCCAGATCCAGCACGCCCGCCTCTCACTGACCTATTTCGCCCGCAACCGGTGCGCGTCGGTGCGGACCGAGTTACAGGAAGACGTGGCGGCCCTGAGCCGACGCGGCCTCGCCCGTTTCCCCGACGAGGTGCGGCGCCGGGCGACCGAGGTGGCCGATGACGTCGCCGCCGGCGTCACCCGGCAACTGGCCGACGTCGGCGAGAAGCTGGGCCTGGCGGTCGAGCCGGTGGACTCGTGTCCCGCGGTCGAGGTGGGCGCCGCGCCGTCGCGCGCCCGCGGTGCGGAGACCCGATTGATGCTGCTGCTGGGCGGCGGCTTCGGTATGGGGGTGGCGCTGACGTTGAGCCGGGTGTTCGCCGACCTGGCGCCGCAGTGGGCGGTCGGCGGCGCACTCGGCGGCGCCGTGATCGGGGTCGCCCTGACCCTGTGGGTGGTCGGGGTCCGCGGCCTCTTGCATGACCGGGCGGTCCTCGACCGGTGGGTGGTTCAGGTCCTCGGCCGGCAGCGCACCGCGATGGAGGAATGGGTGGCCACCCGCGTGCTGGGGGCCGAGGCGTCGCTGGGCCGTGCCGCCGCCGAACTCGACGCCGCCGACCGCGCCCGAACCGAGGACACCATCGCGTGCATCGACCGGAAGATCCGCGAACACGCGACCGCCGGTGCTCGCGCGGTCGCGGCCCGGGACCGGCATGTCCCGGTGATCGAGAGTGCGCTGGCCGCCGTGCGAGAAGAACTCGACGCGCTGAATACAGCCAAACAGTCCAATTAGCGGGCTTCTGAATCGTTCCTGTGAGTGATCGGACATAATCCCGATTAACCGCGGGTATCTCACCCGCGTTAACCTACTTTTCAGGGAGGACCGTGTCTCGGCGCGGAATCCGGCCTGCGTCCTGGCCAAAAGAATAAGCAGGAGATTAGAGCGATGACTTCAGCGACCATCCCCGGTCTGGATAACGCACCGACCAAGCATCAGGGCCTGCTCGCTTGGGTCCAGGAAGTCGCCGAACTCACGCAGCCCGACCGGGTGGTCTTCGCCGACGGCTCCGAGGAGGAGTACCAGCGGTTGTGCGACGAGCTGGTCGCCGCCGGAACCTTCACCAAGCTGAGCGACTCCGAGGAGCCGAGCTCCTATCTCGCCCGTTCGGCGCCATCGGACGTGGCGCGCGTCGAGTCGCGCACGTTCATCTGCTCGGAGCGGGAGATCGACGCCGGCCCCACGAACAACTGGATGGACCCGGCCGAGATGCGCGGCCTCATGACCGACCTGTACCGCGGTTCGATGCGCGGTCGCACCATGTATGTGGTGCCGTTCTGCATGGGCCCCCTCGGCGCCGACGACCCCAAGCTCGGCGTCGAGATCACCGACTCCGAATATGTGGTCGTCTCCATGCGGACGATGACGCGGATGGGCAAGGCGGCGCTGGAGAAGATCGGCGACGACGGATTCTTCGTCAAGGCGCTGCACTCACTCGGTGCGCCGCTCGCGCCCGGCGAAGAAGACGTGCCGTGGCCCTGCAACGACACCAAATACATCACCCACTTCCCCGAGACCCGCGAGATCTGGAGCTTCGGTTCGGGTTACGGCGGCAACGCGCTGCTGGGCAAGAAGTGCTACTCGCTGCGCATCGCCTCGGCCATGGCACATGACGAGGGCTGGCTCGCCGAGCACATGCTGATCCTCAAGCTGATCTCGCCGGAGAACAAGTCGTACTTCGTCGCCGCCGCGTTCCCGTCGGCGTGTGGCAAGACCAACCTCGCGATGCTGCAGCCGACCATCCCCGGCTGGCGCGCCGAGACCGTCGGCGACGACATCGCCTGGATGCGTTTCGGCAAGGACGGCCGGCTGTACGCCACCAACCCGGAGTTCGGCTTCTTCGGCGTCGCACCGGGCACCAACTGGAGCTCGAACCCGAACGCGATGAAGACCGTCGCGGCAGGCAACACCGTCTTCACCAACGTCGCGCTGACCGACGACGGCGGCGTGTGGTGGGAGGGCCTCGAAGGCGACCCGCAGCACCTGATCGACTGGAAGGGCAACGATTGGGAAGCGGGGTCGCCCGAGAAAGCCGCTCATCCGAACTCGCGCTACTGCACCCCGATGTCGCAGTGCCCGACGCTGGCCCCCGAGTGGGACGACCCGCAGGGTGTGCCGATCTCGGCGATCCTGTTCGGCGGCCGCCGCAAGACCACGGTGCCGCTGGTGACCCAGGCCCGCGATTGGCAGCACGGTGTCTTCATCGGGGCCACGCTGGGCTCCGAGCAGACCGCCGCCGCCGAGGGCAAGGTCGGCACGGTCCGTCGTGACCCGATGGCCATGCTGCCGTTCCTCGGCTACAACGTCGGCGACTACTTCGCGCACTGGATCAACCTCGGCAAGAACGCCGACGAGTCGAAGATGCCGAAGATCTTCTTCGTCAACTGGTTCCGCCGCGGCGACGACGGCCGCTTCCTGTGGCCGGGCTTCGGCGAGAACAGCCGCGTGATGAAGTGGATCATCGAGCGGGTCGAGGGCAAGGCCAACGGCTCCACCACGCCGATCGGCATCGTGCCGAGCGCCGGCGACCTGGACCTCGAGGGCCTGGACGCCGACCCGGCCGACGTGAACGAGGCGCTGGCGGTCAACGTCCAGGAATGGCGCGACGAGCTCCCGCAGATCGAAGAGTGGTTCGAGTTCGTCGGCGAGAAGCTGCCGACCGGGGTGAAGGACGAGTTCGAGGCGCTCAAACAGCGCCTTGCCGAAGCCGACTAACTGCCGTTACGGCCTGCTCGACGCCTGACCGCAGCTAATATCCGTTCGGTGGGGGTCCCGTCGGCCGATGCGCCGGCGCCGGCGCAGAATGCGCCAGCGCCCGTCCAGTCGTGGTGGCGCCGGATCGCCACGATTGGCGTCATTCTCGCCATCTACGTCGCGTCGGTGGCCGGCTACTTCTGGATCGACAGCTCGGCGCATTCGCTGAAGCCCACCAGTATGGACACCGCCAACGAGACGGTTGTCCTTCTGGAACTGACGGCGATTCATCCGCTCGACAATCGGGTGGATGTCGAGGTTCTGGTGATACCGCAGAAGGGCTTCCTGGATCCCGAGTTCGGCAACCTCACCACCGACATGGTGGTGCAGCTATGTCCGTGCATCGAGTTCGGGGAACTGACGTTCCCCAAGGGGCAGGTCCCCAAAGTCGCCAAGACCTCGCTGCTGGCCACCGGCGACGCCGACAGGTGGCCGTTCGACAGGTACACCACCGAGACCATCGGTGCCGACGTGTACGTCGGCTCGGGCGACTCGAGGCGTTTTGTGCCGGCCCGGGTGGAGGTGAGCGGATCGCTGTACGGCTGGGACGTTCGCAGCGATCGGACGGGCCCGGCCACCCACTCCGGCGGCGCCAACGACAACGCGACCGTCACCTTCTCCCGAGCGCGCGGACCGCTGGCCCTGATTTTCGGGATCTGCCTGGTCTTGCTGACGCTGCCGGCACTGGCGCTGTACGCCGCGATCGAAATGCTGCTGGGCAAGAAGAAATTCCAGCCACCGTTCTCGACGTGGTTCGCCGCGATGCTCTTCGCGGTCGTCCCGATCCGCAACGTGCTCCCCGGCGATCCGCCGCCGGGGTCCTGGATCGACGAGGCGCTCGTCTTCTGGGTGCTGGTGGCATTGGTCGCGGCGCTGGTGATCTACCTGGTGTCCTGGGCTCGGCATAGCGACTGACTAGCGGCACCTAGTTGACGCCTGTCAATTCGGGCTGTCGTACAGTGCTCCCATGCAGATCCGCGAGCATGCGCAGGCCACTCCCGACAAGCCGGCCGTCATCCTGTATCCGTCCGGAAAAACCGTCACGTTCGGCGAGATGGAAGCCCGGGCCAACCAGCTGGCACACCTGTTCCGACAGGCCGGGTTGCGCGAGGGCGACTCCGTCGCGATCCTGATCGAGAACAACGAGCACTTCCACACCGTGTTGTGGGCGGCGCGGCGTTCCGGGCTCTACTACGTGCCGATCAATACGCACCTGACGGCGGCCGAAGCCGCGTACATCATCGACAACAGTGAGGCCAAGGCCGTCGTCGGCTCGGCCGGGCTGAAGGACACCCTCGCCGGGCTCGCGGCGGAGCTGCCGACGATGCCGCCGCTGCTCATCATCACCGACAGTGAACTCGACGGCTGGCGCAGCTACCCGGAATGCGTTGCCGACCAGCCGGTTACGCCGATCGACGACGAGATCGAGGGCGACCTGCTGCAGTACTCGTCGGGAACGACGGGGCGGCCCAAGGGAATCAAGCGCGAGCTTCCGCACCTGCCACCCGCCGAGGTGCCCGGCATGATGGCCGCGCTGATCGGATTCTGGATGACCCCCGATGCGGTGTACATCAGCCCCGCACCGCTGTATCACACCGCCCCGTCGGTGTGGTCGATGCAGACGCTCGGGGCGGGCATCACCACCGTGGTGCTGGAGAAGTTCGACGCGCAGGGCTGCCTGGACGCGATTGCCCGGCACAAGGTCACCCACGGTCAGTTCGTCCCGGTGATGTTCACCCGGATGCTGAAACTGCCTGAGGATGTTCGCAATTCGTACGACATCTCGAGTCTGCAGCGGGTCATGCATGCGGCCGCGCCCTGCCCGGTCGAAATCAAGAAGCAGATGATCGACTGGTGGGGTCCGATCGTCGACGAGTACTACGCCTCGTCCGAGGCGATCGGGTCGACGTTGATCTTCGCCGAGGACTGGCTCACCCACCCGGGCTCGGTCGGCAAGCCGATGATGGGCGCCCTGCACATCCTCGACGAGGACGGCAACGAGTTGCCGCCCGGTCAGGCGGGGGAGATCTACTTCGAGGGCGGCATGGACTTCGAGTACCTCAACGACGCCGAGAAGACCGCCAAGTCGCGCGACAGCCACGGCTGGAAGACGGTCGGCGACATCGGTTATCTGGACGAGGAGGGCTATCTCTACCTCACCGACCGCCGGCACCACATGATCATCTCGGGCGGGGTGAACATCTACCCGCAGGAAGCCGAGAACATGCTCGTCACGCACCCGAAGGTGATGGACGCCGCGGTGTTCGGCGTGCCCGACGACGAGATGGGCCAAAGCGTCAAGGGTGTGGTCCAGCTGGTCGACGCCTCGGACGCGACGGAGGAATTCGCGGGCGAGCTGCTGGCGTGGTTGCGTGATCGGCTCTCGCACTACAAGTGTCCGCGATCGATCTCGTTCGAGTCCGAGCTGCCGCGCACCGACACCGGCAAGCTGTACAAGCAGGAACTGATCGTCAAGTACTCGCCCGCGCCGACCGGCTAGATGCACCTCGTCGACCTGTCCGACCCGCCTCCGATCGGGGTCACCGGTCCGCCGGGCGTCGTCGTCGCGGTCGGCGAGCCGTCGACGCCCGCGGGCGAATTCTGGCTTGACACAGCCACCTTCGCCCTGGCAGAGCGGGAACAGGACGACCGCCGGTTCGTCGCGGTGGAGTCGGTCAGCGACACCGTGGCCCTGCTGCGTGACCGGTGCCGGCGCTGGCCGCACGCCAGTGCTGTCTGCGACGACGTGCTGCGGTCGGTCGACGTTACCGGCCCTGCGCTCCCCGGCATCATCACCGAGTCACTGGCGTACTCGACGCTGCAGTCCGGGCCGGAGTTCGCCCGATGGCTGGACTCGCGCGGTCCGGCGTCGCTGCCCGCCATTGCCGACCCGGTGCTCGCCGAGCGTGACGGCGGCACGCTGCGGATCCGATTCAACCGCCCGCAGCGACACAACGCGTTCAGCACCGACGCCCGGGCCCTGCTGCTGGAGGCGCTGACCGTCGCGCTGCTCGATGACACCGTCACCGAGCTGGTGCTCAGTGGCAACGGTGCATCCTTCTGCAGCGGTGGTGATCTCGGCGAGTTCGGCACCTTCGCCGACCCGGCTTCGGCGCATCTGGCGCGCACCCGGCACAGCCCCGCGTTGGCGCTCGACGAATTGAGCCGGCGCCTCGACCGGGCCTGCCGGGCCGATATCCACGGCCGCGTTCTCGGCAGCGGACTGGAGATGGCGTCATTCTGCGGTTGGGTGAGCTGCCACCCCGACGCGGTGCTGGGATTGCCGGAACTGACGCTGGGCCTGATCCCCGGCGCCGGCGGCACGGTGAGCATCACCCGGCGGATCGGGCGTTGGCGCACAGCCTATTTGGTGCTGTCCGGCCGGACCATCGACCCGGCCACCGCGCTGGCGTGGGGTCTGGTCGACGAGGTCGCTTAGCTCGAGCGGCGCAGTGTGACCCGGTAGGTGTACTGCTCGGGCAGGAAGTGGCTGACCGACAGCTCCACCGGGGTGCCGGTGGTATCGGAGTACAGCCGGTCCACCCGCAGCATCGGGTGGCCGGGCTCGCAGCCCACGGCGCCTGCGACCAGGTCGTCGGCGGGGGCGACCGTGATCGACTGTGCCGCTTCGGCGATCGGCTGATCCAGGTGCGGTTCCAGGACACCGATCACGGTGTTGGTGCCGACCGCGCGGTCGGCCAGCTCTGGGGAGTCCAACACCAACCGGGCCACCGACTCCGGCAGGTGCACGGTGGTCACCACGAAGGGCGCACCGTCGTGCAGCCGCCGGAGCACTACGGTGTACACCACGTCGTGCTCCAGGCGCAGCCGGCTGGCTGCCGTCACGTCGACACGGCGCGAAAGGCCCTGCAGCACTTCCATGCTGGTGTCCTCGGACAGGCTCATCAGGTCCTCGATCGAACCGAGCTGCCGCAGATACCCGCGGTTGGCGTAGCTGCCCCGGCCCGGCACCCGGTACACCACACCTTCGGCCACCAGATCCTGGAACGCGCGGCGGACCGTCTGCCGGGACAGCCCGTGCTCGGCGACCAGCTCCGACTCGGTCGGCAATCGCACGCCGTCAGGGTAGGCCCCGGCCGCGATCTCGTCGCGAAGCCGTTGCCGCAGAACCTGATATGCGGGCTCGGATTTCATGGCCGGCTAGATACCTCTCAAGTCTGATGTCGGCATCAGATGCCTCCGCGCGCGACGAGCTGACCGGCGATCACGTTGCGCTGGATCTCATTGGTTCCCTCACCGACGATCATCAGTGGCGCGTCCCGGAAGTACCGTTCGACGTCGTATTCGGTGGAGTAGCCGTAGCCGCCGTGGATGCGGACCGCGTTCAGCGCGATCTCCATCGCCACCTCGGAGGCGAATAATTTCGCCATACCGGCCTCCATGTCGCAACGCTCCCCGCTGTCGTAGCGTTCGGCGGCGTAGCGGGTGAGCTGGCGGGCGGCGGTCAGCTTGGTGGCCATATCGGCCAGATAGTTGCCGACAGACTGGTGCTTCCAGATCGGCTGGCCGAAGCTCTCCCGGTCCTGGGCGTAGGCAAGCGCGTCCTCCAAGGCCGCCGTCGCCACTCCGAGCGCACGGGAGGCGACCTGAATACGGCCGGTCTCAAGGCCTTTCATCATCTGGCTGAAACCGCGCCCGGGTGCACCACCCAGGATCGCCGAGGCCGGCACCCGGCAGTCGTCGAAGGCCAGCTCGCAGGACTCCACGCCCTTGTAGCCGAGCTTGGGCAGGTCTCGTGAGATCGTCAGCCCGGCCGTGGGCGACTCGACGAGCACCACCGAGATGCCCTTGTGGCGCGGGGTGGCCTGCGGATCGGTCTTGCACAACAGTGCGATCAGACCCGACCGGCGGGCGTTGGAGATCCACGTCTTGGCTCCGTTGATCACCAGTTCGTCGCCGTCGGCGCGGGCGATGCACGCCATGTTCTGCAGATCCGAACCGCCGCCCGGCTCGGTCAGCGCCATCGTCGCGCGCACCTCGCCGGTGGCCATCCTCGGCAGATAGGTCTGCTTCTGCTCCTCGGTGCCGAAGATCTCCAGCAGCTTGGCCACCACCGTGTGCCCGCCCATCGCGCCGGCCAGGCTCATCCAGCCGCGGGCGAGTTCCTGGGTGACCTCGATGTAGCAGGGCATCGACACCGGGTTGCCGCCGTACTGCTCGCTGATCGCCAGGCCGTAGATCCCGATCTGCTTCATCTGCTCGATCCACGCCTCGGGGTAGGTGTTGGCGTGCTCGACCTCGCGGACCGAAGGCTTGACGTCGCGGTCGATGAACGCCCGCACCGTCTCCACCAGCATGGTCTCTTCGTCGTTGAGTGCAGTGCCCACGTAGTCCGCTCCAAGAAGTCGTGAAATGTACGGCCATATTGACATGGAAGGCGCAGAAGCACCAGGATGAGCGACTGTGACTTTGTACGGCCATATTGGCGGGGGCGAGTCGGGCGGACCGTATTTCGACGATCTGGTGGTAGGCCAGGTCTTCGACTGGGCGCCGTCGATGACGTTGACCTCCGGCGCCGCCGCCAGCCATCAGGCCATCGTCGGAGATCGGCTGCGGCTGTCCCTGGACGCCGGGCTGGCGTACGCCGTGGTGGGTAGCACCGCTGAGCTGGCCCATCCGGCGCTGGTGTGTGACGTCGCGATCGGCCAGAGCACGCTGGCCACCCAGCGGGTCAAGGCCAACCTGTTCTACCGGGGGCTGACGTTCTACCGCTATCCGGTCATCGGCGACACGATCTTCACGCGCACCGAGGTGGTCGGGCTGCGTCAGAACAGCGCCAAGCCCGGGCGGGCGCCGACGGGCCTCGCGGCGTTGCGGATGACCACCATCGACCAGGTCGGTCGGCTGGTACTGGACTTCTATCGCTGCGCGATGCTGCCGATGAGCCCGAACGCACCGGACACCGGGCACGCTGACGACCTGTCGGTTATCGGCGCCGAGCTGCCCGCGCCGCCGCAGCCGACAGCCGACTGGAACGCGGTAGCGTTCCGCGAGCGGGTTCCCGGCCCGCACTTCTACCCCGACATGGCCGGTTCGGTTCTGCGCAGCACCGGCGATGTGGTGAGCTCCGCGCCCGAGCTGGCCCGGCTGACTCTGAACGTCGCTGCCACCCATCATGATTCGCGGGTGGGAGGCCGGCGCCTGGTGTACGGCGGGCACACGATCGGGCTGGCGCTGGCCCAGGCCGGTCAGCTGCTGCCGAATCTCGCGACGGTGTTGGGTTGGGCGTCGTGCGACCACACCGGCCCGGTGCACGAGGGTGACACGCTGTACAGCGACCTGCACATCGAAGCGGCCGATCCGCTGCCCGGCGACCGCGGCGGGGTGCTCACCCTGCGCTCGGTGGTCTACGCCGTCGCCGACGAGGGTGACGACCGGCAGGTGCTGGACTGGCGGTTCACCGCCCTGCATTTCTAACGGCAGGCCTGCTTGGAACTAGACCGGTGGTGCCCGCCTCCGAGCGACAAACAAGAGCGCTTTTCCCGGCGGTCACCTGTCCGCGTCGATCTCGATCACCGATAGGGGCCCGATGGTTGGTCGTCGCTCGGAGGCGGGAGACAAACGCAGGACCCCTGCGGGAGCCTGTCGGCGCGCGCGACAATGGTCCGGTGAACGACAGCGGCGCCGACTGGGCCGGCAGCGGCCTGGCCTGGCTGACCGGCCTGTCCGACGGCCCGCTCGACCACTCGCGGTCGGCTGTGCTGACCCGCGCCGACGGCGTCGCCGCTGAGCTGACTCACCTTCTGGGCGTCCCGGTCGATACCGCCACCACTCTCACGGGACGGGCCGCTCTGCTCGGCCTGCACCGGCGCGGCCGTGTCTCGGCCGGCGGGGCCACCCACCTGATGCCGACCCGCGACGGCTGGTGGGCGCTGACCCTGTCCCGCGCCGACGACATCGCGGCCGTGGCGGCCCTCGTCGAAGCGGACTCGGTGCCCGAGGATCCGTGGCCGGCGATCGCGCAGTGGGGCGCCGGCTGTCACAGCGACGACGTCCTCGACCGGGCCACTTTGTTGGACCTGCCCACGGCTCGCCTCGGCGAGACGACGCCGGTGGCACCCACGGTGCGAGCGGAAGGCCGTCGGACAGCGCCTCGCTCACCGGCGGGACTTCTGGTCGCAGACCTGTCGTCGATGTGGGCGGGCCCGCTGTGCGGTCAGCTTCTCGCGACGGCGGGGGCCACGGTCGTGAAGGTGGAAAGCCCGAGCCGCCCCGACGGCACCCGGTCCGGCGACGCGGCTTTCTTTGATTGGATGAATCACGGAAAACTTTCCTACGCCGTCGATTTCGACACCGATAGCCTTCGCGCACTGCTGGCGGTCGCTGACGTCGTGATCGAAGGGTCGCGGCCCGGTGTGCTGCAGCGGCGGGGTCTGAGTCCGGAGGCCTTGCCGGGCCCAAATGGCCGGGTGTGGTTACGCATCACCGGCCACGGGCCAGGGTCACAGCGCGTCGCGTTCGGTGACGACGCGGCCGTCGCGGGTGGACTGGTCGGCACCAGTGCGAACGGCCCGGTGTTCTGCGGGGACGCCATCGCCGATCCTCTGACCGGTTTGGAAGCCGCACTGGTCGTGGCGCATTCGCTGCAGCGCGGGGGCGGCGAGACCATCGACGTGGCGATGGCCGCCGTCGCCGCGACGTACGCGGCGCTGCCCACCGAGTCGCCGGCGTCGCCGATGCCAGCGGGGCAGCCGCAACCTCCGCCGCCCAGCCCGCCGGCATCGGCGCTCGGCGCAGACAACGCCGTGGTGGAAGATCTTGTCCAGCAGCGGAACTCGGTTTCATGCTGATCCAGCGAGCCCACCTGTTGGACGGGCGAATAGTCGACATCAGGCTGGGCGCCGCGATCGAGGAGGTCGCCGACACGTTGACCCCACGCCGTGGTGAGGACGCGTTCGACGCCGCGGGCGGCACGGTCATCCCGGGCCTGCACGATCACCATGTACACCTGCGGGCCGCGGCAGCGGCGCTGGACTCCGTGCAGGTCGGCCCGGCGCTGGTCCACAGCCGCGCGGAATTCGCCGCCGTGCTCGCGAACGCGCCGGTCGGCGAGGACGGCTGGATCCGGGCGGTCGGCTACCACGAGTCTGCCGCGGGCCCACTGGACCGCCGGCTGCTCGACGAGCTCACTCCTGCTGTGCCGGTGCGCATTCAACATCGCAGCGGCGTGCTGTGGTACCTCAACTCCGCGGGCCTGTCCGCGGTGGGGTTGCCCGATCATCCGGACGGCAGGTTGCGCAGTTACGACAACTGGTCGGATGCGGTCGCGCGCCGCGACACATCGCTGGCCACGGTCAGCAGGCGGCTCCTCGGCTATGGCATCACCGGCGTCACCGATGCCACCCCGAATCTCGGCGCCGACGACCGCATCACCCTGACCGAGGAACACCGGCACGGCGGGTTGCATCAGCACGTGCACTGGCTGGCGCCGGGAAAGCGCATCCTGCACGATGATTCGCTCGATCTCGACGAACTAGCCGGGTGGATCGCCGCGCAGCATCGCGAGAACAGAGCTGTCGCCCTGCACTGCGTGACGGCGGGTCAGCTGGTGGTCACACTGGCCGCGTTGCGGGCGGCGGGCACCCACCCCGACGACCGGATCGAGCATGCCGCGGTGGTTCCCGACGACGCGCTCGCCGACCTCGCCGACATCGGCGTGCTGGTGGTGACCCAGCCGAACTTCGTCGCCGAACGAGGGGACCAGTACCTGATCGATGTCGAAGCCGCTGATCAGCCCGCGCTGTGGCGACTGGCATCACTGCAACACGCCGGGGTGCGGGTGGCCCTGTCGACGGACCAGCCGTTCGGTGATGCCGACCCGTGGGCGTGCATGCGCGCCGCGGTGCACCGCACCACCAGGACCGGAGCGGTGCTGAACTCAGACGAATGTGTTTCGGCCGCAACCGCGCTGACATTGTTCTCCGGGCGCGCCTCGCGTCCCGACGTGCCCAGGACCGTCGAGCCGGGTCAGCCCGGTGACCTGTGCGTGCTGAGCGCGGCGCCCGCCGAGGTGCTCGACGCCCTCGACGCCGAACTTGTGACCGCCACCGTCATCGGCGGCCACGTCCACTAGCGATTTCGGCGCGCTTTCGTTCGCTCAGCGGCGGTTAACGCGCCGAAATCACCAGGTCTAGCTCGAGGTCGGCAACTCCCGGAACGCCGTATTGCGGTACGGCTCGGGCTCTTTCGGCAACCCCAGCACCCGCTCGCCGACGATGTTGCGCTGAATCTGGTCGGTGCCGCCGCCGATCGAGGTGAAGTACGCGTTGAGCGTGCGGAACGTGACCGCGTCGCCGACCGGATTGTCCGGCCCGGTCAACATCGCCTCCGGACCGGCGATCTCGGTCTGCACCTTCGCCGTCTCGTGCAGTATCCGCGACATCGCGATTTTGCCGAGTGCCAGCAGTGTGGCGGCCTCGGCGCGATCAGAGGTTGCCTTGGCCCGCTGGGTGTTCCACCGGTTCACCGCCGCATATCCTTCGACGCGCGCGATCTCCTGGCGGATGAACGAGTCGTCCAGCTTGCCGGCACGGCGCGCCATCGCCACGAGGCTGTCGGAATCGGCCTGAGGCTTGCGCGCCCCGCGCGATGTGCGAGCCAGGTCTCCCATCAGTCGCCGCTCGTAGGCCAGCGCCACCTGCAGCACCGACCAGCCGCCGCCGGGCTGGCCGACCAGGTTGGCGTCCGGCACGCGCGCCCCGGAGATGAAGACCTCGTTGAACTCCGACTCGCCGGTGATCTGATGGATCGGACGGACCTCGACGCCGGGCTGACGCATCGGGAACATGAAGAAGCTGATCCCGTTGTGCTTGGGCACTTCCCAGTCGGTGCGCGCCACCAGCAGCCCGTAGTCGGCGGTCTTGGCGAACGATGTCCACACCTTCTGGCCGTTGATCACCCAGTCGTCGCCGTCTCGTTCGGCGCGGGTGCGCAGCCCCGCCAGATCCGACCCGGCGCCCGGCTCGGAGTACAGCAGGCACCACTTGGTCTCGCCGCGGATCGACGGCGGGATCAGGCGCTGCTTCTGCTCGTCGGTGCCGAGGTCGTGCAGGGTGCAGGCGAACAGATTCGCCCGGTCGTGGCCGGTACCCGGCGCACCCACCGCGGCGAATTCGGCTGCCACGATGCGAGATTGCGGGTCACTCAGACCGCGCCCCCACCACTGGGGCTCCCAGCTCGGCACCGCCCAGCCGGCGTCGAACACCCGCTGTGCCCAGGTGCCGCGATCCAACTCGGGGTCCCAGTTGTCCGCCAGCCATCCCCGGACCTCGTTGCGCACGTCGTCGTCGGTCATCATTGTGCCTCTCGCAGTCGCACGTAACGTTCCCGGTGCCACGCCGGGTCGCCGAACAGTTCGGCGTCGGTCCGGGCTCGCCGCAGATAGAGGTGGGCGGGATGCTCCCAGGTGAACCCGATACCGCCGTGCACCTGAATGCTGTTCGCCGCGACCGTGACGAACGCATCCGAGCAATATGCCTGTGCGGCAGCTAGATCCGCGAACCGGGAGTCGTCCGTAGCGTCGAATGCCGCCGCGACGTGCCGGGCCGCCGACAATGCCGACTCGGCCTCCAGCAGCATGTCGGCGCACATGTGCTTGATCGCCTGGAAGCTGCCGATGGCCCGCCCGAACTGGAAGCGGGTCTTGGCGTAGTCGGCGGCCATCCGCATCGCACACATCGCGCCACCGGCCTGCTCGCCGAGCAGCGCCACCGACGCAAGGTCAAGAGCGTGACCGAGCGATTCGGCTGCACCCACCAGCCGGGCCGGCGTGTCGTTCAACACGACTCGGCCTTGCTTGCGGGTCTGGTCAACCGTCGACAGCACGCTGACCTCCAGGCCCGGTGCGCCGGCATCCACCGCGAACACCCCGCTCCCGGCCAGCACGTAGATGCGTCCGGCGCTCGCGGCGTCCAGGACGTAGGTCTTGCTGCCCGACAACCGCCACCCCGACCCGTCGGCTCGCGCCGTCGTGGTCGACGCCAGGGGCGGCCGTGCCGACCCCTCCTCGGCGAACGCCACGGTCGTGATCAGCTCGCCCGCGGCGATCCGCGGCAGCACGTCGGCCTGCTCGTCCGAATCACCCAGTGCCGCAAGCAATTGCGTTGTCAACACCGCGGTGGACAGGTACGGCGCACAGAGCAGTGCCCGTCCCATGGCCTCCATCACCAGACCCACCTCGACGGCACCGGCACCGGAGCCGCCGAACTCTTCGGGTATCGCCAGGCCCAGCAGGCCCATGCCGGCGAGCTCGGCCCACACCCCGGGGTCGTACCCGGCCTCGGTGGCCATCAGCCGGCGTACCTCGGCCTCCGGCGACCGCTTGGCCATCAGGTCGGTCACCGCCTCGGCGAGGTCTCGCTGTTCGGTGGTCAACGCTGACATCGGCTCAGCTCCCGAAACTCGTGCGCAGGCTTTCGCACTGGCTGTTGAAGAACGCCTTGGAAATGTCGGCTTTGGCGACGATCCCGTCGAACCCGTGGAACGCGCCGGGCACCACGTGGACTTCGCACGGGACACCCGCTGCCTGCAGCCGCGCCGCGTAGTCGAGGTCCTCGTCGTGAAACAGGTCCAAGGTGCCGACGCCGAGCCAGGCCGGCGGCAACCCGGCGAGGTCGGTGCGACGCGCGGGCGCCGCGATCTCGGGATCGGCGCCACCCAGATAGGCCTGCCAGCCGAACCGGTTGCTGGTGGCGTTCCAGAGTCGCTGCCCCGGATCGTTGAGGTGCTGGCCCACACTGCGGTCGTCGATCATCGGGTAGACCAGCAGCTGAAAGACCGGCTTCACCCCGTCGCGATCCCGGGCCAGCAGTGCCAGTGCGGCGGCAAGTCCGCCGCCGGCGCTGGCCCCACCGATCGCGATCCGGTCCGCGTCGACGGCGGGCAGGCCGGCCAGCCACTGCAGGGCGGTGTAGCAGTCCTCCAGCGGGGCGGGGTACGGATGCTCGGGTGCCAGGCGGTAGTCGACGGAGGCGACCGTGATGCCCAACGCCTGGACGAACCGGCGGCACAAGGCATCGTCTTGCGCCGCGGTCCCCAGGACATAACCGCCACCGTGGATCCACAGCAGCGCCGGGGTGGTCGTGGTCGCACCGACAGGCCGGTAGAGGCGGATACCGACGCCCGACTCCAAAGTCAGGACCTCGACGCCGTCGTTCTTCGGTCGTTGCAGGCCCGTCAGCCGCCGCAGGACCGGCAGCGTCCTGGAGGAGATCAGCGCGCGTGGGGTGAACCGCGCGGCTTTGCGCAGTTCCGGATGGATGTCGGTGTTCGCCACGCCGCCCAGTATGGCAAGCCCGCTTCTAGGACTGGACCTTGATCCTCGACGGCGCCGACAGTATCGTGGTGGCGGCAATTACGGAACTGTGCGTAGCGTAATTGCCGCTGGGTGAGAGGACACCGTCGATGACGACCAATCCGTATGCGGGCCAACCGTTCACGTCTTCCGATGAGGAGATCGCGGCGGCGTTGGAGCAGGTCAGCATCCCCACGCTGCTGTTGTCGTTGGTCCACATCACCGGCGATCCGCGCTTCATCCGGGAGTTCACGCAGGCCGGCGTCTTCCTCAACGAGGTCCAGGGCTTCATGTCCGAGGAGGACAAGGCCAAGGCGCGGGCCCTCGCCCTGCCGATCATCGCCGACTACCGCGACCGGGGCTGCCCGGGGCCGGTGCCGCTGAGCCCGGAACTGATCGGGGAGATGCTGGACTGGACGGCCTGCGAGCACGTCGACGACGAGTACCGTCCGATGGTCCTGGAGGAGATGGACCTCGAGGACGTCGATCCACGCCGCCCCGTCGCGCTGGACCCCGCCGCGACCGCCGACTTCCCGGTCGTCGTGATCGGGTGTGGGGAATCGGGTCTGCTCGCCGGCATCCGGCTCAAGCAGGCCAACATCCCCTTCACGATCGTGGAGAAGAACGCGGGCCCGGGCGGAACCTGGTGGGAGAACAGCTATCCCGGTGCCCGGGTGGATGTGGCCAATCACTTCTACTGCTACAGCTTCGAACCGAGCAACGACTGGTCGCACTTCTTCGCCGAACAACCCGAGCTGCGGGCCTACTTCGAGACCGTGCTTGCCCGCCACCAGCTCGACGCCAATGTCCGCTGGCAGACCGAGGTGGTCTCGGCCGAGTGGAGCGACGACGACGGCATCTGGCGAGTCATCGTGCGGGACAAGGACGGAACCGAATCGACGATCGACGCCCGGGCCGTCATCACCGCGGTCGGCCAACTGAACCGGCCCGCCCTGCCCGACATCGAGGGCGCCGACACGTTCGAGGGCCCGGCCTTCCACTCCGCGGCGTGGGACCACTCCGTGGACCTGACCGGCAAGCGCGTCGCACTCATCGGCGCGGGGGCCAGCGGCTTCCAGATCGCTCCGGCGATCGCCGACCAGGTGGCACATCTGACGGTGTTCCAGCGCACCGCGCAGTGGATGTTCCCCAACCCGATGTACCACGACAGCGTCCCCGACGGCGTGCGCTGGGCGATGAATCACCTTCCCTACTACAACCGTTGGTACCGCTTTCTGCTCCTGTGGCCGGGCGCGGACAAAGGCTTGGAGGCGGCCCGCTCGGACCCGGACTACGTCCACCCCGACGACCCGAACTACGCGGTCAGCGAGATCAACGCGATGGCCCGCCTGATGTTCACCGATTGGATCGCCACCCAGGTCGGTGACGACCACGATCTCTTGGCCAAGGTGCTGCCCGACTATCCGGCAACCGGTAAACGTACGTTGCAGGACAACGGAACCTGGCTCACCACCCTGCGCCGCGACGACGTCGAGTTGGTGCGCACTCCGATCGAGCGGATCACGCCGCACGGTGTGGTGACCGCCGACGGGGTGACCCACGATATCGACGTCATCGTCTACGCCACCGGGTTCCGTGCCACCGAGGTGCTTTACCCGATGCGGATCACCGGCCGCGACGGGGTGGACTTGCGCGCCTCCTGGGGTGAGCGGCCCGCCGCCTATCTGGGCATCACCGTGCCCGGATTCCCGAACTTCTTCATGTTGTACGGCCCGGGTAACCACCTGGCGCACGGCGGCAGCCTGATCTTCAACTCGGAGCTGCAGATGCGCTACATCAACAGCTGTCTGGCCGACATCATCGAAAATGACTGGAAGACAATCGAACCGACGTCCGAGGCCACCGACGCGTGGCACCGCAATCACCAGGACGAGATCAACCTGATGGTGTGGGCGCACCCGTCGATCGAACATTCGTACTTCAAGAACCCGGCCGGGGAGATCCACACGGTGAGCCCGTGGCGGCTGCCGGTCTACTGGAATGCGGTACGCACCCCGGACTGGTCGAACTTCGTTGTGACAAAGGGAGAGTGAGGACACCATGCGCGCGGTGCTCATCGACACGCCGGGATCGGTCCGGGTCGACGACTGGCCCGACCCGGTGCTGCCCGGATCGACCGGCGCGATCGTCAAGGTGACGGCGGCCGCCATCTGTGGCTCGGACCTGCACTTCTACGAGGGCGACTACCCGCTGTTCCAGCCTCTCTCGCTGGGCCACGAGGCCATCGGCACGGTCGTCGAGGTCGGCTCGGATGTGCGCACGGTGACGGTCGGCGACCAGGTGATCGTGTCGTCGGTGGCCGGCTGCGGCGCCTGCACCGGGTGCGCGACCAAGGATCCGATCCTGTGCGCGTCGGGTCCGCAGGTGTTCGGCTCCGGGGTGCTCGGCGGCGCGCAGGCCGAACTGATGGCCGTGCCGGCCGCGGACTTCCAGCTGCTCAAGATGCCGGAGAACATCGACACCGAGCAGGCCCTGCTGCTCACCGACAACCTGTCCACCGGCTGGATCGCCGCCAAACGTGCCGACATCCCGCTCGGCGGCACAGCGGTGGTCATCGGTCTAGGTGCGGTCGGACTATGCGCGGTGCGCAGCGCGCTGTTCCAAGGTGCGGCAAGGGTTTACGCCGTCGATCCGGTCGCCGAACGGCGGGAGCGGGCCGCCCGCCTCGGTGCGATCGCGATCGAACCGGCCGCAGCACCGACCGTCATGGAGGCCACCGGCGGCCTCGGGGCGCACTCGGTGATCGACGCCGTCGGCAACGACACGACGATCGACGACTCGCTGGCCACCGTGCGCGCCGGCGGCACGGTGTCGGTGGTCGGGGTGCACAACCTCAACCCGTACCCGTTCCCGGCGCTCACCGCCCTGCTGCGCAGCCTCACCTTCCGGATGACCACCGCGCCGGTGCAGCAGACCTGGCCGGAGCTCATCCCGCTGCTGCAGAGCGGCCGCCTCGACGTCGACGGCATCTTCACCACCACCCTGCCGCTGGAGCAAGCCGCCGACGGCTATGCCGCCGTGGCGGCGCGGTCGGGGGAGGTCGTCAAGGTCCTGCTCACGCCGTGACATGGGGCGCAACGCCCTGACCTACGCCCGGTAGACGGTCGAACCTTCCTTGATCGTCTCGACGACGTTGATGTCTTTGATCGTCATGGGGTCAACCGTCAGCGGATTGTCATCCAGCACAACGAGATCAGCAAGTTTCCCGACCTCCAGTGAACCCTTGGTATCCGCCTCGCGGTACTGGCGTGCGGCGTTGATCGTGATGGCCTTCAAAGCCTCAAGTGCGGTGACGCGCTGGTCGGCGCCGATGGTGTCGCCACCGCGCGACATCCGGTTCACCGCGGTCCACACCACGAACATCTGATCCAGCGGTGTGACAACGAAGTCCGTGTGGTTGGTGGGATGTAACCCCAGGTCGATCGCCGCGCGCATCGGGGACAGGAAATCTGCCTGGGTCTTGCCGCGCAACCGTACGTGCGCGTCGCCGAAGTAGAAGGTGTGCGGGGTGAAGAACGACGGGGTGATCTGGTAGTCGACATAGCGCCGCAGTTGATCTCGACGAACGAACTGCGAGTGCACCATGACCGTGAGACGGTCCTTGCCGAGATCGCCGGCGCCCGCGAATTCATGGGCGGCGAGCGCGACGTCGATGGCCGCATCTCCGTTGGCGTGAATGTCGAGCGGTAGGCCGAGGTCGTAGACCTTCTTGAACCAGCCGTTGACGGTCTCCTGGGAGAAGCCGAGCTCACCGCACCAGTTGTGCTGTCCGTCGGGGCCATCGGTCAGGTACGGCGTCGTGAAATATGCGGTGCGGCCTTGCGGTGAGCCGTCCAGCGTGACTTTCACCCCGCCGAGCTTGACCCGGTTGTGATAGCTGCCGAACGTCTCCGGAGGGTGACGTTGCAGCACCTCGTCGAGTTCCAGAATGAACGGATAGGCCACCACGTCGATCAGGGTCGCTCCGCCTTCGGCAGCCCGGTAGATCAACTCCACATCGGAGGCGTGGGTGGCGCCTTCATGCGCCGTCGTGATGCCTGCCGCGGCGTAGAGCATCTGCCCCGCCTTGCTCCAGGCGATCTCCTGCGACGGTGTCGGCTTGGGCATGGCGGCGAAGATCGGTAAGAACGCGGTCTCCATCACCAGTCCGTCCGGCTCGGTGGAGCCCTCCTTGCGGACGATCACCCCGCCCGCCGGGGTGACGGTGTCCGCGGTGATACCAAACATCCGCATTGCCGCCGAGTTGAGCACCGCGCCATGCATCGAAACATGCCCGACCAGTAACGGATTGGCGGGGAAGTCGACGTCGAGGTCGTCCTTGTGCAACGTCCGCCCGCCGGGCATCAAGGTGTCGTCGTAGCCGTAGGCGACGATCATCTCGCCCGGCGGCACCCGATGTGAGTCCCGAAATGTCCTGAGGGAGTTCAGGATTGCCTCGACATCCGCGCCCGGTCCGGCAGGCGGCGCAAAGACATTCACCTGATTGGCGACGGTCAGGGAGTTGATGTAGTGGCTGTGCGGGTCGAGAAAACCCGGCAGCAACGTCGCCCCGTCGAGGTCGACCACCCGGGTACCCGGCCCCTGGTGCGCCGCCACCACGTCGTCCCGCTCGCCCACCGCGGTGATCCGGCCGGCCCGAACCGCCAACGCGGTCGCCGACGGGTTGCGGTCGTCGATGGTGACGATGGTGCCGCCCGCGTAGATCACATCTGCGGCTTCGGTCATCTCGGCCTCCTTCAAGGTCATCTGAGTCTAGGGAAGAAGTGCAGTTCGGTGCGCTGACAGTTGGCGTTTGCCGCCGGTCCGCACTAGCTTTTCTCCGGTGATGTCCTTCGCTGCCGGTGCCGTCGCACGGTGGATCGCCCCGTTGTTCGCCTTCGCCGTCGTCGCGGGCCTTGTCTTCTCCGCAACCCCGGTTCACACCGGCCCCATCCGTCTCGCGGATGACGCTGCCCCGATCGGCGGATCGCCCTTCTACGTCGACCCGAACTCGGCAGCAATGCGGGCCTCGAAGGCCAACCCGGACAGCCCCGAACTGGCCTATATCGCCAACACCCCCCAGGCCTATTTCATCGACAACCTGGTCCCGGCCGCTGCGGTGAGCACCTATCTCAACGGGGCCTGGGCGGCGGGCGCCATGCCGATGCTGGCCATCTACTCCCTGCCGAACCGCGACTGCGGCAGCTTCGCGGCAGGCGGGTTCGGTTCGGGGGACGCCTACCGCGGGTGGATCGACCGCGTCGCCTCCCAGATCGGCGGCGGCCCGGTGACGATCATCCTGGAACCGGACGCCCTCGACATGGCCGACTGCCTGTCCGGCAGTGCGCGTCAGGAACGCTTCGACCTGATCCGCTACGGAGTGGACACGCTGACCCGCAATCCGGCCGCCGCCGTGTACGTCGACGCCGGGCACTCGCGGTGGCTGCCCGCCGACGAGATCGCCAACCGGCTCAACCAGGTGGGTATCGAGAAAGCCCGCGGCTTCAGCCTCAACGTCTCCAACTTCTTCACCACCGATGAGGAAATCGGTTACGGCGAAGCGATTTCCGGCATGACCGGCGGAAAGCCGTACGTCATCGACACCTCACGCAACGGCAACGGACCGGCCGACGGAGAGCTGTATTGGTGCAACCCGAGCGGCCGGGCACTCGGTGTGCAGCCCACCACCAACACCGGAAACGGCCACATCGACGCGTTCCTGTGGGTCAAGCGTCCGGGCGATTCCGACGGGTCCTGCGGCCGCGGCAATCCCGGCCCCGGCAACTTCGTGAACTCGTTCGCGATCGAGCTGGCGCGCAACGCCGGACACTGACGTCCGGGCAAACCCCCGCGCACCGCGGGATCGACTGGGCACGACTGAATCTCGATTCGGCCAGCAAAGCAGTGAACATTCCGAAGAATTTGTCGTTTCAGAAAGTGCCAGCGGGGTACGCTTCGCGCCATGACGGTTAGACCGTGGACGACGGCCCGCTGGCTTATGCAGGCGGGTCCGGCCGACTGCCTAATGGCGATGAGCATGGCCTCCGCCCAGTTGCCGGTAGTCGGCAAGCATCTCGAACCGCTGGGCGCGCTGAGCGCCATGAGTGTCTGGGGCGCCAAGCAGATGCCCGAGCTTCTCGGCGCGGCCGCCAAGTCGTGGCTGGCGCCCGACGCCGGCCGGGTGCGCCGGGTCCAGCGGGAGAGCACCCGCCAGGTCGCCGAAACCGGGTTGCGCGGTGTGGTGCTGCCCGAGGACCTGCAGATCGACTGGCCGGCACCCGACACCAAGCCGCCGGTGGCCAGGGCCCTGGAGCACCGCAAGCATCTGTACCGTTCGTCGGTTCGCTACGGCGATCACCCCACCCAGGTTCTCGACGTCTGGCGCCGCAAGGACCTGCCTGCAGAGCCCGCACCGGTACTCGTGTTCGTCCCCGGCGGCGCCTGGGTGCACGGCAGCCGCATCCTGCAGGGCTACGCGCTGATGTCGCATCTGGCCGCGCAGGGTTGGGTGTGCCTGTCCGTGGAGTACCGCGTCGCACCGCACCACCCGTGGCCGCAGCACATCCACGACATCAAGGCCGCGATCGCCTGGGCCCGCGCCAATGTCGATCGGTTCGGCGGAGACCGTGACTTCGTCGCCGTCGCCGGGTGTTCGGCCGGTGGCCACCTGGCCGCGCTGGCCGGACTCACCGTCGACGATCCCGAGTTCCAGGAGCACCTGCCGGAAGGGTCTGACACCGGCGTCGACGCCGTCGTGGGCATCTACGGCCGGTACGACTGGGAAGACCGCTCGACGCCGGAACGCACCCGCTTCGTCGACTTCCTCGAGCGCGTGGTGGTCAACAAGAAGCAGAGCAAGCACGGCGACCTGTTCCGCAAGGCCTCACCGATCGCGCGGATCCATCCCAAGGCGCCGCCGTTCCTGGTGGTGCACGGCTCCGGGGACAGCGTGATTCCCGTCGCGCAGGCCCAGAGCTTCGTCGAGCGGTTGCGCAGCGTGTCCCACTCGCCGGTGGGATATGTCGAACTGCCCGGTGCCGGACACGGTTTCGACATGACCGACGGTGCCCGCACCGGGTCGGTGTCCACCGCAATCGGCCTGTTCCTCAATCGGATTCACCGCGACCGCGCGGCGATGTCCACCAAAGAGGTCATCTGAGACCTCCTCGGCTGTATCGTCCCGAACGGGACGGGGCAGGGGCGGAGAGGCGCACGGATGAAGAGATTGCGTGGCTGGGACGCCGTGCTGTTGTACAGCGAGGCACCCAATGTGCACATGCACACCCTCAAGGTGGCGATCATCGAAATGCAGGACCTCGGTGGCCGCACCTTTGGTGTCGAAGAGTTCCGTCAGGTGATCCGGGGCAGGCTCTACAAGCTCGACCCGTTCCGCTATCAGCTGGTCAATATCCCGTTCAAGTTCCATCACCCGATGTGGCGGGAGAACTGCGACGTCGACCTCGACTACCACATCCGCCCGTGGCGGCTGAAGGAACCGGGCGGGCGCCGTGAGCTTGATGAGGCGATCGGCGAGATCGCAAGCACCCCACTGGACCGCGACCGCCCGCTGTGGGAGATGTACTTCATCGAAGGTCTTGCCAACGGGCGCATCGCCGTTGTCGGCAAGATCCACCATGCGCTGGCCGACGGTGTCGCATCCGGGAACCTGATGGCACGCGGGATGGATCTGCAGAGCGGTCCCGACCCGGACCAAGATTTCTCGACCGATCCCTCACCCCGGCGCGGTGACCTGGTGCGCTCGGCATTCGCCGACCATTTCCGCCAGATCGCCAAGTTGCCGAGTGTCATCAAGTACACCGCCGACGGTATGGCCCGGGTGCGCCGCAGCAACCGCAAGCTGTCACCCGAACTGACCATGCCCTTCACCCCGCCGCCGTCCTTCCTCAACCACATGCTCACCCCCGAACGCCGGTTCGCCACAGCAACTTTGGCGCTCGCTGAAGTCAAAGAGACCAGCAAGCTCCTCGGCGTCACGATCAACGACATGGTGCTGGCCACCGCCGCAGGCGCTCTACGCACGCTGCTGCTGCGCTACGACGGGGTGGCCGATCACCCGCTGCTGGCGTCGGTGCCGGTGAGCTTCAACTTCGACCCGGATCGGGTGTCGGGCAACTACTTCACCGGCATGATGGTGGCCGTGCCGGTCGACGTCGCCGATCCGCTGGAGCGGGTGCGGCAGACCCACGACGCCGCGGTACTGGCCAAGGAAAGCCACCAGCTCATCGGGCCGGAACTGATCAGCCGATGGTCCACCTACTTGCCGCCGGCGCCGGCCCAAGCACTGTTCAAGTGGTTGTCCACCAAGGACGGCCAGAACAAGGTCCTCAATCTGCCGATCTCCAATGTGCCCGGCCCGCGCGAGCACGGCCGGGTCGGCGGCGCGCTGGTCACCGAGATCTACTCCGTCGGTCCGCTGACCACCGGCAGCGGAATGAACATCACCGTGTGGAGCTACGTCGACCAGCTCAACATCTCGGTGCTCACCGACAGCATCACCGTCGGCGACCCGCACGAGGTCACCGAGGCCATGCTCCAGGCGTTCTCCGAAATACGGATGGCGGCAGGACTTTCCGGGGAGTTGGCGGTCGTGGAGACCGCCATGGCACAGGCCTAGGGACGCTCCGCAGCCACCGTCGAGGTGTCTTCGGGCCGGATCTCGTCGAGCACTTCGGTGGGTGCGGTTTCGGCGAGCTCGATCTTCCGCTGGTGCCGGAAACCCATGACGATGCTGGAGATCAGCGAAATCGAGATCACCGCCTCGGCGATGAAGAACGACCCGAAGTCGATGATCGAACCGATCGGCGGGTTGCCGGGCACCGCGTTGCGCAGCGGGATCAACGCGAACAGGATCGCGGCCATCATGGAGCAGGCCGGGAAGATCAGGCCGCGCCGCCAGTTCAGGATGTAGAAGGCGGCCACCACCGCGCCGATCGCCAGGCCGAGCATCAACACCATGATGAACACCGCGAAGATGATCGTGGGCATGCTGCGGTGCAGACCGAGATTCACCAAGACGCCGCCGCTCTGGGACGTCGCCGCCGAGGTGCTGATCCCGAAGAACGGGTCGGTGTTGACCACGGTGAGGGCAACCGGAACGTTGTTTCCGTCAGTGTTGTAGACATGGACTTCGAGCCGTCCGGTGTAGCGATCGAACGGGTAGTCGGTGACCGCGCCGTCCACGCTTACCTTCTGCTCGATGTCCGGGGCGGGATTACCGGCCTTGATGTCCGCCTTCCAGTTACCGATCGCGGCCGTCGTCAGCGTGGCGTCCTGGGCGAAGTTGCCGTCAGCGTCGGCCAGCGTTCCGCTTGGCGCCACATCGACGATGGTCACCGCAAGCTGTTGTGTCGTTGAGTCCACCCTCGTGATCCAGGCGGTGACGTTGACCCGGTCGGGATTGCTCGCGTCGCCGAAGTAGCTCTCCTGGTCGGTGTTGTTCCGGCTCGCGAGATACCCCGCGACACTTGCCGCGATCACCGCCACCAACAACGCGGAGGCGATGATCAGTCGGCGCAGCCCGACGTCGCGGACTCGTCGGATGTGGTTACGCATGCTCCCCCTTGGTCATCCACTTCGCGTATACCCACGACAGGAACTGTCCGACCGCTTCGGCGGACTGATGCGCCCGCGGCGAGGAGAAGATGTCGAAAGCGTGTTGCGCGCCCGGTAATTCGGCGTAGAGCACCGGCGCTTCCGACACCTTGCGGAATTCGCCCACGAAATCCCGCGCCTCGTCGACCGGGATCACCGAGTCGTGCTCGCCGTGCAAGACGAAGAACGGCGGTGCGTCCGCACGCAACCGGCGGATCGGTGATGCGGCGGTGTAGATCTCACGGAACCTGCTGAACTGCCGCTTGACGACGAGACGCTCGAGGTAGCCGATGAACTCGCGGCGGCCGTTGCCGTGCGTGGTGTACCAGTCGTAGCGGCCGTACACCGGGACCGCGGCCACCACCGAGGTGTCGGCGTCGGTGAACCCCGGCTGGTATTCCGGGTCGTTGGGAGTCAGGGCCGCCAGCGCCGCCAGATGCCCGCCGGCCGAACCACCGGTGATGGCAACGAAATTGGGGTCGCCGCCGTAGTCGGCGATGTTCTCTTTGATCCACGCCAGCGCACGCTTGACGTCGACGATGTGGTCCGGCCAGGTGTGTGCCGGGCTGACCCGGTAGTTCATCGCCACACAGATCCAGCCGCGGTCGGCGAGGTGGCTCATCAACGGGTAGGCCTGCGGACGGCGCCAGCCGATCGCCCACGCGCCGCCGGGAACCTCGAGCAGCACCGGCGCCTTACCCTCGCGGGGCAGGTCGCGGCGGCGCCACACGTCCGCCAGATTGGCGCGGCCGTGCGGCCCGTAGCTGATCGTGCTCGTCTTATCGACGAAGCGTCGCCGCGACCAGGTGGTCCGCCACGCCGGGGCGAGCGAAGCGACGGGAAAAAAGCCCGTGGGCCGCCCCGACGGGGACGGTGTGCCCGGCAAGGTTTCCAGAATGTCGGTGAAGTCCGCGCCGAGTCCCTCGACGAGCGCGTCACGCAACACCGGTCGTGGTGTGGTCATGTTGCGGCGCTGGATCGCCAGCAGGAACAGCCACGACGCGGCCGTCAGCGCAAGGGCGGCGGCACCCCGCCGGCCGCGGAAGTCGCCGCGTATTCCGCGCCGCGCCGCGTCGAGAACGGAGCCACCCAGATAGAGCATCGGCACTTCCGAGGTGGGCCAGCCGAACGAGAAGACCGCCAGCGTCTTGTAGCCCTGGCGCCCGAGTGGGCGAAATCCGTTGGCGGCATTGGCCACTTCGACGATCGCGCGACCCAGGGGGCGCGGGCGCCGCAGCTCAGCCGTCAGCCGTGTGAGCGATGAGTTCATTACGCAGGATTTTGCCAGTGCTTCCGCGTGGCAGTTCGCTCAGGATGGTGATCTCCCGCGGAACCTTGTAGTTGGCCAAGTTGTCCCGGACATGCGCCTTCAGGTCGTCAGGGTTCGCGGTCGCGCCCTCGGTGAGCACCACGAACGCCACCAGCCGCTGGCCGAACTGTTCGTCGTCGACACCCAGTACGGTGGCTTCGGCCACCTCCGCGTGCGCGGCCAACGTCTTCTCCACCTCGATCGGGTACACGTTCTCACCGCCCGAGACGATCATCTCGTCGTCGCGGCCCACCACGAACAGCCGGCCCGCGTCGTCGAGGCGCCCGATGTCGCCCGACGACATGAAGCCGTCGTGAAAGTCCTTGGTACTGCCCCCCGGACCAGATGAGGTGTAGCCGTCGAACTGGGTGGAGTTCTTCACGAAGATCCGCCCGACCTCGCCAGTGGGAACTGTGTTGAACTCGTCGTCGTAGATCCGGATCTCGGTACCCACGGCCGGCTTTCCCGCCGTATCGGGTGCGGCCCGCAGATCGGTCGGGGTCGCGGTGGCGATCATGCCCGCTTCGGTGGCGTTGTAGTTGTTGTAGATGACGTCGCCGAACTCGTCCATGAACTTGGTGACGACGTCGGGCCGCATCCGTGATCCCGAGCAGGCCGCGAACCGCAGAGTGCGTCCGCTGTAGCGGTTTCGGACGTCATCGGGAAGGTCCATGATGCGGTCGAACATCACCGGGACCACACACAGTCCGGTGGCTTTGTATTGGTCGACGAGGGCCAGCGTCGCCTCCGGGTCGAACTTGCGCCGGGTCACCACGGTGCATGCCATCGCCGAGGCGAACACCAGCTGCGAGAAGCCCCAGGCGTGGAACATCGGGGCGACCACCACCGTGGTCTCGCCCAGCCGCCAAGGCGTTCGGCTCAGGATCGCGATGAGATTGCTCGCCCCGCCGCCGGAGTGCTTGGCGCCCTTGGGAGTTCCGGTGGTGCCGGAGGTCAGCAGGATGAGCTTGCTCTTGCGCTCGCTTTTGGTGGCCCGCTGGCCGGCGTGGCTTTCGATGAGCTTCTCTACGGTGGGAGCGTCTGTGGGCTCGTCGGTCCAAGCCAGGATGCGGGTGGCTTGCGGCCGATCGGCCAGCGCCCGGTCCACCGATCCGGTGAACTCTTCGTCGTAGATCACCACGTCGGCGTGTTCGCGGTTGACCACCTCGGCGAGAGCCGGGCCGGCGAACGAGGTGTTGAGCAGCAGCACGTCGGCGCCGATGCGGGTGGCCGCGATCAGCGACTCGACGAACCCGCGGTGGTTGCGGGCCATGATGCCGACCACTTCTGGCGTGCCGCCGGGCAGCTGCTGCAGCGCCGCGGCCAGGGCATGCGCCCGCTGGTCGAGTTCGCGCCAGGTCAGGGTGCCCAGCTCGTCGACCAGGCCGGGGCTGTCGGGGCGGCGGGCTGCGGCCGTCGCGAACCCGGTGGCGATCGACAACCCCTCGGCGCGCGCGGCATTCACCATCGCGACCGTCCGGTCCGGACGCATCGGGGTCAGGAAGCCGGCCTTGGCCAGCGTGACGACGGCGTCGCCGACGGACGTCAGCCGGGACAGCAGGTCCATCAGCCGATCACCGGAAGGCGACGTTCGGAGGCCAGTTCGTCCAGCGCCCGTTGCATGACGCCGCGCACGTAGGCGTCGACGGCGTGGATGTCGGGGTCCTCGCCGAACTGCTCGGTGATGTGGATCGGCTCGAGCACCCGGACGACGATCTTGGTGGGCAGCGGCACGTTCAGCGGAACGACAGCACTCAACCCGAACGGGAAGCCGAACGAGATGGGCAGAATCTTCGCCCGCAGCAGCTTGTCCAGCCGTAGCGCCTTGGCAACGCCGGTCCCGCGGGTGAGGAAAATCTGGCTTTCTTGGCCGCCGATCGCGACCGAGGGCACGATCGGTACCCCGGCGTTGATCGCGGCCCTCACGTAGCCGGTGCGGCCGTCGAAGTCGATCTTGTTCTGGGCCAGCGTCGGCCGGTAGACGTCGTAGTCGCCGCCCGGGAACACCACCACCACGCCACCGGAGCGCAGTGCCTCGTCGGCGTTCTCGTGGTTGGCCCGGATGAAACCGTTGCGCTTGAAGAAGCCGGCGGTCGGACCGGTCAGCACCAGGTCGTGGCTCAGGGTGTAGACCGGACGGTCATAGCCGAAATGCTCGTAGAAGCCGAGCGCGAAGACCGGCACGTCCATCGCGAACAGGCCGCCGGAATGGTTGGACACCACCAGCGCGCCGCCGGCCGGGAACGTGTCCAGACCGCGGACCTCGCTGCGGTGGTAGAGCTTGAGGAACGGACGCAGCACCCCCATGGTCTTCTCGACCAGGCCCGGATCCCACTTCGCCGTCTCCGTGGGTGTCACGTCGTCGGTGCTCACACATCCTCCTAGGAATTGGAACGTGTTCTAGTTTTGATGGTACCGGGCTGTCCGCGCTCGCCGTACCTCGATAGTTACCATTCCGGACGTGACTGAAAACGCCGTTACCGAAGAGCCCGCCGTCCTCACCGAGCGCCGCGGCCGAATTCTGATCATCACCATCAATCGGCCCAAGGCCAAGAACGCCGTGAACGCCGCGGTCAGCAATGGTCTGGCCGCCGCGATGGACGAGCTCGACGACGACGCCGGCCTGTCCGTCGGCATCGTGACGGGAGCAGGCGGTTCGTTCTGCGCGGGCATGGACCTCAAGGCGTTCGCCCGCGGGGAGAACGTGGTGGCCGAGGGTCGTGGCCTGGGCTTCACCGAGCGCCCGCCGCTCAAGCCACTGATCGCCGCGGTCGAGGGGTACGCGCTGGCCGGTGGGACGGAGCTGGCGCTGGCCACCGACCTGATCGTGGCGGCCAACGACTCGGCGTTCGGCATCCCCGAGGTCAAGCGTGGCCTGGTGGCCGGTGGCGGCGGACTGCTGCGGCTGCCGCAGCGCATCCCGTATCAGATCGCGATGGAGCTGGCGCTGACCGGCGAGAACCTGTCCGCGGTGCGCGCCCACGAACTGGGCCTGGTCAACGCGCTGGCCGAGCCGGGGCACGCGCTCGACGCGGCCATCGAGCTGGCCGAGCGGATCACTGTCAACGGCCCGCTGGCCGTGGCCGCCACCAAGCGGATCATCACCGAGTCGCGCGGCTGGTCGCCCGAGGAACAGTGGAAGAAGCAGGCGAAGATCATGATGCCGGTCTTCGGGTCGAAGGACGCCCAGGAGGGCGCGATCGCGTTCGCCGAGAAGCGGGCCCCGAACTGGACGGGCAGCTGAGCCTTACCGTGCTTGACGCGTGCGTTAAATAAGTCGCACGATTCCCCTATACCAGGCCTCCAACCACGGTTGGTTGGGATCGGTAGGGAATTGGGGGAGCTATGACTGACCGCATGGAAATCAAGCGGGTTGCCGCCCAACGTTGTGAGCCTGTGGTCTGGTTGGGTGCCGGGGCGTTGACTCTGGGCATCGGGGCGGCGGCGCTGGTCGGCGGGACCGGTCTGGCGCACGCCGACAACGCGAATGCCGCCGGTTCGGCGAAGACGTCCGTGGGTTCGGCGGCGCCGCACGCAGGACCCAAGGCACCGCTGCCGTCGGCGCACCGCGTGCCCACCAAGGCACCGCTGCCGACGGCGCCACATCCGGTGGCGGCGGTGCACAAGCCCGCGGCGGCGACATCGCCGGTCACCACCGCGTCCGCCGAGGTCGAAGCTTCGAAGGTGGTGAAGACGCCACTGCAGGTGTTCTGCGACGGTTCGGTCAGGCTGCTCGTCGCCCTCGGCGGCATGAACCAGACCACCCCGACCCCGGCTCCGGGCAATCTCTGGCAGCAGGGCTTGTACTCGGTCGCCCGGTGGCTGGAGGACACCGTCAACCCCGCCGGCATCCCCAAGATCCAGGCGGTGAGCCTCGGCGCCCCGGATCCGCTCACCGGCGTCGTCACCGGGCGGATCGTGTCGACCAACGCGGCCGGGGCACCGTTGTCTTATCAGGTCACCGTCGATCCCAAGCTCGGCAAGGTGACGGTAAACCCCGATGGCAGTTTCACTTTCACGCCGTTGACGTCGACGATCCTCGGCGCGCCCACCGACGGCCTGACGATCAAGATGAAGGTCAGCGCGATCAACGGGGTGCAGCGCGCCAGCCAGACCGTCACGGGTGTGGTCAACAACCCATGGGCCCTGGTCAAGCAGACCGTGACGGTCGGCACCGGCCCGCTGGGTATCGCCGTCAGCCCCGACGGCACGCGCGTGGTGGTGTCCAACAGCGGTGACGGCACGGTGTCGCTGATCAACACCTCGACCAACAAGGTCCTTGCCACCATCGGAGTCGGCAGCACACCGGCCGGCGTCGTGTTCGATCCGTCCGGTTCGCGGTTCTATGTGGTCAATGCAACCGGAGCGGTGACGGTGGTGTCGGTGCCCGCCAACACCGTCGGTGCGCCGATCGCCGTCGGCGTCGATCCCTTGCTGGCCGCGATCGGACCGGCCGGAACTCCGGCGGCAGGCAAGCTTTACGTGACGAACTTCGGGCTCAACGGAACCGGGAACACGGTGTCGGTGCTCAACACCGCCACCAACCAGGTGACGGCCACGATCACCCTGCCCGCGCCCGCGGTCGGTCCACAAGGGGTGGCGATGAGTCCGGACGGCACCAGGGTGTGGGTCGGCAGCACGCAGGGCAAGACCGTGTCCGTGATCGACACCGCGACCAACACGGTGATCAAGACCCTCCCGCTGAGCACCGAGCCCGGGTTCATCGCGTTCAGCCCTGACGGCCACCTGGCCTACATCGCAGACTTTGCCGCCAATACGGTCTCGGTGATCAACACCGCCAACTACACGACGGCGGCGACCATCCCGGTCGGGCAGTATCCGACCGGCATGGCGCTCAGCCCCGACGGCAGCGTGGCGTTCGTGACCAATCAGATGGACAACACGGTGTCGGTGATCAACACGGCGACGAAGACGGTGATCAAGACGGTGACCGTGGGCAATACCCCGGTCAATGTCGTGGTCAGCCCGGACGGGCACTACATCTACGTCGCGAATCTGCTCGGCGGGACGGTCACGGTGGTCCCGGTCTGAGTCAGACCGCACCGACCACGAAGTCCCAAGGGTCGTTGCCGGAAGTGAGCGCCATTCGGCCCAGTTTCCTTGCATGCCAGGCGGTGTCACCGAATTCGTCGATCCAGCTGCGGGCACGCATCGTGGCCAGCCACAACCGGTGCTCGAGGGTCACGCCGATGGCACCGTGCAGCTGATGGGCGGCGGTGATCACGTTCGGCACCACCCGGCCCAACACCACCTTGGCGACGGTGACGGCGTAATCGGCTTGGGCGCTGTCGAATCCGTGCACAGTGACGGCGGCGACGGCCAACTCGGTGGCCGCGCGTGCCCGTTCCACCTCGCCGGCCATCGAGGCCAGCGTGTGTTGAACTGCCTGAAACGCGCTCAACGGACGGCCGAACTGCACCCGCTCCCGGGTGTGTGCCACCGAGAACTCGACCGCGGCGTCCAGCGCGCCGAGTGCCTGGATACATCGTGCCCAGGCGCCGCGCCGCGCCAGCTCCTCGGCGCCGCCGACGGTGACGAACCCGTCGGCCGGGACGGCGATGGTGTCGCGCTGTTCACCGCCCAGGTTGTGCCCGGTCTCAATAATCGTCGGCTCGGTGATCGCGACCGCGAGTGCGGCGCCATCGCGCAGGGCCACCACCACCGCATCGGCGGAGCCCGCATAAGGAACGCCGCTGATGGTCGTCGTCCCGGTCTGACCGATCGCGATCGTCAGCGGCCCCTCGTCGGGGGCTTCGAGGCCGGCCTTCGCGGCCAACCAGGCGGCCAGCACATCGGTTTCAGCCAGTGGGACGGTGACCGCATGCCGGGCCAGCGCCCGCAGAACCACCGCGGATTCCGTTGGACCACCGCCTGATTCGGGATCACTGGTCAGGCGGGTCAGCCCGGCGTCCTGCAGATGCCGCCACGCGGCGGTGTCCAAGTCGTCCGGCAGGCCGCGGCGACCGATCCGCTCCTCGAAGGAGCGGGCCCCGATATCCTCTGCCAGCTGCCGGAGGTCAGCCAATTCATCTGCGCCGCTGGTGGTTACGAAGACCCCACCGGTCAACGCCCGCGTCATCTCAGCCCCATTCCGCGGGCCACCACACCGCGCAGCACCTCGTTGGTTCCGCCGCGCAGGGTGAACAGCGGCGAGTGCAGCCGCGCCACATTCAGCAGCGCGGCCACCCGGTCGCGATCCGGTGAGTCGGTCGCGGCGTAGCCGAACAGGTCGGCCGCCAACTCCACCGATTCCTGCTCGAAGCGGGTGCCCAGGTCCTTGACCAGGGCGGCCTCGTTGACCGGTGACTGCCCGGCGGCCAGCGCCCTGGCCACCGACACCGACAGCTGCCGCAACGAGATCACCCGGGCCAGCAGGTCGCCGACGGCCGCGGCGGCGTGGTCGTCGAGATCGGCCTGGCCGGCCAGCAGGCGCACCAGTGCCATCAGTAGCGCAGCGGTGCTCAGGATGCGTTCTGGGCCGCTGCGTTCGAACGACAGCTCGGCGGTGACCTGATGCCAGCCGTTGCCGATCTCGCCGAGCAGGTTGTCGTCGCTGATGAACACCTCGTCGAAGGTCACCTCGTTGAAATGGTGTTCGCCCGACATGATCACGATGGGACTGATGGTCACGCCCGGTAGGTCGGTGGGCACGATGAACTGGCTGAAGCCGGCGTGACGACGGTCGGGGTCGACCGGGCTGGTGCGGGCCAGCACCACGATCTGATGGGCCAGGTGCGCTCCGCTGGTCCACACCTTGGTGCCCGACAGCAGCCAGCCGCCGTCGGTCTTGGTCGCCTTGGCGGCCGACGCGGCCAGGTCGGAACCGGCCTGTGGCTCGCTCATGCCGATCGCGGAGAAGTATTGCCCAGCAGCAATTTTGGGCAGTAGCCGTTGCCGCTGCTCTTCGGAGCCGTAGGCCAGCAGCCCGGGTGCGACCTGGCGGTCGGCGATCCAGTGTGCAGCCACCGGCGCACCGACGGCGAGCAGCTCTTCGGTCACCACATAGCGATGCAGGTGGCTCAGTCCCTGCCCGCCGTACTCGCGCGGAATGGTCAGGCCGAGAAATCCCGCCGCGCCCAGGCGGGCGCTGAACGCCTCGTCCCAGCTCGACAACCACGCGTCGACGGTTGGCTGCCAACCGAATTCGTCACGGTCGGCGGCCAGGAACGCCCGGATCGAAGCCCGCAAGGCGGCCAGCTCGGGCTCGTTGGCGCACAGCGTCGCGAAGTCGTCGGTCATGGTGCTCACCGGTATCCCGTGACGCGCGCCAGGATTGCCACCTTGCCGTCGTCACCGACAGCCTGGGCGTCGCCGACCGCGGAATTACGTCCGACCCGCAGTGCGGTTCCCTCGTAACGGGATTGGTCGCCGGCGAAAAACGGGCGCAGGAAGTTCACCCGCAGCGACGCGGTGCGCAGCGGTTCGGCCTGCCCGTGGTTGATCGCCGCGGACGCCGCGAGTTCCAGTCCGGCACTGCTGACCCCACCGTGCACGATCCCGATCAGGTTGTTGATGATCGGATCCGGCCGCTGGTCCAGCCGGTAGGTGCCGTTCTCGGCCGGCCGTGGGTCGGCGGACATCAACTGCGCCAGCGTCGTCTGCGGTGTGCGCGCCAGGGTGTCCGGTCCCCGCTGGATGGGTGCGTCGGGACCGCCGCTGATGGCTACCGTGCGCACGGTGCCGCCGCCGATCGTGCTGCCGCGGTGGCTCAGCGTGCAGATGGACAGCAGCGTCGCCCCGTGCGGTCCGAGCGGGCGACTGCTCGCCACGACGGGTTCGTCCGGCGCGGCCTGCAGGCTGTCGATCCCGTCTGGGCTGAGTTCGACGGAGAGCTCGCTCGACACCGTCCACTGGCCGGCGCCGCGGCGATAGAAGTTGGCCCGGCCGCCGACATCGTCGACCAGGATGGCCAGCGGACCGATCGTCGGCATCCCGGTGAACGGGTTGGTCAGATGGCCCACCGGCATCGAGGCCACGACCGTGAACTCGGTGAAGTTCTCGTCGAGCGTCTCGATACCGAACCGGGTGATGACACTCTCCGGGGTCTCCGGGTCCTGCATGCCGGTGGTTCGCTCGGGCGTCGTCACCCTCGTATTCCAGCACCATCGTCCGTCGCGCCGCGCAGGCAGGTCCGCACAGCGGCGATGCGATCGCGGAGTCATGGTGATCGGCAGCTGAATTCGGGGTGAGCGCGAGGCGAAACATTTCGCTGCCGAGCATTTGTGCCGAGATGGTGGCGGTGCCGAGAAACGCCCATCTGCACGCAAAACTCCGAAATACCTCCTGTGCCGCTGAGCATTCGGTAACTTCCCTGTAACGGGCGGGGGCACGGGGTTCTCGCATGAAACGGGCGAGGAATCAGATGACCGTGCGCACTTTGTCGCAAAGTACCGACCACACCGAGGCCTCGACGTCCGGCTACGCCCGTTGGGTGGGCCGGGTCGGCGTGCTCGCCGTTGCTCTGGGTGTCGGCGCGGCCTCGGCTGCGCTGCCGGTTGCCGCAGCGGATACCGGCGGTGCGGGCGGCTCCAGCGGTTCGGGTTCGGGCCGTTCCTCGACCGGCTCGTCGCACGCCAACGACGACTCGTCGACCAAGGCTTCCTCGAAGGCAGGCACTGCCCGCAGCGCCCCCCGGCACCGTGTTGCCAAGCCGTCGGCCTCGGCGGGCGGTTCTGACTCGACCCCCGCGGTCAAGGACGAGGCCCCGGCAGCGGCCGCCACGCCCGCGACCGATTCCCCCAGCGCCCCAGCCAAGTCGACGGCGCCCGCCGCCAAGGCGGCCGGTGTGTCGTCGCCCGGAGCGGCCGCGATGGCCGCACTGGCCGGCAACCCGATCACTGACTTCATCCGGATGTACGTCGGCAACGGCACCGCCGACCACCCCAACGCCGGCATCCTCTTCGGAAACGGCTACAGCTACACCTCGACCTCGTGCACCGGCACCACTGCGTGCAACGGCGGCAACGCGGGCCTGTTCGGCACCGGCGGCAATGGCTTCAACGGCGGCAACGGCGGCGCGGCCGGCTGGTTCGGCACCGGCGGTAACGGCGGAGCGGGCGTGGCCACCGTCAACGGCGGCAAGGGCGGCAAGGGCGGTGCCGGTGGCCTGATCACCGGCAGCGGTGGCGACGGCGGTGCGGGCCTGGCCGGCAGCGGAGCCGACGGTGGTGACGGTGGCAGCGTCGGTGGCCTGTCGGTCAGTGGCAGCGGCGGTTTCGGTGGCGCGGGCGGATCCGGCGTGACCGGGACGACCGGCGGCACCGGCGCGACGGGCGGCAAGGGTGAGGCCGGCGGTAAGGGCGGTGCCGGCGGCAAGGGCAGCATGATCTTCGGTTCGGGCGGCGGCGGCGGTGCCGGCGGTAAGGGTGGCACCGGTGGCACCGGCGGCACGGGTGTTGACGGCGTGGACGGCGTCAGCGCGGCCGGTAACGGTGGTGCCGGCGGTGAAGGCGGTGTCGGCGGTGTCGGCGGCGCAGGCGGCGCAGGCGGATTCCTCTTCATCTTCGGTTCCAGCGGTGCGACCGGCAGCGGCGGTATCGGCGGTACCGGCGGAACGGGCGGTGCCGGTGGTGCAGGCAAGGGCGTCCTGGCCGACGGGTCGACGCAGGCCGGCGGCAACGGCGGCACCGGCGGCAAGGGCGGAACGGGCACTGCCGGTGCGGCATTCGGCACAGGCGGTGTCGGCGGCGCCGGCGGTGCCGGTGCGAGTGACGGCGTCGGAGCCACCGGCGGCAAGGGCGGTTCGGGCGGCAAGGGTGCCGCGGGCACCGCGGCTGCGGCCGGCCTCGGTGGCGGCGGCGGTGGCGGCGGCGGCGGCGCCCACGTCGAGGGTCTCAATGGTGGCGCGGCTGCCGGTACTGCCATCGGTGGTGCGGGCGGTGCCGGCGGCGACGCGACGACCGTGGCCGGTGTCGCGGGCGGCAAGGGCGGTGGCGCCAGCATCGTTGCGGACGGCGCGCTGAGTTCGGCCAGCGGTACCGCAACCGGCGGTGCCGGCGGCAAGAGCGGCACCGGCGCTGCCCAGGGCGGCGCCGGCGGTGCCGCGGGAATCCAGTCCGGCCCGAACGGCACCGCTTCCGGAAGCGCGAAGGGCGGCAGCGGCGGTGACGCCACCGGCGCAGGCAGCGTCGGCGGCGCCGGCGGTTCGGCCCAGCTGCAAGCAGGCATTGTGGGGACCAACTCCGGCGTGGTGAACGGTTTCTCCATCGGCGGCAATGGTGGGGCAGCCAGCGCCGGTGGCGCCGGCGGTGCGGGCGGTGACTCCTCGGTCACGGCCGCAGGTCTCATCGGCTCCGCGATCGGCATCACGTCCACCGGCGGCAACGGCGGTGCCTCCAGCGTCAGCGGCAAGGCCGGCGGCGACGGTGGTTTCTCGGAGGTCATCGGTCTGAACGGCACCATCACCGGCGGCTCGGCGATCGCCGGCAACGGCGGTGCCACCAAGGGCGCTCTCGGTGGTGACGGTGGGTTCGCGAAGCTCGACGCGTCCGATGCGGCCGCCGCAGGCACCGCGATCGTCAACGGCACGTCGACCGGCGGTAACGGTGGTGACGGCGGAGCCAATGGCACCGGCACGAACGCGGCGGCCGGCGGCGTCGGCGGCACCGGCGGCAACAGCACCTTCCAGCTGTCCGGCGGCCAGACGTCGACGAACGGGGTCAACGCGGGCGGCAACGGCGGCGCGGGCGGCAAGGGCACCAACAGCGGCACCGGTGGCACCGGAATCGGTGGCGTCGGCGGTAACGGTGGCAACGGCGGCAATGCCTCGGGCGTCCTGGGCGTGGGCACGGCCGGTACCAACGGTGGCGATGCGCAGGCCAATGGAACCCCGGGCACGGCCGGAACCAACGGGACCAATCACCCCTGATCGATTGGAAACCAACGGCCACAGCCATTTCGGCTGTGGCCGTTGGCCATTCAGGGGTTCAGTGTGGGCACGCCGAACTTCGTCACGAATTCCTTTGCCTTGATCAGGAATTCCATCTGGGCGGCGACGTCATGAAGGGGCTGCAGGCTGCGCACCGAGCGGCACAGCACGACCGCACCCTCCATCGCCGACAGGGTGGTGTCGGCCAGTGCGCTGGCGTCGGCGGCGTCGAAGCCTTCCCGTAGGTAGGCCTGCTTGGATGCCTCGCGCCAGCGGCTGAAGATCTCCCCGGCGACTGCGGTGAGCTGTTGTTCGTCCTCGCCGGATCCGATGGCGGCGGCCAGCACCGGGCATCCGGCGGTGTAATCGCTGGTGAGCAGGGCGTCTTCCCAGAGTTGTACGTAGCGGCGCAGCAGCACACCGGCGTTCTCACACGCGGCCTCGTCGATGGCGGTCGTGATCGCATAGCCGGCGTATTCCAGTGCCTCGCGCAGGATCTGGCTTCGCCCCTCGGGAAAATGGTGATAGACCGAACCGCGCGGCGCACCGCTGCGGGCCAGCACCTCGTCGATCGTCACGCCGGCGGCGCCGCGTTCGCGCAGCACTTCGGCGGCGGCCACCAGCATCTTGGTGCGGGTGGAGCCGCGGCTTTTTCGATCGGTTGGCGGTGTCCGGGTCATTCAGGCGGCGGGGGTTTGACGGATCTGGCTACCCCGCCACGCCAGCGCCCGAGCTCCGCGACCGAACAGCTGACGGCGCTTGTCGGGTACGTGGCGCGTGAACCGGTGGCCGGCGATGTTCAGCTCGATCAGCCACATTTCTCTCTCCTTGCGCGGGCAGGTCTGGAGACCAGCTCCATAACTATGCTTACGACCATAAGATAAGAACGCGGTGAGTGCAACATGGAGGTTGACGCCCACGTTAACGCCAGGCAAACGCCCACATCGGACCGAACCGCCAAGCATGCCGACGTGCAGTTATATGGTTTAGACCATATTTCTGGGCAGTGCCTGAACACCCTGATCAGCGCAGGTGAACCGAGCTAGGCTCGGGCTCAGCCGCCGATGGGGAGGACGCAAGCCGATGAGCCACTACAAGAGCAATGTCCGCGACCTCGAGTTCAACCTCTTCGAGTTCCTCGACTTGGAGAAGGCCCTCGATGCCTACCCCGACCTCGACGGGGATTCGGTCCGGGAGATGCTGTCCGAGGCATCCCGCCTGGCTGAGGGGCCGGTCGCCGAATCGTTCGCCGAAACCGACCGTCATCCGCCCACGTTCGACCCCGGCACCCATGCGGTGTCGTTGCCCGAGCCGTTCTCCAAGTCGATGCGGGCCTGGCAGCAGGGGGAGTGGTTCCGCATCGGGCTGTCCGAAGAGGTCGGTGGCGTCCCGGCGCCGGCGATGGTTACGTGGGCGATCGACGAGCTCGTGCTCGGGGCCAATCCCGCGGTGTTCATGTACATGGCCGGGCCGATCATGGCCAATATCTTGTTCCACATCGGCAACGAGCAGCAGCGACACTGGGCCGCCCTGGCGGCCGAACGTAACTGGTGCGCCACCATGGTGCTCACCGAGCCGGATGCCGGCTCCGATGTCGGCGCCGGTCGCACCAAGGCGGTCGACGCCGGTGACGGCACCTGGCACATCGAGGGCGTCAAACGCTTCATCACCAACGGCGACGCCGGCGATTACTTCGAGAACATCCTTCATCTGGTGCTGGCCCGCCCGGAAGGTGCCGGACCCGGCACCAAGGGCCTGAGCCTGTTCGTGGTGCCCAAGTTCCTGCTCGATCCGCAGACGGGCGAGCCGGGCGAACGTAACGGGGCCCTCGTCACCAACCTCGAGCACAAGATGGGCCTGAAGGCCTCGGCCACAACCGAACTCAGCTTGGGTCTACACGGAAAGCCGGCGATCGGCTGGCTGGTGGGCGATGTCCACAACGGCATCGCCCAGATGTTCAGGGTCATCGAGTATGCGCGAATGTTCGTGGGCACCAAGGCGATTGCCACGCTATCCACCGGTTATCTCAACGCGCTGGAATATGCCAAGACCAGGGTGCAGGGCGCCGACCTGACCCAGATGACCGACAAGACGGCACCTCGGGTGACGATCATCCACCACCCGGATGTCCGGCGTGCCCTGATGACGCAAAAGGCATACTCCGAAGGTCTGCGCGCACTCTACCTCTACACCGCGGCGCATCAGGATCCCGCAGTGGCACAGATTGTTTCGGGTGCCGATGCCCCGATGGCCGAGCGGGTCAACGACCTGCTGTTGCCGATCGTCAAGGGTGTCGGATCCGAACGCGCCTACCAGTGCCTGACCGAGTCACTGCAGACGTTCGGCGGGTCCGGCTTCCTGCAGGACTACCCGATCGAGCAGTACATCCGTGACGCCAAGATCGACTCGTTGTATGAGGGCACCACCGCGATCCAGGCCCAGGACTTCTTCTTCCGCAAGATCGCCCGGGACCAGGGTGGCGCGCTGGGCCACGTCGTCACCCAGATCGAGAAGTTCATCGACAGCCCCGACCCGCGACCCGAACTGGCCGCCGCCCGTGCATCGCTGGCCGACGCGCTGGACAACGTGCGCGCCATCGCGACCGTGATGACCGGCTATCTGCTGGGGGCGCAGGAGGATGCCCGCGAGCTCTACCGGGTGGGACTCGAATCGGTCGGCTTCCTCCTCGCCGTCGGTGACCTGCTGATCGGCTGGTTCCTGTTGCGCCAGGCCGAGATCGCGCTGCACGCACTCGACGGTGACCCGGATCCGCGCGAGCAGGATTTCTACCGCGGCAAGGTCGCGGTGGCGAAGTTCTTCGCCGGCAACGTGCTGCCGCGGCTGGCCGCGGAGCGGAAGGTCGCGGAGTCGATCGACTTGGCGATCATGGACCTGCCCGAAGAGGCGTTCTGAGCGTCGGTCAAGATGGCGAGACCAACCGGTGGGATTGACGAGGAAGGGACCCCATGAAGGTGATCACGTCCATCGACGACGCGGCGTCCGCGGTCGGCGAGGAGCTCGGCGTCAGCGAGTGGCTGCAGATCGATCAGAAGCGCATCAATGACTTCGCCGACGCAACCGGGGATCATCAGTGGATCCACGTGGATGTGGAGAAGGCCAAGGCCGAAAGCCCTTACGGCACACCGATTGCGCACGGTTTCCTGACGCTGTCGCTGATCCCCGCACTGTCCAAGGACAACTTCCGCATCGAGAACGCCAAGATGGCGATCAACTACGGCCTCAACAAGGTTCGGTTCGTGGCGGCCGTCCCGGTGGACAGCAGCATCCGGGTGCGGTCCGAACTCGTCGGCGCCGACAAGGTCGACGACAACACCGTCAACCTGACCGTCAAGCACACCATCGAGATCGACGGTGTCGACAAGCCCGCCGCCGTCGCCGAGATGATCGTCCGCGCGCTCTTCTGAGCAGACACGAAAAAGCCCCGACACGCTCGCGCGTGCGGGGCTTCTTCGTGTGCGCAGACTATTCGGGGGTGTACCCGAACGGCAGCAGCACGCTCTTGGCCTGGGTGTACGCCTCGATACCCTCGGGCCCGTTCTCCCGGCCGATGCCGGAGTTCTTGTAGCCACCGAACGGCGAACCCGGATCGAACGCGTACATGTTGACCGCGTAAGTGCCGGTGCGGATCTGGGCGGCGATCTTCATCGCCTTGTCGTTGTCGGTGGTGTAGACCGAACCGGCCAGACCGTAGACGGAGTCGTTCGCGATGCGGACGGCGTCCTCTTCGGTCTCGTAGGGGATCACCGCCAGGACGGGTCCGAAGATCTCCTCCTGCGCGATGGTCATCGAGTTGTCGACGTCGGCGAACACCGTCGGCTGCACGAACCAGCCGCCGTCGAGCCCCTCGGGACGCTCACCACCGGTGACCAGCCGGGCGCCTTCTTCGACGCCCTTCTTGATGTAGCCCTCGACCCGCTCGCGCTGCTTCTCGCTGATCAGCGGGCCGATCATCGCGCCCGGGTTGTCGGGCAATCCGATCGGCATGGCCGCGACGGCGGCGGACAACTTCTCGACAACCTCGTCGTAGCGCGACCGCGGCGCCAGGATGCGGGTCTGGCCGACACAGGCCTGCCCGCAGTTCATCAGTCCGGAGAAGACCAGCATCGGCAACGTCGAGTCCAGGTCGGCGTCCTCGAGGATGATCGCGGCCGACTTGCCACCCAGCTCCAAGGTGCACGGCTTGAGCTTCTCGGCGGCGATCTTGGCGATCTCCTTGCCGACCCCACTGGACCCGGTGAAGGTGAACTTGTCGATCTCGGGGTTGGCGGTCAGGGCGCGGCCGGTCTCGGGGCCACCGGGCACCACCGAGAGCACACCCTCCGGCAGGCCGGCTTCGGCGAAGACGTCGGCCATCGCGAACAGCGACAGCGGGGTCTCCGCGGCCGGCTTCACGACGATGGTGCAGCCGGCCAGCAGTGCGGGGCCGAGCTTGTTGGCAGCCAGGAAGAACGGGACGTTCCACGCGGTGACGGCGGCGACCACGCCGATCGGCTCGCGCAGCACCATCGTGGTGCCGTAGACACCGTCGCGGAAGTCGCGCCAGGTGAACTTGTCGGCGGCACCGGCGAAGTACTGGAACGACGACATCGCGGCGCCGTACTGCATCATGTCGACGATCGTCGGCGGCTGGCCGGTCTCGGCGGCCAGCAGGAACTTGAACTCCTCGGCGCGCTCTTCGAGGATCTTGACGGCGCGGGCCAGGATCTCGCCGCGCTCGGTGGGCGACATCTTCGGCCACGGGCCTTCGTCGAAGGCCTTACGGGCGGCGGCGCAGGCGGCGTCGACGTCGGCCTTGCCGGCCAGCGGCACCTTGCCCACCAGTTCGCCGGTGGCGGGGGAATGCACTTCAATGACCTCAGAGGTGGACGGTTCGGTCCACTTGCCGCCAATGAACAGCTTGTCCCATTCAGTTTTGAATGCCGTGCTCTGTGTCATGACCGTCACACTACCTACTGAAGACAGAAACTAGAACCTGTTCATTTCGGGCTGATCGGTGGCTGCAGCACCAGCACCAGGTTGCTCACCAGGAACTCCCGTACGCCGGCCAGGCCGGTCAACTCCCACGCCCATCGCGGGTGGTAACGCGGGAATGCCGCGACCAGCGCTCCGGTGCCCGCCGCCCAGCGCAGGCCTGCGGCCGCGGACACGGCGAACAGCGACGACCCGTAGTTGTTCTTCGGCGGATGGCCGTGCTTGCGGGTGTAGCGGGCGGCCGCCCGGGCGCCACCCAGGTAATGCGTCAGACCCATCTCATGGCCGCCGAACGGCCCCAGCCAGACGGTGTACGACAGGATCGCCAGCCCGCCGGGCCGGGTCACCCGCAGCATCTCCGCCCCGAGCTGCCACGGGCGCGGTACGTGCTCGGCGACATTGGACGACAGGCACGCGTCGACGCTGCCGTCGGCGAACGGCAGCGCCATCCCGGAGGCCCGGACGAACGTGCCGGGGCCGGCCTGCCGGATGTGCTCGGCGGCGTGCATCTCGCTCGGATCCGGTTCGACGCCGACGTAGTTCCAGCCGGATCGGGTGAACGCGGTGGCGAAATAGCCCGGTCCGCCGCCGACGTCGACGACGGTCTGCCCCGCCACCTGACCATTGACGGCCTGCCACAGGTCGGTGACCATGTCCGCGGTGTCGGCGGCCAGGGCGCCGTAGAAGCGGTCGGGGTCGGACTGTTCGTAGCGGAATTCACTGAGCAGCCGCGTCGATCGGCCCAGCGTCGCACGCCGGGCGAACAGGTCGGTGACGGCCATCGGGCCAACCTTAGTCAGCTCGAAATTCACGTTCCGCAGAAAAAGTTCGAGTGCAGAGCTGCAAAAAGTGAAATTCGACCGGCGGACTAGGCTGGCGGCGATGTCCACACCCGTTCGCTCCGTCCTGCTGTTGTGCTGGCGGGACACCGGCCACCCACAGGGTGGCGGCAGCGAAACCTACGTCCAGCGCATCGGAACGCTGCTGGCCGAATCCGGCATGGACGTCACCCTGCGCACCGCCCGGTACCGCGGCGCGCCCCGTCGCGAGCTCGTCGACGGTGTCCGGATCAGCCGCGGCGGCGGGCCCTACAGCGTGTACATCTGGGCGGGGCTGGCCATGGTCGCCGCCCGGCTCGGCCTCGGGCCGCTGCGCCGCGTCCGCCCCGACGTGGTGATCGACACCCAGAACGGGGTGCCCTTCTTGGCCCGGCTCGCCTTCGGCCGGCGGGTCGCCGTCCTGGTGCATCACTGCCACCGTGAACAGTGGCCGGTGGCCGGTCGCTTCTTCGGCCGCCTGGGCTGGCTGGTCGAATCGTGGCTGTCGCCGCGCATGCATCGGCACAACCAGTACGTCACCGTCTCCCTGCCGTCGGCGCGCGACCTGTCCGACCTCGGCGTCGACGCCGGACGGATCGCCGTGGTGCGCAACGGTCTCGACGACGCTCCGCCGGAAACCCTGACCGCGCAACGGTCCTCGACGCCCCGGGTCGTCGTGTTGTCACGGCTGGTGCCGCACAAGCAGATCGAGGACGCGCTGGACGCGGTGGCGGCGTTGCGGCCCCGCGTGGACGGCTTGCATCTGGACATCGTCGGCGGCGGCTGGTGGCACGACCGCCTGGTGGAACGGGCCGAGCACCTCGGCATCTCCGACGCGGTCACCTTCCACGGCCATGTGGATGACCACACCAAACACGCTGTCGTGCAAAGGTCCTGGGTGCACGTGCTGCCGTCACGCAAGGAGGGTTGGGGCCTGGCCGTCATCGAGGCCGCCCAGCACGGCGTGCCGACCATCGGCTACCGGTCCTCGGGCGGTCTCACCGACTCGGTGATCGACGGAGTCACCGGCGTCCTGGCCGACGATCACCACGATCTGGTGGATCGCCTGGAACGGCTGCTGGCAGATCACGTTCTGCGCGACGAGCTGGGCGCCAAGGCCAAGGCCCGCAGCCGGGACTTCTCCTGGCAGCAGAGCGCCGACGCCATGCGCACGGTCCTGGAGTCGGTGCACTCCGGCAGCCGGGTCAGCGGCGTCATCTAGCAAGACGGCGGTAAAACTCACAGCGGATTCCCGGGTTCGCCGTGTGACGATCCCGGGATGTCCAAAATCTACGAGTACGTCCGCCACCCTCGCGCGGCGGAGCTGGCGGCGAGAAAACCGGTCAGCGTCGCCGAGATTCGCGGTGTCGAGCACCAGAACTGGCTGGTGCGCTTCAACGCCAAGTTCGGGCTGAAGATCACGGTGGTGGTCGGCACCATGTGGACCGCCTACCTCTTCACGGTCCTGGCGCTGTTCGCGCTGCCCGACGCCATCAAGCAGGGCACGTATTTCGTGGTGGTGTGGTTGTCCAGCAGCTTCCTTCAGCTGGTGCTGCTGCCGATCATCATCGTCGGGCAAAACATCCAGGCCAAGGCCACCGACACCCGCGCCGACGAGACCTACAGGGACGCCGAGGCGGTACTCAAGGAGGCCGCGATGATCCAGGAGCATCTCACCAAACAAGACGAGTTGATCTCGCGGATCCTCGACCAGATCGGCCCGCTGGCTCCGAAAGCCGTTTAGCGCGAGGTATTCGCGCGCGCGCCGATCAGTGCGACGAAGTGCTGTGCCGCCGCATCGACACCGGCATCGTCGTTGGTGCCGGCCAGATCCAGCAGCAGGCCGCGCATGACCGCCAGGCCGAGCCGGGCGAGAGCCGGGTCGCCCGCGGACCGGGTCAACGAGAGCCACCGGTCGACGGCGCCGGGCAGCATGGTCGTGAACGGAGTCTCACCCTGCGCCCCGCGCGCATAGCACTCGAAGAACAACCGCTCGAGCGCGCGCAGTTCGGGCCGCCGCAGATGCTCCCACATCGTGGCGAACCCCGTGTCGTCAGCCATCAGCTCACTCAGCAACGCCATCTGCCGCCGCTCCACCTCGTCGACGACGGCCAGCAAGAGTTCGTCGCGAGAGCCGAAGTGATGCAACAGCATTCGGTGACTGGTCCCCACCGCGTCGGCCAGCTCCCGCAGCGGCCGGCCGCCGACACCGTTCGCGGCGCATTCGTCGACCACTGCGTCCAGCAGCTCCCGGCGTCGCCGGAGGTCAGGCGTTCGAGCCACGGAGTTTCCACAAGCCTTCGCTGCACGCCTTCAGTCCCTGCGCCTCCATCGCCAGGTAGCGGCGCGTCATCTGTCGCATCAGCAGCCCGACCACAGACCCGACGATTCCACGTTGGGCGAGTTCCTGGCGCACCAGCGTCCCGCCGTCAGTGGTCGGGCTGACGTAGTGACTGGCCGACGTCAGTCCACCGGGTGAACGCTGAACCCACGTCCACGACACACCGGCTTCGACCTCGGTCACCGTCCAGACCAGCCGTGGCATCCGTGGTTGCTTGATCTCGAAGCGCCGTCCGACCGCGAGTTGTGCGCCGTCCAGGCCGCGCAACCGGGTGACCGACGCGGTCCAATCCGGCCAGTGCTCGACGTCGCTGAACACGTCCCACACCAGATCTGCAGGTGCCTCGATCCCGACACTGCTCGAACTCAACATGTACCAGATGGTACATGTTTGCGACGTAGTTCAAGCGCGTTCGGCGTGAAGATGCACCAGGCCGGAGGCGACGGCATAGCGAGGCCCGTGTGTGCCGTCGACGTTGGCCCGGCCGACGGCGACCGGAACGGAGCGCAGCGACTCGCCGACCGTCCGCAACAGTTCGTCGTCCAACGCTCCGCCGCCGGCCAGCACCAGTGCGACGGGCGGCTGCTCGAAAGCTTTCAGGCAGCGCGCGATGTTGGCAGCCACGGTCTGCTGCTTGACCGCCAACCGCAGACTGCGCCACTCCTCGGCGGCCAGCCGGTTGGAGAATGGGACCAGTCCGGCGTTGCCGCGGGTGCACAACCGGCCGATCGCTTCGGGCGGGGCGGGCGCGTCCAGAAACACCCGGCGGCCGTCTTCCTCGTGAGCGATGTGCGGCCCCTCCACCCGGATTGCCGGTGAACGCTTGATCTGCTCGGCCAGTGCCCTTGGCACTCCGAGGGTTGCCGCGACCGCGGTGGTGATGGCCTCGCCGGCACCGGCAGCGACAACTTCCTGGTTTGCGCTGATCAGGTCGATGGTTCCGCCGCCGATATCGCAGACGATCGAACCCGGCGGTAGATGCGGGGTGGTGTGCGCACCGCGCGCGGCCGCCCGCGGTTCCGACGCGATGGTCCGTGTCGGGCGTTCGCACAGCGCCGCCAGGGTGGCGGCTGCGTCGGCCGCCTCGTCAGCGGCCAGCAGCGCGACCACCGTGCCGCTGGTCTCCGCGACTCCGCGGCGCAGCCAGGCGCCGTCATCGATGGCCTTCAGGCTGGTGAAGTAGGCGTCGTCGACCGCGATTCCGGATGCGGCCGAGGCCACGGCGGCCAGGCGCACCGCCACCACGGTGCCGGGCGGCCGGACCCGCAGCAGGCTTTCGGCCTCGGCCGGCGAATAGCGCCGCACGACGCCGTCGACGCGACATTCCGCGTAGTCGTCGTCGGCGGACGGCGGCTCGGGTTCTCCGTGACGCAGAGTCACCGCGATGGCCGGTGAATCCGCCAATTCGCGGGTGAACTCGGCGATCTGGTGAATGTGCTTGTGAGCCACCCCCAACGCCGCCGACAGCGCGAGCGGGTCGGCCAGCGCCCGATACGACCGCCCTTGCGCCACCACCTCGATCGCCACCGCCGCGCCCGGTCGCAAACCGGTGAGTTCGACTTCGTCGACCACCGGGATGCCGGCGGGTATCCGGTTGGCGATCAGCACGGCTTCGTCGCGCTCGACGACCGCCCCTGCGATGTGCCATCCGCGCTGGACGGCTTCGCTGATCTGCTGCGCCGCGACCTCGAAATCGACTGTTGCGCTGACTGATACGATCGCCGGACCGGCCACCGCGGGACCGGCGACATCGGCGAGCGGTACGTGCACGCCCACGGCTGATCCCGCCCCGGCCGGCGTGCTGGCGCTGGGCCGGCGCAGGCTTCGCACCGGGCAGTGCGGGGGTGTCGGTGGTGGCAGTGGTGCGGTGGCGGTATCCACCGGACGTAATACCGACAGCACGACCTCGTCGACCGTGCACTCTGCCTGCACCTCGAGTTTGTGCAGGAGTGCTGCCGCGCCGGCCAGGGATTCCCGAGATCCCTTGCGCCCCCGGGTCGGTGCCTGTCCGTGGCATACGGGTTCCACTGAGCCAGACGAAGTCCGGGCGATGACGATCTCGGTGGTGTGGTTTCCGACGTCGATTCCGGCCACCACGCTCAACGCAGCAGACCCCTGCGCCGGTAGGCCGTTGCGGCGTGACGCACCAGCTCCGCACACCGGGTCGCGCCGCGCGCCTCCAGGGCAGCCACGAGTGCGTCCAGTTCCGGCGCCGTCGACCGGTGTGGGCGCAGCGCCTCGTAGAGCTTCATCACCTCGTCATCGCCCATCGTTGCCAATTCGGCTGCCCGAAGGAAGTTCTCGGCCAGTTGCGGATTGCCGCCCGCCGCGGCGACCTCTGCCTGGTGAACCAGTGCCGCAGGCTCCATCCGCAGATCCGCCAACGTGAGCTTTCCGTCGACGGCGGCCGCCACTGTGAAACGATCCTCGGTCATGCTCGCCTCGCTTCGACCGTCACGGCTGATTCGCCCGGTTCGCATGCTTCGCGCTCCAGGGCGACGAGCGCCACCGCCCTGGCGTGATAGCGCGCCGATATCGACTCGTCGGTGCCACCGGTGAAGATTGGTACCGGCGCCATGCCCTTGGCGTGGCGGGCGGCGTTCTTGCCCAGCTGGCGGTACATGTCTGCGTCCAACAGCGGCGCCACACTGAACAGCTCGAGATTCGCCAGCGGTGCCAGGTCTCGTCGATGGATCAGAGCAGTACCCTTGCCCTGCAAGCCAATTCCGATCCCGGATCCGGACAGCTTGGCGGCGGTCAATCCGATCAGCCCGACGTCGATGGTCGATCGCACCCTCACCAGCCGGGCCACGCAGCCTTCCTCTTCCAGCCCGGCTTCGATCTGCCGCAGGACCTCACCGACGGTCAGCCCGCACAGGGTCAGCCAGACGCTGCGCCCCAGGGCCGGCGACAAACCGATGCACACCTCGCGCGGATCGCTGCCCTGCCTGGCGGTCTCGACGGGGGTGAACGTGATGTGGCCGTCGTGGTCGGCTTGATCGGCGGTCAACTCCGCCGTCGTCCGGGCTTGCCGGATGTCATCGATCTCCGCTCGCCGCTGCTCGGACAAGGTGTAACCCGTTCCCGGCCCGGCATAGTCGTTGGGATCGGTGAGTTTGGACAGCACATTGAAGTCCTGGTCGAAGATGGCCGATGTTTGGAGCTGGTCGCCGCGCAACCGCTCGGCGGTCAGCCGCATGATCGCCTGCGCCTCCGGCTCGAAGCCGGTGCGGTGCAGCGCAGCCACGACGTCGAAGACAGTCAGCTGGCGAGCCTCGATCGCGGCCGCCGCCTCGGCGACCATCTTTGGATGCCCGGCGGGTAGGTCGCGAGATCCGTTGGCCACCACCACTTCGTCGACGCGGGCATCGTCGTAGTCGGCAAGGCCGAGATCCCGGTAGACCGCTTGCACCGCTGTGGCCGCACGCCGGCGCACCCGCGCCAGGTGCTCGGCCGATACCGTCCGCAGTCCGCCGTCGGCACCCCAGTCCCGCTGCAACACCAGGAAGTCGTCCATGTCGTCGGAGTTGAAGTTCGACAGCGCAAACGCATTGTCGTAACGGGGAATCGAGCCGAATCCGGAGAAGATGAAGTCCGCCCCGGCGAGTAGGACGGGCAGGGTGTGCGCGCTGCGACGAATGTCTGACTCCGAGATCAGGTTGTCGTTGCCTGCGCAGGACTCGAGGTCGCGCAGCATCACCATCAGGTTCTCGGCCAGCAGCTCTTTCATGCCCTCGGGGACCGACGCCACCACACCGACACCGTCGATCCCGCCGTTCTGCACGCCCTGCGACCCGAGCGCGCGGGCCAGCGACACACACCGCGACTCCAGGTACAGGATCGAACACTTCTCGGCTGCACCCATCAGAACTTCGGCACCGCCACCGCTGGTCACCCGCATCTTCAGCCCGCGGGAGGCATAGGCCGAGGTGAGAATGGCCTTCGAGAACGGGGTGTCGTCACCGTCGACGAATACCTGCTCCGTCCCGTAGATCGAGATGGTCTCGGCGTAACTGGTCAGGCCGCGCAGGCCCAGCCGCAGCTCCAAGGCTTCTTCGATCGAACACTGAGCCAGCGCCCCTGGAACACCCACCTGGCTGCCGATCAGCAGCGCGACGGCATTCGACGGGGCATCACCGAGCACCGGCACCGTCGTCTCGACTTCCCGAAAGCCATAGGCCACCGCGCTGGCCGCATCGGCGGCGATCAGCAGCGGATCGTCGAGCTGGTTGGTGACGTGCGCCTGGTTGCTCGGGGTACGTCTGGCGCGCATCTTGGCCATCGCCATCTGCATCTCGACGGGCGTCATCAACGCGACCACTCTGGCCAGCTTCGCCGGAGTGGTCCCGCCGATGAGGCGCACCACCTCGGAGCGTGGCACATTGACGTCGACGGCCATCCTGGCCAGCGCGACGTCGTCGAGCCCCATCGCCTCACTGGCCGTGTCGAGGTCGATACCGTGCCGGGCGATGAACTCGTCGATGACGTCGAAGTCGCTCGCGGATTTTCCGTCCAGCTCGACCACGACACCGTCGCGCACCACCAGAGACGGTGCTGGGTCGTGCGGGCTGTGCATCGCGACCAGGCCAAGAGTCGGGTCAGCCACGCTGAACCCGTCCAGGTTGACCGCTTTCGCATCGAGGATCCGCATCCGACCCTGGTCGAGATCTTCAGGGCGGGAAAGAACCTCGTCGTCAAGTCCAGCCATACTCTCCGTCATCCTCGTTCCCGCGCCGCGAATCGCTTTGTCCTCGAATACGATACGGGCGATCAGGGCGCCGCGTCGGGGGTCGCCGAACTTGACCGAAGCCGCCGGCACACAGCGCTGAACAGAGCCACCGCCCCGGCCGCGCCCAGCGTCAGCAGCCACACCAGGTGGGCCGCGAACACCGCGACCCGCGCTCCGGGTTTCGCACCGACGCTCGTGCCCCCGACGCGGTACAGCGCGAGCTCGCTGTCGCGGTAGACCACCGGCAGTCGCGCCAGGGCCCGCTGCGCGTTGCCGGTCGTGCCTGCGCTGCCCGATTCGACCACCACCCAGCCCACTCCGGCGCCGGCGAGTGCCTCGGGAGAGCCGCCGGCCAGCAGCATCCGCTGCACATCGCGGGCGTGGCCGCCCTCACCGGGCACGGTGTGCCCGGAGATGGTCAGGTCGCCGGTGGCCAGCACCTCGGCGCGGACCCAGCGCGGCAGGGGATCGAGCACCGGCGCCGCACCGGCCCAAGCGAATTGGCGCATGCTGTCGGCGGGCAGCACCGCGACGTCGGCCGGGTCGGCGTCGATCAGGCTCGCCACCGCCGCCCAGCCCTGCGGATAGCGCACCGGCGCGACCTTGCCCCAGACGCCGAAAGCCAGATCGGGCAGCACGGCGATGAGCGCCACGACGGCCGCCAGCGCGGTGGCGCCGGGCCGGAGCCGGCCCCGCAACGTCACCACCCCCGCCGCGGCGGCGACCGCATAGCCGGGCATCGCCAGCGCCACCCACTTCTGCCCGTCGCGCAGGATCCCGACCGCGGGAACGGCCTCCACCACGTCGCGCAGCACCGCCAGCCCCGGTCCGGTGGCCGCAGCGGCGGGCAGCAGCACGCCGAGCGCGGCGAGCACCAGCAGCGGCAGCACGGACCGGCGACGCAGCACCGCAGGCAAACCGATGGCCACCACGCCCAGTAGCACCAGAGTCGCCGGCAGCGCCAAAAGCATTGCGCGAGACGAGGGAACGGCCTCGGCGTTCCAGATCCCGCCGAGCCCCGCCAGGCTTCCGAGGGTGCCCAGGCCCGGCTCCGCCCGAGCCGCGAACGCCATCACACCCGGGGACGGCGACGAGCCGAGCCCGTCACCCAGTGCAGACGCCATCAACCACGGTGACGCGGCGAGCACCGAGGTCGCCAGCACCCCGACCGTGGACCATGGCCGCGACGCCCCCGTCCCGGGAACCGCGACACACGCCAGCGCCACCACAGCGGCCAGCAACAGCCCGGTCGGCGTCAGCCCGGCCGACGCGATCCAGAACACCACCGCCGCCCACCGGGCCACGGTCGCCTCATCCCGCACCCGAATCATCGCGGCGGCCACCCACGGCAGGCAGCCGTAGCCGACCAACAAGCTCCAGTGCCCTTGCAGCAGCCGCTCCGCGACGTAGGGGTTCCACACCGCGAGCGTCGCCGCCACCAGCTGCCCGGGCATGCCGGCATCCGGGACCAGATCGGCGGCCAACCGTCCGGCTCCCCAGCCGGCCAGAAAAATCCCGGCGATCACCAGCGCTTTCACCAGCACGCCGCCGTCGAGTACCGGCGTCAGTGCGGCGATCAGGAAGTCCTGCGGGAGCGCGCGGGGCGCCGATTCGGACAGACCCAGTGCCGCATCGGAGAAATACGACCGCGGCGTGGATACCGCATCGCGCAACAACAGATAGCCGGGCGCCAGCATCGGCGCGGTGACCGCGAGGGCCAACAGGAGTGCGTACCCCGGCACCACCCACCGGACGGCCCGGCGCGCCTGGGTCACGGGAGTGCTCACCTCTGCGGCGGAGGCTCCAGGTCAGGTCTGGCCGCGGGCAGCTTCTCGGTGGCCGCCTCGGCGGCCGGCATCGGTCCGGTTTCGTCCTTGCCGAAGAAGCCATGGTCGGCGGTGTCCAGGCCGGGATCGATCAGCGCCGACTCGGCGCGCAGGCTGAACGTGCCCAGCAGCGCCCCGCCGACGAGTGCCACCAGACCGGCGGCGGTGAAGCTGATCGGCAGCACCCGCGACCACAATCCGACCCGGTCGCGCTCGTCGCGGGCGGATGCCACCCGGGACTCGATGGTCTGCTCGGTGGAGGTGACCTTGTAGTCGACCAGTTCCATCTCCGGGCGCAGCGCGTCGCGGGCGTAGTAGTGGTTGGCGTGCTCGGTGGACTTGACGATGACGCCGGTCACCGGGTCGACCCAGAAGGTGCGCTGCGCGGCGTAGTAGCGGGTCATGGTGACCGGCTCCTCCGGCGGCCCGGGCAGACCCCACAGCTCGGCCCGTGCGGTCACCTCGCCGTCCTCGTTCTTGTCGTAGAGCGAGGCGTACTTGATCGGGTCGACCAACTTGCCGTCGGCGTCGTAGCCGACGTTCTGGGTGAACCGGTACGTGGTCAGGCCGTTGACGTCTTCCTGGCCGTCGTAGTTGGCGTCGAACGCCTTCTGCGCGATCGGGTCGAAGTACGGATAGGTCTTCTTCTCGGTGTCGAACGGGAACCGGTAGGCCAGGCCGTCATGGGGCAGCGCGATGTTGGTCGGCGGCTTGTTGTCCTCGATGCTGCGCGGCTTCTGCACCGACCCACCGGGATGGGTGTCGTCGGACACCGCCATCGCGGTGCTGCGGTTGACCGTCACGGTGTCGACCATGGCCAGCAGCAGTCCGTTGTCCTGTTGCTTGTCGCTGCGCCGCACACTGGTGCCGGCCTGCAGCGTGACCACATCGGCGTTGGCCGGCGATTCCACGGTGATCTGCTGCTGGGAGACCAGCGGCACGTTCTTGTCGACGATGAACTTCTCACCCAACAGCGACGCCGGATCCAGCGCACTGCCCGTGCCGTCGCTGGTTAAAGTCTCGTCGATGTTCAGCGGGATCTTTTTGATCTTGCCGGAGGTGTAGGTCGTCAACAGCAACGCGGCGATCAGGAGGGCGGCTCCGAGCCCGATGATGCCGAATGCCGCGATACGCACCATGCCTGCGCGATTCACGCTGCCGTGGCCTCCTCACTGCCGATCGTGCCGCACCCCGCCTGACGGCGAAGCAAACCGGGTTCGACCCTAACAGCCCAGCCCAAGGCACCGGTTCATTAGGAGGTCGCCACCGCAGGCCAGGTGTACCCACTTTCGCGAACTACCCGTGTCCGGCGCACACTGGCTTCCATGACGACGGAGGCGGAGGGGGTCGGCGGCACCCGCGGCTTCCTGCCCGCCGTGGAGGGCATGCGCGCATGCGCCGCCATCGGGGTGGTGCTCACCCACGTCGCGTTTCAGACCGGCACCACCGGCGCCGTGGTCGGACGCCTGCTGCACCGCTTCGACCTGGCCGTCGCGGTGTTCTTCGCGCTGTCCGGCTTCCTGCTGTGGCGTGGGCACGCCGCCGCGGCCCGCGGACTGCGTCACCGCCCGCCCACCGGGCATTACCTGCGTTCGCGGCTGGTGCGCATCATGCCCGGATATGTGGTGGCGGTCGTCGTCATCCTGACGCTGCTTCCGGAGGCCAACCACGCGAGCTTCACGGTGTGGTGGGCCAATCTGACGCTGACCCAGGTCTACGTCCCGCTCACGCTGACCGCGGGGCTGACCCAGATGTGGAGCCTGTCGGTCGAGGTGAGCTTCTATCTGGCATTGCCGATCCTGGCGTTCGCGGCTCGCCGGCTGCCGGTGCGGGCGCGCGTCCCGGTGATCGCGGCGGTCGCGCTGGCCAGCCTCGGCTGGGGTCTGCTGCCGATTCACACCGTGCAGGGGGTCAACTTCCTGAACTGGCCGCCGGCCTACGCCTCCTGGTTCGCCGCGGGCATGCTGCTGGCGGAGTGGACCGTCAGCCCGCTGGGGTGGGCGCACAAGCTGGCCCGCAACCGCTGGGCCATCACGGGTATCGCGCTGGCGGCGTATCTGATCTCTGCCTCACCGCTGGCCGGCCCGAAGGACCTGGTCCCCGCCACACTGGGCCAGTTCGTGATCCGCACCTCGATGGGTGCCATCGTCGCCGGTGCGCTGCTGGCGCCGCTGGTGCTCGACCGGCCCGGCACCCCGCACCCGATTCTGGGGAGCCGGTTCATGGTCACCCTGGGCCGGTGGTCCTACGGGCTGTTCGTGTGGCATCTCGCCGCGCTGGTGATGGTGTTCCCGATGGTCGGCCGGTTCATGTTCAACGGCAACCTGATCGTGACGCTGGTGTTGACGTTGGTGCTTGGCTTCGCGATGGCGGCGGTCAGCTACGCGCTGATCGAGTCGCCGTGCCGGAATGCCCTGCGGCGCTGGGAGTATCGCGCGGAGGCTCCGGTTCCGCCGCTGGACAGTTCGGTCGATGATGCGCCGGAGCCCGTGATTGCGCGATGATTCTTGCCTGACTCGACGTCTGAAGGGGTTGCGATGGCTTCTGAACCATTGACCATCATGTTCTGGCCCGAGTCGGCCTACGGCCCGACGAACCAGTGCATCGGTCTGGCGGCCATCCTGCGCGGGCGCGGCCACCGGATCGTGTTCGCCGCCGAAAGTTCGTGGGCGGGCAAGCTCGCACCGCTGGGCTTCGTCGAAGAACTGGTCGATCTGGCCGAACCTGCCGTCGGCGCGGCCGACGAGGATCCCGGCAAGTTCTGGACGGACTTCATCGCCGAGACCGCCCCGGAGTTTCGCAAGCCGACTCATCTGCAGCTCGAAACCTTCATCCAGCCGACGTATCAGGCTTTGATCGACGGCGCCAAATATTGTGAGCCGCGGCTGCGGGAGATCGTGACCCAACATCAGCCGGACGTGATCGTCGAAGACAACGTGGTGCTGTTCCCGGCGTTGGTGAGCGCAGGCGCACCGTTCGTGCGGATCGTGTCGTGCAGCCCGCTCGAAGTGCCGGGACCGGGTGTGCCGCCGCCGTTTTCCGGGCTGCCCAGTGCCGACCCCGCGCAGTGGGACGCCTACCGGGCCGAGTTCGATCGCACCCATCGTGCGATGTGGTCCGACTTCAACGCGTGGGTTCAGCGCCACGGCGCCGACCCGCTTCCGGATCTGGAGTTCATGCCGTGCGACAACGCCGCCAATCTCTACGTCTATCCGGCCGAGGCCGACTACGTCGACGCACGTCCGCTCGACGACAGCTGGACGCGGATGGACTCCAGCGTCCGGGAGACCGACGCGGAGTACGAGCTGCCCGCATCGCTTGCCGACCGCCCGGAGTCCAGCGCGCTGATCTACCTGTCGCTGGGATCGCTTGGCGGCGCCGACGTGGAACTCATGCAGCGCCTGGTCGACGTGCTGGGCAAGTCCGAGCATCGGTACATCGTGAGCAAGGGTCCGCAGGCGGATCGGATCACGTTGGCCGACAACATGGTCGGTGAGCAGATGCTGCCGCAGACCAAGGTCATCCCGCAGGTCGATCTGGTCATCTCGCACGGCGGCAACAACACGGTGACCGAAACCCTGCACTTCGGCAAGCCGCTGATCGTGCTGCCGCTGTTCTGGGACCAGTACGAAAATGCCCAGCGCATCGACGAACTCGGCTTCGGTGCTCGACTCGACACCTATGCCTTCCGCGACGAGGAGCTCATCGCGGCCGTGGACACGATCCTCGCCGACACCGAGCTCCGCGACCGGCTGGCTGGAATAGGCGAGGCGATCCGGGCCCGAGACGGGCTGCGCGTCGGCGCCGACGTGATCGAACAGGTGGGTCTGCAGCATCGGAACCGCGACAGCACGTCAGGCTGACGACGTGGGCGGTGAACTCGACTCACTGGATCTGATTGGCGGTAAACGACTTTCGATCGTCGCGACCGCGGAAGGGTTGACCGCCGAACCGCAGGTCCGCGACTCCGGCGGGTCGTGGCGGCGCGCCCAGCCCGGCGAGGGTGTCGCCGAGGCGCTGCTGGCGCTGTTGGCGGCTGCACCGGAGGTGTCCGAGATCGGATCGTTCACCGTGCACGCCTGGTCGGCGCGGGTCGCGGCGGGCGAGCGGGCGATCACCGTGGATCAGACCAACGAATCAGTGATCGTGGGTGATGCGGCGGTGGTGAAGTGGGCCGCGCATCTCCAGGCCGGACCGCATCCGGCGCCCCACCGGATCGAGATATTGCGCGCCAATGGCTTTCGGCACATGCCGTGCCCGTGGGGGCTGGTCACCTGGCGATCGGAGGACGGCGCGGAGACGCTGGTGGCCGGTGTCGACCAGTATCTGCCCGGCGCCGTCGACGGGTGGACGTGGGCGGTGGACCTGATCGCGACGGCGGCAGCCGGACCCGGTGCCCCGGCGGACGACCTGGTGTCGGCGGCTGCTGACGTCGGCACCGTGATCGCGGAACTGCACGCCGCCCTGGCGGTCACCGCGACCATTGCCTCGCCCGCCGATGCCGAGCGGTGGCGAGCGGCGGCCGCGGCGACCCTGGATGAGGCTCGGGCGCACAGTGATCCGGCCATGCGTGATCTTCTCGACAGCCGGGTGGTCAGCGAGATCTTCGACGGCCTCGGCGGGATGGCCGGGACTCCGGTGATCGAGGGGCACGGCGATCTGCATGTCGGCCAGGTGCTGCGACACCCCGGCGGATACGCGGTCATCGATTTCGACGGGAACCCGGTGCTGCCGGCTGCCGAGCGGGTCCTGCCGATCCCGGCTGTCCTCGACGTCGCCGGGTTGGCGCAGTCGCTGACCCACGCGGCGATCGTTGCCCGCCGGCACCACCGCGTCGACGAGCCGGCGTTGTCCAGGGTGGAACGGCGGGCCCGCGATCAGTTCACCCGCAGCTACGCCACACACTTGGCCGCACTGGGGCACGGCGAGTTGTACGATCCGGCCTGTCTGCGGGCGTTCCGCCTGCAGCAGGTGCTGCGGGAAGTCGTCTACGCGGCACGGCATTTGCCGCGCTGGATGTACGTTCCGGAGGCGGCATTACCCATGTTGCTCGACGAAGGAACAACCTGTGGACCCTGACGGCTTTGCCGCGGACCTGGCCCGCAAGCCCGAGGCGTTGTCGCGGCTCGCCGAGCGGCTCGCCGCCGACAATCCCTGGGCAGCGGTCGTACCGGCCACCACGGAGCGGGTGGTGTTCGTCGGGATGGGGTCCTCCGCCTACGCCGCGGGCGTCATGGCCGCGCGGATGCGCGCGCGAGGGATCCTCGCGGTCTCGGAGTTGGCGTCCACCCGTCTGCTGCCGGCCTGGGGACGGGGCACCCTGGTGGTGGCGACCTCGGCGACCGGAGGTTCGGCGGAGACCTTGGACGCGCTGCGCCGGCTGCCCGCCGGGGTGGCCACGGTGGCGCTGACCAACACCGCAGCGTCGGCGATCACCGAATCCTGCTCCGCAGTCATAGATTTGGGGGCCGAACCCGAGCGTGGTGGCGTGGCCTGCCGGAGCTATCAGCACACGCTGGCACTGCTGATGGCGCTGGAGTTACATCTGGCCGGGCACGACACTGCCGGGTTGGCCGCGTCGATCGCGACGACGGCCGAGGCGAGCGCGCACCTGCTCGACACCGAGGGGGACTGGCGCCCCGAGGTGGCCGGCATGCTGCTCGGGCCGGCGGGCACTCACCTGGTGGCGCCGGCCCACCGGTTCTGCTCGGCGCAGCAGGGCGCGCTGATGCTCCGCGAGGGGCCGCGCCGTCCTGCCGTCGGGTGCGAGACCGGCGACTGGAGCCACGTCGACGTCTACCTCACCAAGACCACCGACTACCGGATGCTGGTGTTCGCCGGCTCGGAGTGGGAGGACCAGATGGCGGAGTGGACGACGTTGCGCGGCACCACGGTTGTCGCGGTGGGCGGCACTGTGCCGGGGGCCCGGCTGGAGGTCTGTTACCCCGGTGACGAGGAGGACGATGTGCGGCTGCTGACCGAGGTTCTGGTGCCGGAACTGGTCGCGGCCCGCGCCTGGCAGGAGTCTGCGAAGGGCTGAGCTAAGCCTGCAGCCGGGCGATCACCCGATCCCGAACCGCGGATCGGCGGGCCTTGCCTGCGTCGTCCCGCAGCGGGGTGTCCACGAACTCCACCGCGCGTGGCACCTTGTAGTCGGCCAGCCGCTGCGCCACGAACGCCTTGACGTCGTCTTCGCTGAGCGCGTCACCGTCGGTGTGCACCAACGCATATGGCACCTGGCCGAGGTCCTCGTGCGGCACCCCGACGGCCAGACAGGACAGCACGGCCGGGTGCTCGGACAGGGCGCTCTCGATTTCTGCGGGATACACGTTGCGGCCGCCGACGGTGAACATGTCGACCCGACGGTCGGCCAGGTACAGGTAGCCCTCGGCGTCGAACCAGCCGAGATCGCCGAGGGAGTCCCAGCCCTCGCGGGACTTGGCGGTGCTGCCGATGTAGCGGTAGGTGGGGCGCGAACCGGGGTTGGGCCGCATGTAGATCTCCCCGAGCACCCCCGGCGGGCATTCGTTGCCGTCGTCGTCGAGCACCTTCATCTCGCCGGCCACCACGCGCCCGACCGATCCGCGGTGGGTCAGCCATTCCGAACCGCTGATGAACGTCAGCGCCTGAAGTTCGGTGCCGCCGTACAGTTCCCACACCGCATCCGGGCCGAGCAGGTCGATCCACGCCTGCTTGACGTTCGGCGGGCAGACGGCGGCGACGTGCCACAGCCGGCGCAGCGACGACAGGTCGTAGGCATCCGCGTTTGCGTGGTAGACCGGCAACAGCCGCTGCATGATCGTCGGCACGGTGGTCAGATAGTTCACCTTGTAGTCGGTGATCACCCGCAGGAATCGCTCCGGGTCGAACCTGGGCAGCAGCACCAGGTGCTGCCCGGTCGCCAATGCGATGGTGGCCGAGGTGAACCCGGTGTTGTGGCTCAGCGGCACCGGCACCAACTGGGTGTCGGTCGGTTCGTTACCCATCTCCATCGCCACCAGGTCGGCCGGGTACCGGCTGTCCCCTCCGGCCTCGATCAGTTTCGGCCTTCCGGTGCTGCCACCGGAGGCGATCGACTTCCACGCCGGCGAAACCGCCTCGGGCAGCGGATCATCCGAAAGGCCTGGACTGCCGGTGAAGTCGGCGGCCACCGACGGCACGACCCCGCGCGGGTCGGCGCGGCCAACCAGCAGGGCGCGCTGCTTCAGATCGAGCAGACCTTCGAATTCGGCGTCCGGCATCCGCGGTGACAGCGGTTGAGGGATCGCGCCGAGCTTCCACACCGCCACCGTCGCCTGCACCCACTCGATCGAGTTGGCCACCGCGATCGTCACGTAATCGCCTTGACTGACCCCGAGTTCGGCATAGGCGCGGGCCAACCGGTTCGACGCCGACTCCAGCTGAGCGCGGGTGATCGTGCGGCCATCGCACGACACGGCGGGGCGATCGGGCGCCTCGGCGGCCAGCTGGCTCAGCCGGGCCCCGAGCGCGGGGATCTCGTCACTCATAGGCACCTTGCTTGGCGAAGATGGCGCGGGGATTGTCCACCAGCATGGTGGTGATCTGCTCGTCGCTCACTCCGCGCCGGCGCAGCGCGGGAAGCACATCGTTGTGGATGTGCCGGAAGTGCCAATTGGGCATGGCCACCGGGACGACTTCCTCCGGCAGCCAGTCGATGTAGCAGGACGCGTCGTGGGACAGCACCATCTTGTCGGCGTGCCCGCGCTCACACATCCGCACGACGGTGTCGACGCGGTCGTCGAAGCTGAGGAAGCCGTCCAGGCCGAATCGGTCCATACCGAGGTAAGAGCCGGCGGCGATCAGCTCCTCCAGGTAGCCCAGGTCGGTGGTGTCGCCGCTGTGCCCGATGATCACCCGGCTGAGGTCGACGCCTTCTTCGGCGAAGATCCGTTGCTGCTCGAGACCGCGCCGGCTCAGCGCGTGAGTATGGGTGGTGATCGGAACCCCGGTCTGTTTGTGGGCTTGCGCCACCGCGCGCAGCACTCGCTCGACACCCGGGGTGACGCCGGGTTCGTCGGTGGCGCACTTGAGGATTCCCGCTTTGACGCCGGTGTCGGCGATGCCCTGGGTGATGTCCCGGACGAACAGATCGGTCATGATCTCCGGACCGTCCAGCAGGGTTCCCGGGCCGGTGAAGTGGAAGTACATCGGGACATCGTTGTAGGTGTAGATCCCGGTGGCCACCACGATCTGGAGGTCGGTCTGCGCGGCCACCCGCTGGATGCGCGGAATGTAGCGGCCCAGCCCGATGACCGTCGGGTCGACGATGGTGTCCACCCCGAGTGCCTTCAGCTCGTTGAGCTTGGCGACGGCGTCGGCCTCGCGGGCCTCGCCGTCACCCCAGCCTTCGGGATAGTTGGCCATGATCTCCTGCGACAGGATGAAGACGTGTTCGTGCATGAACACCACACCCAGGTCGCTGGCCGCGACCGGGCCTCGCACGGTCTCGACCTGTGACGGCTCTGTCATGCCGACACCCTAACGGGAAATGCTTGTGTCCTCGGTGGTTTCGCTGTCAGTTCGAGGTTGTCGTGGGCCTATGGCGGAGGCGGCCACTGCACCCACCGCGATCAGCGCCAGCAGCTGTACCCACGGTGAGTGGCCGATGTAGCCGTCGACCGATCGCCACGGGTACCGCGACAGCAGCGCGCCCGCCGCGATCAGCCCGCAGGCACTGGCCGCCAGTGTCAGCCGGTCGCGTAGCCGGGCCCGCCGGCGCAGCAGGTATCCGAGCAGCATCGCGGTCCCGAACACCACCAGACCGCCGACGCCCGCGATCAACCCTCCGGCGGCCAGCACCCCGGCACCGGCCAGCAGGGGGACGGCCCAGGGCCGGGCCGGCTCGTGCGCGGTGGGCGGCCGGCGCGGCGGTACCAGCGTCAGTAACAGCAGCAGCGGCAGCATGGACAGGCCGACGGCGAGGCCGATCCGGTAGATCCGGTTCGACGGGAAGCTGACCGTGACGGTCCCCTGTTCACCGGCGGGCACCACCCAGCCTTGTTGCCAGCCGTTGACGATGACCGGCGTAAGTGTGACCCCGTCGGGCAGTCGGGCCACCCAACCGGGATTCACGCTTTCCGGGACCACCAGCACGCGTGCGGTGGGTGCTCGGCTGACGTTGAACTCCCGGCTGTCGGCACCCCAGCCGGTGATGTCGACGGGAGTCGTTGGTGCGGTGGTGATTTGGCTGGCCGGGGGGCCGGACAGCTGGGCTCCGTCCACCACGAACGCCGAGCCGGGGCTGATCAGCAGCTCCTGTTGGCCTGCGGGCAGAGCGATCGGTGCCGGGTCGCACGCGCGGGCCGGGACCGGTTCGCCGTCCAGCAGGGCACCGACGGTGGTGGTCACCGAGGTCTGCACGAACCGGCCTGACACCGCGACGATCGGTCCCTGGCCGCAGGGGATCTCGATGGTGCGTTGGCGGTTGGTGGCCGAGTCGGCTGCGGCGACGGGTTTGCCGTCCGGGCCCAGCACCCCCACCTCGGCAAGGCCGGGGGGTTTGAGCTGATCGAAACCCAGTGCGGTGCGGTCGATCACGTCATTCCAGTTCAGCAAGCTGATCCGGACGGTGTCGGTCAGCCGCGGACGCAGCGTCACCGTTTGTGCACCGGCATCCGGTGCGGCGTCCATCCGGCGGACCTGTGGACCGTCACCGAGGTCGACGGCCACCATCGTGGGATGGGTGGGCAGCGCTGACGAGCTCGGGGTCAGCACCAGCCCGGTGACCTCGGTCGGCTTCGGCAGAGTCACCGTCAGGGTGGGGGCACTGCGATGCTGTACCACGTTCTGCGGTGCCGTCCACGAGGTGCGCGGGTCGCCATCGGTTGCAGCATAGGCGGATCCGTCGACGTCGATCAGATCGGCGTCGGCGCGTGAGCGGACGGTGCCCGGCTGGGCGATGAGGTCCGCCAGGTGCGGTCCCTGCCGGGCACGTACCCAGATCGTCGCGGTGACGTCGATCGGTTTGGGCACGGTCAGCGTGCGGCTCAAGGTGACCGGCTCCTCGGGAGCCTGCGACATCGACGCCGCGCAGTGCACGCCGTCGGGCGAGTCCGCGCAGCCTTGCCGCCCGAGCAGTTCGGAGCCCAGATCCCAGGCGGCAATCGCGGACCCGCCGGGCGGCCCGGGCACGACGACGCTGTGCCGGATGTCGACGGGATGGGCGAATCCGGAGGCGTCGAACTGGGTCACCGACAGATCGGTGATGCCGAACTGCACGCCCGACGAGCCGTCGTCGGTGCCGATCGCGGTGATCCGGACCCACGGCGACTCGCCGTACGGCAACGCCACCGTGAGCGGTTTGCCCGGCTCGTCGAAACGCACTGTGGTGGTTCCGTTTTCGGTGGACACCTGCAGCCGGCGGACCTGGGCCCCGACGGCGGTGGCACTGGGGGTGATCGTCAGCGTCGCGTTGGTGACCGGATGGTCGAAGTCGACCTGCAGCCACTGTCCGACCGCGGCCTGCAACGAGTTGGACACCCACGCGGTGGCCGAGTCCCCGTCGATCGCGGCCGCGGGTCCGCTGGCCGGCGCGACGTTGGGCAGCGCGGTGGCGTCCGACGACGAGCTCGACGCCGACAGCCGCCCGCCGGTCCATGCGCCGTGGACGGGCCGGGCCCCGGGGACCGGGTAGTCGGGCACCCGGTTGAAGGTGTCGCGGTGGTCGCCCTCGGCCCGGGCCGCTGACGAGTGGTCGTCGACCCGGCCGTAGTCGGTTTCCCGGTCGACGGGAGTGTCGGTTACGGTCACCACGGGCACTGGAAGCCCGGCGCGCTGGGCATCCGAGGTCAGCAGCATCGGGCCGAGCGGGGGCAGCCCGAGCAGCCTGCGGCGTTCGTCGATGCGCAACAGCACTTCGGGACCGCCGTCTATCCGCGCCATCCGGCCGGCATCGGTCAGGTACGGTGACGCCGGATTGCCCTGGGCGCCAACATGATAGATCTCGACCGCGGGATAGCGTGGCCGCAGCCCGCTGTCGCTGATGAAGCCGTCCAGGGTGCCCGGTCCGACCGGCTCACCGAACTGCGCCACCTTCTGCAGACCCGGCGACCCGTCGATGGCGCGGTGCACCAGCAGCGGGCGGGCCGAGCGGGACTTGTCGGGGTCCAGGTCGTTGCGGACCACCACGTAGGAGATGCCCTGCCGGGCCAGGGTGTCGGCAAGCCCCGCCGACGGCCGGCCCGCGGCGAACAGTCGCTGCACCGAATCCAGCGCACGAATCGTCTGCGGCGGGGTCAGCGGGATGGAATCGCGTACCCCCCAAGGGCTTTCGCCGAGCACCTGCAGCGGTTCATCGTGGCTGTTGCCCCAGACCTGGGTGGCGAACGGCGCACCGGGAACCACCAGGACCCGGCCCGGTGCGGGCTGACCGGTGTTGTTCTTGGTCAGCCAGTCCGCCGCCTGGTGCCAGTAGTCCGGGATCGCGCTGAACGCACCGGGCGGCGTGAGCCGGCCGGTCCATGCCATCGAAGTGGCGACCATCAGCGCGGCCATCACAACGATGCCGACCGCCACCCGCTTGTCGTTCTCTGGATGCGCGAACGCCCGCACCCATACCGGCCGGGGCGCGCTGCCGGGCAGCGGGATTCGGCTGAGCAGGTGTGCCAGCCCCAGCACCAGCGGGAGTCGGATCACCGGCTCCAGTTTGTGGACGTTGCGCAGTGGGGCGCCCGCCGCGTCGAGGAAGGTTTGCACGTGCTGCGCCACCGGGGAGCCGAGCCCACCGGAGTAGCCGAGGCCCAACAGCACCACGCCGGTGAGCAGCATGACGATCAGCCGGCCGCGGGCCGGCATCGATCGCAGCGCCAGGCCCGCCATTCCGCCCGCCGCGACGAGCGTGGTCGCCAACACCATGGCCGGTTGGGTCACCAGCTCGGCCGCCGCGGTGGCGTTCGGCGAGACGAACGGCGTCCAGCTGTCGGTGCCGCGCAGCATCTCGGTGAGCGACGCCCACTGCGTGGTGACCCCGGAGGACTCGATGAAGTCCAGGAACGGCGGACTGATCCGACCCAGCAGCAGCAGCGCGACCACCCACCAGGTGACCGCGAGTGCGGAGGCCAGGGCCCACCACGCGCTGAACCTCAGCCACACCCGATTGGGCCGGTGACACAGCCACCAGATGATCGCCGGCAGGCAGCCGGTCAGCGTCGCGACCGCGTTGACCGCGCCCATCAACGCGAGCGCCAGACCGGCCCGCCCGGCGAGCACCCTCAGCGACCGGCTTCTGCCCGATGTCGCCGGCCCGGCGGCTCCGGCGCCACCCTTCAGCGCAAGGATCACCGGCAACAGCACCCACGGCGCCAGCATCATCGGCAGCGTCTCCGACGAGATCGACCCCAGCGTCGTCAGCACCCTCGGGGACAGCGCGAACGCCAGAGCGCCGATGATGCGCGACGAACGGGTCCCGATGCCCAGCGCCTCGGCCACCCGCAGCAAGCCCCAGAATCCGGCGGTCAGCAGCAACGCCCACCAGAGCCGCTGCGTGACCCAGCCCGGCAACCCGAGGGTGTCGCCGAGCAGGAAGAACGCCCCGTGCGGGAAGAGGTAGCCGTACGCCTGGTTCTGCGCCTGCCCGAATGGCAGGTCGCTGTTCCACAGGTTGGCCGCGCGGGTGAGGAAACGCAGCGGGTTGGCGGTCAGGTCGAGCTTGGTGTCCGGCGAGATCAGTCCTGGCGACTGGGCGAAGCACAACACCAGCGCGACGAGGAAGACACAGGAGAGCCAACGCCGCGATAGCGGCGAGGTCGTGATGGGCGCCTCCGTGACCGCGGGGGAGGCGGCGGCGAGAGTGCTCAGGCTAGCCGCGGTTGCCGTACTCGACGCGGTTCAGCACCGACGACGCCGGGTCGCCGGGCGACAGCGGCGGTTTGGTGTCCTGCTGGATCATCAACGTCACGCCGAAGATCGCGGCGGCTCCGAGCAGCAGACCGACCACGATGCTGGCGGCGGCAGGAACCACGAACCGGGTCATGTTCGCTTCTCCTCGCGGGTGCTGGGACGGTGCAGATCATCGGGTGAAGACCGGCAATGTCACGGGTGAATACCCGCTGGCAAACCTAGCACGCGGCCAACCTTGGTTGGCCCTCGGCGAGGGCCGTGACAGCATGTGCGGATGCCTAACCGCCTGTTCTCGATTCGCGGAGTCGCGGCCCTGTCGGCACTACCCCTGCTGCTCGTCGGCTGCTCAGGGACCGCTTCGCGCCCCGCGGCGTCGTCTTCGGCCCCGGTCAGCAAGCCGTCGTCGGCCAGCTCGGTGCCGCTGGCCGGACCGGTCCCGGCGCCTGCCTCGCCGGCGCCGCCGGCGTGCGGCGACGGCCCCGGGTTGCTGAGTGCGATGTCGACCCGCGACAAGCTCGCCCAGGTGCTGATGGTCGGGGTCAAGGGCGCCGCCGATGCGCGCAAGGTGGTGGACACCTATCACGTCGGTGGCATCTTCATCGGCAGCTGGACCGACCTGTCGATGCTGACCGACGGCTCGCTGCCTGACTACGCCAATGCCGGCCCGCTCCCGCTGGCCGTCAGTGTCGACGAAGAGGGCGGCCGAGTGGAGCGGCTGACGTCGCTGATCGGCGACGCGCCGTCGGCTCGGGTGCTGGCGCAGACCCAGACCCCCGAGCAGGTGTACCAGCTAGCTCTGGACCGCGGACAGAAGATGCGCGGCCTCGGCATCACCATCGACTTCGCGCCCGTCGTCGACGTCACCGACGCCCCGGACGACACCGTGATCGGCGACCGGTCGTTCTCCGGCGACCCGGCGAAGGTCACCGAATACGCCGGTGCGTTCGCCCGCGGTCTGCGCGACGCCGGCCTGCTCCCGGTGCTCAAGCACTTCCCCGGCCACGGCCACGGCTCGGGCGACTCGCACACCGCCGGGGCGGTCACCACCCCGCCGCTCGACGTTCTGATGACCAACGACCTGGTGCCTTACCGCACGTTGACCACGGAAGCGCCGGTGGCCGTCATGGTCGGCCACCTCGAGGTGCCGGGGCTGACCGGGACGACGCCGGCCAGCCTGAGCGCCGCGGCGGTGGGTCTGCTGCGCAGCGGCGGCTACGGCGGCCCGGGCTTCGACGGGCCGGTCTTCAGTGACGACCTGTCCAGCATGGCGGCCATCGCCGACCGGTATGGGGTGGCCGAGGCGGTGCTGCGCAGCCTGCAGGCCGGCACCGACGTGGCGCTCTGGGTGACCACCGACGAGGTGCCCGCGGTGCTCGACCGGCTCGAGAAGGCAGTCAATGCGGGTGAACTGTCGCTGCCCGCGATCGAGACTTCGATATTGCGAATGGCGCGTCTGAAAGGGCAAAGTCCCCGCTGCGGCGGTTAGCCTGGGAGATCACGGACTCAGCGACGCGGGGGTCTGGCGGAAGGCGGTGATATGGCGGGTGGCACCAAGCGGTTGCCCCGTGCCGTGCGGGAGCAGCAGATGCTCGACGCCGCTGTACAGATGTTCTCGGTCAACGGCTATCACGAGACGTCGATGGATGTCATCGCCGGTGAGGCGCAGATCTCCAAGCCGATGCTGTATCTGTACTACGGCTCCAAGGAAGAACTGTTCGGGGCCTGCCTGGCCCGGGAACTGAGCCGCTTCATCGAAGCGGTGCGTGAGGACATCGACCTCAAGCAGAGCCCACATGACCTGTTGCGCAGCGTGATTCTCTCGGTGCTGCGGTACATCGATGCCAACCGGGCCTCCTGGATCGTGCTCTACACCCAGGCGACCAGCTCTCAGGCGTTCGCGCACACCGTCCGCGAGGGCCGCGAGAAGATCATCGACATGGTGGCCCGACTGCTGGAGGCCGGCACTCGACACCCTGAGCCCGGCACCGATTTCCACATGATGGCGGTCGCTCTGGTGGGTGCCGGCGAGGCGGTCGCGGCTCGCGTCAGCGCGGGCGACGCCGATGTCGACGAGGCCGCCGACATGCTGATCAACCTGTTCTGGCGCGGCCTCAAGGGCGCGCCTGTCGACAAAGAGACCGCACCCGCTACTTCCTGACTGCGATTTCGGCGCGCAAACCGCCGCTGAGCGAACGAAAACGCGCCGAAATCGCTAGAGCCCGCGAACCGTTCCGGTGAGATGCGGGTAGCCCTTGCTCAGGTTGCGCATCGAGATGTCCCAGCCGTCGGTAACCCGGTCGACGTAGAGACCGGCGGTGGCCGGCAGGATGACCGGCTTGCCGAACTTCACCGAGTAGCGGACCGCATCGGGAATCTGCGCCTCGATATTTGCCAAAACGGCTGCCGCACTGAACATTCCGTGTGCGATGACGGTGGGGAAGCCGAACAGCTTGGCGCCGACCGACGTGGTGTGGATTGGATTGTGGTCCCCGCCGATTGACGCGTAGCGCCGGATCTGGGCGGGGCTGATCCGCAGGATCGCATTGGGCGGCGGCAGCTTCGGTCGCTTGGGTGGCTCGGGCTTGGGCCCACCGGACAGGCTGGTGCGCTGCTGGTGCAGGAACGTCGTGACCTGATGCCAGGCATGCTCGTTGCCCACGTGTATGTCGGCGATCACGTCGACCAGCAGGCCCTTGCGATGCTCCCGAAGGTTCCCGGCATGCACCTTGAGCTTGACGGTGTCGGTGACCGCGATCGGGCGGTACCGGGTGATCTCGTTCTCCACGTGGACCGCACCCATGGCGGCGAACGGGAAGTCGAAACCGGTGATCAGCGCCATCACGGTGGGAAACGTCAGCACGAACGGATAGGTCAGCGGCACGGTGTCGCCGAAGCGCAGGCCGGTGACCGCCGCGTAGTCGGCGACGTTGGACGGATCGATGGCCAGTTCATCGACCGTCAGGGTGCGGTTGGGCAGGTGATCGCTGCGCGGGATGAACGGCAGCGAGCCCGCCGCGGCGCGCAGCATGTTGCGCAGTCCGCTCGGCTGTTCGGTCATGGTTGTCACCTTAAGCTCCCAGCATGGCCTGGCCGCAGACTCGGATCGTATTGCCGGTCACGGCATTCGACGCGGGGCTGGCGAAGTAGGCGATGGTCTCGGCGACGTCGACCGGCTTGCCGCCCTGATACAGGGAGTTCAGCCGGCGGCCCACCTCACGGGTGGCCAGCGGGATCGCGTCGGTCATCGCGGTCTCGATGAATCCGGGTGCGACGGCGTTGATCGTGATGCCCTTATCCGCCAGTGACGGCGCCAGCGCCTCGGTGAGGCCGATCATGCCGGCCTTGGTGGCCGCGTAGTTGGTCTGGCCGCGGTTGCCTGCGATCCCGGCCATCGAGGACAGCCCGATGATGCGTCCACCCTCACCGATGCTGCCGTTCTCGATCAAGCCTTCAGTAAGGCGTTGCGGTGCAAGCAGATTCACCGCGACCACGGCGTCCCAGCGGGCATCGTCCATGTTCGCCAGCAGCTTGTCGCGGGTGATGCCCGCGTTGTTGACCAGGATGTCGGCACGGCCCCCGTTGTGCTCGGAGTAGTGCTCGCGCAGATGTTCGGTGATCTTGTCCACCGCATCCTCGGCGGTGACATCCAGCGGCAGGGCGGTGCCACCGACCTTCACAGCGGTTTCGCTCAACGCATCACGCGCACTCTCGACGTCGATCGCGACGACCTTGGCGCCGTCACGCGCGAACACCTCGGCGATCGTGGCGCCGATGCCGCGGGCCGCGCCGGTGACGATCGCGACCTTGCCGTCCAGCGGCTTGTCCCAATCGGCGGGCGGGGTGGAATCTTCTGCGCCCACATAGAAGACCTGCCCGTCGACGTAGGCCGACTTACCCGACAGCAGGAATCGCAGCGTCGACTCCAGTCCTGTCGCGGCGGGTTTCGCCGCCGGGGACAGGTAGACGAGCGAGACGGTGGCCCCGTGGCGCACCTCCTTGCCCAGGGAGCGGGTGAATCCTTCGAGGGCGCGCTGGGCGATGCGCTCGTTGGCGCTGCCCGCCTCGTCGGGCGTGGTGCCGATCACGACGATGCGACCCGACGGACCGAGGTTGCGCAGCAGCGGGGTGAAGAACTCGTAGAGACCGCGCAGACCGACCGGCTCGGTGATGCCGGTGGCGTCGAAGACCAGTCCGCCGAACGAGTCGGCCCAGCGGCCACCGAGGTTGTCGGCGACCACGTCGTAGTCCTCGGCCAGCGCCGCGCGCAGCGGCTCGACCACGCGGCCCTCGCCACCGATCAACAGCGAGCCGGCCAGCGGCGGCTCGCCGGCTTTGTAGCGGCGCAGCGTCTCCGGCTGCGGAATGCCGAGCTGCTTGGCCAGCAGGGAGCCCGGCGCTGAGTTGACGATCTGCGAGAAGAGGTCGGAAGCCACGAACATGCCTTTCGAGTTGCGATGCGGGTGGACCGGGAACGAACTTACTCCAGAGTAAGGACCGTGCGTAGTATGGGTGGGTATACCCCCTCTCAAACCGAACCCAAAGGGGAGATTGACGTGGCCTCTACCACTAGAAACAGCCGCCGGGTCGCCGTGATCGGCGGCAACCGCATTCCGTTCGCGCGCTCCGACGGCGCCTACGCGCAGGCATCCAATCAGGACATGTTCACCGCTGCCCTCGGCGGCCTGGTGGACCGTTTCGGCCTGGCCGGCGAACAGCTCGGCGCGGTGATCGGCGGCGCGGTGCTCAAGCACAGCCGCGACTTCAACCTGATGCGTGAGAGCGTGCTCGGCAGCCAACTCTCGCCGTACACCCCGGCGATCGATCTGCAGCAGGCCTGCGGCACCGGGCTGCAGGCCGCCATCGCCGCCGCGGACGGAATCGCCGCCGGGCGCTACGAGGCCGCGGCCGCGGGCGGGGTGGACACCACCTCCGACGCCCCGATCGGCCTCGGCGACGAACTCCGTCGCACCCTGCTCAATCTGCGCCGCTCCAAGTCGAACGTGGACCGGCTCAAGCTGGTCGGCAAGCTGCCCGCCTCCCTCGGCATCGAGATCCCGACCAACGGCGAGCCGCGCACCGGCCTGTCGATGGGCGACCACGCCGCGATCACCGCCAAGCAGATGGGGATCAAGCGCGTCGACCAGGACGAGCTGGCCGCCGCCAGCCACCGCAACATGGCCGCCGCCTACGACGCAGGCTTCTTCGACGACCTCGTCAGCCCCTTCCTCGGGCTGTACCGGGACAACAACCTGCGGGCCGACTCCAGCGCCGAGAAGCTGGCCAAGCTCAAGCCGGTGTTCGGCGTGCGCAACGGCGACGCGACGATGACGGCGGGCAACTCGACTCCGCTCACCGACGGCGCCTCGGTGGTACTGCTCGCCAGCGATGAGTGGGCGACGTCACATTCGCTGACTCCGTTGGCCTACTTCGTCGACTCCGAGACCGCCGCGGTCGACTACGTCAACGGTGCCGACGGCCTGCTGATGGCACCCACGTACGCGGTGCCCCGCCTGCTGGCCCGCAACGGTCTGACCTTGCAGGATTTCGACTTCTATGAGATCCACGAGGCGTTCGCGTCGGTGGTGCTGGCTCACCTGCAAGCGTGGGAATCCGAGGAGTACTGCAAGGAGCGGCTCGGCTTGGATAGTGCACTGGGCGGCATCGACCGCTCCAAGCTCAACGTCAACGGCTCCTCGCTCGCGGCCGGTCATCCGTTCGCCGCGACCGGCGGCCGGATCGTGGCTCAGCTGGCGAAACAGCTGGCGGAAAAGCACAGGGAGACGGGTCAGCCGGTGCGCGGCCTGATCTCCATTTGTGCAGCTGGCGGCCAGGGCGTGACCGCGATTCTCGAGGCGTAGAAAAAAATCAAAAAAAGTTTCCGCGGGTTTGTAACGAACCCGTACGGGCTACAGATGTATTGGATAGCTCCGTGTTGCCGTCTGACCCCCCGACCCGACGGCAACACGGGGCATCCTCTTTGTTTGTGTCCTATTGACGCGAACAAAGGACCGCCGCTGGACAAGAGGGGATTCCAGCGGCGGTCTCTATGAGGATCTGCTTTCGCTGGAGAAGTCTCTCCGCTAGCCCCGGTCTACGAGCCCCGACTGCACAAGTGCGGCGTCCACAAACTGCTGGACCGGACGGGCTTGGAAGAACCCGGTATGCCCGCCGCGATACCAGCCGATGTCCGGCCGTCCCCAGTGCTCCCACAATCCCAGCACCTGCTCGCGCGGGTGCACGATCCGGTCGGCGACGCCGGCGTAGATGAACCGGCCCTCGGGCGCGACCTTCGGTTGCAGCGACAGCGGCGAGATCATGTCTCCGATCGGCGCTGCCAGCTCCAGGGTCCGGTGCCGCGGATCGTCGAGGCTCAGTCCGGCGTGCCGGCCCAGGATCGATACCAGGTTGGCCGGCGGCACGCCGAGGATGGCACACGTCAGGTCCTCGTCCAGGCTGGCGACCAGGGCGGCGATGTAGCCGCCCAGCGAGATGCCGTTCACCCCGATCCGCGCGTCGGGTTGCTGCGACCTGATCCAGGCCAGGACCCGGCGAACGTCCCACACCGCCTGCGCGGTGGCGTGGACGTCGTCCATCACGTCCTCGCCCGGGAACACCGCACCCTTGGGCAGACCTTTGGCGCGCGGGCCGTGCATCGGCAGCACCGGCAGGATCACGTTGAGGCCGAATGCCTCGTGCAGGTGCCACGCCCGGAACAACGTGAGGTCCAGGTTCACGCGACCCATCTCGGTGCCGTGGATGCACACCAGCCACGGGCGGGGCTCGCTGTGGCGCAGCATCAGTGCGTACTCGCGGCGGTTGCCGGTGTAGCTGAGCCAACGCTGGCGGCCCGGTTCCCGGGAGTACGGCGTGTAGCCGCTGTCGAACGACATCCGCTCGTGCTTGCGGTTGCCCTTGCCGAACGTCCGGATCGACACGTTGGTCGGCGCGGGCGGCGCGGCGAAAAACCCTTCCGGCCTGGCCAGCCAGCCCTGCTTGCCGTAGAAGTCGATGGCTTTGACGACTTCGGTGTTGATCTTGTCGTAGACGCCTGCGTCGCTGAGCGGACGACGCATGCGCAGGCCGACCAGCACGATCTCGTCCCGCAGGGCGTGGGTGGCCAGGGAGAGTGTCGGGCGCGCGACGGGCAACTCGCCACTACCGCCGTCGAGGTATGCGCCCCACGACCGTGCGTAGTATCCAGCGGTTTTGGTGAACGGCGCGACAATATTCGCCAGCGACGCTGCGCTATTCGGCTTTTTGCCGGTAGGCACGGGATGCGCGGGAATTGCATCGTTGCTGTCGAGCACTGCCATTCCTAGAATGTAGCGGATCGCCAGCTAACTGCCAGGGCCCAAAGTCCCGATATCCGTCGCCTGCGGCCTTCAGCTGGCAAAAAGGGTCCAAAGTGCCGGGTCGGTCGGCATCGAAACGCCAACGGCTCCGAGACCCGAAGGTCCCGGAGCCGTTGTTCGTGGATAACTCAGAAGGCTGCTTCGTCGAGCTCCATGATCTCGTTGTCCAGCGTCTCGACCACCTGGCGAGTGCTGGTCAGCAGCGGCAGCATGTTCTTCGCGAAGAACGACGCGACCGCGAGCTTGCCCTCGTAGAACGAGCGGTCGGCACCGCTGGCGCCGGCGTCGAGCGCCGCGATGGCCACCGCGGCCTGACGCTGCAGCAACCAGCCGATGACCAGATCGCCGACGCTCATCAGGAAGCGGACCGAGGCCAGCCCCACCTTGTAGATGCTGGCGGAGTCCTCTTGCGCGGCCATCAGGTAGCCGGTCATGGACGCGGCCATGGCCTGGACGTCCTCGAGCGCCTTGGCCAGCAACTCACGCTCCGACTTCAGCCGGCCATTGCCCGACTCGTTGGAGATGAACGCCTCGATCTGGCCGGCCACGTGCGCCAGCGCAACACCCTTGTCGCGCACGATCTTCCGGAAGAAGAAGTCCTGCGCCTGGATGGCGGTGGTGCCCTCGTAGAGCGAGTCGATCTTTGCGTCGCGGATGTACTGCTCGACCGGGTAGTCCTGCAAGAAGCCGGAGCCACCGAAGGTCTGCAGGCTCTCGGTCAGCTTGGCGTAGGCCTGCTCGGAACCGACACCCTTGACGATCGGCAGCAGCAGATCGTTGACCTTGACGGCCAGGTCGGCCTCGACACCCTGAATCGCCTGCGCCACAGGGGCGTCCTGGTAGGTGGATGTGTAGAGGTACAGCGCCCGCAGACCCTCGGCGTAGGCCTTCTGGGTCATCAGGCTGCGACGGACGTCCGGGTGGTGGGTGATCGTCACGCGCGGAGCGGTCTTGTCGGTCATCTGGGTCAGGTCGGCACCCTGCACGCGCTCCTTGGCGTACTCCAAGGCGTTCAGGTATCCCGTCGACAGCGTGGCAATAGCCTTGGTGCCCACCATCATTCGAGCCTGCTCGATCACGTCGAACATCTGCGCGATGCCCTCGTGGACCTCGCCGACGAGCCAGCCCTTGGCCGGGATGCCGTGCTGGCCGAAGGTCAGTTCGCAGGTGGCCGAGACCTTCAGGCCCATCTTGTGCTCGACGTTGGTGACGAACACGCCGTTGCGCTCACCGGGTTCGCCGGTCTCGGGGTCGAAGTGGAACTTCGGCACGATGAACAGCGACAGGCCCTTGGTGCCCGGTCCGGCGCCCTCGGGGCGGGCCAGCACCAGGTGCAGGATGTTCTCGAAGAGGTCGTCGGAGTCGGCGGAGGTGATGAATCGCTTCACACCGTCGATGTGCCACGAGCCGTCGTCCTGCTGCACGGCCTTGGTGCGGCCGGCGCCGACGTCCGAGCCGGCGTCCGGCTCGGTGAGGACCATGGTCGAGCCCCAGCCGCGCTCGGCAGCCTTGATGGCCCACTTCTTCTGTTCCTCGGTACCGAGGTCGTAGACGATCTGGGCGAAACCGGCACCGCCGGCGTACATCCAGACCGCAGGGTTGGCGCCAAGCACGTGCTCGTGCAGGGCCCACACCAGGGTCTTGGGCATCGGCATGCCGCCGAGGTCCTCGTCGAGGCCGACCTTGTCCCAGCCGCCGTCGATGAACGCCTTCACCGACTTCTTGAACGACTCGGGAAGGGTGACGGTGTGGGTGTCGGGGTCGAACACCGGCGGGTTGCGGTCCCCGTCGGTGAAGGACGCTGCCAGCGGGCCCTCCGCGAGACGGGCCATCTCACCGAGCATCTCCTGCACGGTGTCGGCGTCGAGGTCGCTGTACTCGCCCGCGCCGAGGGCCTTATCGAAACCGAAGACCTCGAACAGGTTGAATACCTGATCGCGGACGTTGCTCTTGTAGTGGCTCATGACGGCTCCTCCTCAGCGAGAATGTCATCTGAATTTGGGCTTTGTGGTTGAGTACTTTTGTCTAAGTTACCCACCAGTAACACGGCTTACTATACCCACGGGTAATGGGAAATCAACCGCGTGTGAGCAAGTTCAGCCAACTAACCAACCCACCGGTCGGTTTGGGGGATTACCGCGTTCGTCAATTCCAAACTTCTCGCTGCTCATAAGGCTCTGAACAGGGCGGATGCGCAGTGGCGTGAAGTGCGGGCACAACGCCGTAGCGGTGCGATTTTCGTCACACCGCTACGGCGTTGCCGCGTTTCAGTCCTCGGATTCTGGCGCGGGCGCAGGCTCCGCCGCGTCGGCGGAGGTGGTCTGCACCGGCGCGGCCGCGGGCTCGTCGGAATCGGGCAGCTGCGAGACCAGATGCTCGGCGAGCTCCCCGATGGTCGGATGGTCGAACACCGCTGTCGGGCTGATGTCGAACTTCCCGCCGAACTGACCGAACAGCCGGTTGCGCAGTTCGACCGCCATCAGTGAGTCCGTGCCCAGATCCAGGAACCGGCTGGACGCGGCGGGCGGTTGCGCGAGCCGCAGGAAGCCCTGCACCTCTTTCTGCAGGAACTCGGTGATGAATCCGGCTCGCGCCGCCACCGGTAGCTCCTGCAGCTGCCGCAGCAGCTCGCTGTCACCGACCACGGCGCCGTCGCCGCTGGGCAGCACCTGGTCCAGCAGGGGCGGACGGATGCCGGCGAGCATCTTCGCCGTCCGCTGCCAGTTCGCCTTGAGCACGGTGGCCTGCGCGGCGCCCTGCCGGATCGCCTCGCCGAGGGCGGCCAGTGCCGCCGACGGCTCGAGCGGCATCATGCCCTGGGCGCTGAGGTTGGCGACCGCGGCCGCCGAACTGGCCATCCCGCCCTGGGCCCACGGGCCGAAGTTGACGGCGATGGCAGGCAGTCCCTGCGCCCGTCGCTGCGCGACGAGCCCGTCGAGCAGCGCGTTGGCGGTGGCGTAGTTGCCCTGGGCGGGCGAGCCGAGCACCGCCGACGCCGACGAGTACAGGATGAAGAAGTCGAGATCGTCGTCCTTCGTCAACCGGTGCAGATGGTGCGCGCCATACGCTTTGGGCCCCAATGCCTTCCGGAACCGATCGAGGTCCTGCTGCGGTAGCAGGGCATCGTCGAGCACACCGGCCAGGTGTGCCACGCCGGCCAGCGGCGGCAGCTCGGCCCGCATCCTGTCCAGCAGCTGGGCCACTTCGGACTCCTCGGCGACATCGGCCGAGAAGACGTGGATCCGGCAGTGGAACCGCTCGGTGATGGCGTCGATGGCCGCCTGGGCCTCCGCATCCGGGGTGCGGCGGCTGGTCAGCACGATGTCGCCGGCGCCGAGCTGAGCCAGGTACGACGCCGTGTGCAGGCCGAGCGCGCCCAGACCGCCGGTGACCAGATAGCTCCGATCGCCGCGCGGCTGTAGCGGTTTGGGCATCTGCACCACGATCTTGCCGATGTGGCGTGCCTGCTGCATCCGCCGGAACGCGGTCCGGGCCTCGGTCAGCGGGTAAACCTCGGCCGGCACCGGCGTCCACTCGCCCTTGGCCAGGCCGTCGGCGACCTCGACCATCAGTCGCTGGATATGGTCGGGATCGGTCATCATCGTGACGTCCAGCGCGACGATCTCGTAGTCGATATCGGGACGCAGCTCGGCCATCTGCTCGTGCGTCCAGATGTCGCGCTTGGCGATCTCGGCGAACCGGCCGCCCTTGGCGGTGGCCCGCACCGTCGCCTCGACGAATCCTTCGCTGGTCAGCGAGTTGAGCACCACATCAACACCTGCGCCGTCGGTATCCGCAAGGATCTGGTCCGCGAATTCCGTTGTGCGCGAGTCGTAGACGTACTCGACGCCCATGTCCCGCAGGGTGGCGCGCTTGTACCTGCTCGCGGTGGCGAACACGGTGGCGCCGTGCGCACGGGCCATCTGCACCGCGGCCAGCCCCACACCACCACTGGCGGCGTGGATGAGCACCTTGTCGCCGGGCTTGATCTTCGCCCAGTCGAACGCGAGCCGGACCGTGAGCGCCGCAGCGGGAATCGTCGCGGCATCCACCGCGCTGATCCCGTCCGGCACCGTGGTCAGCAGTGGCGCAGGCACATTCAACCGGCTGGCGAAGGCGCCCTGCATCGACCCGAAGACTCGCTGGCCGACCTCGAATCCGGTGACCGCGGAGCCGACCTCGGTGACCACACCACAGAGGTCGCCACCGATCGGGCCCGGATCGCCGGGGTAGAGGCCCAGCACATTGAGCACGTCACGGAAGTTGAGGCCGGCGGCCTCGATCCGGACCTGTACCTCGTTGTCCTTCGGCGGGGTCACCTCGACCTCGGTCAGGCGGAGGTTGTCGATCGCGCCGCGTTCGGTCGGCGCCAGGGCGTAGTCGTCGCTGCGCGGCATCGGTAGCTGACCGTTGCGCGCCCAGTGCAGCAGCCGGGAGACCAGGAAACGGCCCTGTCGCACTGCCATTTCCGGCTCGACGACCGGGGCGCCGAGCGCACCGGCGAGCCAGCTCAGCGACTCATCGCCGCCGTCGGAGTCGACCAGGCGAACACGCAGGCTCGGCTGCTCGGCGATCAGGGTGCGGCCGAATCCCCACAGGGCGGACTGGACCGGATCGACCGGCTCGCCGGGCTCGGTCGCCACCGCGCGTTCGGTGACGATCCACAGGCCGTCGGACAGCGTGCCCTTCTGCTCGGCCAGTGCGGTCTGCGCGGCACCGAGCAGCGTGGCGACCTGCGCCTCGAGCCGGGCCGCGAGTTCCGCGGCGGAGCTGTCCTCGGTAGCGTGTCCCGAACCGCGCCAGACGATTCCGGTGACCGGCACACCACGTTCGGCGGCCTCGGCGAACACCCGCTGCCACGACTGCGGATCGGTCGCCTCGGCGACCGTCACCGCCCCCGGCACCTCTGTCGCCAGCGCGTCGAAACCGGCGATCAGCCAGGTGCCGTTCGCGCTCTTGCCGGCACCGTCTTCGGCCTCGTCTGCCGTCGGAGCCGCCGCGATCTCCTGCCAGCCGAGGCTGTACAGCAGCCGGGTGGAGTCGCCACCCAGCCCGCGCATCAACGCCTCGCGCGGGGCACGCTTCACGGTGAACTCGGCGATACCACCGAGCACTCGTCCGTCCCGATCCAGGAAATCGATATCGAAAACCTGGGTTTCGTTGTTGATGGTGTTCTCGTGCCAGCGGGCCCGGCAGTAGAACCGGCGCGGCATCTTCTCGGCGATCGTCACCTGCCCGTAGCGCAACGGCAGGAACAGATCCGTCATCCCCTGCTCGGCGGCCAGCGTGGCGGGGAAGGCCGGGAAGGCCACACCGGTGCACAGGTCCAGCAAGACCGGGTGGATCGGCTCGGTGCCGAGATGCTCACCGAGTTCCTCGCCGACCGCGATGTCCCCGATCGCCTCACCCTTGCCGACCCACAACGACTTCAGCGAGGTCGACCACGTCGGGCCCCAGGCCAATTCCATGTCGTGGAAGATGTCGAACAGTTCCTGCGGGCGGGTGCGATTCATCTGCTCGATCGCCTCGTCCGGGGCCACCGTTTCCGCCTGTTCCGCATCCGGGTCGACGCCGGAGAGCAGGGTGCCGTCGGAGTTCAGCGACCACTCGGCCTCCCGAACCCCGTAGGGCCGGCTGTGCACCTGGAACTTCCAGCCGTCGTCGACGGGATGCAGGCTGAGCTGGACCTCGCGAGAGGCTTTGTCGGGCAGGATGATCGGCTCGTAGAAGAAGACTTCCTTCACCCGTGCCGGTGCGCCTGCGGCGGCCATGGCCATCGCCGCGTACGTCGCGCCGGGCACCACCACGGTGCCGTAGATGACGTGATGCGCCAGCCACGGTTGGGTCTTGACCGACAGCACGTTCGTGTAGACGGTGTCGCCCGACGCCAGGTCCTTGGCGCTGCCCAGGATGCCCGAGAGTCGAACGCCGTCCGAACCCAATCCTGCAATGCCGGAGGCTTTTGGCCAGTACCGGCGCCGTTGGAACGGGTATGTCGGCAGTTCGAGTCTCCGGCCCGACGTGTGGAACCGGGCCGCGAAGTCCGGCCGGTGTCCGCAGATGTAGGTCGTGGCAAGCGCTTCGGTCATCTGACGCTGGGCGTTGGCTCCCTTGCGCAGCGACACGATCGCCCGCGGCGTTGCCGAGGACTCCGGCCAGATCTGCAGGGCCGCGGCGGTCAGGATCGGTTGCGGACCGATCTCCATCAGCACCGAGCAACCCAGGGCCGCCACGGTGCGCACACTTTCGGTGAACTGCACCGGCTGCCGGGAATGCCGGCGCCAGTACTGCGCGTTGATCGGCGTCTCGGCGGTGAGCACCGCGCCGGTCCGGTTGCAGACCAGCGGCCGGGTCGGCACCGCATAGTCGAATTGCGTTGCGAACGTCTCGAATTCGTCGAGCACCGGGTCCAGCAGTTCCGAGTGGAAGGCGTGGCTGGTCTCCAGCCAGGTGCACCGGGCACCGTCCTCGCTGCAGGCCGCGACGATCTGCTCCAGATCCTCGCCCGGACCCGACAGCACCGTGTTGCGGCCGTTGTAGGCACCGACCGAGACGCGCGGGGAGCTCGCCGCGGCACGCTCCACATAGTCGGGGTCGGCGAACACCGCGACCATCCGGCCGCCCTCGGGCAGGCCGCCGAACAACCGGCCGCGCTCGGCGATCAAGCGGATACCGTCCTCGAGGCTGAACACGCCTGCCACGCATGCGGCCGCGTACTGGCCGACGCTGTGGCCCAGCACCACGTCCGGTTCGATGCCCCAGGACTGCCACAGCCGGGCCAGACCCATCTCGACGGCGAAGATCGCCGGCTGGGCAAATGACGTGTGCCGCAGGGTTTCCGCGTTCTCGCGGTCGCCGGAGAACAGTACGTCGAGCAGTGGGCGCGGCAGCATCGGATCCACGGCCTGCGCGCAGCGGCGCAGGGCGTCGGCGAATACCGGCTCCGTTTCGAACAATTCCTTCGCCATGCCCGGGTACTGGCTGCCCTGTCCCGGGAAGAACCACGCGGTGGTCGGCGGGTCGGTGCACTCGCCGCGGAGCACGCCCGGCCGCAGCCGGTTGGCCACCAGATCGTCGAGCAGCATCTTGGCCTCGGACACGGAGTTCGCGACCACCGCCGCCCGGTGCTCGAAGTGCGATCGTCCCGCCCCGGCGGTGTAGCTCACGTCGGCGAGCGAGGCGTCGGGATGGGCGGCCAGCCAATCGGAGTAGCGCTGCGCCAACGCCAGCAGGCCCTGCCCGGACCGCGCCGACAGTGGCAGGACACTCAGCGGCTCACGCACCGGATCCGGCTCGATGACCTCGACCGGTTCGTCGGCGGGATCGTCACCGAGCGCGGGCTGCGGTGCCTCTTCGATCAACACATGGGCGTTGGTGCCGGTGAAGCCGAACGAGCTGACGCCGGCGCGGCGCGGTCTGCCGTTGGCGACCCACGGGGTGGCCTCGTCGACCACCCGAACCGGCAACGAGTCCCAGGGGATGTGCGGTGACGGGTTCTGGAAGTGCAGGTTCTGCGGCAGCAATTCGTTCTGCAGCGACAGCACGACCTTGATCAGACCGGCCACACCGGCAGCGGACTCCAGGTGCCCGATGTTGGTCTTGGCCGTTCCCATCAGCAGCGGGCGGATCGGATCGCGACCGGCGCCGTAGACGGCTGCGGCGGCCTGCACCTCGATCGGGTCACCCAGCGGGGTGCCGGTGCCGTGGGCTTCCAGGTAGTCGACGTCTGCGCCGCCGAGACCGGCACGGGCCAGCGCCGCGGAGATGAGGCGTTGCTGCGCACCGCCGTTGGGCACCGTCAGACCACTGGACGCACCGTCCTGGTTGACCGCGCTGCTGCGGATGACCGCGGCGATCCGGTCGCCGTCGCGTTGTGCGTCGGACAGCCGCTTGAGCACCAGGATGCCGCAGCCTTCGCCGCGGGCGTAGCCGTCGGCTGCCGCGTCGAAGGTCTTGCACCGGCCGTCGGGGGCCAGCATCTGGGCGCGCGACGCCGCGACGATCGACGCCGGGCTCAGCAGGACGTTGACGCCACCGGCCAGGGCCATGTCGCAGTCACCGGAGTGCAGCGCCTGGCTGGCCTGATGGACGGCCACCAGCGACGAACTGCACGCGGTGTCCACCGCCATCGCCGGGCCCTCCAGGCCGAGCGTGAACGCCACCCGGCCTGCGATCGCGTTGAGCGCGTTGCCGGTGATGAAGTGGGCTTCGAGGTTCTCGACCGATTCGCCGGACAGCAGATGCGAGTACTCGTTGGCGCCGACGCCGACGAACACGCCGGTACGGCTGCCGCGCAGCGATGCGGCCGAGTAGCCCGCACGCTCCAAGCCCTCCCAGGCGATTTCGAGCATGAGGCGCTGCTGCGGGTCGATCCAGACCGCTTCGCGCGGGGAGATGCCGAAGAACTCCGGGTCGAAGCCGTCGACGCTCTCCAGGTAGCCGCCGCTGCGGGTGTAGATCTTGCCCGGCGTCTGCCGATCGGGGTCGTAGTACTGGTCGACGTCGAAGCGGTCCTCGGGGATCTCCCGGATCGCGTCCACTGCGCCGGACAGCACATCCCAGTACGCCTCGGCATCGGGTGCGCCGGGGAACCGGCAGGCCACCGCGATGATGGCGATGGGTTCGTCGGTCGCCGAGCCGGCCAGCGATGCCGGCGCGGCCGCAAGCTGTGCCCCGGCCTTCTCGTTGAGGTTGAGCACGTCGCCGAGCAGGTAGTCGGCCACGTCGGTCAGCCGCGGGAAGTCCATGGCGAGTGTCGCCGGAAGTTCCTTGCCGACAGCCTGTTCCAGACGGCGCCGCAGTTCGACCGCCATCAGCGAGTCCATGCCGAGGTCGAAGAATCCGGCCTCTTCGCGGACCTCCGACGCGTCGACCCGGGTCACCTCCGCGACAGTGTTGCGCAGGTACTCCAGAACGAGCTTCTTGCGCTGCTGCACCGGTGCGGCGGTGAGCTGTTCGACCAGCCGGGTGGTGCCTGAGGCTCCGGTGGCCGCGGGCACCGACTCCGGAACCTCGCGGGCCACCTCGGCCAGCAGTGAGCGGCGGCCGGCCTGCAGATAGATCGGCAGGAAGCGGGCCCAGTCCATCCGCGCCACAACGGCTTCGGCCGGACCTTGCGAACCGGCGGCGGCCATGATGTCGGCCATTCCGGCCAGTGCATCCGTAGGCGACAGTGTGCGGATCCCGCGGCGGTCCAGCTGGGCACGGGCGTCCTGGTCTGCCATGCCGGCCGACCACGGACCGAAGTTCACGCTGATGCCGTGGACGCCGCGCTCGCGCAGTCGCCACGTCAACCCGTCGAGGAAGGCGTTGGCTGCGCTGTAGGCGCTCTGGCCGTAGCTGCCCCACACCGACGAGATCGACGAGGTGGACAGGAAGAAGTCCAGCTTCAGATCGGTGGCGGCCTCACTGAGATACCAAGCACCCCAGACCTTTCCGGAGAACACCCGGTCGATCTCGGTGCTGTCGAGGGAACTCAGCGGGGTGGTGCTGTTCTCGCCGGCGGCGTGAACGATGCCGGCCAGCGGCGGCAGCTCGGCGGCCACGGTGGCGAGCAGTCGTGCGACGTCGTGCGGGTCGGCGACGTCGGCCGCGATCACCCGGACCGCGCAGCCGTGCTGTTCGCCGAGGGCGTCGATGCGACGCTGCGCGGCCTCGTCGGGGGCGCGGCGGCTGGTCAGCACCAGCTGGCGAGCGCCGTGCGCGGCCAGGTATCCGGCGATCTCCAGCCCGATCGAGCCGAGTCCGCCGGTCACCAGATAGGTGACCCCGGAGCGCAATTCCAGCGGGGTCGAGTTCGGCTGGCCGGTCCGCCGGACCAGCCTCGGAACATGAACACCGCTGTCCCGCAACGCCATCTGATCCTCGCCGGGCGACGCGGTGACGACCTGCTTGATCAGCCGCGTCCACTCGTCGGCGCCGGTCCCGGACAGATCTGCCAGACCGCCCCACACCTGCGGGTACTCCAGCGCGGCGACGCGGCAGAATCCCCACAGTCCGCTCTGCTCCGGCGACACCGTGTCGGCATCGGAGATGCGTTGCGCGCCTTGGGTCAGCACCCAGATCGGGGTGCGCAGGTCGGCGGCGGCCGCGGCGCGGAAAAGGCGCTGGGTGCCTCCGAGTACCCGGTGTTGCATCCGCAGCAGTGACCGCATCGACGACGCGCTGTCGGAGTCCAGTGCCGCGAGGTGCAGGATGCGCAACGCAGGCTCGTCCCGCACCGCCGCGGTCAGTTCGGCGACCAGGCGCTCCTCGTCGGCGTCGGACACCGGCAAACCGAGGACGCGGTGCCGGTGGCCGTGTGCGGTCAGCGCATCGACCAGCGGGCGCATGACGGCGGCGTCATCGCCGATCAGCAGCCACGCCGCGCCCTCGCCGACCTCGGTCGACGAGCTGATGGCCTTCTGCCAGCGGATCTCGTAGCGGGTGTCGGCGATAGATTGTGCACTGCGCTGCCGATTGTGTTGGGCGGCAAGCTTGCTCAGCACCTCAGCGGCCGTGGTGGATCCGTCCCCGCCGAGTAGAGCGGCCAGTTCCTCGATCCTGCCGTCCTCGAGCAGCTGCACGGCCTCGGTGCGGGCGGCATCATTCGCGGTCGACTGGGACTGCTTGCTCTGATACCAGTACTGGCGATGCTGGAACGGGTAGGTCGGCAGATCGAGCTTGCGGGCCGGCTCGTGCAGCAGTGCGGCGAAGTCGGGAACATGTCCGGCGACGTAGGCGCCAGCCAGAGCTTCGGTCAGCTGGCGGTGGTCTGCGCCGTTACGGCGCAGCGATGCAACGGCTTTGGGTGCGGTCGCCGGGTCAGGCCAAGCCCGCAGGGCGGCGGCGGTGAGCACCGGCTGCGGCCCCACCTCGAGCAGCAGCGCGCAGCCGAGTTCGGCCAGCGTCGCCACCCCCTTGGCGAACTGCACCGGCTGACGCGCGTGGCGGCGCCAGTATTGCCCGTCGAGCTTGGCGTTGCGGCCCAGGGCGGCGCCGGTCCGGTTGCACACCAGAATCCGCTGGGGTGCCGCGAATTCGAATCCGTTGGCGTAGGCCTCGAAGGCGTCCAGGGCCGGGTCGAGCAGTGACGAATGGAATGCGTGGCTGGTGTCCAGCCAGTCGCAGCGGGCGCCCTCGTCCGACAGTTGGGCGATCGCACGTTCCAGGTCGGTGGCCGGTCCCGACAGCACGGTGTTGGCGCCGTTGTAGGCGGCCACCGACAGGCTCGGGAACTCGTCGGTCAGGCTCTCCACCCGGTCCGGGTCGGCGAAGACAGCGCACATCCGCCCGCCTGCGGGCAGGTCACCGAAGAGACGGCCACGCTCGGCGAGCAACCGTGCGCCGTCCTCGAGGCTGAAAACCCCTGCGACACAGGCGGCGGAGTACTGGCCGACGCTGTGGCCGAGCACCACGTCCGGCTCGAAACCCCACGACTGCCAGAGCCTGGCCAAGCCCATCTCGACCGCGAAGATCGCGGGCTGGGCGTGCCGGGTCTGCTTCAGGGTTTCGGCGCCATCCAGATCGGCCGTGTCAGTTCCAAAGACAACGTCGAGCAACGGCTTTTCGAGCACACCGGCGACGGCGTCGGCGCACCGGTTCATGGTGTCGGCGAACACCGGCTCGGTCTCGAACAGTTCGCGGGCCATGCCGGCGTACTGACTGCCCTGTCCGGGGAACAACCAGGCGGTCTTCGGCGCATCGACGCAGTCGCCGCGCACCAGCCCGGGAGCGGGCAGGTCGTCGGCGAGCGCGCCGAGCAGCTCGCGCGCCGACTCGATGGAGTTGACCACGAGGGCGGCGCGGTGTTCGAAGTGGGCCCGGCCCGCTCCGGCGGTCAGGCAGACGTCGGCGAGAGTGGCGTCGGGGTGCTCGCCGAGCCAGCTGCGGTAGTCCTCTGCGGTCTGCACCAGGGCAGCCGGGGTGCGCGCCGACAGCGGAAGCACGGCGAACCGGCGGTCGTCCGGCACTGCGCCGGCAGCAACCGGGTTGGTGACCGGTGCCTCTTCGAGGATCACGTGCGCGTTGGTGCCGGAGAACCCGAACGAGCTGACGCCGGCGATGCGAGGCCGCTCCGAACGCTCCCAGGGGCGCGCCTTGTCGACGACCTGCACCGGGATCCGGTCCCACGGGATGTGCGGGGACGGGTTCTTGAAGTTGAGGTGCGGGGGCAGCTCGGAGTGCTCGAGCGACAGGACGACCTTGAGGACGCCGGCGACGCCCGCGGCGGCCTCCAGGTGGCCGATGTTGGTCTTCGCCGATCCGATCAGCAGCGGCTGGTCCGCATCGCGGCCCTTGCCGAGCGCGGCGGCGGCGGCCTGGACCTCGATGGGGTCGCCCAGCGAGGTTCCGGTTCCGTGGGCTTCCAGGTAGTTGATATCGGTGGGCGTCAGGCCGGCGCGCTCCAGCGCTTCGGCGATCACGCGCTGTTGGGCGACGCCGTTGGGGACCGTCAACCCGCCCGACGCGCCGTCGGAGTTGACCGCGCTGCCGCGGATCACGGCGCGGATGTGGTCGCCGTCGCGGAGCGCATCTTCCAGGCGTTTGATGGCGACAACACCGCAACCCTCGCCGCGTACGTAACCGTCGGCCGAGGCGTCGAACGTCTTGCACTTGCCGTCGGGGGCCAGCATCCGGGAGTGCGAGAACGTGATCATGGTGGCCGGGCTGAGCATGACGTTCACCCCGCCGGCCAGCGCCAGATCGCATTCGTCCAGCAGCAGTGCCTGGCAGGCCTGGTGGATAGCCACCAGCGAGGAGCTGCACGCCGTGTCGACGGTGACCGCGGGGCCGTGCAGCCCCAACCGGTAGCTGATCCGGCCCGCGGCGGCCGCGCTGGACGTGCCGATCGCCAGATAGGCCTCGATCTCGGGGTAGCTCAGCGCATCGGATGCCATACCCAGGAAGTCATGGGTGGCCAAGCCGACGAACACACCGGTTCTGCTGTTCGCCAAAGTCGTTGGCGCAGTGCCGGAATGCTCGACCGCCCGCCACGCCGTCTCCAGCAGCAGGCGGTGCTGCGGATCCATCAGGTTGGCTTCGCGCGCTGACACTCCGAAGAACGGTGCGTCGAACCCGGTGACATCGTCGACGAACCCGGCTCGCCGGGTGACCATCTTGCCGGCCGCATCCGGGTCTGAGTCGAAGAATTCCTCGATGTCCCACCGATCGGCGGGAACCTCCGAAATCGCGTCCCGACCGCTGTGCAGGACGTCCCAGTACTGGTCCGCATCCGCGGCTCCGGGAAGACGTGCCGCGTAACCGATGATTGCGAAACGGGGCGTCTGCTGCGTCGGGCGTTCGGTGGGTGCCATCAGGTTGTGTTCTCCGCATCGGGCCGGTGAAGTGTCGCAGTGCTGTCGTGGGAGACCACGTCAGGGCCAGGAACAACTTCCGAACGGCCACGGCTCGGTCATCTCCCGACAGCGACGGCCGGCTCATCTCCCGACGGTCAGTATTGCACGGGCGTTGCTGAACGAACGGCTTTCACCATGGTGTCGACGGGTGCGTGGCCAGGGCTTACCGGTTTATTTAGGGCCTTTAGTCACTACTTGTGACCAGGGGCTTTGCGGGTCGACGGCGAAGCGCCACAGCGACAGGCGCTATCTTGGTCTGGCCACCAGGTTGCCGGTCTCCGGGCCGTAGCCGTTCAGATCCGGGAGGGGAATTTTGCACATCGGGAAGATAACCATCGGCACCATCGATGATTGGTCGCCGAGCCCCGGTGTGGTGATTTCCTGGCACCCGACAAAATCCGCAATGGACAAAGCGCGACAAGCGCCCGTCAGTTCGGTGCCCGTCAGCTATATGCAGGGGCAACACATTCGTGGTGTCTACGAACAGGACAAGGCCGGACTCGACTATTCACGGCAGATAATCGCCACCTGTGAAGTTCCTGGTCAGTGCGATATCGACGCCATGAATCACGCGCTGAATGCGTACCTGCGCCGCCATGACACCTATCGGAGTTGGTTCGAATACTCTGGGTCCGGCGACATTGTCAGGCGCACCATCACCGATGCCGCCGATATCGAATTCGAGCCGATCGACAACGGTGTCATGGCCGCGGAGGATGCGCGCAAACATATCGTCGATATTCCCACCCCAATGGAATGGGGTTGTTTTTCTTTCGGCGTCGTGCAAAGTGACGATCACTTCGATTTTTATGCCAGCATCGACCACGTTCACGGGGACGCGGCGCTGATCGGGATCACCATGCTCGAAGCGCATGGGATGTACACGTCACTGACGATGACCGGACAGCCGATGGCGCTGCCCGAGGCCGGCAGCTTCGACGATTTCTGCATCCAGGAGCGCGACGCCACCGCGGATCTGACCGTCGATTCGCCGGAGGTCCAGGCCTGGATCGAGTTTGCCGAGAACAACAACGGCACACTTCCCGAGTTCCCGCTGCCGTTGGGGAACGCGCTGGAGCCGACGGTCGCTGACATGGTCGGCGAGATGATCTTGGACGCCGATCAGACCGCGCGATTCGAGGCGGCCTGTACCGGGGCCGGCGTTCGCTTCGTCGGTGGCCTGTATGCCTGCACCGCCATGGTGGAACATGAATTGACGGGTGCGACAACCTATTTCGGGCTCACACCACGGGACACCCGCCGAACCTCGGACAACTTCACCACTCAAGGCTGGTTCACCGGCCTGGTGCCGATCACCGTGCCGATCGCCGCGACGACGTTCGGTGAGGCCGCCTGGGCGGCGCAGTCGTCGTTCGATTCCGGTTTGAGCCTGGCGCGGGTGCCGTATTACCGGGTGCTGGAGCTGGCTCCGTGGTTGGAGAAGCCGCACCCGAACTTCCCGGTCTCGAACTTCCTGCACGGCGGCGCCGCACCGCTCAACGCTGTGCTCGCGGCCGCTGACATGGGCTATTCGAACAACATCGGGATCTACTCCGACGGCCGCTTCAGCTACCAGCTGACGATCTATATATTCCGGTATGAGGCCGGCACCGCGATGGCGGTGATGTTCCCGGACAATCCAACCGCCCAGAAATCGGTCGCCCGCTACATCGCCGCGATGAAGTCCGTATGTGGACGGATCGCCGACAGCGGGCATTGGTGACGTGCTTGTTGGGTTCAGTGAAGTTCGATGCAGTGAAGGGGCGCGCGGCCTGAGGGTCTCGCGCAGTGTGAGGAAATTGTGCGACGGCTGACCGATTTCGTGGTGCGGTGGCCCTGGGCTGTGATCGGTGTCTGGGTTGCTCTGGCGGTTGCGTTGCCGCTGACGTTTCCGAGCCTGACCGAGATGGCCCAGAAACATCCGTTGTCGATGTTGCCGGGCGACGCCCCGTCCAGCGTGGCGGCGCGGCAGATGACCGAAGCGTTCTCCGAACCGGGCGGCGACGACCTGCTCCTGGTGGTGCTGACCGATGAGCGGGGTTTGACCCCCGCTCACGAAGCCACCTACCGCAAGCTGGTCACCGCACTGCGCGACGATCAGCACGACGTCGTGATGCTGCAGGATTTCGTCGGAACACCAGCTCTGCGTTCGTTTTTGACGAGTAAGGACAACAAGTCCTGGGTGGTGCCGGTCGGACTCGCGGGCGCATTGGGGACCCCGCAGTCCTATGAGGCCTACAACCGGGTGGCCAACATCGTCAAACAGAGCACCGCGGGCAGCCCGCTGGAGGTGCATCTGACCGGACCTGCGGCCACCGTCGCCGACCTCACCGTGGCCGGCGAACGGGACCGCCTGCCGATCGAGATCGCGATCGGTGTGCTGGTGCTCCTGGTGCTGCTGATCGTGTACCGCAATCCGATCACCATGCTGCTGCCCTTGATCGGTATCGGAATCTCGCTGGTGATAGCGCAATCCGTGGTCGCAGGGTTGTCGCACACCACCGGTCTGGGGGTGTCCAACCAGGCGATCATCCTGTTGAGCGCGATCATCGCCGGTGCGGGAACGGATTACGCCGTCTTCCTGATCAGCCGCTACCACGACTACATGCGCCGCGGTGAGGACTCCGACGCGGCGGTGCGGCAGGCATTGAACTCGGTGGGCAAGGTGATCACCGCATCCGCGGCCACCATCGGAATCACGTTCCTGGGCATCAGCTTTGCCAAGATGGGGGTGTTCTCGACCGTCGGCGTGTCATCGGCGGTCGGCGTCGGGGTGTCCTTCCTCGCCGCGATCACGTTGTTGCCGGCCATCATTGCGCTCGCCGGTCCGCGCGGCTTGATCGCGCCGCGCCGCGAGCTGACCGCGCTGTGGTGGCGACGGTCCGGCATTCGCATCGTGCGCAGACCGCGGGCGCATCTCGTGGCCAGCGTGCTCATCCTGATTCTGTTGGCCAGCTGTGTGGGGTTGGCGCACTACAACTACGACGACCGCAAGGCGGTCTCTCCCGGGGCCCCGAGCTCGGTGGGCTACACGGCTCTGGAGCGCCATTTCGACCTCAACCAGTCCATTCCGTCCTACGTGCTGGTCCGCTCTCCGCGCGATCTGCGCAGCCCGCAGGCGCTCGCCGACCTCGAACAGATGGCGCAGCGCATCAGCCAAGTGCCGAACATCGCGATGGTCAGCGGTATCACCCGGCCCCTCGGTGAGGTGCCGCAGGAGTTCCGTGCCACCTATCAGGCGGGCCTGGTCGGAGACCGGCTCGGCACCGGTTCGGCGATGATCGCCGACAACATGGGCAGCCTCGACCGGCTGGCCGGCGGCGCCAACACTCTGGCGACCAATCTCGGCGACGTGCGGGGTCAGGTCGGTCAGATCACCAGCAGCGTGCAGAGCGTGGTCGACGCGTTCGGCTCCATCAAGGGCCAATACGGCGGCGACAAGCTGGTCAAGAACGTCGAGGTCGCAACCAAGCTCGTCAACGCGGTCAACCGGCTCGGCAATTCGATGGGTGTGAGCTTCACGGCGGCCAGGGACATGTTCGCCTGGGTGGGCCCGGTCCTGGTCGCGCTGCACGGCAATGCGGTCTGCGACCTGGATCCGTCCTGCGCCGAGACCCGGGGGCACTTCCAGGCGCTGGTCGACGCGCGCAACGACGGCACCCTCGACGAGATCAATTCGCTGGCAACGCAATTGCAGTCGATGCAGGACAAGCAGTCCCTGAACGCGACGCTCAACCAGCTCAACGACGCGTTCGGCCGGCTGACGAAACTGATGCGCCAGATGGGACTCGACTCACCCGGCGGCGCACAGGCGGGCACGACCAAGCTCCGGCAGGGGGCCGATCGCGCCGCCAGCGGAAGCCGGGACGTGGCCAACGGCGTGGACCTGGTCGTCGACCAGATCAAGCTCATGCGCACCGGACTCGATCAGGCGGCCGCGTTCCTGCTGTCGATGAAGCAGAACGCCGCGTCGCCGGCGATGGCGGGGTTCAACATTCCGCCCGAGGTTCTCGAACTGCCCGATTTCAAGATGGCGTCGAAGATGTTCATCTCGCCGGACGGGCACTCGGTGCGGTACCTGGTGCTGACCAAGCTCGATCCGTTCAGCGCCGCGGCGATGGATCAGGTCAACGCCATCAGTGACGCCGCCCGCAGCGCACAGCCGAACACGTATCTGGCAGATGCCACGATCTCGATGGGCGGGTATCCCGCCGCGCTGCGCGACACCCGCGACTACTACCAGAAGGACATCCGCTTCATCATCGCCATCACGATGATCGTGGTGCTGCTGACGTTGATGCTGTTGCTGCGGGCGATCATCGCGCCGCTGTATTTGGTTGGTTCCGTGGTGCTTTCGTACTTCGCGGCGCTGGGTATCGGCGTCCTGGTCTTCCAATATCTGTTTCATCAACAGTTGCACTGGACGGTGCCGCCGTTGGCCTTCGTCGTGTTGGTGGCCGTGGGCGCTGACTACAACCTGTTGTTCGCGTCGCGGCTACGCGACGAGTCCGCGGACAGCACGCGCTACGGGGTGATCCGGACGTTGTCGTCCACCGGTGGCGTGATCACCGCGGCCGGACTCATCTTCGCGGCGTCGATGTGGGGCCTGTTGTTCTCCAGCATCGGTACCGTGGTTCAGGGCGGGTTCGTCATCGGCGCCGGAATCCTGCTGGACACATTCCTGGTCCGGACCGTGACCGTACCCGCCATGGCTACGCTGGTCGGAAAAGCGAACTGGTGGCCGTCACGATCGAGCTCGCAGGGGAGCGTCAAGGCATGAAGAAGCTACTCGCTGCGGCGACCACGGTGCTGACGTTGTGCGCCACCGGCGGTATCGCCGGCGCCGACCAGCCAACACCGGACAAGCCGAACGGCGACGGACCCCCGATCGGCACGCCCGGTCGGGGATATGCCCTCGGCGGCGCGCACGTGCTCGGCATCCCCTACGACGAGTACATCCGCCGTACCGGTGCCGAGTGGTTCCCGGGCTTGGACCGGCAGATCGTCGACTACCCCGCAGGACAGGTCCAGGGCCACACCCTGGAGCGCTTGTTCCCCGGTATCGGCAAGCTCGACGACAACTTCCCCGGCCTGGGTATCGACGGCCCGAGCATCGGCGAATCGGTCGATGAGGGTGAGGGCAACGTCATCCGGGCGATTCAGGCGGGCGGACCGGGTACCGCGATCGGTCTGTCGGAGGGCGCGATGGTGCTCAACGCCGTGCAGAACCGGCTGGCCACCGATCCGACTGCGCCGCCACCTGATCAGTTGTCGTTCGCCACCTATGGCGATCCGATCTCCCCGCACGCGTTCGGGGCGGGCTTCCTGGCCCAGAACTTCCCGGTCGGCAGTGTCGTCCCGGCGCTGGACTACCGGATGCCACCGCAGGTGGACAGCCAGTACGACTCGTACCGGTTCGTCTCCGCCTACGACAGCATCGCCGACTGGCCAGACCGGCAGGACAACTGGATGGCATTGGCGAATGCGGTCGTGGGCCTGGCGACCGGTCACACCGCCGTCGCGTTCACCAACCCGAGCATGGTCCCGCCGCAGAACATCAGGACCACCGTCAACTCCAGGGGCGCGAAGACGACGACGTACCTGATCCCGGAACAGCACCTGCCGTTGGTGTTGCCGTTCAAGTACCTCGGCGTGGACGAAGACACCCTCAACAAGCTCGACGCGGTGATGAAACCCTCGGTGGACGCCGGATATTCGCGCAATGACGATCCGCTGACCGCGCCGATCGAGGTCGATCCTGTGAACGGCTACGACCCGGCCGCCGTAACGGCTCCTGCCACGCAGGCCGCCTTCGGTGGCGGCACTGATCCGCTGTCACAGTTGACGGCGGGGCTGCAGTACGTGTTGAACCACGGCCCCAGCGCGCACTGACCCGGACGGCCGTCAGATGTCAGACGCCGAGAAGACCCGCCGCGAGTAGCACCACGCCGACCACGGCCAGCAGCACCGCCACCTCGCGGCGGCGCCGCGCCCGCACCCAGCCATGCAGTCGGGTCATCGCCGCATGCGTGCGTTGCGGGGCCGCCAGATAGGCCAGCAGCGGAATCTCGACGAGCGCGAATGCGATGACGTTGAACGTGAGTAACGCCCCGAGCCGGACCGCGGGATCCGCGGTGCCCGCGCCGATTACGGCCAGCGCCGCCAGATAGTCCACCGAGGGCAGTGCGATACCCAGACCGGCGACACCGGCAACCCACAGCGACGGGCCGTCGAGCAGGCGGCTCAACCACGCCGGCACGGTCCGGTCGCGGCGGCCCTTGGTGACCGCCAGTATGGCCGCGGCCGCCACGGCCAGCGCACCGATCACGATCTGCACCCGGGGGAGGGTGAAATGCGCCGAGGCCGGGATGTGGGATTCCAGCGCGAACAACACCACCGCGCCCACCGACAATCCCATCAGAAAGCCGCCGCACAGGAACGCGGCCAACTGCAGATGCGGGCGGGGACGGTTCAGCATCACCACCGACATGCTGATCCGAAACGGTTCCAGACTGACGGCCACGGCCATCACCAGCAGGGTGAACCACATCGGCTGATCAGCTACGCATCCAACCGCACGAACTGTCCTTGCCGATATGGTTCGATGCATGCGGCCCGGCGGATCTTGCCGCTGGTGGTGGTCGGTATGGAACCGGGCTCCACCAGGACTATGTCAGCCACCTGCAGACCGTGAGCCCGCGAAATAGCCGCAACCACATCGCTTTTCACTGCCTCGAGGTCGGTATCGGCGCGCTTCTTGAGTTCGACGACGGTGACCAGCTTTTCGGTCTCCTCATCGGACACCGCGATCGCCGCGACCCGGCCGCCGGTGATCTTCTGCACCGTCGCCTCGATGTCGTCGGAGTAGTGGTTGCGGCCGCGCACGATCAGCATGTCCTTGATACGCCCCACGATGAACAGGTCACCCTCGGAGACGAAGCCCTGATCACCCGTGCGCAGCCAACCGGTCGTGGGGACGTCCACCGCCGGACCGGCCAGCGTCGCACCGAACGCAGAACCGGTCTGCTCGGGTTTGCGCCAGTATCCGGCCGAGACATTCTCGCCGTGCGTCCAGATCTCACCGACCGTGCCGTCCGGGCACGTCTCGCAGGTATCGGCGTCGACGATCCGCACGAGTGGAGACGCCGGCAGTTGGTATCGCAACAGCTGGGTGCCACCGGGTTTGCGAATGGCGTTGCCCTGGGTCAGCTCGTCGGCGTCGAACTCGACCACGTCCGGCACCTCATTCGCGGTGCTGCTGGCGACGTAGACCGTCGCCTCGGCCAGACCGTAGGACGGTGCCACCATTTCGGGGCGAAAACCGTTGGGCGCCAGACGTTCGTTGAACCGCACCAGGGTATCCGGATGGATCCGTTCGGCCCCGTTGATGATGCCGACGACGCCGCTGAGATCGAGGCCGTCCAATTCGTCGTCGGTGCTGCGCCGCGCGGTGAGGTCGAAGGCGAAGTTCGGTGCGCCCGACCACGCTCTCGGGTGGCGTGCCAGCGCTTGCAGCCACCGCGCCGGCCGGGACAGAAACGCGATCGGGCTCATCAGGTCGGCCGGGTGCCCGCTGAAGATCGGAGCACCGATCCCGAGCATCAGGCCCATGTCGTGGTAGAACGGCAGCCAGGAGACCAGGCTGGTACCCGGTGGGAACTCGCCGCCGAAGTGCGGCACGTAGTCGGCCATCAACTGGTCGAAGTTCGCCACCATATTGCGGTGCGAGATCATCACGCCGGCCGGCAGCCGGGTCGATCCCGACGTGTATTGCAGATAGGCGATATCGGGGCCGTCGGGCACGTCGGCGCTGTCGGCGCCGGGTGCGTCGAGATCGAGAGTGTCCACGGCGATCGTGGCGATCACGGCGGCGCCGTCGTCGACGTACTGCGCGGCCACCTCGAACACCGCGGAGGTGGTCAGCACGACTGTCGGCGACGTGTCCGTCACCACCGCGCTGACCCGCTCGTCATGCGAACCGGGCACGGGCACCGAGAGCGGGACGGCGATGAAGCCGGCCTGCATGGCGCCCAGGAACGCCACGATGTAGGCCAGGCCCTGCGGCGCGATGATCAGCGCCCGGTCGCCCGGAACGCCCTGCTGGCTGATCTCCCGCGCGACGTTGAGGGTGCGGCGGTACAGCTGAGACCAGGTCAGACTTTCGGCGACGCCGTCCCAATCCCGGTCGTAGTCGGTGAACGTGAAGGCGACGTCGTCTGGCGTCGTACTGGCGCGCTCGCGCAGCACAGACAGGATGGAGACGTTCGGCACTGCCCAAGGCTACTCAACGGATATTTGAGCTACGCCCGCCCCCTGGAGTCTCAACTGACCTCTGGCCGGGATCTATTCTGGCCGTGGCAGACCGCGACGTGGGAAGATGACAGCGTTATGAGCAACACAGAGCTGAGCCCCGCCTCGCTGCGTGAGGCGTTCGGCCATTTCCCCTCCGGTGTCATCGCGATCGCCGCGGAAGTCGACGGCGTCCGGGTCGGCCTGGCTGCCAGCACGTTCGTGCCGGTGTCGCTCGACCCGCCGCTGGTCTCGTTCTGTGTGCAGAACAATTCCGAGACCTGGCCCAAGCTGAAGGACCTGCCGTCCTTGGGCATCAGCCTGCTCGGTGAATCGCACGACGCCGCGGCCCGGACCTTGGCGGCCAAGACCGGCGACCGCTTCGCCGGGCTGGAGACGCACTCTCACGAAAGCGGTGCGGTGTTCGTGCACGGCACCAGTGTGTGGATGCAGAGCTCGATCGATCAGTTGGTGCCTGCCGGCGACCACACCATCGTGGTGCTGCGAGTCCAGGACATCACTGTGCATGACGTGCCGCCGATTGTGTTCCATCGCAGCACATTTCGCAGACTGGGCATCTAGCCCAGCCTGATCTGCGCCCGCGGTCAGCGCTTCTCGGCGAGTTCGTCGCGATAGCCGGCGACGCGCTGTTCGAGTTCGTCCGCATCGTCGGAGCGGCCCTGCTTGCGGGCCAACTCGGCGCGGGCGGACAGCTCGCGGATCGCGGTGCGAATGTCGTTGATGCTGTGGACAGTCCCCATCTATTCGAGGCTACTCACGCTGCCGCCAATGGGAACCTTCAGCGGCGAGCAGACGCAAACGCCCCCGAACACTCAGCGTGTCGGGGGCGTTTGCGTCTGCTCGCGCGAGGGAGCTACTTCTTACGGAACAAGATGTTGCCGAGCCACACCACCGGGTCGTACTTCTTGTCGGCCACGCGTTCCTTCATCGGGATCAGCGCGTTGTCGGTGATCTTGATGTGCTCGGGGCACACCTCGGTGCAGCACTTGGTGATGTTGCAGAAGCCGAGGCCGTTCTCTTCCTGGGCCATGTCGCGACGGTCGATGGTGTCCAGCGGATGCATCGACAACTCGGCCTGGCGCATCAGGTAGCGGGGGCCGGCGAACGACTTCTTGTTCTCTTCGTGGTCACGGTTGACGTGGCACACGTTCTGGCACAGGAAGCACTCGATGCACTTGCGGAACTCCTGGCTGCGGTTCACATCCTCCTGCTGCATCCGGTAGTCGCCGGGCTGCAGGTCCTTCGGGGGAGTGAACGACGGGATCTCCCGCGCCTTCTCGTAATTGAAGGACACATCGGTGACCAAATCGCGCATCACCGGGAACGTCCGCAGCGGCGTGATCGTGACGACCTCGTCCTCACCGAACGTCGACATCCGGGTCATGCACATGAGCCGCGGCCGGCCGTTGATCTCGGCGGAACACGAACCACACTTGCCGGCCTTGCAGTTCCACCGCACGGCGAGGTCGCCGGCTTGGGTGGCCTGCAGCCGGTGCACGATGTCGAGCACCACTTCGCCGTCGTTGACCTCGACGGTGTAGTCCTGCAGGTCGCCGCCGTCCTCGTCGCCGCGCCAAACCCGCAGTTTTGCGTCGTAAGCAGCCATTCTCAGCCCTTCCGGTCAGGGTGCTCGGCCAGTTGATCTTCGGTGTAGTACTTCTCGAGTTCGGTCAGCTCGAAGGTCGCCAGCAGATCGGGCCGCATCACGGGCTGCTGCTCAGGGGTCACCGTCACGTCGGGCACGACCGCGTTCGCTTCGCCCGGTGCGACTCGGCACACCAGCAGCTTGTTGCGCCAGTGCGAATCCATCTTGGGGAAGTCGTCGCGGGTGTGTCCGCCACGGCTCTCCGTGCGCGCCAGCGCAGCCTTGGCCACGCACTCGCTGACCAGCAGCATGTTGCGCATGTCGATCGCCAGGTGCCAGCCGGGATTGAAGAGGCGGCCGCCCTCGACGACGACGTTCGCGTAGCGGGCCTTGAGCTCATCGATCTTGCCCAGCGCCTCTTGGAGTTCACCCTCCTTGCGGATGATGCCCGCGAGGTCGTTCATCGACTGCTGAAGCTCGGCGTGCAGGGTGTAGGGGTTTTCGGGGTTGTCCTTCGGCTCAAACGGTGCCAGCGCCAGCTTGGCGGCTTCGTCGACCGCCGCGTCCGAGACCGAGGGCCGCTCCGAGAGCGCCCGCACGTAGTCGGACGCACCGAGCCCGGCGCGCCGGCCGAACACCAGAAGGTCCGACAGCGAGTTACCGCCCAGGCGGTTGGAGCCGTGCATACCGCCGGAGCACTCGCCCGCGGCGAACAGTCCGGGCGTCACGCCGGCGCCGGTGTCGGGATCGACCTCGATGCCGCCCATCACGTAGTGACAGGTCGGACCGACTTCCATCATGTCCTTGGTGATGTCGACCTCGGCCAGCTCGATGAACTGGTGGTACATCGACGGCAGCCGGCGCTTGATCTCCTCGGCGGGCATGCGGGAGGCGATGTCGAGGTAGACGCCGCCGTGCGGGGTGCCGCGGCCGGCCTTGACCTCGTCGTTGATGGCGCGGGCAACCTCGTCGCGAGGCAGCAGGTCAGGGGTGCGGCGTGCCGAGTCGTTGTCCTTGAGCCACTGGTCGGCTTCTTCCTCGGATTCGGCGTACTGCCCCTTGAACACGTCGGGGATGTAGTCGAACATGAAGCGCTTGCCTTCGGAGTTCTTCAGAACACCGCCGTCACCGCGGACACCCTCGGTGACCAGGATGCCCTTCACCGACAGCGGCCAGACCATGCCGGTCGGGTGGAACTGGATGAACTCCATGTTGATCAGGCCGGTGCCCGCGCGCAGGGCGAGCGCGTGCCCGTCGCCGGTGTACTCCCACGAGTTCGACGACACCTTGAACGACTTACCGATGCCGCCGGTGGCGAGCACCACCGCGGGCGTTTCGAACAGGATGAACTTGCCGGTCTCGCGCCAGTAGCCGAAGGCGCCGGCGATCTTGCCGTCGTCCTTGATCAGATCGGTGATCGAGCACTCGTGGAAGACCTTGATCCGGGCCTCGTAGTCGCCGAGTTCCTTCTTGTCTTCCTGCTGCAGCGAGACGATCTTCTGCTGCAAAGTCCGGATGATCTCCAGACCGGTGCGGTCACCGACGTGCGCCAGGCGCGGGTAGGTGTGGCCACCGAAGTTGCGCTGGCTGATCTTGCCGTCTTTGGTGCGGTCGAACAGCGCGCCGTAGGTCTCCAGCTCCCAGACCCGGTCCGGCGCTTCCTGCGCGTGCAACTCGGCCATCCGCCAGTTGTTCAGGAACTTGCCACCGCGCATGGTGTCACCGAAGTGCACCTGCCAGCTGTCCTTGGTGTTGACGTTGCGCATCGCAGCCGCACAACCACCCTCGGCCATGACGGTGTGCGCCTTGCCGAACAGTGACTTCGTCACCACGGCAACCTTCAGACCGCGTTCCCGGGCCTCGATGACTGCTCGTAGGCCTGCGCCGCCGGCACCGATCACGACCACGTCGTAGGAATGCCGCTCGACTTCCACCGTCATTTGACCTCGCTCAAGCTATGGGTTTTGAAAGTTATTCTCAGCCAACGAATCTCAGGTCAGAGATGGTGCCGCTGGCCACCAGCATGACGTAGAAATCGGTGAACATCAGGGTGCCGAGCGTGATCCAGGCGTACAGCTTGTGCCGGGTGTTCAGCTTGCTGACCTGGGTCCAGATCCAGTACCGGACCGGATGCTTGGAGAAGTGCTTGAGCCGCCCACCGGTGACGTGCCGACAGGAGTGGCAGGAGATCGTGTAGACCCACAGCATCACCACGTTGCCGACCAGAATGATGTTGCCCAGGCCGAATCCGAAGCCACCGGGGCCGGTCTCGGAGTGGAACGCCACGATCGCGTCGTAGGTGTTGATCAGCGAGATGATGCCGGCGATGTAGAAGAAGTACCGGTGGGTGTTCTGGATGATCAGCGGAAAGCGGGTCTCGCCAGTGTATTTCGCGTGCGGCTCGGCCACGGCGCAGGCCGTCGGGGACTGCCACACCGAGCGGTAGTAGGCGCCGCGGTAGTAGTAGCAGGTCAACCGGAACAGCAGCAGGAAGGGCAGCGACAGGAAGGCGTACGGCAGCAACGACAGCAGTCCGGTCGTGGGCAGGATCTGCGGCCAGAAGTCGCTCGCCTCACCGCATGCCTTGCTCAGGCACGGCGAATAGAACGGCGTCAGGTAGTGGTACTGCGGGACGAAGAAGTGGTCCCGCTGGAACGCGCGCACCGTCGCGTAGATGACGAAAGCCGCGAATCCGAGGTCCGTCCAGATCGGCGCTTTCAGCCAGTTGTCGGTCCGCAGCGTGCGTTGCGGTATCTGGGCACGGCCGGGTGAGAAGACGCCGGTCTTCGGGCGGTTAGCCGCAGGTGCGCTCATCTACTGTGATCCCCTTCGCATGAACTCATCGGAGGGTACCCAGATCACGGCACCCGGTTAAATTCGGGTCAGCGGCGGTTGTGCCCGCCCACTCCCTCGTCATCGACGTCGCGCCAGAAGGCGGAGTCGTAAGGGGTGTCGGGGATCCCGATCTTCTCTCCTGCCGACACGGCCGTTTGCTGGGTTAGGGCAAGCTCATTGGCGTCGATATCGAGAAGTTCCACGTCATTGAGGATGCGCTCGGCATCGTTGACGATTCGGCGCATTGCCGGACTGTCCGCGTAACGGCTCTTCAACGAGCTCACGCAGCGCCGCAACCCACCGATCAGATGGTGAAGTTCGGCCAATTCTGTGGTGGTGGACAAGGGGACCTCCCTGGGCTGAAGGTGTTATGGATCACAGTACGACACCCGATGCTAGCCACATTCGGATCTCAACGTGAGACAGGTCACGTCGGGAAGGGCGTTGCGGCAGTCGTGTTGCACAGCCCAGGATCAAGCCGACAGATAGGGGACCTGGTGTCCGATAAGAGCAGCCTTACCAAGCACGCCGACGCACTGCTGGCCTTGCATAAGCCGGGCAACCCGGTGGTGTTGCCGACGGTGTGGGACGCCTGGTCGGCGAATCTGGCGGTGGCGGCCGGATTCGCGGCGCTGACCGTCGGCAGTCATCCGATGGCTGACTCCGTCGGGAAGCCCGACGGCGAGGGTATGAGCTTCGACGACGTCGTCGCCCGCGTCAGCCAGATCACCTCGGCGGTGGACGTGCCCGTCTCGGTGGACATCGAATCCGGCTACGCGCAGTCGGCCGAGCGCCTCATCGATGGGCTGCTGAGCGCCGGCGCGGTGGGCTTGAACATCGAGGACACCGTGCACAGCGAAGGCAAGCGACTGCGGTCCTCCGCCGAGCATGCCGAACTGGTGGGCGCGCTGCGTGCCGCTGCTGACAGTGCGGGGGTGCACGTGGTGGTCAACGCCCGCACCGACCTGTTCCTGCGCAACGACGGCGACGACGCCGACCGGGTGGACCGGGCGATCGCCCGGCTGGTCGAGGCGGCGTCCGCCGGAGCCGACGTGCTCTACCCGGTGGGCCGTCACGAACCGGAGACGTTGCGCCGCTTGGCAACTGAGCTGCCGCTGCCGATCAACGCGATCGCGCTGCCGGAGTCCGACGACCCGGCGTCGTTCGGGCCGCTGGGGGTGGGGCGGATCAGCTTCGGGCCGTTCTGGCAGCGGGCACTGAGTGTGCGGGCCAATGAGATCCTGGACCGCTGGCGCTAGCAGTTCCACTGAGAGTGGGGGTTGTCGTCGAGAATCCGCGGAAACTCGACGACAAACCCCACGCTAGGCGCGAGGTTTCTAGGCCTGCGCCGGAATCGCCGCCGTGTCCGCGTCGTCGCTCGGTCGCTTGCGCGGCTGCGGGGGCAGGAAGTGGTAGTCGCCTCGGGGGTAGACCACCTGCGGCCACCAGAACCACCGGCCCAGCATCGTCGCGATCGACGGCATCAGCAGCGACCGCACGATGAAGGTGTCGATCAGCAGGCCGATCGCGATCGTCGACCCCATCTGGGCCAGCACCACCAGCTTGCTGAACATCATGCCGGCCATGGTGGCGGCGAACACCAGACCGGCCGACGTCACCACGCTGCCGGTACCGGCCATCGACCGGATGATGCCGGTCTTCAGCCCGGCGTGGATCTCATCCTTGAACCGTGAGACCAGCAGCAGGTTGTAGTCCGATCCCACCGCCAACAGGATGATGACGGACATCAGCATGACCAGCCACTGCACCTGAATCCCGAACAGGTCCTGCCAGAGCAGCACCGAGATGCCGAACGACGCGGCGATCGAGCTACCTGCCGTCCCGACGATCACCAGTGCGGCGACCACACTGCGGGTCAGGATCAGCATGATCATGAAAATCAGCGTCAGCGACGACACCACCGCGATCAGCAGGTCGTACCTCGCGCCGTCGGACATGTCCTTATAGGTCGCCGCCACGCCACCGAGATGAATCCTGGCGTTCGACAGCGACGACATCTTCAGCGCCTCTTGGGCGGCCTTGCGCTCGGAGTTGACGCGGGCGATGCCGTCCACCGTCGCGGGGTCACCCTCGTGGGTGATGAACATGCGGGTCGACTTACCGTCCGGCGAGAAGAACATCTTCAGGCCGCGCTCGAAGTCGGGATTCTGGAAGGCTTCCGGCGGCAGGAAGAACAGGTCGTCGTTCTTGGCCTGGTCGAAACTCTCACCCATCGCCAGGGCGGTGTCGTTGGACGCCTGCATCTGGTCCAGCAGGGCCTTCTGCGAGTTGTACGACGCCAGTGCGAGGTCCCGGCTGACCTTCATCGACGCGATCGTCTGGGGGAGCAGCGCGGTCAGCTGTGGCGCGAGCGAGGCCAACTGGTCGGTGTTGCCTTGCACCCCTCGCGTTTTGTCGGTGACCGCGTCGATCCCGTCGAGGGAGTCGAACAGCGACCGGGCCGCCGCGCACAGGGGGATGTCGAAGCAGTGCGGCTCCCAGTAGAAGTAATTGCGCAACGGCCGGAACTGGTCGTCGAAGTTCGCGATGTTGTCCCGTAGTTGCTCGGTGGTCTCGAGGAGGTCCTGCGATCTTGCTGCCGAGTCCTGGGTGAGCTGGGTCTGCTTGAGCGAGAGCTGGTACTGCTTCTCCAGGATATCAATCGAAACATTGGTCGCTTCAACCGTTTTGAGCTGGTTCTCCAATTGATCCCGCTGGAACGGCAGGTTCATGTTGGTGGTCTGGCCCGCCACACTCGTCTGGAACGGAATCGAGCTGTGCTGGATCGGGATGCCCAGCGGCCGGGTGATGCTTTGCACCATCGCGATGCCCTCGGTGTGCATCACATTGCTGGCGATCTTGTTCAGCACCAGCATGTCCGCGGGATTGCGCATGTCATGGTCGGCTTCGACCATGAGGATGTCCGGATTCATCCGGGCTTCGGTGAAGTGCCGATTGGCTGCGGCGAAGCCCTGATTGGCCGGGGCGTCCTTGGGCAGGTAGTGCTGGTCGTTGTAGGCCGGCTTGTATCCCGGGATCGCCACGATGCCGATCAGCACCACGAACAGGCTCGCCACGAAAATCGGTGCGGGCCAACGGACCACGGCGGTGCCGACGCGCCGCCAGAACCTGCTGTGGGCGGGCCGCTTGGACTCGTACAGCCCGACGCGGCTGCCCAGGTAGAGCACGGCCGGACCGAGGGTGACCGCGATCGCCACGATCACGAGCATGCCGATCGCGACGGGCGCTCCCATGGTGGTGAAGTACGGCAGGCGCGCGAACGACAGGCAGTACGTCGCACCCGCGATCGTCAGCCCGGAGCCCACGATGACGGGCGCGACGGACTTGAAGGTGGCGTAATAGGAGTCTTCGCGGTCCAGTCCCAAGGCCCGGTCTTCGCGGTATCGGCCGAAGATGAAGATGCCGTAGTCGGTGGCGGCCGCGATCGCCAGCATTGTGAGGATGTTGCCTGCGAAGGTGGTCAGTCCGAACGCGCCGTGCAGGGCCAGGATTGACACCACGCCACGGGCGGTCAACAGTCCCAGGAACGTCAGGAACAGCTGGATCAGGGTGGTCCGGATCGATCGGTAGACGATCAGCAGCATGCCCGCGATCGCGGCCAGGGTGATCAGGGTGATCATCGCGAGGCTGGCGTTGCCGATGACGTGCAGGTCGTCGGTGAGCGCGGCCGGTCCCGCGACGTACGCCTGTACGCCGGGCGGTGCCGGGGTCTCCTTGATGACCTTGCGAACCTCGTCCACGCCCTCGTTGGCCAGCGTCTGGCCCTGCTCACCGGCGAGGTTGATCATCACGTAAGACGCTTTGCCGTCGGCGCTTTGGGCACCGGCTGCCGTGAGCGTGTCACTCCAGAAGTCCTGGATGTGCTGGACGTGCTCGGGGTCTTGTTCCAGCTTGCGGATGATCTCGTCGTAGTACTGGTGGGCGTCCGGACCGAGGGGCTTCTGGCCCTCTATGACGACCATGATCGTGCTGTTGGAGTTGAACTCTTTGAAGTTGGCCCCCATCAACTTCATCGCCTTCATCGACGGGGCGTCTTCGGGTGCCATTGGCGCCGAGTGCATCTCGCCGACGACTTCGAGCTGGGGTGCCACGACGTTGACCAGGACGGCCATCGCGATCCAGAACAGGATGATCGGCAGTGCGAGGATGCGCAGCAGGTGCGGGACGACCGGCCGCTTCGGCTTGCTGGCGGGGTCGGGCGCGGTGATGGTGTGGGTCATGCCGACTTCACCAGGCAGTAGGTCTGGGCGTTGACGCCATCGGCCGATTGCTCCTCACGGACGGTTCCGTTCACAGTGACGCGGCATCCAATCTGGTCTCCGTCGGTCCGCGCCATGAGGCTCGCGCTGACCGCAGGCAATGTTGTCGACAGGGTGATCGACCATGGCAGCGGCACGGTGACCGTGTGCACCTTGGCTTCCGGGTCGAAGTAACTGATCTGGGCGTTGGTTCCGGGCGCACCGTAGACGTCGTAAACCATCACCTTGGGGTTGAACTGGACGATCTCGATGCCCGAGCCGGCTCCGGCATTCAGGTCCTGGGACGCGAACATCTTGTGCAGTCGGGAGACGACGAGGCCCGATACGGACAGCACCACAATGAGAATCAACGGTATCCAGATGCGCTTGAGCACGCGGCCGACCGGAATAGCTTTCACCCGAACACCTTCCGTCACCTGCCCGGCCGCGGCGCGGCCGGCCCTTCTTCTTCCTGCTCTGAAGCACCGTCTGTCCCGCAGTCGGCATTGGCGACGAGTCGGCCGATGAGCGGCAGTGCCACTCGCGCCGAGAGCCACAGCGCCGACTGCTCTTCGGCCGTCAGTGTCGTCATCAATGCCGCCAGACGTTCCCGGCGTAAACGCTTGCGATCATCAAGCAACGCCTGACCCTCGGTGGTGATTCCGATCAGGCAGGCCCGGCCGTCGTCAGGGTCGGGCAACCGAGTCACCAGCCCGGCGCGTTCCAGTCGCTGGACCAACTGGGTCATCGACGGCTGGCTGACGCCTTCCTTGCCGGCAAGTGTGGTCAACCGGACGGGACCTTCGCGGTACACCCGGTTCATCGTGAACGCCGCGGAAGCGCTGAGATCGGCACGGTCGCTGAGGAATCGGATGGTCAAATCCATCGCCTGGTCGAGGGCATCGCCTACGCAATCGCTGACATCGAGATTGGTCGGCTGTTTTGCCACCGGGTATCTATATCACGGGGGCTATATAGCGGCAATCGGAAGGCCGCCTTAGCTCGATCACAGCCAGTTCCCAGACTTGCCGACCCAGCCCAGCGGTGATGCCCATGGCTTGGACGGCGGGCCGGCGACGACCGGGACGGCGAGTTGTATGCCGTTACCTATCTATCGAGCACTTACCAGACGTCGCCGGGGCGCCAGTCACACGCCAACTCCGCCGTGGCATCGACCTCGACATCGACCGGCAGGACGAAGATCGAACCGTCGTCATCCGGTGTGCGGGTGGGCCCGTCGGGCGCCAACACCGAGGTCGGCCCCTGCCAGTGCAGCCAGCCGCGGGGGCGGTAGATCGTCTCGCCCAGCGGGGTCGAACTGAGTGCACCGATCTGATAGGCGCCACGGATCACCTGCTCGACGGCGTCGAGCACCGCATGGGCCAGTCCCTGCCCCCGCCAGTCGTCGCGCACCGCGACGGCCTCGACATAGCCACAGCGCAATGCCGTCCCGTCGTAGAGCAGTCGGCGCTGAACGACGGCCGCGTGGGCGATCAGCGCGCCGCGGTGGGCGATGATCGCGTGCATCCCGCCCAGCGCGTGTTCCCAGTCCGAGTCGGTGAATTCGGCCGGGCCGCCGAACGCATCGGTGAGCATCTGCCGGGCGCTCAGGCGGGTCTCGGCATCCAGATCGCTGGTGTGGATCAGCCGGGCGGTGTGGACCTGCGCGTGCACACCCTCAGCTCTACCAGTCCGGGGAGCCGTCCGCTGGGATACGGGGTGTGGTCCAGCGCAGCCGCACGGATTGGCCGGCCCGGATCTGCGCCACCGTGTCGGTATCTGCGTCGGTGACCACGCCGATGACGGGGTAGCCCCCGGTCACGGGGTGATCGGCGCCCAGGATCACCGGCTGACCGTTGGGGGGCACCTGAATTGCGCCGCGGGTGGCCCCTTCGCTCGGCAACTGGCGGCCGGGCCATCGGTACGTCAGGGGGCGCCCGCTCAGCCGCATTCCGACTCGGTCGCTTCGGTCGGTGGCAATCCAGTCGGTGTGAACCAGGGCGTCGGGGTCGGTGAACCAGTCATCACGCGGCCCGGGCACGACGCGCAGCTCGATTCGGCCCGCGACGATCGCGGCCACCGGCGCCTGGTCGAGTTCGGGGAACTGCTCGCTCGAGGTGCCCACCACAAGCACGTCGCCCGCGCGCAGCGGCCGGGGCCCGATTCCCGACATCGTGTCGTAGCTGCGCGAGCCCAGCACCGGTTCGACGTCGATCCCGCCGCGCACCCCGAGGTAACTACGCAGGCCGGCGTGCGGTGCGCCGAGAGAGATCACTTCTCCGGCGCGAACGCGATGAATGCTGTTGTTGCCAAAAGGAATTCCGCCTACCGCTGGATCGGCGTCGGCGCCCGTCACAGCGATGTCGACATCGCCGCCGTGTACCCGTGCGGCGAATCCGCCCAGGGTGATCTCCACGGTGGCCCGGTCGTCGGGGTTGGCCACCAGCCGGTTGGCCAAGCGATGTGCGCTGCGGTCAGCCGCCCCTGAGCGGGTCACCCCGACGTGCGCCAGACCGGGCCGGCCGAGGTCTTCCAGCAGCGCAAGGGGGCCGGTTCGCAGGACCTCGAGCGCGATCATGACCGGCCCCGCGTGACAGCCCGGAATCGCACCCACATCCCGGGCAGGAGCAGTGCGGGTTGCGCGCGACCGGTGTCCCACAACACCGCGTCGGTGCGTCCGATCAGCTGCCAGCCGCCGGGCGAGGGCCGCGGATAGATTCCGCTGAAATCGCCTGCCAGGCCTACCGATCCGGCCGGCACCGCGGTGCGGGGATCGCTGCGCCGTGGCACCGTCAAGCGGGAATCACCGCCGACGAGATAGGCGAAACCCGGTGCGAATCCGCCGAATCCGACTCGCCATGGCGTTCGGGTATGCGCCTCGATCACCTCGGCGGTCGTCATGTCGGTGTGCGTCGCGACGTCGACGAGGTCGGGGCCGTCGTAGACCACGTCGATCGTCACGTCGACCTCACCGCTCGGACGGTGCTCGACGCGCCCGGGGTCGACGCGCAGCCGGGTGAGGCGCTGCCGCGTTGGCGCCTGGTCAGACGGGTCGGCGAGGGTGAGCAGCACGGTACCGGCGGTCGGCACGATGTCCAGGACGCCGGGCAACCGTGCCTCGCGCAGGCTTGCGGCCAGTGCCAGCACCTCGTCGGTGGACGGGCATTCCAGCAGCAGCGCCCGGTCGCCGTAGTCGCGAATTGTGTTGGACACCACGAGGTCTGTCGCCCTTGCCGAAGATCAGACCATCAGGGTGTACGTCGGCTCGTGCCGCTTGATGTATCCGATGACCCGATACGTCACCGGCAGCATGATCACTTCGACGGCGGTCTTGTAGACCCAGCCCAGCGCGGTATAGGTGACGAAGTCGCCGAAGCTGGTGATGCCGATGGCGCCGGCGGCGATGCTGCAGAACACCAGGGTGTCGCCGAGCTGCCCGGCGAAGGTCGAGCCGACCAGCCGCGCCCACAGGTGCTTTTCCTTGGTGCGTTCTTTGATCTTGACGACGGTCCACGCGTTGATGGTCTGGCCGACGATGAAGCCGGCCAAGCCGGCGATGATCAGCTGGGTGTAGGCGTGGACGATGTTCTCGAAGTGTTCCTGGTTGGTGTAGAAGTCGGCCGACGGGAGATAAATCGTCACCCAGAACGCCAGCGCCGCCAGGATGTTCATCGCGAACCCGAGGATGATGGCCCGGCGCGCGGCTTTGAACCCGTACACCTCGGACAGCACGTCGCCGATCACGTACGTCAGCGGAAAGACGATGAAACCGCCGTCGGTGATGATCGACCAGTTTCCGATGACGGGCCCGAACGCGACACCTTTGGTGGCGGTGACATTGGAGATGATGACCAGAGCCGTGAAGACGGAGACGAAGACCGGATAATAGCGAGAACCGACCTGCGCGAATCCGGGAGTGGGAACGTCGGCGCGCGCCGTGGCCTGGCTGCTTGTCACAGGTGCTATCCAAGCACGGCAGGTCAGGCCAGCGCGCGTGAGAGCAGCGGCGGCAACTGATCGGCGACCACGGGGTAGGACAGTGGCGAGGCGAACGCGATCGCGCCGGCGAGGTCCTGGCCGGTGAACACGTTCCGAGTGGCCAGCTTGGCGATCCCGGGATCGGCGGACAGCGCCGCTTGGTCGGCGTCGCTCTCGGTGGACCAGATCAGCACGTCGGCGGAGTCGAGGGCGTCGGCGAGCTTGTCGCGGGGGACCGCGGCCCGGTGGTCGTCGACGGCATATGCGGTGATGCTGTCGGCGATCTGGAAGCCCATCGCGGTCAGGAAGTCGGTGCGCCAGCCGGGCAGCGTCGCGGTCAGGGTGTCACCGGAGAAGCTGCCCGCCAGGAGTACGGCCTTCTTGTCTTTGAAACCGGGGTTGTTCTTGGCGACGTCGGCGAACTTGGCGTCGACGTCGGCGATCAGCTGCTTGATCTGCGTGCCCTGGAACACCGCGGTTCCCACCGCGGTGGCCTGGTTCTTCCAGGGTTCGAAGAAGGCTTCGTCGTCGGACTGGGCAATGGTCGGCGCGATCGCCGACAGCTTCTTGTAGGTGTCGGCGTCGAGTCCGGCGTTGACGGCAACGATCAGGTCGGGTTTGAGCGCCGCGATCTGCTCCACCTGAATCCCGTTGTCCAGGTTGAGGACAACGGGCTGGGCCGATCCGAGCTTGGCGCGGGCCCACGGCCATACACCGAAGGGTTGGTCGCCGAACCAGTTGGTCACCGCGATGGGGGTCACCCCGACCGCCAGCAGATCGTCCTGCTCGGTGAAGCCGGCGCTGACGACTCGTTTCGGCGGTGCGGCGATCGTGGTTTCGCCGAAAATGTGCTTGATGGTCACCGAGGTGGGGTTGGCGTCGTCGCCGGATCTGTTCGACGAGCACGCCGCCGCAACCAGCACCCCTGCCGCCCCGGCGGCTCCCAGGAATCCACGCCTCGTCCACTGCGCGCTCACGGCGCGAGATTAACCCACCACCAGCGAGATGCCGAGGCCAATCATTGCGGCCGCAATCAGACCGTCGAGGATCCGCCACGTCAGCGGAGTGGCGAACAACCCGGCCAGCCGGCGCGCGCCGAACCCCAGGCTGAAGAACCACACGACGCTGGCGGTCACCGCGCCGATGCCGAACAACCACCGGCTGTCGGCGTGCTGATTGGCCAGCGTTCCGAGCAGCACGACGGTGTCCAGGTACACGTGCGGGTTGAGGAAGGTCATGGCCAGGCACGTCAGCAGCACCGAGATCAACCGCGTGGAGCCGTTCTGCGCAGGCGCCATGCTGGCGGATTTCAGGGCTCGGCGTGCCGCCATGGCGCCATAGCCGAAGAGGAAGGCTGCCCCGCCGATCTTGGCCACCGTGACGGTGTTCGGGTGCGCGGTGATGACGGCACCGATGCCCGCGATGCCGGCGGTGATGAGCAGCAAGTCGGAGACCGCGCACACGCTGACCACCGCGAGGACGTGCTCACGCCGAATTCCCTGACGCAGGACGAACGCGTTCTGCGCACCGATGGCGGCGATCAGCGCGAACGACGTCAAGAATCCGACGAGGAGGGGCGAGGTCATGCTTCAACGCTAGGTAGGACCGACGCAACAGTCCAGCTAAAGTTATTTCAGGTGCGTAAGTGCCGCTAATGCGGTAGGACGTCAGCAGATGGCGGCGGCGGCGATGAGCCCGAACGAGATGAGCACGATGCTCAGCACGAACGCTGCGTGACCCATCGACAGTGCCACCACCACGCCGACGACACCGGCGACGAAGATCGCGACCATGAGGAAAGCCATCAGCCCGGTGTGCGGGTTGATGGCAGCGCGGGGGATCGGTACGACTCTCGGTCCTTGAGGACGTTCCATGCCCGTCATCCAACACCTCCGTATGTGACTTAGTTCATGATCCTAGGAACACGTGATGCGGATCACAAGCACCGCCAGATAACGGGTTGTCGGATCGTTGTCGGGGTGTCCCTAGAGGCCGATCTGCTCGAGGGCGTCGTCGAATTCCTCTGCGGCCGCCTTGTCGCTCTTGCCCTCGGCGATCGCCTGCCGGTATGTGGCGAGGAAGTCGTCTCCGATCAGGGCGAACCGCGCGTCCCAGGCAGCGGAGTCCTGCCGCCAGTACCCCATCACGTCGTACTGGTCGATGGTCCAGCCGCGGCCCCGCAGATGCTTGCGGACGTCCCGTGATGCGCCCGCTTCCCCGCCGAACCAGCAGTAACCGTTCGCCGGGAGCTCAAGGTCGCGGACCAGCTGCGTGAGCCGGCTCGCCGCGACACCGTTCCCGCTGCCCAGGCTGGGTATGAGCGTGACGCCGGGCCGGGTCGGCAGATAGGAGAGATCGTCGTGATCGACTACCTCGACCACGACGGTGGTGGAGACGATCAGCGGCGCCTCGGCGATGATGCGGGCGAGCGCGGGTAGCCCGGCGAGATCGGCAACCAGCAGCTGCCACGTCGTACTCGGTGGCGGCCGGTACCACGCCCGGGCATGGTCGAGGCCGACACGATCGCCCACCCTGGCGGTCTGCGCCCACACGCTGCCGGGACCGCCGGGGTGCACCAGGATGTCGAGGTCGATGAGGTCTCCGGCCTGGCGGTGCACCGAGTAGGTGCGGCCGTTGTTCGGGCACGCCGCGTCGAAGTACACCCCGACGGCGCAATCGGCGCCCGGTGCGCCGGCCAGCGATTCGGGGGCGTCTACCCGCAGCCTGACGCGACGCAGCCGCGGGTTCGGCGCGAGCGTCTCGACGACGGTCGCGGGCGTGAAGCTCATCAGACCGCCCCCGCTGCTCCGAGCGTGGTGGCGGTCAGCGTGGCGATAAGGGTGTGCTCGTCGGTGTCGATGTCGCCGTGCAGCCAGGCGCCGATGAGCTCCGTGGCGGCGGTGACCATCGTCCTGGTCGCAAGCAGGCGGTCCACTGACGGCTTCGGCGGTCCCTCGAACGGCATTGCTTCGGCCGCGATGCGTTCGGTGAACGCACTGATCTCCCGTTGTTGGAGCTGGCGTAGTCGCGGGAATCCAGGCGACTCCATGTGGAGGCGCGCATCGGCTGCGCTGGCTACCAATGTCTGCACCACCATGCGAAGGACGCCATGGGCGCGCTCGGGCTTGGGAACGGTGGCCAGCACCACCTCCATTGCAGCCTTGAGCCTGCTGTACAGGTCTTCGGCACAGGCGTCCAGAAGATCGTCTTTCGTGCTGAATTCGGCATAGAAGTAGCGCTTGCTCAGTCTCGCCCGCTGACACACCAGGTCGACGGTCAGCGGCGCGACGCCCACCTCGGCGATCAGGTCGCGGGCGGCGTCGAGCAGTCGGGCACGGCGCTCTTGCGAGCGCTGGAGTGAACTGAGCCCGCCGTAGGTGCGTCCTTCGACAACCATGACGCCATCTTGACCCATCGTGTGTGCCACGCCATAATCCAGAACGAATTCGTTCCAGATTACTCGTATGGCGCAAGGAGTCACCGATGACGACACGGATCATGGATGAGGCGGCGCGCGTCCTGGCCAACCCGCAGGCCTACACCGACGAGGCGGGGCTCCACAGCGCGCTCGCACACCTGCGTGCGCACGCCCCCGTGTCGTGGGTGGACGTCGACGGCTACCGGCCGTTCTGGGCGATCACCAAGCACGCCGACATCATGGACATCGAGCGTCAGAATGACCTGTTCACCAACGACCCCCGTCCGATCCTGGTGGTGCAGGACCTCGACGACAAACTGCGCGCCGACCGGGAAGCCGGGGCAGGACTGAGCACGCTGATCCACATCGACGACCCGCACCACCGCGACCTGCGCAAGATCGGTGCCGACTGGTTCCGGCCAAAAGCCATGCGCGCGTTGAAGACCCGCTGCGACGAGCTGGCCAAGATGTACGTCGACCAGATGGTGGAGCGCGGACCGGAGCTCGATTTCGCCCAGGAGATCGCGGTCAACTTTCCGCTGTATGTCATTCTGACGCTGCTCGGCCTTCCGGAATCGGACTTTCCCCGGATGCTCAAGCTCACCCAGGAGCTGTTCGGCGGCGACGACAGCGAGTTCCAACGCGCTGAAGACAAAGACGCGATGATCGCGGTGCTGCTGGACTTCTTCAGCTACTTCTCGGCGCTGACCGCTTCCCGCCGCGAAAACCCCACCGAGGACCTGACCTCCGCGATCGCCAACGCCACGATCAACGGAGAACCGTTGTCCGACATGGACACCGCCTCGTACTACGTCATCGTCGCCAGTGCGGGCCACGACACGACCAGCGCCGGAATCGCGGGTGGTCTGCTCGAATTGCTGCGCAACCCAAACGAATTGCGGCGGCTGCAGAATGATCCGGGCCTGATGGGCACTGCCGTCGAGGAGATGATCCGCTGCATCGTGCCGGTGAAGGAGTTCATGCGCACCGCCCAGGCCGACACCGAGGTCCGCGGTGTCCCCATCGCCAAGGGTGAATCCGTTCTGCTGTCCTACGTCTCGGCCAACCGCGACGAAGAGGTGTTCGACGATCCGATGCGCTTCGACGTCGGACGCGACCCCAACAAGCACCTGTCCTTCGGCTACGGCGTGCACTTCTGCCTCGGCGCCGCCCTGGCCCGCATGGAGATGAACAGCTTCTTCACCGAACTCGTCCCGCGCATCAAATCGATCGAACTCGCCGGTGACCCCGAGCTGATGGCCACCACCTTCGTCGGTGGGATCAAGCACCTGCCGACCCGGTACTCCTTGCGGTGATTTCTCCGCGGCGACCCGCGTCAACGGCGATAATTGCCGGTGAGTCGGTCGCACGAGGGGAAGTACTGACGATGAAGAAGCTGGCAGCGGCGCTGGTGAGCGCCATGGCACTGGCTGTTGTACCGGTGGCCGTCGCGCCCGGTGCACAAGCCGATGTGTGCGGAGACGTCGGAGGACGTCATGTGAATGTCGGCGGGTGCACCAATGTCGCCGGCGATGTCGCTGTCGCGGGCGCGGTGGCCTCTGATGACGACGCTGCGGCGCAGGCGGCCTCGGGGCAGCCGCCGTGCTACACGCCGCAAGGTGTCCCGTACTACACCCCCGGTTCGGATCCCTGCTACTGAGCGCCCCCGGTGAGGCTCGCCTGGATGCGGGCCAACTCGCGGCCTTCGCCGCGATAGTCGAACTCGGCAGTTTCGAGGCGGCGGCCGATCGGTTGCATGTGACGCCGTCGGCGGTCAGTCAGCGCATCAAAGCTCTGGAAAAGCAGGTAGGCCAGGTGCTGTTGGTGCGCGGAAAGCCCTGTGTGGCAACGCTGGCCGGGACACCGCTGCTGAGACTGGCTGCCCAGATTGCGATGTTGGAGGCTGAGGCGATCGCTGAGATGGCCGGTGGCGGTGAGGCCGCGCCGCGCCCACGGATCGCGATGGCGGTCAATGCCGACTCCATGGCGACGTGGTTCGTCCGGGTGTTGTCCGAGCTGCCTGATGTGCTGTTCGACATCCGCATCGAAGACCAGGACCACTCCGCCCGGCTGTTGCGGGAGGGTGTTGTCATGGGTGCGGTCACCACCGAGCGGACCCCGGTGCCCGGCTGTCGGGTCCACCCGCTGGGTGTGATGCGGTACCTGCCGGTGGCCAGCGCCGATTACGTAAAGCGTTACTTCCCAGCTGGTTTCACGGCGGAAGCGGTGGCGCCGGCCCCGTCCCTTGCGTGGAATCGCGACGATGCACTGCAGAATATGCTGGTGCGCAAAGCATTCGGGCGGCCTGTCGAACGTCCGGTCACGTACGTGCCGACCGCGGAGGGTTTCGGTGCCGCGGTACACGCCGGCCTCGGGTGGGGGATGTATCCCGAGCAGTCGGCGGCACAGGCGCTCGCGGACGGCTCGTTCGTCCAGGTCAGCGATGTCCACCTCGACGTCCCGCTGTTCTGGCAGTGCTGGAAGCTCGACAGCCCTCTGATGGAGTCACTGACCGCGACCGTACTGGCAGCAGCCAGCGCACTACGCCGGGGCTGACAGAAAGATCACAGTCACTCCACAACGGTTTGCCAACGTGCTGATGCGGATAACCCGGGCGGCATGAAGGCGAGCCGACTTTCCCGCTCCAAGATCGTCGCGGCATCGGTGGGTGTGAGCGCGGCTTTGGCGAGCGTATTTCTGGTGGCAATACAGGTGGAGCGCGGTAGCGAAGGGACGGTGATGCCCGATCCCGGAACGGTAGCCACTGCGCAGATCACCACCACACCGACCTCGGCCGAGCCCGGCTAGCAGCGCAACTGGGCAGAAACGCTGTGATGCACCATGATTGATCGGTTGGCGAGAGATCGTGGAGATGTGAATGGCTGTAGTGGGTCGCAGGGCGCGGGTTCTGCTGTCGGTGGTGTTGCTTCTGATGGCGGTTCAGGCGGGCCCGGCCGTCGTCGCGCACGCCGACGATGTTCTGCCGCCGGTGGCCTTCACCACCACCTCGAATGCGCCGCTGCACAACGGCGGCACTTACGGCATCGGCACCGTGATCGTCGCGCACTTCGACGCTCCCGTCGGTGATCGCGGTCTGGCTGAGCAGGTACTGCAGGTGGACACCTCGCCACCGGTGGCCGGTGCGTGGCACTGGGTCGACGACCGCACCATGCACTGGCGGCCGCCGCAGTACTACGCGCCGGGCACCGTGGTCACCGTCACTCCCGGACCCGGGGCCCCGGTCTCGTTCACCGTCGGCGCCTCGCACGTGTCGATCGCCGATGACGCGACCAAGCAAGTGACGGTGTTCGACGGGGGGAAGCTGGTCCGGACCATGCCCACATCGATGGGCCGAGGGGGCACCGAGAAAGTCGGCAACACCACTCTGAGCTTCTGGACTCAGCCCGGCGTCTACACCGTTCTGGACAAGAGCAATCCCGTGGTGATGGATTCCTCGACGTACGGCCTGCCGATCAACTCCCATCTCGGCTACAAGGAGACGATCCCGTACGCGGTGCGGATCAGCACCGACGGGGTTTACCTCCACGAGCTTGACGCGACAGTGTGGGCGCAGGGCAACACCGACACCAGCCATGGTTGCCTGAACCTCAACCGCGACAATGCAATCTGGTTCTACAACTTCTCCGTCCCCGGTGATGTCGTCGAAGTGCGCAACACCGGAGGCAAGCCGCTCCAACTGTGGCAGAACGGAGACTGGAGCGTCCCGTGGGATCAGTGGGCCTAGCCGGCGTGGCGCGGTTTCGGGTAGCGACTACTCGTGACACGGAACGTCGGTCCCACGAGACTGGGGGCGTGACATCCCCGCATGTGGAGCCGCGCCTCGCCAACGTCGTCGAGTTGCCGCTGGCCCGTACCGCCGGTCATCGCGACCCGGCGGGCGAGGACGACGAGCGCGAGCCGGAGACCATCATCCTGCTCTGGTGACGGCCCGGATATGGCATGGTGAAATCCATGGCCGATGCCGTCGGAACCGAGAACGCGCCCGCGCAACGAACATTCTTCGGGCACCCCGTCGGTCTGGCCAACCTCTTCGGCGTCGAGTTGTGGGAGCGCTTCTCCTACTACGGGATGCTCACGATTCTTGGGTATTACCTGTACTACTCGCTCACCGAGGGCGGTCTCGGCCTGCCCAAGGCCACCGCGACCGGCGTCGTAGGGGCCTACGGCGGCCTGGTGTATCTGTCCACAGTGCTGGGCGGCTGGGTGGCCGACCGGTTGCTCGGCATGGAGCGGACGGTGCTCTACGGCGGCGTCGTGGTCATGTGCGGCCACATCGCGCTGGCGGTGCTGCCCGGACTGACGGGTGTCGGCGTCGGCCTGGTACTGATCGCGTTGGGGTCCGGCGCGCTCAAAGCCAACGCCTCGTCGCTGCTGGGCACGCTCTATGAGGACGGCGACCCCCGTCGCGACGGCGGATTCACACTGTTCTATCTCGGTATCAACCTGGGTTCGTTCGTCGGCCCGCTGATCACCGGCCTCCTGCAGACCAAAGTGGGTTTCCACTACGGGTTCGGTGCCGCGGCCGTCGGCATGGCGCTCGGCCTGACCCAGTATGTGGTGTTCCGGCGCAATCTCGGCAGCCACGGCCGGACTCCACCGAATCCGCTGTCCCGCAGTCACTTCGTACGCACCGCGAGCATTGCCGTAGTGGTCGTGGTGGTGGTCGTCATCGCCTTCGTCTTCGGTCTGATCACCCTGGCCACCCTCTCCCAGGTGACCACCGGAATTCTGGTCGTCGCCTCGATCGCCTACTTCGCGGTGATGCTGCGCAGCCCGCGCGTCGAATCACTGGAGCGCACCCGGGTGCGGGCTTTCATCCCGCTGTTCATCGCCAACGCGGTGTTCTGGTCGTTGTTCCAGCAGATCTTCACCGTGCTCGCCGTGTACTCCGACGAGCGGATGAACTGGTCGATCTTCGGTTGGCGGGCACCGTCGAACTGGATCGGCTCGATCGAACCGGTGTGGATCATCCTGCTGTCCCCGCTGTTCGCGGCGATGTGGACCAAGCTGGGCCGGCGCGCACCCACCACCCCACGCAAGTTCGCCTACGGCGTCATCGGCATGGGCGTGGCGTTCCTGCTGTTCCTGCCGATGGCCGGAACGACCGGACGCAGCGTGCCTGCGCTGTTCGTGGCGGCGATCATGGCCGTCTTCGCGATCTCTGAGCTGATGCTCTCACCGATCGGCCTGTCGGTCACGACACAGTTGGCGCCCAACGCATTTCGGGCGCAGATGATGGCGTTGTACTTCTTCTCGGTCGGACTGGGTACGTCGATGTCGGGTGTGCTGTCGGGGTACTACCACCCGGACCGCGAGTTCGCCTATTTCGGCATCCTCGGTGTCGTCGCCGTCGTAGTCGGCATCGTCGTGTGGGCGTTCGCACCCCGGGTGAGCCGTCTGATGGAGGGCGTCCACTAGGGCTGCGCGTCGAGCAGCCGCACCATCTCGTCCCGCATTTCGACCTTGCGCACCTTCCCGGTGACGGTCATCGGGAACTCGTCGACCACCCGCACATAGCGGGGAATCTTGTAGTGGGCCAGTTGTCCGGCTGCGAACGCCCGCACGCCGTCGGCGTCCAAGGGTGCGCTGCCGGGGCGCATCTTGATCCAGGCGCAGATCTCCTCGCCGAAGCGCGGGTCGGGCACACCGATCACCTGGACGTCGTCGATATCGGGATGGGTGTGCAGGAATTCCTCGATCTCCCTGGGATAGACGTTCTCGCCGCCGCGGATGACCATGTCTTTGATCCGGCCGACGATCGTGCAGTAGCCGTCATCGCGCATCACCGCCAGATCACCGGTGTGCATCCAGCCCTCGTCGTCGATCGCCTCACGGGTCTTGCCCTCGTCGTTCCAGTAGCCGAGCATGACCGAGTAACCGCGAGTGCAGAATTCGCCGGTCGCACCGCGCTCGACGACCGCACCGGTCTCCGGGTCGACGATCTTGATCTCGACGTGCGGATGCGCGCGTCCCACGGTGGCCGTGCGCCGTTCCAGGTCGTCGTCGTGCAGCGTCTGGCAGGACACCGGCGAGGTTTCGGTCATCCCGTAGGCGATGGACACCTCCGCCATGTTGAGCTCGTCGACGCAACGCTTCATGATCTCCACCGGGCAGGGAGCGCCCGCCATGATGCCGGTACGCAGTGACGAGACGTCGCGGTGCGCCAGGTCCGGATGCCCGAGCACGGCGATGAACATCGTCGGCACGCCGTACAACGCCGTGCAGCGTTCCTGTTCCACGGCGCTGAGAGTCGCGGCCGGATCGAAGCCGGCCGACGGAATCACCATCGTGGCCCCATGTGTGGTGCAGCCGAGGTTGCCCATGACCATGCCGAAGCAGTGATAGAACGGCACCGGAATGCACAGCCGGTCGCCGGGGCCGAAGTTGATCAGATCGGTGACGAAGTATCCGTTGTTGAGGACGTTGCGGTGCGAGAGCACCGCGCCCTTTGGGGAACCCGTTGTCCCGGAGGTGTATTGGATGTTGATCGGGTCCGACGGCGTCAGCGTGTCCATCCGGGCGCGCAACTGGTCGGTGGTCACCGTCTCCCCGCGCTGCCTCAGCGACTCCCAGTCCGAGGAGTCCAGGAACACCACCTCGGTCAGATCTGGCACCTCGTGGTGTACCTCGGCGACCATGCCGCGGTAGTGGGATGACTTGAACTCGGTGACGGACAACAGCATTCGAACACCGGCGTGCCGCAGCACATAGGCCAGCTCGTGAGTTCGGTACGCGGGGTTGATGGTCACCAGGATCGCGCCGGCCTTGGCTGTGGCGTACTGCACCACGGTCCACTCCGCGCAGTTGGGTGCCCAGATACCGACCCGGTCCCCCTTGCCGATACCCGAGGCGATCAACGCCCGTGCCACCAGGTCGATCTCGCGATTCAGTTCGGCGTAGGTCCACGACCGGCCGGTCGAGACCTCGACCAGCGCGTCGACATCCGGGTGCGCCCCGGCAGTGTGCTCGAAGTTGGCACCGATCGTCTCGTCGAGCAGGGCGATGCCCTCGGGTCCTGCCGCATACGACCGTGGCGCACCGTACTGTTCGCGCAGAACGCCTTTCAGCACCTTGCCGCTGGCGTTTCGGGGCAGCGCGTCGACGACCGCGATCCGCCGCGGGCGCTTGTAGGGTGCCAGGTGTTCGCGGCAGTGCGCCTCGATCTCGGTGTCACTCGGCGGGTCGTCGGGGTCACGAGCCACGATCACGGCCAGCGGGGTTTCGCCCCACTTCGGATCCGGCACGCCGATGACCGCCACCTCGGCGATCCTCGGGTGCGCCGCCAGGGCGTTCTCCACCTCGGCGCTGTAGATGTTCTCTCCGCCCGAAATGATCATGTCTTTCTTCCGGTCGACCACGTAGATGTAGCCGTCCTCATCCTGCCGGACCAGGTCACCGGAATGGAACCACCCGCCGTGGAAGGCCGCCGCGGTGTGGCCGGGGTTGTTCCAGTAACCCTTCATCACCAGTGGCCCCTGATAGACGATTTCGCCGACCGCGCCGGCGGGGACGTCGTTCATGTCGTCGTCGACGATGCGGGCCTCGACGTTGAGCATCGGCGTTCCGACCGAACCGATCTTGCGGATCGCATCGTCGCCGCGCAGCAGGCAGGTGATGGGGCTGCACTCAGTTTGTCCGAACGCCGCGACGATCTCCGCGTCGGGGAAGGCCTGGGTCATGCTCTGCAGCAAGGTGGTGCTCGCCGGGGCGGCGCCCCACCAGATTCGCCGGAGATACGACAGGTCCCACTGCCCGAGGCGGTCCATCGCGCAGACGGCCTGCCATTGGGATGGGGTCATCCAACAGGAGGTGACGCGCTCGCTGACGATGGTGCACACCGTCGCCTCGGCGTCGAATCCGCCGGAGGGCGGAATGATGACCGTGCCCCCGGTGAAGAACGCGGGCAGCATTCCCGACACACCCGCGGTGTGGAACAGCGGTGCGACCCCCAGCCAGCACTCGTCGGCGATATGACCGAGCGTGGCGATCGAACTGAACGCGTGGAGGTAGAGGTTGCGGTGCGTCAGCACAGCACCTTTCGGGAACCCCGTGGTGCCTGAGGTGTACATGATGAAGGCGGGTTCCTCGTCGCCGACGACGATGTCGACGGGCTCGCCGGGGGCGCGGTCGATGGCGGACGCGAAGTCACCACCGATCGTCAGTACCGAGTGCACCGACGCCGCCCGTGCCCGCTCGACGACAGGGGCCAGCGCGGCGTCGACCACGACCGCCGCCGCACCGCTGTCGGCCAGCAGGTAGGCGATCTCGTCGGCCACCAGACGGAAGTTCAGTGGTACGACGACCGCGCCCAGTCGCAAGGTGGCGAACCAGGTCTCGATGACCTCCAGGCTGTTCAGCCCCAGCACGGCGACCCGGTCTCCGCGGCCGATTCCGCGCTGGGCCAGTGCGTTGGCCAATCTCGTCACCCGCGTGTCGATCTCGCCGAAAGTGCCGCGGCGGAGGGGGTCCACGAATCCGACGGTGTCCGGGCGCACCCGGGCGTGCCTGGCCAGGACATCGCTGAGAGTGATTCCCGTCGACGCGGACGTCATAGGCCGACCCGGGCGGCCAGGAGGGCTCGGTGCCGGCTACTGCTGCCGAACAACGCCTCGCAGGTCTTTGCTCGACGCAGATAGCGATGGAGATCGTGCTCCCAGGTGAACGCGATGCCGCCGTGTACCTGGGTGGCGGTGTTCGCGCACAGGGTGAAGGTGTCCGCCGCCTGAGCCTTCACCAGGGGCGCGGCGACAGCCAGTTCAGCGGGGTCATCCGCGCTCATCGCCGCGAACATCACCGCCACACGGGTCGCGTCGATTTCGATCGCCATCTCGGCGCACATGTGCTTGACCGCTTGGAACGTGCCGATCGGACGATCGAATTGGGTTCTGCTGCGGGCGTACTCGATACTGCGGGCCAGGCAGGCTTCGGCGCCGCCGAGCATCTCGGCGGCCAGCAGTACCCGCGCGGTGTCCAGCACCTGTTCCAGTTCGTCCGGGGCCGAGCCGAGACGTTCGGCAGCGGCTTGTCGCAGCGTCACCCGCGCAACCGGCCGGGAGGTGTCGAAGGAGGGCAGCTCTGTCACGTCGACGCCGGGGGTTGCGGTGTCGACCACATACAGCCCCACGTCGTCACCGGTGCGGGCCGCGACGACGAGCAGATCGGCGCCGTGCCCCTGCACTACCGGACCGCACCCGCCATCCAGCACCGTGCGGCCGTCGTCTTGGGTGGCCCAGACCGTCGCCGCCGCCGCGTCACCGGCGGCCGGGCCGGTCGCCGCGAACGCCGCCCTGAGGGCCCCGCCGAGCAGGCCGGGCAGCAGGCGATGACGCTGTTCGTCGTCGCCCATGCGCAGCACCGCATGGACCGCGAAAGCATGTGACGCCAGGGGAAGTGGGCTCAGTGCGCGGCCGAACTCCTCGAACACGATGGCCGATTCCACCAGTGTCGCGCCAACGCCGCCGTACTCCCCAGGCACGGCCAACCCGGGCAACTCCAAGTCGGTGCACAATCTGTGCCAGCCACGCTCATCACGGCCGTGGGCATCGAGGAAGTCACGGGTCGAATCCCGTAACGCCTCGTGCTCGCTGCTGTATTGGAAGTCCATGTCAGCGCGGCTCCTTCGGCAGCCCGAGCAGCTGTTCACCGATCACGTTGCGCTGAATCTGTGAGCTGCCGGCGTAGATGGTTGCGGCGCGCGCGTAGAGAAACTCGTCGAGCCAGCAGGCGACCGAATTCGCCGTACCAGGCGCCGGGATGATCAGTGCGGCACCGTTTCCCGGACCGTCCGCGCAGAGCGCGTCGGTTCCGAGGATGTCGACCGCCAGATCGGTGTAGCGGCGGAAGTACTCACTCCAGATCACCTTGTTGATGGCGGCTTCGGCGCCTGGGCGTTGGCCGTTCGACAGTGTGGTCAGGCCGCGGTACCCCTGGTAGCGCAGAATCTGCACGCGTGAATAGCACCAGGCGAGCTCGTCGCGAACCAGCGGATCGGTGTGCCGGCCACGCTCGACCGCCAGCTTCCGCAGCCAATCGAGTCCGCGCCCGAATTCGATTGCTGCCGTGGTGATCTGTGACCCACGCTCGAAGCCGAGCACCGTCATCGCGGTCGCCCAGCCCCCGCCGACCCCGCCGAGCACGTCGCCGGCTGCAGCTCGGGCGTCGGTGAAGAAGACCTCGGAGAACGACGCGTGTCCGGCCGCGTTGACAATGGGCCGCACCACGACACCGGGCTGGTCGACCGGCACCAGCAACAGCGACAGGCCCTTGTGTTTGCGCACCGTGGCGTCCGTGCGCGCCAGGACGAAGATCCAATTCGCCGTCGGCCCCGCCGACGTCCAGATCTTCTGCCCGTTGATGATCCAGTGTCGTTCCCCCGTCGCTTCGCTCGCCCCGTCAC
>JAKFVT010000061.1 GCA_021732005.1 Mycobacterium sp. | reverse complement strand
TGACCACCCCACCTCCTCCCGCCCGGCACCGCGGGACCGAGGTGGAGGAGCCGCGGCGCAGGGCCCGGGACGCCGAGCAGACCGGTGGACAGTCGGTCGCCGACCTGCTGGCTCGGCTGCAGGCCAACGCCGCGCCCGGCGAGGGCGGCCGGCGGCGTCGACGCGACGATTAGGTCGCGAATCGGGGCGAGTTAGAGTTGTGTCGACCGTCCGGTACCTGGCATAGGACTGGAACGAACAACTCATTGACGTCAGCGAGGTCGTCTACGTGGGGACCCCCAGCGGCTTGCGCCCGGCCCGGCTCAAGGTCGGCATCGTGTCGGCCGGCCGTGTCGGCACCGCCCTCGGAGTCGCGTTGGAGCGTGCCGAGCATGTGGTGGTCGCCTGCAGTGCGATCTCGACGGCGTCGCGTCGGCTCGCCGAACGGCGGCTGCCCGACACCGAGATCCTGCCGGTGCCCGACGTCGCCGACCGGGCCGAGTTGCTGCTGCTGACGGTCCCCGATTCCGAACTGCCCGGCCTGGTGCGGGGGCTGGCGGCGACGGGTGCGGTGCGGCGCGGAACCATCGTCGTGCACACCTCGGGCGCGAACGGGGTCGCGATCCTGGCGCCGCTGGCCGAACAGGGTTGCGTCCCGCTGGCGATTCACCCGGCGATGACCTTCACCGGCGCCGACGAGGACATCGCCCGGCTTTCCGACAGCTGCTTCGGCGTCACCGCCGCCGACGAGATCGGCTATGCCATCGCGCAGTCGCTGGTGCTGGAGATCGGCGGCGAGCCGTTCGGGGTGCGCGAGGATGCCCGCACCCTGTATCACGCGGCCCTGGCCCATGCCAGCAATCACGTCGTCACGGTGGTCGCCGATGCGCTGGATGCGTTGCGCGCGGCGGTATCCGGCCAGGAGCTGCTCGGGCAGGAACTGGTCCGTGACGCGCCCGGTGGGCTGGCGGAGCGCATCGTCGGCCCGCTGGCCCGCGCGGCGCTGGAGAACACGTTGCAACGCGGGCAGGCGGCGCTGACGGGGCCGGTCGCCCGCGGTGACGCGGCCGCCGTCGCCGGCCACCTTGCTGCCCTCTACGCGGTGAATCCCGAACTGGCCCAGTCGTATTGCGCTAACTCACTGCGTACCGCCCAGCGCGCGCACGCCCCCGAGGAGGTTGTTGAGGTGTTGGCCAACTGGTCACAACAAGGGCGGCGGCCATGAAGGCGCCGAAATTCGCTGCGGGGCAACTCAACCTTTACCAGACGCCCCAAGCTGTATCCGATGTCACGCGTGCGCTGCGCCACACCGGCCGGCGAGTGATGTTGGTGCCGACGATGGGCGCGCTGCACGACGGCCACCTATCGCTGGTGCGCGCAGCCAAGAAAGTGCCGGGCGCGGTGGTCGTGGTGTCGATCTTCGTCAACCCCTTGCAGTTCGGCGCAGGTGAAGATCTCGACGCCTATCCGCGCACGCTGGAATCCGACCTCGACCTGTTGCGCGGTGAAGACGTCGAGGTGGTGTTCGCCCCGAGCGCGTCGGCGATGTATCCAGACGGTCCGCGGACCACGGTGCATCCGGGTCCGGTGGGTGGCGAGCTCGAAGGCGCCTCCCGGCCAGGGCATTTCGCCGGCATGTTGACCGTGGTGTTGAAGCTGCTGCAGATCGTGCGGCCGGACCGGGCGTTCTTCGGTGAGAAGGATTACCAGCAGCTCGTGTTGATCCGCCAGATGGTCGACGACCTCAACGTCGATGTCCGTGTTGTTGGTGTACCCATCGTCCGCGAGGCTGACGGGCTGGCCATGTCCTCGCGTAACCGTTACCTCAATTCCGAGGATCGCGAACAGGCTTGTGCGCTGTCCTCGGCTCTGTTGGCCGGCATGTGGGCCGCGGCCGGCGGCGCCGATGCCGCGCTGGACGCCGCCCGGGCGGTGCTCGACGAAGTGCCCGCCATCGAGGTCGACTACCTGGAACTGCGCGGGCCGTGGCTGGATCCGGCGCCGCCGTACGGCCCCGCGCGTCTGCTGGTCGCCGCACGCCTGGGCGGCACCCGACTGCTGGACAACATCGCCGTCGACCTGTCCACCGACACCGCCCCGCCCGGCGTCGGCGGCAACGGCGAGCACCCCGAAATCACCTGGAGAAATTGATGTTCCGCACGATGCTGAAGTCGAAGATCCACCGCGCGACCGTCACCCACGCCGACCTTCACTACGTCGGTTCGGTGACAGTCGACGCCGATCTGATGGACGCCGCGGACCTGCTCGAAGGTGAACAGGTGACGATCGTCGACATCGATAACGGTGCGCGGCTGGAGACCTACGTCATCACCGGGCAGCGCGGCACTGGGGTGATCGGAATCAACGGTGCCGCAGCACATCTGGTACACCCCGGTGATCTGGTGATCCTGATCGCCTACGGCGTGATGACCGATGCCGAGGCGCGGGAGTATCGGCCGCGAGTCGTGTTCGTCGACGCCGACAACCAGCAGATCGATCTCGGGGACGACCCGGCGCACGTGCCGGACGACGTCACCGGCCTGTTGTCGCCGCGGACGGTGAGCTGACCGTGCTGCTGGCGATCGACGTCCGCAACACCCACACCGTCGTCGGGTTGATCTCCGGATCCGGCGATCATGCGAAAGTCGTGCAGCACTGGCGAATCCGCACCGAGCCGGAAGTGACCGCCGACGAACTCGCACTCACCATCGAGGGATTGATCGGCGACGACTCCGAACGCCTGACCGGTGCGACCGGCCTGTCCACGGTGCCCTCGGTGATGTACGAGGTGCGCCTCATGCTCGAGCAGTACTGGTCCGCCGTGCCGCACGTGCTGATCGAACCTGGCGTTCGCACCGGCATTCCGCTGCTGGTGGACAACCCGAAGGAGGTCGGCGCCGACCGGATCGTGAACTGCCTGGCCGCCTACGCCAAGTTCTCCTCCGCCGCCATCGTGGTGGACTTCGGATCCTCGATCTGTGTGGACGTCGTCTCGGCCAAGGGCGAATTCCTGGGCGGCGCAATCGCTCCCGGTGTCCAGGTGTCCTCGGATGCGGCGGCCGCACGGTCGGCGGCGCTGCGCCGCGTCGAGCTCACCAGGCCGCGGTCGGTGGTCGGCAAGAACACCGTGGAGTGCATGCAGGCCGGTGCAATGTTCGGCTTCGCGGGTCTGGTCGACGGGCTGGTGAACCGGATCAGGGAGGATGTCGACGGCTTCGCCGGTTCCGACGTGGCCGTTGTCGCCACGGGTCACACCGCCCCGTTGATGCTGCCCGACCTGCATACCGTGCAGCACTACGACCAGCACCTCACCCTTGACGGCCTGCGGATGGTCTACGAACGCAACCGCGACAATCAGCGCCGGATCAAATCGGCCCGCTAGAAGAACGTCCGCACCAGATCGACCACCCGTCCGTGCTCGTCGAGCACCGGGATCAGCTGCCATTTGTCGAACACCGTGCACGGGTGTGACACCCCCAACTCGATCCAGCTGCCGACCTCGACCACGCCCTCGGCGGCCGGAGACAGCCGCAGGAATGCATGCTGGTCGTTGAGCGCAGCGACCTCACACCCGGCTAGGTCGGACCAGCTGCGACCGAGTCGAAGTCGTTGCGGCACAGGGAGATCCGCGTCGAAGGACACGTCGCGGCGGCCCATCGTCAACAACGCCAGGCCCGGCTCGGGTCGCGAGCACACCTGAGCCCACACGTGCATCGCCGGTACGAACCCGCCCGGCTCCGCACCCGGCCTGGTCAGCGGTGAGGTCCGCAGATAGAGCCCGTCGTCGTTGGTCAGATACACCCCGCTGCGCAGGATTGTGCGCCACGGGCCGATCAGTGTCTCGGCGACCAGATCGAAATGCGTACTGCCACCGGCGGTTACGGCCATGTCCGAACACAGAGGTGCCAGCCGGGTCGCCACCGCGCGCACCCAGTCGAGGTAGGCCCGCACCCGCCCGACACCGGCGGGCGACACGTCGTGGCCGAGGGCAGCCTCGTAGCCGGCCACCCCGACCAGACGAAGCCGCGGACTGGCGACCGCCGCGGCGGCCACCGCATCGGCGGTCGCGTCGTCGCGGCAGCCGGTGCGAGTGCCCACCGCGCCGAGCTCGACACAGACGTCGATCCGGCGCCGCGCGCCCGCCGCCTGCAACGCCTCTGTCATCAGGGCCACCCCACGCACGGAATCCACCCAGCAGATCAGCCGGAACTCGGGATCGTCGTCGAGCTCGGCGGCCAGCCACACCAGGCCTGCGGCGTCCACCAGTTCGTTGGCCAGCACCACCTCGCGCACCCCGAACGCGCGGTAGGTCCGCACCTGACTGATCGTCGCGGCGGTCACCGCGCACGCGCCGGCCGCGAACTGCCTGGCCAGCAGCTGCGGCGACATGTGCGTTTTCCCGTGCGGCGCCAGCTCGGCCCCGTGCCGGGCACACCAGCCCGCCATCGTCGCCAGGTTGTGCCGCAGCGCCTGCTCGGAGAGCACGCAGACCGGGCCCAGTGGTCCGGCGTCGAACAGGTCGGGCGCCGCGGCACAGATCTGCGCCACCGTCAGCCCCGACCAGGAGGCCGGTAGCCCCTTGAACCGCCAGTCCACTCGTTCGCCCGCCAGGGCTGTGACCGCGGCCGCGTTTATGAGGGACCCCATGACCTCATTTAAGCTGGCACGTCGTGAGCTCTGCTGATACTCCGGAAACCGACCACGCGGACTCCGACGTCCCCGAGCAGTTCCGGATTCGCCAGGGCAAGCGCGAGGCCTTGTTGGCCGGCGGCAAAGACCCCTACCCCGTCTCGGTGCCGCGAACCCATTCGCTGGCCCAGATCAGGGCTGCGTATCCCGACCTGGAAGCCGACTCCGCCACCGGCGACATCGTCGGCGTCACCGGCCGGGTGGTGTTCGCCCGGAACTCGGGCAAGTTGTGCTTCGCCACCCTGCAGGAAGGCGACGGCACCCAGCTGCAGGCCATGATCAGCCTGGCCGGCGTCGGCGAGGATGCCCTCGAAGCCTGGAAGACCGAGGTGGATCTCGGCGACATCGTGTTCGTGCACGGCGAGGTGATCAGTTCCCGCCGCGGCGAACTCTCGGTGCTGGCCGATGCCTGGCAGATGGCCAGCAAGGCGTTGCGTCCGCTGCCCGTCGCCCATAAAGAAATGAGCGAAGAGTCGCGCGTCCGGCAGCGTTACGTCGACCTGATCGTGCGCCCGCAGGCCCGAACCGTGGCCCGGCAACGCATCGCCGTGGTCCGTGCGCTGCGTAATGCGCTGGATCGTCGCGGGTTCCTCGAAGTCGAGACGCCGATGCTGCAGACGCTCGCCGGTGGTGCGGCGGCGCGGCCGTTCATCACCCACTCGAACGCACTCGACGCCGACCTGTATCTGCGGATCGCGCCGGAGTTGTTCCTCAAGCGATGCGTGGTCGGCGGTCTGGAGAAGGTTTTCGAGCTCAATCGGAACTTCCGAAACGAAGGCGCCGATTCGACGCATTCGCCGGAATTCTCGATGCTCGAGACTTATCAAGCATGGGGCACGTATGACGATTCGGCGATCGTCACGCGTGAAGTTATTCAGGAAGTTGCGGATGAGGCGATCGGCACGCGGCAAGTGCCATTGCCGGACGGCACAATCTATGACCTCGACGGTGAATGGCCGTCGCTGGAAATGTACCCGTCGTTGTCTGAAGCCCTCGGTGAAGAGATCACCCCGGACACTTCGCTGGAATATCTCCTCACTATTGCCGACCGGCTCGAGGTGGAGATCCCGCGGGATCGCGGCTACGGGCACGGCAAGGTGATCGAAGAACTGTGGGAGCACACGGTCGGGGACACATTGTGGGCCCCGACATTCGTCAAGGATTTCCCGGTCGAGACCACACCGCTGACCCGCCAGCACCGCAGCATCCCCGGCGTCACGGAGAAGTGGGATCTGTACGTGCGCGGGTTCGAGTTGGCCACCGGCTATTCCGAGCTGGTCGACCCGATCGTGCAGCGCGAGCGCTTCGAGGCCCAAGCCAGGGCGGCGGCAGCGGGCGACGACGAGGCGATGGCACTCGACGAGGATTTCCTGGCGGCAATGGAGTATGCGATGCCCCCGACCACGGGAACCGGAATGGGCGTCGATCGTCTACTGATGGCACTCACCGGCTTGTCAATTCGGGAAACTGTTTTGTTCCCGATTGTTCGCCGACATGGCTGAGGTGCGCTTATCCGAGCTACGTTGAATGATGTGGGCCGCTGTGGCACATTGGTTCACATGGGGAAGACGCTCGACTATGGGTCGTTGAGCGCAGGCAGAAGGATTCAGTGAGGCAATGGCCAAAAAAGTGACCGTCACTCTCGTCGACGATTTCGACGGTGCGGGCGCAGCCGATGAAACGGTCGAATTCGCGCTCGATGGCGTGAGCTATGAGATCGATCTTTCTTCAAAAAATGCTCAGAAACTGCGTAACGATCTCAAGCAGTGGGTCGAGGCCAGCCGTCGGGTGGGCGGCCGTCGCCGCGGGCGTTCGGGCCCGGCCGGCCGTGGCCGCGCGAGCATCGATCGGGAGCAGAGCGCCGCGATCCGGGAATGGGCGCGCCGCAATGGCCACAAGGTGTCGACGCGGGGACGCATCCCGGCCGACATCATCGACGCCTTCCACGCCGCGACCTAGGTCCCAGCTAACCTGCTCGTCCCTCGCCGCGACGGAGGTGTCGGCGCCGTTTCGCTCGCGGCGAAGCGGACGCCGGTGATTGCCGGAAACGATTCGCAGCTCCGCCGCGTTGGTGTGCTAGGTCCGCACCGCTAGGGAAGCGGTAAGGGTGACAAGGGAGGACGCCTTCCCGGGCCGCCCATTAGAGTGGACGACAGGTACGTGGTGACTACCGCTGTACCTAATCGTGATGGAGAGCAGGTAACCGAGGATGTTCGAGAGATTCACCGACCGTGCCCGCAGGGTCGTCGTCCTGGCTCAAGAAGAGGCCCGGATGCTCAACCACAACTACATCGGCACCGAGCACATCCTGCTGGGCCTTATTCATGAGGGTGAAGGCGTAGCCGCCAAGTCACTGGAGTCGCTGGGCATCTCACTCGAAGGTGTCCGCAGCCAGGTCGAGGAGATCATCGGTCAGGGCCAGCAGGCCCCGTCCGGGCATATCCCCTTCACCCCGCGCGCCAAGAAGGTTCTCGAGCTGAGCCTCCGTGAGGCGCTGCAGCTCGGCCACAACTACATCGGCACCGAGCACATTCTGCTCGGCCTGATCCGTGAGGGCGAGGGCGTCGCAGCCCAGGTGCTCGTGAAGCTCGGCGCCGAACTGACCCGGGTGCGCCAGCAGGTCATCCAGCTGCTGAGCGGCTACCAGGGCAAGGAGACCGCGGAAGCCGGTACCGGCGGACGTGGTGGCGAGTCCGGCAACCCGTCGACGTCGCTGGTCCTCGACCAGTTCGGCCGCAACCTCACCGCGGCCGCCATGGAGGGCAAGCTCGACCCGGTCATCGGCCGCGAGAAGGAAATCGAGCGGGTGATGCAGGTGCTGAGCCGGCGCACCAAGAACAACCCGGTGCTGATCGGTGAGCCCGGCGTCGGCAAGACCGCCGTTGTCGAGGGCCTGGCCCAGGCGATCGTGCACGGCGAGGTGCCCGAGACGCTCAAGGACAAGCAGCTCTACACCCTCGACCTCGGGTCGCTGGTGGCCGGCAGCCGTTACCGCGGTGATTTCGAAGAGCGCCTCAAGAAGGTGCTCAAGGAGATCAACACCCGCGGCGACATCATCCTGTTCATCGACGAGCTGCACACGCTGGTCGGTGCGGGTGCCGCCGAAGGTGCCATCGACGCGGCGTCGATCCTCAAGCCGAAGCTGGCTCGAGGCGAGCTGCAGACGATCGGCGCCACCACCCTCGACGAGTACCGCAAGTACATCGAGAAGGACGCCGCCCTGGAGCGCCGGTTCCAGCCGGTCCAGGTGGGTGAGCCGACGGTGGCGCACACCATCGAGATCCTGAAGGGTCTGCGCGACCGGTACGAGGCCCACCACCGGGTGTCGATCACCGACGCCGCGATGGTCGCGGCGGCCACCCTGGCCGACCGCTACATCAACGACCGGTTCCTGCCGGACAAGGCGATCGACCTGATCGACGAGGCCGGTGCGCGCATGCGCATCCGCCGGATGACCGCGCCGCCAGATCTGCGTGAGTTCGACGAGAAGATCGCCGACGCGCGCCGGGAGAAGGAGTCCGCGATCGACGCGCAGGACTTCGAGAAGGCCGCGAATCTGCGGGACCGTGAGAAGCAGCTGGTCGCTCAGCGTGCAGAGCGTGAAAAGCAGTGGCGCTCAGGCGATCTCGACGTTGTCGCCGAGGTCGACGATGAGCAGATCGCCGAGGTGCTCGGTAACTGGACCGGCATCCCGGTGTTCAAGCTGACCGAGGAGGAGACCACTCGGCTGCTGCGCATGGAGGACGAGCTGCACAAGCGGATCATCGGCCAGGAGGACGCGGTCCGCGCGGTCAGCAAGGCCATCCGGCGTACCCGCGCCGGCCTGAAGGACCCCAAGCGCCCGTCCGGCTCGTTCATCTTCGCCGGCCCGTCCGGTGTCGGTAAGACCGAGCTGTCCAAGGCGCTGGCGGAGTTCCTGTTCGGCGACGACGACGCACTCATCCAGATCGACATGGGCGAGTTCCACGACCGCTTCACCGCGTCGCGGTTGTTCGGTGCCCCGCCCGGATACGTCGGTTACGAGGAAGGTGGCCAGCTCACCGAGAAAGTGCGGCGCAAGCCGTTCTCGGTGGTGCTGTTCGACGAGATCGAGAAGGCCCACCAGGAGATCTACAACACCCTGTTGCAGGTCCTCGAGGACGGCCGTCTCACCGACGGTCAGGGCCGCACGGTCGACTTCAAGAACACCGTGCTGATCTTCACCTCGAACCTGGGCACCTCCGACATCAGCAAGGCGGTCGGCCTCGGCTTCACGCAGGGTGGCGGTGAGAACAATTACGAGCGGATGAAGCAGAAGGTCAACGACGAGCTGAAGAAGCACTTCCGCCCGGAGTTCCTCAACCGCATCGACGACATCATCGTCTTCCACCAGCTGACTCAGGACGAGATCATCCAGATGGTCGACCTGATGGTGAACCGGGTCTCCAAGCAGTTGAAGACCAAGGACATGACGATGGAGCTGACCGACAAGGCCAAGTCGCTGTTGGCCAAGCGCGGCTTCGACCCGGTCCTGGGTGCCCGGCCGCTGCGCCGGACCATCCAGCGCGAGATCGAGGACGCCCTCTCGGAGAAGATTCTCTTCGAAGAGGTTGGACCCGGTCAGCTGGTCACCGTCGACGTCGAGAACTGGGACGGCGAAGGCGCCGGCGAGGACGCCAAGTTCACCTTCGCCGGTGGGCCCAAGCGTCCCGAGATCCCCGAGGCGGATCTGGCCAACGCCGGCACCGCCAGCGAGTAAGCACGAGCGAAAAGGCCCCCGACAATGTCGGGGGCCTTTTTCGTATGTGTGGTGAATTGTTTTCGTCCGCATCGATTCGCCGGCGTGCGACCGCTACCCTCTGCTCATGCTTGTGGTTACCACCAACGACATCCCCGGCTGGGAGATCCAGCGGGTGTGCGGCGAGGTCTTCGGTCTCACCGTGCGATCGCGCAACGCCTTCTCCCAGATGGGCGCGGGCTTCAAGAGCATGTTCGGCGGTGAGCTGCAGGGCATGACCAAGAACCTCGCCGAGAGCCGCAACGAGGCCATGAATCGCCTGATGACCGAGGCCCGCACCCGCGGCGGCAACGCGATCATCGGAATGCGTTTCGACACCACCGAACTCGGCGATGTCTGGACCGAAATCTGCGCCTACGGCACCGCGGTGCAGGCGGTCCCGGTCACCGATGCCGCCAAGTACACCGCGCAGCAGCTGGGTTACGGCGCCAGCTGAACCCGCGGCGGTATAGCATCCTCGGTGTAAGAGACGAGTCGAGGAATCTGGTGAAATTCCAGAACGGTCGCGCCACTGTTGACAGTCAGACCCGAGGCCCGTCATGGTTCGCATTGGGACGCGTAGCTCCCTGGAAGGACACCGAATGACTACTCCGCAGACAACGGGCCGCTCGCGCGCCGTCGACCTCTCGGCCGCCAAAGCTGTCGTCTGGCTCTCGCTGACCGCCTTCTTCGCGCTGGTGGTGCTGTACTTCGTCGGTGTCGACCAGGGCGCCACCTCGGTGTTCGGCGACAACATGTACATCCACGAATTCGTGCATGACGCCCGCCACCTGCTCGGCTTCCCCTGCCACTGAGCTGGCGGGAATCACTGTAAAACAATGGAAAAATCAATAATTTGGCGCGGCATTCTGGCCGGCGCCCTCGCAGGCGTGTTCGGATTCGTCTGGTCCAAGATCTTCATCGAACCGATCGTCGGCCGAGCCATCGATTTCGAGGACGGCACCTCCGCGGCGCATGAAGCCATGGAGGCGGCGTCCGCGCACGGGCACGGGCACAGCCATGAAGGCGGCGAGCTGTTCACCCGGACGGTGCAGTCCAACATTGGCATGGGGCTGGGCGTGCTGCTCTTCAGCGTGGCGCTCGGCGCGTTGTTCGCCGTCGTGTTCTGCGTGGCCTACAGCCGCATCGACACCGTGTCGGCCCGCAAGCTCGCGGTGCTGACCGCGGGCGCGATGCTCATCTCACTGTGGGTGGTGCCGGCACTGAAGTATCCGCCCAGCCCGCCGGCCACCAGCCTCGACGAGACCATCAAGCAGCGCGCGCTCCTCTACGTGTTGATGGTGGCACTGTCCGCGCTGTTCATGGTCGCCGCGGTCTACCTGGCCTTCCAGCTCACCCCGAAGTTGGGTGCCTGGAACGCCACGCTGGCCGCGGGCGGCGCGTACATCGTCGCGGTCGCAATCCTGATGCTGGTGCTGCCGACGATCGACGAGATACCCGGCCCGATGGTGAACGACGCCGGGACGATTGTGTTTCCGGGGTTCCCCGCGACGGATCTGTATGAGTTCCGGCTGTACGCGCTGGGCACCCAGGTGATCGTCTGGACGACGATCGGTCTGGCCGGTGCGGCGATGCTGCACCGACTGCTCGACAGCAAGCAGCAGGAACCCATCGCTGCGTGAGCGACGCTTGCGGAGCGAACCATAGGCGGACACGCAGCTACCTCGCTTGCGAGGGAGCTGCGTGAGCGACGCTTGCGGAGCGAACCATAGGCGGACACGCAATGTCGTCCGGCTGACCCTGGTGTCACACGCCATGACCGATGCCATGGCAGCCGGACGATTTCCGCTCGACGAAGAGCTCAACCCTATGGGCCGACGGCAGCTGGCCGGGGTCGACGTGGGTGCCGCCGATGTGGTGCTCTCCGGGCCGGAACTTCGTGCGCTCCAAAGCGCGGAAGCGCTCGGTCTGACACCTGCGGTCGATCCGCGGCTCGCCGACCTCGGATGCGGTTCCTGGGGTGGACGCAGCCTCGACCAGGTGCAGCCGGGTGAGCTCACGCAGTGGCTGACCGACCCTGAAAGCCGCCCGCACAACGGTGAATCGGTCGTCGAGCTGATCGCCCGGGTGCGCGGCTGGCTGGTCGACGTCGCCCGCACACCGGGCCGCGTTGTCGCGTTCACCCACCCCGCAGTGGTTCGCGCGGCCATACTCAGCGCGCTCGATGCGCCGCCTAAATCGTTCTGGCGCATCGATATCGCGCCGGCCAGCAGCACCGCCCTGCATCACCGGGGATCGGTGTGGACCCTGCGCTCAGCGGTAGCGGGGCAGTAGTCCGAACACCTGCTTGATGATCATCATCGCCCAGCCGCCCGCGTTCGCGCTGTGGAAGCGGGGCCAGTTGAACTGGAAGCTGACCACCCAAGCCTGGCCCGTTCGGTCCACCGCATACCAGCTGAATGTCATCTCGCCGGGCAGGTTTCCGGCCTTCGCGGCGATGTAGGGCCACTCGGCGGGGTCGAGGTCGATGCCCGCGGCTTCGGACATCACGTCCTTGACCGGAGCCGCGCGGCCGATGGCGTTGTGCTGTAGGGCGGCGTGCACGCGGCAGATGTCCTCGGCGTTGCCGTACCACTCCACACCGTAGGTCGAGGCCGGCGTGTGGGATCGCATCGGATCAGGGTCGTAGGGGCGGGAATCCGCGTCGCGCAACAGGTTTCCCCGATTCGTCGGCACGGTTGTCTTCCACTGCTCACGCACATCGGGATTGCCCCAGCCGATCGCGAACAGTTCCCGCATGGTCGGGAACGGCGTCATGCTCGCCGGGTCGTGGTGGCCCGCGGCGACCAGGGCCTCTTCGATGGCATGGGTTCCCACCCGTCCGATCAGCAGATCGGTGGCCATGTTGTCGCTCGTCGAGATCATCTTGCCCGCGGCCTCGCGGACGGTGATCTGGGATCCGGGCGGAAGCTTGTCGAAGCCCGATGAACCCAGCTTCTTCACTTCCGCGGTGATGGTCAGTTTGTCGTCCCATTTCACAGTGCCTGCAGCGACGGCGGTTTCAACCGCGTACAACACGTATGTCTTGAAAATCGAAGCCAGCGGCAGGGATTCAGATGTGTTGGTGCCCGCCACCTTCTCGCAGCGGCCGTCGTCGACCTTGGACACCTGCCACGAATAGCGGGCGCCGGTGCGGCTCAGCGCGGTGTCGACGTCCTGCCACGAGTCGATCTTCGGTTTCTCGGTGGTGACGACGAACCGGCTGACGAAGGTGTCGTCGCCGATGCGCAGGTCGATGTCCTGGCGGGCGCCGTAGGAGGTCAGCATGTGCAGGGTGGCGACATTGGCGCCGACCTGGACGCCGGCCAGCGTGTAGGGCCGGTCCCACCACAGCGAGTCCATGGTGTGGGCGACCGGGTCCACCAGGTCCGGGGTGGCCAGCGTCTTGACGTTCTCATTGCCGATCGGCCAGTCGGAGTTCAGCATGTCCATGACCTGCTTGGCCCGCACGCCCTGCGGGGTGCTGAGGTCGATGCGAACACCCGCGCCGGCATTGGCGGGCGGCGCGGGAGCTGATGTGCAGCTGGTTGCCAGGGCGGCCGCGGAGGCCATCACGGTGGCGACTGCCACCGCGCGCCGGCACACCCGGCGTGCGCTACGCCTTCGAGCCGGTCCCGGCAACGTCCAACACAACCTCGAACTCGAGCAGATGGGCACCCTTGGCCACCGGGTTGGCGCGCTCACCGGCGTGCGCGTGGATCGCCGGTCCGCTCGCCCAGGCCTGGAACGCCTCCTCGGACTCCCATGTGGTCACCACGAAGTAGCGGTCCTCACCCTTGACGGGTCGCAGCAATTGGAACCCGAGGAAGCCCGGCTGGTTGTCCACGGCGTGGGCGCGGTTGGCGAACCGCTTCTCCAGCTCCGGACCGGCACCCGGCGGAATCTCGATTGCGTTGATCTTCACAACGGACATGGCGCAAGGCTACCGCGCCCGCCCGGGCCGGTGACCGACCGCGCAAGATGAACCGGTGAGCACTGAGCTGCTGACCTATCGGGGTGGGAACGGCCGGCCCGTGGTGCTGGTTCACGGCTTGATGGGCCGTGGCACCACGTGGTCGAGACAGGTGCCGTGGCTGGCCCGGTTCGGGTCGGTTCACACCTATGACGCACCGTGGCACCGCGGCCGTGAGGTCGAGGATTCCGAACCGGTCAGCACCGAACGGTTCGTGACCGACCTCGGTGACGCCCTCGCAGGCCTCGACGGCCCGGCGGTACTCGTCGGGCACTCGATGGGCGGTCTGCATTCCTGGTGTCTGGCCGCGCAGCGTCCCGAGCTGGTGCGCGCGCTGGTGGTCGAGGACATGGCGCCGGACTTCGTCGGCCGCACCACCGGCCCGTGGGAGCCGTGGGTGCATGCGCTGCCGGTTGAATACTCCACGGAGCAGCAGGTTTTCGACGAGTTCGGGCCGGTCGCCGGGCGCTATTTCCTCGAAGCCTTCGACCGGACGGCGACGGGCTGGCGGCTGCACGGCCGGCCCGCTCGATGGATCGAGATCGCGGCGGAGTGGGGGACTCGGGACTACTGGCGGCAGTGGCAGGCGGTCCGGGCGCCGGTGTTGCTGATCGAGGCGGGTGACTCGGTGGCGCCGTCCGGGCAGATGCGCCGGATGGCCGAGTTGGCCGGGCCGTCGGCTCGCTACGTCCACGTCGCCGGGGCAGGCCACCTCGTCCACGACGACGCCCCGGACCGGTACCGGGACGCCGTCGAGTCGTTCCTAGCGGCGCTCCCCGAGGACACCTGACGACGGCCAGCTCGGATGGTGTTCGAACCGGGTGCGCACGGCGTCTAGATCGTGGGTGATCCGGCGCAGGTCGGCATCGTCGGCGAACAGCGGACCGACCATCGGTGCCCACACCCGGAATTGATCGGCGTGCAGATGCAGTTTCTTCAGGATGGCGGCGAATGTGTTCATGGCAGTAATGCTTCGGGGAAAAAGATCCCGCCAACAGTGGCAGTACTGACCCGGTGGGATAAGATTCTGCCATGCCTTTGAAGAGTGTCTCGGCGCTGGTCTTGGACAACGTCGCCGTCTTCGAGTTCGGCGTGGTCTGCGAGGTCTTCGGCATCGACCGGGCGGCAGACGGTGTGCCCAACTTCGATTTCAAGGTGTGCGGCCCGCAAGCGGGCAAGCCACTGCGCACCAGCGTCGGCGCGGCGCTGGTGCCCGACCACGGCCTCGATGCCCTGATAGGTGCCGATGTGGTCGCGGTGTCGGCGGTCACCGGCCCGGTCGAGGCGTACCCGCCGGAAGCGCTCGAAGCCCTGCGGGCCGCCCATGCGGCCGGGTCGACGATCCTGACCGTGTGTTCCGGCGCCTTCGTGGCGGGCGAGGCCGGCCTGCTCGACGGGCGGCACTGCACCACGCACTGGATGCACGCCGACGACCTCGCGCAGCGCTACCCCACCGCGATCATCGACCGCAACGTGCTGTTCGTCGACGACGGCGACCTGGTGACCAGCGCCGGCACCGCTGCCGGTATCGACGCGTGCCTGCACCTGGTCCGCCGCGAACTCGGCAGCTCGGTCACCAACATCATCGCCCGGCGAATGGTGGTGCCACCGCAGCGCGACGGCGGCCAGCGTCAGTACATCGAGCAACCCATTCCCGCGCGATGTTCGGAAGGGTTTGCGCCGCAATTGGATTGGATCCTGTCCAACCTCGACAAGCCGCACACGGTCACGAGCATGGCTCGCCGGGCCAACATGTCGGCGCGCACGTTCGCGCGGCGCTTCGTCGAGGAGGCCGGCACCACACCCATGCAGTGGGTCACCGATCAGCGGGTGCTCTACGCCCGCCGGATGCTGGAGGAGACCGATCTGGACATCGACCGCATCGCCGAGCGGGCCGGATTCGGCAATGCCACGCTGCTACGCCACCACTTCCGCCGGATCGTCGGCGTCACCCCGTCGGACTACCGTCGCCGGTTCGCCCGCTCCGCCTAGTCGGCCTCGCCGCACAGCGCGAACCGGCCATCGGCGGTCTGCTCCACCAGACCATCCACCAGAAGCGAGTCCAGTGCGCGGTCACGCTGCGCGGTATCGGTCAGCCACACCACGTCAAGCTGGTCGCGCGGTACCGGAGAAGTGCTGGCGCGCAACACATCCAGCAACTTGCCGCGCACCTGCCGGTCGGTCCCGGCAAACCGCTGAGCAGGCCGTGATGCGGTAGCCGCCGGCGGGTACCCGGCGGCCCGCCAGGCGCACGCGCTCAGTGGGCACACCCCGCATTTGGGCGAGCGCGCCGTGCACACCGTCGCGCCTAGTTCCATCAACGCCGCCGAAAACGCCGGAGCCGTCTCGCCTTCGGGCATCAGCGCCAGTACGTCGGCCATATCTCTTGTGGTGGAGGGGTTTCCGGCATCAGCGAGACCGTGAATCGCTCGCGCGACGACCCGTCGAACGTTGGTGTCCACCACCGGCACGCTCTGTTGGTAGGCGAAACAGGCCACCGCGCGGGCGGTGTAGGAGCCGACACCGGGCAGGGTCAACAACACCTCGACGTCGTCGGGCACCCGGTCATCGTGTTCGGTGGCGATCACGGTCGCGCACTCGTGCAGCCGCTTGGCTCGCCGCGGATAGCCGAGCTTGCCCCAGGCGCGAAGCACGTCCGCGGCGCTGGCTGCCGCCGTCGCCGACGGTGTCGGCCAGCGCGCCACCCAGTCCAGCCAGATGGGTGTCACCCGCGCAACCGGAGTCTGCTGGAGCATGAATTCGCTGACCAGGATTTGCCATGCCGTCACATCGGGACTTCGCCACGGCAGATCGCGCCGCGCGTGCCCGTACCACGCGACGAGCTCGTCACAAATGGAACTCATATCGTTTCGAGGTGACAGACAAGGCAGAATGATGCCCATGCCGAACACCAGCCCGATAACCGCTTGGAAGGCACTCAAGGAGGGTAACGAGCGATTCGTTGCCGGCCAGCCACAGCATCCCAGCCAGAGCATCGAGGACCGAGCGCGGTTGGCCGGGGGGCAAACGCCGACCGCGGTCATCTTCGGGTGCGCCGACAGCCGTGTCGCCGCCGAGATCATCTTCGACCAAGGTCTCGGCGACACGTTCGTGGTGCGCACCGCCGGACACGTCATCGACTCCGCGGTGCTGGGCTCCATCGAGTACGCGGTCGGTGTGCTCAACGTGCCGCTGGTCGCCGTGCTCGGGCACGACAGCTGCGGCGCGGTCAAGGCGACGTTGTCCGCCCTCGACGACGGCGCGATACCGGGCGGATACATCCGCGATCTCGTCGAGCGGGTGACGCCGTCGATTCTGGTGGGTCGCCGCGAGGGCTTGACCCGCGTCGACGAGTTCGAGGCCCGCCATGTCATCGAGACCGGTACGCAGCTGCTGGCCCGGTCCGCCCTCGTCGCCGAGCGGGTCGCGGCCGGAACGCTGGCCATCGTGGGGCTGACCTATCACCTCGCCGACGGCAAAGTTGTGCTGCGCGAACACCTCGGCGATATCGGCGAATAACCACTTTTCCAGCTAGCTAACAAGGCGACACGCCGAGCGGGGTCGGACAACTCCCGGTGACCTGCCCTTACCGTGGAAACGTGCTGGATCTGGATCTGGAACCGCGTGGACCTCTACCCTCGCAAATCTATTGGCGACGCCGTGCTCTTGCGATCGGCATCGTCGCGGTAGTTACCGCAATCGTCGTCGGGGTGGCCTTCATCGTCTTCAGCGGTGGCTCGGATTCGAAGAGCACCGTGAAGACCACGCCCGCGGCTCAACCGCAGAACCCCCAGCCGGACAACAAGACTCCCGTCGTCGCGCCGCCGCCACCGGCGGAGACCCCGTCGGGACCCGTCGCGGTCGCACCGACGCCCACCGAGGCCGTCATGCCGCCGCCGGTGCTCAAAGAGGGCGACGACTGCCCGGATTCCAACCTGGCGGTCAAGGGCATCACCAACCAGCCGCAGTACGCGATCGGTGATCAGCCGAAGTTCACGATGGTCGTCACCAACATCGGTCTGGTGGCCTGCAAGCGCGACGTCGGTGCTGCCGTGCTCGCCGCCTACGTGTACTCGATGGACGGCAAGCGGCTCTGGTCGAACCTGGACTGCGCGCCGTCGAACGAAACGCTGGTCAAGACCTTCAACCCGGGTGAGCAGGTCACCACCGAGGTGACCTGGACCGGCATGGGCTCCGCACCGCAGTGCCCGCTGCCGCGCCAGCCGATCGGACCCGGCACCTACAACCTGGTCGTCCAGCTGGGCAACCTGCGTTCGGCGACGGTGCCGTTCATCCTGGCCGACGCTCCGCCGCCGGGTGCCGCGCCCGCCGCCGGGCAGCAGCTGCCCGCCGGTGCCCCGGGTGAGGCCCCGCCGCCGGCGCCGGCTCCCGCCGGGTAAGCATTCAGATAGCACTGAGGGCGAAGAATCGACCGATTCTTCGCCCTCAGTGCTATCTCAACGCGTTAGACCAGCCGGTCGGCGATCGTCGACTCGGCCAGCTGCGACAGACCCTCGCGAACGTGCCGGGCCCACATCGCGCCGATGCCTTCCACGGACTGCAGGTCGGTGGCACTTGCTGCCAGGAGTCCCTGCAGGGAACCGAAGCGGCGCACCAGCAGGTCGACGTGGGCGAATTGTAGGCGCGGGATACCGGCCATCGCCCGATAGCCACGGGCGCTGAGCGCCGAATCCTGCGCTTCAGCCGTCGAGGGGTATCCGAACACTCGCGACAGCGCGGTGAAGTCCAGAAGTTCGGTGTCGGACAGCGAGTCCAATTCGGCCAGCGTCGAGGCGACCTGAGCCTTCGACGGCGGGTCGGGGTTGGCGTGATAGTCGCGCATGATCAGCTCGCGTGCGGTGTCGTTGCCGCCAAGCAGTTCCTCGAGCTGAAGCCGCAGCTGCCTACCGTCGGTGCCGAGTTCCACTGCGTCATAATCGATTTCGAGCCCGATGCGGCGAACCATCTCGAGCCGCTGCACCACCGTCATGACGTCGCGCAGGGTGACGAAGTCTTCGATCTCGGCGGTGGACAGCTGCCGGGACACCTCGTCGAGGCGAGCCTTGTAGCGCTCCAGCGTGGCGATCGCCTGGTTGGCCCGCGACAGGATGGTGGCCGAGTCGGCCACCACGTGGCGTTCCCCGGAGACGTACACCGTGACGATGTTCATCGAGTGGCTCACCGAGACCACCGGATAGCCGGTCTGGATCGCGGTGCGCTCGGCAGAACGGTGCCGGGTTCCGGACTCGTCGGTTGGGATCGTCGGGTCCGGCACCAGTTGGACGTTGGCCCGCACGATCCGGCTGCCGTCGGTGGACAGCACGACGGCGCCGTCCATTTTCGACAGCTCGCGCAGCCGGGTCGGGGCGAACCGCACATCCAGCGAGAACCCGCCGTCGCAGATCGTCTCGACTCGCTCGTCGTAGCCCAACACGATCAGCGCACCCGTGCGACCACGCAGAATGCGTTCCAGTCCGTCGCGAAGGGCAGTGCCGGGCGCCAGTCGCCCGATGGTCTCGCGCAGCGTGACCGCCGTTGGCTGGGCGGAGCCGCTGGCTCCGTTGACGGTGCTCACAGCCACTTATTGTCCACTGCGTCGAGGTCGTTACTCGACCCCTCCCGCCGAAGCTGCGTAACGACCTTGTCGTAGGGCCGTTTTGCGATCGACAGCATCGAGCGCAAGGCGTCGCCGATGGTGGCCGATTCCATGGCTTTGAAGCCCTTGGGGACTGTGCCGCACCCCACCGGGACGAACGCCTCGGTGAAGCCCAGCCGAGCCGCTTCGGCCAGCCTGCGATCCATGCCGGTGACGCGGCGCAGATCGCCGGCCAGGCCCACTTCGCCGATCACCACGGTGGTGCTGGGCAGCGGCAGGTCCGCGTAGGCCGATGCCATCGCCATCGCCACCGCCAGGTCCGACGAGGGATCCATCAGCCGCATCCCGCCGACGGTGGACAGATAGATGTCGGTGGCGCTGACCTTGAGGCCGGCCCGCCGCTCGAGCACCGCGGCAATCATCGCCGCCCGCGAACTGTCCACCCCGCTGACCGCGCGGCGTTGCGGCGCGTTCTCGGGCCGGTAGGCCAGCAGGGCCTGGACCTCGCCGATCAGCGGGCGTTTACCGTCGAGCGCCACGGTGACCGCGGTGCCGGGTACCGGATTGGGCCGGTCGTCGAGAAACAATCCGGACGGATCGGAAATCCCCTGAATACCGTTGTCCTGCAACACGAAACAGCCGACCTCATCGGAGGCGCCGAAGCGGTTCTTCACCCCGCGGACCATCCGGAGGGTGGAGTTGCGGTCGCCCTCGAAGTGCAGCACCACATCCACCAGGTGCTCCAGCGAGCGTGGCCCGGCGATCGCGCCGTCCTTGGTGACGTGGCCGACCAGCACCAGCGCCACACCGCTCGACTTGGCCGCGGCGGTCAGCGCAGTCGTCACCGCACGTACCTGGGTTACCCCGCCGACCACGCCGTCGGTGTCACCGGCCGTCATCGTCTGCACCGAGTCGACCACCACCAGACTCGGCTGCACCGCCTCGATATGGCCGAGCACGGTATTGATATCGGTTTCAGCCGCCAGGAACACCTCGTCGTGTGTGCAGCCGGTCCGTTCCGCGCGCATCCGGATCTGGCCCGCCGACTCTTCGCCGGAGACGTACAGCGCGCGCCGGCCCGAACTCGCCCACCGGTGCACCACGTCAAGCAGCAGCGTGGACTTGCCGACCCCGGGATCACCGGCCAGCAGGCTGACCGAGCCGGGCACCACACCGCCGCCGAGCACCCGGTCGAGTTCGTCGACCCCGGTGGGGAAGTGACGGGTGCGGTCCGGGTTGATGGAGCTGATGGGCACCGCGGGGGTAGACGGCACGACCGCGCGCCGTGAAGTGGTGCCGGCGGCGCTCGCCCCGGCCACCTCGTCGACCGTGCCCCACGTTCCGCACTCAGGGCACCGGCCGACCCACTTGGCCATCACATGGCGGCATTCCGAACAGCGATATTGCGAACGCGCCTTGGCCACGGCCGTGACGCTATCGGGTGGGTCCGACAGAACCGCGTATTAGCGGCCCGTGTCAGCTCACTCCTGGCCTGCGGGTGCCCCTTGCCGCTCTGCGCCGCCGGCCGAGATCGGCACCTGGACTTCTGCCTGGCCGGCCTTCTCGAAGGTGAAGGTGAAGCCGTAGGTCAGCCCGTTGGAGATCGGCTGGCTGAGAGTGACCTCCGCCTTGGCCGGCTGCGCACTGCCCATCGGCGCCGCTTCGGACTGGCCGTCGGCACTGCCGACGATCAACGAGGATCCGGCCGGGATCGAGGTGTTACCGGTGAGCTCGACCGAGCCCACGTCGGAGCTGACGCTGACCAGCTTGTCGTTGGTGTCCGGGGAGATGTTTGCCGCGGCGAAGATGAGCTCGACGGCGCGACCCGGCTTCAGGGCGTCACCGGACTGCACTGCCTGGATGTGCACGTTGCGCAGAGCGATGTTCGCGACATTCGCAGTGGCGCCGTTGACGGCCGACTGCTGGTCGGCGGTCTGCGAGATCTGGCCCGTACCGCACCCCGTCAGGATCAGAGCGCTGGCCGCCAGGCCAGCGGATGCGGCGACGAGACGATTCGTCAAGCGGTTCACAACAGCCTCCTGCTCGGCCCGTGTGGACGGCATGGTCGCGCCGCCGCGGTTCGACTATGCACAGTAGTAGGTAGCGTCGCGCGGCGGTAGCTGAGGGTTCGCGAGGCGGTAACAGAAGTCGGCGGCCGCGACCCGGCGGTGGTGTGCTGAGCAGTGGGTACGAGTGCCCGCGTTGCACGGTTTCGGCACCCTGTCAACCCCCTGTCTTCACCTGCGGTGCCCCTGACCTGCATCGTTGTTCCGCACGCTGTCGGCCCCCGTGCTAACATTGGAGTGTGAAAGGGGCTCGAAACTGATGATTTTTAAGGTCGGAGACACCGTTGTCTATCCACACCACGGTGCTGCATTGATCGAGGCGATCGAAACCCGGACAATCAAAGGCGAGCAGAGGGAATATCTCGTCCTGAAGGTGTCCCAGGGAGACCTCACTGTCCGCGTTCCCGCTGACAATGCCGAGTACGTCGGCGTGCGCGACGTGGTCGGACAGGAAGGCCTGGACAAGGTGTTCCAGGTGCTGCGCGCCCCGCACACCGAAGAGCCGACCAACTGGTCGCGCCGCTACAAGGCCAATCTCGAGAAGCTGGCATCCGGTGACGTCAACAAGGTCGCTGAAGTTGTTCGCGACCTGTGGCGCCGGGATCAAGAGCGTGGTCTGTCGGCGGGCGAGAAGCGCATGCTGGCCAAGGCCCGGCAGATCCTCGTAGGCGAACTCGCACTGGCGGAGAACACCGACGACGAGAAGGCCAACATCATTCTCGACGAGGCGCTGGCCACCGCGTCCTGACTGCCCCGAGGGGTTTGGTGTCGGAGACGGTCGCGGTCGTCACGGCCGCCGGTTCCGGTGAACGGCTGGGCGCGGGGATCCCGAAGGCATTTGTGGATCTCGGCGGTCTGACCATGCTCGAACGTGCGGTGGAGGGACTGCTGGCTTCCGGCGTGGTCGACCGGGTGGTCGTCGCCGCGCCGGCCGAGCGGGTCGATGAAACAAAGCTCCTGCTCGACGGCCGCGCCACGGTCGTCGCCGGCGGCCCGGAACGTCCCGAAACCGTGCGACGCGCGCTGGCCGCCGTCGGTGACCCCGAGTTCGTTCTCGTACATGACGCCGCCCGGCCGCTGACGCCGGTCGGGCAGATCCAGCGGGTAGTGGCCGCCCTGCGTGACGGCCTGCGTGCGGTCATCCCGGTGCTGCCGGTCACCGACACCATCAAGGCCGTCGACGCCAATGGCGTCGTTCTCGGCACTCCTGAACGGTCCGGGCTGCGTGCCGTGCAAACCCCCCAGGGCTTCGAAACCGGGCTGCTGCGCCGCGCCTACGAGCGCGTCGGCGGCGCCTCCGTCACCGACGACGCCTCGCTCGTCGAATACCTGGGCACCCCGGTGCACACCGTCGCCGGCGACCCCCTGGCGTTCAAGGTCACCACGCCGCTGGATCTCCAGCTGGCCAGAGCCCTGCTGGCCGCGTGACGATTCCCCGCGTCGGGCTGGGTAGCGACGTCCATCCGATCGAGTCCGGCCGGCCCTGCTGGCTACTGGGCCTGCTGTTCGACGACGCCGACGGCTGCTCCGGACACTCCGATGGAGACGTCGCCGTCCACGCGCTCTGTGATGCTCTGCTCTCGGCGGCGGGCCTCGGCGATCTCGGGTCGGTTTTCGGCGTGGACCAGCCGCAGTGGCGCGGGGTTACCGGTGCCCGCATGCTCGAACACGTCCGCGAGCTGCTCACTGCCGCGGGCTTCACCGTCGGCAACGCTGTCGTCCAGGTGATCGCCAACCGCCCCAAGATCGGCCCGCGCCGGGCGGAAGCCCAACGCCTGCTGAGCGGCCTGCTGGGCGCGCCGGTGTCGGTCTCGGCGACCACCACCGACGGACTCGGGCTGACCGGCCGTGGGGAGGGCATGGCGGCCCTCGCCACCGCGCTGGTGGTGGCCGGGTCTGCCTCGATGCCTGACTGAGCCGTTCAGGCCGGTAAGCTGGCGCGTCGTGACCGGCACCCTGCGACTCCACGACACCTACAGCGGTGCCGTGCGCGATTTCGCGCCGATCCGTTCCGGTCATGCCTCGATCTATCTCTGCGGCGCCACCGTGCAGGGCTTGCCGCACATCGGCCATGTCCGCAGCGGGGTCGCGTTCGACGTGCTGCGCCGCTGGCTGATGGCCAAGGGTTTCGACGTTGCGTTCATCCGCAACGTCACCGACATCGACGACAAGATCCTCACCAAGGCCGCCGACGCAGGCCGGCCGTGGTGGGAGTGGGCGGCCACCCACGAGCGCGCGTTCTCGGCGGCCTACGACGCCCTCGGCGTGCTGCCGCCGTCGGCGGAGCCGCGGGCGACCGGGCACATCACCCAGATCGTCGAGCTCATCGAGCGACTGGTCGACACCGGCCACGCCTATACCGGCGCAGGCGACGTCTACTTCGATGTACAGAGCTTCCCGGAGTACGGCAAGCTCTCCGGGCACAAGGTCGACGACGTGCACCAGGGCGAGGGTGTGGCGACCGGTAAGCGCGACCAGCGTGACTTCACCCTGTGGAAGGGCGCCAAACCCGGTGAGCCGTCCTGGCCGACGCCGTGGGGAGCGGGTCGCCCGGGCTGGCACTCCGAATGCGTGGCGATGGCCCACGAGTATCTCGGCGCTGAATTCGATATTCACTGCGGCGGAATGGATTTGGTCTTCCCGCACCACGAGAACGAGATCGCGCAGGCGCGTGCCGCCGGCGACGGCTTCGCCCGGTACTGGCTGCACAACGGCTGGGTCACCATGGGCGGGGAGAAAATGAGCAAGTCGCTGGGCAATGTCCTGTCGATTCCCGCTGTGCTGCAACGGGTTCGGCCCGCCGAGCTGCGCTACTACCTGGGCAGCGCGCATTACCGGTCGATGCTGGAATTCTCCGAGAACGCCCTGCAGGATGCGGTCAAGGCCTACACCGGCATCGAGGAGTTCCTGCACCGGGTGCGGACGCGCGTCGGCATCGTGGTGCCCAGCACCTGGACCGAGAAGTTCGGCGCCGCACTCGACGACGACCTCGCCGTACCCGCCGCCCTGGCCGAGGTGCATGCCGCCCGCGCGGACGGCAACAGGGCCCTGGAATCCGGCGATCATGAGACCGCGCTGGCGAAGGCCCGTGAAATCCGTTCGATGATGGGGATTCTCGGATGTGACCCGCTCGACGAGCGCTGGGAGACGCGCGACGAGACGTCGGCAGCTCTGGCTGCGGTCGATGTGTTGGTGCGCGCCGAGCTGAACCGCCGGGACGGGGCTCGACAGACCCGCGACTGGGCCCTGGCCGATGAGATCCGAGATCGGCTCAAGGAAGCCGGCATCGAGGTGACCGATACCGCCGACGGACCGCAGTGGGCGCTACGCGACGAAGGTGGCAAGTAGATGGCGGGAAACTCCAAGCGGCGCGGTGCGATTCGCAAGGAAGGCACCAAGAAGGGCCCGACCGTGGGTTCCGGCGGTCAGCGCCGCCGCGGTCTGGAAGGGCGCGGTGCGACTCCGCCGGCGAGTGCTCGGACCGGGCATCCGGCCGCCAGGCGCGCCGCCACCGCCGACAAGCGGGCGCGCCAGTATTCGAAACCCACCGACGAGACCGAGATGGTGCTGGGCCGCAACCCGGTGCTGGAGTGCCTGCGTGCGCACGCGCCGGCGACGGCACTGTATGTGGCGCTGGGCGCGGAAGCCGACGAGCGGCTGACGGAGTCGGTCACACTCGCCGCGGACCGTGGCATCGCGATTCTCGAAGTGCCGCGCCACGATCTGGACCGGTTGAGCGCCAACGGGTTGCACCAGGGCATCGCCCTGCAGGTGCCGCCCTACAGTTACGCCCACCCCGACGATCTGCTGGCCGCCGCCACCTCTGACGTCGAGCCGGCGCTTCTGGTCGCATTGGACAACATCTCCGACCCGCGCAACCTCGGCGCGATCGTACGGTCGGTGGCCGCATTCGCAGGCCACGGTGTGCTGATCCCGCAGCGGCGCTCCGCGTCGGTGACGGCGGTCGCGTGGCGCACCAGCGCCGGAGCGGCCGCCCGCGTGCGGGTGGCACGTGCCACGAATCTCACTCGTACGCTGAAGGATTGGGCCGACTCCGGTGTTCAGGTGATCGGGCTCGACGCCGAGGGTGACACCACGCTCGACGAGCTGGACGGCTCTGGTCCGCTGGTGCTGGTCGTCGGCTCGGAGGGCAAGGGGCTTTCGCGGCTGGTACGCCAGAATTGCGATGCGGTGGTGTCGATTCCGATGGCCGGGCCGACGGAATCGCTGAACGCATCGGTGGCTGCCGGTGTGGTGCTGGCCGAGATCGCCCGGCAACGCCGCCGGTAGCGCTACACCCCGATCAGCTGCACCCCGGCCCACAACGTCAGCACCGCCACCACCAGGCAGGCCGGAACAGTGGCCAGGCCCAGCCAGGTGAACTCGCGCGCGCTGGTCGGCTCGCCCTGCTGGTGCAACACCCTGCGCCACAGCAGATTGGCCAGCGACCCGGCGTAGGTCAGGTTGGGTCCGATGTTCACTCCGATCAGCACGGCGAGCACAGCGGCCGGACCGCTGCCTGCGGCCAGCGGTAGCAGCACCAGTACAGCGGGCAGGTTGTTGACGACATTGGACAGCAGCGCCGCCACCGTTGCGATCCCGAGCAGCGCCGGCAGGCTGCCACCCGACGGCAGCAGGTCGGCGGCGGCGCTGTCGAGACCATTGACCATCACGGCTTTGACGACCACTGCCAGCGCCAGCACGAACAGCAGGAACGGCACATTCAGTGAGTGCACGATCCCGCCAATTGTGCTGCGCCGCTGTGCCAGTGATCGCACGCCGAGGACCACTGCGCCGGCCAGCGCCGCCCAGGCCGGCGACAGGCCGGCGAACGAGGTCACCGCGAATCCGACCAGCGTCAGGGCCAGCACGACGAGGACGAACACCGGCCGCTCCGGCTGCGACGGCGGGCTCTCGGGCGGCACGTCGGCGAGGTCGCGCCGGAACGCGAGCCGCAGCACCAAATATTCGACGGCGATCGCCGCGAGCCACGGTGCTGCCATCAGCGCGCTGAACCGGGTGAACGACAGCCCGGCCGCACTGAACGCCAGCAGGTTGGTCAGGTTGGACACCGGCAGCAACAGCGATGCCGAATTGGACAGGTGCGCAGTCGCATACAGGTGCGGGCGAGGCGGCACCCGCAGCGTGCGTGCCGTAGCCAGCACGACTGGGGTCAGCAGCACGACAGTGGCATCGAGGCTGAGTACCGCTGTGGTGGCCGCCGCGATCAGGAACACCTGCCCGAGCAGCCGCCGCGGTTTCCCGGCGGTGCCGCGTGCCATCCAGGTGCCCGCCGCCTCGAACAGTCCCTCGTCATCGCACAGCTTGGCCAGCACCAGTATCGCGGCCAGGAAGGCAACCACCGGGAGCATCCGGCTCGCCTCGTCGGCGGCATCGTGGGTCGACACCGCGCCGATCGCGATGACCAGGGCGGCGGCAGGCACCGCCGCCCATGCCTCTGACCAGCCCCTAGGGCGGGCGATGGCGAACACGAGAACGACCACCAGGGCCAGCAGGGCGACGATCAGCACGGCGCGATCAGGCCCACGGGTCTTCGCGTCGCCAGACGGTCGGGAGATGCAGAGCGACGCCGTCACGCTCGGCCAGGCCCGACAGCACCCGCATCGTCACGTTCAGGTCGTCACCGGCATACGGCAACGCGATCAGCGGCTCGGTGAGCGGGCGGAAGAAGTCGTCCCAGTGGATCAGCACGACGCGGTGGGCCCCGACCGCCACGACCGTCTGCTCCCAGTACTGCTCGATGTAGGCCCGGGGTTGCACACCGAGTTGGCCGACACCCAGATAGACGATGTCGGCGCGACGGCCGTCGAGAGCGCCGGGAAGGAAGCCGGCGCTGCCTTGGATGAGCAGCCGCCGATCGCTGGGTGCGTGATGGATCAGGGTCGACCACGCCTCGCCGCAGCGGAACTCCGAGACTTTCACCGGCGGCACGACGGGTGCGGTGATCGTGCCGGGGAAGCGGTCCGGCGGGCAGTGGTGCGATTCGATGAGTGTCACGGCGAACGGGCCGAGCGCCAGCTCTTCGCCCGACGTCGCGACGACGATCTGATCGTCCGAAAGCCGGTATCCCCGAGCAATATTCGCGGCTGACTCACCGCCGATCAGCCGGGCACCGGTGCGGGCCGCCACGAGGGCGGAGTCCATGGCGTGATCGTAATGAGTGTGCACGGGCAGCACCGCGGCCAGCCGATTGATCTTGGCTCGGTTCAGGCAGTAGTCGATCCGCGATGCCGACGGCGCCAACCGGCGCAGCCCGACATCCAGCATCGGAGGGCGGGAGAAGAAGCCGTCGGTCAGCAGCGACGAGGTGCCGTCGTCGACCAGGAGCGTCGAGACCCCCAGCCAGGTGACGGACAGCTCGGTGTCCGGGTCGGCTTCGGGGACGTCGAAGCGGTCGCGGTACCGGCCGATATCGGGCCTGCCGAGTTTGAGTCGCATCAGATGAACGCCGCCACATCGACTCCGTCGCGCAGCAGGCGATCGCGGACCGCGGTGGCGATCTGCACCGCACCCGGCGAATCACCGTGCACGCAAATCGATTCCACCCGGATGTCGATCGTCGATCCGTCGACGGCGGATACCTGGCCGCTGTGCACCATCCGCGACACCCGTTCGGCGATCTGCTCCGGATCGTGCAGCACTGCGCCGTTCTCCCGGCGGGAAACCAGCGCGCCGTCGGGGCGGTAGGCGCGGTCGGCGAACGCCTCGGCAACGGTGCGCAATCCGAGTCGTTCGGCTTCTTCGAAGAACACCGAACCGGCCAGGCTCAGCACCGGCAGGCCGGGGTCGACGGCGTGCACCGCCTCCGCGACCGCCCGCGCTTGCTCTCGATGGGTGACGATCGTGTTGTACAGCGCGCCATGGGGTTTGACGTAGCCGACATCCGTGCCTGCGGAACGAGCCAGCGCCTGCAAGGCGCCGATCTGGTAGATCACCTCTGCGGTGAGCTCGGCGGGTTCGACGTCGATGAAGCGGCGGCCGAACCCGGCCAGGTCGAGGTAGCTCACCTGGGCTCCGATCCGGACTCCGCGCTCGGCGGCGGCACGGCTGGTGCGGGCCAGCCCGGCCGGGTTGCCGGCGTGGAAGCCGCACGCCACGTTGGCGCTCGTGACGACGTCGAGCATGGCGGCGTCGTCACCGAGTTCCCACACCCCGAAGCCTTCGCCGAGGTCTGCGTTCAGGTCGACAGACGTCACCGGACCAGCCTAACCAGCCAGCGGATGGGTCAGGCCGCGGCAGGATCCACCTGGCGCCGGCTGATGGCCCAACACACCAGATAGATCACGAACGAGATCGTCGTGACGAACACCGACACCGGAACTCCGGGTGCCAGCGACAGCACGATGCCGACCACCGCGGACAGTTCGGCGAAGATCACCGACGCCGCGACCACCGCCGCCGGTGAACTGAACACCCGGGCCGCCGCTGCTGCCGGGGTGATGAGCAGTGACATCACCAGCAGCGCTCCGACGATCTGCACGCCTTGGGCGGCCACCACACCGACCAGGGCGGCGAACACGATACCCAGCATGCGCACCGGAACACCGCGCGCCGCAGCCACTTCGGGGTCGGCGGTGGCGAACAGCAGAGGCCGGTAGCTGATGGCCAGCACCCCGACCACCAATACGGTCACCGCGATCAGCAGCGTCAGCCCCGAGTATCCGACGCCGACGATCTGACCGGTCAGCAGCGCGAAGCTGGTGCCGGCCCGGCCCGGGTACAGATGGATGAACAGCACGGCAAGACCCAGCCCGAAGGCGAGCACCACGCCGATCGCCGAGTCACGCTCGCGGGCCCGCTGCCCGAGGATGCCGAACAGCACCGCGGCCAATGCGCTGCCCACCAACGCCCCCAACCCGACGTTGAATCCGACCAGCAACGCGAACGCGGCGCCGGTCAGCGACAGCTCGCTGGACCCGTGCACGGCGAACGACATCTGGCGCATCACGATGAACGGCCCGATCAACCCGGCCACCAGCGCCAGCAACGCGGCGGCGATCAAGGCCTGCTGGACGAACCCCCGGCCGAGCAGGTCGGCGGTGATGTCGAAGGCGAACAGGTGATCCAGCAGGTGTGCGAAGCGGTCATTCATGGGTGTGTCCGTGGGTGTGGCCGGAGTGATCGAGGTGTTCGCCGACCACCACGTAGCGGTCGCCGATCTGCACCACCTGGATGTCGGCCTGATACAGCTCCGAGAGCGTCTCCGAGGTCATCACCTCGGCGACCGTGCCGATCCGGAACCGGCCGTTGACCAGGTAGAGCACCCGGTCGACGTAGGGGACTACCGGGTTGATCTCGTGTGTCACGAACATCACCGCGGTACCGGACTTGCGACGTCGGTCGATGAGCTGGGCGACCAGCCGCGCGCTGGCCGGATCCAGGTTGAGCAGGGGCTCGTCGCAGAGCAGCAGCACCGGATCACTGGCCAATGCCTGCGCGATGCGCACCCGCTGCAGTTCGCCACCTGACATCACCCCGACCGGAACCTTGGCCAGCTTCAGCGCCTGGACCTCTGCCAACGCCCGCTCGACGACGGAGTTCCGGTGCTGGCGCTCCTTGGGCGACAGCGGCCCGATGCCCCAGTGGTGGCCGTCCACCCCGAGGCGTACCAGGTCGCGGCCGCGCAGGCTCAGGCCGCGGTCGACCGAGCGGTGCTGAGGCACGTACCCGATCCGCTCGCTGCCCGCCTCGATCGGCCTGCCTTCGATGCTGGCCGTGCCCGCGCTGAGCTCCAGCTGGCCCAGCAGCACCTTGAACAGCGACGTCTTCCCGGTGCCGTTGGGGCCGAGGATGGCGATGAACTCACCGGGGGCCACCTTCAGATCGAGGTGGTCCCAGAGCACCCGGTCCCCGAAAGCCAGCCGAGCACCGGACAGGCAGACGACCTCGGTACTCACAAGCAGTGATTATCGGTTCTGCTGCAACGCGGCGGTCAACCGGTCGGCAGTATCGCGCTGCCAGGTCAAATAGTCCTTGCCGTCGGGCAGCGTCTCGGTGACGCTGACGACGGGCACGCCGGCGCTCGCAGCCGCGGCCTGGACCTGTTTGGTGACCTCGGTGATGGTTTGTTCGTTGAACACCACGGCGGCGATCTGGCGGGACTTGATGAGGTCCAGCATGGCCGCGACGTCGACGGGGGCGGGGTCGGTGTCCTGCTCGACGGCGCTGGCGAATCCGGCAGGTGTCTTGTCGGTCAGGCCGGCTGCCACCAGCAGATAGTGCGCGACGGGTTCGGTAGCGACCACCGCGGCGCCGGGGTGGCTGGTGCGGATGGCGTTCTCGGTCTGCGCGATCGTGTCGGCCTTGCGGTTGAAGGTCTCGGCGTTGGACTTGTAGTCGGCGGCGTGCTGAGGATCGTGCTGTGCGAGCTTGTCGGCGATCGAGCTGGCCACGGCTCGCGCGGTGGCCAGGTCGTAGAAGACGTGCTCGTTGGCCGGCTGGGGTTCGCCGGCGGGCGGCTTCAGCAGTGAGTACGCGTTGATCGATGCCACTGACTTGTGGCTGGCCAGGACGTCATCGACCCAGTGGTCGTACCCGCCGCCGTTGTAGACCACCAGCGACGCGTCGGCGATGTCGGCCGCGTTCGAGGGGCTGGCCTCGAACGAGTGCGGGTCGGCGGAGGCGCTGTTGATGATCGAGGTGACCTTGGCGTGGTCGCCTGCGACCGCCTGCGCGACGCTGCCCCAGACGTCGGTGGACGCCACCACGGTGGGCGTCTGTGCTGCCGGGGCGCTGCCCGGGGACTTGTCGCCGCCGCATGCGGTGAGACCGGCCGCCAGCGCCAACGCCGACAAACCCATGACCGCGCGGATCACAGTACTGCGCACGAGCACTCCTCTGACTGAGTAGACCTAATACAAATGAAAACCGTTTCCAATAACCATAGGGCATCGGTACCGGTCGTGCGCAACTCGATGCGCTAGCCTCACGGAGCATGTCCCGAAGTCCCGCGCCGCGGCGGCGGGCAACCCTGGCCTCATTGGCCGCCGAACTCAAGGTTTCGCGGACCACGATCTCCAACGCGTACAACCGCCCGGACCAGTTGTCGGCTGACCTGCGGGAGCGGGTACTGGCCACCGCAAAGCGACTGGGGTACGCCGGCCCCGACCCGGTGGCCCGGTCGCTGCGAACCCGCAAGGCCGGCGCGGTCGGCCTGGTGATCACCGAGCCGTTGACCTATGCCTTCAGTGATCCCGCCGCATTGAATTTCGTTGCCGGACTCGCCGAATCGTGCGAAGAGGCCGGACAGGGCCTGCTGCTGGTCGCGGTCGGACCGGACCGCAGCGTTTCCGACGGCACCAATTCCGTTCTGGCAGCGGGGGTCGACGGGTTCGTCGTCTACGCCGCGGCCGACGATGATCCCTACCTGCAGACGGTGCTACAGCGCCACGTGCCGATTGTGGTCGTCGACCAGCCCGCGAATGTCCCGGGCGCATCCCGGGTCTGCATCGACGACCGGGCTGCCATGCGGGAACTGGCCGACTATGTCGTCGGGCTCGGGCATCGCGAAATCGGTTTGCTGACAATGCGATTGGGTAACGAGCGGCGCATCGGCGACCAGGCCGCGGGCGTCGTGGGTGCAGATCGCCTGAGGGAATCGCGCTTTCACGTCCAGACCGAGCGAATCGGTGGGGTGTGCGATGCGATGGCCGGTGCGGGGCACGACCCGGCCACCCTGACCATCGTGGAGAGCTGCGAGCACCGGCCGGCGTCCGGGGCGGCGGCCGCCGAGTTGGCGCTGCAGACGAACCCGCGGATCACAGCCTTGATGTGCACCGCCGACGTACTGGCCATCTCGGCGATGGATTATCTACGCGCCAAAGGCATTTACGTGCCCGGCCAGATGACGGTCACCGGGTTCGACGGCATCCCCGAAGCTTTGAGCCGGGGGCTGACCACGGTGTCCCAGCCCAGCCTGGAGAAGGGCAAGCGGGCCGGCCGGCTGCTGCACAGCCCGCCTCGCGACGGCTTGCCGGTGATCGATGTGCTGCCCACCGAACTGGTGCGGGGGCGCACGGCGGGCCCGCCGGTCTAGCCCCGCCGGGCGCGAACCAGATACTCGAGTGCGGTCGCGACGTCGTCAGGGGAGTCGACGCGATAGCGGGCCAGGGTCTGCCCCGGACCGACCTTCACCCCGACGTCACCGTCGGTGAGCCGCTTGAACCCTTTTTCGTCGGTGACGTCGTCGCCGAAGAACACCACCGCGGTCGCGTCGAGCTGTTCGCGCAGCTGCTCAAGCGCCGCACCCTTGTCCGTGTCGATTACGGCGAACTCGCGAACCGCTTTGCCTTCGGTGACGTGAATGTCCCAGTCCCGCACCGCGTTCAGCGCCTCGTCGAGCGCCTTCTGGGCGTCCTCGGGAACTGCGTTGCGCACGTGGAAGGCCACGCTGACCGGCTTGGTTTCGATGCTTGCGCCAGGATAGCGCTGCGCCAGGGCGGCCATCGTCTGCTCGAGTTCGGCCAGCCGCGCCCTGGCGGCCTCGTCGATCGCATCGAGGAAGTCGGCGTCGAACTCCGCGCCGTGGCTGCCCACCAGATGCACCTCGCCGGGCGCGCCGGACAGTATCTTCAGGTCGCGAAGCGCACGTCCGGAGATCAGCGCCGCACTGGTGGATTGCAGTGCCGCCAGCGCGGCGAGGGCGTCGGCGGCGGCCGGCAGGGGACGGGCGTCGGCCGGGTTGGACACGATCGGCGCGACGGTGCCGTCGAAGTCGGACGCCACCAACAACTGTGGGACGCGCGCGACCTCGCTCAGCGCGCGATGTAGATCCTCGGGGAGGTCGGGCACGGGGTCCTAGGACTCGCCGTCGTCGCCGATCAGCAGCCGCACCGCGAGATCGAGACGTTTGCTGACGTCGGTCGCCGAGGCGCGGCGGGTCAGCCAGGCCAACAGGTTCGACAGCCACACATCGGAGATGACGCGGGCGATGTGGTACTGGTCTTCGGTCGGTTCGCCGTCGCTCATGGCGCGCGCGAACATGCTGTCGATGATCTTCTCGACGTGATCAACTTCACCTGCTGCGGAGGCGTCGGCGAACACGTAGGCCCGCGTCATCGCCTCCGTGAGAAGCGGATTGCGCTGCATGGCCCGGTTCAGCTTGCTCACCATGAAGTTGAGCCGCTGGAACGGTGAGCCGCCGGCCACCGCGGTCCGGTCGGTCTTGGCGTCGATGCGCTCGAACTCGCGGGCCAGCGCCGACACCAGCAGGTGCACTTTTGACGGGAAGTAGCGGTACAGCGTGCCGACCGCCACGTCGGCCCGGTCGGCCACCGCACGCATCTGCACGGCCTCGTATCCGCCCTTGGAGGCGATCGCCATGGTTGCGTCGAGGATGCGCTTGCGGCGTTCGCGCTGAGCCTCGGATCCAAGCTCTGATTCGGCGAGTACTGACACCGGTATCACCTCACGTGGCTGCGAACCCGCACCGCCGGCCGTCGATTTCTGCGCTGGCGATGACATGGGTCGGCTAGCTCCTTCCAAGGCTGTTCTGGGTGAAACGATACGCATCGCTACATTGCGTCGCGCACTTCTGTCTCCCCCAGGACAGCCGCGTGTCCTGCTGCGATGCCGGTCGACTTGACTGTTGATCGCTGGCACTATTAGAACACGTTCTAGTGGGCCGAGAAGTTTTTCAGCGCCCGTTCTTTGTGACCTTTAGGAGCCGCGGGTGTCTGCGACCATCACCGACGAACAGTTTGCCGCCCGCGAGTTGGTCCGCAGCTGGGCGGCCACCTCCGGCGCTCTTGCCGCTGTTCGCGACGTCGACCACGGCACCCCGGACGCGTGGCGCCCGGTGTACCGAGCGCTCGCCGAGCTGGGATTGTTCGGTGTCGCGGTGGCCGAGGAGGCCGGTGGCGCCGGCGGTTCCATCCAGGATTTGTGCGCCATGGTCGAGGAGGCGGCGCGGGCGCTGATCCCCGGACCGGTCGCGACGACGGCGGCCGCCACGCTGGTGATCACCGATGCCGAGCTGCTTGAAGCGCTGGCTTCGGGGGAGGCCACGGCAGGCCTGGCGCTGGCTGCCGACCTGCGCAGAGATGGTGACCAGGTGTCGGGTACCGCCGATTTCGTGCTCGGTGCCGACACCTCGGGCGTGCTGCTGCTCCCGGTGGGTGACGACGTCGTCGTCGTCGACGCAGGCGCCGACGGGGTGTCGGTCGAGCTGCTGGCGGCCACCGACTTCTCCCGCCCCCTGGGCCGGGTGACGCTGAATTCGGTTCCCGCCACCACGCTGGCTGTCTCCAAGCGCCGGTTCGAGGATCTGGCCGCCACCGTGCTGGCCGCCGAGACCGCGGGCATCGCCCGCTGGACGCTGGACACCGCGGTGGACTACGCCAAGGTGCGTGAACAGTTCGGCAAGCCGATCGGCAGCTTCCAGGCCATCAAGCACATGTGCGCCGAGATGCTGTTGCGCTCCCAGCAGGCTGCGGTCGCGGCGGCCGACGCCGCGGTCGCAGCCGCCGGTGAGGATTCCCAGCAGCTGTCCATCGCCGCCGCCATCGCCGCCGCCATCGGTATCGAAGCGGCCACGGTCAACGCCAAGGACTGCATCCAGGTGCTCGGCGGCATCGGCATCACCTGGGAGCATGACGCCCACCTCTATCTGCGTCGCGCCTACAGCATCGGCCAGATCCTCGGCGGCCGACCGGCATGGCTGCGCCGGGTCGCCGCGCTGACCCTGGACGGGGTGCGCCGCGAGTTGCACATCGACCTGGACTCGGTCGCGCACCTGCAGCCCGAAATCGCCGCCGCGGTCGCCGAGGTGGCCAAGCTCCCGGCCGACCAGCGTCAGCCCGCGCTGGCCGACTCCGGTCTGCTCGCGCCGCACTGGCCCAAGCCTTACGGCCGGGAGGCGTCGCCGGCCGAGCAGCTGCTCATCGACTCCGAGATGGCCAAGGCTGACGTGCAGCGCCCTGATCTGGTGATCGGCTGGTGGGCGGTGCCGACGATCCTGGAGGGCGGCACGCCCGAGCAGATCGACCGGTTCGTGCCGGCCACGCTGCGCGGTGAGATCATCTGGTGCCAGCTGTTCAGTGAGCCCGGCGCCGGGTCGGACCTGGCTGCCCTGCGCACCAAAGCTGTTCGCGCCGAAGGGGGTTGGAAGCTCACCGGGCAGAAGGTGTGGACCTCAGCCGCGCAGAAGGCGCACTGGGGTGTCTGCTTGGCCCGCACCGACCCCGACGCTCCCAAACATAAAGGCATCACGTACTTCCTGATCGACATGCGCTCGCCCGGGATCGTGGTGCGGCCGCTGCGGGAGATCACCGGCGACGAGCTCTTCAACGAGGTCTTCTTCGACGACGTCTTCGTGCCCGACGACATGGTGGTCGGCACGGTCAACGACGGCTGGCGGCTGGCCCGCACCACGCTGGCCAACGAGCGGGTCGCGATGGCGCAGGGCACCGCGCTGGGCAATCCGGTGGAGGAGATGCTGCGCTCGGTCGCCGCGCGTGAACTCGACACCGCGCTGCAGGACCAGACGGCCAAGCTGATCCTGTCCGCGCAGGCGGGCTCGCTGCTCGATCAACGTATCGCGCAGCTGGCGGTCAGCGGACAGGACACCAGCGCAGAAGCCAGCGCGCGCAAGCTGATTGGTGTTCGGCACCGTCAGGCGCTGGCCGAGTTCCGGCAGGAGCTGTCCGAGTCGGGCGGCCTCACCGTCGACGGATTCGTCCACGACTTCCTCAACACCAGGTGCCTGACGATCGCCGGTGGCACCGAGCAGATCCTGCTCACCATGGCCGGCGAACGGCTGCTGGGCCTGCCGCGCTAGCCAGGAAACGTTGTGCGAGTGTGCGGATTCATCCGCGGCACGCCGTGCTATTCGTCGTACGTGACTTCGACCGAATCGGAGATCGGCCGCGCCTGGCAGGCCAGGATCAGGCCTTCGTCGATGTCGCTGGGCTCCAGGACGTCGTTGATGTCCATCTCCACGTCACCGCTGCGCTTGACCACCGCGCATGCCCCGCAGTGCCCCTCACGGCAGGAGAACGGTACGTCGAGTCCCTTGTCGAGGAGGATGTCGAGCAGCTTGGCGCTGCGCGGCCACGACACGGTGTGGGTCTGCCCGTCGAGTTCGACGACGGCTTCCGCCGGCGGTTCGTCGCTGTCGTCGGTGATCGTCACCGCGGCGAAGGGATCGGTGTCCAGTGAGCGGAACACCTCGATGTGCACCTGCTTGGCCGGCACCTGCAACGAGTCCAGCGCTTGTTCGACGGCCTGCATGAACGGCCCCGGCCCGCAGATGAACGCCTGCCGGTCGGTGTAGGGCGCCATCACGTTGCTCAGCGCCGAGGTGCTGGGCAGTCCCTGCACCGACTCCAGCCAGTGCACGACCGTCAGCCGGTCGGGATATTTGGCGGCCAGGTCACGCAGCGTGCTGGCGAAGATGACGGAACGCTCGTCTCGGTTGGCGTAGATCAGCGTCACCTGGCCACCTCCTTCCGATAAAGCTGACTTGCAGATGGCCAGCATCGGGGTGATCCCGCTGCCCGCCGCGATCAGCAGGAAATCGGTGTCCAGGGTCTTGGGCACGAAGGTGCCAGACGGCGCGAGCACGTGGATCTTCATGCCCCGGTGGGCGTGGTCGCACAACCAGTTCGATGCGTAGCCGTCGGCGGTGCGTTTGACGGTCACTGTCAGGGCGTCGTCGGTGAACGGCGAGCTGCACAGCGAATAGCAGCGCGCCACCGAACCCGTCCGGTCGCTGGGGATGCGCAGGGTCAGGAACTGCCCGGGCGCGTAGCGCAGCCGGTCAGCTGGGATGTCGGAACCGGCGGGCACGCCGAACACCAGCGATCGCGAGTCGTCGGTTTCGTCGACTACGTCGGTCACTTCCAACTCGAGCACGTGGCTGCCCAGCGGCTCGTCGGGTGGAACCTGCGTCACGGTCTTCAGCCTTCCCTCCGCCTAACTAGAACAGGTTACAGAAATCGCTTTCCATATCGCTACCAGCCGCAGGCTCGCCCTGCTCGACACAAATCGTAACGTGTTCTAGTCTTGGGTCCAGATCCACTCTCTGGGAGGCATGCAGTGACGTCCATTCAACAGCGTGACGCGAACGCAGTTCTCACCGGCATCGATGAACTGTTGCCCAAGCTTCGCGAGCGCGCGCAGGAGACCGAAGACCTGCGTCGCATTCCCGAGGCCACGATCGCCGAGCTGGACGAGGTCGGCTTCTTCAAGCTTCTGCAGCCCGAGCAGTGGGGCGGCCTGCAGAGCGACCCGACGTTGTTCTACGAGGCGGTGCGACGGCTGGCCAGCGCCTGCGGTTCCACCGGCTGGGTGGCCGGCATCCTCGGCGTGCACAACTGGCATCTCGCGCACTTCGACCAGCAGGCCCAGGAAGACGTCTGGAGTGCCGACCCCACGGTCCGGATCTCCTCGTCGTACGCCCCGATGGGCGCCGGCGTGGTGACAGAGGCCGGCGACGGCTACATCGTCAACGGCGCCTGGCACTGGTCGTCGGGTTGCGATCACGCCACCTGGACGTTCGTCGGTGGCCCGGTGATCAAGGACGGCAGGCCGGTCGACTTCGGCAGCTTCCTGGTCCCGATCAGCGACTACCACATCGAGGACGACTGGCATGTGGTGGGCCTGAAGGGAACCGGTAGCAACACCCTGGTGATGAAGGACGTGTTCGTCCCCCGCCACCGGTTCACCTCGTTCAAGGCGATGGGTGACCTGGCGTCGCCGGGGCTGCAGACCAACACCGCGCCGGTGTACAAGATGCCCTGGGGCACCATGCATCCCACGACGATCTCCACTCCGATCGTCGGCATGGCGTACGGCGCCTATGCCGCCCACGTCGAGCACCAGGGCAAGCGGGTACGCGCCGCCTACGCCGGTGAGAAGGCCAAGGACGATCCGTTTGCCAAGGTCCGCATCGCCGAGGCGTCCAGTGATATCGACGCGGCCTGGACCCAGCTGTCGGGCAACCTTGCCACCGAGTACAAGCTGCTGCTCGACGGTCAGGACATCCCGCTGGAGCTTCGGGCAAAGGCCCGCCGCGACCAGGTGCGGGCCACGCAGCGGGCGATCGCGTCCGTCGACCGCCTGTTCGAGAGTGCGGGGGCCACGGCACTGGGCACCGACACACCGCTGCAACGGTTTTGGCGTGACGCGCACGCCGGTCGGGTGCACGCAGCCAACGACGCCGAACGCGCCTATGTGATGTTCGGCAACCAGGCATTCGGGCTGCCCCTCGGCGACACGATGGTGTAACCGGTTCAACAACCCTGACGATCGACTATCTCGGAGGTGGAGTATGACGCTGAAAGCCCTCGGCTATATGCGGATTGAGGCCACCGACGTGGCGGCCTGGCGGGATTTCGGAACCAAGGTGCTCGGCATGGTGGAAGGCGACGGGGCCATCCCCGACGCGCTCTACCTCCGCATGGACGAGTTCGCCGCCCGGCTGGTGATCGTGCCCGGCGAGCGGGACCGGCTGCTGGTATCCGGCTGGGAGGTCGCCGATGCGCCCGCGCTGCAGAATCTGCGCGAGACCCTGGCCAAGGCGGGCGTCGAGTTCGCCGAAGGCACCCGCGAGGAGAAGTCCGAGCGGCGTGTCGAGGGACTGATCCGGTTCTCCGATCCCGCGGGCAACACCCTGGAGGCGTTCCACGGTGCGCATTACCTCGGTCGCCGGTTCGTCAGCCCGTACGGCCACAAGTTCGTCACCGCCGAGCAGGGTCTCGGCCATGTTGTGCTGACCTGTGACGACGATGCCGCGGCGCAGGCGTTCTATCAGGACGTGCTCGGCTTCAAACTGCGGGATTCGATGAGCCTGCCCCCGCAGATCGCCGGTCGCCCCGCTGACGGGGACCCGGTCTGGCTGCGGTTCTACGGCTGCAACCCCCGCCACCATGCGCTGGCCTTCATGCCGATGCCCAACCCGACCGGCATCGTGCACCTGATGGTCGAGGTGGAGAACTCCGACGACGTCGGCCTGTGCCTGGATCGTGCGTTGCGCCGCAAGGTGAAGATGTCGGCCACGCTCGGCAGGCACACCAACGACAAGATGCTGTCCTTCTACGTGAAGACCCCCGGTGGGTTCGACGTCGAATTCGGTTGTGAGGGGCTCGAAGTCGACGATCACGACTGGATCGCCCGGGAGAGCACCGCGGTCAGCCTGTGGGGCCACGACTTCTCCGTCGGGTTCAAGTAGCCGATGGCGTCCCCGGAGATCGACCCCCGCACGTTCCGCCATGTGCTCGGGCAGTTCTGTACCGGCATCACGATCATCACGACCGTGCATGAGGACACTCCGGTCGGCTTCGCCTGCCAGTCGTTCGCGGCGCTGTCGCTCGAACCGCCGCTGGTGCTGTTCTGCCCGACCAAGCTGTCCCGGTCCTGGGCGGCCATCGAGGCCAGTGGCAAGTTCTGCGTCAACGTCCTGCACGAGAACCAGAAGGACGTGTCGGCCCGGTTCGGGTCGAGGGAACCGGACAAGTTCGGCGGGATCGACTGGAGTCCAAGCCAGCTCGGCTCACCGGTGATTGACGGGACGCTGGCCCACATCGACTGCACCGTGCATTCGGTGCACGACGGCGGCGACCACTTCGTGGTGTTCGGTGCCGTGCACTCGCTGTCCGAAGTGCCGAAGAAGAAGCCGCGACCGCTGCTGTTCTACCGCGGCGAGTACACCGGCATCGAGCCGGACAAGAACAGCCCGGCGCAGTGGCGCGACGACCTCGACGCGTTCCTCACCACCACGACGACGGACACCTGGCTTTAGCGCTGTTCGTCGATGAAGTCGACGATCGTCGCCGCCACCTCCCGGTGAACCGTTTCGTTCAGGATGTCGTGATGCGCACCCGGGAACTCGTGCAGCCTCAAGTGTTCGATCTGCTCGGCGTAGGCGCGCAGTGCGCTCACCGGGGCGATCGGATCGAGTTCGCCGTGGATGGCCAGCGTCGGGACGGCCAGCTTGGGCAGCTCGGCGCCGAAATGGTCCCAGGCCCGGTCTAGTTCGCGTGCCAGGGTGCCGCCGTCGGCGTCGACGAACGCCAACGGATCGTTCTCCAGCGAGTCCAGGTAGAACGGGTCGCCAGACAGCCAGCCCGGGTCGAGCTCGACCGCATCGCCGCCGAGCAGCTCGGGGACCGGAACCAGGGGAGACCCCGAAATCACCGCCGCCGCATGTTGTTTCGGATCCTTCAGAAGTCGGAACAGCGTGACCACCGAGCCGAACGAATGGCCCTGGGCGATCAGGGGGATCCCCGGCGTCTGCTGCCGGGCCAGTTCGGTGAGCGAATCGGCCAGCGCCGAGCTGTCCTCGATCGACCCGAAGTCGCCGCGCTCGCCCGGTGAGAGCCCGTGGCCGAATTGATCGACGGCCCACAAGTCGATGCCGGATTCGTTGAGGGCGAAGCCCAGGCGGTGGTAGACGCCGGTGTGCTCGCCGAACCCGTGCAGGAAGATGACCGCCGCGTGCGGATGGTCGGCGGCCCAGTGCCGGTAGTAGGCACGGCCGCGGTCATGGTGGATGAAGGGCATGGCCTGAGCCCACCAGCTGCGGCGGACCATCGCAATATTTACGCTCAGCGCGCGTCGGTTCCGGTCAGTGCGCCGGCCATCTCGCGCATGCGACCCGTGATCACCTCGACCAGCGCCCCAACCTCCGGCCTGCGCAAGGTCTCCTCCCGCGCCACCAGCCAGTAGCTCAGGTCGACGGCCACCTCATCGGGCAAAACCCGAACCAGGTCGCCGTGGCGTTCGGCCATGAAGCAGGGCAGCAGTCCCAGGCCGGCGGCCGCCCGGGTCGCCTCGACGTGGACGAAGACGTTGGTCGACGTCACCGATTCCTGCATCGCCGGAACGAAACTCGACGCCAGGTCCAGATCGTCGACCTGCAGCATGGAATCGATGAAATACACCAGCCGGTGGCGCGCCAGCTCGGCGACGGTGGCGGGGGAGCCGTGCTGGGACAGATAGTCGGGTGATCCGTAGAGCCCGAGCCGGTAGTCGCCGAGTCGCGTGGCGACGGCGCGGCGCACCCGCGGCTCGCCGACCACCACCTCGATGTCGAGGCCGGACCGCTGTTGCGACGCGCGCCGCGTCGCGGTGACGATCTCGACGGTGACGCGGGGGTGCCGGCGCTGCATCCGGGCCGCGGCCGGGGCGGCGATGTAGGCGCTGAACCCGTCTGTCGCCGACAGCCGAACCACCCCTTCCAGTGAGCGGGATCCGTCGGGGCCCGTTGCCAGTGCCCGTACCGCCGACTCGATGGTCTCGGCTGCGACCAGAGCTTCGCGGCCCAGGTCGGTCAACTCCCATCCACCGGTGCCTCGCCCCAGCACCCGTCCGCCCAAGGTCTGCTCCAGGGCGGTCATCCGCCGCGAGATCGTGGTGTGGTTGAGGCCCAGTTCTTCGGCGGCCGTCACGAACCGCCCGGACCGACCGACGGCCAACAGAATGAGCAGATCGTCGGCGCTCGGCCTCGGCGCGGACGAATCGGGCATATCTGCATAATCGCAGACCGCTCCTGCATATTTTGGCATTGAGCGCGATATGGCGTGCGCGAATACTCATCCACGTGTGGCTGCCGTCACATGGGGGCATTGAGTTACCGAGGAGGGACAGATGAGCGCGACCAATGTGACGAGCGGCCTTCGCAAGGTGGTCGCCGCCTCGATGGCGGGCACCGTCGTCGAGTGGTACGAGTTCTTCCTCTACGGCACGGCGGCCACCCTGGTCTTCAACAAGATCTTCTTCGCCAAGGGGACCAGCGACCTCGATGCGATCCTCGCAGCGTTCATCACCTATGCCGTCGGCTTCGCCGCGCGACCGCTCGGTGGAATCGTGTTCGGCCATTTCGGTGACAAGCACGGCCGCAAGAAACTCCTGCAGTTCAGCCTGGTGCTCGTCGGTGCGTCGACATTCTTGATGGGCTGCCTGCCGACCTTCGGGCAGATCGGCTATTGGGCGCCTGCGCTTCTGGTGGTGCTGCGCTTCCTTCAGGGCTTCGCCGTGGGCGGGGAGTGGGGCGGCGCAGTGCTGCTGGTCGCCGAACACAGTCCGAGTCGGGAGCGCGGATTCTGGGCCAGCTGGCCGCAAGCCGGTGTCCCGGTGGGCAATATCCTCGCCACGGTGGTGCTGCTGACGTTGACCACCACGCTGTCCGAAACCGCGTTCCTGTCCTGGGGATGGCGGGTCGGATTCTGGCTGTCGGCGGTGGTGGTGCTGATCGGCTACTACATCCGGACCAAGGTCACCGACGCCCCGATCTTCGTGGCGGCCCAGCAGGAAGCAGAACAGATCAAGGCGAGCTCGTACGGCGTCGTCGAGGTCGTCAAGCGTTACCCGCGTGGGGTTTTCACCGCGATGGGGCTCCGGGTCGCGGAGAACATCATGTACTACCTGGTGGTCACCTTCTCGATCACCTATCTCAAGGTGCAGGTGCACGCCGACACGAGCGACATTCTGTGGTGGCTGTTGGCCGCGCACGCCGTCCATTTCGTGGTGATCCCATACGCCGGCAGGTTGTCGGACCGCCTCGGGCGCAAACCCGTCTATCTGATCGGTGCGCTCGGTGCCGGCGCGTGGGGCTTCTTCGCCTTCCCGATGATGAACAGCGGGCACTACCTGCTGATCATGAGCTCGATCATCCTCGGTTTGGTCATCCATGCGCTGATGTATGCACCTCAGCCGGCACTGATGGCCGAGATGTTCCCGACCCGGATGCGGTATTCTGGTGTGTCCCTTGGCTATCAGGTCACCGCCATCTTCGCGGGGTCGCTGGCGCCGATCATCGCGGTCAAGTTGTTGGAGACCTACAAGTCGGCGGTGCCGATCGCGATCTATCTGGCCGCCGCCGCGGTGATAACCCTGGTCGCGCTGGCGTTCACCCGAGAGACCAAGGGTATCGACCTGGCCGATGTCGACACCGCCGACGCCCAGCGCGATAGCCGGCCGGCATCCGCGGCGGCGCTGACGTGAGGGCAACCGAGGGACGTTCTGCTCTGGTGACCGGGGCGGCCAGTGGCATCGGTGCGGCGTGCGCACGTGAGCTGGCCGCCCGCGGCGCGAAAGTCACCGTCGCCGACATCGACGGTGCCGGGGCCGCCGCACTGGCCAACGAGATCGGCGGAAAGGCCTGGGAGGTAGACCTTCTCGACGTCACAGCGTTGGAGGAGCTGCACCTGGACTTCGACATCCTGGTCAACAACGCGGGCATGCAGGTCATCGATGCGATCGTCGACTATCCGCCGGACAAATTCCGGACGCTGCTCGCACTGATGGTGGAGGCGCCGTTTCTGTTGGTGCGTGCCGTGTTGCCGGGGATGTACGAGCGCGGGTTTGGCCGGATCATCAACATCTCCTCCATCCACGGGTTGCGCGCCTCGGAGTTCAAGGTCGCCTACGTGACGGCCAAACACGCGCTGGAGGGACTGTCCAAGGTGACCGCACTGGAAGGCGGTCCGCACGGCGTGACCAGCAACTGCGTCAACCCGGGGTATGTGCGAACTCCGTTGGTGACCAAGCAGATTGCCGACCAGGCCCGCACCCACGGCATCGACGAGCAGGAAGTGCTGGAGACGATCCTGCTCAGTGAGAGCGCGATCAAGCGGCTGGTCGAACCCGAAGAGGTTGCCGATCTGGTGGGCTGGCTGGCATCGCCCGCCGCGGCGATGGTGACCGGCGCGTCCTACACGATGGACGGCGGCTGGAGCGCCCGCTGAGTTATCGGCTCCTGAGCCACGGTCCCAGCCGGCGCAGCGCCTCGTCGATGTCGCTCGACGGCCCGGCGAACGACAACCGTACGAACGACCCGCCACGCACGGTGTCGAAGTCGACCCCCGGGGCGATCGCCAATCCGGTGTCAGCCAAGAGCTTTTCGCAGAACCGCAACGAGTCCGAGGTGTAGTTCGAGACATCGGCATAGACGTAGAACGCCCCGTCGGTGGGCGCCAGCCGGGTCAGGCCGATGTCGCGCAGGCCCGTCAGCAGCTTCTCCCGGTTGGCGGCATAGTGGTGCAGATGGCCTTCCGCTTCGGTGATGGCCTCCGGCGTGAAGGCCGCCACCGCCGCGTACTGCGGGAGCACCGGCGGGCAGATGGTGAAGTTCCCGGTGAGGCAATCCACCGCGCGACGCAGCTCCTGCGGTACCAGCAGCCAGCCCAGCCGCCAGCCCGTCATCGCGAAATACTTTGAAAAGCTGTTCGCCACAACGGCATTGCGTGACGTCTGCCAGGCGCACGACGTCTCCGGTGCGCCGGGGTAGAGCAGCCCGTGGTACACCTCGTCGCTGATCAGCCGGGCCCCGGTCTGGTCGCACCAGGTGGCGATCGCCGCGAGCTCATCGGGCGGGATCACTGTGCCGGTCGGGTTGGCCGGGCTGGCGACGATCACACCCTGCACCGGCGGATCCAGTTCGGCCAGCATCTGCACCGTCGGCTGGAATCGTGTCTCTGGCCCGCACGGGATCTCCACCACCTCGCATCCCAGAGCGGACAGGATGTTGCGATAGCAGGGGTAGCCGGGGCTGGCGATGGCCACGCGGTCGCCGGCGTCGAAACATGCCAGGAATGCCAGCAGGAACCCGCCGGAAGATCCGGTGGTCACCACCACGTCGTCGGCGCTGACGTCCACGCCGTAGCGGTCCGCATAGGATCCGGCGATCGCCTGCCGTAGCTCCGGGATGCCCAGGGCGACGGTGTAGCCAAGCTGGTTGGCCTCCAGAGCGGCCGCCGCGGCCGCGCGCACCGGTTCCGGAGCTCCGACGCTGGGTTGACCGGCTGACAGGTTCACCAGATCACCATGGGTGCGCTGGCGCTCCGCGGCGGCCAGCCACACGTCCATCACATAGAACGGTGGGATACCGGCTCGCAGGGCAACGCGGTTGTTCACCTGAGTCAGGCTAGAACACCGCCTCCGGCGGGTGCTGACCGTACAGCCCGCGCCCGCTGATCTGGAGGTTGTCCAGAAACAGTCGCGAGGACGTGTAGGCGTCCTCGATCAGCTCGGTCGTATGCGTGAAGTCGAGCGGCGAGATGAGCCTGGGCGTGGGCCCGGGCAGATACACCACGGGCAGCTCCGCGGCAACGAGGGCAGCCTCCGCCACCGCCTGCGAGCGCGTGGTGACCAACGCCGTGTAGAGCAGGATGTCGGCGATGGTGTCGGTCGACCCAGGCAGCTGGCCGGGGAAGAAGCAGTCGAGCACGATGAGCGAGCGTGCTCCCATGGCGACCGCCTGCCGCATGGGTACGTTGGCAACCACTCCGCCGTCGTAGAGGCGCAGGCCGTCGTGTTCCACCGGCGGGTAGATTCCCGGGATAGCGGCACTCGCCAACAGGGCGGGCAGCAGTAGACCCTCACGCAGCACGTGCGGTTGTGCCGTCGCGACATTCATCGTGACGGCTGCGAACGGAAGCTCGAGGTCGGCAAATTCTGCTGTGGCACCAAGGAATTCAGCGATCATCTCGGCCAGGCCGGTGTTGGGAAACAGGTGTGTCTTGACTCGCTGCAGCATCAGCGCCTGGGCGATGAGGCCACCCGGGAACACCTTCTCCCGTGTCATACGTGCCCAGGCGTGGGAGAGCCGATTCGCGGCACCGTTCGGATCAGACGCCAGCACCGCCCCATTGATCGAGCCCACGGAGGTACCTGCCACCAGGTCGGGCTGGACATCGCGCTCACTGAGCGCCTGCAGCATGCCGACCTGGATAGCGCCAAGGCTGCCGCCGCCGCCCAGGACATAGCCGATCGGTCGGGGAAGATCCTCGACGGAACCAGTCGGCATGGTGCCTAGGCTAGAACACCTGTGATTCGAGCTGGCGCAATTGGTCCGACACCGGACCGAGCAGCTGGGCGCTGCCGTGCGCGCGCTTGAAGTACAGCTGGATGTCGTGCTCCCAGGTGATCGCGATTCCGCCGTGCAGTTGGATCGCTTCGCCGGCGACCTTGGTGAACGCCTCGGTGGCCGCCAGGCGGGCCAGTGCTGCCGATGTCGGCGACGGTGCGGCAATGGCATCGTCGACGACGGCACGGGCTGACTGCACCGCGACGTACAGATCGGCCATCCGGTGTTTGAGCGCCTGGAAGCTGCCGATGGGCCTGCCGAACTGCACGCGTTCCTTGGTGTAGTCGACAGTGAGTTCCAGGCAGCGTGTGGCCGCGCCGATCTGCTCTGCTGCGAGCAGGATGGCCGCGGTGTCGGCCAGGCCGGGATCCGTGCCGATCGCCGTGGTGGATCCGGCGGACACGCGCGCCAGCCGGCGGGTCGGGTCCATGGTCGTCACCGCTTCAGCGGTGACCTCGCTCCAGCGGGTTAGTGAACCGCTGTCGACGCCGACCACCACATCAGCGATGTCACCGTTCACCACATAGCCGGGATCGAACACCACGGCGCCGACGGACTCACCCGCGGCGAGCTGCTCGAGTGCGTCGGTGTCGGGTTCGTCCGCGGCGAGCAGACCCAGCTCGGCCAGCGTCGTTCCCAACAGCGGCGTCGGGACCAGGCCGCGACCGAGCTCCTCGAGAACCGCTGCAGCATCGGCCAATTCCCCGCCGGCACCGCCGAGTTCCTCCGGCACCACCAGAGCGGCGACGCCGACCTGTTCACACAGCATGGACCACAACGACGCGTCGTAGCCGTGATCGGACTCCATGGCGGCGCGCACCGCGGCGGGCGATGCGTGCTTGTCGGTCAGCGCCGCGACGGTCTCGCGCAGCATCTGCCGTTCTTCGGTGGATGTCATGCCAGCGCCTCCAGCACTCGACGACGATGGGTGGTCGGATCCCCCCACGCCGAGTGCAGCGCCTGCGCCCGCAGCAGCCACAGTGACAGGTCATGTTCGGAGGTGAAACCGATTGCGCCGTGGGTCTGGAGCGAGGACCGCGCCGCCACCAGAGCGGCGTCCGAGGCGGCCGCTTTGGCTGCGCTGACATCGCGTGCGGTGTCAGGGGATCCGTCGGCCAGCGACAGTGCCGCGCCGTAGACCAGGGGCCGGGCCAGCTCCACCGCGATGTGCACGTCGGCGAGCTTGTGCTTGATCGCCTGGTAGCTGCCGATGATGCGGCCGAATTGGCTGCGCTGCTTGGCATATTCGACCGACATGTCCAGCATCGCCTGCGCGGCGCCGACCAGTTGCGCGGCGGTCGCCAGGGCGCCGTACTCGAATGCCAGTGCCACGTCGGCGTCGCGGGTGTCTGCGGCGGTGACGTCGAAGAGGGTGCGGCTGGGGTCGACGGACTCGTGCCCGTCCCCGACGGTGGCATCACCGACCTGACCGTCCTGCGCCAGCAAGGTCAGTCCGGCGAAGTCGGCGTTGACCGCTCGGGGCACCGACGGCGGCAAGGCCACCGTGGCGATCAGCTCGCCGGCCGCCAGAGCGGCCGACCGGTCGTCGTCAGCGAGCAGAACCGGCGCCACCGCAATGGATTCCGTGACCGGGCCGGGAACGTTCCAGCGGCCGAGTCGCTCCAGGGCGACCACCAGGTCGACGGGGTGCGCTTCGATGCCGTCGTACTTCTCGGCAACGGCGAGTGCGGTCACACCGAGGTCGGTCAGCGCGGACCACACTTTGCGTGCGGGTGCGGTGTCGCCCTTGGCCCATGCCCGGACCGCGCCGGGGACGTCGGCGGCGCCCAGTGCGGCGTCGATACTGGCGGCGAAGTCCCGCTGCTGTTCGTCGAGTGCGAATTTCATTTCTTCGCTCCTGCGCTCGCTGAGCTTTCTCGGGGCAGCCCGAGCAGACGCTCGGCGATGATGTTGCGCTGAATCTCGTTGGTGCCGGCGTAAATCGGACCGCCCAATGCGAACAGCAGGCCCTCGGTCCAGGAGTCGGTCAGCTCGGCGTCAGCGCCGCGGAGCTCTAGTGCCGTCTGGTGCAGTGCGACGTCGAGGTCCGACCAGAACACCTTGGTCACCGACGACTCGGCGCCCAGTTCGCCGCCGGCGGCGATCCGGGTCACGGTGCCGAATGTGTGCAACCGGTAGGCCTGCGCCTTGATCCAGGCATCTGCCACCCGGTCGGCGAACGCCGAGTCGGCGCCACGGTCGTGCCACTCCGACACCAGACGCTCGGCCGGTGCGAGGAACCGCGCCGGGCTGCGCAGTGACATGCCGCGTTCGTTGCTCGACGTACTCATCGCGGCACGCCAGCCGTCGTGCACAGCACCGATGACGTCAGTGTCGGGCACGAAGACGTTGTCCAGGAACACTTCTCCGAAGCCGGTGTCGCCGCCGAGCTGCGCGATGGGGCGTACCGTCACACCCTCGGCCCTCAGGTCGAACATGAAGTAGGTCAGCCCGCGATGACGCTCGGCGCTCGGATCGGACCGGAACAGGCCGAAGGCGCGGTCACCGAACGGCGCGCGGCTGCTCCAGATCTTCTGGCCGTTCAGCAGCCAGCCGCCGTCGGTCTGGGTGGCCGTGGACCGGAGCGACGCCAGGTCGCTCCCGGACTCCGGCTCCGACCAAGCCTGCGCCCAGATCTCTTCGCCGCTCGCCATTTTCGGCAAGACACGGTCCAGTTGTTCTTCGGTGCCGTGCGCGAACAGGGTCGGCCCCAGCATGGAGGTGCCGTTGGCGCTGGCGCGTCCCGGCGCGCCGGCCCGGAAGTACTCCTCCTCGTAGGCCACCCATTGCAGCAGCGTGGCGTCGCGGCCGCCGTATTTCTCCGGCCAGGTCACCACCGACAGGCCTGCGTCGAACAGGATGCGATCCCAGCGCCGGTGCTGCTCGAACCCTTCGGCGTTGTCGTAGGACTTCGTCGGGAACGAGTCTTTGTTGGCCGCCAGGAAGTCCCGCACCTCGGTGCGGAACTCTTCGGTCGCGTCGTCGTAGTGCAGGTCCATCAAACCATCTCTCGCAGTGTGGGTTTGACCACTTTGCCGCCGGGGTTTCGTGGCAGTGCTTCCACGAACACCACCGAGCGCGGGGTCTTGAAATTCGCCAGGTGCTTGCGGGTGTAATCGATCACGGCCTGCTCGTCGAGGTCGCTGTCCGGCCGGCGCACGATGAACGCCCGCCCGACCTCACCGAGGCGTTCGTCGGGCACGCCGATCACGGCGGCGTCGGCGACTCCGTCGAGTCGGGCCAGGACCTGCTCGATCTCGGCGGGGTAGACGTTGAAACCGCCGCAGATGTACATGTCCTTGAGCCGGTCGGTGATTCGCAGGTTGCCTGCCTCGTCGACGGTGCCGACGTCACCGGTGTGCAGCCAGCCGTCGCTGTCGATCGCGGCCGCCGTCGCCGCCGGATCGTCGAGATAGCCGAGCATCACGTTGGGTCCGCGCAGCAGCACTTCGCCGGCACCGTTGTCAGAATCCGGGGAGTCGATGCGCAGCTCGAAATCCGCGATCGGCCGCCCGCAGGTGGTGGCCACGGTGACGGCGTCGTCGTCGGCGCGGCACATGGTGCCGAAGCCGTTGGCCTCGGTCAGCCCGTATGCGGTCAGCACGATGTCGAAGTCCAGCTCGGCCTGCATGCGTTCGATCAGCACGACGGGCACCGTCGCCGCGCCGGTCACCGCGAACCGAAGTGAGCTCAGGTCGTACTGCTTGCGAGTCGGGTGATCCAGCAGCGTCTGGAAGATGGTCGGCGGCCCGGGCACCACGGTGATGCGCTTCTCGGCGATCACCCGCATGGCCTGCTCGGGGTCGAATGTGAGCTGAGGGATCAGGGTCGCGCCGGTCTGTAGGCAGGCGAGGATGCCGGCCTTGTAGCCGAAGTTGTGGAAGAACGGGTTGATGCACAGATAGCGGTCGGCGCTGGTGAGCTGGCCGCACTCGGCCCACGCCGCGGGGGCGGCCAGTGACTGCCGGTGCGCGCAGAGCACACCTTTGCTGCGGCCGGTGGTGCCCGAAGTGAACAGCACGTCGGACGGGTCGTCGGGGCGTACCGCCGCCGCCCGGGCGTCGACCTCCGACAGCGGCACCTGCGGGCCGGCGAGGAACTCGTCCCAGGTGCCGTCTGCCTCGTCGATCGGGATGCGCACGACGTGGTGGAGGTCCGGCAGAGCGGCGAGGTCGAGATCACCAACCCGGTCGGCGCCCAGGAACCGTCCCATGCCGAACAGCAGCGGTGCGTGTGTCCGGGCCAGGATGTCGGAGGCCTCGTCAGCGGTATAACGCGTGTTCAGCGGCACCATCACCGCACCGGCGTACTGCGTGGCCAGGCAGGCGATCACCCAGTGCCACGTGTTCGGTGACCAGATCGCGATCTTGTCGCCGGGTCGCACGCCCAGCCCGATGATCGCGGCGGCCGCCCGGCGAACCTCCTCACGCAATTCGGCGAAGGTGAACGAGCGGTCGTCGGTGATCAGTGCATCGTGGTTGGCGAAATCGAGTGCCATCCGGTCCAGCACCGCGGGTGTGGTGCGCGGGGCGCTCGTCATCGAGACTCCTCAAGGCCTGATACCCGGTGCATCGGTCCCGGGCTAACAAAGCAAGTGCTTGGTAGGTTAGCCTACAAGGGTGATCACGGTCGAGGAGTTCCGGGCGGAGGTCCGCGAGTGGCTGGCCGGCAATCTCGTCGGTGAATACGCCGCGCTCAAGGGCCTCGGCGGCCCGGGACGCGAGCACGAAGCCTTCGAGGAGCGACTGGCCTGGAACCGGCATCTCGCCGCAGCAGGCCTGACCTGCCTGGGCTGGCCGGTCGAGCACGGCGGTCGCGGTTTGTCGGTGGCCCATCGGGTGGCGTTCTACGAGGAGTACGCCAAGGCCGACGCCCCGGACAAGGTCAACCACCTCGGTGAGGAACTGCTCGGGCCGACGCTGATCGCGTTCGGTACGCCCGAACAGCAGCAGCGGTTCCTGCCGAAGATCCTCGACGTCACCGAGCTGTGGAGTCAGGGCTACTCCGAGCCCGGCGCCGGTAGTGACTTGGCCAACGTCGCGACTTCCGCAGTCCTCGACGGTGACCAGTGGATCATCAACGGGCAGAAGGTCTGGACATCGCTGGCGCACTGGGCGCAGTGGTGCTTCGTGGTCGTTCGCACGGAAAAGGGCTCCAAGCGCCACGCCGGCCTGTCCTTCCTGCTGGTGCCGCTGGATCAGCCGGGCGTGGAGATCCGCCCGATCATTCAGCTGACTGGCGACTCGGAGTTCAACGAGGTGTTCTTCACCGATGCCCGCGCCGACGCGGACCTGGTGGTGGGCGAGCCGGGCGACGGCTGGCGGGTGGCGATGGGGTTGCTGACGTTCGAGCGTGGCGTGTCCACGCTCGGTCAGCAGATCCGTTATGCCCGTGAGCTTTCCGGTGTCGCCGAGCTCGCCAAGTCCAACGGTGCGATCGACGATCCGCTGATCCGTGAGCGGCTCACCCGGTCGTGGGCGGGCCTGCAGACCATGCGGTCCTACGCGCTGGCGACCATGGACGTGGAAGGGGCCAGCCAGGCCGCCGGAAAAGACTCTGTGTCGAAGCTGCTGTGGGCGAACTGGCACCGCGATCTCGGCGAGCTGGCGATGGACGTCAAGGGCCGCTCCGGCCTGCTGCTGGACGGCGGCGAGTTCGACGAGTGGCAGCGGCTGTTCCTGTTCTCCAGGGCTGACACAATCTACGGCGGGTCCAACGAGATCCAGCGCAACATCATCGCCGAGCGGGTGCTCGGCCTTCCTCGAGAGGTGAAGGGCTAGTGGCGCCACTGTCGGACGTGCCCAAGGAAATCGAGGGCCACGGCCTGCTGACCGGCAAGGTCGTCGTCGTGACCGCGGCGGCGGGTACCGGTATCGGATCGTCGACGGCGCGCCGCGCGCTGCTCGAAGGTGCCGACGTCGTCGTCTCCGATCACCACGAACGCCGGCTCGGCGAAACCCGGGACCAGTTGACCGAATTGGGACTGGGCCGCGTCGAAGCGGTGGTGTGCGACGTCACGTCCACCGCTCAGGTCGACGCTCTGATCGCCTCCACCACCGCGCGGCTGGGCCGCCTCGACGTGCTGGTGAACAACGCCGGCCTCGGCGGAACCACTCCTGTCATCGACGTGACGGACGAGGAATGGGACCGGGTCCTCAACGTGACGCTGACCTCGACGATGCGGGCGACCCGCGCGGCGCTGCGGTACTTCCGCGACGCCGGTCACGGCGGCGTGATCGTCAACAACGCCAGCGTCCTCGGGTGGCGGGCGCAGCATTCGCAGTCGCACTACGCCGCCGCCAAGGCCGGTGTGATGGCGCTGACCCGGTGCAGCGCAATCGAAGCCGTCGAATACGGGGTGCGCATCAACGCCGTTTCGCCGAGCATCGCGCGGCACAAGTTCCTGGAGAAGACCAGCTCCTCCGACCTGCTCGACCGGCTCTCGGAGGGCGAGGCCTTCGGCCGCGCCGCCGAGCCGTGGGAGGTGGCGGCCACCATCGCGTTCCTGGCCAGTGACTATTCGAGTTACCTGACCGGCGAAGTCATTTCGGTATCGAGCCAACGCGCGTGACCGAGCAGCCGGTCAGCCGTCGCGACGAGCTTCTGGTGCTCGCCGCGACGATGTTCGCCGAGCGCGGCCTGCGTGCGACCACCGTGCGCGACATCGCCGACTCGGCGGGCATCTTGTCCGGCAGCCTCTATCACCACTTCAAGAGCAAGGAGCAGATGGTCGAGGAGGTCCTGCGCGACTTCCTGGACTGGCTGTTCGACCGTTACCAGCAGATCATCACCACCGAGCCCAATCCGCTGGAGCGGCTGAAGGGTCTGTTCATGACGTCCTTCGAGGCGATCGAAGACCGGCACGCGCAGGTGGTGATCTACCAGGACGAGGCCAAGCGGCTGACGACCCTGCCGCAGTTCGATTTCGTCGAGGCTCGCAACAAAGAGCAGCGCAAGATGTGGCTCGACCTGCTCAACTCCGGCGTCGAACAGGGCTACTTCCGACCCGACATCGACGTCGACGTGGTGTACCGGTTCATCCGGGATACCACGTGGGTTTCCGTGCGTTGGTATCAGCCGGGTGGCCCGCTGACGGCCGAAGAGGTTGGTCGCCAATACCTTTCCATCGTCCTCGGCGGAATAGCCGCCGCAAAGTAAGGAGATCGACATGGCCCCCGCTTCACAGGCATACGTCATCGATGCCGTACGCACCGCGGTCGGCAAGCGCAACGGTTCGCTGGCCCACGTCCATCCCATCGACCTCGGCGTGGTGGCGTTCCGCGGCATCTTCGACCGGGTCGACGTCGACCCCGGTGCCGTGGAGGACGCGATCGTCGGTTGCCTGGATACCATCGGCCCGCAGGCCGGCAACATCGGCCGCAACACCTGGCTGGCGGCCGGGTTCCCCGAAGAGGTGCCGGGCGTGACCGTCGACCGCCAGTGCGGCTCCAGCCAGCAGGCGATTTCCTTTGGTGCCCAAGCCATCATGGCGGGCACCGCAGACCTCATTCTGGCCGGCGGCATGCAGAACATGAGCCGTATCCCGATCTCGTCGGCGATGACCGTCGCCGAGCAGTTCGGCTTCACCTCACCGACCAACGAGTCGGAGAACTGGCTGCACCGCTACGGTGATCAGGAGATCTCCCAGTTCCGCGGTGCGGAGATGATCGCCGAGAAGTGGGGCCTGTCCCGGGAGGAGATGGAGGAGTTCTCCAAGGGCAGCCACGACAAGGCCTTTGCCGCCATCCGCAACGGCAACTTCGAGAACGAGATCGTCCCGGTCGGCGAGTTCCGCACCGACGAAGGCCCACGCGAGTCCACCCTGGAGAAGCTGGCCAGCCTGAAGACGCTGCGAGAAGGCGGCCGGCTGACCGCGGCCATGGCCAGCCAGATTTCCGACGGCGCCAGCGCGGTGCTCCTTGCCAGCGAGCAGGCCGTCAAGGACCACAAGCTGACCCCGCGGGCCCGGATCCACCACATCAGCGCCCGCGGCGCCGACCCGGTGTTCATGCTCACCGGCCCGATCCCGGCGACCAAGTACGCACTGGACAAGGCCGGCCTGACGATCGACGACATCGACGTCGTCGAGATCAACGAGGCGTTCGCGCCGGTGGTGATGGCCTGGCTCAAGGAGACCAAGGCCGACCCGGAGAAAGTCAACCCCAACGGCGGCGCGATCGCTCTGGGCCACCCGCTCGGCGCCACCGGCGCCAAGCTGTTCACCACCATGCTCAACGAGCTCGAGCGCCGCGGCGGCCGCTACGGCCTGCAGACGATGTGCGAAGGCGGCGGCACCGCCAACGTCACGATCATCGAACGGCTCTAACGACTTTCGTCGACTGTGCGGTTTCGTACGCGGCTCGCCGCTGGCCGGCGTATGAAACCGCACAGTCGCGACGTCAGTGGTCGTGCAGGACGACTCCACGGATGTTGCGGCCGGCGAGCATGTCGTCGTAGGCGTTGTTGATCTCGCCCAGCTTGTATTCGTGGGTGACGGTCTCGTCGAGCAGGAGCTTGCCCTGGCGGTAGAGGCTGAGCAGCTTGGGGATGTCGGCGCGCGGGTTGGCCTGCCCGTAGAGGCTGCCGAGTAACCGCTTCTGGAAGAGCGTGAACATCGTCATCGGCAGTACCGGCGTCACGTCCGTCATCGGCGCCAACGCGGTGAGCACTACGGCGCCGCCCTTGCTGACGAGTTCCAGTGCGTCGTTGATCATCTGGCCTTCCACCAGCCCGACCGTCAGCAGCGCGGAATCGGCCATCACACCTTTGGTCAGCTCGCGCACCAACTCGGTGCCTTCCGCGATCGACGTCGCGAAGTGGGTGGCGCCGAACAGAAATGCCTTGTCCCGCTTGCTCTCCACGATGTCGATCACGACGATCTTCTCCGCACCCGCCAGCCGGGCGCCCTGGATGGCGCCGCTACCGATGCCGCCGCAACCGATCACCACCACGGTGTCACCCGGCGCCACGTCAGCGGTGTTGACCGCCGAACCCCAGCCGGTAGTGACACCGCAGCCGAGCAGGCAGGCCCGGCTCAACGGGATGTCGTCGTCGATCTTGACCAGCGACGCCTCCGGAACGGTGCCGTAGGGGGCGAAGGTGCCCAAACCGATTGCCGCGTAGATGTCTTGGCCGCGCGCGTGCCGGCGGAAGGTGCCGTCGGGCTGCAGGCCCATGAGGATCTCGGCGCCCATGTCGCACAAGTTCGACTTGCCGGTCGCACACCAGCGGCAGCGTCCGCACGCGGGCAGGAATGCGGCCACGATGTGATCGCCGACCTTCAGGTCGCGAACTCCCGGCCCGACCTCCTGCACGATTCCCGCGCCTTCATGCCCGCCGATCAACGGAATGGGCGCGACCAGATCGCCGTCGCGGATGTGGTGATCTGAATGGCACAACCCGGTGGCCTCGAACGAGACCAGCACCTCGCCGTCCTTCGGCGGATCGAGCTCGACTTCTTCTACGCTCCAGTCTTGCCCGTAATCCCACAAGATGGCGGCATTCATTTTCATGGTGCACAACGTATGACGCCGACGCCGTCCCGCGACGGCGATTCGGCTAACCGAGACCGGTCAGGGCGAGGCCACCGAGCGCCACGATCCAGCTGGCGAAACTGCCCACCAGAAAGTACTCGGTGACGTCGTCGATTCCGATTCCCGGGTCGCTGCGCTCCTGTCCGCCGGCCCCAATTCCGCCATTCTCCCTGGCCTTTTGAGCGTTGATCTCCGGGAACCGGATGATGCTCTTGGCCGCCACCACCGCGGTCGCGGCGGCCAGCTGCCCGGCCAGGGCCAGCCCGAGGATCAGGAGTCGTTCCATCGGGCCGAGTAGCCGCCCGCCCTTCAACTTGTCGGATGGCTGCGGCTCGCCGACGGGCTTGACCGAGCCCACCGATCCCAGCAGGAGACGGACAAGTTGGTTACCGGTCACCAGCTGCAGCAGAATCACGCCGAGCGCCAACAGGATTCGGGTCGGATCGGTCGCGGTCACCGGGGCCCACTCAAGCCACGCCTTGACCGGGCCGGCCACCGGCGAACCCAGTCCGGACAGCAGGATCAGCACCGTCAGAATCGCGCCGAACAACACCAGCGGCGCCACCTGCCAGCGGCCCCCGGCGCGTTCGGCACGGGTGCATGACAGTCCCCACGCCGCCGACGCCGCCGCGGCGATACCGACCAGGAGGAGATCACCGAGATGCAGCAGCCCGCACAGTCCGGCCGTGAGCACCGCGACAGCCGGGCCCGTGACGACGGCCGGCCATCGGCGCTGGGTCAGCCTGCGCACGATGTCGGCGCATCCGACGGCGATCAGGAACACGGCGACGCCGCTCATTGGACGGCCCTCAGCTGTTCGGCAGCCAGCACCAGCAGATCCAGTCCATCGCGTGCGGTCCGCTGGGACACCGCCGATGCGCTGATCCCTTCCATGGCCGCCAGTTCCTTCTTCGTCTTGTGGTCGAGCAGTCCCCGCAGTAGCCGAAGGGACCGGGCATCCATCGATCCAAGCAGGTGGTCCCGACACAACAGGGCGGCGTTGACGGCGTCGGGGTCGGGCCCGGTGTCGCCGTGGCGTCGGTAGGCGGTGCGCACCGTCGCGAGGGCAGGCTGCTGCTGGGCGGCCGCCGTCCACTCGATGGCTTCCCGGGCCGACCACCATCCGGGGCCGTCCTGAATGCCGGTGTCGGAGTCGAGCACGGTCATCTCGCCCCAGCCGATGCCGAAGCGCACGTCGATGTCGGGATCGAGCGCCAAACGCACGGTCAGCGCGGCGTCGATCGCGGCGCCGACGGTCGGATAGCTGCCCTGGAACTCGTCCCCGACCGTGAATGCGGGAGGGTCCGCGACGACTTCGCCGAGCGCGTAGGTGACGCGTCGGTGCAGGTCCGCGCGGTCTGCGGCGTGGCGGGAGTCGACGACGTCGCCGATCAGAGCCGCCTGCCACGATGAAGCGATAACCTTCACTTCAGACATATGAAGATTATAGCTTCATTTCACCAGAATGAAGTGTATAGCTTTACACGATGTAGGAGTTGGCCGACTGCAAGTGCTTGATGGCGTCGGTGACGATGGTGTCGACCAGCTCGGCGCACGACGGCAGGTTCTCGATGATCCCGGCGACCTGCCCGGAGGCCAGCACACCCGCCTCGGTGTTGCCTTCGACCAGACCGGCCTTCAGCAGCATCGGGGTATTGGCGGCCATCAGCACCTGCGACCAGGTGAGGTCTTTACCGTGGCGCATCGCCAGGCCGTCGCGGATCATCCCCGCCCACGTCATCTGCGACATCTTCTTGAACTTGGCCGCATTACGTACGGCGGCGGTGAAACCGCGGATCGGTGAGCCGCTCTCGAGTTTCTCGACGAGTTCGGTGCGCAGAACCCGGTGCGGCATGCCGTCGACCCGGGTGGACACCACGGTGCCGTCCAGCGCGGCCGTGAGGTACCGCTGCTTGATTTCCTCGGGCACAGTCGAATCCGAGGTCAGCAGGAAGCGGGTTCCCATCGCCACCCCCGCGGCGCCATAGGACAGCGCCGCGGCCAGACCGCGTCCGTCGAAGAAACCGCCGGCGGCGATCACCGGGATGTCGACGGCGTCGAGCACCGAAGGCAGCAGCAAGGTGGTCGCGACCGGGCCGGTGTGGCCGCCGCCCTCGCCGCCCTGCACGATCACCGCGTCGGCGCCCCAGCCGGCCACCTTACGAGCATGCTTGGCCGCGCCGACCGACGGAATCACCACGGAGCCGGCCTCTTTGAGCTTCGCGATCAGCTCCTGCTTGGGCGCCAGGGCGAACGACGCCACCTTGACACCCTCCCGGATCATCAGGTCGACCCGGTCGCCGGCGTCTGCGCCGTCGGCCCGGATGTTGACGCCGAAGGGCTTGTCCGTGGTGGCCTTGACCTTGCGGATGGCCGCCGCCAGCTCGTCGATCGTCATCGTCGCCGAGGCGAGGATGCCGAGGCCGCCAGCGTTGGACGTGGCCGAGACCAGCCGGGCGCCGGCCACCCAGCCCATGCCGGTCTGTACCACCGGGTGTTCGATGCCGATCAGCTCGGTCAGCGGGGTCTTCAGGTGAGCGGTCATCGGGGCCCTCTGCTCTTCGCGCAAGTGCTCATCGGACTTCTTTGTCCCGCAAAGATTTCGGGTCGATGACTTCTTGCAGCAGCTTCTGCTCCTCGCCGGAGGGCAGGCGGGAGGTCTCGGCCTCGCCAAGGCCGTGCACCTCGAACGAGGTGTTCTCGGCGACCTGCTCGGGCGCCACGCCCGGATGCAGTGACACCGCTCGCATCTGGTGCTCGGGTCCGTTGAAGTCGAACACACCGAGGTTGGTCACCACCCGGTAGACGTTCATGAAGCGGTAGGCGGGATTGTCCGGATCGACCTTGTCCCAGCCGATTCCGGAGACGATGTCGACGCTCTCGCCGAACACCCGCTTGGAATGGTTGCCGACCCAGTAGCTGGTGGCGTGGTTGATGGTGTTACCCGGAGCGCCGCGCACGCCGAACATCTGACGGGTCGGATGCTGCAACGGACCGAAGGCGGACAGGTTCTGGTTGCCGTAGCGGTCGATCTGGTTGGCGCCCATCACCACATGGCGACGCCCCCAGGCGAGCGTCTCGAAGACGCGGCCGAACGGCATCCAGCCCTCGATGGCTCCGGTGGCGCCCATCGCCGGGGTGTCGGCGAGGATGCGCGCTTCGCCGTCGGTCAGCAGGATGTCGGGGGAAAACGTCAGCCGGGCCAACCTTGCACCGATCGACACCATGTTGGCCATCGGGCTGACCATGATTTCGCCTGCGTCACGGAACAATTCCGCGCAGGCGACGGCGCACACCTCGGCGCGAGACGCGGAGATCATGCTTGCTCCTCCTTGAACTTGCGCACTGCGGCTTGGTAATCGTCTTCGCTGCCCGACAGGTAGGTCGACACGAACTGGGCCCACGTCTCGTCGGTTGCGGCGGCCTCGGCGTAGTGCCGCTGGAACTTCTCGTCGCGACGGTAGTCCGGCTCGGCCGTGGTGAAGTGCGCACCATTGGGCGCCTCGACGACCGTGTCGACCATCATCCGATTGATCAGGAGCGCCTGCGGCGGCACCGATTTCACCAGCTCGTCGGTCGGCACCACCTTCTCCACCGACATGACCCGCTTCTGCGCCGACATCAGGAACAGGTCGTCGAAGTACGGGTCGATGCCGGTGTACGCGGCATTGCCTTGTGCGTCACCGAGATTGAGGTGCACCAACGCGACGTCCAGGTTCAGTGCGGGCATGGCGACCAGTTCTTCGTAGCCACTACCGGTGGGGTAGGGCGATTTGACGGTCTTGAGCTCGTCACCCCAGAACGCCCGCACGTCACTGCCCAGTCCCGCGCGGATCGGCAGGAACGGCAGCCGCTGGGCCGCGGCCTGCAGACCGCAGCGCAGCATGCCCTCGTCCATCTCGCGTGCCTCGATCGCACCCGTCGTGCGGGCCTTGGCGAACCACGGGTCGTAGAACGGCGGCGAGTCCAATGACACGAAGCCGTAGTACACCTTCTTGACCTTGCCTGCCGAGCACAGCAGACCGAGGTCGGGGCCGCCGTAGGTGACGACGGTCAGATCGGTGGCGTCGGTGCGCAACAAGGCGCGCACGAGGGCCATCGGCTTGCGCCGGGAGCCCCAGCCGCCGATGCCGATCGTCATCCCGCTTTCGACGACCGAGACGGCCTCTTCGAGCGTTGTCCGCTTGTCTGCCATGCTATTTCGATCCCTTGTCGGTTCCGGCGAATGCGTCGCGGTGCTTATCGGAGACGCCGGCCAGGTTCAGTTCGAACGTGAAGCCCTGCTCCATCCGGTACCGCGCATTGACCGGCTGGATGTCGATGAAGTTCAGCGCCTCCTTGGCGGCGCGGATCACCCGGGTGTCCTTGGAGGCGATGTCGCGTGCCACCCGCAGTGCTGCCTCGTCGAGATCGGCGCGCGGCACCACCTCGTGCACCGAGCCGAAGTGGTGCAGCGTCTCGGCGCTCACCGTCGCGGCGGTGAAGAACAGCCGGCGCATCATGTGCTGGGGCACCAGCCTGGACAGGTGGGTGGCCGCGCCCAGTGCGCCGCGCTCCACCTCGGGCAGGCCGAACTTCGCGTCGTCGGAAGCGACGATCACATCAGAGTTGCCGACCAGTCCGATGCCGCCGCCGACACAGAATCCGTTGACGGCCGCGACCACTGGCACCTCGCACTCGTACACGGCGCGGAACGCGTGGAAGCACCCGCGGTTGGCGTCGATCAGTGCGGTGAACCCCTCGGTGTTCTGCATCTCCTTGATGTCGACACCGGCGTTGAAGCCACGGCCCTCCGCGCGCAGGATCACCACGTGGGTGTTCATGTCGCGGCCTGCCGCGGTGATGGCGTCACCGAGCTCGAACCAGCCACGGGAGGGGATCGCGTTGACGGGCGGGTAGTTCACCGTGACGGCGACGATGCCCGGTTCGACGGTGCTGGTGGTGATGGTCATCGGGATACCTGGGCCACTTCCTGACGGGGTGAATACCTAAGCAAGCACTTGCTTGGTACGCTAGCACAGTGACCGAAGCGGCTGACAGCGGTATCAACCTGCAATTGAGCGCCTCTGTCGTCCTGGTGACGGGGGGTGTGCGAGGTGTCGGCGCCGGAATCAGCGCCGTCTTCGCCGCGCAGGGCGCCACCGTCATCACGTGCGCCCGACGGCCGGTTGACGGGTCGCCGTACGAGTTCAGGGCATGCGACATCCGCGACGACGAGGCCGTCAAAGCTCTCATCGACGGGATCGTCGCCGACCATGGGCGCCTCGACGTTGTCGTCAACAATGCGGGCGGCTCACCCTATGTACTCGCGGCCGATGCCTCGGCGAAGTTCAGCACCAAGATCGTGGAGCTCAATCTCCTTGGTGCGCTGTCGGTCTCGCAGCATGCCAATGCGGTGATGCAAGCCCAGGACTCCGGTGGCTCGATCATCAACATCACCAGCGTGAGCGGCCGACGGCCGACGCCGGGTACCGTCGCCTACGGGGCGGCCAAGGCCGGCATGGAAAGCATGACGACCACGCTCGCCGTGGAATGGGCGCCGAAGGTCCGCGTCAACTCCGTCGTCGTCGGCATGGTCGAGACCGAACAGTCCGAACTCTTCTACGGTGACGCCGAATCCATCGCGGCGATATCCAAGAACGTGCCGCTGGGCCGGCTGGCCAAGCCCGAGGACATCGGTTGGGCCACAGCGTTTCTCGCCTCGCCTGCGGCGTCCTACATCAGTGGTGCGTCGCTGGAGGTACATGGTGGCGGGGAACCGCCGCACTACCTGTCGACCACCACTGCCGACATCAAATAAGGAGACAACGTCAATGGGACTTCTCGACGGTCGTGTCGTCATCGTGACGGGAGCGGGCGGCGGCATCGGCCGCGCGCACGCGCTGGCGTTCGCCGCTGAAGGCGCGCGCGTGGTGGTCAACGACATCGGTGTCGGGCTCGACGGTTCGCCGGCCGGTGGCGGCAGCGCCGCACAGGGAGTGGTCGACGAAATCGTCGCCGGTGGTGGGGAAGCCGTCGCCAACGGTTCCAACGTCGCCGACTGGGCGCAGGCCGAGGCGCTGATCCAGACCGCCATCGACGCCTTCGGTGGGCTCGACGTGCTGGTGAACAACGCAGGCATCGTGCGGGATCGGATGTTCGTCAACGCCACCGAGGACGAGTTCGACGCCGTCACCGCCGTGCACCTCAAGGGGCACTTCGCCACGATGAAGCACGCCGGAGCGTACTGGCGCGCGCAGGTAAAGAGCGGAAATGCCGGCCCGGACACGCTCAATGCCCGCATCATCAACACCAGCTCGGGTGCCGGCCTGCAGGGCAGCGTCGGACAGGCGACCTACAGCGCGTCCAAGGCGGGTATCGCCGCGCTGACCCTGGTGGCCGCAGCCGAGATGGGACGCTTCGGCGTCACCGTCAACGCAATTGCGCCCTCGGCCCGTACCCGGATGACCGAGACCGTGTTCGCCGACATGATGGCCACCCAGGACAGCGATTTCGACGCCATGGCACCGGAAAACGTCTCGCCTCTGGTGGTGTGGCTCGGCAGCGTCGAGTCGAAAGACGTCACCGGTCAGGTGTTCGAGGTCGAAGGCGGCATCATCCGGGTGGCCGAGGGCTGGAACCGCGGCGGGACCATCGACAAGGGCGCCCGCTGGGATCCCGCCGAGCTCGGCCCGGTCGTGAGCGACCTGATCGCCAACTCGCGCACTCCGCTGCCGGTCTTCGGCGCCTAAGACGTCCCCGTCGCGTCGAGCGTCACGCCAGAGTGACGCTCGACGCCGAACGGGACGCTGGTGTCACGCTCGGCGCGAGGCGGGCTCATAGCGGCTCGCACACCACCAGCGGGATGCGCCGGTCTGCGGCGTCCTGATACCCCTTGTACGGCGGGTAGATTCGCGTCAGCTGGCGCCAGTACACCCGGCGCTCGTCGTCGGTGGCGTCCCGCGCGGTCATGTCCCGCACCGTGCCGCGCACCTGAACCTCGACCTTCGGGGCGGCCTTCAGATTGAGGTACCACGCGGGATTCGAGTTGCGCCCGCCGTAGGACGCGGGCAGCACGATGCGTTCGCCGTCCTGCAGATACAACGTGGCGGTGGTGCGCGGCTGGCCCGACTTGCGGCCGGTGGTCGTCAGCAATGCGGCGGGAAACCACAGCAGCTTCGCGCCCAGCTTGCCGTTGGTGCGGCGATACACCGCGATGTGGGCTCGGGCGAAGTACTTCATGGCTTTCGCCAGCACGCTCGAGTTGCGGATGGGGTGGGACTCTTGGCTCACGCCAATAAATTGCCCAGCTTTACGGATCGCAAATCACGATCGGGATCACCCGGTCGGTCCAGGACTTGTAGTCCTCGAAACCCGTGTAGAACGCGGTCATCTTGGGCCAGTACTCGGCACGCTCAGCCTCAGTGGCATCGCGCGCGGTCAGCTCGAGCACCTCGTCCTTGATCTGGACCTTCACCTTCGGGTTCGCCTTGAGGTTGAGGTACCACAACGGGTGCTTGTCGCTGCCGCCCTGGGACGCCACGAACACCACCCGGTTGCCCTCGCGGAGGAAGAGCAGCGGCGCGACGCGCGGCTCACCGCTCTTGCGCCCGATCGTCGTCAGCAGCGCCACCGGCGCACCTTCGAGGAAACTGCCGCCGATCTTGCCCTTGCTGACCTTGTACAGCGCGGTCTGCCCTTTTGACATCCACTTGATGATGAACTTAGTCGCCGGTGTGTCGAGGGCCTTGGGGCGGGGCTTGGGCAAGAAGAACTCCTCGGGCTAGCTTTTGATGAACGGGCGAACGATCGCCCGAATGTGATGGATCTTGCCATCGGCGGCCGGAATCAGAAACGTCTCGTCGATACGTGCGGCGACTCGCCGTCCCGCGATCGTCGGTTTGGTGAGGAGTTCGAATCGGGCGTGGACCTCATCGCCGTTCACACTGAACTCTGGCTCGCTGACCGACTTGATGACGAGGTACTGCGGGCCGCGATTGAGGCTGCGGCGCAACTGATCTCCAGAGAATCCGGTTTTGACCCCGAACTCGATGCGAGTGCAGTCCGGCGCGAACGGCACGTCATCGGCGCGGTGGCTCGCGAGCGCCTCGATGTACGCGCGCGCCGCGGCGATCCGAGCCTCGTCGGAGACCACAGGAGCCACTAGATCCGCTCGATGATGGTGCCGGTCGACAGCGCACCGCCGGCACACATGGTGATCAGGGCGGTGCTCTGATCGGTGCGCTCGAGCTCGTGCAGCGCGGTGGTGATCAACCGGCTGCCGGTGCTGCCGACCGGGTGGCCCAGGGCGATGGCGCCACCGTTGACGTTGACCTTGTCCATGTCGGCGCCGTGCACCTGCGCCCAGGACAGGACCACCGAGGCGAACGCCTCGTTGATCTCGACCAGGTCGATGTCGCCGAGCTTCATGCCGGCCTTCTCCAGCACACGGGCGGTGGACTGCACCGGTCCGTCGAGGTGGTAGTAGGTTTCGGCGCCGACGAGGGCTTGGCTGACGATCCGCGCCCGCGGCTTCAGTCCGAGGGCCTTGGCCTTGTCTTCGTCCATCCACAGCACCGCTGCGGCACCGTCGGAGATCTGCGATGAGGTGCCCGCGGTGTGCATGGCGCCTTCCATGACCGGCTTGAGTCCGGCCAGCCCTTCCAGGGTGGTGTCGCGCAGGCCCTGGTCGCGGCTGACCATGTGGCGCTCGGCGGTGGGCTGCTTGTTCTCGTCGAGAACCGGGGCTTCGATCGGGGAGATCTCCCGGTCGAAGCGGTGTTCGTCCCAGGCGCGCTTGGCCCGTTGCTGCGACAGCAGACCGAGGTTGTCGAGGTCGGCGCGGGTGATGCCGCGGCGCTGGGCGATGCGCTCGGCGGCGGTGAACTGGTCAGGCATGTCGATGTCCCACGACGCGGCGCGGATCTTCGAGCGGTCCGGCCCGGCGTTGGCGCCCAGGCCGACGCGGCTCATGGCTTCGATACCGCAGGCGATGCCGACGTCGATCGCACCGCTCGCGATCAGCCCGGCGATCAGATGGTTGGCCTGCTGGGCGCTGCCGCACTGGCAGTCGACGGTGGTGGCACCGATCTGCTCGGGCAGTCCCGCGGTCAGCCACGCCACCCGGGTGATGTTGTTGGACTGCTCCCCGTACTGGGTGACGCAACCGCCGATGGCTTGCTCGACCTCGTTGGGGTCGATACCGGCCTTCTCGATCACGGCCTTCTGGACGGCCCCCAACAATTCGGTCGCATGCAGACCGGACAGCCAGCCGCCCCGCTTTCCGATGGGACTGCGGGTGGCTTCGACGATGACAGGATTACCCATGAGGTCAGGCTAGAACACGTTTCATTAGTCTGACAAGCGAGGATGCCACGGTGCCTTTTGTCTGCGGTGAAGGCATGTTTTACTGGCACTAGAACACGTCATATTGAGGAGCGCATGATCATGCCAACCCCCAACATCCCGGTCGGCTTCGACTTCCTGGATCCGGACCTGCATGTGCAGCGGCTGCCGGTCGAAGAGCTCGCCGAGCTGCGCCGGGTCGCGCCGATCTGGTGGTGCGAACAGGCTATCGGCAAGGGCGGCTTCAACGACGGCGGTTACTGGGTCGTCACCAAGCACAAGGACGTCAAAGAGGTCTCGCGCCGCAACGACGTCTTCCTCAGCTCGCCGAACACCGCGATCCCGCAGTTCCCCGACGAGATGGCGCGCGAGGACATCGACCTGCAGAAGGTCGTCATGCTCAACATGGACGGCGAGTACCACGACCGGTTGCGCCGGATCATCTCCAAGGGGTTCACCCCGCGCGCCATCGGCGCACTGCGTGACGAGCTCGACCGGCGGGCCCAGATCATCGCGAAAGAGGCTGCCGCGCACGGTAACGGTGACTTCGTCGAGCAGGTGGCCTGTGAGCTGCCGCTGCAGGCGATCGCCGATTTGCTGGGGGTGCCCCAGGAGGATCGCGCCAAGCTGTTCCGCTGGTCGAACGAGATGACCGGCAACGGTGACGAGGAGTTCGACGTCGACCCCAAGCAGTCGTCGATGGAGGTGCTGGCCTACGCCATGCACATGGCCGAGGTGAAGGGTAAGAACCCCGGCAACGACATCGTCACCGCGCTGATCAACGCCGACATCGACGGCGAGAAGCTCTCCGACGACGAGTTCGGCTTCTTCGTGATGATGCTGGCCGTGGCCGGCAACGAGACCACCCGCAACTCGATCACCCACGGGATGATCGCGTTCGCGAACAACCCCGACCAGTGGGAGCTCTACAAGAAGGAGCGCCCGGAGACCGCGGCCGACGAGATCGTCCGCTGGGCCACCCCGGTCACCGCGTTCCAGCGCACCGCCGCCGAAGACGTCGAGCTGTCCGGTGTGCAGATCAAGAAGGACCAGCGGGTGGTGATGTTCTACCGCTCGGCCAACTTCGACGAAGAGGTCTTCGAGGACCCGTACAGCTTCAACATCCTGCGCAACCCGAACCCGCATGTGGGCTTCGGCGGCACCGGGGTGCATTACTGCGTGGGCGCCAACCTGGCCAGGATGACGATCAACCTGATCTTCAACGCCGTTGCTGACCACATGCCCGATCTCACCTCGGCCGGTACGCCGGAGCGGCTACGTTCGGGGTGGCTCAACGCCATCAAGCACTGGCAGGTCGACTACACCGGAGCATCGGTCTAAAACGCGTATCGCCTGAGAATCAAGGAGGATTCTTCGTGGACTTCAGTCCGGACGAAGGGCAGCAGGCAGTCACCGACGTGGTGACGTCCGCACTCGAGCGGGACAACAGCTGGGACGCGCTGGTTTCTGGTGGCGTCGTGGCGTTCGGTGTCCCGGAGCGGCTCGGCGGTGACGGCCTCGGCCTGGCCGAGATCACCGCGGCGCTCACCCAGATCGGCAGGTTCGGCAACATCAGTCCAGCGTTCGCGACCCTCGGTCTGGGTCTGCTTCCGCTACTGGACCTGGCGTCGGACTCTCAGCAGGATCGCTACCTGGCCGGTGTCGCCAAGGGCGCGGTGCTGACGGCGGCGCTCAACGAGCCGGGACGTTCGCTGCCCGAGCGGCCCGAGACGCGGCTGACGGCCGGCAAGCTGAACGGCACCAAGATCGGCGTTCCCTTTGCCGAGCTTGCGGATTGGATCGTCGTGAGCACCGACAGTGGTGTGGTGGTCGTGTCGCCCACGGCCGCCGGTGTCAGCCTGGCGAAGACCCCGTCGGCGACGCACGCCGACGAGTACGTCGTCACCTTCGCCGATACCCCCGTCGACAGCGCAGATGTGTTGGGTGGCAGCGATTCCGTGCGCCGGATCAACCAGCTCGTGGTGGCCGCCGTCGGCGCCTATGCGTCCGGCTTGGTGGCAGGCGCGCTGCGGCTCACCGCCGATTACGTCGCCAACCGGCACCAGTTCGGCAAGCCGCTGTCGACCTTCCAAACCGTCGCCGCGCAGCTCGCCGAGATCTACATCGCCTCGCGAACCATCACGTTGGCGTCGACGGCGGTGTCCTGGGCACTGTCCGAGGGTCGCGATGCGACCGAAGACATTGACATCCTTGGCTACTGGGTGACGTCGCAGGCGCCGCCGGTCATGCAACTGTGCCACCATCTGCACGGCGGCATGGGTATGGACATCACCTACCCGATGCACCGCTATTACTCGTCGATCAAAGATCTCACCCGGCTGTTGGGTGGCAAGGCACACCGTCTCGAACTGGTGGGAGCGTAAATGTTCATCGAGCTGACTCCCGAGCAGAAGCAGCTGCAAGCTGAACTGCGGGAATACTTTTCGAATCTCATCTCGCCTGAGGAAGCCCAGGCGATGGAGTCCGACCGGCACAACGAGGCCTACCGCGCGATCATCAAGCGGATGGGTTCCGACGGCAAGCTTGGCGCCGGCTGGCCCAAGGAGTACGGCGGCCTGGGCTACGGCCCCATCGAGCAGTCGATCTTCGTCAACGAGGCCCAGCGTGCCGACGTGCCGCTGCCCGCGGTGACGCTGCAGACCGTCGGACCGACCCTGCAGCAGTACGGAACCGAAGCGCAGAAGAAGAAGTTCCTGCCTGCGATCCTGGCCGGTGAGGTCCACTTCGCGATCGGCTACAGCGAGCCGGAAGCCGGTACCGACCTGGCCTCACTGCGGACCTCGGCGGTCAAGCAGGGTGACGAGTACATCGTCAACGGCCAGAAGATGTGGACCACCGGCGGGCACGACGCCGACTACGTCTGGCTGGCCTGCCGCACCGATCCGGAAGCGGTGAAGCACAAAGGCATTTCGATCCTGATCGTGGACACCAAGGATCCGGGCTACTCCTGGACGCCGGTCATCCTGTCCGACGGCGCCCACCACACCAACGCCACGTACTACAACGACGTGCGGGTGCCTGCCGACATGCTCGTCGGTGAAGAGAACGGGGGATGGCGGCTGATCACCACCCAGCTCAACAACGAGCGGGTCATGCTGGGACCGGCCGGACGGTTCGCCGCGCTCTACGACAAGGTACATTCCTGGGCGTCGAAGCCGGGCAGCAACGGGGACACCCCGCTCGATCACGCCGACGTCAAGCGCTCGCTGGGCGAGCTCAAGGCCATGTGGCGCATCAACGAACTGCTCAACTGGCAGGTCGCGGCGTCGGGTGAGGAGATCGACATCGCGGATGCTGCCGCCACGAAGGTGTTCGGTACCGAGCGCATCCAGTATGCGGGTCGACTCGCCGAGGAAATCGTTGCTGCACACGGTAATCCGGCCGATGCGGAGACCGCGGAGCTGATGGACTGGCTGGACAGCCAGACGAAGCGCAACCTGGTGATCACATTCGGTGGCGGAGTCAACGAGGTCATGCGAGAGATGATTGCGGCTGCGGGTCTGAAGGTGCCGAGGGTTCCGCGGTGAGCGCGGTCGACGATATCAAGGCCGCGGCCGAACGGGTCAAGGCCGAAGGCAAGAGCAAGCCGCGGGTCGGCCGGCATCCGGTCAACCAGCCGATGGTCGACCACTGGCTCGACGCGATCGGGGACAAGAACCCGATCTACGTCGACTCCGACGCCGCCAAGGCCGCCGGCCATCCTGGTTTGGTCGCCCCGCCGGCGATGATCCAGGTATGGACGATGATGGGTCTGGGCGGTGTCCGCCCCGATGACGACCCGCTGGGCAAGATCATCGAATTGTTCGACGAGGCAGGCTATATCGGCGTCGTCGCGACCAACTGCGAGCAGACCTATCACCGCTATCTGCGGCCGGGCGAAGAAGTCAGTGTCGCTGCTGAGTTGACCGACGTCGTCGGCCCCAAGCGGACCGCGTTGGGCGAGGCGTTTTTCATCACCCAGACCATTACCTGGTCGGTCGGTGACGAGGATGTCGCCGAGATGATGTGGCGCATCATGAAGTTCATCCCATCAGATACAGAGGCTAAGGCGACTGAATCATCGTCGGTGCCGGATGACCTCGATGCCGACTCTGCCATGCGTCCGGCGTCCTCGAAGGACACCAAGTTCTTCTGGGACGGCGTCAACGCGCACGAACTGCGCATCCAGAAGCGCGGCGACGGCACGCTGGTGCATCCGCCGGTGCCGTGGTTGTGGTTGGACGCGAAAGAGGAAGTGCAGGAGTCGAATTATCTGGTCGCCAGCGGCAACGGCACCGTCTTCAGCTTCGTGGTGCACCATGCGCCGAAGGTGCCCGGCCGTACGCTGCCGTTCGTGATCGCGCTCGTCGAACTCTCCGAAGGCGTGCGGATGCTCGGTGAGCTGCGCAACGTCGATCCCTCGACCGTGAAGATCGGAATGCCCGTCCGCGCAATGTATATCGACTTCCCGGCCAACGACGTCGGGCCGGCGTGGACCAACTACGCGTGGGAGCCGGCCAAATGAGCGCGCCAGCAATCGAAGTCGGCACCAAGCTGCCCGAGCTGAAGTTCTACGGCGACCCGACGTTCATCGTCTCGACGGCGATCGCCACCCGGGACTACCAGGATGTCCACCACGACCGGGACAAGGCGCAGGCCAAGGGTTCCAAGGACATCTTCGTCAACATCCTCACCGACACCGGTCTGGTGCAGCGGTTCATCACCGACTGGGCCGGCCCGACCGCCGTCATAAAGTCGATCGGTCTGCGCTTGGGCGTGCCCTGGTACGCCTATGACACGGTGACGTTCTCGGGTGAGGTCACTGCAGTGGAGGACGGTTTGATCACGCTGAAGATCGTGGGCAGCAACAGTCTTGGCGATCACGTGATCGCCACCGCCACGCTGACGATCGGTGCCGCGTAATGCCGGGCGAGCTGAGCGGCAAGGCCGCGATCGTCGGCATCGGCGCCACCGATTTCTCGAAGAACTCCGGCCGCAGTGAACTGCGGCTCGCGTCGGAAGCGGTGCTCGACGCCCTCGACGATGCGGGCCTGACGCCCGCCGACGTCGACGGCATGACCACGTTCACGATGGACTCGAACACCGAGGTCGCCATCGCGCGGGCCACCGGTATCGGCGATCTGAAGTTCTTCTCGAAGATCCACCACGGCGGCGGTGCGGCCTGTGCGACGGTGCAGCAGGCGGCGATCGCGGTGGCCACTGGTGTCGCGGATTGTGTTGTGGCATACCGGGCTTTCAACGAACGCTCCGGCATGCGCTTCGGCCAGGTGCAGATGCGGCTGGTCGAGAACGCGGATTCCACCGGCGTGGACAATTCGTTCTCGTACCCGCACGGGCTGTCGACGCCGGCCGCGCAGGTCGCGATGATCGCCCAGCGCTACATGCACTACTCCGGTGCGACCAGCCGTGATTTCGGCGCGGTGTCGGTCGCGGACCGTAAGCACGCGGCCAATAATCCGAAGGCGTACTTCTACGAGAAGCCGATCACCATCGAGGACCATCAGGCCTCGCGGTGGATCGCCGAGCCGCTGCGGCTGCTCGACTGCTGCCAGGAGACCGACGGTGGCGTCGCCCTGGTGATCGTCTCGGCCGAGCGCGCCAAGGACCTCAAGCACCGGCCTGCCATCATCGAGGCGGCGGCGCAGGGGTCGAGCCCGAACCAGTACTCCATGACGAGCTACTACCGGCCCGAACTCGGGCTGCCCGAAATGGGTTTGGTGGGCAAGCAGATGTGGGCGCAGTCGGGTCTGACGCCGGCCGACATCCAGACCGCGATCCTCTACGACCACTTCACCCCCTTCACGCTGATTCAGTTGGAGGAGTTGGGTTTCTGCGAGCCGGGTGATGCGAAGGACTTCGTCAAGGACGGGGCGCTGGAGATCGGCGGACGGCTGCCGATCAACACTCACGGCGGCCAGCTCGGCGAGGCCTACATCCACGGGATGAACGGCATCGCCGAAGGTGTCCGCCAGCTGCGCGGCACCTCGGTGAACCAGGTGGACAACGTCGAGCATGTGCTCGTCACCGCGGGCACCGGCGTGCCGACGTCCGGCATCATCCTGGGCTGATTCCCGCCGAGCGTCACGCCACGGCGATAAATCAGGCAGTTCGCCGCCGTGGCGTTACTGTCGTTGACTGTCGGTGGGTGTCGGCACACTCCGGATATGGAGGACGAGCCGTTCGTCGGGAGTGAAGCGCTCGCAGCTTGCCGCGTGACGCGCCACGAACTGCGAACCAAGTTTCGCGCGATCCATCAGGACGTGTACATCCCGGCCGGGGCCGAGCTCAGTCCAGTACTAAGGGCTAAGGCCTGCTGGTTGCGGTCACGCCGGCGCGGCGTACTTGTCGGCTTTTCGGCGTCAGCTGTCCACGGCGCGAGGTGGATCGACAGCAGGCGTGCGGCAGAGATCAGCGATACCAATCGTCGGCCAACTCCAGGCGTGATCGCCCGCGCCTGCGGTATTGAAGCCGACGAGATCTGCCGCATCGCCGGGATCGCCGTCACCACTCCGGCACGCACAGCGCTCGATCTCTTGTGCTGGTTTCCGACTGATACCGCGATTACGGCCGTGGACGCGTTGGCGCGCGCGACGGGCCTCAAGGTCCCCGACGTCGAGCTACTGGCCGAACGCCATCAGGGCCGGCGAGGGATCGTCCGAGCACGTGTCGCGCTCGACCTTGTCGACCCGGGCGCGGAATCGCCCAAGGAGACATGGCTGCGGCTGGTGATTGTTCGGGCTGGTTTCCCGCGACCGCAAACCCAGATACCGGTCCACAACGAATACGGCGTTCTGATCGCCGAACTCGACATGGGCTACGAGGATCTGAAGATCGCATTCGAGTACGAAGGTGCCCACCACCGCGTTGATCGTCGCCAGCGCGACAGGGACATTCGTCGCTTCGAAGACCTCGCCGAACTCGGCTGGATTGTCGTGCGTTTCACGTCTGAGGACACCGCCGGCACCGTGATGCGGCGAGTAGCAGTCGCTTTGGCGCGCCGATAGTAACGCCACGGCGGGAAATCCGGGGATTCCGCGCCGTGGCGTTACGTTCGAGCTGCGAGGGCTCAGGTCAGGTTGTTCTTGATCTGAGTGGCCTGCATCTTGGCGATGGTCAGCGCCGTCTCCGGCAGCACCGGATCGTTCGGCGCGCTGGTGAACTCGACGCTCGTGACTGCCTTACCCTGGGTGAAGTACACCTCGGTGATGGCTTTCGAGCCGTCAGGCGATTTGCCGGTGGCGATGAAGCCGCCGTCACCGACGTCAGCTGGCTGCGGCGCTCCGTCGACGTCCTTGGAGACGGTCGCCTTTGCATCATCCAGCCTCTTGACCGCCGCAGCGGGATCCGTTTCGATCACTATCTGGAAGATGATGGTCTGGTTCTGCGAGTTGGCCATGGTCTGGCCGATTCCGGTGATACCGGCCGGGGGCGTCTCCGGCGGGCTGGCGGTGAAGCTCGGATCGATATCAGAGGCCTTCAGCAGCAGTTTGCTGTAGTCGCCAGCCGGGGCGGCGGTGGCCGCAGCGCTGGAGGTCTCCGACGCGGCGGACGAAGAGCTGGTGGCGGAGCTCGACGCAGCCGACGACGACGATGAGGACGACGATTCGGACCCCTTGTCGTCGCTGCCGCAACCGACGGCGGCGGCACCCACGAGCAGCGCGGCGCCGACGAGGCCGACGGTCTTGGTAGGAGCAATCTTCATAGGGACGTCCTTTCGTAGAAGCACCAAAGTTTGCTTTGCCTAAGTTCCTACCTTGGAGCCCGCTGAAAGTCCGACCTATCGACAAATATGACGTCCAAATCACAGCAGTTCGTAATCTGGACGGACGAGCGCCGGCGTGAACTCAGACCGGGATGAACTCCACGTCGGAGAGGATGACGGCATCGTCGCGGCCGGGAGCGGTGACGACACCGACGTAGCGGCCGTCTTCCTTCCATGCGCTGACCTTGATGGTCTCACCGGGATAGCAGACCCCGGCGAACCGCGCGCCGTAGGACTTCACAGCCGAAGCGTCGGAATCGAGCAACGTGTCGACCAGCGCCTTGCAGGTCATCCCGTACGTGCACAGCCCATGCAGGATCGGCTTGGGAAAGCCTGCCGCCGCGGCGAATTCGGGGTCGGAGTGCAGCGGGTTGCGGTCTCCGCAGAGCCGGTACAGCAGCGCCTGCTGCGGCAGCACCGGAACCGCGATCTCGTAGTCCGGCGCGCGGTCTGGGGCCGCAACCGACGTCGACGGGCCGCGCTCGCCGCCGAAGCCACCCTCGCCGCGGGCGAAGATCGACCGCTTGGTGGTCCACAACAGCTTGCCTTCGGGGTCGGTCACCGTCGTCTCGCTGACGATGACCGCTGCCTTGCCCTTGTCCCAGATCTCGGTGAACCGCTGCTTCGATGTCGCGGTACCGCTGGGCGGCAGCGGGGCGGGCACGGTGACCGCCTCGCTGGCGTGCAGCACCTTGCTCAGCTCGATCTCGATGCCGGGGAACTTCACCTCGGGCGGCTCGGTCATGTGGAAGCTGGCCGCCACGTTGCCGAAGGTGGGCAGCACCTGCGGGGTGCCGTCCGTCAGGTAGCGCAACTCCTTGGGGTCCATCGGATCCGCGCCGGCGCCGAGGCCCAGCTGATAGAGCTGCACATCGCTGCTCGTCCACGAGAACTCGACGGGTTCCAGATCGGCTGCGAGCGCGACGGACAGATCGATCGGCATGTCAGCCCTTCCCTGTGCCTGATGTCGCCGGCCCAGCGGCTCCGGCGATGTGCAGCGCGGCAAGGTAACCGAACGCCATCGCGGGGCCGATGGTGCCGCCCGGGCCGGGATAGGTGTGGCCCATCACCGGCGAGCTGACATTACCGGCCGCGTACAGGCCTTCGATCACCGAACCGTCGTCGCGCAGAGCCCGTCCGTTGACATCCGTGCGGACGCCGCCCTTGGTGCCGAGATCGCCGGGCACCAACTTGGCGGCGTAGAACGGCCCGTTCTTGATCTCGCCGAGGTTGGGGTTGGGCTTGTTGGTCGGATCGCCGTAGTAGCGGTCGTAGGCGCTTTCGCCGCGGTGGAAGTCCTCGTCCTTACCGGAGCGAGCGAACCCGTTGAATCGCTGGACCGTCGCCAGGAACGCGTCGGCAGGCAGTCCGGTCACCTTGGCCAGCTCCTCGAGGGTGTCGGCCTTGACGATGACGCCGGATTCCATCCACTTCTTCGGAATACGTTGTCCCGGCTGCAGTCCCGCGAAGATATACCGATCCCGGTACTGCTGGTCGAAGACCAGCCAGGCCGGCACGTTCTCACCGGGGCCGGCACCCTGCCCGTACTGGCCGCCGTACATGTGGTGGCACGCCTCGACGTAGGGCATCGACTCGTTCATGAAGCGCTTGCCTGCCAGGTTGACGATGATCGACCCGGGCGAGTTGCGCTCCGACAATGCGAACCACGGGGCGCCGACCAGCGGCACCGTGGGCCCCCACCAGGCGTCCTCCATCAGTTCCAGTGCGGCGCCGAGCTTCTCGGCGGCAACGATGCCGTCGCCGGTATTGGCCGCGGCCCCAACCGTCCAGTCCGCGGTGATCGGCGCGCGCTGATACTTGACCCGCATCTGCTCGTTGTGCTCGAACCCACCGCTGCCCAGGATGACGCCCCGGCGTGCGCGGATCAGTTGCGGGTCAGCCGCTTCCGGTCCGGTGGTGTCGCGTACGTAGATACCGCGCACCACGCCGTCCTCGACGTACAGATCGGTCAGCGCGGTGTTGAGCAGCACCGGAACACCGGCCTCGCGCAGGCCGATCCGCATCGGGGCGATGAGCGCCCGGCCCATGCCGACCAGGTTCTTACCGCGTGCGTTGGCCCACACGGTGCGGGCGCCGACCTTCAAGCTCCTCAACACGCCGCGGGGGTGGCGCTTGAGCTGGTTGAGACGCATGTAATCCTGCTGCATCACAACGACATTGAGCGGAACCTTGCCGTACGCCGGCTCCAGGAACTTCTCATCGGGACCGAGCTTCTTGGCGTCGAACGGCTTGGGCTCGACCGAGCGTCCGCCGGGACGGCCCCCCGGAGCCTCCGGGTAGTAGTCGGAGTACCCCGGCACCCAGCACAACTTCAGCGGCGTGTGCTTGAGCACGAACGACAGCATCTCCGGCCCGCGCTCGAGGTAGGTGTCGATGCGCTCGGGCTCCACCACGTCGCCGATGATCGTGTGCAGATAGGTGCGTGCGGCTTCTTTGGTGTCGGTGACCCCGTCACGCTTGAGGATCTCGTTGTTGGGGATCCACACGCCGCCACCCGAGCGGGCGGTCGAGCCGCCGAAGTGTGCGGCCTTCTCGACGACGACTGTCGATAGTCCCTGGTGAGCGGCGGTAAGTGCGGCGACCATGCCGGCAGCACCGCTTCCGACGACGACGACGTCGAACTCCTGAGCTGTCATACTAGAACACGTTATAGAATTGCCCCGTCCGGGCGCTACTGACCCCTCCTTTCCGATCAGCGGAACGCTTACCCCACGGCCCTCCGGACAACACTAGAATTGCCTGCACCGGGCGCCGTTCGCCCCGGTCACACCGACGATGGGACTCCCGGGAATGCTGAGCGTTTCGACGCGCGAAGAGCTTGCCGCCGACCTTGCCGAGGCGGAGCGCAGTCGCGTCCCGATGACGCCGCTGACGGCCAAACACCCCGATATCGACGTTGTCGACGCCTACGAGATCCAGCTGATCAACATTCGGCAGCGCATCGCTGAAGGCGCCCGGGTGGTCGGTCACAAGGTCGGCCTGTCGTCGGAGGCCATGCAGAAGATGATGGGCGTCGACGAGCCCGACTACGGCCACCTGCTGGCCGACATGGAGGTGTTCGAGGACCAGCCGGTTCCGGCGGGGCGCTTCCTGTTCCCGCGCGTCGAGGTCGAGGTCGGATTCATCCTCGCCGACGACCTGCCCGGTGCCGGGTGCACCGAGGACGACGTGCTGGCGGCCACCGCGGCGTTCGCCCCGGCGATCGAACTCATCGACACCCGGATCACGGACTGGAAGATCGCGCTGTGCGACACCATCGCCGACAACGCGTCGTCGGCGGGTTACGTGCTCGGCAAGGAGCGGGTATCGCCCAAAGACGTTGACATTCGGGGCATCGACGCGGTGCTCACCCGCAACGGCGAGGTGGTGGCCGAGGGCCGCAGCGACGCCGTTCTCGGCAACCCCGTCACCGCGGTGGCGTGGCTGGCCCGCAAGGTCGAGAGCTTCGGGGTGCGGCTGAAGGCGGGCGACATCGTCCTGCCGGGGTCGTGCACCAGGGCCATCGACTGCCGCCCAGGCGACGAGTTCGTCGCGGACTTCGCCGGTCTGGGTTCAGTCCGGCTGTCATTCGAATAAGAGGAGGCTCTACATGCCCCAGAAGATTTCTGTCGCCATCGTCGGGTCGGGCAACATCAGCACCGACCTGCTGTACAAGCTCCTTCGTTCGGAGTGGCTCGAGCCACGCTGGATGATCGGCATCGATCCCGAGAGTGAGGGTCTGGCCCGGGCGCGCAAGCTCGGACTGGAGACCAGCCACGAGGGCGTGGACTGGCTGCTGGCGCAGTCGGAGAAGCCGGACCTGGTGTTCGAAGCCACCAGCGCCTACGTGCACCGGGCCGCCGCGCCCCGCTACGAGGAAGCCGGTATCCGCGCGATCGATCTGACCCCGGCCGCCGTCGGCCCCGGCGTGATCCCGCCGGCCAACCTGCGAGCACACCTGGACGCGCCGAACGTCAACATGGTCACCTGCGGCGGTCAGGCCACGATCCCGATGGTCTATGCGGTGAGCCGCGTCGTCGACGTGCCCTACGCCGAGATCGTCGCTTCGGTGTCGTCGGCGTCGGCCGGCCCCGGTACCCGGGCCAACATCGACGAGTTCACCAAGACCACCAGTGCCGGCGTGGAGGTGATCGGCGGCGCGAAGCGCGGCAAGGCGATCATCATCCTGAATCCGGCTGATCCGCCAATGATCATGCGCGACACCATCTTCTGTGCGATCCCCGAGGACGCCGACCACGACGCGATCACGCAGTCCATCAAGGACGTCGTCGCCGAGGTGCAGACCTATGTGCCGGGGTACCGCCTGCTCAACGAGCCGCAGTTCGACGAGCCGACGGTGTACAACGGCGGCCACCACCTCGTCACCACGTTCGTGGAAGTCGAGGGTGCTGGTGACTATCTGCCGCCGTATGCGGGAAATCTGGACATCATGACCGCCGCGGCCACCAAGGTCGGCGAGGAAATCGCGAAGGAACGGGCATCCGTTTCTGGAGGTGCACAAGCATGAGCGACATCTACTTCAACCCCATGTGGGACGTCCGGATGACGGACACGTCGCTGCGCGACGGCAGCCACCACAAGCGCCACCAGTTCACCAAGGAAGAGGTCGGCGCCATCGTCGCCGCGCTGGACACCGCTGGTGTCCCGGTGATCGAGGTGACGCACGGTGACGGGCTGGGCGGCTCGAGCTTCAACTACGGGTTCTCCAAGACCCCCGAGCAGGAGCTGATCAAGCTGGCCGCCGAGACGGCCAAGGAATCCAAGATCGCCTTCCTGATGCTCCCCGGCGTGGGCACCAAGGAGGACATCAAGGAGGCGCAGAACAACGGCGGCTCGATCTGCCGGATCGCCACCCACTGCACCGAGGCCGACGTTTCGATCCAGCACTTCGGGTTGGCCCGCGAGCTCGGGCTGGAGACCGTCGGCTTCCTGATGATGAGCCACACGATCAGCCCGGAGAAGCTTGCCAAGCAAGCCCGGATCATGGCCGACGCAGGCTGCCAGTGTGTCTACGTCGTCGACTCGGCCGGGGCGTTGGTGCTCGAGGGCGTGGCAGACCGGGTGGCGGCGCTGGTCGCCGAATTGGGGTCGGATGCTCAAGTTGGTTTTCATGGCCACGAGAACCTGGGCCTGGGCGTGGCCAACTCGATCGAAGCCGTCCGCGCGGGAGCCAAGCAGATCGACGGGTCGTGCCGGCGATTCGGCGCCGGTGCGGGCAACGCACCGGTCGAGGCGCTCATCGGGGTGTTCGACAAGATCGGTGTCAAGACCGGAATCGACTTCTTCGACATCGCGGACGCGGCTGAGGAAGTCGTCGCACCGGCGATGCCCGCCGAATGCCTGCTGGACCGCAACGCGCTGATCATGGGCTACTCCGGGGTGTACTCGAGCTTCCTCAAGCACGCCATCCGCCAGTCCGAACGCTACGGTGTGCCGGCGCATCAGCTGCTGCACCGGGCCGGACAGCGCAAGCTGATCGGCGGCCAGGAGGATCAGCTGATCGACATCGCGCTGGAGATCAAGCGCGAGCAGGAAGCCGCCTCCTCTTCGTAAGGTTGTCGTCGTCTCCGGGCACGATGGGGGCCATGACCGCGACCCGCGCTGACGCACAGAAGATCCTCGAGCAGTTGGCAGGCCCGCAGGCGGTGCTGCGCGACGACCAGTGGACGGCCATCGAGGCTTTGGTGGTGCACCGGCGGCGGGCGCTGGTCGTGCAACGCACCGGCTGGGGCAAGTCGGCCGTCTACTTCGTCGCCGCCAAGCTCCTGCGCGAGCAGGGCCGCGGGCCGACGGTGATCGTGTCACCGTTGCTGGCTCTCATGCGCAACCAGGTGAGCGCCGCACAGCGTGCGGGGGTGCGTGCGGCGACCATCAACTCCGGCAACGTCACCGAGTGGGATGACATCCACCGCCAGGTCGCCGACGGTGATCTCGACGTGCTGCTCGTCAGCCCGGAGCGGTTGAACAATCCGGAATTCCGCGTCCAGGTGCTGCCGTCGTTGGCCGCCGATGCCGGCCTGGTGGTGGTGGACGAGGCACACTGCGTATCCGACTGGGGACACGATTTCCGGCCGGACTACCGCCGTATCCGAACGTTGATCGGCGAATTGGGTTCCGGCGTGCCGGTGTTGGCCACCACGGCGACGGCCAACGACCGAGTGGTCGGCGACGTGGCGGCTCAACTCGGCGTCGGTGGTGGTGACACGCTGGTCCTGCGTGGCGGCCTGGACCGCGAGTCGCTTCATCTGTCGGTCGTCAAGGTCCCTACCGGCGCCGGGCGTGCGGCCTGGATTGCGGCGCAGCTCAATTCGCTGGAAGGGTCCGGCATCATCTACACCCTGACCGTCGCGGCCGCCCGTGATCTGGCGGCGGTCCTGAGGGAGCAGGGTCATCAGGTGGCGGCCTACACCGGGGCCTCCGACCCCGCCGAGCGGGAGCAGATGGAGGTCGACTTGCTGGCCAACCGGGTCAAGGCCCTGGTGGCCACCTCCGCGCTCGGGATGGGATTCGACAAACCCGATCTGGGTTTCGTCATCCACCTCGGGGCGCCACAGTCACCGATCGCGTACTACCAGCAGGTGGGGCGCGCCGGCCGCGCCACCGCCCGCGCCGAGGTGATCCTGCTTCCGGGGCATGAGGACGCCGAGATATGGAGCTACTTCGCCTCAGTCGCATTCCCGCCGGAAGCGTTGGTGCGCAAGGTGATCAGTGTGCTGGAGCCGGACCGTCCGCTGTCGACACCCGCGCTGGAACCACTCGTCGACCTGGGTCGCAACCGACTCGAAATGGTGCTCAAGGTGCTCGATGTCGACGGCGCGGTGCAGCGGGTCAAGGGCGGCTGGATCGGTACCGGCCGGCAGTGGACCTATGACGAAGAGCGTTATCGCACGCTGGACGCGGCGCGGCGCCGTGAACAGCAGGCCATGCTCGACTATCAGAACTCGACGAGCTGCCGGATGGCTTTTCTCCGTGCGCAATTGGACGATCCGGAACTGTCAGCGCAGGATCGATGCGGCCGGTGCGACAACTGCGCCGGATCCCGCTTCACCGCCGAGGTCGACGAGCGTGCGCTCGACGCTACCAACGACCGGCTGCAGCAATGCGGTGTCGAGGTGGCGCCACGGCGGATATGGCCGACCGGCATGGCCAAACTCGGGGTCGATGTGAGCGGACGTATCGACGACGGGCCGCTGGAGGGCCGCGCGATCGGGCGGCTCACAGATCTGGGCTGGGGGACCCGGTTGCGCCGGCTGCTGGATGCGCCGGACGGCCCGGTCCCGGACGAGTTCGTCCGCGCCGCGATCGCGGTGTTGGCGGACTGGCCGTGGGAGACGCGACCCGAAGCCGTCATGGGGCTCGACTCGTCAGCGCATCCGGTCCTGATCCGTTCCGTCGTCGACCGTCTCGGGCAGGCCGGCCGGCTGACAAACCTGGGAACGCTTCACTACCGCCCGACGCGGCGGCCGGTTACGGCCTTGAATTCGGCCTACCGGGTCGCGGCGCTGCACGACGCCTGGCAGGAGCCTGACTTCACTGCGCTGCAGCAGGTTCCGCGGACCGTGCTTCTGGTCGACGACGTCACCGACACCGGCTGGACGCTGACCACCGCGGCGCGTTGCCTGCGTCGGGCCGGCGTCGAGGAGGTCCTGCCGTTCGCGCTCGCGGGCGTCAGCTAAAGACTGCTCGGCGTCTTGTCGAAGTACACCGTGTAGGTGGAATCGCCTCCCGGCGTGGAGATCTCGTGCTGTTGATTCAGGCCGTCCGACCACCGGTTGAAGACCAGTTGCCCGTCGGCGACGGTCTGTGGCGAGCCCGCGTCCAGCTGTCGCACCACACCGACGACTGCCTGCTGGCTGAAGGTACCGGTGTGCGGGATGCCGTCGACGGTGTACACCGCGTTCGGGTCGTTGCTGTTGAACGTCAGCGTCACGAGGTTGGGCTTGATGTTCACCGACTTGGTCGTCGACAATCCACTGCTGTCGGTGACGGTGAGGCTGATCTCGTACCACGTGGTGGCCACGTTGTGTTCGTTGGTGGCTAGAGAGACGGTGCCACTGGGTCCGACGACGCTGTCCACGTAGGGGTGGATGTGGTCGGCGTGGTGGAAGATCACCCGCCAGTTGTAGGCGCTGTCAGGCAGGGTGCCGTCCTCCGCGTCGGTGGCCGTGGCGCTGAAGCTGATGATGTCGCCAGCGTTGTAGTGAGAGTCGTTGATCGGGGTCAGGATCTGCACATCCGGCGGTGTGCTGCCGACGACGACCTTCTGGCTCGCGGTGTTGGTCCGCTGCCCGTCACTGACTGTGAGCGTGACGGTGTAACTACCGTCGGTATTGTAGGTGCGCAGTGGGTTCGCGGCCGCTGACGTGCCGCCGTCCCCGAAGTCCCAGCTGTAGCTCAGTGTCGTCCCCGGATCTGGATCGCTGGAGCCGACGGAGGAGAACTGCACGCTCAACGGCGAGTACCCGTTGGTCGGTGTCGCGGTCAGAACTGCTGTGGGAGCGCGGTTTCCGCCGGACGCCGCGATCCGGTACAGCTCACCGGGATAGATGTTGAGCTGATACAGATTGCCGTCCGGACCCTGCCGCATCTGCACCGTCGTGCCGGCGTCGGTGTCCAGGAGCTGCTCGCCGATCACATTGGTGTAGGTGGAGTCGAAGGTCAGCGCCTTGAGCCAGTGCAGCGTGTAGTCGGCGATGAATACCTTGTTCTGGTACTCGGCCGGTAACGCGGTGCCGGTGTACACGATCACCGAGGTGATCGAACCCGCGCGGCCAGGCGGGGGAGTGTGCGGGTAGGCATAGACCGGATTGTCGTAGGCACAACTCGCACAGGGCCCTTCCTGAACCGGCCAGCCGTAGTTGCCTCCCGCGACGACGTTGTTGAGCTCTTCCCAGGATTCGTCACCCACATCGCCCACCAACAGCTGGCCGGTAGGGGTGAACGTCATCCGGAACGGGTTGCGCATGCCCAGTGCGTAGATCTCCTGGCGCGCCCCGGGTGTGTTGTAGAACGGATTGTCTTGCGGGATGGTGCCATCGGGATTAATCCGAAGAATCTTGCCGAAGATGTTCGACAGGTCCTGGCCGTTGGTGTTCAGGCTGTCATCGCCCATCGCGAAATAGATCTTGCCGTCGGGGCCGAAAGCCATGGTGTTGCCCTGATGCATCGATCCGGTTTGCACCGAATCTATCAGCACCTTTTCGGATTTCGGATCGACGGTGTCGTTGACCATGGTGAATCGTGACAGTCTGGCGTGGGAGTCGGTCGAGTTGTACGTGGTGTAGAGGTAACCGTTGTGCGCGAAATCCGGGTCCAGTTCGAACGCGTCTGAGGGCTGAATCTGACCGACCTTGACGGCAGTCGCTCCGTCGGTGTTGGGCGCGATCTTGAGCGAGCCGTCCCGCTGCAGAATCAGGATGCGGCCGTCCGGGAGGAACTGGAAATCAGTCGGCTGGTCCAGCCCGGCGGTGATCGTCGTGCGGTCAAGGTCAGCTGGAAGGGGCTGGGACTGAACGGGGTTGGCGCACCGAATCAGGTCCTGCGAGGCGAAGGTGAGCCGGTCGAGTGCGAGCGCGAGCTGCTTGTTGACGACCGCAACGGCATGGGCGATAGGCGGAATCGCAAGAATCTGGTTGATGCCACGGCGCGCGAACTCGGCGACGGCCGCCAACACCGGATTGTCGATCGGCGGCAATGCGGGACCGCCGCCACTCTGCTCACCGCCGACGGCTTTGCCGATCGTCTCGAGCACTCGCATGACGAGCTTGCAGGCGCAGACCTTCACCGGCTGAAGCAGATTGGTCAAGGGATTCCTCGGTGACGGTGTCGTCGACGTCGGCTTTCCGCTGTGCCCGGTGTCGTCCAAGCCGGGCCCGAACTCCAACGAGGCGGTCCCGGGTTCTCCGGTCTGCACGGCCGTCGGCGTCGTGCTGGGTGATGTCCGACGCGGACTCGCTGCCGCCGAGGGCGTTTGGCGGGTACTTACGCGCGGTGGCACCACACCGGTGGACGTGACGACGTGCCTCTGGTCGCGACGAGCCTGGCCGGTGCCATGGGAGCGTGCACTGCCCGCGCTGTGGCCTGTTCCGCTGTCAGCTCGCGACGGTGAACTCGACGTGGCGTCGTCGGCCCAGGCGGTGGGCGTGCCGTAGCCCAATCCCATGCCGATCCCCAGGGCCACGGCCAAAGCCCCCACCCTGCCGACATACTGCGCGTGTCCGTTCGATCCCATACAACTGCCCCCCCAGGCTTGCCGTGCAGGGGAATCGTCGGTCGCGCAGGGCTGGGCGAGTGCAGTACCGCACTACTGCATTTTTCCGCCCGCCGAAATCGGACTACGCAACGTAGCCGGTAACACGGCGCGGCACCGGCGCGACGTTCCTTTCAGTGGCTGTGCGGCCGTACCGCTGCACGCCGTGAAGGGAGAACCCAATGTCCATACGTCGTGCCGTTGTGGCAGTGCTGGCTGCAGGCGCGGCCGGCGCGGTTGTGTCGATGCCCTCCGCTGTTGCCGACCCCGCGCCCGCGCCTGCCCCTGCCGCGGCAACCGACTGCTCGGCAGCGGGTCTGTCGGCCACGATCAGCTCGGTGACCAAGAATCTCTCCGACTACTTCGCCGTACACCCGGACGCCAACGAGGCGCTGCTCGACGCCACCCGGCAGTCGGCTTTCAGCGCGGTCGGCGCATTCAACACGTACTTCAACGACCACCCGGACCAGGCCAATGACATCAGGGCCATCAAGGCACCGCTGGTGGACTTTCAGAACCGATGCGGCCTGCAGGTGGAGCCTGCCGAAGCGCTGGTCGTCATCGGCGAGCTGTAGTCGCCGCCGTCGGGGCTGGGCCCCGCGATCACCAATGCGGTTTGGTGCCGCCTAGCTGCGTGGTGAGCGCGTCTGCGGTTGCCACCAAACCTTTTGCGTGCTTGGCGATTTCGAAATCGGTGAGCGCCCGCCCGATCTGAAGCGACACCACCATCGCCTGCCGGTGGTGGTGGTCGTAGACGGGTGCGGAGATGACACTGACGTCGTGCCGCTGGCGTGACCCCGGCCCCTCGGCTTCGCTTCGCAGGTACACCCGCTCACCGATATCGGAGATCAATTCCCCCAGCAGGGCCCGCAGTTCGTCGGGCATGGAGCTGGACATGCCCGCCATCAGCGCGTACAGCCGCCGGCCACCGGGGGTGAGTCGTTCGACGAGGTATCCCGCGGTCCGGCATTCGGCGACGACGCGGTCCAGCCGCTCCGTCTCCGTCCGCAGCGGAATGGTCGGCGCGCGGCCGAGCCAGCCGCGCAGTGCTTCGTCATCCCACAGCACGAACATCAAGCCCACCGGCGGGGCGAATGGGTAGCTCTGCCCGACCCGCACCCCGACATCGGAACCGGGTGGTCCGACCAACTCGAGCAGCGTGATCCGGTCGTCCACGACGCCGGCCAGCGCCGCCGTGGTCTCGAAAGTCTTCGACAGCCTGCTGAGTTCGGCGCGCGCCGCCGGATTGACCCGCAACGACTCCTGAGCGAGGTGACCGAGCGTGATCAGGCTGGGCCCCAGCCGGTAGGTCTTGTCAGCTGCATCCCGGACGAGGTAGCCCGACTCGGTCAGCGTCGTGACGATGCCGAGGCAGGTCGGCTTGGCAAGCTGCAATCTCCGGGAGAGTTCCGACAGGCCGAACTTGTCCTGCGGGTGCTTGGCCAGAAAATCCAGGATCGCCACCACGCGCTGCGTGGGGGGCGATGATCGACCAGAAACGGAACCGTCCGGCATTGCAAAATCCTACCTCTGTGTTCCATATATGGACCACTCCGTTGGTTGACGGAGATTAGAACACGTTCTAGTCTCAGTCCCAACAACGTACCAGTGCGGTCCAATTTTGAAACGCGAGGCGGTCATGTACACACAGCCCTTGGTGGACGCCATTGCCGAGTCCGAACGTCTGGTGAAGGAAGCCGACTTCATCGAGAGCGAGGCGGATCTTCTTGAGGGCCTGCAGTATCTGGCCGGCTGTGTCGCGGCCTGCACGCACGTCGCCTTCGACTACGACCGCGACCATCCCTTCCTGCACTCGGGCACCGGCCCGTTCACCAAGATGGGCCTGGACAATCCGGACACCATGTACTTCGGCACCAGGGTGGTGGCCGGCAACGAGTACGTCGTCACCGGTAAGCGCGGGACCACCACCGACGTCAGCTTTCAGTTGCTCGGGGGCGAGTACACCGACGAAGTGGTTCCGGACAGCGAAACAGCGTTCGACGACCGCAAGCTCGACATCGCCGCCGACGGCACCTTCGAGTGGCGATTCACCCCGGATAGTAACGCGCAGCTGGTCATTCGGGAGGTATACAACGACTGGTCGGCAGAGCGGGGCACCTTCGCGATCGCGCGCACCGACACCGCGGGGACCGCGCCGCCGGCGCTGACCAAAGAGCTGATCGAAAGGCGCTGGGCGACAGCAGGAAAGCAGCTCGTGCAACGCGTCAAGACGTGGCTGCAGTTCCCGAAGTGGTTCTACGACAACCTGCCGGTCAACACGCTGACCGCGCCGCGGCTCACCCCGGGCGGGTTGGCTACCCAATACTCATCGGTCGGGCACTACGACATCACCGCCGATCAGGCGATCGTCATCACGCTGCCGGTCACTGACGCCCCATACCTCGGGTTCCAACTCGGCACCCTCTGGTACATCTCGCTGGATTACATCAACCACCAGACATCGCTCAATGGCACTCAGGCGCAGGCTGATCCGGACGGCAAGATCCGTATCGTCGTCGCCGACAAGAGCCCTGGGGTGACCAACTGGGTCGAGACGCTCGGGCATGGCAAGGGTTACCTGCAGTTCCGCTGGCAGCGAGTGTCTCGCGCGTTGACCGAGGCCGACGGCCCGACGATGGAGATCGTCGATCTCGGCGAAGTCGCGGGCAAGCTGCCCTACTACGAGCAGAACAAGATCTCCGAAGACGACTGGCGTGAGCGAATCGCACTGCGTCAGAAACTAATTGGCAACAGGATGGTGGGGTAAACACATGGCCGGCTTGCTCGAGAACAAGGTCGTCGTGATCAGTGGCGTCGGTCCCGCGCTGGGCACCACGCTGGCGCGCCGATGTGCCGAGGAAGGCGCCGACCTGGTGTTGGCGGCACGTACTGTCGGGCGTCTGGACGATGTGGCCAAGCAGGTCACCGACCTCGGCCGCCGTGCGTTGTCGGTGGGCACCGACATCACCGACGAGGCTCAGGTCGACAACCTGGTCAAGGAGACCCTGGCCGCCTACGGCAAGGTCGACGTGTTGATCAACAACGCGTTCAAGGTGCCGTCGATGAAGCCCTTCGCCAACACCTCGTTCGACCACATCCGCGAGACGGTGGAGCTCACGGTGCTCGGCGCATTGCGACTGATCCAGAGCTTCACCCCGGCGTTGGTCGAGGCCAAGGGCTCGGTGGTCAACGTCAACTCGATGGTGCTGCGGCACTCCGACCCCAAGCAGGGTGCCTACAAGCTGGCCAAAGCGGCGCTGCTGTCGATGTCTCAGTCGTTGGCCAGTGAACTCGGACCCCAGGGAGTCCGCGTGAATTCTGTTCTGCCCGGATACATCTGGGGTGGCACATTGCAGGGCTATTTCGAGCACCAGGCCGGGAAGTACGGCACGACCGTCGACGAAATCTACAAGGCTGCCGCGGTCAACAGCGATCTCAAGCGGCTACCCACCGAGGACGAGGTCGCCTCGGCGATCCTGTTCATGGCCAGCGATCTGTCCAACGGCATCACCGGCCAGACTCTGGACGTCAACTGCGGGGAGTATCACAACTGATGAGTAGCTTCCTCAGCGTCGAGAGCCTGAAGGCCTCGGCGGTCAAAGCCACCGGGATGGACGATTTCGGTGTCGACGACGACAACTATCAAGAAGCGCTGAGCGTGCTGCTCGAGTCGTTTCGCAACGATGCGGACCTGACCGAACTCGGCAGCAAGATGCACCGGTTCTTCGTGCGAAATGCGTTGGTGGCCAGGCTGGTTTCCGAGGCGGCTTTCAAGCAGTATCCGGAGCACATCGACGTGCCGATCGAACGCCCGATCTTCGTCACGGGACTGCCGCGCACCGGTACCACCGCATTGCACCGACTGCTGTGCGGGGATCCGCGGCACCAGGGGCTTGAGCTGTGGCTCGCGGAGTTCCCGCAACCCCGGCCGCCGCGGGAATCCTGGAAGGACAACCCGGTCTTCCAGCAGATCGACGCACAGTTCACCAAGGCCCATGAGGAGAACCCGGATTACACGGGCCTGCATTACATGACCGCCGACGAGGTGGAGGAGTGCTGGCAGCTGCTGCGTCAGTCCGTGCACTCGGTGTCCTACGAGACGCTCGCACACGTGCCCACGTACGCGCAATGGCTTGCGCGACAGGACTGGACCAAGTCGTACGCGCGGCACCGCAAGAACCTGCAGCTGATCGGACTCAACGATCCCGAGAAGCGTTGGGTTCTCAAGAATCCCAGCCATCTGTTCGCCCTGGACGCGGTGTTCGCCGTCTACCCGGATGCGCTGATCCTGCAGTGCCACCGGCCGGCCGAGACGATCATGGCCTCGATGTGCTCGCTGGCCCAGCACACCACCGAGGGCTGGTCGAACACGTTCAAAGACGAGGTCATCGGCGCCGACTCACTGGAGACCTGGTCGCGCGGGCTGGAGCTGTTCAACACCGAACGCGCCAAGCACAATCCGGCGCAGTTCTACGATGTCGACTACTTCGAGCTCATCCGCGAACCGATCAGCACCGTGGAAAAGATCTACTCGCACTTCGGTATCGAGCTGACCGACGATGCCCGCGCGGCGATCCAGCGGACGGACGAGGAAAGCAAGCAGGGCCCGCGGGCGCCCAAGCACACCTACTCCCTGGCCGACTACGGCCTGACCGAGGAGCAGGTCAAGGAACGCTTCAAGGGGCTGTAGCGGCCTAGCCGTCACCGGGTGCGGGTGCGCTGGAGTACTCCTCCAGACATCCCTCCGCCACAGCATGTCTGATGCTGTCGGACAACCTCGGGCAGGACCGGGTGCGGGCGCTGCTGCCGCCCGCTTCGCGGATCTCGGCGAAGTAGGCGCACCGCTGCTGCGCTTCGCTGCTCCACTGCACCGCGGTGTGGGCGGCACCGAGCTTCTTGACCTTCACCGCGATGTGGCAGAACCGGCAGTCGATCTCGACCAGGCCGGCCGACAGGTACCGTTCCCGGTCCTGGCGGGTGGATTCCTGGACGGCAGCCATCCGCTGCGGATCCGCGGCGAAACCCGGTGCCTTGGACCACGATCCGGACGCCTCGTCGCTGTGCTCGTGCGGCTCGTCGTGCTCGTGCACGCCGAGAAGCTCGAGCATGGACCGCGCCAGATCGTCGACGTCAGGCGTTTCCTCGGGGCTCATATTCACACCTGGGTGGGCTGTCCTTCAGAAGAAGCCTGCTTCTTGAGGTTCTCCTGAACCTCAACCTGCCACTTCTCGTTGGCCGGGGCGGTATCCACTTCGAGCTCGAAGCGGTCCGTCATGTCAGGCGTCACGTCGGCGACGTCGACGTAGAACTGCTGATACCAACGGCGCATCTGGTAGACGGCGCCGTCTTCTTCGACGAGCAGCGGATTGTCGATGCGGGTCTTGTGCTTCCAGATCTCGACGTCTTGCAGGAAGCCCTTGCTGACGCCGACGACCATGGCATCCGACAGCTTGTCGCTCATGGCATCGTCCATGCCCTTGGGCTTCTCGACGATCACGCCCCACTGCAGCATGAACGAGTCTTGGGTCACCGGGTAGTGGCAGTTGATCAGGATCGACTCGGCCTTGAAGCCGCCATAGTTGTTGTGCAGCCAGTTGATCATGAACGACGGGCCGAAGTACGACGCCTCGGAATCCAGGTGCGACTCGGTATACGCGGAGCCGCCGAGCGTGACGTCGGGCCGACCCACGTTGTGCAGGTACTGCGACGCGATGTGGCCCTCGAAGACGTTCTTGAAGTACGTCGGCAAACCGAAGTGGATGTAGAAGAAGTGCGCCATGTCGGTGACGTTGTCGACGATCTCACGGCAGTTGGAGCCCTCGATCAGCATCGAGTTCCACTTCCACTCGGTCCACTCACCGCCTGCGTACTCCGGGATCTCCGGGATTCGCACCTCGGGCTGCGGCGGGTTGCCCTCGTGGTCGTGCCAGACGAACAACAGCCCGCTGCGCACGTCGGTCTCCCAGGACCGGGTGCGGGCCAATCGCGGGGTCCGCTTGGCATAGGGGACCAGGCGGCAACGGCCGTCGCCGCCCCAGCGCCAGTCGTGGAACGGGCACGCGAGAGCGTCGTCCTTGATGGTGCCCTGCGACAGGTCACCGCCGAGGTGCCGGCAGTAGGCGTCCAGGACGTGCACATCGTTGTTGGAATCGGCGAAAACCACCAGTTTGGTCCCGAACGCGTTGATCGGGTGGGGCTTGCCGTCCAGGTAGTCAGTGACCGGGCCCAGGCAGTGCCAGCCCCGGGCGTACCGGTCCGGCAGGGTTCCAGTGTCGATCTCGCGAATGCCGCTTGTCACCCTCGCGCCCCTCCAACTCGTAGGTTCTAACTAGAACACGTTACAGTTTTTCCGACTCATCGCGCAATGAGAGCGGTACTAGCTGCGGATTACCCATCTGAAGTGCGGTATATCTGGACGATGCCGATGTATTCGTTCGAAGGGCGTTCACCTCGGGTGGATCCGACTGCATTCGTCGCGCCCACCGCGGTGCTCATCGGGGACGTGACCGTGGAGGCCGGCGCATCGGTGTGGTTCAACACGGTATTGCGAGGGGACTACGCACCGATCGTGATCCGGGAGGGCGCCAATGTGCAGGACGGCTCGGTGCTGCATGCCCCGCCGGGCATCCCGGTGGACATCGGTCCCGGTGCCACGATCGCGCACATGTGCACCATCCACGGAGTGCATGTCGGGGCTGAGGCACTGATAGCCAACCACTGCACGGTCCTCGACGGCGCGGTGATCGGAGCCCGCAGCATGCTCGCTGCGCATTCACTGGTGGTCGGCGGCACCCACATCCCGGACGAGGTACTGGTCACCGGATCACCGGCGAAGGTCAAGGGTCCGATCGCCGGAACCCGGGCCGAGGTGTGGGTGAACATCAACCCCAAGGCGTACCAAGATCTGGCGCAGCGCTACCTGACGGGCCTCGACGAAGTCTGAGATCCTCGTCTCGCGGGCGTTTGGCCGATTTCGGCGCAGGGTATGTCCCCGCTACCTGACAAGGCGTAGCGCGTGGAGGACTGAGGATGGCACTCGATATCTGCCCGGCGTGTGGCTATCCCACCATCGGAGCCGCGGTATGTGCGGCCTGCTCGTTGGCCGCACCTGCACCAGCTGAATGGCCCCTGGTCTACGCCGACGCGACCGCCCCCGCCGCCTAGATCTTCTGGGCGCTTGCGGTCGCTTTGTCCAGTTCCCAATACGCCCGCAGCGCGACGATCTTGCCGTCGTCGTCGACGCGATAGGTGAAGACCCCCTCGGCGATCACCCGGTACCCGCTGGACTCGATCACGATGTGGCCGACGTTGGCTTCTTCGTTGCCGCACTGATAGGTCTTCTCGAAATTGAACGTCAGCGTGCTGGGGGCGATCGCCATGTCGTAGAACTTCGCGATCGCTTCCTTGCCCCGGTGGCCCTTGCCCTCAGGGTCGAAATGCGATGGCCCGATCGGATCTTCGACCACTGCATCGTCGGCGAACACCGCAAGCCACGCCTGCTTGTCACGAGCCATGGCTGCCTCGCGGGATCGCCGTCCCGCCTCGTGGGCCGACGTGCTCATCACCATCAGTCCTGCCAGCCCGAGTGGATGTACGTCTCGGCGAACCGCTTCATCGAGTCGATCTTCTTGTCGACCGGCGCGTCGAAGGGCAGCCCCTCGAACACCCAGGGAATCCCGATGTAGTCGGTGACGCCCGCCTTGACCAGATCGCGGTGACCGTCGACGCCGAACTTGTCGATGCAGACCGCCTGGTACTCGAAGGGGTCGTCGGCGCGGCCGGCTTCGGCCAGCAGTTTCTTGAGCGTGGAGATCGTCTCGGCCAGCTCGTCACAGGTCATCATCGCGCTGGTCCAGCCGTCGCCGATCCGGACCGCACGCTTGAGTGCCACGTCGGTGTGGCCGCCGACATAGAACGGCACCGGCACCGACGGCGCCGGGCTCATCTGCAAACGGTCGAAGTCGTAGAACTCACCGTGATGCTCGACCATGCCGCCGGCGAGTACCAGCTTGATGACGTCGATCATCTCGTCGACGCGCTTGCCCCGCTTGGCGTACGGCACCCCACACCACTCGAATTCCTCGGGCGCCCAACCGATCCCGACGCCGAAACCGAATCGGTTGTTGGTCAGGTTCGCCACGGAACCGACCTGGCGGGCCAGCAGCAGCGGGTTCCGGGAGCCGAGCTTCATCACGTTGGTGTAGAAACGCAGCTTCGAGGTCACCGCACCCAATGCGCCCGCGAGGATCAACGGATCGACCCAGGGCGAGTTCTCGTCGAACATCCGCTTGCCGTCAGCGGTGTAGGGATAGTCGACGGACTGCTTCTCGAAATAGAAGATCGAGTCCGGCAGCGCGATGTTGTCGAAGCCGAGATCCTCTGCCGCCTTGGCAATTTCGATGAGCTGGTCGAGTGGGCTGAACGCGATGCTCACGGTGTACTGCATGCGGGTCATTTCGAGGCTGGCTTGTCGGAGCTGACCACCCACATCGAGTAGTACTGGGCGCCGCCGCCGTACGCATGGCCCAGCGCCTTGCGTGCACCTTCGACCTGGTGCGCGCCGGCCTTGCCCATAACCTGGATCGCCGACTCGGCGAACCGGATCATGCCCGATGCGCCAATGGGATTGGAGCTCAGCACGCCGCCGGAGGGGTTGAACGGGATCTTGCCACCGATCGCCGTCTCGCCGGCCTCGGTCAGCTTCCACCCGCCGCCTTCCGGCGCGAAGCCCAGGCTCTCCAGCCACATCGGTTCGTACCAGGAGAACGGCACGTACACCTCGGCCACGTCGATCTCGTCGATGGGGCTGGTGATCCCCGCCGCCTTCCACAGTGCGGCAGCCGCATCACGGCTGGCCTGCGGGTTGACCTGGTCGCGGCCGGCGTAGGCCAGCGGCTCGGTGCGCAGCGCCGTCGCATGCACCCAGGCGACGGGATGTCCGTCGGCCACGCGGGCGTCGGCGGCTTCCTCGTCACCGATCACCATGGCGGCCGCGCCGTCCGAGGACGGGCAGGTCTCGTCGTAGCGGATGGGATCCCACAGCATCGGGGACTCCATCACCTTCTCGACGGTGATGTCGGGCTGGTGCAGGTGTGCCAGTGGGTTTTTGGCGCCGTTGTGCCGATCCTTGACCGCGACGATCGCGCCGATGTTCAGGGGCGCGCCGGAGCGACGGATGTAGGCGCGCACGTGCGGCGCGAAGTAGCCACCCGCGCCGGCGCCAACCGGCTTGGTGAACGGCACCGGAATGCTCAACGCCCACATGGCATTCGACTCGGACTGCTTCTCCCACGCCATGGTGAGCACGCGCTTGTACTTGCCCGACTGCACCAGGCTGGCGGCGACGATGGCCGTCGACCCGCCCACCGAACCCGCGGTGTGCACGCGGATCAGCGGCTTGCCGGTGGCGCCCACGGCGTCGGCCATGAACAGCTCGGGCATCATCACGCCCTCGAAGAAGTCGGGCGCCTTGCCGACGACGACCGCGTCGATGTCGTCGAAGGTCGACCCCGAGTCCTCCAGCGCCCGGTCGATCGCCTCGCGCACCAGACCGTTCATCGAGACGTCTTTGCGCTTGGCGACGTACTTCGTCTGTCCCGTTCCGAGAACTGCGGCGAGCTTCTTGGCCATGACTACTTCCCCTCCAGCACGGCGACCAAATTCTGTTGCAGCGCAGGGCCGCTGGTGGCGTGAGCCAGGACGCGACCCGCCGAACGAGAGAAGATGTGCTGGGCGGCGAACCCGATCCGCTCGAGGCCGGCCGAGAACATCGGGTTGGCAGCCAAGGCGCCGCCCGACGGGTTGATCTTCGTCGACTCCGGCAGGCCGATCGCCTCGGTCAGGATCAGCTGCTGGTGGCTGAACGGCGCGTAGAGCTCCGCGATCTCGATGGAGCTGGTGTCTCCGCCGGTGGCCGCCTTGGCCGACGCCGCGGTCGACGGCGACGTGGTCAGGTCGCGGGCGCCGAGCACCGGCGTTTCGATGCGGTGCTCGAAACCGGTGATCCACGCCGGGTTCTCCCGCAGCTCACGCGCCCGGTCGCCGGCGGCCAGCACGATGGCCGACGCCCCGTCGGTGATCGGAGCGATATCGTGGCGCCGCAACGGATCTGCGAAGTACGGCCGGGACAGCAGCTCGTCGATGCTCTTGGCCGGCTTCTCGGAGTCGGTGCGTTCCACCGCCAGTGCGTCCAGCGCGACCTGAGCCATCTGCTCTTCGGTCCACTTGCCGGAGTCCAGGCCGAATCGCGCCTGCAGGCCTGCCATCGACACCGAATCGGGCCACAGCGGCGCGACGGTGTACGGGTCGGTCTGCAGTGCGAGCACCCGGCGCAGCGTGCCCGCCGAGGACTTGCCGAAGCCGTACACCAGCGCGGTCTCGACCTCGCCGGTCAGTATCTTGATGTACGCCTCGTACAGCGCCCAGGCCGCGTCCATCTCGACGTGTGATTCGTTGATCGGCGGCACGGCGCCGATCGAGTCGATCGCCGAGATGAACGAAAACGCACGGCCGGCAAGGTAATCCGACGAACCGGAGCACCAGAAGCCGATGTCGGTCTGCTTCAGGCCCAGCTCGCCGTACAGCGATTTGAAGCACGGCATCAGCATCTCGACGCCGTTGGTGGTGCCGTTGGTACGCCGGACATGCGGAGCATGCGCGAAGCCGACGACCGCTACATCGCGAAAAGTCATGTGGCGATTCCCTTTAGAGGTGGTGCTTGTAGGTGTCGTACTCGGCGTCGGGTTCGCCGGTCGGTTTGAAGTACTCGATGTTGTCGATGCCCAGACCCCACTCCTCGCGGGGCTTCCACACCGCCTGAACCCGCATGCCCATCCGCACGTCAGCGACCTCGATCTCCTGAATCAGATGCAGGAACGGGATGTCGGCGCCGTCGAGCAACACGTAGGCCGCGACATACGGCGGCTTGATGCGCTGACCGGCGAACGGGATGTTGATGATCGCGAACGTCGTCACCGTGCCCTTGTCCGGCAGCTCGACGAAGTTGTCCAGCTCGAGGCCGGTCGCAGGGTCGGCTTCCTTCGGCGGGAAATAGACCTTGCCGCCGCTGCCGGTACGGGCGCCCAGCAGCTTGCCGTCTTCCAGTCCGCGCAGGAAGGCGCTCTCCGGAAGCGATGCGGTGTGCTGGATTTCGATGCTGCTGGGCGACACCAGGATGGTCACCGGCTCGCGGTCATCAGAGGATGGCTCGACGGATTCTTCGGTGTCACCGAGCGCGAAGTACGCGATATCGGTGATCGCGCCGACGGGCTCGTCGATCCAGTGCGCGTGGACCCGCGCGCCCGTGCTGATCGCGTCGGGCGAATCCGCGGCGACCGCGTGCAGCAGGGCGGTATCCGCGCCGTCGAGCTTGATCAGTGCCCAGGCGAACGGCTTGTCCAGCGGCTGGCCCTCCAGCGGGTGGGACTGCCAGGTCCACGACTCGACGGTCCCGACGCCGGCGACCGGCACCACCTCCGTCAACGGCGCGTAAGTCACGGGGTCATACTCAGCGGGTGGTACGAGCACTCGCCCGTCCGAGCCGCGGACACCGAGGATGCGTCGCTCACGCAATGCGGTGAAGAACTGGCCGAGGAGTGGTCCGACTGAACGGGTGTAGTCGAATGACAGCTTCAGCGGTGCCGAAAGGGGCTTCTGATGCGCGTCGATCTGCACCGGGCTGCTTTGGCTGGTGGTCACATCATCGAGTAGAACAGGTTCTAAGAATCGTGGCAAGGACCGTGTCCCGGCCAGAAAGGCGGCACCGATGAAGCTGGGTCTGCAACTCGGATACTGGAGCGCACAACCCCCGACGAACCATGCGGAGTTGGTGGCCGTGGCCGAGGAGGCCGGGTTCGACACCGTGTTCACCGCCGAGGCGTGGGGCTCGGATGCGTTCACCCCGTTGGCGTGGTGGGGGCGGGAAACCACCCGGATGCGGTTGGGTACCTCGGTGGTGCAACTCTCGGCGCGTACCCCGACCGCGTGCGCGATGGCGTCGCTGACGCTGGACCACCTCTCCGGGGGCCGGCACATCCTGGGGCTCGGTGTCTCCGGTCCGCAGGTCGTCGAGGGCTGGTACGGGCAGAAGTTCCCGAAGCCGTTGGCGCGCACCCGCGAGTACATCGACATCATCCGGCAGGTGTGGGCGCGTGAAGCGCCGGTCACCAGCGCCGGCCCGCACTATCCGTTGCCGCTGTCCGGCGAGGGCACCACCGGGTTGGGCAAGCCGCTGAAGCCGATCGTGCATCCGCTGCGGGCCGACATCCCGATCATGCTGGGCGCCGAGGGGCCCAAGAACGTCGCGCTGGCCGCCGAGATCTGCGACGGGTGGCTGCCGATCTTCTACTCACCGCGGCTGGCGCCGATGTACAACGAGTGGCTCGACGAAGGCTTCGCTCGTCCGGGTGCACGCCGCAGCCGTGAGGACTTCGAGATCTGCGCGACCGCGCAGGTGGTCGTCACCGACGACCGGGCCTCGATCATGGATCTGATCAAGCCTCACCTGGCGCTCTACATGGGCGGAATGGGCGCTGAGGACACCAATTTCCACGCCGACGTCTATCGGCGGATGGGTTACTCCGAGGTCGTCGACGAGGTCACCCGACTGTTCCGCTCAGGTCGCGAAGGCGACAAAGAGCTAGCCGCCAAGGCTGTGCCCGACGAACTTGTCGACGACTCGGCGATCGTCGGCGACATCGACTACGTGCGCAAACAGATCGTCGCGTGGGAAGCCGCCGGGGTGACGATGATGGTCATCGGCGCCCGCACCCCCGAACAGATCCACGAGGCCGCAGCCCTGTTGTAGACACTTCTTGCGAGTTGTCTAGTCGGGGCTCTAGATTGACCGGATGACGCTCGGCTCAGCGCAGTACGTGGGCGTCGCCGAACGTCATATCGACGTGGGCGACGGATCCCGACACCATCGCGCGCTTCGGCAGCCCCAGCGTGGCCAGCTCTTTGGCGTAGGGGTGGTCGCCGAGCCGCAGCGTGGCGCCGCCCGGCCGGAAGCGGACACCGGAATTCTTCATCTCCCAGGGCACCTCGCGAGTGGTGCCGTCGGCGAACGTGTAGGTCTTGAGCACCTGAGTGCGCGGGCGCAGCGACGGGATCGGCAGTCCCCGGTGGAACTCGATTCCGGCGATCAGCGATCCGTTTTCACTGACATCGAAGGTGAACGGATTGGCCTCGCGCACGTTGAAGTCGGCCATGATCTTGGGGAAGCCCCAGATGGTGCGGCCGGCCTCCAGGGTGAAGGACTGATCCACGGGCAGGTGGTGGATGAACGCCGCGGCGTCGCCGAGAGCCTTGAGCCCGCGGGCATTCGAGCCCGGCGGATTGACCATCACGCAAGTTCCGAACTCGTTGTATTTGCCCAGATCTCCGTCGATGTAGCGGGCCAGCATCAGGTTGACCACCGCACGACCCGGCCGGAATTCGCAGACCTTCAGGCCGCTGTAATCGACAAGTCGCTGCGCGGCATCGGCCGGAACCGAGAACATAGCCGTGTGGACGTCGGCCTTGCGAACCCGCACCGGCATGGTGAGCACCGTGCCGGCGATCGTGTGCTGCGAATCAGACATGCGGTCACTGTAAACCGCTTTGACACCAAGCGTGAACGAAAAGTAGTGGAGGGAACGAGATGACAGGCACTCTGGCGCCGGCCAAGCCGAATGTTGATCTGACTGACGGCAATTTCTACGCCGACGGAGGGGCGCGCGACGCGTATCGCTGGATGCGGGCCAACGAGCCGGTGTTTCGCGACCGCAACGGTCTTGCCGCCGCGGCGAGCTACCAGGCCGTCATCGACGCCGAGCGCGATCCCGAGACCTTCTCCAACACCGGCGGCATCCGGCCCGACAACCCGGGCATGCCCTACATGATCGACATGGACGATCCCGGACATCTGTTGCGGCGCAAGCTCGTCAACGCGGGCTTCACCCGTAAGAGGGTGATGGACAAGGTTGCCGGAATCGATACGTTGTGCGACACGTTGATCGACGCGGTGTGCGAACGGGGGGAGTGCGACTTCGTCCGCGACATCGCCGCGCCGCTGCCGATGGCCGTGATCGGCGACATGCTCGGTGTGCTGCCCGAGGAACGTTCGACGCTGTTGAAGTGGTCCGACGACCTGGTGTGCGGCTTGAACTCGGCTGCCGACGCCGAAACACTGCAGGCCGTCATGGATGCGTTCGCCGGCTATTCCGCGTATGCCACCGAGACCATCGCCAAGCGCCGGGCCGAGCCGACCGACGACCTGTTCTCGATCCTGGTCAACTCCGAGGTCGAAGGCCAGCGTATGGCGGACGACGAGATCATCTTCGAGACCCTGCTGATCCTCATCGGCGGCGACGAGACCACCCGGCACACGTTGTCGGGCGGAACCGAACAGCTTGTCCGCCATCGGGATCAGTGGCAGCGCCTGGTCGCGGACCCGAGCCTGATTCCCGGCGCCATCGAGGAGATGCTGCGCTGGACCTCGCCGGTGAAGAACATGGCCCGAACCGCCATGCGCGATGTGGACTTCCACGGCACCCAGTTGCGTGAGGGCGAGAAGATGCTGTTGATGTTCGAGGCCGCCAACTTCGACGAGTCGGTGTTCGGCGATCCGGAGAACTTCCGTATCGACCGGAACCCGAACAGCCACTTGGCCTTCGGCTTCGGAACTCACTTCTGCCTCGGTAATCAGCTGGCCCGGCTGGAATTGAGCACCATGGTACGCAAGGTTCTCGAACGTCTGCCGGACCTGCGGCTCGCCGACGAGTCCGCGCTTCCGTTGCGGCCGGCCAACTTCGTCAGCGGCCTCGAGGAGATGCCGGTGGTGTTCACTCCGTCGCGGCCTGTGCTGGCCTAGGCGCGAGTCGGGCGATCGTCACACCAGAGTCACGGCCGGCGCGCCGCGTGACGCTGGTGTGACGCTCGGTGCGTTCTCAGGTGTTTGAGTACCCCTGATTTTGGGAAGAACGACCCCATCCCGGGGCGAGCGGGGTTGCTTGCCGGACCGGGGCGACATCGTGACTAGTTGTGGGGCGACATGAGTGTTACCGAATCTGACCAGGCCCATTGCGTGCGGCGGTTCTTTCTCGCCGCGATGCTGACCACCGCGACGTTGGTGACGGCACCGACGGGCAGCCCGGTCGCCTCGGCCGACGAGGGTTGTCCGGACGTCGAGGTGGTCTTCGCCCGTGGCACCTTCGAACCGCCGGGCGTCGGCGGCATCGGGCAGGCGTTCGTCGACGAGTTGCGAGCTCAGCCGCAGCTGGCAGGCAAGTCGGTCGACGTGTATGCGGTGAATTACCCTGCTTCACTGCAGTTCTCGACCGCAGCTGATGGCGTGGTCGATGCGAGCAACCGGGTCCGTGACATGGCGAATCGGTGCCCGAACACCAAGATGGTGCTCGGCGGCTATTCGCAGGGTGCGGCGGTGGCCGGCTACGTCACCGCCGACAAGATCCCGGACGGCTACATCCCGCCGGACGGCATCACCGGGCCCATGGCGCCGGAGATCGCCAAGCACGTCTCGGCTGTCGCGCTGTTCGGCAAGCCGTCCAACGGGTTCCTGAACACCATCGACCGGACCGCGCCGCCGATCACGGTGGGCAGCCTCTACGCCGCCAAGACCATCGACCAGTGCGTCCCCGAAGACCCCATCTGCTCGCCGACCGGCGGAGACAACGGCGCCCACCAGGCGTACGCCATCAACGGAATGACCGCGCAGGCAGCCGGTTTCGCGGCGGACAAGGTCGTCGCGGCAACGGCGGCGGCCCCGAAGGCGCCTAGCGCATCTTGAACTGCGGGGCCCGCTTCTCCTTGAACGCCAGCGGACCTTCCTTGGCGTCGTCGGACAGGAACACCGGGATTCCGTTGGCGGTATCGGGCTTGAACGCGTCGAGTTCGTGCATGCCTTCCGCCTCGCGGATGGTCTTGAGGATCGCCTGGACGGCGAGCGGGCCGTTGTTGTTGATGACCTCGGCGATCTCGAGCGCCTTGTCCAGCGCCGTGCCGTCGGGCACCACGTACCCGATCAGGCCGTAGGACAGCGCCTCCGCGGCGGTGATGTGCCTGCCGGTCAGCAGCAGGTCGCAGGCGATGGTGTACGGGATCTGCCGCGGCAGGCGCACAGCCGAGCCACCCATCGGATACAGGCTCCACTTGGCCTCGGAGATACCGAACTTCGCGCTCTCGCCGGCCACCCGGATGTCGGTGCCCTGCAGGATCTCGGTGCCGCCAGCGATGGCAGGGCCTTCGACGGCGGCGATCAGCGGCTTGGTGAGCCTGCGGCCCTTCAGCAGACCCTCGATCTTCGTCGGATCGAAGGCGCCGCTCTTGAACGAGTCACCCGGAGGCGCCTTGGTCGCACCCTTGAGGTCCATGCCCGCGCAGAAGTAGCCCCCGGCACCCGTCAGGATGCAGGTGCGGATCTCTGGATCGTTGTCGACGCGGTCCCAAGCCTCGACCATGATCGAGAGCATCTCGGTGGAAAGTGCGTTGCGAGCCTCGGGCCGGTTCAGCGTGACGATCAGAGTGTGTCCGCGCTGCTCAATGAGGGCGTCGGGGCTTTTTTCGGACTCGCTCACGGGTACCTGCCTTCCAGCGTCACTGCCACAGACTTGTCAGGAAATGTAACACGTTCTAATTTGGGTCCGTGGCCCTGAACATAGCTGATCTAGCCGAGCACGCCATCGACGCCGTGCCAGACCGCGTCGCCTTCATTTGTGGTGACGACAAAATCACCTTCGCCGAGTTGGAGGAGAAGGCGAACCGCTTCGCGCACTACCTCCTCGATCATGGCGTCAAGAAGGACGACAAGGTCGGGTTGTACTGCCGCAACCGCATCGAGATCGTCATCGCGATGCTGGGCACCATCAAGGCGGGCGCAATCCTGGTCAACGTCAACTTCCGCTATGTCGAGGGCGAACTGCGGTACCTGTTCGAGAACTCCGACATGGTCGCGTTGGTGCACGAACGCCAGTACGCCGACCGGGTCGCCAACGTGCTGCCCGAAACGCCGAACGTCAAGACGATCCTCGTGGTCGAAGACGGCAGCGACAAGGACTTCGGCCGCTACGGCGGTGTGGAGTTCTACACCGCACTCGCCGAAGGCTCACCCGAGCGGGACTTCGGCGAGCGCAGCGAGGACGACATCTACCTGCTCTACACCGGTGGGACCACCGGCTTCCCCAAGGGCGTGATGTGGCGCCACGAGGACATCTACCGGGTTCTGTTCGGCGGCACCGACTTTGCCACCGGTGAGTTCGTCAAGGACGAATACGACCTGTCCCGGGCGGCCGCGGAGAACCCGCCGATGGTGCGTTACGCGATTCCGCCGATGATCCACGGCGCCACCCAGTCGGCGACCTGGATGTCCATCTTCTCGGGCCAAACCACCGTTCTGTCACCGGAGTTCGACGCCGACGAAGTGTGGCGCACCATCCACGAGCACAAGGTGAACCTGCTGTTCTTCACCGGTGACGCCATGGCGCGGCCGCTGCTCGACGCGCTGCAGGCCGCCCTGGACGGTGGCCGCGAATACGACCTGTCGTCGCTGTTCCTGCTGGCCAGCACCGCTGCGCTGTTCTCCACCAGCCTCAAGGAGAAGCTGCTCGAACTGCTGCCCAACCGGGTCATCACCGATTCGATCGGTTCGTCGGAGACCGGCTTCGGTGGCACCAGCATCGTGGCCAAGGGCGAGCACCACAACGGTGGTCCGCGAGTCACCATCGACCATCGGACCGTCGTGCTCGACGAGGACGGCAACGAGGTCAAGCCCGGATCCGGCGTGCGGGGCGTGATCGCCAAGAAAGGCAACATCCCGGTCGGCTACTACAAGGACGAGAAAAAGACCGCCGAGACCTTCAAGACCTACAACGGCGTGCGCTACGCGATCCCCGGCGACTATGCCGAGGTCGAGGCCGACGGCTCGGTGACGATGCTGGGCCGCGGCTCGGTGTCGATCAACAGTGGTGGCGAGAAGATCTACCCCGAAGAGGTCGAGGCCGCGCTCAAGGGCCATCCGGACGTCTTCGACGCGCTGGTGGTCGGTGTGCCCGACCCGCGCTTCGGCAACCATGTCGCCGCCGTCGTCGCTCCCCGCAAGGGAGCCCGCCCGTCGCTGGCCGATCTGGATGTGTTCGTGCGCAAGGAGATTGCCGGCTACAAGGTGCCGCGCAGCCTCTGGATCGTCGACGAGGTGAAACGCTCACCGGCCGGCAAGCCCGACTACAAGTGGGCCAAGGACCAGACCGAGCTTCGCCCGGCCGACGAGGTGCACGCCAAGCACGCTGGAGCCGCTAGCTGATGCGCACCGAGCTCTGCGATCGCTTCGGGATCGAATACCCGATCTTCGTCTTCACCCCGTCGGAGAAGGTGGCCGCCGCGGTCACCCGCGCCGGCGGCATGGGTGTCCTGGGGTGTGTGCGGTTCAACGACCCCGACGACCTCGAAGCCGTCCTGCAGTGGATGGACGCCAACACCGACGGCAAGCCGTACGGCGTCGACATTGTGATGCCGGCGAAGGTCCCCACCGAGGGCTCGTCGATCGACATCAACAAGCTGATCCCGCAAACACATCGGGACTTCGTCGCCAAGACGCTCGCCGACCTCGGAGTGCCGCCGCTGCCCGAGGACGAGGCGAAGTCTGAAGGCGTACTGGGATGGCTTCACTCGGTGGCCCGCAGCCACGTCGAGGTTGCCCTGCGACATCCCATCAAGCTCATCGCGAACGCGCTCGGCTCACCACCCAAGGACGTCATCGACCAGGTGCATGAGGCCGGCGTTCCGGTGGCCGCGCTGGCCGGAAGCGCCAAGCACGCGCAGCGGCACGCGGAGAACGGTGTCGACATCGTGATCGCCCAGGGCCACGAGGCCGGCGGGCACACCGGCGAAATCGCCTCGATGGTGCTCGTGCCCGAAGTCGTCGATGGACTTGAGGGCAGGACCGCAGTGCTCGCGGCGGGTGGTATCGGCACCGGCCGCCAGGTGGCTGCCGCGCTCGCGCTTGGCGCACAGGGTGTTTGGATGGGGTCGGCGTTCCTGACCGCCGCCGAGTACGACCTCGGTGTTCGCACCGAAGGCGGAGCATCGGTGATCCAGGAGGCGCTGCTGGCCGCCACCTCGAGTGACACGGTGCGCCGCCGCATCTACACCGGCAAGCCGGCCCGCCTGCTCAAGAGCCGGTGGACCGAGGCGTGGGACGCCGAGGGTGCACCCGAGCCGCTGCCGATGCCGCTGCAGAACATCCTGGTCTCCGAGGCACATCAGCGGATGAGCGCCTCCGAGGACCCGTCCACCGTCGCGATGCCGGTCGGTCAGATCGTGGGCCGGATGAACGAGATCCGCCCGGTCGCCGACATCATCGCCGAACTGGTCACGGGCTTCGAGGCCGCGACGCGGAAACTGGACGCGATCCGCGACAGCTAGCCCGCCGGGCTGACTAAGCTCGGTCGGGTGAACGGCGCACAGGCACTGATCTCGACCCTGGTCGACCACGGTGTGCGGGTGTGCTTCGCCAACCCCGGCACCTCGGAGATGCACTTCGTCGCCGCGCTGGACTCCGTGCCGCAGATGCGGGGTGTGCTCACCCTTTTCGAGGGCGTCGCCACCGGGGCCGCCGACGGTTACGCCCGCATCGCGGACGAGCCCGCCGCGGTTCTGCTGCACCTGGGCCCGGGACTGGGTAACGGCCTGGCCAACCTGCACAACGCGCGACGGGCACATGTGCCTGCGGTGGTGGTCGTCGGCGACCACGCCACCTATCACAAGAAATACGACGCGCCGCTGGAGTCCGATATCGACTCGGTGGCTCAGACCGTGTCGGGCTGGGTGCGCCGCACCATGGCCGTCGCCGACGTGGCCGCCGATACCGCAGCCGCCATCGCGTCCGCGCGTGCCCACCGGCACATCGCCACGCTGATTCTGCCCGCGGATGTCTCGTGGGATGAGGGCGCATCCGGGGTGAAAGAGGTTGCGGCACAGCCGGCCGCGGTCCTTCACGATGCCGAACAGATCGAGTCGGCGCTGCGCTCAGGCGAGCCGACGGTGATCATGGTCGGGGGCGACGCCACCGGGGCCGACGGCCTGTCCGCGGCGGTGCGGCTCGCGCAGGCGTGCGGGGCGCAGGTGTTGTGCGAGACCTTCCCGACGCGCCTGGAGCGCGGGGCCGGCCTGCCGGCTGTCGAACGGCTCGCCTACTTCGCCGAAGCGGCGACCGCCCAGCTCGCCGGGGCCCGACATCTGGTGCTGGCCGGTGCGCCGCACCCGGTGTCGTTCTTCGCATATCCCGGCAAGCCGAGTGATCTGGTGCCCGACGGTTGTGCGGTACACACGCTGGCCGGGCCGGTCGGCGCCAGGGCCGCACTGAGCACGTTGGCCGACCGGATCGCGCCGGACGAGACCGCCGCCACCGCGGCGCAGTCGCGGCCGTCGTTGCCGAGCGGCCCGCTCAACGTGGTGACGTCCGCCGACGTGATCGGTGCGCTGCTGCCCGAACATGCCATCGTCGTCGACGAGTCGAACACGTCGGGAGTCCTTCTGGCGCAAGCCACGGCAGGGGCCCCGGCGCATGACTGGCTCACCCTGACCGGTGGCGCAATCGGCTATGCGCTGCCGGTGTCGGTCGGCGCCGCCATCGCCGCGCCGGAGCGCCCGGTGCTGTGTCTGGAGTCCGACGGTTCGGCGATGTACACCATCTCGGCGTTGTGGACCCAAGCCCGCGAACAGCTCGACGTCACCACGGTCGTCTACGCCAACCGCGCCTACGACATCCTGCGCATCGAACTGCAGCGGGTGGGCGCCGAGGCAGTGGGGGAGCGGCCAGGTCCGAAAGCCGAGTCACTGCTCGACTTGACCAGTCCCACTATCGATTTCGTTCGCATTTCCAAAGGTATGGGTGTTCCGGCCCGCCGGGTGGGCACCGCCGAGGAGCTTGCCGACGCGCTGCGATGGGCCTTCGACGAACCGGGACCGCACCTCATCGAAGCGGTCATGCCTTCGATCACCGGCTAGAGCCGCGTTGAGGCCGCACTGAGAGCGAAATCTCCGCCGCATCATGGATCTCATCGCCATCTGAACGCGATGGGTCAGCGCGGTATCTCGAACACGGGGTCGGCGCACTCCAGTGCTTCGGCGGACAGCCGGCGCTTGATGATCTTGAACGTCTCGGTTCGCGGCAAAGCAGTGCTGACCCGCACGAACGCCGGCCACTGCTTGGGCCCGAGGTCGCTTTGGGCGGTCAGGAACTCCCGGAAGTCGGTCACGTCGAACGTCGTGCCCTCGGGTATGACCAGCGCGGCCATCACCCGGTCACCGACCGCGGGGTCGGGGATGGCGTAGACCGCCGCCTCGGTCACGTCGGGGTAGCGCATCAGCACCCGCTCGATCGGTGCGGTTCCCAGGTTCTCACCGTCGACCCGCATCCAGTCGCCCAGCCGGCCGGCGAAGTGCACGTAGCCGGCGTCGTCGCGGTAGGCCAGATCGCCGCTGTGGTAGACGCCGCCGGTCATGCGCTCCGACTCGGCGTCCGGGGCGTTGTAGTAGCCGCGGAAGTTACCCGGCCCGGTGAGGTTCACCAGTTCGCCGATGACCCCCGGCGGGCACGGCTCGCCGGTCTCGACGTCGACGATCTCGAGACCGTCGGGCAGCGGCCCCAGCGCTCCCTCGGGGGTATCCGGGGTGCGGGCGATGTTGACGCCGCCCTCGGTGGATCCGAACCCGTCGACCACCGTCACGCCGAAACGCTTGGCGAACCGGTCGATGTCGCGCGGCGCGGCTTCGTTGCCGTAGACGACCCGCAGCGGGTTGTCGGCATCGTCCGGGCGAGCCGGGGTGGCCAGGATGTAGGACATCGGCTTGCCCACGTAATTGGCGTAGGTGGCGTTGAACCGACGCGCATCAGGGATGAACTGGGAGGCGGAGAACTTGCGGCGCAACGCAATCGATGCTCCCGCCGCCACCGCGACGGCCCAGCCCGCCATCACCGCATTGGAGTGGAACAACGGCATCGACAGGTAACAGGTGTCAGCTGGTCCGAGGCCGAATCTCTCGGACAGCATCACGCCCGGGACGGCCACCTTCTCGTGGGTACACCGCACCGCCTTCGGATCGCCGCTGGTGCCCGAGGTGAAGATCAGCATGAACAGGTCGTCGGACATGCTGGGCGCGAACGAGATCGGGGATCCACGGAACCGTGCGAGCTCATCGGCCCACTCCGGCGAACCGACGTCGATGACGGTCATACCCTCCGGAGCGAACCCGGCGCCGTAGGTCTGCGGACCTACGGCGTCGCCATCGGCGAGGACCAGCTGACAGTCGGCGGTCGCGATGTCTCGCGCCAGCGCCTCGCCGCGGCGGGTCGGGTTCAGCCCGACCGGAACCAGCCCGGCCATCGCGGCCGCCACCAGCAGCGACGAGAAGAACGGCGTGTTGCCCAGCAGCACGCCGACATGCTGCGGCTTTGCTGGATCGAGCCGCGTTTTCAGTGCCGCCGCGAGGTCGGCGGCGTCCTGAACGTGTTGGCGCCAGGTCGAATACGAGCCATCGTCGGCGTGGATGCCGCGATCGTCGACTTCAGCCAGCCGCGCCAGCAGGCCGGTGACGGTCGGCTGGTTCACCGATCCGGTCAAGCCGGCGTGTCGGCCAGCTCACGGCCGATCTGCCGCAGCTGTGCGGTGGCGCCGCCCAATGCGAACTCGATCTGCTTGGCGGTGAGGAAGTATCGGTGCACCTGGTGGTCGACGTCGATTCCGACACCGCCGTGGACGTGCACGGTGGTGTGGGCGACGCGGTGTCCCGCCTCGGCTGCCCAGAACGCGGCGGTGGCCACTTCGGGGTCGGCGGGCAGGTCCTCCGACAGTCGCCAGGAGGCCTGCACCAGCGCCAGCCCCAGACCCTTGACGTCGATGTAGTCGTCGGCAAGTCGTGCGGAGACCGCCTGGAAGCTGCCGATCGGCCGGTCGAACTGCTCGCGGGTGCGGGCGTACTCGGCCGTCAACTCGAGCGCGCGCTCCAGCACGCCGAGCTGGAAGGCGGTGTATCCCAACGTCTTGTGCGTGGACAACCACGCGAGCACCTCGGCGTCACCGACCACCCGGTCGGCCCCGACCTCGACGCCGGCGAGGTCGAGCTCGCCCGCGCTGTTCAGCCCGGTGGTCAGCAGCGGCGTCACCGATACTCCGGCGTCGTCCTTGGCCACCAGGAAGACCTTTGTGCCCGAATCGGTTTCGGCGGGAACCAGGAATGCGTCCGCGACCGGACCGAACGGGACCTGGGTGCGGGTGCCGGTCAGCCGGAACCCGTCGCCGGAGGCGGCGGCCTGCACCGGGCCTTGACCGAATTCCCCGTCGAGGGCCACGGTCAGGATCTTCTCGCCGGCCACCGCGGGGGCTGCCCACTGCTCGCACAGTTCCGGCGTGCCGACCCGACCCAGCGCTCCCGCCCCGAGGACGACCGACTCCAGGTAGGGCACCGCGGCCAGCTGGCGGCCCAGCGCCGTCAGGATCGCCGTCTGCTCCAGGACGCCGAACCCGGCGCCGCCCACCGATTCCGGTGCGGCGGTGGACAGGATGTCGGCGTCGATCAGCTTGCGCCACAGTTCGGTGTCGAAGCGCTGCTCGAGGCCGTCGAGCTCACGCTGATGCTGCGGGGTGCAGACGGTGTCCACGATGGTGCCGACGAGACCCGAAAGATCCTGCGCCGCTTCTGTTCTGGTGAAATCCATGTTGGTCCTAAGTCTTTGAGGTCTTCTCGGTCTGGTTCAGCGGTTGACTCGGGGCAGGCCCAGCGCGACCATGCCGATGATGTCGCGCTGGATCTCGTTGGTGCCGCCACCGAAGGTGAGGATCAGGGCCGCGCGGTGCATCCGCTCGATCCGGCCGCGGAGGAGGGCGCCGGGCGAATCCTGGCGCAGGGTGGCTGAGGGGCCGAGGATCTCCATCAGCAATCGGTAGGCCTCGGTGGCCAGTTCGGTGCCGAAGACCTTGGCCGCTGAGGCGTCGGCGGGGCTGAGGGTGCCGCTCTTGGCGGAGGCCAGCTCCCAGTTGATCAGCTTGAGGTACTCGCCCTTGGCCAGCACACGCGCAAGGTTGAGTTGCACCCATTCGGAGTCGATGAGGCGGTTGCCGTGGGCGTCCTTGGTGTTCTGCGCCCACTCCCGAACCTGGTTGAGCGCCAGGAAGATCGGCTGGGCCGACACCAGTGCGACCCGTTCGTGGTTGAGCTGGTTGGTGACCAGCTTCCAGCCACCGTTCTCCTCGCCCACCCGGCTGCTAACCGGCACGCGGACATCCTGGTAGTAGGTGGCGCTGGTGCCGACGCCTGCCATCGTGTGCACCGGAGTCCAGGAGAAGCCGTCGGCGGTGGTCGGGACGATCAGTACCGAGATGCCGCGGTGCTTCTTCGCCTCGGGGTTGGTGCGCACCGCCAGCCAGACGTAGTCGGCGTACTGGATCAGGCTGGTCCACATCTTCTGACCGTTGACCACGTAGTCGTCGCCGTCCTGTACCGCGGTCGTGCGCAACGCCGCCAGGTCGGTGCCCGCGCCCGGCTCGGAGTAGCCGATCGCGAAGTGCAGATCACCGGAGGCGATCTTGGGCAGGTAGAACTTCTTCTGCTCCTCGGTGCCGAACGCCATGATCGTCGGCGCGACACTGTTGATCGTCAGGAAGGGCACCGGCGCGCCGGCGATGGCCGCCTCGTCGGTGAAGATCAGGGAATCCATCGGGTCGCGGTTCTGGCCGCCGTACTCCTCGGGCCAGTTCAGCGTGAGCCAGCCGTCCTTGCCCATCTGGGAAACCGTCTCGCGGTAGATGTTGCCGGTGCCGATCTCGCCGCCCGAGGTCGACGTGAGTGCTTCCAGGCGTTCCGGCGTCATCAGCTTGCCGAAGTACGAGCGCAGCTCGCGGCGCAGCTCCTCTTGTTCGGGGGTGTAACTGATCCGCATCGACTCGATCCTTCGCTGAAAGTTGCTTGCTGTCGACGACCCGCCGACACTCCTGGTTGTAACACGTTCTAGTCTTGTGGTCCAGCGCCCATTAGGCCGGGACATGGATCGATCTGGTCGTATCGTGGTGCTGCGAACGCCCGGCCGTCGGGGTCTGTCAGCCAAGGAGGTTGTCATGCGAGTCGAAGTCGACCGCGATCGTTGTGAAGGTAACGCTGTCTGTGTGGGAATCGCGCCGGACCTGTTCGAACTGGACGACGAGGACTACGTGATGGTGACCAAGGATCCGATCCCCGCCGACCAGGAGGCGCTGGCCGAGCAGTCCATCGCCGAATGCCCTCGCGCAGCACTGACCCGCAAAGACTAGAGGTATTAGTAAGTTGACTGCAGAAGTGACCGGCGACGCTACCGATCTGACCGGACGCGTCGCCGTGGTGACGGGTGCCGCCTCGGGCCTCGGCCGCGCCGAGGCCATCGGGTTGGCCCGCTCCGGCGCAACGGTCGTCGTCAATGACATGGCCAAGGCCCTCGATTCCTCCGACGTGCTGGATGAGATCAGTTCTGCCGGCTCCAAGGGCGTCGCGTTGGCCGGCGACATCAGCCAGCGCTCGACGGCCGATGAGTTGGTGTCCTGCGCCGATTCACTCGGTGGGCTGAGCATCGTCGTGAACAACGCCGGCATCACCCGGGACCGCATGCTGTTCAACATGTCCGACGAGGACTGGGACGCGGTCATTGCGGTGCACCTGCGCGGACACTTCCTGCTGACCCGCAACGCCGCGACGTACTGGCGCAATCAGGCCAAGGATAACGGTGGATCGGTCTACGGCCGGATCATCAACACCACGTCGGAAGCCGGGTTGTCGGGACCGATCGGCCAGGCCAACTACGGTGCCGCCAAGGCGGGCATCACGGCGCTGACGCTGACGGCGTCCCGCGCACTCGGGCGTTACGGTGTGCGGGCCAACGCGATCGCCCCTCGGGCGCGTACCGCGATGACCGCCGACGTGTTCGGCGATGCTCCCGATCTCGCCGAGGGCGAGGTCGATCCACTGTCGCCCGAACATGTGGTGACACTCGTGCGCTTTTTGGCCTCGCCGGCCTCGGACAAGGTCAACGGGCAGGTGTTCGTCGTCTACGGGCCATCGGTCGCCTTGGTGGCCGCACCGACCACCGAGCATCAGTTCGATGCCGACGGCGCCGCCTGGGATCCAACGACGCTGGGCACCGCCATGGGGGCCTACTTTGCTGACCGCGACCCGGAGCGCACCTTCGGCGTGATGGGCCTGTTGCGCGACTGATCGGCCTGAGGGGCTATTCAGCCTCGCCGGTGACGGGCTTGCCGGCCAGCGCGTCGAGGAAGGACCGCGCCCAGCGATCGACGTCGTGGGCCAGCACCTGCCGTCGAAGCGCCCGCATCCGCCGCCGGCCCTCCTCGGCAGTCTGGTTGAGCGCGGCTTCGATGGTGTCCTTGACGCCCTCGAGGTCGTGCGGGTTGGTCAGGTAAGCCTGGCGGAGTTCCGCTGCGGCGCCGGTGAATTCACTGAGGACCAGCGCGCCGCCGAGATCACTGCGGCAGGCGACGTACTCCTTGGCGACCAAGTTCATGCCGTCGCGCAGCGGCGTCACCAACATGACGTCCGACGCCACGAAGAACGCGATCAATTCCTCGCGCGGTACCGGCCGGTGGATGTAGTGCACGACCGGATGGCCGACTTCACCGTATTCGCCGTTGATGTGGCCGACCTGCTGCTCGATCTCGTTGCGCAGCACCCGATAACTCTCCACCCGCTCACGGCTGGGGGTGGCGAGCTGCACGAGGACTGTGTCGTCCCGCTTCGCGCGTCCCTCGGCGAGCAATTCCGAAAACGCTCTGAGCCGGACATCGATGCCCTTGGTGTAGTCCAGCCGATCCACACCGAGCAGGATCTTGCGTGGATTGCCGAGTTCGGCGCGAAGTTCCTTTGCCCGTTTACGAACGTCGCGGTTGCGCGCCTTGCTGTCCAGCTCGGCGGAGTCGATCGAGATGGGAAAGGCGCCGACCTTGACCGTGCGGAAGCCCAACTGCACTTCGCCGAATCGGGACCGCACGCCAACCGATGCGCGAGAGGTGTTGGCGCCGACCAGCCTTCGCGACAGGAACAGGAAGTTCTGGGCGCCACCGGGAAGATGGAAACCGACGAGGTCGGCGCCCAGCAGACCTTCGATGATCTCGGTGCGCCAGGGCATCTGCATGAACAGTTCCACTGGCGGGAACGGAATGTGCAGGAAGAACCCGATGGTCAAATCGGGGCGCAGCGTCCGCAGCATCTTGGGCACCAGCTGAAGCTGATAGTCCTGCACCCACACCGTGGCGCCTTCGGCGGCGGCGCGCGATGTGGCTTCGGCGAAGCGCCGGTTGACCTCGACATAGCGATCCCACCACTCCCGGTGGTAGATCGGCTTGACGATCACATCGTGATACAGCGGCCACAGGGTGGCGTTGGAGAAGCCCTCGTAGTACTCGGCGACATCCTCGGCGGACAGGCGCACCGGCACGAGCTGCATGTCGTCCTCAACGATGGGCTCCTCGGGCCCGTCGACGATGCCCGGCCAGCCGATCCACGCGCCGCGCTGACGCCGCAGCAACGGCTCCAGCGCGGTGACCAGACCGCCCGGGCTGCGCTTCCACGTCACGCTGCCGTCGGGCAGCCGCTCCATGTCGATCGGCAGCCGGTTGGCGACCACCACGAAATCAGAATCTCCGGAGCGGGCGGCGTTCTTGCCCCCGGACACCGGTTACACCTCGAGCTTTGAGGGCCCAATGCCGAGCATCGACAGGAAGACCCGGCACTCGTCGGCGTCAGTCGCGTAGGCCGCGACGACGCGACGGGCTTGGCGCGCCGTGCTGTCGGCCAGCGGCTCGACATCGTCGATATCCGTGGGATTTGTTTTTGCAGGCATTGCTCAACCTTAGCGAAGAGGCTTTGAGCCGCTACGGGCTCGAGGAAATGGTCGACTTCGGCTGGACTGCTACTTCGTCCTGGCTGGTCTCGTAACACGCGGCCGACTCCCAGTAGCCGGTGCACGGGGTGCCGTTGATGTTGGGAACGAGGTCGGCGCCGACGCCGGTGTCGTAGGTGGACGTCACGTCCTGGGTGGTCCGCGGCTGGAGATCGTCGAACGCCTGATCGCCGTTGGTGGTGGCCACCGGGGTCATGGTGGGCGTGCAGTTCCCGGTCGACGGGTCCAGCGACTCACCCGATTGGCAACCCGCCGACCCGCCCGGCTGGGTATCCACCGGCTGGGGCACCGGCACCGGCTGCGGCCCGGGAATCCCACCCTCGCCCTCGGCGTGCGCCAGTGGAGCTGTGGCCACCGCGACCGTGAACACGCCCGCGGTGAGCAGCTTTGTCACCCAGGTGAAACGGATCGGCATCGTTGCCCTCTCTGAATCTGCTCCCTGATTAGGGGCTGGACGAAATGCTCGAGTGCGGAGACACGGCCGGAACCTGGTTCTCCTGCAGACCGATGCATTGGCCGGTGTTGGCGCCGGTGCACGGGATCCCCTGAACCTCGGGGAGGCTGCTGGAATCGCCCGGCGTCGAGTACGTGACGTTACCGCCGCCGCTGGACGTCGTGGGGTAATTGCCGCCCGGCTGGTTGGGCACCAACTCCGGAATGCACTGATCGGTGTAGAGATCCTCGGACTCGCCGGCGGGGCATGCCATCACCGGACCCATCGGAGCGCCCGACGGCGCAGCGAGGAACGCAACGGCGGGCGCAGCCGCGATGGTGAGGCTGAACCCGCCGGCGAGGAGGATGCGGCGGCCGACTGAGGAGGAAATCGCCATACTTCACGCTTTCTTGAGAAGTTGACGGAGTTCCGAAGTCGGCCCTCCGTTTTTACGGACTGACGGTCGAGCGGGGTTGAACCACAGGAGCCTGCTGCTCTTGCTGCAATCCTATGCACTGACCGGTGTTTGCGCCTGTGCAAGGGATGCCCTGGACCTCGGGCAGGCCGCCCTGCGGACCGGCGTTCGGTTGGACCTCACATCCGCCGGTCGCCGGATTCACGGCCTGGCCGGCGGGACACGCGGCCAGCGGTGTGATGGACGGAACGGCGACGACGGCCAGCGCGGGGGCTGCCGTCACCGCGAGCGCGAAGCCGCCTGCGAGGGCCAGGCGCCGTGTCGCATTCTTCAAGTTAGCCATGATTGTGCCTTCTGCTCGGTTTGCTGAGTGACCGTGTGTGGCAGTGTATGGCTGCCATCAGGGTCCCGCAGTTGTTCGGCCGTTTTATCGATAGCCGAAGCCAGGCTGTTACACCGGGGTCAATATACTGAGCCGATAAATTCCGTTCCAGCTCCAGCGCTGATCACGGCGCACAACGGCGGTCGACGAAAATGCGAGCGCCGGAATATCGGGAGGCCGGGGAACGGACCTCAATTAGTTCTCCGGCGTGTATTGCCTGTGGATTTCCCCCGGCTTGTCGCGTCCCGCGGAAGGCTGGACAGCCCGCGTTCGGATGTTCGCTGGGGGCGGTGGTGGGACGGCCCCTTTGCCACGGCGTGCCGTCGTGGTTCTATACGTAGAACCTGTTTCAGTTTTGTGTGAGGAGTCGGCGTGCAGCTCTCGTTCGAGGATCGGACGTACCTGGTCACCGGTGGTGGCAGCGGTATCGGCAAGGGTGTGGCGGAAGGGCTGGCCAAGGCCGGCGCCAACGTCATGATCGTTGGCCGCGGTGCCGACCGGCTGGCCGCCACCGCCGACGAGATCAATGCCGCCGCGCCGAACGGCAACGTCCGCTACGAGCCCGCCGACGTCACCGACGAGGACCAGATCGCCGCGGTGGTGGATGCCGCCACGGCCTGGAACGGCCGACTGCACGGCGTGGTGCACTGCGCCGGCGGGTCGCAGACCATCGGCCCCATCACCCAGATGGACTCCGAAGGCTGGCGCGCCACGGTCGACCTCAACATCAACGGTTCGATGTACGTGCTCAAGCATTCGGCCCGGCAGATGGTGCGCGGCGGCGGCGGATCCTTCGTCGGCATCTCGTCGATCGCGTCCAGCAACACCCATCGGTGGTTCGGGCCGTACGGCGTCACCAAGTCGGGTTTGGACCATCTGATCCAGCTGGCCGCCGACGAACTCGGGGCGTCCTGGGTGCGCGTCAACGGCATCCGGCCCGGCCTGATCCGGACCGAGCTGGTGCAGATGGTTCTCGACTCACCCGAGATCAGCGGGGACTACGCCGAATGCACGCCGTTGCCGCGCCCCGGTGAGGTCTCCGACGTCGCGAACGCGGCACTGTTCCTGCTCAGCGATGCCGCCCAGTGGATCACCGGACAGATCATCGGCGTCGACGGCGGCCAGAACCTGCGCCGCGGGCCGGACTACTCGGCGATGCTCGAGCCCGCCTTCGGCGCCGATGGGCTACGCGGAGTGGTCTGAGGCTGCCGCGTCGCGAGCCGCAAGACTGCCGACCGCAGACCAATCCAGGTGCTCGCCACCGGCGGCAAGCAGGCGCAGGAACCGGTCGCGCAGCAGGCTGGCGATCGGCAACGGCACCCGTAGCTCCTCGGCGGCGGCCAGGACCAATCCAATGTCCTTGTGCCCCAACGGTGCAGCGAATCCGGCCGGCTCGAACTGCTCGCTGGCGATGAGCCCGCCGTAGGTCTTGTACACCGGCGCCGAGAACAACGTCGACGTCAGGATGTCCAGATACTGATGCTTGTCGACCCCGCCTCGGTCCACCAGTGCCATTGCCTCGCCGAGGGACTCGATCACCGAGCCGATCAGGAAATTGCCGCTCAGCTTCACCAGGTTGGCGGCCGACGGATCCTCCGATACCACGAAGGTGCGCTGGCCGATCGCGTCGAAGACGGGCGTCACCGCGGTCACGGTCTCGGATGGGCCTGCGGTGATGACGAACAGGGCCGCGGCCGCGGCGGCCTCCGGACGGCCGAAGACGGGCGCTGACACGAACTTCTGGCCGGCGGCGGCGTGCGCGTCAGCGAGGCGTTTCGACAGAGCGACGCTGATCGTGCTGGAGGAGATGTGGACGGTGCCCGGTCCGGCCGAGTCGATGATGCCGCCGTCGCCGAACGTCACCGACGTCACCGCGTCGTCATTGGCGAGCATCGTCAGTACGACCTCACCCCGGCACGCGTCGGACACGCTGTCGGCGGGCCGGGCCCCGACCGCCGCCAACTCGTCCACCTTCGCCCGGGATCGGTTGTACACGGTCACGTCGTGACCGGCCTTGATCAGATTCGCGGCCATGCCCGCGCCCATGTTGCCCAGCCCGATGACTCCGATGCGCATGACACCCAAGCTAGTTGATGCGGCACCAGCCTCAATTGACGCGGCACCAGCCTCAATTGACACAGGGCACCTTGCCACCGTCGATCGGGGCGCCCTGGTCCGGAGTGGGCGTGATCGTCATCTCCGACCAGCTGTGGGTCGTCGAGGTCGCGACGCTGTCCTCGGTCTGCGGCTGCTCAAGCGGAAGGTCGTAGCCCTGGCCGAGAACCACCCGGATGTGGTCGGCGGCCACCGAGCCGGTGGCCTGCGGGGCGTTGTCGACACCGAGCAGCGTGGCCACCGACTGGGCATCGGTCTGTGCCCCGGCGCCGTAGGTGATCACCGTATCGATCGGCTCACCTGACTCGCGGTCACGGACCTCGCTGATCGTGAACTCGTGCTTGCCCAGCAGGCTTGCCGCCTGCGAGGCCAACCCCGAGGTGTCGCTCGCGTTGATGATGCTGACGACGGTGTGCGGATTCGGCGGCGGAACTGGTTGTGGCACAGCGGTAGTGGTCACCGACGCAGAGTCGCCGCCGATGGCCCTGGCGATCTCGGCGCGGATCTTCGCCGGGTCGACGATGTTGACGTCCTGGCCGTTGATGTTGTCGTATCGCACCACCGGCAGAGTTCGGAACTCGACGTCGCCGCCGGCCAGCGCGGCCATTCTGCGGAACTGATCCTCGCCCCATCCCTGCGACAACACGATGTCCTGGCGGGCGACGTCCATCAGGCGCTTGAACTTGTCCAGATCGGTGAACGAACCCGACTGCTGCAGCTCGCGCGAGACCGACAGGAGGAAGGCCTGCTGGCGATGGGTGCGGTCGAGATCACCGTTTTCCAGCCCGTGCCGCTGCCGCACGAACGCCAGCGCCTGCTCGGCATTGAGTCGCTGTGGGCCGGCCGGGAAATTGGCGCCGGAGTAGTCGTCGTGCACGGCGTGGTTGAGGCAGACGTCCACACCGCCGAGGCTCTCCGCGAGGTGATAGAAGCTCGCGAGGTTGACCTCGGCGAAGTAGTCGATGGGCTGGCCGGTGAGATTGCGGACCGCACGGATGGTCGCTTTGCGGCCGGCCTCCCGTCCCGCGCGCTCGAGTTCCTTGCGGTCGCCGATGCCGTCGTCGACCAGCTTCTGCTCCGTCTGCGCCTTGGTCAGTCCGTACGCTTCCTTGATCTTGATATGGCTGTAGCCCTTGATGCCGCTGACGGCTACATAGTCGTCGCGCGGGATGGAGAACGCGACGACGCGGTCGTCCGCGCTGATGTGCACCAGGATCAGGGTGTTGGTGTTGTAACCGCCCGAGTCGGAATCGCCGGCGTGAAGTTTGTCGAGAACCTCGTCGGGGAGCTCGTTTCCGTCCTGGTCTTTTCGGGAGTCCAGCCCGATCAGCAGGATGTTCATCGCGCCACCGCTGGACCGCGGCTCGTCCGAGCCGAGCGCCTGCGACACCGTGATCCCGCTGAGCAGTCCGTGTGCTTGCGAGTACGCCAGCCCGGTCAGCGTCACCACGATCACCGAGACCAGTCCGACCACGGTTCGGGTGATGATGCGCAGCGCCCGCCGCCCGGTGTTGGACCGCTCTCGATGCCGGCCACGGCGGTTGCCCGCGGCGGCCGCTCGTGAGGGCGGCGACGGATCCATGCTCGACAGTATGCGGGCAATTGCTGGCGCGGCCCCAGCTAGGCCGGGTGGCCCAGCGGGACGCCGACGGTTCCGTCCACCGTAATGTCGGCGCGCGAATCGTCGCTGAGCGAACGGAACCGCGCCGAAGTCGCAGGCCTTGCGCTGCCCGCTATGCTGAGCACATGCTCAGCATGACGACCCGTGGCGGCCGCCGATGAAGCCGGCGCCCTTCGACTATCACCGGCCCGACAGCGTCGCCGCGGCGACGCAGATGCTCAGCGAATTCGGCGACGACGCCAAGCTCCTCGGTGGCGGACAGAGCCTGGTTCCGATGCTGTCGATGCGCTTGGCGTTCTTCGACAACCTGATCGACATCTCGCGCCTCGACGAGATGAAGGGCATCAAGGCCGACGGTGACTCGCTGTGGATCGGCGGTGGCACCACCCACGCCGTGGTCGGCGGCGACGAGCGGGTGCGTGCGAGCGTGCCGCTGTTGACCAGGGTCACGCCGCTGATCGGGCACTTCCAGATTCGCAGCCGGGGCACGATCGGCGGGTCGATCGCCCATGCCGACCCGGCCGCCGAATACGGCGCCGTCGCCCTGGCGCTCGACGCCACGATCGAGGTGGTGTCGGCATCCGGGCGACGCGAGATCCCGGCCGGCGAATTCTTCGCCGGGGTGTGGGAGACCGCGATGGAAGCCGACGAGGTGCTGGTGGGTCTGCGCTTCCCGGTCTGGTCCGGCCGCTGCGGCTTCGCGGTGGAGGAATTCGCCCGCCGCCATGGCGATTTCGCGATCGCCGGCGCTGTGGCCGCCGTCGAACTCGACGACGGCGACAAGGTTCGGCGCAGCGCCATCGGGCTGCTCGGACTGTCCGCCACGCCGAGGCGTGCCTCGGTCGCCGAGGCGGCGATCGCGGGGCGCCCGGTCGGTGACATCACCGCCGAAGAGATCGGTGAGCTCGCGATGAGCGGACTCGGCGACATTCCGGCCGACCTGCAGGGTTCGGCCGACTACCGGCGAAAGGTCGGGGCGGCCATGGCCGCGCAGGCCTGGCGTGCTGCAGTCAAGGAGGCCTTCGATGCATGAACGTCCGATCCGGTTGTCCGTCAACGGAACTCCATATGAGGCGACCGTCGAACCGCGGCTGACCCTGGCCGACTTCCTGCGCGAGCGGTGCGGTCTGACCGGGACCCACCTGGGATGCGAGCATGGCTCGTGCGGCGCCTGCACGGTGTTGCTCGACGGGGCTGCGGTGCGGTCGTGTCTGGTGTTCGCGGTGCAGGCCGAGGATGCCGAGGTGTCCACGGTCGAAGGAGTGGCCTCGGCCGACGGTGATCTGTCACCGGTACAGGCCGCCCTGCGTGACTGCCATGGGCTGCAATGTGGTTTCTGCACACCGGGATTCGTCATGTCGATCACCGCGCTGCTGCGCGACAACCCTCATCCCACCGATGAGGAGATCCGCGAAGGCCTGTCGGGCAACTTCTGCCGCTGCACCGGCTATCAGGGCATCGTGAACGCGGTGCACCAAGCCGCAGAAACCGGCGCAGAAGCCGGCGCGGCCGCAACCTAAGCGGTCGCGGCCGCTTCGATCAACGCCACGATCTGCGAGGGCGTGGCAGGCAACGTCGTGACCGTCACCCCGAGCGGGGCCAGAGCGTCATTGATCGCGTTGATCACGGCGGGGGTCGAGCCGATGGCACCGCCCTCGCCACATCCCTTGTAGCCGCCGACGCCGGGGCCGGGCACCTCGACGTGGCCGTACTCGATCGGCGGTACCTCGGTCGCGGTGGGCAGCAGGTAGTCGACGAACGTGGTGGACAACGGGTTTCCCTCGTCGTCGTACACCAGGTTCTCCAACAGTGCGCCGCCGATGCCCTGCACGGTTCCGCCGGCGATCTGCCCTTCGACGATATTGGGGTTGATCATCGGGCCGACGTCTTCGCTGACGATGTAGCGGGTCAGCGTGACCCGGCCGGTGGTGATGTCCACCTCGCAGGTGCAGGCGTGAGTTGCGTTGGCCCAGTGGATCATCGTCTGCGAGGTGAAGCGCGCGGTGGCTTCCAGTGTGGCCGCCATCCCTGGCGCGAGCTGTTGGGGCTCGTAGTAGGAGCGGTAGGCCAGATCGGCGAAACTGACGCTCTTAGAAGACCCAGTGGAGTCTTCCTTTGTGCTCGCCCGCGAGTTCGCGAGTTCGATGTCGGACTCGTCGACCCCGAGCACATGCGCCGCCATGGCCACCAGCTGGCCACGCAGGATCGTGCCCGCGTCGCTGACCGCGCCTGCGGTCATCGGTCCGCTGCGGCTGCCCTGGGTGCCTGCGCCGTAGGGTGTGACCGCGGTGTCGCCCTGAATCGTTGACACATCGGCGATGTCGGCGCCCAGCGCGTCGGCGGTCAGTTGCACGACGGTGGTCTCGATGCTGTTGCCGCTCGAGCCGCCGTTGACGTACACGTTGATCTTGCCGGTCGGCTCCATCCGGATGGTGCAGCCCTCGGTGGCCAGGTGTCCCGTCGCGGCACCGGTCGGCTCGATGTAGGCCGAGAATCCGAGCCCGAGGTAGCGCCCCTGGGCCAATGCCTCGGCCTGTTCCTTGCGGAAGCCTTCGTGATCGAGGATCTTGACGGCCTGCTCGAAGGTCTCCATCGGCGCGACGTGGTCGTACGGCATGCCGTTGGGGTTGAAGAACGGCATTTCGTCACGGCGCAGCAGATTCTTGCGGCGCAGCTCGACCGGATCGATGCCCATCTTGCGGGCCGCGATGTCGAGAAGTATTTCCCGCGTGAGGGTTTCGTACTGCCAGGGTCCGCGATAGGCGGCCAGGCCGCTGGTGTTGGTGAACACCGTCTTGTAGTTGAAGCTTGACTTCGGCACCCGGTAGGGCCCGGGGAAGAACATCCCGATCGCGGCGGTCGTCAGCACCGGGTACGGAGTGGGGTAGGCCCCGATGTCCTGGAGGAAATCGATGTCGACGGCGGTGATCGCGCCGTCGGCGTCGAACGCCATCCGTGCGCGGCCGTCGACGTGGCGCGCCTGCCCTGCGGACATCAGGTTCTCGCGGCGGTCCTCGATCCATTTCAGCGGTGCGGACACCTTGCGCGCAGCCAGCAAAATGCACATGTCCTCGCGCATCGGGACGACCTTCTGGCCGAAACCGCCGCCGGTATCCCGGGCGATCACCCGTACGCCCTGGGCCGGGATGCCGAGCAGTCGCGCGGCGAAGGCGCGCAATTCGTGCGGTGTCTGGGTGGAGGCCCACAGGGTGAGTTCCTGTGTCGCGGCGATCCATTCGACGACCAGGCCGCGGGTCTCGATCGGCACCGGCACATGGGTCTGCTGATAGATCCGTTCGTCGGCGACATAGGCGGCCGCGGCGAACGCCTCCTCGTCGGGCGGCGCGCCGGCCAGGCCGCCTGCGACGTTGTCGGGGTAGGCCTCGTGAACCACCGCCTCGTGACCAACGGCCTTGGTGAAATCGGCGATGGCGGGGAGCGGCTCGTAGTCGACGTCGATCAGTTCCAGGGCGTCCTCGGCGAGGTAGCGGTTCTCGGCGATCACGATCGCAATGGGGTCTCCGACGAACTTCACCTCAACCTCGGCCAGCGGCGGGCGCGGGGTGTCCGCGACGTCCTTACCCGCCACCGCGTGCCAGGCCTCGTGGACGTCGTCGTTCAGATCGGCCGCGGTGAGGACCGCATGCACACCGGGCATGGCCACGGCCGCCGAGGTGTCGATGCGGTTGATCCGGGCGTGCGCGAACGGGCTGCGGACGAAGCAGGCGTGCAGCATGCCCGGCCGGACGACGTCGTCGACATAGGTGCCATGCCCGGTGAGCAGGCGAGTGTCCTCGACCCGCGGCACACGGGTTCCCGCGTAACGGGTGGCTGGTGCGGCCATGGCATTCGCTCCAATGCGTCGTCGGCGAGCCGGATGCGACAGCGCTAAGCAGTCGCTCAGCAGAGCGTACCCAAGGAGGTCGCGATCGTCACCGAGGGTTGGTCAATCCGGTTCCGGCAACCGGCACAAGCGGCGCAGCGCGGCCAGCCCGTCGGGCGTCCCCGGCCAATGCCTCGCCAGCGCCTCCGGCCCCGCGGTGCGGGTGACCCAGCGCAGTGCGAGGGCGGTGATGATCACGTCGTCGGCGTAGCCGAGCACCGGAATGAAGTCGGGAATCAGGTCGATGGGCGAGGCGAGGAAGGTCAGCAGCAGGATCAGGACCACGCGGATGCGGCGCGGCAGCTGCCGGTCGCCGGCCAGGCGTTTGAGCAATCGCACCGTGTCGGGCAGCAGGCGAAGCAGGTCGGTGATGCCCACCTGGTCGGGTTTCGTCACCCACAGCGTGATCGCCAGGACCAGCCACGCCACGACCAGGGCGGTGGCGAGTGAGACCGGAATCAGCCACCAGTCGCCCATCACGCCGTCCATCTTCGTATCGTCGAGACATGAACGAGTGGCCGACACCGGAACAAGCAGGCCCGGGCCAGGAGTCAGTGTGGGATTACCCGCGTCCGCCGCGCCTGGAGCCGTTCGCGGGCACGATCACCGTCGAACTCGGCGGCCGCGTGATCGCATCCACCACCCGCAGCTGGCGAGTGCTCGAGACAAGTCATCCGCCGACCTACTACCTGCCTCGCGAGGCCTTCGCCGACGGTGTGCTGCGCGATGCTCCGGGAGCGTCGATGTGTGAATGGAAAGGCCAGGCGCGCTACTACGACCTGGTGGCCGGCGACGCGGTGGCGTCCAGGGCCGCGTGGACCTATCCCCGGCCGACCCCTCCGTTCGCCGAGATCGCCGGCGCCATCGCGGTGATGGCCAGCATGGTCGACCGGTGCACCGTCGACGGCGAGACGGTGGTGCCCCAACCGGGCGGGTTCTACGGCGGCTGGATCACCAGCCGGGTCGTCGGTCCGTTCAAGGGAATCCCCGGCTCGATGGGGTGGTGAGGTCCGCGCTTCATCGATCCCCGAGTCGCTTCGCTCCTGCCCGCCGAAACATCCCTGAAACACGATCGCCGCACCGCCGAAACTTCGCGCCGACATTCTCGTCGGGACCGTCGAAGGAGCCGGACTTTGCAAGCGATCGATCCTGCCGCCACCGCGTGGCTGCTGGCCAGCACAGCGCTCGTCCTGTTGATGACACCGGGACTGGCCATCTTTTACGGCGGCATGGTCCGCACAACCGGTGTGCTCAACATGATCATGATGAGCTTCATCGCCATCCCGCTGGTCACCGTGGCCTGGCTGCTGTTCGGTTACACACTGGCGTTCTCCGGAACCAGCCTCGGCGGGGTGATCGGCGACCTGTCGCATATCGGGATGGCCGGAATCGGCCCCAGCACCGTGCACGGCCAGGTTCCCGAACTGCTCTTCTCTACGTTCCAGCTCAGCTTCGCGATCATCACCGCCGCGCTCATCAGCGGCGCGATCGCCGACCGGGCCAAGTTCGCCGCGTGGATGATCTTCGTGCCGGTCTGGTCCATTGTGGTGTATGCCGTTGTCGCGCACTGGGTCTGGGCTCCTGGTGGCTGGCTCTTCAAGCTCGGGGTACTCGACTACGCCGGCGGGCTTGTCGTCGAGATCGTCTCCGGGTCCTCGGCGCTGGCGCTGGCCCTGGTGTTGGGTCCGCGCATCGGATTCAAGGTCGACGCGATGCGTCCGCATAACCTGCCCTTCGTTCTGCTGGGCGTCGGACTGCTGTGGTTCGGCTGGTTCGGCTTCAACGCCGGATCCGCGCTGGCTGCCAACGGCACGGCGGCGGCCATCTTCCTCAACACGCTGGTGGCCGGCTGCCTGGGCATGCTCGGCTGGTTGTCGGTCGAGCAGATCCGTGACGGCCGCCCGACGACGTTCGGCGCGGCCTCCGGCGTCGTCGCAGGGCTGGTTGCGATCACACCCTCGTGCGGCACCGTGAACACCCTCGGCGCCGCGATCGTCGGGGTGGCGGCGGGCGTCGTGTGTTCGTTCGCGATCGGTCTGAAGTTCCGGTTCGGCTACGACGACTCGCTCGACGTGGTCGGTGTGCATTTCGTCGGTGGCGTTGTCGGGGTGCTGCTGATCGGCTTCCTGGCCACCGCGGTGATGACCGGCGGCCCGCAGGGCCTCTTCTATGGCGGCGGGCTGGCGCAATTGGGCAAGCAGGCGGTCGCGATGGTCGTGGTGGCCGCCTATGCGTTCATCATGTCGTTCGCCCTCGCCAAGCTCATCGACCGGACGATCGGCTTCCGCCTCAGCCCCGAAGACGAGACCGCGGGGGTGGACTTCACCCAGCACGCCGAAACCGCTTACGCGGAGGGCGTTCACGGGCATCAGCCGCTGCGCCGCCCGCTGTTCGGCGACCCGAGACCGCGATCCGACGCCGCCGACGACGACTGACCGCTCTCGAATTACGCTGCGCGCAAGGCTGTCGCCGGCGGCCCGGACTGCGTAACTTGGCGCTGCTGAACCGGAGGTGATGGGTGTCGGGTGACTGGGCTGCGGTGTCCGCCGAGCTGATCCCACTGGCTTTGGTGGTGGCGCTCTCACCGATCTCGATACTGCCCGCCTTACTGCTGGTGCTGTACTCGGCGCGGCCCCGCGCCGCGGGACTGGCGTTCGCGGCCGGCTGGGTGACCGGGCTGACGGTGCTGACGGTGCTGTTCCTTAACGTTCCCAGGCTCGTGGGAGGCTCGGCCGAGACGTCGTCGGTCTGGCAGGTGCGACTGCGGCTCATCGGGGGCGCCGTGCTGATCGTGACCGGCGGGTGGCTGTGGTTGCGGCGGAAGAAGGCGGTGCGATCGTCGCACTGGCTCGACGCCATCGGCAGGTGGTCCCCGACCCGCACCGCGGCGATCGGAATGGCGTTCGGAGTTCTCAACCCGAAGATCATCGTCGCTTGTGCCGCAGCGGGTTTGGCGATCGACGCGGCCACGCTCGGGGCGGCCGCTCAGGCTGTCGCGGTGGGGTACTTCGTGGTGGTGGCGGGTTCGGGAACGCTGCTGCCGGTGCTGGCCCACGCCATGGCGGCCGCGCGGTTCGACCGATCGCTCGAGCGCTTGCGGGCGTGGATACAGCTCCGCCAAGCCGAGATCAGCGCGGTCGCGCTGGTGGTCATCGGTGCGGTGCTGCTGCTCACCGGGGCGTTCGGCCGCTGACCGTCGGGCGGCTCATCGCTCAGCGCGCCGGATCGCCCTGCCAGGAAAAGCTGTTGACGTACTTGTCCAAGTCCATTGCCAATTCCAGATTGGCGCTGGCCGGCCGGCCGGGACCGAACGTCGGGCCGAACTCGCGGTAGGGGCCGATGGCGCCGGCGACCAGCGCCAGGTCGTGCTTGACCGCGACCAGGATCACCAGCCGCAGGTGCCGGTAACTTGCGTCGCCGTCCTGCGGCCAGATGTCGGCGACCTCGCCGTAGCCGAACTGGTAGCCGACCATCGCGTTCGGGATCTCGTAGGCCGTTCGGGCGTCCGGATAGCGAGCCGCCAGGAACTCCTCGGCGACCTCTCTGGCCGACTTCCCGCCGGCCGGTATGCCCCACAGCTTCATGGTGCCGCCGTCCCCGCCGGTGAAGCGGGCCGTCACGCCGTTGTCGGCGAACGAGAGGTCATAGGCCGAGCCGGGTGCCGGGTAGGACACCGAGAACCCGCCGTCGGGAGCGGTGAACCGGGGCAGTGCCGCGACCGGCGTTCCGGTGGGCGGCCGACCACAATCCGGCGGGCAGTTGTAGACCACAGCCGGCTCGGAGATGCTCGCGGACAGTGCGATCAGCGGCGCCGTGATCACCACGATTACCAGCAGCCACGAGCTCAGCACGCGGGCGCTCGACGTGCGGGACAGCGGTGGTGATGTGTATGTCTGCGCATCCACCGAGTAGCCCGGCCAGAGTTCGGCGGCCGCGTCCTCCTGCGCTCCTGACTGGACGACCGCGCGCCGGTCGGCTCGGGACTTGGCCGATGATGCGTGGTTGGCCGCACCGCATGATGGACAGAATGTCATCTCGGGCACCACGTTTCGGCAGTGCAGACACAGCAGCGGCGCACTGGGGACCGGATCGGGCTGCTCGTGCAGCAGGGTGAGCTGCAGACCGAGTCGCAGTGCGAGCAGTGCGACCAACGCCATCGCGATGTGCAGGGCAAGCATCTTCTCCTGCGCAAGGCCCGCGACGTCGGTGATCCCGACGATCGCATAGACCCCCAACACGATGAGCCCGAAGACCGTCAACGCGGAAATCACCAGCGACCGCCGCAATCTGACGGCACCGGCGGGGCGCTTGAACCACAGTGCGGCACCGATCAATCCGCCTGCGCAGGCGGCGGTGAGCGGGATGGCCAGCCCGCGGATACCGGCTTCCACAAACAGCCACTCCACCGGCCGGTTCTTGGCGACGGTGGCAGCCGCGAATTGTGGTGCAAGCCGCGTGAATGTCGCCGCCGCGGTGAAGCTCAGGGCGGAGAGAACGCCTATCACGAAGCCGTTCAACGATTCCCGCGCCCCCGGTCGCAGCAGTCGCACCACAGCGGCGGGAATCATCATCAGCAGGGCGCCGCCCTCGGCGACCCCGAGGCCGTCGCGCAGCACTCGGTGCCCGGCGATACCGGCATCGAACGGTGCACCCGTTTCCCGGATCACCAGATCGCCGGTCAGAAACACCCAACCGACGCCCATCGCGATGCCCAACACGACGGTGATCGCCAGCGAACTGCGCGGAATGTCGCGGTAGATCCCGGATTGGTGCCGGTAGATCGCGAACAGCAGCGGCAGGCCGAGTGCTGAGACCGTCACCAGTGCGCCAGGCAGAGCCAACTGAATGGCAACCGCCATCGCCACGACGATGAGGACCAGCCCCAAATTGAATGGTGTGCGCGAGAATTGGCTCAGGTGCGGAAACACCGAACTGGCAATCGCCGGCCGCAACACATGCTCGTCGGGCGCGGCGCAGTACGCGCGTGGGCGCAACCACCGTGGGCCATCTCCGGGCTGCGGATTCAGATCCGCGCCACAGGTTCCGCAGAACACCCCGGCGGGAACCTCGGCGCCGCACGCCGGGCACGCCATGCTTACCCGCATCCGACACCGCATTTCTGCAGCGCCAGAATGTCGCGTGCCAGATGGTCGAGATCCGGAGTCCCCAGGCCGGTTACGAGGTCGTAGCCGGGGCCGGCGTCGTCGACGGCATTACCGCCCAGAGTGACGTCACGGAACGCGGGAAGCCTTGCACCCTGGGCTATCTCATACAGCAGCGGGTTCAGGTCACCGATGGGGCCGCCTCCGTTGCGCCGTAGATAGTCGTTCATGAGCGCGGTCATCCCGGCCCAGATCGGCGCGGCGAGGGACGTGCCGCCACCCATGACGTGCTGGCGCCGGAAGACGATGCGGACACCGGTGTACGGGTCAGCGACCGCCGCGATGTCCGGGGTGAGCCGCCGCCCGGGCGGGGCTGCCACGCGAAGCTCCGTCTGCCAGGGCGGGCGCTCGAACAAGTTGGACACTCCGCCGCCCGTGCCGTGGGAGATCGCGGGTGCGAACCAGGACTGTTCGGCCAGCCAACGCCCGTCGGCGTCGGTGGACAGCGTGGTACCGCCGACATCGGTCATCTCCGGCAGGGAGGCCACCGAATCCAGGCCGACGTCGTCGGGTGACGGTGGCGAGGACCAGTTGTGGCCGCCCTTGCACTCCAGCCCGGCGAGGTCGCCGCTGGCGTTGAACGCGGTGGTGCCGCGCCGCAGTGCGGCCCGCAGTGCGGAACGGGCCGGGATCAGATCGGCTGCGGCCGCGATCTTGTCGCATCCCCAGCCGATCGAGAAGCTCCATATCGCACCGGGATAACGGCGGTCCGCCTCCTCCATCAAGGCGCCGATCTTCTGATAGGTGGCGTCGCCGGACACGGTGCCGCGGGCGTTGACCAATACCGTCTTGGCGTCGGGGGCCACGGCATGGATGGCCTCCAGGTCCATGGTCGCTTCGCCGCTACGCTGAGATGGCATGTCGCCCAGCAGTTCTGGGGTGAACTTGGGCAGGTCGAAAGCGGACGCGAACATGTCGAGGTCTTCTTGGTCGAACCCGTCGAAGGCGAACACCAGAACCGTCGAACCCTGACCGCTGTACCCGCTTTCCCGCAGCGGCGCAGCGTTGTAGGTGCGGAGCAACCCGGCGGGTCCCAGGCCCTGATCGGGCACGTCCAGCGGCACGATGAACGGCACCGATTCGTTGTGCGGAACGTATCCGAGGATGCGGCCGAGCTCGGTCACATCGCCGACGATGGGCGCGGGGACGGCCGGCTGCTGCCGCGAGGCATAGAACACCTGGCCGGCGCGGCCGTGAAAGTCGCGCACATCGACGGCCAGCGCGAGGCCGACCGCGGGGGCCGCGCCGGTCAACGTGGCCCAGCGGTCACCGGGGCGCCAGCGCACCGACAACCCGTGCTGCTGCGCCCAGCCGATCAGCGCTGCGGGTCGGGAATCGTCTCGGAGCCCGGCAACCAGCTGGACCCGAGTGGCGCCGGATGGACCCAGGTCGGTGGATGCCGACAGCAGCGACGCGTACGGACCGGTGATGGCGCCGGAGAGTGCTGGTGTCCGGGCGGGCGGCGTGACCGAATACGCAAGGGCGACAAGGGTCGCGGCGACAGCGACGAGCGAGATCCACTTCGCCCGACTGGCGCTTCGTGTCCGGATTGACCCAATGGGCATCGTCGCCGCACCCCCGATTCGTCGGAGACTATCAGCGGCGGCGCGATCGGATGGTGGTGTCGGGAAGGTTGCGTGCGGGCGAACATCTTCTGACACGAGCTCCGGAACGGGTTGATCGGGTTGGACGGTTCGGCGCAGGCCGATAAGTTTTGCGGCATGGTCAAGCACGGCATGAATCGGTCGGTCACGATGTCTCGTCAGCTCACGCTGGCGGGCGGCTTTCTGGCAGTAATTGCGGTAGCCGGTCTTTCAGCGGGCTGCGGCCAGTCGTCCAAGGAGGGCCCGTCGTCCACCACCTCGAGTAGCGCCTCGACCAGCAAGCCGGCCCCTTCCCCCACCGAGAAGGGCGTCATTCAGATGCCGCCGCGCGCCTTCAACCAAAATCAGAACGCTGCGGATGGCATGCTGGCGCTGCAGAGTCAGGGCTACAACGTCCAGTACAACTTCTCCGCCGGAAGCGGCAGTGACCGCCCGCTGTCGGAGTGCAAGATCACCAGTGTCGACGGCCTGCAGGGGGATCACCCGCCCGCCAACACGACCGTGTTCCTCACAATCTCCTGCCCGGGCAGCAACTGACCTTTCGGCTTGCTACTGCCGCCGGCGGCGGATGAGCATCAGGCCGATGAAGAGCACTGCGACGGTCGGGGACGACGACACCATCGTGTAGCCGAGGTCCTTCATGATGCCGATCTCGATGGTGCTCAACGTCCGGACGCCCAGCCCGGTGTCGGATGAGGCGTTCATCAGCTTCTCGTTGGCGCCGGTGTAGAAGTCGTCATTCAGGTGCGACATCGAGCTGCCGGACTCCCACGGGTTCGGGCTGTACAGCGGAACCGGGTTCCCGCCGTTGGCCGCCATCGCGTTGGCGCCGCCGAAGTACATGCCGTTGCTGACGCCGCCGGTCAGATTCGAGTTGTAGGCGGTGTTGAACGTCGTGCCGTTGAACACCGAGTTCCCGTTCTTGTCGACCATGTGGCTGTCGAAGGTGGTCCAATTCGGCCCCGCGTTGTTGCCGGAGGCGGCGCTGTCGACAACCGACAGGAAGCCGTAGGTGTGAAGCAGCTCGTGCATCGCGGTGGACTGGAAGTCGTAGCTTCCCGCGGGAACCGTGGCGAAGTAGCCCCAGCCGTAGCCGAAGTTCCAGTCGATCGTGCCGTCGGCGGCCGACCCGTTGGAATCGACGCCGGTGAGGATCTTGTTCTGCACCACGGTGTCGTAGAAGCCGGCATTGTCATTGATCAGGTCGCTGCCTGCCGATGCAAGCGTCGCACCCGCCAGCGAGTACTGGCCGGTGACCGCATACGTGACGGTGACGTTGTGCTGCGGCTCGAAATAGCTCGACAGGTAGATGGCGGTCGCCGCCAACTCGGCGCGCGCTGCGCTCGACCAGAACTGCGATCCGTTCCCGTAGGTGAAGGTGTACGTGATCTTCGGGGTGCCGGCGGGCTCCTGGTAGATCGCGCCGGCCGCATAGGTGCTGGAGGTCCGGAACCAGTTGAGCAGGTTGATGTGCGGCCCGGTGTCGGTGGCCGAGACGACGAAGGAGTCGACGATATTGGCGCCCGGGTCGTTCGGGGTGTAGGTGTAGTTCCCCGCGGCGTCGACGGCGACGGTGCCGTAGTGGCCTTGCTGGGTGACCTTGTAGACGAGGCGGTCGCCTTCCGGATCGGTTGCGCCGACCTTGCCGGTGATGGGCCCGGTGACCTCACCGGTGAGCTGAACCGGAGCCACCTTCGGTGCCTCGTTGAAGAACGTGCGGCGCACCAACAGGGCCGCGCCTTCGAAGAGTCCCTGCACCGAGCCGACCAGACCGGTCAACACGTCGGTGGGCGAGGCGTTGGCCGAGGGCACGCGGAAGGCGGTGATCGTGGTCGTGGTCGTCGTCGTTGCGGCGGCGACCGGGGTGGCGGTAACCGCCTGGGTGGCAGAGATCGTGGTCGGCTGCTGGTTGTCGGTCGTCTGCGCCGTGGTGCTCTCGGTGCTCGGGACGGACGTGGCATCGGAAACCGAGCGGCTGGACTGCGCATTGGGCTTCTCGACGGTGGTCGCGGCGGGGGTGCTGACGTGGACGCGCGCCGCTGACGTGGGCTTGCGGGTGCTGCCGGCGGCGGTAGACGGCGTCTTCGACGACGACGACGCGGCGCTGTCCTGGCTGGGCTTGGCCGTGCGGGCCGATCGCGCGGTCCCACTACTGGCCTTTGCCGGACCGGCCGATGCCGAGGATGAATCCTGGTCGGGGCTGTCGGCGCTGGCAATGGCGACGGTCGGCCACGCCAGAGACAGTCCCAATGCGAGGGCGGCCGCACCAGCTCGTGCGCCACGCTGGACATTTGCCATGAAAGTACCGCCTTCGTGCGTCATCTGTTGCCGATGAAGTCGGCGGACTTCAGGCAAACCCCCCGATGTGGGTGCCAAACCGCAGATGCGGCCGCGCACCCGTTTGCTTTCTCAGCGAATATTAAGCTAAGTCGACGTCTTTGGGGAGCGGTTACGCGCGAAGTTCGCTCCGATCGTGACAGCCCCAGGTAGTTGACATCGTGACGCGACATGATGGATCGATGGCGACCTCGAAGGAGCAGCGCACGGCTGCGAACTCGCCCCGCGGCATCAACCGCTGGGAACTGTTCACCTGCGCGCGGCGGGGACACGTCACCTACGCACCTGACGATGCCGCCCTCGCCGAGCGGTTGAGCGGGACGACCGGCCTCGGCGAAGTGTGGCGGTGCCTGCGGTGCGGGGAGTTCGTCGTCGGACCTCCCCATGGCCGCGGCCCCGCCGACCACGCCCCGCTGATCCTTCGCGGCAGCGCGTTGCGGCAGGCGATCATCGTGCGGGCGCTGGCGGTGGAGCGATGGTTCCGGGCGCTGCTGATCGTGCTCGCCGCGTGGGCGGTGTGGCAGTTCCGTGGCGCACGGGGCTCGATCCAGGCCGCAGTCGAACGCGACCTTCCATTGCTCCGGGCCTCGGGAATCAGAGTCGACCAGATGACCGCCGTTCACGAGCTGGAGAAGGCGCTGGCCACCAAACCCAGCACGCTGATGCTGGTGTTCATCGCGCTGCTCGTCTACGCCCTGCTGGAGCTGATCGAGGGCGTCGGTTTGTGGCTGCTGGCGCGCTGGGGCGAGTACTTCGCCGTGATCGCAACGTCGATCTTCCTGCCTCTGGAGGTCTACGACCTCCTGGTCAAGGGGGTCACGTTCACCCGAGCGGGAGCATTCGTCATCAACGTGGCCGCGGTCATCTATCTGTTGGTGTCCAAGCGGCTGTTCGGCCTGCGCGGCGGCCGCGAAGCCTATGACGAGGAACGGCGCGGCGAGCAACTGCTCGACGTCGAACGGGCTGCCCTGGCCTGACCGCTGTGCTCACAGGGCAAGGACGCACTTGCCGGGTTGGCTGCGGTCCGCAACGTGCGTGAGCGCGACGGCAGCGTCGGCGAAAGCCCACCGCTTGCCGACGGTGTCTCCGATGGCGCCGCGGTCGAGGAGGTCGGTGAGACTGCGCAGCACGTTCTCGGTGTGTTCGCGGGACTCCGGGGCTGCGAGAACACCCACCAGTGAGGTGTTGGTGACCGCCATCATCTGGACGTCGACCGTCGACCAGCTGCCGCTGGCGAAACCGACGGCGAGGTGTCGGCCGTCGCGGGCCAGCGCGGCCATCGCATTGGTGCCCTGAGCCCCGCCGACCGGGTCGAAGATCATGTCGACGCCCTGCCAGTCGGTGACTTCCCGCAGGGCCTGGGCCAGGGGACGCCCGTCGTCGTCTGCGTCGTCTCTGGCCACCACGACGTGGTCAGCCCCGAACGACCGGCAGAATTCGGCACGACTCTGGTCGCCGACCACCGCAAACACTGTGGCTCCCAATGCCTTACCGAGTTGGACGGCCGCGATGCCGCTGCCGCCGGCCGCGCCGAGCACCGCCAGACGCTGCCCGGCACGCAGCTGCCCGCGATCGACCAGGCCGGTCCACGCGGTGACATTGGGGATCCAGAAGCCGGCGGCGGCGCAGTCGTCGAGAGCCGCGGGTGCCGGGACGATCGACGTCGCCAGCGCCAGCGCTTCCTCGGCGAACGAGCCGTTGCCGTTCATGAAATCGCTGACTCCCATGACCCGGGTGCCGATCGGGACGTCGACCCCGGGACCGACCGCCGTGACCACACCCGCCAGCTCCTGCCCGGGGGTGAAGGGCACGGCAGGGGTGAGCGGGTAGGTGCCGCGGCACATCAGGACGTCGGGCAGGCCGATTCCGGCCGCCGCGACGCGGACCCGAACCTGACCGGGCCCAACGTCGGGCACCTCGCGCTCCACCAACCGTAAGACGGCCTCGGGTTCGCCGGGGCCGTGCACCTGCCAAGCTCTCATCGGTCGACCTCCGCGGCGTTGCGCTCGACGATCACACCATGATTACACTGTGATCTGACCCGGCGGAAGGGCTGTCATGGCGTGGGATTTCGAAACCGACCCCGAGTTCGCCGAGCAGCTGGCGTGGATGCGGGAGTTCATCGATGCCGATGTGATCCCGCTCGAGCCGATCCTGTCCGAGCTGCCTGCCGCGGAATGGCAGGCGGTCAAGCGTCATCTGCAGGAGCGGGTCAAAGCGCAGGGGCTCTGGGGGATGTTCCTCGATCCCACCCTCGGCGGTACCGGCGGCGGACAACTGAAACTGGCCCTGATGTCGGAGATCATCGGCCGCTGCATGATGTCGATGGAACTGTTCGGTGTGCAGGCCCCGGACAGCGGCAATATGGAGTTGCTCGCCCACGGTGCCGACGAAGCGCAGAAGCAACGCTGGCTGTTCCCGAATCTGCGCGGTGAGATTTCCAGTGCCTTCGCACTGACGGAGCCGTTCCTGGCCGGCGCAGATCCCACCGTCATCGCGACGTCGGCTGTGGCCGACGGCGACAGCTGGATCATCAACGGCCACAAGTGGTTCACCACCAACGCGTCGTGCGCCGACATCATCCTGGTGGTGGCCGAGACCGACCCCGACAAGCGGCCGCACCGCCACGCGTCGATCTTCGTGGTGTCGGCCGATACGCCCGGACTCGAGATCGTCCGGGAGATTCCCACTATGGCGCACGCCGACCCGGAGTATGGCCGGCGCGGTAACCATGCCGAGGTGGTGTTCCGGGACTGCCGGGTACCGGCGGATCATCTGATCGGGCAGCGGGGCGCGGGTTTCCTGCTGGCCCAGCAGCGCCTCGGTGGTGGACGGATCCACCACGCCATGCGCTGGCTCGGGCAGGCGCAACGCGCACTGGACATCATGGGGGAGCGCGCCGTATCGCGGCAGTCGCACGGGCGCCTGCTCGGTGAGCATCAGATGGTTCAGGACTACATCGCGTTGTCGCACACTGAAATTCAGGCCGCTCGGTTGTTGACGTTCCACACCGCCTGGAAGATGGATCGGCTGGGGGCCAGTGCGGTGCGCGCCGACCTTGGCATGGTCAAGGCACACGTGTCGAAGGTCGTGCTCGCGGTGCTCGACCGCACGATTCAGGTTTGCGGAGCGTTGGGGTACTCCGGTGACCTGCCCGTCGAGCAGTGGTACCGGATCACCCGGTTCGGGTCGATCGGCGACGGCCCTGACGAGCTGCACAAGTCGGTGCTGGCCCGGCATGTACTCAAGAAGTACCAACCGGTCGACGGGTGGCCAACGGAACATCTGCCGTCGCGTCGCCCTGCGGCGCAACAGAAGTGGCAACAGTTGAGGCAGGAAGCGGGAATCGCATGAGCACCTACACGGCGATGGTGATGACGGCGCAAGGGGTGGCGCCAGAGCCGGAGCAGCGGCCGGTGCCACATCCCGGCGCAGGCGAAGTGCTGGTGAAGGTCAACGCGTCGAGCGTCAACTATCACGACATGGTGAATCTGGCCGGCCTGATCTGGGGTGAGTGGCCCCGTGTCCCGATGAGCGACGGCGCGGGCGAGGTCGTGGCGATCGGGCCCGACGTCACCGACTTCTCGGTGGGCGACCGCGTGATGAGCGCCTTCCACCCGGGTTGGCACGACGGTCCGCCCACTCCGCAGGCCAAGGCCGAACTGCCCGGCGACAGCGGGGACGGCTGGTTGCAGCAGTACCGCATTGCGGCAAGCGACGGGCTGGTCGCGACGCCAACGCATTTGAGTGACATCGAAGCGGCGACCCTGCCGTGCGCGGGAGTAACCGCGTGGAATGCCTTGCTGGAGGCCGGCATCGGTCCCGGCGACGTCGTCGTCACGCAGGGCACCGGCGGAGTGTCGTTGTTCGCCGTCCAGTTCGCGCACGCGCTCGGTGCGGAGGTCATCGTGACCTCATCGTCCGATGAGAAGCTCCAGATCGGATCTTCCTTGGGCGCGGCGCATCTCATCAACTATCGCGACACGCCGGACTGGGAGAACGAGGTCAAGCGCATCACCGGAGGGCGCGGCGCGGATCTGGTAGTCGATCTCGGCGGCCCGGAGACGCTGGCCCACTCGGTGCGCGCCGCCCGGATGGGTGGCACCGTCGCGGTGATCGGTGTGCTCACGGGGTTCGACGCCGCGCCCATCCCGGTTGCCGAGGTGATGCTCAACAACATTCGGGTCATCGGCATCACCGTCGGCAGCGTGCTCAGCTTCGTCGAACTCTGCGAACTCATCACCACCGCCAGGATCAGGCCACACATCAGTCATGTCTTCGACTGGACCGAGGTGGGTGAAGCCGTCCGCGTGTTACAGGCCGGCGAACACGTCGGCAAGATCGCGCTGAAGATCTCATGACCGGTGAAATCGACTTGCGGCCAGAACAAATCGTGGCTGCCGCGGTGGACATCCTCCGGGAGGGTGGGCTCGACGCGGTCAGCATGCGCAGTGTGGCCGGCCGGCTCGGGGTGACGCCGCCGCCGGTGTACGCCCGCATCGGCAACAAGAACGCTCTGCTGGCTGCCGTGGCGGACCACTTCCTGGCTGACCTGGCGCCGGAGCCGGGCCGTGACGAAGCGTGGCAGGACTATGCGCGGCGCTGGACCGGTCGACTGCGGCAACGGCTCGCCGAAGCCGCCGACAGCAGGCTCTTCCTCCAGGTGAAGCGACCGGCCTATCTGGAGGCGTCCCGGCCACTGCTGAAGTGCATGCGGCGCGACGGGATGTCGCGCGACCACGCGGTGCGGGCCTGTCGGCTGCTGACCTGGGCGACGGTGGGCTTCGTCGCGATGGACCACCCGCCGTTGGAGGTGCCGATGGGTCGTAATCGGTTGGCCGGCAGCCATCCCGATGGCGTGACTGCCGGTGAGATCGACGAGCTGTTCTCGCTACACATCGATTACCTCATCGAGGGCATCCGCCGCGACAGCTGATTACCCGGCGACGCCACCGTCGATCGTCATCGATGATCCGGTGGTGTAGCTGGACGCGTCGGACAGTAGGTAGACCACGGCGCCGACGACCTCCTCGGGTCGGCCGACCCGCCCCAGTGCGATCGGCTTCACGACGTCGGGCAGCGTGTCGGGGTTGCGGACGAATCCCGATGCGGCGTCGGTGTCGAATGTTCCGCAGATGATGCAGTTCACCCGGACTCCGGCAGAGGCGAGTTCGATTGCCGTCGCCTTGGTGAGCGCGTTCAGGCCGGCCTTCGCAGCGCCGTAGATCGGCGCGACGGGGGTCGGTTTCACCGACGCGAGCGAGCTGATGTTGACGATCGATCCGCCGCCGGTGTTCGCCATGACGTTCGCGGCCAGGGCGGTGAGGTGGGTCGGCCCCTTGAGATTGACGCCAATCACCTTGTCGAACAACGTCTCCGACGTCTCGAGCAATGACGGGGCCAGCGGGCTCATCCCGGCGTTGTTGACCAAGCCGTCCAGCCAGCCCCAGCGCTCGGTGGCGGCGTCGACGACAGCGCCCAGGGTTTCCCAGTCACCGACGTGGCACTGCAGCGGGAAGGCCTCGCCGCCTTGGCTATTGATGCGATCGGCCAGTTCTTCGCAGGAGGCCAGTTTGCGGCTGGCGATGACGACTTTCGCGCCGCGCTCGGCGAGGGCGATACTCATGGCGGCGCCGAGTCCGCGGCTACCGCCGGTGATCAGCACGACGCGGCCGGAGACGTCGAAGAGCGGGTCGGTCATCGGGCGAACCTCCTTGCGCGGATGAGCAGGCCGTCGGCGATCGTGCCGAAGACCTCGTGGACCGGGTTGCGGGATTGGCCGCGAACATGTTTCGCGTAGGAGCCCTCCAGGACGACGGCGAGCTTCCACGCGCTGAACACTTGGTACCAGGTGAAGTCGGACAGGTCCCGGCCGGTCGACTGTGCGTACCGCTGCACCAGCTGTTCAGGTGTCTGGCAGTGGTCGGGATGGATGCCGTTCGGCGTGCCGGGGGCGGCCAGCGCGATGGGGTTGCCCTCCTCGGGCCAGAAGATCATCGCCCAGGCAAGATCGATGAGCGGATCTCCGACGGTGGTCATCTCGAGATCCACGACGCAGGCGATGCGCGGCGGGGCAGTGGGCGCCCAGATGACGTTGTCCACCTTGTAATCACCGTGCATGACGGTCAGATCGCCGTGTCTCGGCATGTGGTCACGCAGCCAGGTTGCGAGGTCGTCGACGTCGGGCAGGTCGCGGACCCGGTAGCCGTCGAGCTGACCGAGCCAGCGGTCCACCTGCCGGTCGAGGAAGCCGTGCGGATGAGACATCTCCGCCAGCGGGGTCGATGCCCAGTCGACAGCGTGCAACTGCGCCAGGGTGTCGACGAGTTGCTCACCGATCTTGTCCTGCGACCCCGGGTCTTGTCGTAGCGCCTCAGGCAGCCCGTCGCGGCGGATGACGTCGCCGTCGACGAAGGTCATCACGAAGAAGGGTGCGCCGAGGATGGCGGGGTCTTCGGAGCGGGCCAGGACTGTCGGCACTGGAATGCCCTGTGATTCCAGGATTTCCATGATTCGCGCTTCGCGGATCACTTGGTGCGCGGTGTCGGATACCGCTGCGACGGGGGCGCGGCGCACTACCCACGTTTGGTTGAGCCGTTCGACGCGGAACATCTCGCAACTGCCACCACCGCGGATCGGCGTCACCGCTACGTCGGCCCGCTCACCGGTGACCTCGGCCAGCCACGCACTGAAGCGGGGGACATCGAAGTCGGTCACCACCTATGGGTTGTACACCTTGGGAACTGGCGGTGTCACTGCGTGAGTCTCAGTGCGTGGATTGCCTAGTACGTCTGGCCGTTGGCATAGCGCTCACGGCGGTAGAACCGCCCGTTGCCGCGGTTACGTCCCTTGTACGTCGGCAACTGCGAGTCGCAGTTCGGACAGATCAGGCGGAGGTTTTCTCGGCGGTTGTTGGTCGGGTCACCGTCGATGTGGTCCAACACGAATGCCAGGTGCAGACCCAGCCACTCGTTGGCGCCGCCGCAGATCGCGCAGCAGCCGGACTGTGCATCGTTGAGGTAGTTGCGAACGTAGTGCTTGCGGCGGCTGTCGAGCCACGCGTCGCCGGACTCGAGCCAGAGTCGAGTACTGGCTTCCTGCCGAGCCAGTTGCTGACATGCGTTGCTGCAGAAGATCTTTTGAGTGCGCTTGGTGAGCGTTGAGCCGCATCGGCGACATTGCCTCATGTGCAGAATCTACGGCCCGCCACCGACAGATTCTGGCGCGATTGACGCGACGCAGATCAACGCCAAAGCTGTCGGTGGCGGGTCGTAGCATCAGTCCATGACGGTCACGTTCATCGGGTGTGGAGTCGATATCCAGGGCAGCCAGAAGGTGTACTGCAGCAACGCATGTCAACAGGCCTACCGCCGGCGGGCGCTCTTAGATGCCTGGCTCGAAACTGGCGTATCCGGCCGGATGTCGTATAGAGGCCATTTTGTCCGCGATTAGCTCTACTGCAGCAGGGCGGGCGCTGCATTCAAGGCTAAAAATCGCGGTAGCGGTCGCCATTACCGCCGACAGCGCTACGCCAACGGCCAGTCGTACTAGCAAATGTTTGCTGTGAATCTTGCCGAGAGCGCAAACGGGCCTGGCGTCGGGAGTGATCGAAGCGTGCAGAAGTGAGGGCTACCAGCATATATGCCCTCAATTCGAGAGCCTCCTATCGGGATTGAACCGATGACCTACATATTACAAGTATGTTGCTCTACCACTGAGCTAAGGAGGCGTGGCCGACCGGAACCGGGCGGAACCGCTTAACAGACTAGCGAACTCACTGTTCGTCGTCGTCGATGACCAGCCGCTCGCTGCGCACCCGTTCGGTGCCAACTGGGCGCGGCGGTGTGTAGCTGCGGCGGCGGCCGGGGATCGGGATCCGGTCGGCGATATTGCTGAGCGGGTTGACCACGAGGCTCAGGGTGGTGACCGCCTCGCGCAGCGTCTCGATCGTCGGCGCCAGTGCTTCCAGTCCGGGCGCGAGCCGGTTCAACGTGTCGGCGACATCGGCCAGCTGCTCCAGGGGGCCATTGCGCGCGGTCAGCTTCTCCACCAGACCGCCCTCGGCCATCAGCCGGTCGGCCAGCCCCTCCTCGCCGAGAATCCGTTCGACCAGCCCGTCCTCGTCGAGCAGCTGGTCAAGCAGCCCGCCCGGCGCCAGCGACCGTTCCAGACCACCCCCCTCGGCGGTCAGCCGGTCGAGCACCCCGTCGGGTGCGGTGACCCGGTCGATCAGCCCGCCGGGACGCATCAGCCGGTCCAGCGGGCCGTCCGGCGCCAGGGCCCGCCCCAGCGGGGCGTCGTCATCGAGCAATTGGGCGAGTTTGTTCGCCCGCGAGATGGTGTCCTCCAAGCCGAACATCTGCGCCATCGAACTCGGTGACGCTGCCACCCCCGCCTCGCCCAGCGCTTGTTTGGTGAGGTCAACGCCCACTTTAGCGACGTCGAGCCCGACCTCGGCTGCCGCCAGCCCCACCCGTACCGGTGCGCTCGCGATACCTACGAGCGTCTTCGCCAGGTCCATTTCACAAGTGTAGGAGCGGAAAAAGTTTGTAACCGGAGGTATCGGCTAAACGACGAAAAACCCAACTCACAGGAACCTCACAGCGCCTAGGCAGCGTGAGTTCACCAATGTGAGAGGAAATTGTCAGCATGGCCGCACCTGTTACGCCCGAGACCAAGCCCGAGGCACGTGTCCTCGTCGTGGACGACGAGACCAACATCGTGGAACTCCTGTCGGTAAGCCTGAAGTTCCAGGGCTTCGAGGTCCACACCGCATCGAGCGGCCCGGCAGCCCTCGATCGCGCTCGGGAGGTGCGGCCCGACGCTGTCATCCTCGACGTCATGATGCCCGGCATGGACGGCTTCGGGGTATTGCGCAGGCTGCGCGCCGACGGCATCGACGCGCCCGCGCTGTTCCTGACCGCGCGCGACAGCCTCCAGGACAAGATCGCCGGTCTCACCCTGGGCGGCGACGACTACGTCACCAAGCCGTTCAGCCTCGAAGAGGTCGTCGCCCGGTTGCGCGTGATCCTGCGCCGCGCAGGCAAAGGTGTGGAGGAGCCGCGCAATTCGCGGCTGAGCTTCGCCGACATCGAGCTCGACGAGGACACCCACGAGGTGTGGAAGGCCGGCGAGCCGGTCTCGCTCTCGCCGACCGAGTTCACCCTGCTGCGCTACTTCGTCATCAACGCCGGCACCGTGCTCAGCAAGCCCAAGATCCTCGACCACGTCTGGCGCTACGACTTCGGCGGCGACGTCAATGTCGTCGAGTCCTACGTCTCCTACCTGCGCCGCAAGATCGACACCGGCGAAAAGCGCCTCCTGCACACCCTGCGCGGTGTCGGATACGTGCTGCGGGAGCCGCGGTAATCCGGCGCGTCGCGCCGATCGGCGCGAACAATAGAGAGATGCCCACGCCCTACCATCGAGCGTTGCCGCTGAGAGTCGGACTGGTGGCCGCCATGCTGCTGCTCGTGGGCTGTGGCTTGCTGGCCTCGGGGATCGCCGTCACCTCGACTCTGCGACACGACCTCATCAACCGCGCCGACCAGACCCTGCTGGACGCCTCCCGGGGCTGGGCACAGGCTCCGCGCCGGATGCCCCCGCCCGATGAGGAACCCAACCCCGCGCGGCCGCCGTCGAACTTTTACGTCCGTGGGGTCGACGACGACGGCCACATCTGGATGGCCGTCAACGACCGGGACGCCGAACCGGCGCTGCCCGACGACAACGACGTCGGGCCTGTCCCGGTCACTGTCGGCTCGCTGGACCACTCGCCGGTCGAATGGCGCGCGGTGTCGGTGCGCGGGCCCAGCGGCGAGCTGACCACGGTGGCCATCGACATGTCGGACATCCAGTCCACCGTGCGCAGTCTGGCGTGGTCGCAGTTCGCGATCGGCACGGCTGTCCTGATCATCCTCGGCGTCGCCGGTTACTGGGTGGTGCACCGCAGCCTTCGGCCGCTCGTCGAAGTCGAGAAGACCGCCGCGGCGATCGCCGCCGGACAGCTGGATCGTCGTGTGCCCGAACGTGATCCACGTACCGAAGTAGGCCGGCTGTCGTTGGCGCTCAACGGCATGCTCGCCCAGATCCAGACCGCGATGGCGTCGTCGGAGGCCTCCGCCGAGCAGGCCCGCACCTCCGAAGAACGGATGCGGCGCTTCATCACCGACGCCAGCCACGAATTGCGCACCCCGCTGACCACCATCCGCGGCTTCGCCGAGCTCTACCGGCAGGGCGCGGCCCGCGACGTCGAGATGCTGATGTCCCGCATCGAAAGCGAGTCGCGCCGGATGGGCCTACTGGTCGACGACCTGCTATTGCTGGCGCGCCTCGACGCCCAGCGCCCGCTCGAACAACGTCGCGTCGACCTGCTCACCCTCGCCACTGACGCCGTGCACGACGCCCAGTCGATCGCCCCCAAGCGCACCATCACCATGGAGGTCTTCGACGGCCCCGGCACTCCCGAGGTCATCGGCGACGAGGCCAGGTTGCGTCAGGTGCTGGGCAATCTGGTGGCCAACGCCCTGCAGCACACCCCGGAGACCGCCCGGATCACTGTGCGGGTGGGCACGTCGTCCGACGACGCGGTGCTGGAGGTCGCCGACGAAGGCCCAGGCATGACGCCCGAGGACGCCCGGCGGGTGTTCGAGCGGTTCTATCGCACCGACTCCTCACGGGCCCGCGCCAGTGGCGGCACCGGACTGGGGTTGTCGATCGTCGACTCGCTGGTCTACGCCCACGGCGGCCGAGTCACGGTGTCGACCGCGCCGGGCCAGGGCTGTTGCTTCCGGGTCAGCTTGCCGCGCATCGCCGACGTCGCGGCCCCGGTCGCCCCGCGGGTCTAACCGAGTTCGGCCAGCGCGGCCTTGATCTTGGCCTGTGCCTCGTCGAGCGACGCGGGAGAGGGATTGCGGTCGACGTTGGCGAAGCCGAAGTCGGACAGGTTGCGCGCGGGGAACACGTGCACGTGCAGGTGCGGCACTTCGAGCCCGGCGATGATCAGCCCGGACCGCTCGGCGCCGAACGCCGCACACACCGCCTTGCCGATCCGCTGGGACACCGCCATCACCTTATTGAACACGGCCGGCTCGACGTCCTGCCAGTTGTCGACCTCGGCCCGCGGAACCACCAGTGTGTGTCCTGGTGTCATCGGCTCGATGGTCAGGAACGCGACGACCTCGTCGTCTTCGTAGACGAATCGTCCCGGCAGTTCGCGGTTGATGATCATGGTGAAGACGGAGGCCATGAGCCCAAGCATATGAGTAGGCGCCCGGGGCCGATCATGAAGCTGGCTCACAGCAACCCCTCAGATCCGGCCCAGTGCCACAGCAGCTTGGGACGCGAACATCATCGGTATGACCGACACCCTGCCGGCCGAGCAGCGCACTGCTGCGATCGGCGTCGGGGGTCGCTACGTTCTCGACATCGTCATCCCCGTGTACAACGAGGAGCGCGACGTCGCGGCCTGCGTGCGACGGCTCCACCAGTTCCTGCTCGACGAGGTGCCCTACCGGGCCCGAATCGTGGTGGCCGACAACGCCAGTACCGACAGCACGTTGTCGGTCGCGCGGGAGCTCGCCGACGAACTGTCCGACGTCGAAGTGCTCCACCTCGACGCCAAGGGCCGCGGCGGGGCCCTGGCCGCCGCGTGGGCGTCGTCGCCGGCCGACGTGGTCGCCTATATGGATGTCGATCTCTCGACCCATCTTTCGGCGCTGATGCCGTTGGTCGCGCCGCTGGTGTCCGGGCATTCCGACATCGCGATCGGCTCGCGGCTTGCCGCCTCGTCGCGGGTGGTGCGGGGCATCAAGCGGGAAGTGGTGTCCCGCGGCTACAACTTGCTGCTGCGCGGCCTGCTCGGGGCGCGGTTCTCCGATGCCCAGTGCGGCTTCAAAGCGTTGCGCGCCGACGTCGCCCGCCAGCTGCTGCCCCTGGTCGCCGACACCGGGTGGTTCTTCGACACCGAACTTCTGGTGCTGGCCGAGAAGGCCGGCCTGCGCATCCACGAGGTACCGGTCGACTGGATCGACGACCCGGACTCCCGCGTCGACATCCTGGCCACCGCGATCGAAGACCTCAAAGGCTGCTGGCGAGTCGGCCGGGCGCTGACCACCGGCGCGCTGCCGCTGCGAGACCTGCAGGCCGCGCTCGGCCGCGAGCCGCTGGTGCCCGGCGTGCCCCGCGGCATGGTCGGCCAGATGGTGCGCTTCGGGCTGATCGGCATCGCCAGCACCATCGCCTTTGCGCTGCTGTATCTTTCGCTGCACCCCGCGCTCGGTGCGCAGGCCGCCAACCTGACCGCCCTGCTGCTCACCGCACTGGCCAACACCGCCGCCAACCGGGCCTTCACCTTCGGCATCCGCGGCCGCGCCGGTGTCGCCCGCCATCACGTCCACGGCCTGCTGATCTTCGCGTTCGGGCTGGCCATCACCAGCGGCTCGCTGTATCTGCTGCACCGCTACGATCCGACCGTCGGCAAGGGCGTCGAACTGTCGGTTCTGGTCGCGGCCAACCTGGTCGCCACCTTGGTGCGATTCGTGGCGTTGCGACGGGTGTTCGGCGCCGCCACCCGCTGATATGACGATGACCGTCGAGTCGCCGGAAGTCGGCGTCGCACAAGCCATTACCCGACGTACCCGGATTCGCCCGCAGCGGTGGGCGCTGGTCGTGTTGTTGACTGCGACAGCGGTGCTGTACCTGTGGGCCTTGGACCGGTCTGGGTGGGCCAACGCGTTCTACTCCGCCGCCGAACAGGCGGGCTCGCAGTCATGGAAGGCGCTGCTGTTCGGATCGTCGGACGCCGCCAACTCGATCACCGTCGACAAACCGCCGCTGTCGCTGTGGCTCCCGGCGCTGTCCATCCGCCTGTTCGGGCTCAATTCGTGGAGCATCCTGGCGCCCCAGGCGATCATCGGGGTAGCCTCCGTCGCCGTCCTCTGGGACGCCGTTCGCCGGCCGTTCGGCGAAGCAGCCGCGCTGATCGCGGGTACGGTCCTGGCGCTGACCCCGGTGGCCGTCACGATCTTCCGCTATAACAACCCCGACGCGCTTCTGGTCCTCCTGATGATCGCCGCGGTGTGGGCGCTGCTGCGGGCGATCGACGACGGGCGACTGCGCTGGCTGCTGGTGTCGGGATGCTTTGTGGGACTTGGGTATCTGACGAAGCAGCTCGAGGTGGCCTTGGTTCTGCCTGCTCTGGCGATCCCGTATCTGGTGGCCGGTCCGCGGTCGCTGCCTGTCAGGGTAGGGCACCTCGTGGCGGCGCTGGCCGCCGCCGTGGCTGCGGCGGGGTGGTGGGTGCTACTGGTGCAGCTGTGGCCGCCGGGCACGCGGCCGTGGATCGGTGGGACGCAGACCAATTCGATGCTCGAACTGACGCTGCGCTACAACGGCTTCGGCCGGCTCAACGGCGACGAGCCGGGCAGCATCGCCTCTCCCGGCTTCATCTCGCCCGTGCACCCCGGCGGCCGGACATCGCCGCACCCCTGGGGCCAGCCCGGCATCGGCCGGTTGTTCGAGCCGGAGCAGATCGGTGGTATCGGCTGGTTACTGCCCGCCGCACTGGTGTTCGCGGTCGCCTTGCTGGTGTGGCGGGGCCGGGCCGCGCGGCGGGATCCGCGCCGCGCCGCTGTTCTGGTGTGGGTTCTCTGGTTGCTGGTGACGGCCTGGGTGTTCAGCTATATGGCCGGGATTTTTCACCCGTACTACACCGTGGCCCTCGCCCCGCCGATCGCCGCACTGGCGGGAATCGGCATTGCGGTGAGTTGGCAAGAGCGACAACGGCTGTGGGTCAAAGCGGCACTGGTGGTCGCGGTGGTGCTGACGGCCGCCACCGCGGTGGTCGTGCTGCGGCACGTTCCCGGCTTCTACCCGTGGTTGCGGTGGGCCATCCCGCTCGCCGCGGCCCTGGTGCTGGCCGGGATGATCGTTGCTGTCGTCCCGATGCCGCTGATCGTCGCGGCAGGCGCACTGGTCGCGCTCGGCGGTCCAGTGGCCTACAGCGTCACGACCGTCGAGCGAGGCAATTCCGGTGCAATGCCGATCGCCGGACCGGTTCCACGCATCGTGACCGCGATGACGAAGGGTGTCGCTCCGGTCCAGCGCGCCGAGATCACGTCGGCCAGCGGGCCCGGATTCCTGCTGCCTCCGGGATCGTCCACCACGGGAACGCATCTGGTCGGCTGCAGCCTGTTGGACTCCGGTGCGCCAGACCGGCAATTGGTCGGTCTGCTAGACGCCGACGCGCAGCGGTACACCTGGGTGGCCGCCACGATCGGATCGATGTGCGCGGCGGGTTATCAGTTGGCCAGCGGTCATCCGGTGATGCCGGTCGGTGGATTCAACGGCACCGATCCGTCCCCGGCACCCGATGAGTTCCTGCGGATGGCGCTGTCCAAGCGGATCCACTACTTCATCGTCACCAATCCGGTCCACGAGGACAAGTGGGGACATCTGGACACGAATGCGCTGATCCAGCAATGGGTTCAGCGCAACTTCACCCCGATGCGGGTCGGCAGGGTACTGATCTACGACCTCACGGCGTAGGTCAGGCCAGCATCGCCGCGATCTCGCTGACCGTCCACGGCGGCGAGTCGTGATGATCCCGGTAATTGATGAACCCGGGGGAGGGCTTGTCGAACCGCCCGACGAAACCGCCTGCGGCGATGAAGATCTGGCCGGTGATCTTGCTGGCAAGGTCACTGACCAGGTAGGCGTACATCGGGGCGACATACTCCGGTGGCGCGGCATCCAGCGCACCCTGCGCGCTGACGTCGTCGAGGATGCCGCGTTGCCGCAACGATTCGATCTGTTCCTCGAAGTCCGACCCACTGGACAGCCGGGTCTTGGCGCCCGGGCACACCACGTTCGCGCGCACACCGTGTTCGGCCAGCTCGGCCGCGATCGCCATCGTCAGGCCGTTGACCGCACCTTTGCCTGCCGGGTAGCCGGTGCCGCCGTAATCGCCAAGGAAGGCAAAGGAACTGGTGTTGACGATTGCGCCCCGGCCGCGGGCCACCATTCTTGGGGCGGCGGCCCGACAGGTCGCGAACGTGGTCCCGACGTGGATGTCGAGGAGCGCGCGGAACTCGGCAGCGGTGACCGTGAGTATCGAGGATCCGGGCGGCTCGGGTGCGCCCGCGCAGTTCACCAGGGCATCGATGCCACCGAATTCGCTCTCGCACAGGGCGATCAAGTCCTCGGCGACCGGTTCGTCGGCGGCCGATCCGGCGTGTGCGACGGCGCGGCCACCGGCCTCGTTGATGGTGGCGACCGCTGCCTCAGCGGCGGCCGCATCGCGGCCGTTGACCACAACGCCCGCACCGCATTCGGCCAGCAGTGCCGAGACGGCGGCCCCGATACCCCGTGAGCCGCCGACGACGACCGCGCCGAACCCCTCTAGCGGCCGGTCACTCACCTTCGGCAGGCGCCTGGGCAATTGAGGCGGTCCCAGCTTCCCCTGACCTCCGCCGGCGCTGGCGCGCCAACTCCGGCCAGTCTCACTGAACCGCCTGGCCGAACTGCATGCCGTCCATGTTCCAGTAGCCGCGCATGTTGGTGATCAGGCCGGCGTCGTTGACGGAGTAGGTGAACACACCGCGCACCGTGCTGGTCATTCCGCCTTCGAATTGGCTGCGCAGCACCAGGATGTGCGCAACCTCGTTCGCAGAGCTCGATGGGAACGTCTCCTCGCAGGTGACGCGAAGGTTGTTGACCGAGATGTTTGTGTCGTAGAAGTCGGCGACAGCCGCCTTGCCCCGCACGCCGTTGCCGTCGGGGTTGGTGATGGCCTGCCCGATCGGATCCTCGATCACGACATCGTCGGCCATCAGGGCCAGCCACCCCTCGCGGTCGTGCGACATGACGCAGCGCCAGGATGCCTGCGACGCGGCCAGTGCGGGAGATTGTTCGGTGGTCGTGGACATCAGTTTCTCCTTGGGTTGTCAGATACTGCAGGCGGCGCGAGCGCCATCGTCGGTGGCTTTGCGGATCAGTCCCAGACCGGTGCAGTCGCCCACGGCATGCACCTTGGCGCCGGGCAACCAGTCGGTGAGGTCGTCGAAAAGGCCCTTGGCGCGGGCGGCGAAGTAGTCGAGGGTGCGCTGGGACGGCAGACCGTCGGGCGTGCCGTACATGGTCTCCATCGGAGACATCACGAGCCTGTTGCGCACCGTCATCGAGCCGATGCGGCCTTCACGCAACAGGTTCGGGAAGCTGCTCATGGCCGCGGCCCCATGAATTCCGGGCCGTGCCCGCGCCTTTGGGCAAGGCGGGCACGGCCCGGAAGGTCCATCAGGGACACGCGCAGGTCAGCGGTCCTCGTCGGTGTAGCGGATGACGCCGCGGATGTTGCGGCCCTCGAGCATGTCCTTGTAGCCCTCGTTGACCTGCTCGAGGCGGTACTGCCTGGTCACCATGTCGTCGAGGTTCAGGCGGCCCGCCTTGTACATCGACAGCAGCTGCGGGATGTCGTAGTGCGGGTTGCCGCCACCGAAGATGGTGCCCTGCAAGCGCTTCTGCATCAGGGTCAGCATCGCCAGGTTCAGCGTGACATTGCTGTCGGCCATGTTCGCAACGGCGGTGGCCACCACGGTGCCGCCCTTGGCGGTGATGTTCATGTAGTGGTCGATGTCCTCGCCCTTGAGCTCGCCCACGGTGACGATGGTCTTGTGCGCCATCCGTCCCTGGGTGACCTCGGCAACGCCGGCCATCGCGCTGAAGATGTCGGGGTAGGCGTGGGTGGCGCCGAACTTGAGTGCGTTGTCCCGCTTGAACTCGACCGGGTCGACAGCGAAGATGTTGCGCGCACCGGCATTCAGCGCGCCCTGCAGGGCACCGGTGCCGACTCCGCCGACGCCGACGATCACGACGTCGTCACCGGGGCGGACGTCACCGCTGCGGACGGCCGAGCCGTAGCCGGTGGTCACGCCGCAGCCGACCAGGCAGGCCACCTCGAATGGGATGGTCGGGTCGATCTTCACCACCGAGCTCTTGTGCACCACCATGTACGGGCTGAAGGTGCCCAGCAGCGTCATCGGGATGACGGGCTGGCCGTTCTTCACGGCGTGGATGCGGTGGGTGCCGTCGGACACGGCGGTGCCGGCCAGCAGGCCAGCGCCCAGGTCGCACAGGTTGCGCAGCCCTTCCTGGCAGGCCGGACACTCACCACACGACGGGATGAATGAGAGCACCACGTGATCGCCGGGGGCCAGGTGCTCGACGCCCGGGCCTACCTCGGTGACGATGCCGGCGCCCTCATGACCGCCGAGAACCGGGAAACCGGCCATCGGGATGTCGCCGGTGACCAGATGGTGGTCGCTGTGGCACATGCCCGAAGCTTCCATCTGGATTTTGACTTCGTCTTTGACCGGGTCGCCGATCTCGATTTCCTCGATCGACCACGGTTGGTTGAACTCCCAGATGAGAGCACCTTTTGTCTTCACAGCGAACCTCCACTCGCAAAACCCGACCCCGGGGTTTTCCAGGGCGGCCGGCCGTGCCGGATGGTCAATCTAGGCAAGAATTAGAACGTGTTCCTGTCCTGCTGACCATTATGACCTCCGTCACTTTCCAAGTCACTGCCGGGGGCCGATTACTTGACGCCTGTCGAGTATTCACCAGATCGGTACCGGAGCCTCACCGAGGGGGTAGTAACCGGGCAGCTTCTCACCGGCGACGCTGCGCTCGATGCGCTTCTGCATGGTGGGGGTCAGGTCGCCCGACGAGATCAGCTTCACGAAGGCCTTCTGCACGTGGCCGAAGTCGAAGAAGTCGCGCTGCCATTCGATCAGCAGATCGTCGTTGAGCCGGAACCAGCTGCCGCCGATGCCGTAGATCTCGTCGCGCGTGCCGTCGGACTTGTTGGCGATCTGCTTCCAGAACCCGACGATCTCGTTCTGCTTCTCGTCGACGAGAACCTTCTGGTACTCGTAGACCCAGTTCTCCAGGCCTTCCATCTCCATGCCTAAGGCGATCTCGGCTATTTGATCTCTGCCGACACACATCACGTCTTCCTTGGGGCCGATGTTCCAGCCGTAGGTGGCGTCGTCGGTGTAGAACTCCGCGAGGTTCTTCCAGTCGCCGGCCGCTTCGGAGTCTTTGTTGGCCTGCAGCCAGCGCTGGACCCAGTCGTCGAGTTGTTCACGTGACGCCATGTCAGTTTTCCTTTTCTACGATGGATAGGGCTCGGGTGGGACACATTTCGATTGCTCGTTCGACGTCGTCGCGCATCTCGTCGGGCGGCTCGGGATCGACGATCTCGACGACCCCGCGTTTGGGCACCTTGAAGACGTCGGGTGCCTCCAGTTCGCACATGGCGTGCCCCTGGCATAGGTCCTCGTCGAGTTCGATGCGGTAGCAGCCCATCGGACTAAGCCTTCACGCGCTTGCGGTAGCGGACCTTCGCCGGCCGGGCCAACTGCACCACCATCTTGGAGTGGTCGTTCTGATAGCTCTCCGGTGGCTGTGCCATCTCGAACTCATACTCCCGCAACAGAACCGAGAAGATCGCCTTGATCTGCATCTGGGCGAACGCGGCACCGACGCACCGGTGTCGCCCGGCGCCGAAGGGAATCCAGGTCCAGCGGTTGACGATGTCTTCCTGCCGGGGCTTCTCGTAGCGATCCGGGTCGAAGGCATCCGGGTTGGGGAAGTCCTCGGGGATCCGGTTGGAGATCGCCGGTGAGGCGGCCACCATCTGTCCCTTGTGGATCGGATAACCCTGCACCTCGAACTCATCCTGGGCCACCCGCATCAGGATGATCAGCGGCGGGTGCAGCCGCAGCGTCTCCTTCAGCGCGTTGTCGATGTTCGGGATCTGGCGCAGCGCATGGAAACTCACCTCCTGGCCGTCGGCGTAGAGGTCGTCGAGCTCCTGCTGCACCTTGGCGTAATAGTCGGGGTTGCGCAGCAGCTCGATCAGCGTCCAGGACGAGGTGCCCGAGCTGGTGTGGTGCCCGGCGAACATCAGTGAGATGAACATGCCGGTGACCTCGTTGGCCGAGAAGCGCGGATTGCCCTCTTCGTCCTTGATGGACACCAGGACGTCGAGCAGGTCGCGATCGCTCTTGTCGGTGGGCGGGTTGGCGATTCGGCCGGTCATGACCTCCTGCACCAGCTCCACCAGGCTGGCCCTGGCTTCGTCGCGGATCCGGAAGCTCTCGATCGGAAGGTAGGGGTCGACGTAGCAGAGCGGGTCGGTGCCGCGCTCGAGCAGGTGGTAGTAGTTCGCGAATCGCGAGTCGAGCTGGTTGCGGAACTTCAGTCCGATCAGGCATGCGGTCGAGGTGTAGATGGTGAGCTCGGCGAAGAACTCCAGCAGATCGATTTCGCCTTCGTCGCCCCAGTTTTCGATCATCCGGCGCACTTCGTTCTCGATGGTCGCCGCATGGCCCTTCATCTGCTCACCGCGCAGCGCGGTGTTGTGCAGCATCTCGGCCCGACGCTCCGGGTCCGCGTCGAACACCACGCCCTCGCCAAAGATCGGCGTCATGAACGGGTAGGCCTCGGCTTGGTTGAGGTCGGCGTCGGGGGAGCGGAAGAAGAACTCGTTGGCCTCGGAGCCGGTCAGCAGGATGACCTGCTTGTCGGCGAGCTGGAACCAGCCGAGGTCACCACACTCCTCGCGGATGCGTTGCATCAGCCCGATGGGGTCGGTACGGAACTCCTCGAGGTGGCCGTGCTCTTCTTCGCCACCCGAAACACGTTGTACCTCTTTAGTTATGGTCACGATGGCATCCCTTCTTCACCGAGGGCGAGCTTCTGGCGGTCTTTGTTGTCGGCCAACGGCGCTTCGGGCTGGAGCTCCATATTGGCGATGAAGCTGCCGCGGGGGGTCTCCGCGACGAACGTGATGGCGCGGGCGAGGTCGGCGGCGCGCATGAAGTAGTCGTGTCGAGCCTGTCCCCACTTGGCCCAGTCCTCCAGTGCAGGTCCGATGAGTTCGGCCGGCAGGCTCCAGCCCATCGAGGTCTTGGTCGGGCCGGGATGGACGATCGAGGCGCGCACCCCGGTGCCTTCCAGTTCCATCTGGTAGTTGGTCACCATCGAAACCAGGGCGGCCTTGGCCGCACCGTAGGCGCCCATGTGGGGCCGTGGCCGCAGCGACACATCAGATCCCACGAAGATCAGGTCGCCACGCTGCCGTTCGAGCATGCCCGGCAGGACTGCGGAGGCCACTCGGTAGGCGCCGACCAGATGGATCTGGACCTGAGACTCGAACTCGTCGATGCTGATCGAGTCGAGCTTGCCGAAGTATGTGTCACCCGCACCGGCCACCAGTACCTCGATCTCGCCGAGTTCGGCGGTGGTCTGCTCCACGGCGGCCTTTACCGAGTCGGGGTCGGTGACGTCCAAGTGCACTGCGATGGCCTCGCCACCGTCGGCACGGATCTTGTCCACGATCTCCTGCAACTTGTCCACCCGACGGGCACCCAGAGCGACGGGAAAACCGTTGGCGGCAAGCTTGATCGCGGTGGCTTCACCGATACCGGACGACGCGCCGGCGACCAGCGCGGGCCTGCGGTCGGGAAGGGGGTCGAAACGGGGCATTCGGGAACCTTTCGGGCGTCCTTTAGCGAGACTGCACTGTGATGGGCAGGTGGGCGAAACCGCGGACATTGCTGGAGTGGACGCGCACCGAGTTCGCCTCGTCGACCTCATAGCCGCGGATGCGTTTGAACAACTCCTCCAACGCAACCCGTGCCTCCATCCGGGCCAGGTGCGCACCGAGGCAGAAGTGTGCGCCGCTGCCGAAACTCTGCAGCTTGGCGCCGATGTCGCGGCCGATGAGGTAGTCGTCGGGATTCTCGAAGGCGCGCTCGTCGCGGTGGGCCGATCCTGGCAGCAGCAGGACCACGTCGCCGTCGGGGATGACGGTGTCGTAGAGCGTCAACTCACCGGCGACTGTGCGGGCCAGGATCTGGCTGGAGGTGTCATAGCGCAGGGTTTCCTCGACCCACAGCGGTACGCGGGACAGGTCGTCGTAGACCTCGGCCAGCTGGTCGGGGTTCTTGTGACCCCAAAATGCGGCATTGGCAAGCAGTTTGGTGGTGGTCTCGTTGCCGGCGATGACCATCAGGAACATGAAACCCAGCACCTCGTCGTCGGTCAGCCGGTCGCCGTCGATCTCGGCGTCCAGCAGGGCCGTCGTGAGGTCCTCGCTCGGGCTCTTCCTGCGCTCTTCGACCATCGCCTGGTAGTAGACGATCAGGTTCAGTGACGCCTCGACCGCCTCCGGCGGCACGTCGGTGACACCTTCGTCGCGGTGCATCACGCCGTCGGCCCAGGCCCGCACTTGAACGCGGTCGGCCTCCGGCACCCCCATCAGTTCGGAGATGACGTCCATCGGCAGCTTGCCCGCGAATTCGTCGACGTAGTCCACCGTCTCCCCGGCGGCGGCCTTCTCCATCAGGACGTCGAGATGTTTGGTGGCGATCTCGGTGACGCGAGGCTCGAGTTCGCGAATCCGCCTGGGCGTGAAGCCTTTCGAGACCAGCGTCCGCAGTCGCAGGTGGGCCGGGTCGTCCATCGCCAGGAAGGACATCGTCTTGGAGGCATGCGGTCCGCGGGAGGCAGGGTCCAGCGAGACACCGTACTTGTTGGACAGCGTCGTGCTGTTGCGGAATCCCTGGAGGACGTCGGAGTGGCGGGACAGCGCCCAGAACTTCAGTTCCTCGTTGTAATACAGCGGAGCCTCGTCGCGCAGCCGCTTGTAGTACGGATAGGGATCTTCGTGGAAGTCGTAGTTGTACGGGTCGAGCAGAATGTCCGGACTCTGCACGCTCATTGGTTCTCTCCCAAGATAAGACTCACGACGTATTCCATTCGGTCGGCGACCTCGCGGTAGCTCAGGGTGCCGCTGCCGGCGTGCACGAGCGCGCCGAAGTACGTCATCTCGAGTGCGGACACGATCTTCGGATCGGCGTCCGGTCCCAACGCCGACTTGATGCGCTTGTGGATCTCGGCGCCGATCCGGTCGCGCACCCGGACCACGCCGGCGTCGTTGCTCAGTACCGCGGTGGTGCAGGCCGCGGCGAACTCCGGCTCGTCGGCGATCACCAGCGCGAGGCTGCGCAGCGACTGCTGAACGCGGTGCAGACGGGGTTCGTTGACGTCGGTGAAGTAAGGCACCTCGAGAACCCGGTCGAGGTACACCTCGGCGATCAGATGGTTCTTCGACGAGAAATAGGTGTAGGCGGTGGCCGGCGCGACCTTGGCGCGAGCGGCGACGGCACGGACGGTGAGGTCGGCGTAGGACGACTCCCGCAGCATCTCCATGCCGGCCCGCAGCACCTTGCGGAAGGTTTCTTCCTGGCGGCGATTGCGTGGCACGTCATCCCCGTTGGGAGTGGCGGCTACCGCGGCATCGCTGGACACATGTCCAAGTTATCGGAACTGTGTCTGGCAAGGCAAGAGGGGATAGAGAATTACCTGCTCATAGCCTTCTTTGCGTGGCCTCGGGACATACCCTTGCACCGCGCCCGCGTCTGCCGCTATGGTGCGAAAGACGAAATCTCGGACACGTGTCCAACGAAGCAGACGGGAATCGGGATGGCGATTGCGGCCGACAAGAACAGCGATCTCTTCATCGACGGGGAGCTCGTGCCGGGCGGCAATGGCCGATACCCGACGATCAATCCGGCGACCGAAGAGGTTCTGGGTACCGCGGCCGACGGCAATGCGGAGGACATGAGCCGGGCCATCGACGCCGCGCGCCGTGCCTTCGACACCACGGACTGGTCCACCAACACCGAACTTCGGGTACGCGGCATTCGCCAGCTGCGCGATGCGATGAAGGAACACGTCGAGGAACTGCGCGAGATGACGATGGCGGAGGTGGGTGCCCCGCGCATGCTGACCGCGGCCGCCCAACTGGAGGGGCCGGTCGAAGACCTGTCGTTCTCAGCCGACACCGCCGAGAACTATTCGTGGCGCCACGATCTCGGTGTAGCGGCGCCGATGGGAATCAAGACTCAGCGGACCATCGTCCGCGAGGCGGTCGGCGTGGTCGGTGCGATCACCCCGTGGAACTTCCCGCACCAGATCAACCTCGCCAAGCTCGGCCCGGCGTTGGCGGCAGGCAACACCATCGTGCTCAAGCCTGCCCCCGATACGCCCTGGTGTGCAGCGGCTCTCGGTGAGCTGATCGCCGAGCACACTGACATCCCGCCCGGCGTGGTCAACATCGTCACCTCCAACGACCACTCGGTCGGGGCCATGCTGTCCAGCGATCCGCGCATCGACATGGTGTCGTTCACCGGCTCGACGAACACCGGACGCGCGGTGATGGCCGCCGGCGCCGCGACCATCAAGAAGGTCTTCCTGGAACTCGGCGGCAAGTCCGCCTTCCTGGTGCTCGACGACGCCGACCTGGCCGGTGCCTGCTCGATGGCAGCGTTCACCGCGTCGATGCACGCCGGACAGGGCTGCGCGATCACCACGCGTCTGGTGGTGCCGCGCGCACGCTACGACGAAGCGGTCGAGGCGGCCGCGGCCACGATGGGCGGCATCAAGGCGGGTGACCCGACCAACCCCGGAACCATCTGCGGGCCGGTCATTTCCGAGCGTCAGCGCGATCGGGTGCAGTCCTACCTCGACCTCGCGATCACCGAAGGCGGTCGGTTCGCGTGCGGCGGGGGCAGGCCGGCCGACCGCGACACCGGCTACTTCATCTCGCCGACGGTGATTGCGGGCCTGGACAATTCCGCGCGGGTGGCGCGCGAAGAGATCTTCGGCCCCGTGCTGACGGTGATCGCCCACGACGGTGACGACGACGCGATCAACATCGCCAACGATTCGCCGTACGGCCTGTCGGGCAGCGTGTTCAGCAGTGATCCCGAGCGTGCGCAAAGCGTCGCGGATCGGATGCGGGTCGGCACCGTCAACGTCAACGGCGGCGTGTGGTACTCCGCGGACGTACCCTTCGGCGGCTACAAGCAGTCCGGCGTCGGCAGGGAGATGGGTCTGGCCGGCTTCGAGGAATACCTCGAGCTCAAAGTCATTGCCACAGCGGTCTAGACCGCACCACCGACTAGGGAGGAACACACACATGGGACAGTTCGACAACAAGGTGGCCATCGTCACCGGCGCAGGCGGCGGCATCGGTCAGGCCTATGCCGAGGCGCTCGCCAGGGAAGGCGCCGCCGTGGTGGTCGCCGACATCAACACCGATGGCGCACAGAAGGTCGCCGACGGCATCAAGGGTGAGGGCGGCACCGCGCTGGCGCTGCCGGTGGACGTCAGCGATCCGGTGTCGGCCAAGGCGATGGCCGATCAGACGCTCGCCGAGTTCGGCGGCATCGACTATCTGGTCAACAACGCCGCGATCTTCGGCGGGATGAAGCTGGACTTCCTGATCACCGTCGACTGGGACTACTACAAGAAGTTCATGAGCGTGAACCTCGACGGCGCGCTGGTCTGCACCAGGGCGGTGTACAAGAAGATGGCCAAGCGCGGCGGCGGTGCGATCATCAACCAGTCGTCCACCGCGGCATGGCTTTACTCGAACTTCTACGGACTGGCCAAGGCTGGGGTCAACAGCCTGACCCAGCAGCTGGCCACCGAACTCGGCGGCCAGAACATCCGGATCAACGCGATTGCGCCGGGTCCGATCAACACCGAGGCCAACCGCACCACCACGCCGCAGGAGATGGTCGCCGACATCGTGAAGGGAATTCCGTTGTCGCGCATGGGTGAAGTCGACGACCTGGTGGGGATGTGCCTGTTCCTGCTGTCCGATCAGGCGAAGTGGATCACCGGTCAGATCTTCAACGTCGACGGTGGACAGATCTTCCGGTCATGAGCGCTTGCGCGAAGAGAATAGGGCGGGGCTCATGAGCGACCTGAAAGTCGGCTACATCGGGCTGGGGAACCAGGGTGCGCCGATGGCCAAGCGGCTCGTCGAGTGGCCCGGCGGGCTCATCGTCTTCGATGTGCGGACCGAGGCCATGACGCCGCTGGCCGAGCTGGGCGCCACGCTCGCGGACAGCATCGCCGACGTCGCCACAGCCGATGTCATCGAAGTGACCGTGCTCAACGACGAGCAGGTCCGCGACGTCGTCGGCGAACTCGCCGAACACGCCAAACCGGGCACCGTGATCGCGATCCATTCCACGATCGAGCCGGACACCGCCGCCGAGCTGGCCGAGCAGCTGCGCCCCAAGGGAATTCACGTCGTCGACGCCCCGGTCAGCGGCGGAGCGGGTGCCGCCGACAAGGGCGAGCTGGCCGTGATGGTCGGCGCCGACGACGAGGCGTACGAACTGGTCAAGCCGGTGTTCAAGCAGTGGGCATCGATGGTGGTTCGGGCCGGTGAGCCGGGAGCCGGAACCCGGATGAAGCTGGCTCGTAACATGTTGACCTTCATCGGTTTTGCAGCTGCCTGCGAGGCGTCGCGGCTGGCCGAGGCGGCGGGAATCGACTTGCAGAAGCTGGGCCGGGTGGTACGGCACAGCGACGCCCAGAGCGGCGGACCCGGCGCGATCATGGTCCGCGACGACACCAAGCCGCTGCAGCCCGACCACTTCGTCTACAACATGTTCATCCACACCCGCGGCCTTGCCGAGAAGGATCTGAAGTTGGCGCTGGGTCTCGGTGAAGCCAACGGCGTTGAACTGCCGTTGGCCGAGATCGCGCTACGAGACCTGGCCGCCGGCCTCGGCGTGCCCAACACGAAGGAGTGACGATGGACGAATTGCGCCGCAAGGGCCTGGACAAGATGAACGAGGTCTACGGCTGGGAGATGCCGGATTCGCCGGGCGACTACTTCGCGCTCACCGCCGACCACCTCTTCGGCACCATCTGGTCGCGGCCGGGATTGTCCATGCGCGACAAGCGGATCATGACGCTGACCGTCGTCACCGCCCTCGGCATTTCCGATCTGGCCGAGATCCAGGCCAACGCCGCGCTGCACAACGAAGAGCTCACCCCCGAGGAGCTCAAGGAGATGGCGATCTTCCTGACGCACTATCTGGGGTTCCCGCTGGGCTCGAAGCTGGACGGGGTCGTCACCAAAGTCGTGTCCAAGCGCAAGAAGGCCGCCGAGGCCGGCCAGGGCGAGGACAAGAAGGCGAACGTCAACGACGCGCTCAAGATGCACAGCGGGACGAAGCTCGACGACTAGCGGCGGAGCGTGGTGATGACGCGTTGAGCCGCGAAGATCACCCGACGTCCGGTTCGAAGGCTGTCGTCGGATTGGTCGACGTCCCAGACCACCTCTGCGCTACCAGACAATTGCAGAGTGGCGCCTGCGTCGACGAACAACAGCGCCGCGCTCGGGTCCACCGCCAGATTGCCGAAGCTGTTGAACATGTTGTTGCCGGGGTAATCCGGCCACCACAGACTGCCAGCATTCGCGCGCACGAAGCCCGCGGGTCCGCCGCGGTGTGACGCATCGTTGCCCGATGTGGGATGTGTGGTGCCCAGGAAGAACGCCGCCGACCCTTCGATGAGTTTGCGATCCTCGTGACGTAGCGCGGTGCCCGTTAAGACCCGTGTGTGATCGGGCTGGTGCGGGTCTGGCATCGGCTGGGCGGACGGGTCGATGTACTTCGGGCAGTTGCCGTAGGCCTGATCAACGTCGATCTCGATGCCGCCCGAATCCCGTTGTTTCAGTTGTCCATTGATGCGAAGTCGGCGTCGTGCGGCAAAATCGATGACGAGCACGCCGACTGGCTGATCGGTCGGTGCTGTAGCCAGTGGATCCGCATCGGGAAGCTCGCCGTCGATGTGAAGTGTTGTCGGCGTGGAGGCGCTGAGGAACCCGGGTTCCCCCGACAACGGTGAAATCCACAGCCGCCCAACGTGATCGCGCGCGGTGAGGACGACCAGCCGTGACGATGCCAGGAAGGCTGCGGGGCCGGCGCCGAGGCGGCCGCGACCCGCCATGGGGGCGAGTTGCGCCGCCCGTGCGCCAACCCCGGCTCGCTTCTGGACGGACAGCTCGCCGCTGTGGAATCCCACAGCGGCGGGCCGTTCTTCATGCGTCATGCGTGCGCCTCATCCTCGTCAGAGCGGGTGCCGGCCGGCGAAGGCGACGACCCGCTGGGTCGGGGTGGCCGCGCCATCTGTGTGTACCTCGGGGCCGAAGAGTTCCTGGGGCCGCAGAGCAGGCACGAGTGCCGATCCCACGTTTTCGGCGAGTGCCGCCTCGGCGTCGTCGAACTCGACCGCCCGGTTGATCGCGACCGCCAAATCCCAGCTGTGGATGAGCGTCGAGTAGGTGACGATTCCGACCGCCTGTGCGGCAGGCATCTCACCGAGCACCGATGTGACCGGATGCTGCCAGTCGGTGATCGTCGCCCAGGCTCGCTGTGAGCGCTCGATGGAACGTCGCGCCACGGCCAGGGGGTCGGAGCCGAGGATGTCGGCGCCGCTGAACAACTCCTCTTCGGTGGGGCCGTCGCCGCCGTCCGCGGCGGCGGCAAAGGCGTCGATCGAGGCGATGGTATGGCTCAGCAGCGATCGCACATCCCAACCAGTACAAGGGCTGGGCAGGCCCAGATCAGTGGTGTCGAGCGTGGTGACCAGGTCAACCAGGCGGCGATCGGCGCGACGCAGCACGTCCAGCGGGTCCATCGGCGGTTCCTCGTTTCTAACGGTTATGAATTGATGTTGACGTTAGTCTTTCTACGTCACCTACCCTAACGCTGTCAACACGCTGCTAGCATTAGCGCAATGGACTCGGGGTCTCTGCTGCATGCGGCGCAGGCGGCGGGTTTCATCGTGGCCGGAGAGCCGCTAGCTGTTGACCTGGCGGACACCCTCATCACCGTCGGCGAGCCCGCTGTCGACCTTCTCGCGGACGAGGAGGCAAACCGGGTGTGGTGGAGCCTGCAACAGGATCGGTTGCCCGGGGGGCCGCCACCGCCGCTGGACTCCACCGTCGAACTGCGCCAGGCGATCCGGCACATCCTGGACGCGCGACTGGCGGAGGTGACCCCCGACGAATCGGCCGTCGAACGTGTCAATGCCGCCGCCGCTGGCGCGCCTTCAACACGCTCGCTGGTCCACACCTCGTCCGGGTGGGCGGCGATCACCACGCGCCACACCCCCGCCGATCGTCCCTACCGGCTCGCGCTCGCAGCAGCCGCGGAAAGCCTTATCGATGTGCTCACGGGGCCCGCGCAGGACCGTCTGCGGAGATGCCAAAACCCGGCGTGCAGCATGCTTTTCGTTGCTTCCGACGCCCGTCGCAAGTTCTGCACCCAGAACATCTGCGCCAACAGAACGCGGGTGGCTCGCCACTATCAGCGCCACCGCACGGACTAGCTGGCGTTCCGAAATTTTGTCGGTGGTTCGAACTAGTGTTCGAGTCATGAGTTCGATCGATGTGGTGTTGGAGGCTCTCGACGATGCTGTCGAGGCGTTGGCCGCGGTCGATCTCGATGTGTTGGATCCGCCGCAGCGGTTTGTGGTGGTGGAG
>JAKFVT010000002.1 GCA_021732005.1 Mycobacterium sp. | reverse complement strand
GCACCTGAACCGCCGCCCCCGCCGCCGGCTGACGGGCCCGCACCGCCGTAGGCAATTGTCGGACCGGCATGCGAACATATGTTCGTGTCCGGCGGCCGGGCGACCATCCTGCACGCTGATCTCGACTCGTTCTACGCCTCGGTCGAGCAGCGCGATGACCCGACGCTGCGCGGTCGTCCGGTGATCGTCGGCGGCGGCGTCGTGCTGGCCGCCAGCTATGAGGCCAAGGCATACGGGGTGCGCACCGCGATGGGCGGCCACCAGGCCCGCCGGCTGTGCCCCGCGGCCGTGGTCGTCCCGCCGCGGATGTCCGCCTACAGCCAGGCCAGCGACGACGTCTTCGCGGTGTTCCGCGACACCACACCCCTGGTGGAACCGCTCTCGGTGGACGAGGCCTTCCTCGACGTCGCCGGGCTGCAGCGGCTGTCCGGCGACCCGGTGCAGATCGGGGCGCGGCTGCGGGAGGAGGTTCGCGACCGGGTCGGACTACCGATCACGGTCGGTATCGCGCGCACCAAGTTCCTGGCCAAGGTCGCCAGCCAGGAAGCCAAGCCGGACGGGCTACTGCTGGTGCCACCCGAGCGGGAGCTGGAATTCCTGCACCCGCTGCCGGTGCGCAGGCTGTGGGGGGTTGGGCCCAAGACGGCCGACAAGTTGCACGCGTACGGTATCGAGACCGTCGCCCAGGTCGCCGAGCTCGGGGAGTCGATGCTGGCGTCGATGGTCGGCCCGGCGATGGGCCGACAGCTGTATTCGCTGTCGCGCAACATCGATCGGCGCCGGGTCGACACCAGCCGTCGTCGCCGCTCGGTGGGCGCCCAACGGGCACTGGGCCGGCGCCGGATCAGCCCTGCCGAACTCGACGCCGTCGTGATCGGCCTGGTGGACCGGATCACCCGCCGGATGCGCTCAGCCCAACGCACCGGCCGAACCGTGATGCTGCGCTTACGTTTTGACGACTTCACCCGCGTCGCCCGCTCGCACACCATGGCCAGGGCCACCGGGTCCACCGCGCCTATCCTGGCCGCGGCACGTGATCTGGTCGCTGCCGCCGAGCCGCTGATCGCCGAGCGCGGCATCACATTGATCGGCTTTGCCGTCAGCAATATCGACCCGGTTGGCGCTCAGCAGCTGGAGCTTCCGCTCGACGGCGGACGTCCCGAGACGCTGGACCTCGACGCGGCGGTCGACCGCGTCCGGCGGAGGTATGGCAACGCGGCGCTCACTCGCGGTGTGCTCGTCGGGCGGGATCAGGGTATGGAGATGCCGCACCTGCCGGATTAGCCGGCGGGGTGCCATCCTCGCATCGCCGCATCCATCTGCTCATCCTCGAGTGCACCGACCGGCAACGGCTCCTGGCCGTCCCGGTTGCGCATGCCCTCGAGCAGCAGCGCCACGTACCGCCGCCACAGTTCGGGCTCGACGTGGCCGGCCCATTCGCTGACCGTGCCGGCCAGCATGCTCAGGATCGGCATGTCGGTCGGTTCGGCATCGCGACGCAGATAACCGTCGTCCCGGGCGCGTTCGACCAGCTTCGAGATCGGTGGGGTGAGGCGCAGCCGCGCACACTCGACCCCCTGGCCGCCGTAGGCCGAGCTGTAGACCATCTGGCGTAGACCACGGTCGGTCGCCGTCAACTCGCAGAGATGCTCGACGAACCACACGAAGCCATCCCACGAATTCTCTTGTTGCGCAGCAGTTTCTGCGAGGCAGACCACTTGGTCGATGCCGTCGGAGAAGATCGCGTCGAGCAGTTCCTCCTTGGTGGCGAAACGCCGGTACACCGTGCCCACCCCCACTCCTGCATGGTGCGCAATGTCATTGAGCGTCGCTTCCAGGCCCCGCACAGCGAACAGTTCACGGGCGGCCTGAACAATCCGCTGCCGGTTGCGCTCAGCGTCTTTGCGCAGCCCACGGCACGGTTTGTCAATCACTCGTCCGAGTTTAGTGATGTGCCTAACGTATGCCAATAACCGGATTGACTCTATCCACTTATCCGCTTAGATTGCCTACCTAGATCGCGAGCGTCGGATGACCTGCGGCTGTCAGAGAAAGGCCTGGGCCTTGATTGCTTTCGTCAAACGGGTCTGGTTGCCCACCCTCATGGTGTTGGCCGTCGTGGTCGGAATCGCAAGCGTGAGCCAGCTTCGTTCGGTGTTCGGTTCCGACGGAGCTGTGATCACACCGGTGGGGTCCGATACGGCTGCCAAGTTCAATCCGAAGGTCGTCGTCTACGAAGTCTTCGGGACCGGCACGACCGCGGTGGTCAACTACACCGACCTCAACGGATTGCCTCAGCGGACAGGTGAAGTCAGCCTCCCCTGGTCGCTGCGGCTCGAGACGACGGTTCCCTCCGTCATGCCGAATCTGTTGGTCCAGGGCGACGGCCAATCGATCGGCTGCCGCGTGCTCGTCGACGACAAGGTCAAGGACGAAAGGACGGCGCAGGGAGTGAACGCCGCGACGTACTGCTTGGTGAAGGCCGCATGAGCGCCGCATGCAAGCGAATCATCGGGCCAACATGCGATACCCGAGCCTGCGAGGGAATCGCATGAGTACCAGTGTCGACGATTCCCCGACCGACGCCATCCCGTCGGCCCGGCACGCCAAACGCCCTGCGCTGCCACGGTTTATCCGCGCCTTCGCGATCCCGATCGTGCTGGCGTGGGTCGTCCTGATCGGAATCCTCGCAACGACTGTGCCGCAGCTCGCGGAGGTCGGCAAGATGCGCGCGGTGTCGATGAGCCCCAACGACGCCCCGTCGCTCATCGCGACCAAGCGGGTCGGCGAGGTGTTCCACGAGTACAACACCAGCAGTTCGGTGATGATCGTGCTCGAAGGTGAGCAACCGCTGGGGCCCGACGCTCACACGTTCTACGACCAGATGGTCCGGGCCCTGCGTGCCGACACCAAGCACGTGCAGCACGTTCAGGACTTCTGGGGTGACACGCTGACGGCGGCCGGCGCCCAAAGTATCGATGGCAAAGCCGCTTACGTGCAGGTGTACATCAGCGGCGACCAGGGCGAGACACTCGCCAACGAATCGGTGGAGGCCGTCCGCAACATCGTCGCCGGTACGCCGGCGCCGGCTGGGGTCAAGGCCTACGTGGCGGGTCCGTCGGCGACGACGACAGACCAGAGCGCGGTCGGCGACGCGAGCATGGAGACGATCGAGGCACTGACATTCGGCGTGATCACGATCATGCTGCTGCTGATCTACCGGTCATTGGTCACCACGGTGATCACGCTGGGCATGGTCGTGGTCGGCCTGCTCGCATCCACGGGCACCGTCGCGTTCCTCGGCTATCACAATGTGTTCGGACTGACGACCTTCGCCACGAATATGGTTGTCACACTTGCCATCGCGGCGGCGACCGATTACGCGATCTTCATGATCGGTCGATATCAAGAAGCGCGACGCAAGGGCAAGGATCGCGAATCGGCCTATTACGACATGTACCACGGCACCGCACACGTGGTTCTGGCCTCGGGTATGACGATCGCCGGCGCGACCTTGTGCCTGCACTTCACCCGGTTGCCGTACTTCCAGACCATGGGAATCCCGTTGGCGGTCGGCATGACCGTCGTGGTGGCGGCCGGTCTGACGTTGGGTCCTGCGGTCATCTCGATCGTCAGCCGATTCGGTCGCGTGCTGGAACCGAAGGGCAACAAGAAGTCTCGGGGGTGGCGCCGCGTGGGCGCCGCGACGGTCCGCTGGCCTGGCGCGGTGCTGGTCTCCGCGGTGGTGCTGTGCCTCGTCGGACTGCTTGCGCTGCCGGGGTACCACACCACCTACAACGACCGCATCTACCTGCCCGACGACATCCCCGCCAATGTCGGGCAGGCGGCCGCGGACCGGCACTTCTCCGAAGCCAAGATGAATCCCGAGCTGGTCATGGTGGAGGCCGACCACGATCTGCGAAATCCCGCTGATTTTTTGGTGATCGAGAAGATCGCCAAGGCGATGTCCCGGGTGAACGGCATCGCACAGGTCACCACCATCACGCGACCCGACGGCAAGCCGATCGAGCACGCCTCGCTGGCCTACACGATGAGCCAAAGCGGCACAGGCCAACTCATGAATAACGACTATCAGCAGACGATCCTGGACAACACGCTCAAGCAGGCCAACGACATGCAGGTCACCATCGACTCGATGACCAAGATGCAGGGCATCACGTTGGAGCTGGCCGACGTGACCCGCCGGATGGCCGACAAGATGAAGAAGACGTCGATGACCATCAGCGAGGTGCGCGATCACCTTGCCGATTTCGATGACCAGTTCCGGCCGTTGCGCAACTACTTCTATTGGGAACCGCACTGCTTCGACATCCCGATGTGCTGGTCGTTGCGTTCGGTTTTCGACAGCCTCGACGGCATCGGCACCATGTCCGACGACTTCCAGGACCTGATTCCCGATCTCGATCGCATGGCCGAACTCACGCCGCAGATGGCGGCGCTGATGCCGGCGATGATCCAGACGATGCAGAACCAGAAGCAGATGATGCTCAACCAGTATCAGGCGCAGAAGGCCCAGCAGGACCAGAACATGGCGCAGCAGCAGAACGCGACCGCGATGGGTCAGGCCTTCGACGCCGCGCGTAACGACGACACGTTCTACCTGCCGCCGGAGGCGTTCGGAACAGCCGACTTTCAGCGCGGTATGAAGCTGTTCCTCTCCCCCGACGGTCACGCCGTGAGGTTCACCGTGAATCACCAGGGTGACCCGCTCAGCGAGCAGGGCACCTCACACATCGACCCGCTGCGCACCGCCGCCGTCGACGCGATCAAGGGCACGCCGCTGGAGGGGTCGACGGTCTACGTCGGCGGCAGCGCCTCGATGAACAAGGACATGCAACTCGGCGCCGACTACGACCTGCTCATCGCAGCGGTGGCCTCGCTGATCCTGATCTTCCTGATCATGGTGGTGCTGACCCGGGCGGTCGCCGCCGCAGCGGTCATCGTCGGCACGGTCGTGCTGAGTCTTGGTACCTCCTTTGGCCTTTCGGTCCTGTTGTGGCAACACCTGATCGGTATTCCGCTGCACTGGATGGTGCTGCCGATGTCGGTCATCGTGCTGCTCGCGGTCGGCGCCGACTACAACCTGTTGCTGGTGTCCCGGATGAAGGAGGAATTCCACGCCGGGCTCAAGACCGGGATCATCCGTTCGATGGCGGGAACAGGATCGGTGGTGACATCGGCGGGCCTGGTGTTCGCGTTCACGATGATCTCGATGGCGGTGAGCGACATGATCGTCATCGGCCAGGTGGGTACGACGATCGGTCTCGGTCTGCTGTTCGACACCTTGGTGGTGCGGTCACTGATGACACCCTCGCTGGCGGCGCTGCTCGGTCGCTGGTTCTGGTGGCCGCAGCGGGTCCGTCCGCGACCGGTTCCGCAACCGTGGCCGAGCCGAAAGCGCGAGCTCGCACCGGTCGGCAGTTAGCTTGCGGCCCAACCCAACAGCTTCTCGACCCGCCAGGTGTTGACGATCCGCTCGACGGGAACGTCGCTGTCGACCGCGCGCTGCGCACCGTAGCCGAGGAAGTCCAGCTGGCCCGGGGCGTGGGCGTCGGTGTCGATCGAGAAATCACAGCCGATGTCCAGCGCGAGTTTCAGCAGCCGGGTCGGCGGGTCGCGACGCTCGGGCCGCGAGTTGATCTCCACGGCGGTATTGTTGTCCCGGCATGCGGTGAACACCTTCTCGGCGTCGAACTTCGACTCCGGCCGCAGTCCACGGTTGCCGGTGACCAGCCGCCCTGTGCAGTGGCCGAGGACGTTGACCCGCGAGTTGCTCACCGCGCGGACCATCCTTCGTGTCATCGACGGTTCGTCCATGGCCAGCTTCGAGTGCACGCTGGCGACGACGACGTCGAGGCGGTCCAGTAACTCGGGCTCCTGGTCCAGCGTCCCGTCATCGAGGATGTCGACCTCGATGCCGGTGAGGATCCGGAACGGCGCCATCTTCTCCCGCAGCTCGTCGATGACGTCGAGCTGATGGCGCAGCCGGTCCGGAGAGAGCCCGTTGGCGATGGTCAATCGCGGCGAATGGTCGGTCAGCACGCAGTATTCGTGACCGAGCGCGGCCGCCGCCGCCATCATCTCGGGGATCGGAGCCGACCCGTCCGACCAATTGGAGTGCAGGTGCAGATCGCCTCGCAGAGCGGCCCGGATATCGCCGCCGCCGAGGTCTTCAGCGTTGTCGCGCAACTCGATCAGCACGTCGGGTTCCCGGCCGGCCCAGGCCTGCGCGATCACCTTCGCCGTCTTCGGTCCGATGCCGGGCAGGCTCTGCCAGCTGTTGGCGCGGCCGTGCCGGTCGCGGGTCTGCTCGTCCAGCGCTTCGACGATATCGGCGGCCTTGCGATACGCCATCACCCGCCGGGAGTCCTCCCGCGCACGGTCCTTGTAGTACGCGATCTCGCGTAGTGCGGCCACCGGGTCCATGGCTCCAGTGTGCCCGCGAGCGTGACGTCTAGAACGCGGAGGAATCGATGGCGTTCACATGCGTGAGACTCACCCAATATTCGAGCGGCCACAAGATGAACGGAATAACCACCTTGAACAGCGCCACACTGGTGGCGGTATAGACACGAGTCCCGTCAGCAGCCACAAAGACGGCGTCAGCGCGAGTCCCGTTCACGGTCACGGGTGCACCGATCACGTCACCGGTGCTGGTATCGACGGCCGTCACCACTGACTGCGCGGTCTCTGAGAGCTGGTAGGCGCGGGACCCGTCCGGGCTGAACACCCCGGGTCTGCCTGCCCACCCAGGGACCGACGCCGGCGCGGCGACGAGCAGGCCATCGGTTCCGATGAGAGCAACGCTCGAAAGATAGGGCTGGCCTTGCGGAACCGACCAGGGATTCAGGGTTTGGAGGACCTGGCTGCCGTCAGCGCTGACGACCGCGCCGCGCGGTTCGGCCCCGAGGTCCACCGGGGTGCCGACCACGGTGCTGTCCGTGGTGTCGATGACGGTGGCCACCATCCTGGGGACGTCCGTGTCGGCGTAGAGGTCGTGGCTCACGAGGTACACCCGGTCATCTTCGGCGCCGAATACGGTTGCCGAACTGACATTGCCGATGCCGCCCGGCATCGGCACAGGCGTTCCGACAATCGTGCCGTCGGCGGCATCGAGGATCGTGAGCATCGATTGGTTCACGTTGTCAGTCGTCAGCACCGCCAGCCGGGTCCCGCCTTGCACGTAGACGGCCGGGACATCGGGCTGCCGGTAGCCGTTGAGCACCACCGACGTGACGACGACGCCGGTTTGGGGATCGAGCATCGTCACCGAAGTCTTGCCGGCTACGGTGGCGTCGCTGATCTGGACGACGTGGGCCCCGTCGGGGCTGGTGATCACACCTCGGTCCACACGTCCGTCCAACGCCACGTATCCGGCGACCGTGTTGTCGGTCGTGTCGATCACCGTCACACCGGTTGAGTGGCCACTACCCACTGGGAGCAGCGTGGTTTGATAGGCGCGGCTCCCGTCCGGATTCATCGTCAGGCCGAACTCCGGGTAACCGATTATCTGCAGTCGGTTCCCGATTCGTGAACCAGTTCTCCCGTCGATCACATTGACTGTCAGCACACCGGAATTCGACGTCATGGTCTCCTGGAACACATGACTGCCGTCGGGGGTGCCGACCACGCCCCAGACCGGAGAGCCGGCCAGCGTCACCGTCCGGACGGCCGTGCTGTTGACGGTGTTGATGGTCGCCAACCGAGTCGTGTTCTCACCACCGGACAGCGTCAGGTAGGCCCGGGTTCCATCCGGGCTGAGTGCGACGGGTCGGACTGGCATGCCGTCGAGCGCAACCGGCACTCCGACAATCTTGTTCGTCCTGGTGTCGATCTCGGTCAGCGAGTACGACGAGGGGATCAGCAGAGCTACCGGGAACGGAAGAAACGACGTCACCGGCTCGGTGACCACGTACAGCCGCGTACCGTCCGGGCTCAGGGTCGTGCTGAGTGGCGCACCGAGTAGCCGCACCCCCGACACCCCGGGCGAAGCGCTTATTGGGTCGATCCGGTCGAGTAATCCGCGAATCGGCGTGTTGTTGATGACCGGGACGATCACATTGACGACTTGTGCGACCGCGACGAAGGGCGACTGAATCGCCGGCAGGCTCAACCTGGGTGTGACGGACGCCCTGGTCGCACGACGCGCGGCCGGCGCCACCGGACGTGAGAGCGGCACGCGGCGCTTGCTCGTCGCGGTGGCGTGGTGGGCACCCTTGGAGGTTGCCGACGACGACGGTCCGGGAGGCGAGACACCGCTGTCGGCGTTGGCGACACCGGTCGCTCCGGCCAGTCCGGCGCCGACCCCTACTGTCACCGCTCCGGCAACCAGCCACAAATAAGGCTGCCGATTGCTGAGCCGGCTCCGCCCCATGTTCCCCCCCGGGCCTGTTTACGTTGAGGGCAATTTTACGTCGGCCTCCTCACGTTGCCCGGATTTACTCGTGAACGGCTGGCCCAGAACTGCGTGATCAACGCAAGGCCGCCGACGCTATGCGGCTGCGGTTGGCCCGGCGGCGCTCTCCGCGCTAAGCTGATTGCGAATTCGTTCAATCCATCAAGTCATCAAATCAAGGCGCATAATGCCCACCAGCTTCCCCGGCGGCGACGAGCGGCCGCTCTACGAGATCAAGGCCAACCTCTTCAAGGCGCTGGCGCACCCCGCGCGTATTCGCGTGCTGGAGATCTTGTCGGCCAATGACCGGCCGACCCCGGTCAGCGAAATCCTCGCGGCCACCGAGATCGAACCGACGCTGCTGTCGCAGCACCTCGCAGTCCTCAAACGCCATCATGTCGTGTCGGCGGAGCGGACCCGCAACGCCGTGCACTACGAGCTCGCCCACCCGTCGATCCGGGCCCTCCTCGTGTCTGCGCGCGGCTTTCTTGCCGACACCCTCAAGGCCCGCCATGAGCAGCTCTCGGCCTTCGACTCGTTACCTCCGGTGGGAAATCCGCAGTGATCACCAAGGCCGCCGGTCAGCTGTCGCGGCTGCTTCCACGACTGAGTGACTACGCCGACCTGCCCCGGTCATGGCGTCGCGACATCCTCGCCGGGGTCACGGTGGGTGTGGTGGCCCTGCCGCTGGCGTTGGCGTTCGGCATCAGCTCCGGAGTCGGGGCGGCCGCCGGATTGATCACGGCGGTGATCGCGGGAGTGGTCGCCGCGATATTCGGCGGATCCCATGTCCAGGTATCGGGGCCGACGGGAGCCATGGCGGTGGTGCTCGCGCCGATCGTGGCCCAACACGGCGTCGGCAGCGTCGCGCTGGTCACCGTCCTGGCCGGAGTGATCGTGCTGGCCGCCGGGATCACCGGCCTGGGCCGCGCGGTCACGTTCATCCCCTGGCCGGTGATCGAGGGCTTCACGCTCGGTATCGCGGCGATCATCTTTCTGCAGCAGGTGCCCGCGGCGTTCGGTGTCGCAGCCCCCAGCGGGCAACGCACGCTGGTCGCCGCCTGGACGGTCGTCGCCGAGGCCGATTGGTCGTCGGCATGGCGCACCCTGGCCGTCGTGGCATTCGTCGCCGCGGTCATGGTCGGCCTGCCGCGAGTGCACCGCGCAATTCCCGAATCGCTGACCGCCGTCGTCGTGAGCACCCTGCTCGTCGTCGCCTTCCACTTCCCGGTCGGCACGATCGGGAGCCTGCCTGCGCATCTGCCCGCGCCGCTGGTGCCGCACGCCGACCCCGCTGCGCTGCGCACACTGCTCGGCGCCGCGGTGGCCATCGCAGCGCTCGCCGCCATCGAATCGCTGCTGTCGGCGCGGGTAGCGGCGACCATGTCGCCGACCGGCCCCTACGATCCGGACCGCGAACTCGTCGGGCAGGGTCTGGCCTCGATGGCGGCCGGCCTGTTCGGCGGCATGCCGGCCACCGGCGCGATCGCCCGTACCGCGGTGAACGTGCGGTCAGGAGCTCGTACCAGGCTGTCCGCCATCGTGCACTCGCTGCTGTTGCTGGGGGTCGTCTACCTGGCCACCGGCCCGGTGGCGGCAATTCCGTTGTCCGCCTTGGCCGGTGTGCTGATGGTGACGTCGTTTCGGATGATCTCGCTGAGCACCGTCGCCAAGATCGTCGGCTCCACCCGCTCGGATGCGCTGGCGTTCACCCTCACCGCGGTCGTCACGGTGTGTTTCGACCTGATCGAGGCGGTCGAAATCGGCATCCTGATAGCGGCGTTCTTCGCGCTGCGGACGGTCGCGCGGCGCAGCAGCGTGGTCCGCGAGGATCTGCCCGGGCCACCCCAGCCCGGCGACGAGCGCATCGCACTGCTGCGTCTGGACGGCGCGATGTTCTTCGGCGCGGCCGAGCGACTCTCCAACGCGATCACCACCTATCCCGACGTGTCGGTGGTCATCATCCGGATGTCCCAGCTAGGCATGCTCGACGCCACCGGCGCGCACACCCTGGCCGAGATCGCCGAGGACCTCGAGGGGCGGGGCGTCACCGTCATCATCAAGGGAGTGCGGCCCGAGCACATGGCGTTGCTGGCCAACATGGGTATCGTCGACGCGCTACGCCACGAGAATCACCTGATCGATTCTCTCGAGGAGGCGATCGCCCACGCGCGCTCCCACGTGGCACCCGCGGTTTATCCCTAAAAGTGTTCGGGTACAAGCCACGCATGTCATCTCTCCAGTGGGTGGTCGCGTACTTGTGCGCAGCCACTCTCGTCGCGGGTGGTGCCATGGCGTTCGCCGCCTGGTCGCGCAGGAGCGAAATGCCCGCGCCCGCAGTGACCATCGGCCCCGCCCTGCTCGCCGGCGTTCTCTGGCCGCTGGTGGTCGCCGGACTGGGCCAGGGGCTTCTCGTCCACGCACTCGGTAAGGCACTGCGCAGTGAGCCCGCCCGCCGCGGCGGCCTGATGCGAGCGGACGCAGCCTGACAGGTGCCGGTCAGAAAACCGGACTAGGCTCGGCACAGTGCAATTCGCCTTCAAGACCTCCCCCCAAAACACCACGTGGGCCGACATGCTGGCGGTCTGGCAGGCCGCCGATGACATCGACGTCTTCCACTCCGGCTGGACTTTCGACCACTTCTATCCGATCTTCTCGGACTCGACCGGCCCGTGTCTGGAGGGCTGGACCACGCTGACCGCCCTGGCCCAGGCCACTACCCGACTCCGGCTGGGCAACTTGGTCACCGGCATCCACTACCGGCACCCGGCGGTATTGGCGAACATGGTGGCCGCGGTCGACATCATTTCCGGCGGACGCCTGGAACTCGGCATCGGCGCCGGTTGGAACGAGGAAGAGTCGGGCGCCTACGGCATCGAGCTGGGCAGCGTCAAAGAGCGCCTGGATCGTTTCGAAGAGGGCTGCCAGGTCCTCATCGGAATGCTCAGCCAGGACACAACCACTTTTGACGGCACCTATTACCAGCTCAGCAACGCGCGGAACGAACCCAAGGGCCCGCAGCGACCGCACCCGCCCATCTGCATCGGCGGCAGCGGTGAGAAACGCACGCTACGCATCGTCGCCAAATACGCCCAGCACTGGAATTTCGCCGGCGGTACCCCTGAGGAATTCGCCCACAAACGCAGCGTGCTGGCATCGCACTGCGCCGACATCGGCCGCGACCCGAGCGAGATCATGACCTCCGCGCACGTGCGACTCAGCGAGGACCATGACTACGCCAAGGCGATCGACGAGGCCGCCGAGCTGGCGGCTGAGGGGCTGGATCTGGCGATCATCTATCTGCCCCCGCCGCATGATCCGGCCGTGCTGGAACCGCTGGCCGAAGCGATCCGGGATTCAGGACTCTAGATAACAGCAGGGTAACGGCGGGCAAAGCTGCGCCAGCGTCAACTACCGGTGGAATCGGTTGCTAGAAACCGAAGCGAACGAGCTCGTCGGCGGTGACCAGGCGCTCATGCTTGGCTGGCCACTCACGACTCTTTACCGGGTGGCGGAAGAAGGACCAGGCAATACGCCCGACCCGTGAGCGAGATTTCGGGTAGAGGTACACAAGGATCACTCCTGTGGTCGGATATCAGCTCAACGGAGCCCCACGTTACCGCAACGCTCACTCCAGCAATTAGACACAGATCACACCGCAAACGGCAAGAGGCGCGCCGCCGATTAATCCGATGATTCCGGTGGGACTGGAGTTACCAGTGTGGTCGCTGGTCGATCAGCGCTGCGGGGCTGCCGTCGGCTTGATCGGCGCCGGCAACGCGGAGTGACCCATCAGGTAGCGGTCGACACCCTTGGCGGCCGCGCGGCCTTCCGCGATCGCCCAGACGATCAGCGACTGGCCGCGGCCCATGTCGCCGGCCACGAAGACACCTGGCACGGAAGTGCCGAACTCGTTGTCGCGGGCGACGTTGCCTCGGTCGGTGAGATCCACGCCCAGGTCGGTGAGCAAGCCCGGCTTTTCCGGCCCGACGAAGCCCATCGCCAGCAGCACCAGGTCGGCCTCGAGCTCGAAGTCGGTGCCGTCCACCTTCTCGAACTTGCCGTCCTTCATCGCCACTTCGTGCGCGCGCAGACCGGTGACCTTGCCCTCGTGGCCGACGAACTTCTCGGTGTTGACCGAGAACACCCGCTCGCCGCCCTCCTCATGAGCCGAGGACACCCGGAACATCAGCGGATAGGTCGGCCACGGGGTCGAGTCGGCCCGGGTCTCGGGCGGTCGCGGCATGATCTCGAACTGGTGGATGCTGGCCGCGCCCTGCCGGTGGGCGGTGCCCAGGCAGTCGGCGCCGGTGTCGCCGCCACCGATGATGACGACCTTCTTGCCCTTGGCGGTGATCGGCGGCTGTCCGTTTTCGTCGAGGACCGGATCGCCGTGGGTGGCTTTGTTGGCCCACGGCAGGTACTCCATGGCCTGGTAGACGCCCTCGAACTGGCGTCCCGGGATCGGCAGATCCCGCCAGTCGGTGGCGCCGCCGGCGAGAACAACCGCATCGAAGTCGGCGCGGAGCTGGTCGGCGCTGATATCGACCCCGACGTTGACGCCGGCGCGGAACTTGGTGCCCTCGGCCTCCATCTGGGCCAGGCGCCGGTCGATGTGGCGCTTTTCCATCTTGAATTCGGGGATGCCGTAGCGAAGCAGTCCGCCGATGCGGTCGGCCCGCTCGAAGACGGTGACGTCGTGGCCGGCGCGGGTCAGCTGCTGGGCAGCGGCCAACCCGGCGGGGCCGGAGCCGACGACAGCGACCTTCTTGCCGGTGATGACGTGCGGCGGCATCGGGACGACCCAGCCCTCGTCGAAGGCGTTGTCGATGATCTCGACCTCGACCTGCTTGATGGTCACCGGATCCTGATTGATGCCCAGCACGCAGGAGGCCTCACACGGCGCCGGGCAAAGCCGGCCGGTGAACTCCGGGAAGTTGTTGGTGGCGTGCAACCGCTCGATCGCGTCGCGCCACCGGTCCCGGTACACCAGGTCGTTCCACTCCGGGATCAAGTTCCCCAATGGGCAACCGTTGTGGCAGAACGGGATTCCGCAGTCCATGCAGCGCGACGCCTGCTTCTCCAGGGTGTCCTGGGAGAAGTCCTCGTAGACCTCTTTCCAGTCCTTCAGCCGCAGATCCACCGGACGGCGCACCGGCGTCTCACGCGCGGTGATCTTCAGGAAGCCACTCGGGTCACCCATGAGCGGCCGCCATGATCGCCTTGTCGACGTCTGAACCGGTCGCCTCGGCCTCGGCGATCGCCTGCAGCACGGCCTTGTAGTCGCGCGGCATCACTTTCACGAAATTACCTACCTGTCCGGACCAGTCAGCCAAGATGCGCTGGCCCACAACCGAATCCGTGGCGTCAACATGCGCGACGATGATGTCGCGCAGCCACTCGACGTCGGCGTCGTCGAACTCGTCGATATCGACCAACTCGGTGTTGAGGTTGGCCGGGAGCTTGCCGTCGGGGTCGTATACGTAGGCGATGCCACCCGACATGCCGGCCGCGAAGTTGCGCCCGGTCTCGCCGAGAATCACCACCCGGCCACCGGTCATGTATTCGCAGCCATGGTCACCCACGCCCTCGACCACGGCGTGCGCACCGGAGTTACGGACGGCGAACCGCTCACCCACCGTGCCGCGGATGAACGCGGTACCGCTGGTGGCGCCGAACAGGATGACGTTGCCGCCGATGATGTTGTCTTCGGCCACATAGTCAACGGGTGCGTTGTCCGACGGCCGCAACACGATCCGCCCGCCCGACAGACCCTTGCCGACGTAGTCGTTGGCGTCGCCATAGACGCGCAGGGTTACCCCCTTGGGCACGAAGGCGCCGAAGCTGTTGCCCGCCGAACCGTCGAACGTGATGTCGATGGTGCCGTCCGGAAGTCCGTTCGCTCCATAGGCTTTGGTCAGCTCGTGGCCGAGCATGGTGCCCACGGTTCGGTTGGTGTTGGCGATCGTCGTGGAGAACCGGACCGGGGTGCCCGAATCCAGCGCCTCGCGGCTCATCACGATCAGCTGTTGGTCCAGCGCCTTGTCCAGGCCGTGGTCCTGACGTGAGCTGCAGTACAGGTCCTGATTCATGAACGCCGAATCCGGCTCGTGCAGAACCGGAGTCAGGTCCAGCTTATGGGCCCGCCAGTGCTCGGCAGCCTGAGCGGTGTCCAGCGCATTGACCTGGCCGACCATCTCGTTGACGGTGCGGAAGCCCAGCTGAGCCATCAGCTCGCGGACCTCTTCGGCGATGAACATGAAGAAGTTCTCGACGAATTCCGGCTTGCCGTCGAAACGTTCGCGCAGCACCGGGTTCTGCGTCGCGACACCCACCGGGCAGGTGTCGAGGTGACAGACCCGCATCATGATGCAGCCCGACACCACCAGCGGTGCGGTCGCGAAGCCGAACTCCTCGGCGCCCAGCAGGGCGGCGACCACCACGTCGCGGCCGGTCTTGAGCTGGCCGTCCACCTGCACCACGATCCGGTCGCGCAATCCGTTGAGCAGCAGCGTCTGCTGGGTCTCGGCCAGGCCGAGTTCCCACGGCGCACCCGCGTGCTTCTGAGACGTCAGCGGTGTCGCACCGGTGCCGCCGTCGTGGCCGGAGATCAACACCACGTCGGCGTGCGCCTTGGACACACCTGCCGCGACGGTGCCGACACCGTTCTCGCTCACCAGTTTCACGTGCACGCGGGCCTGCGGGTTGGCGTTCTTCAGGTCATGGATCAGCTGTGCCAGATCCTCGATCGAGTAGATGTCGTGGTGCGGCGGCGGCGAGATCAGGCCGACGCCGGGCGTGGAGTGCCGCACCTCGGCCACCCACGGGTAGACCTTGTGGCCCGGAAGTTGGCCGCCCTCACCTGGTTTGGCGCCCTGGGCCATCTTGATCTGGATGTCGGTGCAGTTCGTCAGGTAGTGCGAAGTCACACCGAAGCGGCCGGAGGCCACCTGCTTGATGGCACTGCGACGCCAATCGCCGTTGGGCTCGCGCTCGAAACGGCTGACAGCCTCGCCACCTTCGCCTGAGTTCGACCGTCCGCCAAGGCGGTTCATCGCGATCGCCAGAGTTTCGTGCGCCTCGGCCGAGATCGAGCCGTAGCTCATGGCGCCCGTGGAGAAACGCTTCACGATTTCGCTGGCCGATTCGACTTCCTCGATCGGAATCGACGGCCGCACACCATCTTTGAACTTCAGCAGGCCGCGCAGCGACGCCATCCGCTCACTCTGGTCGTCGACCAGCTGGGTGTACTCCTTGAAGACCTTGTACTGGCCGGTACGGGTGGAGTGCTGCAGCTTGAACACCGTGTCCGGGTTGAACAGGTGGTACTCGCCCTCGCGGCGCCATTGGTATTCGCCGCCGACCTCGAGCTCGCGATGGGCGCGTTCATCGGGGCGGTCCAGATAGGCCAGCTGATGGCGGGTGGCGACGTCGGCGGCGATGTCGTCGAGGTCGATCCCGCCGACCGGGCAGTGCAGCCCGGTGAAGTACTCGTCGAGCACCTGCTGGGAGATGCCGATGGCCTGGTACAGCTGCGAGCCGGTGTAGGAGGCCAGGGTGGAGATGCCCATCTTCGACATCACCTTCAGCACACCCTTGCCGGCAGCCTTGATGTAGTTCTGCAGCGCCTTCTCGCGGGTGATGCCCTCGATCACGCCTCGATCGATCATGTCGCTGATCGATTCGAACGCCATGTAGGGGTTGATCGCGGCGGCGCCGAAGCTGACCAGCGCGGCCATGTGGTGCACCTCCCGGGCGTCGCCGGCCTCCACGACCAGGCCGACCTGGGTGCGGGTCCGGGTGCGAACGAGGTGGTGGTGAATGGCCGCCACCGAGAGCAGCGACGGGATCGGCGCCAGGTTCTCGTTGGACTCGCGGTCGGAGATGATCAGGATCCGGGCGCCGTCGGCGATGGCCTTCGACGCCGCGTCACGGATGTCGTCAAGCGCACGGCGCAAGCCCTCACCGCCCTTGGCGACGGGATACAGACATCGGATGACGGCCGAACGCATGCCGTGCTTACGGCCGCGCACCGTGTCGTCCGGGTTGAGGTTGATCAGCTTGGCCAGTTCGTGGTTACGCAGGATCGGCTGGCGAAGCCCGATCTGGTGGCACGACTCCGGCTGTGGGTTGAGCAGGTCGCCTTCCGGGCCGACGGTGCCCTGCAAGCTGGTCACCACCTCTTCGCGGATGGCGTCCAGCGGCGGGTTCGTCACCTGTGCGAACAGCTGCTGGAAGTAGTCGAACAGCATCCGCGGCCGCGACGAGAGCACGGCGATCGGGGTGTCGGTGCCCATCGAGCCCAGCGGCTCCGCACCGGTCCGAGCCATCGGCGCGACCAGCATGTTGAGCTCTTCGTAGGTGTAGCCGAAGGCCTGCTGGCGCAGCACCACGCGGTGGTGCGGCATCCGCACGTACGGTCCCTGGGGCAGATCGTCGAGGTGGAACTGCTGGTCGTCCAGCCATTCCTGGTAGGGCTGGCCGGAGGCGAGCTCGGCCTTGATCTCCTCGTCGGAGACGATCCGGCCCTGGGCGGTGTCGACCAGAAACATGCGGCCGGGCTGCAGGCGCATGCGCTTGACCACGGTGGCCGGGTCCAGATCGAGGACCCCGGCCTCGGAGGCCATCACCACGAGGCCGTCTTCGGTGACCCAGATGCGCGACGGACGCAGGCCGTTGCGGTCGAGCACCGCGCCGACGACCGTGCCGTCGGAGAAGCACACCGACGCCGGTCCGTCCCACGGCTCCATCAAAGAGCCGTGGTACTGGTAGAACGCCCGCCGGGCGGGGTCCATCGTCTCGTTGCGCTCCCAGGCTTCCGGGATCATCATCAGCACCGAGTGCGCGAGGCTGCGCCCACCGAGGTGCAGCAGTTCGAGCACCTCGTCGAAGCGCGCGGTGTCCGAGGCGCCCGGGGTGCAGATGGGGAAGACCTTCTCGACGTCGGTGCCGAAGATGTCGGTCTTGATGAGCGCCTCGCGGGCGCGCATCCAGTTCTCGTTGCCGGTGACGGTGTTGATCTCGCCGTTGTGGGCGACCCGCCGGAACGGGTGGGCCAGCGGCCAGGACGGGAAGGTGTTGGTGGAGAACCGCGAGTGCACGATGCCCAGCGCGCTTTCCATCCGGTCGTCCTGCAGATCGAGGTAGAAGGCCTTGAGCTGCGGGGTGGTCAGCATGCCTTTGTAGACAAAGGTCTGGCCGGAAAGGCTTGGGAAGTAGACGGTTTCACGACCCGGGCCGTCCTGGCCCGGCCCCTTGGAACCCAACTCGTGCTCGGCACGCTTGCGGATCACGTAGGCCTTGCGCTCCAGCTCGATGCCGGAGGCGCCGCCGATGAACACCTGGCGGAAGGTCGGCATCGCGTCGCGGGACAGCGCACCCAGCGATGAGTCGTCAGTGGGGACGTCGCGCCAGCCGATGACCTCGAGGCCCTCGGCTTCGACGATCTTCTCGACGCCTTCGCAGGCGGTGGCGGCGTCGCGGGACGACTGCGGCAGGAACGCGATGCCGGTGGCGTAGGAGCCCTCGGCGGGAAGCTCGAAGTCGACCACGGCACGCAGGAACGCGTCGGGAACCTGCAGCAGGATGCCCGCGCCGTCACCGCTGTGCGGCTCCGCACCTGCGGCGCCGCGGTGCTCGAGGTTCAGCAGGGCGGTGATCGCCTTGTCCACGATGTCGCGGCTGCGACGGCCGTGCATGTCCACCACCATGGCGACGCCACATGAGTCATGCTCATATGCGGGGTTGTACAGCCCGACACTCCTGGGCATTCGCACCTGACCCTTCACAAGCTTTTATGCGCGGTGGTTCGTCGACGTCACCGCGCCCCGCCAGGGATTCCTCCGTGCGTCACTGAACGGGGCTCCACTGTGGTGTCAACAAGTTGTAAAACGATATGTCAAACCCCGCCTGACATGCCAACTTAGTCTAGGCTTACTTGGTTGCTCCGCCGCGGGAATCGAAGACGCGATCCCCGGGGGCATTTGGCTACGGAATCCGTTGTACGGGACCCCTTTTGAGGGGCTGATGCGCAGTTCCCACCCCAGGGGACGGACGGGGAGCCCCATTCGCCGCCCCGGTGGTTGTTTGCTGAAGGCATAGGTTGTCCGTTCGGCCGGTGCGGTGTACCTCACATCAGCCGTCGTCACCGGCACCACGAGGCACACGACAGCCCGGCCCGAGACTTTGCGCAAACTCTGGTCGGATTCTTAGCTTTGCTTCGCCCAAACCGACAAACGGCAGAGAAAGCCCCGGTTAAGCCCAACAAAACGTCGATCTCGAGCGACCAGCGATACTGAATACGATGACCGACCGCGACGATTACCGCGACCGATACCGGCAGGGCCCGCCCCCGCCGGGGTACGGCGGGCCGCCCACCGAGCGGCTGCCCCGTATCGAGATGTCGCCGCCCATGCAGCCGATGCCGCGTGCGCCGTATCCCCCGGTGCCGGCGCCCCGGCCGATGCGGCAGGCCAAGCCCAAGCCGACCCGGGGTTGGCGCCGGGGCGTCCATGCTGCGACGTTCGGGCTGGTGAACCCCGGGCCGTCGCGCGACGACAAGCGTCAGGCCGCGATGGAGGCCATGGTGGCCGCTCCGTTGCGTGGCCACTACAAGATCGGCGTGCTGGGCAAGGGCGGTGTCGGCAAGACGACGGTGTCGGCCAGCGTCGGATGTGTGCTGGCCGAGCTGCGCCGCGGCGACCGGGTGGTGGCGGTGGACGCCGACACCGCGTTCGGCCGGCTCGGCAGCCGGATCGACCCGCGCGCCGACGGCTCCTACTGGGAGCTGGCCAAGAACAAGAACCTGCGCTCCTTCGCCGAGGTGCTCACCCGAATGGGCAGCAACTCGTCGGGATTGTTCGTGCTGGCCGGGGAGAACGGCAGCCGGCGCGGGATTCTGGACCCGGCGATCTACCGGGAGGCCACCATGCGGCTCGACCGGCACTTCACGATTTCCATCGTCGACTGCGGTTCGACGATGGACGCCCCGGTCACCCAGGAGGCGATGCGCGACCTGGACGCGCTGATCGTGGTGTCGTCGCCGTGGCCGGACGGGGCGTCGGCGGCCGCGCAGACGATGGAATGGCTTGCCGCCCATGGCAAGACCGGCCTGATGCAGCGCTCGGTGATCGTGCTCAACGATTCCGACGGGCACTCCGACAAGAAAACCCGTGGGGTGCTGGCCGACCAGTTCCGCTCCCGGCGGCAGGCCGTGGTGGAGGTGCCGTTCGATCCGGGTCTACGTCCCGGCGGTGTCATCAACAGCACCGCGGAGATGTCGGTGCCGACCCGCCGGGCGTTCGTCGAAGTGGCAGCGGTCATTTCGCAATTCTTCGCGACCATTCCGCCCCGTGGACCCCGTTAGTATCGGCGGCTACGTCGTCGAATCCGTGCTCGGCGCGGGTGGCACGGGCACGGTGTACCTCGCACACGACTCAAGCACGCTGGTTGCGCTCAAGGTGTCCACGTCCGACGCACCCCCGGCTCTTGTCCATCCCAATATCGTGCCGGTGTACGAGCGCGGTACGACCCCAGACGGAAAGCGCTGGCTGGCAATGCAGTACGTGGCCGGTGGGGACGCCGACAGCGAACTGCGGGCCGGGCGGATGTCACCCGAGCGGGCGGTGCACATCATCGCCGACGTCGCTCGCGCGCTGGACTTCGCCCACGAGCATCGCGTGATACACGGCGACGTGAAGCCGTCGAATTTCCTGCTGGACGGCGACCGGGTTCTGCTCGCCGATTTCGGGTCGCGTCCGTTCGCGGCGGACGGAATGGTGCTCGCATCGGCCGCGTACGCGTCACCGGAGATGTTGCGGGGCAACGAGGTAGACGGACGGGCCGACGTGTACTCGTTGGGCTGTTCGCTGTTTCGGCTGTTGACCGGCAAGCCACCGTTTTTCGATGCGGGCTCGAAAGACGAGGTGGTGCAGGCGCATCTGCACCGAGAGCCGCGACGAGCCGCCGAGTTCGCCCCGTGGCTTCCGCCGGCGATGGATGATGTGATCGCCACGGCGATGGCGAAGGACCCGGATGAGCGTTACCAGAGTGCAGGCGAGCTGGCACACGCGGCAACCCGAGCTCTTGCGACGAATGGGTTGCCCAGCGCGCAACACGAGCTGGACTAACGCGTCCTCCCGAGAACCGCCGACAGCACGGAGCTGAGTTGGGTCGCCGAGCGGGGAATCCCCCGAGCGCGCCAGGCGACGAAATCATCGGGTCGCACCAACAACGCCCCGTCGGGCGTGAGTCCCGTGGCAGCGAACCAAGCGTCGTCGTCGGTACCCGGGCGCTGTAGCCGGATTGGTACGCCTACGGCGTTCGAGGTGGACGCAACGGCGTCAGACCATGCGGCGTTGCGGCTGCCGGTGAACAGCGTGAAGCCGGGGCCGACGAGATCCAAGGTGGATACCCGTCTCCCGCCGTCGCGGACCCAGATGTGCGGGACCCGGGTACCTGGTTGCCCGCGCAGTTCATCCACCAGGGCCAAGGCACCCGAATCCGCCGAATCCGGTTCATCGGGAATGACTGCGGCGGAGCGGTATTGGTAGCCGATAAGCACCGCGAACATCGGCGCCTCCTCGTGCGCCGGCGGTCGCGGGGCGCCTTCGCCCAACCGGAGAAAGGTCAACGGCGGTCCCGTGAGTGACTGGCGCGCATTGAATAGGCCCACCGGGTGGCGCTCGTCGTGGTACGTGGTCAGCAACGCCGGGGCGGCCGTCTCGTTGACAACCGCGGCCAGTTTCCACGCCAAGTTGTGCGCACTCTGGATGGCCGTATTGGCTCCTCCGGCTTTGAACGGAGGCATGGTGTGCGCCGAGTCGCCGACGAGAAAGATTCGACCGCAGCGCAATTGGTCGGCCACCCGCTCATAGGGTTGCCAGGGCGCAACGTCGACGATCTCCAGGTCGATCGGTTCGCCGATGGCCGCTGTCAGCAGGTCGCGACAGCGCTGCGCGGTGAACTGACGAGCGGTTTCTCCTTGGGCCGGGAAGTATGTGGTGATGAACATGCCGAAGTCGCCGCTCACCGGTAAGAAGATGCCCTCCACTTCGCGATTCTTGACCTGGATGCCGGCACCGGCGCCGAGTTGGGGGACAAACCTGCGCCAAGGTCCCCTGAAGTAGATGAACACGACATAGATGGGCAATGCTCCGTGGCCCGTGGTGGTTATCCCGAGCGCTTCCCGGATCGGACTGTGTACGCCGTCGGCTGCGACCAGATAGTCGGCACGCACTATTTCCTTTGCTCCCGACTTGCGATCGCGGATGACCGCCGTGACGCCGCTCTCCTCCTGGTCGAACGACTCCAGCTCCGTGTTGTAGCGCACCTGGCCACCGTTGCGGCGGATCCACGCGAGCAGGATCGGTTCGAACGCGCTCTGCGGGCAGTACTGTCCGGCCGGCTCAGGGCTAAGATCCTTGAACGGTCCGAAGATCGCGTCGACGTCGAACGCCTGGCGCTTTTCGGCGCTGTTCAGCGTCGGCTTGGCCAGCAGGTCCGAAACGCCCGCAGCAATCGCGTGGACCTCGTCGGCCAGTCCCAAACTTCGGAATATCTCCAGGCTGCGGAAACTCAAGTTGCGCGCTTTTGGATAGATGAAGACCTCGGCGCGCCGTTCGATCAGCAGCGAGCGCACACCGTGCTTGGCGAGCAGCGCAGCGGTTGACAGGCCCGCTGCGCCGGCACCGACGATCAGGACAGGGACGTCCATCGCTCCCTCGCTTTTAGGCGGAACTAGATAGTTCCGCCTAAATCCAACTGTCGCACTCCGCGGTGAAAACCACAACAGCTATTCCGCCAACGCTCCCGCAAGCGGCAAGATGACGTCCTCGAGCACTCGTCGGACGTAGACGCGGTCGACCGGTCGACCGGTGATCACCCGAACCACGTTCAGGCCCAAGGCGACGTCGGGAATCAGGCTCAGATCGCGGCCGGACGGAACTTCACCGCGAGCCACGGCCTGGTCGAGCACCGCCCTTATCACCTGCCGTGGGGTGGCCAGCACTAGGTCGTCGAGAGCCGCAGCCAATACCGGATTGCCCATCGCTGCCGTCGCCACCCCTACCACGACCCGAATCATCTGCAGGTCAGCCTCGTTCCACTCAGGTGTGGCGGCGACCAACGCGTCTATGTCACCGCGGAGGCTGCCGGTGTTCGGCGGTTCGACCGGGCCCAGTCGCCGTCTCCAATGGGCGATGGCGTCGGCAACCACTACGGCCTTCGACGGCCAACGGCGATAGATGGCCGCCTTCCCGACACCAGCCCGCGAGGCGAGAGCATCCATGCTCAACCGGTCGTAACCCAGCTCGGCTACTCCAGCCAATGTCGCGTCGAGGATCGCCGCATCCAACGATCGATCCAGACGCGCCGGGCGCCGCGCCCGGCCCGGCGCGCCCGGTGACTGTTCGTTTCCGAACCCCATCTACGTTCCTAGCGATACGAGTTAGTTCCGTCTATCATAGCGGTCGCGTGTCCTCCGGTCTGGCAGGAAGCGAAGCGACGTCCGAGCGGCGAGATCGCAGCCTCGCCGGCGCAGTGAGGTTGGCCAGCCCTACCTCAAAGACTCAGGGGCACATGCTTTTCCGCGCACGCGTCCGCGACCGCGGCCATCAGCTCCTGGGTGCGCAACGTTTCGAGGTCCTCGACCGTCACCGAGCCGCGATTGGTGCGGTTCTGGGCGGCCACCCGTGAGTCACGAAGCCGCTCCGCGCGTTCGACGACGTTGCGGGCGAACCGGCCGTTCTGCATGACGTCGATACCGTGGGTGCCGTCGGGAGCGAGGTAGGCCCGCAACTTGCGGCACGCCGCGTTCAGCGCGTCCTGCGCGGCGGGTTCGATCACGGTGGCGCGGGGCCCGCCGTAGCGGACGGCGATCTGCACCAACTCGTCGGGGCTGTACGACTCGAACCGCAGCTTGCGGTTGAAACGTCCCGCCAAACCCGGGTTCACGGTGAGGAATTCGTCGACTTCCTTCTCGTAGCCGGCGCCGATGAAGCAGAAGTCGAAGCGGTGCACCTCCAAGGCGACCAGCAACTGGTTCACCAGATTCAGCGGCACGGGTGGTGTCCCTCCGCCAGGTCTGCAGGGGTCACCGCAATCCACCTCCGTACCGTGCCTGATTGTCGGATTCGGCTTCCTCGCGCAGGGCGGCGAATGCCAGGTTCAGCCGATCACTGAGCTCACCGTGGGTGTAATCGGCCACGACAGCGGGATGCAAAGTCAGTTCGACAAGTTTGCCGTCGGAGTTGGCCACCGCGTGTATGTCCCCCAGATCGACGCTGTAGGTGATGGTCTCGGCCTGCGCGACGAGCGCCTCCCAACGCTCGGCGGCCTCGCTCAGCTCCTTCAAGACCGCGTCGACGAGATCCCTGTCGCTAAGCTCGCGACCGCTGCCCGATCCCGCCACGCCACAAGTATGTCGACCGTCACTACCTGCGTCAATTCACTTTTGCAGCATCGGCGGTATCCGGTGGCGAATATCGCCCCAGCAACCTCGCACCATAGGTTCAGTTATGGCGCGGCGCCCCACTTGCTGGCCGGCGGGGCGCTGAGCGCCTCGAACCAGGCGAAGTGATAGTTGGCGGAGACGTCGTCGCCCAGGGCGATCGCTTCGGTCGCAGCCAACAACAGGCAGTTGCTCAACAGGGCGGCGTCGACGTCGGGATACTGGGCCATCAGCTGATAGCGCGCGGTGTCGGAATGCACTCGCAGGACGTCAACCTCGGCGTCGAGCACACCGGTGCGGGCCGCGCCGGCCTTCGCCAGGGTGTGCACCATCCGGGGCAACCCGTCACGCCAGTGGGTGGCCTCGACCAACTTCCACCCCAGGTCGTCGACCCGGGGCAACTCGCGGGCCTCGAGCGAAGTCGGCGCATCAGTGCGGCCGGCACCGAACGGGTCACCGGGGTGGTACACCGCGGATCGGACGACGTCACCGAGCAGTTCGCCGACCCGCCCGCCGCGCCTGGCCGGCGGCAGCAGACCGACACCGGCGGGCACTGCGATGCCGGGCGGAATCCAGCCGTGCGCGAGATCGGTGACCAGCACAGTGGTCCCATCCGTGCGCTCCCCGACCGCCCACCGCAATCCTGGCTCCTGGCGGGCGACGAACTCGAGCACGGATTCCAGCTGACGATCGACGGGCGGCGGTTCGGGTGCGGGTAACGGTTCGGGTTCGGGATTGATTTCGACGGGTTCGACCACCGGCGTCGGGATCGCGTCTACCTCGCGCACCTGCTCCGGTGTGATCTTCGGCATCGCCGGATCGGTGTCGAAATCATCTTCCGCAGAACGTAATTGGCGAATCGTCGACTCGACGCGCTGCACCGCATAGGCTCTGGCCGTCTCGATGATCCGGACTTCCTCGGCCCGCCGCGCAAAGTCGGGGACATCGGCGTGACGTAGCGCGCGCAACCGCTCGTTGGCCGAGTCCGCGATGCGCTGCAAATCGTTCTTCAGATGCGCGGCGACGGCGGCGGTTGCCGACGTGACAGTCTCCAGCTCCGCGGGCCACAGCCCCCCGATCACCCACGGCGTGGCGTCTGGCGGCGTGTCAAAGGTCGGCGCGGAGAGCGCTTGCCGCGTCGCCCTCTTCAGGCGCTGGCGCGCCGTGTTCCGACCGAAGATCGCCACTTTGAGGAGCCTACCGTCGATCCCTGCGCTGTCAGTTCGGCCGAGGACCGTTTACCAGGCCGTTCAAGTCAGCGGCTGATTCCGCCGGACCCCTTTGTAGATGCCGCGGCGCACGATCCACGGCATCAGCACCCGGTCGATCGACCAGGCCGGGAATCGATAGGCGGTGCCGTTGGGAGCGAACACTTCCAGCCCGTCCGCCTGGATCCCCACGATCGAACCCCACCGGCGCCGGGGCGCGCGGTATCTCTTCAACGGACGGTCGGTCAGGGTCGCGCGGATGTTGTGCGCCAGCAGCGAGTCGGCCCGCGCCCGCGCCGAGGCGCGCAGCGGATCCGTGGCGGCCACGTCCCCGATCGCGAAGACGTGGTGGTGACCGCACAGCTGCAACTCTGGGGTGACTTTGACGAAGCCCTGCTCGTCAAGCAGCTCCGGCGGCAGCCACTCGGTGTTGGGCTTGACCCGTCCGATCGCCCACAGCACCGCGTCAGCCGTCGACTCCGGCTGCCCGGTACTCCACTGCACCGCGCCATCGGTGATCTCGTCACCGTCGAACCCGTCGGGCAGCACCGCTCGGTGCCCGGGATGCACGCCGACACCCAAACCGATCAACTTGTCGTGCAACCGTTCCCAGGCCCGGTGGTGATGCTCGGTGAGTGCGCGTTCACCCGGGAAGTACAGGTCCACCTTCTTGCCCGGCCATGCGGTGGCGACGTTGGCGGCCGCACTGACCGCCGCGGCGCCGCCCCCGATGATCATCACCGACTCGGCGGCGGCGAGACGTTCGTGGGTGGCGGTCAGATCCGCGGCGATCTGCTCGGGGGTCTGCAGCGTGGGTTGACGCCAGAAGCCGTTGCGCACTCCGGTCGAAATCACCAGCACGTCATAGGTTTCGGTGACCGGTGAGCCGTCGGGCGCGGTCCCCAGCACGGTGCGGTTCTCCAGATCAAGACCGGTAAGCGTGGCCTGCACGGTGCGCACCGGGTCCAGACCCCGGTACTTGTCGAACGAGATCCAGTTGTCGCGGGCCCAGTCTTTCGGCCGGGCCAGCCGTAGCCCGAGCTCCTGGCCGCTGACCAGTGCCGGCTTGACCGAGATGCCGACGACATCGGCGTGACGGGCCAGCTTGATCGCGGTGAGGAGCCCACTGTCACCCAAGCCGGCGATCACGACGCGGGGCTTGCGGCTCATACATCTCCTCCTAAGCTGGCCTTTCGGGGCGGGCGGGGAATCAGCATGGGCACTCGGTCGATGACGTCCTGGTACTGCGGGCGGCGAACCAGGCTGCGCTTCTCCATCATCGGGATGCTGGCGCCGAGGAACATCGCGACCATGGCCACCACCCCGACAAACAGCCACCAGGCGTCGGCGGGCGCGGCGGCGACGCCGAACAACGCCATGGCGAACCAGAAGCCGATCTCGCCGAGATAGTTCGGGTGCCGCGACCAGGCCCACAACCCGCGGTCCATCACCGCGCCGGGCTTCTTGTCGCGTACGAAGCGGTGCATCTGGGTGTCAGCTACCAGCTCGAGAGTCACCGCACCGATGCCCCCCGCGAACGCGACCCAGCTCAGCCAGACCACGCCGTCGCCAGGTCGGGTCACCGCGACGTAGACCGGCAGCATGCCCAGGAACACCTGCACGGTCGGGATCAGGTGGATGCCGAACAGGTCGGCCAGGAATTCCCACCGCCCCGCGCCGGCGCGCAGCTGCGGGTATCGCCAGTCCTCGTGGTGCAGGCCGGGGAAGCCGTACACCCAGTTGCCGGTCAAGCGGATCGCCCAGTACATAACGACGATCGCGACCAGCCAGCACCGCACCGAATCCAGGCCGAGCGGCCCGGCGGCCCACCAGTAGATAAGTAGCAGCGGCGGGATCACGCTCCAGAAGGCGTCGTAGAAGCTGGAGTTGCGATACGCCCGGCTGAAGACGAACACCACCAGGGTGGCGATGACATCGGCGATGAAGGCATCTAGCCACAACCGCCCGGTCGCTGAGGGGCCATACAACAACCAACCCGCGCCGGCCGCGACCGCGACGATGTAGGCCGCAGTGACCAACCCCAGCGATTTTGCTTTGCTCCGGTCCACCATTTCCAGCCTCCTACCGCGGCCGAACTGTAACACGTTCTAGTTACCTACCGACTGTGCGATCTCACGTCCAGACCCACAACTTGACACCTGCCAACAACGGCCGGCACGGGGTTCCTTATCGTGTCGGAATGAGCACCGTCGCTGATGCCGAGCGGGTCGAAGACCTGGCCCGGCGGGTCGTGGCAGACCACGACCCGAAGAAAGTCCCGATTCCGGAATTCCTCGGCGCCTGTTACGACGCCGGCCTGTCCTGGGTGCACTTCCCTGAAGGTCTCGGCGGGCTCGGCCTGTCGCGCGGCCTGCAGGCAGTCGCCGACCGGATCCTGCAGGGCGCCGGCGGCCCGGTGCCGCTGGGCCTCAACCCCATGGGCTACGGCATGGCCGCGCCGACCGTGCGCGAACACGCCCAGTCCGACGACCTCAAGAAGGCGCTGCTGCGGCCGCTGGCCACCACCGAAGACATCTGGTGCCAGCTGTTCTCCGAGCCGGGCGCCGGCTCCGACCTGGCCGGCCTGGCCACCACGGCGGTGCCCGACGGCGACGAGTGGGTTATCAACGGCCAAAAGGTATGGACCAGCCTGGCGCACCGCGCCCGGTGGGGTCTGCTGCTGGCCCGGACCAATCCCGACATCGCCAAGCACAAGGGCCTGACCTACTTCGTGCTCGACATGCACGCTCCCGGCGTGGAAACCCGCCCGCTGCGCCAGATGACCGGGCAGGCGGAGTTCAACGAGGTCTACATGACCGACGCCCGCATCCCCGACAGCCACCGCCTCGGCGCGGTCGGAAACGGCTGGAACGTCGCGATGACCACCCTGATGAACGAGCGCAGCGCCCTGGGCGCCAGCGGCAGCCGCCGCGGAAGTGGCACCATCAAGGAGGCCACCTCGCTGTGGGCCTCACGTCCCGACCTGCAGACCCCGGTGCTACGAGACCGACTGTCGCAGTTGTGGTTACGGTCCGAAGCTCAGCGGTTGACCTCTGAGCGTTCCCGCGCCTCGGCCACCGCGGGTGGCCCGGGCCCGGAGGCTTCGGTCGGCAAGCTGGTGGGCGCCTTGCTCAATCAGCACATCTACGAATGGTGCATGGATCTGCTCGGGCCCGAAGGCATTCTGTACGACCGCTACGCATTGGCCGATGACGCCGGTGACGCGGGCGACTGGCGCGGGCCGATCCAGCAGCGCTACCTGCGCAGCCGCGCCAACACCATCGAGGGAGGCACCACCGAGGTGATGAAAAACATCCTCGGCGAGCGGGTGTTGGGTCTGCCTGGCGATCTGCGTGCCGACGCCGGCATGCCGTGGAAGGAGATTCCCCGTGGCTGAGAACGCCGAGTTCGTGTTCACCGAGGAGCAGCAGCAGCTGCGCGCCGCGGTGCGCAAGTTCTGCGCCGACAACTTCGACGAGTCGACCGTGCGCCGGTTGATGGAGTCCGAGGTGCCCTTCGACGCCAAGGTGTGGAACCGTCTGGGCGCCGAGCTCGGTGTGCTCGGGCTCTCGGTTCCCGAGGCCGACGGCGGTGTCGGCGGCTCGTTGGTCGATCAGGCCGTCGCGGTCGAGGAATTCGGTGCGACGCTGGCCTGCGGGCCGCTGTTCGGCACCGTCTACCTCGCCGTCCCCGCGCTGGTCGCCAGTTCGACCGGTCCGGCGCGTGACGAACTGCTGGCCCAGTTGGTGGAGGGCACCGCCACCGCGGCCATCGCCGTCGCCGACAAGGCAGGCGCGTTCGATCCCGCCGCGGTGACCGTTGAAGCCGCCGGTGACACCGTCTCCGGCACCGTCAAGCGCGTTGTCGACGGTGCCGCCGCCGACGTAATTCTGGTCGCAGCAACGGGTTCCGATGGGGTCGGGCTCTACGCGGTGGACGCACAAGACGTTCAGCGCACGGCGCTGTCGACCCTGGATCTGACCCGCCCGCAGGCCCACATCACCTTCTCCGATTCGCCGGCCCGGCTGCTGGCCGGCCCGGAGGACGCCGAGCGGGTGATCACTCACGCACTGCAGGTGGGTTCGGCGCTGCTGGCAGTCGAGCAGGTCGGCGCCGCACAGCATCTGCTGGATCTGTCGGTCGAGTACGCCAAGTCCCGCCTGCAGTTCGGCCGCCAGATCGGCTCGTTCCAGGCGATCAAGCACAAGCTGGCCGACATGCTCGTCGATGTCGAGCACGCCCGCTCGGCCGCCTACCACGCGGTGTGGGCGCTGACCGACGGCTCCGATGATCCGGCGCTGGCGACCAGCATCGCTCAGGCCGCGGCGTCGGCCGCGCTCAGCCGTGTCGCCGCCGACACCATCCAGGTACACGGCGGGATCGGCTTCACCTGGGAACACCAGGCGCACTTGTACTTCAAGCGCGCAGCCACTGTTGCCGCGCTGCTCGGCACTGCCGAACAGCACCGGGCCAGGATCGCCGACATCGTGCTCGATGAGGCCAGTGCCGAGGACGCCACCCGGGTCGCCGACGGCCTGCCTGTCTGAGGCATAGATACGATAGTTCGGGTGCGAGAAGTGCTGAGGACTTCTCGCACCCGAACTATTTCCGTGGTGCGCCCGGCTCGTCAGCCGCGATGGCGATTCCACTGGTGATGGTGATGGATCGAGGTCCCCGGCTGGGGTTGATTGGTCTGGTGCGGGAACGCCGGGTGCGGCGCGGGGTGGCTCATGTTGGGGCCGCCTGCGTCCGCGAAGCTCGCAGGTGCGGCGCCCAGGGCGACCAGCGCGGAGCCGGTGGCCAGGATCGCGCCTGCGGCGATGCGCTTGAACCAAATCGTGGTCGAGGTATTGGTGGTCGTGATGGTCATGGTGTCGTGCTCGTTCTCTTCTGCTTCACCCGGTTTGCCGGGTAAGACAAGAATCGCGCACGACGACGCCGGTGTCTGTCGGCTGACCAGGCCAAAGCAGGGATGAAACCGGTGTCCACCGATCGGGGGACACCGGTCAGTACGCTGACGCGGTGCAATTGGTCACCTCCGCCCCCGCGGCGATGGGTCCCGCGGAGATCGGTCCGTGGGTGGCCCGAGCAGAACGGCTCGGGTTCGACGTCGTGCACATCTCGGAGACCATCCACGACCCCTTCACCGTCGCTGCGCTGGCTCTGCAGCACACCGAGCGGGTGACGGTGCGGACCAGCATGGTGCTCGCCTTTCCGCGCAGCCCGATGATCACCGCCTACGCGGCCTGGGATCTGTCGAAGTTCTCCGGCGGCAGGTTTCAGCTCGGCATCGCCTCGCAGGTGCGCGGCAACATCGTCGGCCGGTTCTCGGCGCAGTGGTCCGAGCCGGTCGCCCGACTCGCCGACTACATCCGCTCGCTCCGAGCGATCTTCACCTCGTTCCAAACCGGCGCCAAGCTGGATTACGTTGGGCCGCACTACCGATTCGAACGCCTGCAGCCCTACTTCAACCCGGGGCCGCTCGAACATCCGGCGCCGCAGATCTGGACCGGCGCGGTGAACGCCAAAATGTGTGCAATGGCAGGGGAATTGGCGGACGGCTTCGTGTGCCATCCGACGAACTCGCACCCCGCGGTGCTGAGATCGCGCACCCTTCCCGCACTTGCCGAGGGGGCATCGCGGGCGGGTCGAACCCTGGCAGACCTTGCCGTCGTCGCGAACCCACACGTCATGACCGCCGCCACCCGCGACGCCGTCGACGCGCTCCGCGACCAACGACGTACCGAGCTGGCCTTCCTGTACAGCACCCCGGCCTACCGCAGGCAGTTGGAGGACTTCGGCCTGGCTGACGTCGGCGCGGCCCTCTCCGCGATGGCGCAACGCAACGAATGGGACGCCCTGCCAAGTATTCTCACCGACGAGGTGATAGAACGGCTGGTACCGCAGGGCACGTACGAGGAGATTCCCGACGTGCTCGCCCAATGGTATTCGGGCCTGTGCAGCGGTATCAACCTGCCGGTACCGGCCGACGAAGCCGACGACGACTTGTTCGCCGGTCTGCTACAGGCCTGCCGTCAGATCCCAGCCGCTTCACGCAATTCGTCGTAGGCAGCGTCAACACGGCTCGCCAGCCCGGCGATGTCCGGCAGCGCATTCGGATCGGTACACAGCCCGATTCCCATGTCGCCCGCACATGAGATGGCCGAGATTCGCAGCGCGTGATGCGCTGCCGGTTCTGAGGACGAGAACAGGTGCGCAACGCGGCGGCCGGCAACATGAACCGGGTCGCGGGGCCCGGGAACGTTGGAAATCGACAGACAGAATTCCTGTGCGCTACCGGCGAGGCGGCGTACCGCCGCTTCCAGACGCGGAACGCAGCCCAGGGCATGGAACAGGTCATACATCTCGTCAGCGTCATCGAGGCGCTTGCGCTCACGTGTCTGCGCACTGATCCGGTCCAGCCTCGCCAGCGAATCCGCCTCCGCCAGAGGAAGATCGATGTTGAGGAACGAATCGCGATTGCCCAGACCGGCCTCGTCGCGATGATGCAGGCTCACCGGAATCTGGGCGCGCAGGTCCCGCGCCCGGGATTCCCCCAACCAATGCCGCAGTCCGCCGGCGATAACGGCCAACAGAACGTCGTTGACCGTTGCGGGATTGGGCCGGGATATACCGATGGCCTTGAATTCGGCGAGCGGAGCGACGGAGAATGCCAACTCCCGCGCGACGGTGATCGGCCGGTCGAACGGCGAAGCGCCACCGGGGTGGCCCAGCTCGCGCACCAGGGCCGAGGGCATCCGCCGGGCTTCTTCCAGTGGGGTCAACTGGACCGAATCATGTTGCCCAGGAATGCTTCCCGCCTTATCGCTCGCTTGTTGTACATCGAACAAGACCGAGTCCAGGAAACGCACGCCGGCGATGCCGTCGGCCATCGCGTGGTGAATGCGCGCGGCGATCGCTTCTCGACCGTCGGCCAGCGGACCGATGACGTCGAAGGTCCACAGCGGCCTGTTGCGATCGAGGTGCTCCGCCATCAGCGCGCTGACGATGCGCCACAGGTCTGACCTGCCAACACAGTTGGTGTCTGTGCGTAGCCGAACATGGTCGGCTATCTCGAAGTCTGTGGCGGCCACCCATCGCGGATCGGGTCCCGTGGTGTCTACGCGCTGAGTGGCACGCGGCTGACTCGGCAGCCGCGCGGCGACCGAGGCACGCAACGCGTCGATGTCGAGCGCTCCCGCACCCGGCTCCAGAACGATCAGTTTCAGCGTGTGGCCGGTGATCGACGAGGATTCCACACGCAGAATGCGCGCGTCATCAGCGGAGAGTAATTCGGCATCGTCGGACCTCACCCGTGCCAGCCTACGACCGGAACCTTTCGAGGTAGGCGCGCTCGTCCCAGGTCGACAGGAACGTCGTCGCCGCGTCGTAGCCTTCGGTGTAGAGGGCGTCGATCTGCGGCTGCTTGATCTCGAAATCGAGCACACCGACGTCGGTCGCGTCCACCCGGATGGTCCTGGCGCTGACCCATGGCAGGTTGAGGTAGGCCTGGTCACGTCCGACGAGGATCGTGGTGATCACGTCCTCGAGCAGGCTCGGACCGCCGAACAGCCGCAGCGGGGCAAGCGCCGGGATCACCTTGTGGTTGTTCTCGGGCAGGTCGGGCAGCAGCGTCACCCCGAACGTGGGCCACCGCGGTCTCTTCCCGTCGCAGCGGTCCAGCGAGTCGATCGGGTAGTTCGACAGCAGCCCGCCGTCGACGAGGGTCGACTCCCGGCCCGTCGCGCTGGTGAGAGTGACCGGCCGGAAGAAGAACGGGATCGACATCGACGCGCGCACCGCGTCGGCGACCGGTTGCTCGTCCGGGTCGAGGCCGTAGAGCCGGTGGTAGTCCCACGGCAGGCGGACCAATTGGCCCGTCGTCACGTCCGCCGCGGTCACCACGAGCCGATAGCGCTGCTCCGGGGGCAGTTCGTCGTCGTCGAGCCGGAGGTCACCGAACGTACTGACACCGAGGTCGCGGAGTTGTCGGGCGATGAAATCGTGCGCGTAGTCACCCCGGTAAATGCCGGTGCCCTGCAGGATCGCCCATCCTGCGCCGAGCAGCGGCACGCGCTCGATCGGGCCTGGGTCCAGGAACTTGCGGTAGTCGATGCTCAGGGCGAGATTCCGGACATCGTCCGGGGTCAGCCGGTCGTTCTTGGCGGCCGCGGCCACGATCGAGCCGACGATCGACCCGGCCGAGGAGCCGGCAACGCGGTGGGCCCGATAGCCGGCTTCCATCAGCCTGACGACGGCACCAGCCAGACCGATACCTTTCACGCCGCCGCCGGCCAGGACCAGGTCGACGGGCTTCGTCACGGTGGGGGCCATCGCCCCATGCTAGGAGCGGCCCGCTAGCCGGCGTGGTTCCACTGGTGATGGTGGTGCTCGGCGGAGCCGGGCACCGGCTGGTTGTGCTGGCCGGGGAAGGTCTGGTGGTGGCCGGGCTGGTTCATGTGCGGCCCCCCGTTGAAGGACCCGCTGTCGGCGAGGGCGTCGGTGGCGGAGCCGAAGGCGAACAGCGCGGAGCCCGCGGCCAGGGCGCTTCCGGCGGCGAATCGCTTCATCCAGGTCATGGTGGTCATGTCAGATTTCCTTGTCGTCGTCGACTGTGTTGGTTTCGGCCTTTGCGTCGCCAGTGCCTAAACGGTCTCGCATTCGGGGGCCGCTGTCTGTCGGGCAGCCGGCGGATAGCCGGGGGGAATAAGTTGTCCCCCGATCAGCGGACACCGCTCAATTTCTGCCAACCGGCGATCATCGGCTGCCAGTGGAATTACCGCGCCCTAACGCGGCGTTAACACTGTCAGCGCACCGGAAACCCCCACTGACGGGCGCAGAGGAAGAGGGAAAGAAATGAAGAAGTACGCAATCACCACAGCGATCGCAGGCGCGATGACCGCAGCCGTTCTCGGGCTTGCCGGACCCGCCCAGGCCGACCTCGGTCACAACGACTGGGTCAACAACATCGGCCCCACGGCGACCGCGCCGCATGTAGACACAACTGTGCATGGAAGCCGTTGATTGTCAACGAACTCCATGGGAGGGGCACCCGAATCGGGTGCCCCTCTTTGGTTGTCATGCCAGAATCGCGTCGATCGCGCGGTAGATCCGTTGCTCACTGACCGGCCGGGGGGTGCCCAGCTGCTGGGCCCACAGGCTGACCCGCAACTCCTCTATCTGCCAACCGATGTCGCGAACGTCGGAGGCAGCCGCGCGGGTGGGCGAGAGCGCTTGCAGCAGTTCGGCATAGGCGTCTTCGACGGCGTGGACACGGTGCATGCGCTCGCGGTCGGCCTGCGGCGCTTGGGCCAGCCGGTCCAGGCGGCGGACGATCGCCGTCAGATAGCGGGTCAGATCAGCTAGGCGCGCGGCCCCGGTGCTGGTGACGAAAGGGGTGGCGACCAAACCAGCAAGCTGTGCGCGGATGTCGGCGACGGCATCGGCTTGGGCGGCCGGCGGATTGTCCGGAAGCGCGAGATGCACCTCCTGCAACGCGGCCAACACCCTTTGCACCCGGGCCACGACTTCGCGCGTCATCGACGGCAGTGCTTCGGCCACCCGGCCCCGCAGCGCAGCGAAATCTGATCTGGTCCATACCGGTTTGACGGCCAAGACGTCGACGGCGGCGTCGGCACAGTCGTCCAGCAGCGCGATCAGCGACCCATCGGGGTTGGCGCCCAACACCAGTCGCGTGCGCGGGTCCAATCCTTTCTCCACCGCCTTCACCGGCGACGGCACCGCCAAGCGCAGCAGCCGCCTGGTGCCCCCGCGCATCGCGGCCTCCCGTTCGGCCTCGTTGGCGAAGACGCGCACGTCGACGCCTTTGCCGGCGTCCACCAGCGCGGGATAGCCGCGGACGATGTGGCCCCCGACCGTGCGTTCGACGCTTCGCGGCAACTCCGCGATGTCGTCCGGCCACGCACGCAGACCCGTTCGTTCCCAATCGCCGGCCACCGCATCGGCCACCGCCTTGCGCGCGGAACCGGCGAGCTTGCGCTGCAACACATCGAGGTCTTTACCGCGGGCCACCTCGGTGCCGTCCGGCCCTTCGACGGCGAAAGTCACCCGCAGGTGAGCGGGCAGCTTGTCCAGATCAAACGCGGTGATCGGCACGAGAATGCCTCTGCGCCGGTGCAATTCACGCTGCAGAGCCTCCAGAAGCGGTTCGCTCCCCACCTCGATATCGGCCAACACCGCTCGTGCGGTGTCCGGGGCGGGAACAAAGTTGCGCCGCAAGTCTTTCGGGAGCGACTTGATCAACGCGGTCACCAGTTCCTCGCGCAGTGCCGGCACCTGCCAGCCGAATTCATCGCCGCCGAGCCGGGCCAGCACCTCGACCGGTATGTGCACGGTGACCCCGTCGTCGGCGGCGCCGGGCTCGAATCGGTAAGTCAGCGGCAGGGACAAGTCCCCGGCCTGCCAATTGTCCGGCCGTTCGGCGTCCTCGTCGTCGACACGCAACAGGTCGTCGCGCGTGAACGTCAGCAGATCCGGGGTGCGATGCCTCTGCTTCTTCCACCAACCGTCGAAATGGCGGGCAGAGACCACCTGCGGCGGAATCCTGCTGTCGAACCAGGCGTAGATCTCGTCGTCACCGACGAGCATGTCGCGCCGGCGGGCGCGCTCCTCCAGCTCGGCCAATTCGGTTCGCAGCCGGGTGTTGTCGGCGACGAAGTGGTGGCGGGTCTGCCACTCCCCCTGCACCAGCGCGTGCTGGATGAACAGCTCTCGGGACACGACCGGATCGACGGTGGCATATCCCACCCGTCGGCGCGGAACGAGCGGAAGCCCGTAGAGCGTGACTCGTTCGAAGGCCATCACCGCACCGCGCTTGGCGTCCCAGTGCGGTTCACTGAAGCTGCGCTGCACCAGGTGTCCAGCCACCCGCTCGACCATCTCGGGTTCGACGCGGGCCGCGATGCGTCCATACAGCCGGCTGGTCTCCACCAGGTCGGCCACCACGAGCCAGCGCGGCGGGCGCTTGGTCAACACCGATCCCGGAGCAAGTACGAACCGCGTGTTGCGCGCACCGGTGTATTCCCGCGAATCCCCCTCCCGCAAGCCGATATGCGAGAGCAACCCGGCGACGAGGGCGGCGTGCACACGCGCCGGGTCGGCCGGCTCCGGATCGTCGGATTCCCGAATGCCGATGTCGCGGGCGATGCTGCGTAGTTGCCCGGTCAGGTCCTGCCACTCCCGGATCCTCAGGTAATGCAGGAAGTCCTCGCGGCACATGCGCCGGAAAGCGCTGCCGGAAAGGGCCTTCCGCTCGTCGCGCAGATACTGCCAAAGGTTCAGGAAGGACACGAAGTCCGAGTGCTCGTCAGCGAACCGGGCGTGTTTCTGCCGGGCCGCCTCTTCCCGCTCGGCCGGCCGCTCCCGCGGATCTGGAATCGACAACGCTGCGGCCAGCACCAGGACCTCGCGCACGCATCCCTCGGTGTCGGCCTGCACGATCATCCGCGCCAGCCGCGGATCAACCGGCAACTGCGCCAGCCGCCTACCCACATCGGTGATGGCGCCGGCGGCGTCGAACGCGCCGAGCTCTTGCAGCAGCTGCACGCCGTCGCGGATGCTGCGTTGCTCGGGCGGATCCAGAAACGGGAAGCTCTCGATCTCACCGAGTTGCAGCGCCGCCATCTGCAAGATCACCGCAGCGAGGTTGGTACGCAAGATCTCCGGGTCGGTGTAGCGCGGCCGGCCCGCGAAATCCTCTTCGGAGTACAGCCGGATGCACACCCCGGCCGCGGTACGACCCGACCGCCCGGCCCGCTGCGCGGCCGAGGCCTGGGAGATCGGTTCGATCGGCAACCGCTGTACCTTGGTGCGCCTGCTGTAGCGGGAGATCCGCGCGGTGCCGGGGTCGACGACATACCTGACGCCCGGCACGGTCAGCGATGTCTCCGCCACGTTGGTGGCCAAGATGATTCGCCTACGGGTCCGCGCCGGCTGAAACACCCGCTGCTGCTCGGCGGTGGGCAGCCTCGCATACAGGGGCAGCACCTCGGTGTTCGAATCGACAACGCGGCTCAAAGCATCACTGGTGTCCCGGATTTCCCGCTCCCCGGACAGGAACACCAACACGTCGCCGGGCGGCTCCGCCTCCAGCTCGCGTACCGCGTCGACGATCGCCTCGGTCTGATCGCGAATCTCGGTGCGCACGATCTCGTGGTCGGGATCGTCGGGGTCGTCCGAATCATCAACCTGTACAGGTACTTCCAGGGGCCGGTAGCGGATCTCCACCGGGTAGGTGCGTCCCGACACCTCGACGATCGGCGCACCAGAGAAATGCCGGGCGAACCGTTCCGGTTCGATCGTCGCCGACGTGACGATCACCTTGAGGTCGGGCCGTCGTGGCAGTAGTTCGCGAAGGTAGCCCAGCAGGAAGTCGATGTTGAGGCTGCGCTCGTGCGCTTCATCGAGGATGAGGGTGTCGTAGCGCAGCAGGCGCCGGTCACGCTGGATCTCGGCGAGCAGGATTCCGTCGGTCATCAGTTTGACCAGGGTGCGGTCGCTGGCCTGGTCGGTGAAGCGGACGGTGTAGCCGATCGTCTCACCCAGCGGGGTGCCGACTTCGTCGGCGATGCGCTGAGCCACCGTGCGCGCGGCGAGCCGGCGCGGCTGGGTGTGGCCGATGGTTCCACGGATCCCGCGGCCGAGTTCCAGGCAGATCTTGGGCAGCTGGGTGGTCTTGCCCGACCCGGTCTCACCCGCGACCACGACCACCTGGTTATCGGTGATGGCTCGGGCGATCTCGTCCCGGCGGTCGCTGACCGGCAGATCCGGGTAGGTGATCACCGGAACCGCCGCTCGGCGGGTGGCGACCAGCGCCTCGGCGGCCCCGACCTGGTCTTCGATCTTTTTCAGGGTCTCCGCCGACACGTCGCCACGCAGCGATTTCAGCCGCCGCCCCAACCGGGCCGCGTCACGAAAGGTCACGCCGTCGAGGCGGGCGCGCAGCTGCCGCACCTGCTCAACGGATACCTCGGACACTGGCGCCACAATAGCGGCGAGCGCCGTCGCAGGCGTCCTGGTGTGCGTAGGCTCGACGGCGATGACCATTTGGATCGTCTTGGGTCTGCTGCTGGTGGGCCTGGGAATCGTGGCCAGCCAGTTGTTCCGGCTGAAGGACTGGCTGAACAGGCCGGCCCCGCCAAGCGAGCCGGCCGCCGAGCACCCGGATGAACCCGAGACGTGATCGATCTGCCCGCCGGGGTGCGGGCGATGGCCGGTCGCGGCCCGCAGTGGGCGACGTGGGTCGACGCTCTGCCCCGACTCAGCCGTGACGTCGTAGCGCAGTGGCAGCTTCGACCCGACGGTGTCGCCACCCATGGCTACTGCTCAATGGTGCTGCCGGTCCGCACCGCCGACGGCGCGGCTGCGATCCTGAAGCTCGGCTTCCCCGACGACGAGTCCGAACACGAGCACCTGGCGCTGCGCCGCTGGGGCGGCGAGGGTGCCGTCCGGCTACTCAGCGCCGACCCGCACCGCCGGGCGATCCTCCTCGAACGGCTCGGCGGCGACCTGACGGAAGTCGACGACGTGGAGGCCTGCCGGATCGTCGCGGGCCTGTATCGACACCTGCACCTCCCGGGGTTGCCCCAGCTGCGACCGCTGACGTTCTACCTCGACCGCTGGACCGCCGAACTCGCCGAGCTGCCGCGCGGCGCACCGATCCCGCACCGGCTGGTGGCACAGGCGCTGAGCCAGTGCGCGGACCTGACGGCCGACGCCGAGGCGACGGCGCGGGTCCTGCACTGCGATCTGCACTACGAAAACGTGCTCGCGGGCCGGCGTCAGCCCTGGCTGGTCATCGACCCCAAACCGGTCAACGGCGATCCGCACTACGAGATCGCCCCGATGTTGTGGAACCGCTTCGACGAGTTGGCCGGTGACGTCCGCGATGGGGTGCGCCGGCGGTTCTACACCCTGGTCGACGCGGCGGGGTTCGACGAGGATCGGGCGCGGGCCTGGGTGGTGGTGCGGGCGGTGCTGAACGCCATGTGGGCGGTGCAGGACTCCGGAGCGCTGCAAGCCGGCTGGCTGACCACCTGTATCGCCGTCGCCAAGGCCGTACAGGACTGAAACATCAAGCGCGAGAAACTATCTCGGCGGATCTCCCCGCCACATGAAGCTGTTGACATACTTGCCCATGTCCTTGGCGATGTCGAGGTTCGCCGGTGACGGTGGCCCCGGCCCATCGTCGGGCCCGAACTGGTGGAACGGCCCCACCGCGCCAGCGACCAGGGCTAGGTCGTTCTTCACCGCGACGATGATGATGATGCGCTGGTGTTGGGCGTCGGTCGCGGTGCCCTTCGGCCAGTCGTCGGCGACCTCGCCGTAACCCGGCTCGTACCCGAGGATCGCGTTGGGCAACTCATAGGACGTCACCGCGTCGGGGAAGATCTGGTTGAGCAGGTCGTCGGCCACTTGGCGTGCGTTGCGGCCCTTCGCCGGTTCGCTGAACAACCGCAGCGTGCCCCCGTCACCGACGTTCAGCTCCGCGCGCACCCCGTTGGGTTCGGTGGTCACGTCGTAGGCGGTTCCCGGCGACGGGTACGACACCGAGAACGATCCGTCGGGGGCGAAGAAGCGCGGGTTGATGGCCACCGGCAGCCCCGTCGGCGGCCGGCCGCAGTCGGGTGGGCAGTGATAGGTGGTCGCGGTGGGTGTGATGCGGGTGGCCAGGATGCTCAGCGCCATCATCGCGGCGACAAGGACGATCACCCAGAGCCCGATTGTCACGAAGTAGCCCGGGCCGCGCTGCCGGCGGGCCCGATAGCTGCCGGCGGGCACCGCGTAGCCGGTGAACGAGTCGGCGGCGTCGGGGTCCGCTGTCAGATCGCTCATCGGCGCAACGACTTCAGGACGAGGAGAGCCTTGATCAGGTTGTCGACGTTGGGCGTTCCCAGCCCGGTGATCATGTCGTAGCCGGCCATGACGGGCGTCACCGCGTTGGCACCGAGATAGATGTCGCGGAAGGCCGGAAATTCGGCGCCGGCGGCGATGTCGTAGAGCAGTGGGTTGAAGTCGCCGAGCTGTTCCAAGCCGCGTGCGGTCAGGAACTGGTTCATCACCGCGGCGATCCCGGCCCAGATCGGTGCCGCCTGCGAGGTGCCGCCGCCGACGAGGATCTGGCCGTTGAACACGAACTTCACCCCGGTGAACGGATCGGCCACCGCGGCGATGTCGGGCACCAGCCGCTTGTCGCGCGGGCCGGCGCGGGTCCCGGTGTCCTGCCACGACGGGCGGGCGAACAAGACCGACGCGCCGCCGCCGCTGCCCTGGGTCAACGGGACGTCGTACCACCCTTGTTCGGCCAGCCACTGACCCTGGGAATCGGTGGACAGCGTCGTTCCCCCGACACCGGTCACCTCCGGCAGCGAGGCCATCACGTCGACGCCGTAGTCGTCGGGACTCGGCGGATCCGACCAGGTCTTGCCGCCTTTGCATTCCAAGCCGGCCAGATCTCCGCTGGCGACGAAGGCTGTCGTCCCGTTGCGCTGGGCACGGGCCAGCGCCGAGCGCACCGGCGCCAGGTCGGCGCGGGAGAGCAATCGATCACAGCCCCAGCCGATCGAGAAGCTCCACACCGCCCCCGGATAGGTGCGGTCGACCTCCTCCATCAGCTTGCCGAGCTTGACGTACGTTGCGTCGCCTTCCGCGGTGGTCCGGGCGTTGACCAGAACCACCCGCGCCGAGGGTGCGATCGCGTGGACGAACTGGACATCCATGGTCGCCTCACCGCGCCGCTCGGGCGGCATCCCGCCCATCACCTCGAGGGTGAACTTCGGCAGCGAGAACCATTCGGAGAACTTGTCCAGGTCGCGCTGGTCGACGCCGTCGAAGGTGAAGACGACGACCGTCTGACCCTTTCCGGTGTACCCCGCGGAGGTCAGCGGGTTGACGTTGTAGGCGGTGAGCAATTCGGTGGGCGCGAGCCCCGCATTGGGGACGTCCAGCGGCGGGGTCGGCGGAACGCCTTCGTGCGACGGTGTGTATCCGAGGATCCGGCCCAGCTCGGTCACTTCACTGCTCAGCTGCTGCGGGACGACGGGCTGCTGCGGCGAGGCGTAGAACACCACCCCGTTGGTGCGGCGGTAGTCGTGCACGGCCACGTCGAGGGCACCGGCGATCGCTCGCGGGGTGCCCTCCACGACTGCCCAGGCGTCACCGGCGCGCCAGCCCACCGACAAGCCGTGGGAGGCGGCCCAGGCGGTCAGCGCGGCCGGCCGGGTGGCCTCCCGCAGTTCGGCGGTCAGCTGGACTCGCTGGGTGCGGGCAGGACCGAGGTCGGCGGCCTGGGCCAGCAGCCGGGCGAACGGCCCGGCGATCAGGTTGTAGGGCAGCGACGGCGTCGGGCGGTCTCCGGCGAAGACCACCATGACCACCGCCAGCGTCGCCAGAAACGGTGTCAGTGGTCGCCTCGGCCGACGCTGTTTCCACAAGCGTCTCAGCATCACCAGAACCATCCCATACCGATGCGGGGATCACAGCGGAGGACGCGACCAACCGGTCACGGGCTGGACCACGCTGCTGGAACCGCATATGCGATAACGATCTCGTCGGCCGCCGCGATGAACTGGGTATCCGAACTTCACTTGAGGTTTGTCGTCGAGGAGGTGGACGGTGAAGAAACTCGGTTCAGTGGTGGTCTGCACGATCACCGCCATCGGTATCGGCATCATCGGCGCACCCGCCGCGAGCGCGGGATGCCAGGGACTCTGGACCCCGTGGGGCGGGGGCGAACGCTGCGACGGCCCGATCGATGCGAACGGCTTCTTTCAGCGCTGCGAGACCGGGGGCGCGTTCGGGTTCAACACCCCGCAGCAGTGCTACCAGGTGGACGCGAACAATCTGGGCAACAGTCAGCCCTGGATCGCGCCCTGATCGTCACAGCGGGATGGCGAGCTGGCTCCGGATGAGCGGAGCGATCTTCTCGGCCATGTAGGCGTGTCCCGCGTCGGTGGGGTGCACGCCGTCGGGACCGATCAGTTCGGGGTGGCCGACGAACCAGCCTTCGGCGAGCGGATCTATGAAGACTGCGCCGACGGCTGCGGCCTGGGTGCGCAGAATGTCGCGCTGGGCCAGCACCTCGCCCGGCGGGTCGGCCGTCGGCCACGGCGGGCCGATCACCAGGACCTTGGCTTTGGGCGCCACCCGGCGGGAGATCTGCAGGGTCTCCCCGACCAGCACCGGGTACTTCTGCATATCGGCGGGCTGGTCGTTGCGGGACCCGAAGAACACCACCAGGGAGTCGTCACGGTCGACGGCCCGCACGGTGAGGTCCTCGAACAGGCTGCCGTGGTTGCCGCGGATCCCATAGCCGGCACCGCCCTCGGCGGCCACGTCGGCGTCGATCCTGGCGCCCTGACCGGCCAGCAGCAGCCAGGCGCGGGAGGTCCACGACCGCGGCCCCTGACCGCCCTCGTCGGTACCGGTCGTGTACGAATCGCCGATCACCGCGATCCGGCTGAAACCCGAACCGCGATTGGCCAATTCATAGGTGACGGCCGGGCGGGTGTAGCCGACGACGGCGGCGAGCACCGCGACGGCCGACAGGCCGGTCGTGATGACGCGCACAAACCCTTCCTTGCGGATCAATGACACCCCACTGAATCTCGTGCCCGACGCAGGCAGCCTACTGCCTCCGAAGGTGTTGTCGCACACCGATGCTGGCTTCGTTACTACCCGGCCCGCGCCGAAGACTGCGGAGGACGGGTATCGCGGGCGTGGTCGATGGAGGCCAGCCGGCCGCCCTCGGCCCCCGGCGGGCCGGTGTGCTTGTCGTGCTTGACGTCGCGGAAGTCGACCATCCTGCGCATCCAGCGCCGGGCCGGTTCCTCGACCCCGTGGTAGAGCGCCATCGCGCCGGCAACCGCGGCGAGGATCAGTCCGACGACGACGATCTTCTGGACCGATTTCGGCAGATCTATCTGATACTCCTGGACAGCCCAGTTCCACAAGGTGTGCACGATCTCGTGGACCATGTAGAGGCTGAACGAGATTTGGCCCCCGTACACCAGCAGCCGCGTGGACAGCAGCGCCGGCAGGGTTCCGACGCCGATCGCCAGCGCGACGACCAGCGGCATGAACAACACGTCGACCAGACCGCCGGGGTCGATCATCCCGGCCACCGGGTTGGCGTCGTAGTAATAGAGGATGCCGACCATGGCGGCGGTCAGCAGTACCGCGGCAATGCCCGAGATGTGCTGGCCACGCCGGCCAATCTGCAACCGTCGGACCGCCGCGCAGGCCAGCGCGCCGGCCAGGAACTGGGCCACGATGCGGGGCAGCCAGCTCCACGGTGTGTAGAAGTGGCCGCTGGCCAGCAGCAGCAGGGTGGGCGGCAGCGCGGCGACGAAGGCCAGGAAGAGCAGCGTGCGCGCCCGGGTCACCCGCGCCATCCGAAAGATCACCAGGATGATCCCGCCGAAGAGCAGGTAGGCCAGCCATTCCGCGCTGATCGACCAGGCCGGCCCGTCCCAGCTGGTGCCGTCGAAGAACGGTTCGAACCAGAGCTGGACCATGAACAGTTGACGTACGTAGCTGATTGCGGTGAGCTTCTCGACATCCGCCGACGGCGTGGCGCCGAAGTGCAGCGTGAAGATGATCCACGCGGCGGCGATGTGCATGGTCACCAGGTACACCGGCCACACGCGAGACAGCCGCAGCCACAGGAAGTGCAGGGTGGCCCGCCCGGAGAAGTGCGATCCCATCCTGTCCAGGTAGTTCCACGTCAGCACGAAGCCGCTGAGGATGAAGAACAGGTCGACGCCTTGGGCACCGGCGTTGAGCAGCGGCGCGAGGTCGTCCTTGAGTCGCGGTGACGCTTCCCAGATCAGCGGCCGGAAGTGGAACAACACCACCCATAGGGCGGCGACGATGCGAAGACCGGTCAGCGCCTTGATTTCTCCGGTTCGCACAACACCCATTCCGAACCCATTCCGACTCTTGCTTTACGTTTCGACGCCAACTCGTCAGACGGGTCGGACCCCGCCGCCCCCGCGATTTCACCTGGCAGCGTATCAGCGCGGCTGCCGTCGGCCTGGTCTTGCAACGCTGTGGGGTTGCTGGACACCGCCTTGTCCAGCCGTTTGCAGGTTGTGACGCAGCTCACGGTTCGTTGCCTGCCGCCCTCGAATCAGGTTGCAGCCCAGCCACCGTCGACGCTGAGGACTGTTCCGTGGATGTTGGCGGCGTCGTCACCGGCCAGGAACACCACCGCGGCCGCGACCTCCTCCGGGGTGCTGACCCGCCGCGACGGCAGACGGTTCAGTGTCGGCGCGATGTGGTCGGCGAACTCGGCCTGCCGCTCGGTGCCGATCGGACCGGGGGCCACGGCGTTGACCCGAACACCGTGTGGGCCGTACTCGTCGGCCCAGGACTGGGTGAACGAATGGATCGCGGCTTTGTTGGCGCTGTAGACCGCCGACCCGCTGGATCCGCGCAGCCCGGTGATCGAGCCGATGTTGACGATCGCGCCGCCACCCTGGGCAACCATGCGCGGGGCCAGTGCACCGGTTAGCAAGAACGGGGCGAACACGTTGACACCGAACACATCTCGCAGCTCCTGCTCGCTGATGTCAGCGGTCGGGCTTGGCATCAGCAAGGTAGCCGCGTTGTTCACCAGGATGTCGATGCGACCGGCCGCCTCGGCCAGATGGCGGGCGGCGGCACCGCCGGCTCCCAGATCGGCGGCGACGAAGACACCGTCCCCGCCTGCCGAGCGGATATCCGCGACGACGGTGTCGCCGCGGGTTTTGTCCCGTCCGCTCACCACGACGAAGGCGCCCTCGGTCGCGAGGGCCTTGGCGATGGCTACCCCGAGGCCGCCTGTGGAACCGGTGACAAGTGCTCTGCGCCCGGCCAACCGGGTATCTTTTGGACTCATGAGTCCATATGCTTCGCCTCCAAAAATGGACCCGCAAGTCCAGAATTTGACGGCGAAGGGCCGCGCCACCCGACAGCGGATCATCGAGGGAGCCGCGGCCGAGATCAGGGGCCGCGGCGTCGCGCTGACCACCCTCGACGACGTAATGGCGCGCACTCACACCTCCAAAGGCCAGCTCTTTCACTACTTTCCCGGCGGCAAGGAGCAGCTACTGCTGGCGGTCGCGGCGCTCGAGTCCCAGATGGTGCTCGACGACCAGCAGCCTCATCTCGGCGCGCTCACATCGTGGGCGGCGTGGCAGCGGTGGCGGGATTGCGTGGTCGACCGCTACCGCAGGCAGGGCCAGAACTGCCCGATCGCGGTGCTGATGTCGGAGATCGGGCGGACCACCCCGGGGGCCGAGGCTGTCACCGCCGAGCTCATCGTCCAGTGGAGCGGCGCGATCGCGGCCGGCATCCGGTCGATGCAGGAGCAGGGCAAGGTGGCCGATTCGGTGAACGCCGAGCGTGCCGCGGCAGCGTTGCTGGCCGGAATCCAGGGCGGGGTCGGCATCATGCTCGCGACTGGCGACCTGACCTATCTGGAAGCCGCTCTGGACCAGGGCATCGACGCGCTCCGCGCGGCGTGAGCCCGAACCCTGAAGTCCTATCCGCCGTTCTGCGCCATCGCCCAGCACGTGACCGAGTGCCACAGGTTGCAGGGGATGCCGTTCATCGTGGGGATCTGGTTGGGCTGGATGTTGGTGGTCACGTTGTCCGGGCCGATCGCCTGCGGGACCTGACCGCCTGACGCACCGGACGTGCACACCCCGGGGAATCGGCTCTGGACCGTCCCATTCGGGCAGTCGGCGGACGCCGGTGCGGCAAGCACAAGCGATCCCGACGTGAGCGCCACTGCACACGCGCCGATGAGAAGTCGTTTCACAGTCACCTGATTCCGCCTCGAGCAGGCCTCGGGTCCAACCACTTAACCACGATATCGACGTCGCAGCCAGATTCGTTAGCGGTTACCAGAGACGACGCCGCTACGGGCTGAGCACGCCGGCGGCCGGCAACGGCAACGACGGCACCGACGGCACGCCGTTGAGCGTGTTGAGTGCGCCCGACGCCTGGTTGGCGGTGCTGAGCATCTGCATCAGCGGCCCGAAGTTCCCGTTGCCGAGTTCGGCCATCACCGCCGGGCACTGGGATCGGATCGCCTGCTCGGCCACGAACCCGGTCACCTGGGAGGCAAGACCGCCGTGTCCGCTGGCCGTGGTGGCATTCGAAACCAGGCTGCTGCCCGGCTTGACCAGCATCGGGCAGATCTGTTGGCCGATCTGCACGATCAGCTGGCTGATACCGGTGGAGTTCAGCAGGCTACTTACGCCCGCGGTATCCGCGTGGGCGGGCGCCGGCCACGCGGCAACGGCGACAAACGTTCCTGCCATCACGGCCAGCGATCGCAGTGCGAAAGCGGTGCCGCCGGTCGATTCACGATCGAAAGTGCGCACGGTCATGTGGGTCCTACTCTGGCTCGATCGGCTCAAAGCACGAGCCACTGATGTCACTTCGGTAACAGTGGTCTACTCAGGTCACACTTTGGGCACGGAACCGTAAAGGTTCGAAGCCTATGCGTTTCCTCTACGCGATCTATGCGCTGCGGGTGCGACACTTCCCCGTTTCAGCGATACCGCTCGCCTGGGCGTCACAGCGCGTCGTTGATCTCGTTCTTCAGCACCTCGGCCTGCGTCCCGAAGACGGCCTGCACGCTGTTGCCGACCTCGATCACACCGGCGGCGCCAAGACTTTTCAGCCGGTTCTGGTCGACTTTGCCGGCGTCCACGACCTCCATCCGCAGTCGGGTGATGCACGCGTCGACGCTGCGCAGGTTCTCTCGCCCGCCGAAGGCCGCGATCAGCTGTTCGGCCTTGCTGTCGGTCACCGCGGGGGCGGTCTTCACCGCGCCCCCGACCTCCACGGCGGTTGCCGACCCGGCGCCCTCGCCCAGGTTGGCCCGCTCCTCGGCGTCGAACTCGGCGTCGGGTTCACGGCCGGGGGTGCGCATGTTCCATCGGGTGATCGCGAAGCGGAACAGCAGGTAGTACACCGCGAAGAAGACCAGGCCCATGACGATCAGCAGCGGAATGTTCTTGGCCGCCGGTGCGGTGCCATAGAGCAGCAGATCGATCAGCCCGGCCGAGAACGAGAACCCCAGGTGGATGTCGAGCAGGTACGCGATCGCGAGCGACAGCCCGGTCAGCACCGCGTGCACGATGTAGAGCGGGAACGCCACGAACATGAAAGCGAACTCCAGCGGCTCGGTGACACCGGTGAGGAACGCGGTCAGCGCGGCGGCGGACAGAATGCCGAACGCGACCTTGCGCTGTTTGGCGTTCGCGACGTGGATCATCGCCAACGCCGCGCCGGGCAGGCCGAACATCAGGATCGGGTAGAAGCCCGACGTGAGCAGCCCGGCGCTGGGGTCGCCCGCGGCGAACCGGCTGAGTTCACCGGTGACGACGTGCCCGTCGCCGCTCGGATAGCTGCCGTAGATGAACCACACGTACGAGTTCAGGATGTGGTGCAGCCCCAGCGGAATCAGCATGCGGTTGGCGAAGCCGTAGACGAACGCCCCGAGCGCACCGGCACCGCCGATGAAGTGGCCCAGCCCGGTGAGCCCGGCGTCGAAGATCGGATAGAAGTAGCTCATCGCGAAGGACACCACGAGGCTCACCAGCGACACGACGATCGGGACGAAGCGCCGGCCACCGAAAAAGCCGAGGTACGGCGGCAACGCGATGGTGTGGTACTTGTCGAACAGCCACGCGGTGAGCAGCCCGATCACGATCCCGCCAAATACGCTGTAGTTGATCTGCGCCTGTTCGCCGGCTTTGTCGAGTTGCCCCGCGAGCACGAACGGCGACATCGTTTTGAAGACCGCCTGCATCACCAGATAGCCGACAACCGCTGACAGCGCCGTCGAGCCGTCGGCCTTGCGGGCGAATCCGATCGCGACACCGACGGCGAACAGCAACGCCAGATTGTTGAACAGCGCGCCGCCTGCCGCGCTCATCGCCTGGAAGAACGGGCCGATCACCGGCGCCTTGATCCGGCCCAGCAGGTCGTCCTGGCCGAGCCGCAGCAGGATGCCTGCGGCCGGGAGTACGGCGATCGGCAGCATCAAGCTCTTACCGAGCCGTTGCAGCTGCGCGAAGCCCGGTATGCGCAGTCCCGACTTTTGCTGTGCGCCTGAGTCTTTGGTGTTTCCACTCATGACCGGCCGGCCTCCCGTCGTCGCAGCACAGCCGAAGCTTAGACAAATCGCCTGAGGTGGGGCGTTGTTTCCGCCGCGGCTGCGTGGGTCAACTCTCTATTGTCTTCGACAATGAGCACAACGTCCGTCCACTCGCCGGTCTCCGGGCGCGCCGTCGCACTCGGCGACGTACCCGATCCCGTTTTCGCGCAAGGCATGGTGGGATACGGCGCTGCGGTCGATCCGCCCCGCGAGGTGATCGATGCGGTGGCACCGGTCAGCGGCCGCGTCCTCAAGCTGATGCCGCACGCCTACATCATCATGACGAGTGAGAATGTCGGAGTGCTGGTTCATCTCGGGCTCGACACCGTCGCGTTGAAGGGGGCGGGGTTCAGCGCCCACGTCAGCGAGGGCGACACCGTGACGTCCGGCCAGACGATGATCACCTATGACGTCCCATCGGTGGTGGCGGCCGGGTTGAACCCGATCGTTCCTGTCGTGGTGATGGACGAACGCGAGCCGGGCAATGTCGTGGTGGGCGACGACGTCGCTACGGGTGTCGAAATCGCCGCAGGCTCATTACTTTTCACCGCCAACAAGTAGGATCTGATGGAAGTCGTCATCCTCCCCGACGCCGCGCAGATCGGCGCAGTGGCGGCCGATGCCGTCGAGTCGCTGCTCGGGCGCACGCCGACCGCGGTGCTGGGGCTGGCCACCGGCTCGTCCCCACTGGCGATCTACGACGAGCTGGCCGCCCGGTGCGACGCGGGGCGCATCTCGTTTCGTCGAGCCCGCGGTTTCACCCTCGACGAGTACGTCGGGTTGCCGGCCGACCACCCCGAGCGCTACCGCATCGTCATCGACACGGTGTTCGTCTCACGCGTCGACTTCGCGCCGGGTGCGGTGGCCGGCCCCGACGGGCTGGCCGACGACATTCCGGCGGCGTGTGCCGACTACGAGGCGGCCATCGCCGCGGCCGGCGGCATCGACCTGCAGATCCTGGGCATCGGCACCGACGGCCACATCGGCTTCAACGAGCCCGGGTCGTCGCTGGCGTCGCGCACCCGGATCAAAACGCTGACGCGCCAGACCCGAATCGACAACGCCCGCTTCTTCGGCGACGACGTCGACCAAGTCCCGACCCACTGCCTCACCCAGGGGTTGGGCACGATCATGGCGGCCCGTCACGTCGTCCTGGTGGCCCTCGGCCGAAGCAAGGCCGAGGCGGTGCATCAGCTGGTGGAAGGACCGGTCAGCGCGATGTGGCCGGCCACCATCCTGCAGCACCACCCGCACGTGACGGTCCTGCTCGACGGTGGCGCGGCCCGGCGACTGCAGCTGGCGGACTACTACCGGGAGACCTACCTGTCCAAGCCGTCATGGCAGGGCATCTGAGTGCTGATCACCGCTGCCACCTTGCTGACCGGCCGAGAGTTGTTGCGGCCAGGCTGGATTGAGGTGTCCGGCGGGTCGGTGCTGGCGCTGGGTGCGGGTTCGCCGCCGCGGGCCGCCGACCGTGAGCTGGTCACGGTGGTGCCCGGTTTCGTCGACACCCACGTCCACGGCGGCGGCGGCTCCGAGTTCTCGGTGGCGACGACGGACGACACGGCTACCGCTGTGGAGCTTCACCGCAGGCACGGCACCACGACCCTGATCGCGTCGCTGGTGTCGGCCGGACCGACCGAACTGCTGCGCCAGGTCGAGGTACTGGCCGGCCATGTGCGCGACGCCACGCTCGCCGGGATTCACCTCGAGGGCCCGTGGCTGGCCGCCCAGCGCTGCGGGGCGCACGATCCCGTGGTGCTTCGCGATCCGGACACCGACGAAGTCGACCAGCTGCTGCAGGCCGGCGCCGGAGCAATCCGGATGGTCACCCTCGCACCGGAGCGGTCGTGTGCGCTGGCCGCGATCGAGCGCATCATCAGTGCCGGTGCGGTGGCCGCGATCGGACACACGGAGGCGACCTACGAGCAGACCCGCGCGGCGATCAGTGCCGGCGCCACGGTGGGCACGCATCTGTTCAACGCGATGCGCCCGATCCACCACCGCGAGCCGGGCCCGGTGATCGCGCTGCTCGAAGACCCCCGGGTGACGGTGGAGTTGATCGCCGACGGGGTGCACGTCGACGCCGCGCTGTACCGGCACGTGGTCCGTGCGACCGGTCCCGACCGGGTGTCGCTCGTCACCGACGCCATGGCGGCGGCCGGGATGACCGACGGCCGATATCAGATCGGCCGAATGGACGTCGAGGTGGCCGACGGCGTGGCCCGGCTGGCCGGGACGTCGACGATTGCGGGAAGCACCGCCACGATGGACCGGGTGTTCCGCTTCGCCGTCGCCCACAGCGGGCTCCCCCGCGACGAGGCACTGTTACTCGCGGTGCGTCAGTCGTCGCTGAATCCGGCACGCGCACTGGGACTTCCATGTCCCGAACTAGTGGTGGGCGCACGCGCCGACCTGGTCGCGCTGGAGACCGACCTCGCGGTCACCGACGTGTTGTACGGCGGTGTGTGGGTTCCGCGCTGAGGGTGGCGAACGTTTGTTCGAGTTTTTGTCGTACCCCGGGTGCATCGTGTCTTCTACGCCGTCGACCTGACGAAAGGGGCCCAGCAATGTGCTGGTTGTGCGACCACCCGGACAACACCGTCGCCGACTATCTCGACGAGGTCCGCGCCAAGATCCTGCGGCGAGGCTGGGCAGTGCAATACATCGAATCGCCCCGAATGCCGTTCGCCTACACGGTCGGCTTGAGCGACTACGACGTCCCCGAGCTGCTGATGACGAATGTGTCACCGCAGCGGGCCGCCCGCCTGCTGAGCAAGTCGGCCGAGCTCGTGGTGCGCGGAGCGGAGCTGACCGCGGGCCAGCAGTTCACCCTCTGCGGAGGTCCGATGCTCGAGGTCGTCGAGGTCGAACATCCCGATGCGCACATGGGATTCGCGACCGCCCTGTACGGCAGGGAGATTCGTGCATTGCAGCTGGTCTGGTCGGATGGTCGCGGCCGGTGGCCGTGGGCCGCGGACTTCTGTGACCGCGAAAGCCGGCAACCGGTGCTGGGAGTGCGCACCCGAGCCGCGTGAGTTCTCGCCGATCACAAAGCAATTACGGCAGGCGTGCCAGACGGTCTCGGCGCCGGCGGCATTGTTACCTTGCTGCTCGTGAGGAACCTCGTGCACCGTGCGACCCGCTGGGTGCAGCGCCTCGGCATCCTCACCGCGACGGTGCTGGTGGTCCCGGGCATGGTCGGCCTGGCAGGCCAGACCGCACCCGCCGCCGCCTACTCCCGCTCCGGCTTGCCGGTGGAAGCCCTCGACGTGCCGTCGCCGGCGATGGGCCGCACCATCCGGGTCCAATTCCAGGGTGGCGGCGCACACGCGGTCTATCTGCTCGACGGCCTACGCGCCCGGGATGACGAGAACGGCTGGGACATCAACACCGCCGCGTTCGAGTGGTACTACCAGTCCGGGCTGTCTCTGGTGATGCCGGTCGGTGGCCAGTCGAGCTTCTACAGCGACTGGTACCAGCCGGCGGCCGGGTCCAACGGCACGCTGACATACAAGTGGGAGACCTTCCTGACCCAGGAGCTGCCGGCGTGGCTGGCGCTCAACAAAGCGATCACTCCAATCAACAATGCGGTCATCGGACTTTCGATGTCGGGCAGTGCGGCGCTGACGCTGGCGATCTGGCATCCCCAACAGTTCATCTTCGCGGGCTCGCTGTCCGGTTTCCTCAACCCGTCGCTGGGCCTGTGGCCCACCCTGATCGGGCTGGCGATGAAAGACGGCGGCGGGTACCGCTCCACCGACATGTGGGGGCCCTCCAACGATCCGGCCTGGCAGCGCAACGACCCGATGGTCAACGTGGCGAGGCTGGTCGCCAACGGCACCGCGGTGTGGATCTATTGCGGTACGGGCGCACCGTCGGAACTGGACAACACCGACGATCCCACCTTCGGTGGGCTGTTCACCGCCGGGTATCTGGAGAACATCACGTTGAACACCAACAAGGAATTTCAGCGCAAGTACCAGGCCGCCGGCGGCCGCAACGCGGTCTTCAACTTCCCAACCAGTGGCACGCACAGCTGGGGGTACTGGGGCGCGCAACTGCAAGCGATGAAGGGCGATCTGCAACGGGTGCTGGGCGCGACGCCCACCGGCTAGCCCGTGCGCTAATCCCGATGCGCCACAACGTTGATCACGTTGCCGTCCGGATCGCGAACGAAGAACCGCCGCACCCCCCACGACTCGGTCGTCAACGGATGCACGATCTGGTAGCCACGGGCGCGGGCCTGCTCGTAGGCGGCGTCAACATCATCGGTGGCCACCGAGATGACGGGCGTCTCGGGTGCCGTCGCATCGGCGGTGACCAGTTTCAGATTCGCCCCCGTCTCGGGCGACGTGTACCGGGCCACCCAGCCGAGGTTGAACTCCTCGGTGGTCAGCCCCAGGTAGTCGGTGTAGAAGCTTTTGGCCGCCTCGATGTCGGAGACCGGCAGGTCGGCAATGATCCGGTTGACACGCATATGTCGATCTAACCTCCCTGCGGCGACGGGCCGCTTGCCCGTTCCAGTGGTTCGACATGATCTCCGCAGTGATCATCTTGTGGCTGGTGTCGCTGATCTTGCTTAGCCGCCGAGTAGTCGTTCTGGGTGGTGGTAGGTGTTGGTGCCTGCTGCCAGTGGTAGGTGCGGTGGTGGGATCCATTCGGTGTCGCCGTTGGCGAGTTTTCGGGTTTTCCAGCCTTGGTCGAGCAGTCGGTGATCGGCTCGGCAGGCCAGGGTGAGTTTGTCGATATTTGTCAGGCCGCCCTCGGCCCATTCGTCGACGTGGTGCACCTCGGTCAGATAGCCGGGCGCGTCACACCCCGGGCGGGTGCAGCCACGTTCCTTGCTGTGCAACATGATCCGCTGATCGGGTGAGGCGATGCGTTTGGTGCGGCCCAGCCACAACGCCTGCCCTGTCACCCCATCGAACAAGGCCAAATAGTGATACGCGTGGCTGGCCATCCGGATGACATCCGGGATCGGCAGCAGACTGCCCGTGGCGGTCACGGCGTGACCGGTCTTGTTCTGCAAGTCCTGCAGGGGCGCGGTCGCGATCACAGTGACGGGTAGACCGTTGTGCTGACCAAGTTTCGGATCCCCGAGTTGCCCGCGCACCAGGGCGCTCAACGCGTCGTGTTGACGTTGTCCGTGGCTGCGGCGATCCCGCTCGGCCACCTCGTCGGTCGGGGTGAGGGTGGGGGTTTGGTCGGCGGGATTGCAGGCGCCGGGTGCGGCGAATTTGGTGAACCAGGCATCCAGCATCGACCGCAATTCCGGGTCGGCGATCAGCCGGCCCACACTCATGCCGTCGACCTGTTGGCCGCCGCACCAGGTGAAGCCGCGCTTGCGGGCCCGGTCTTCGTCGGAGAATCGTCCGTCGGGGTTGAGCAGCAGGGACAGCTGGTTGGCGATCTTGTCCAACTGATCCGGCCGCAAGCTTTGTGCGTGCGCCGCCAGCGTGCGTTCGGCGTTTTCAACGTCCTCTGGCGGCACGTGGTCGGGCAGGTCGCGGAAGAACTTCTGGATCACCCGCAGGTGTTCGCCGTCGAGTTGTCCGTCGTGCCAGGCCTTCGAGGTTTCGGGGAGCAGCGGCGGCAGCGGCTCCCCGGTCAACGCCCGCCGCGGCTGCAGTTGTTCGGCATCGCGGATGCGGCGTTTGGCCTCCCGCGGACTGATCCGCAACACATCACCCAACGTGATCGGGACTGGCGGGCAGCCCTCGACCTGCTCCAGCCGCGAGATCAACGCGTAAGCGAGCGCGACTTGGTGGCGCCGCGCGGTCTCCCACTCCTCGAGCACCACAAAACGATCAGCAGGGGAAAGCTCATCGAAATCGATCGCAGCTAAAGACTCGAGATACCGATCCCGAGCCTCCCGCATGACATCGACCGCACCCATGATTCGAACACTAGTGCGAACCACTGACAAAAAGTGATCCCGGGGCGAATCTGTGGATGAACTCGAGTTTGGGGACAAATACCTAATCCCCGAATCTGATGACCTCGCCACGGTTGATCGAAACCCAGTCCCGCGCTTCGAGGTACGGGCGGAACGTCTCGGCGATCAGCTGCGCATCGGCGGGCGCCTTGGGTCGCTGAAGCTCGTAGAGGTGCGGGAATTCGGTCCACGCGACGACGGCGTCCCACAATCGCACCGCCGCCTGCCCGGTCGGCGGGTCGATCAGCACGGGCCCGAACAAGCACTGACCGTCGGGGAAGAACAGCGTCGGCACACCGTAACCGTCGGCCGCCACGACGCGATTGTGGTCGGCCAGCACCTCGTCACCGGTGGTCGAATCGGCGATGGCCTGATCGACCAGCGCCGGATCAAAACCTAGCTCAGCCAACAGGTGTCGGGCCACCGCCGGGTCGTGCGGTTTGTGACCCTCGACGTGCAGGGCACGGCCGGCACGCTGGTACCAGGCCTCCACGTCCGCCATCGACTGTCGGCGCAGGAGTGCCCCGATACGCATCATCGACCAGCCGTAGGACCAGTCCCGCTCCCACGGGTGCTTCTTGCCCTCTTTGCGGTTGATCTCCTCGAGGCTGAAGAAGCGCCAGTTCACCACCAGTCCGGTCTGGTCCCGGACCTCGCGGATCCACAGCGACGTCTGGTAGGCGTACGGGCACATCACGTCGAAGTGGAAGTCGACGGACTCGGGGCGCCCGGTCACATCGTGAACCTGAGGTTGCGGGCGGCGCGCTCGCCCAGCTCGGCGTCGCCACTCCAGCTCACCGCGCCCGTGTCGATCTGGGTCTGGGGGTCGATGCGGCCACAGGCCAGCATGATGAACGTGGTCGAGTCAGCGGTCAGCACCGCGCTCGGATCGTCGAGGTGCGCAACCTGTTTGGCTCGACCGTCGACAGCGACATTGATCTCCCGGACCACCGGGCCGGTCAACCGGAAGGAGATGCTGCTGCCGTCGGGCACCCCCACCTTCTTGCCTGCGATGTAGCCGATCGAGCTTTCGACCTGTCCCAGCGCGATCTCCGCCGCGAGACCGCCGTCGTCGGTGGAACGCCCGAGCGGAATCGTGATGTCGCGCACGTGAACCCAGAAGTCGAAGACACGGATCTCCAAGAAGCGGCCATAGGTCCCTCGCCCGGTGGGCATCCACGACGGCCGGTCGAGGTCGGCGGCCGTCAGCGAACTCAGGTCGCGCCTGCGCTCGGCGAAGACCCCGGTGACCTTCTCAGCGAGCGTCGCCGGATCGTCGGTCCCGGCCAGGAACTCCGCCGCCCGCTCGAACGGCGGCGGGGTCGCGTCGTCCTGCGGCAGCCAGCCGGCCATCACGGCTTCGATGCTGACGACGTGCTGAATCACATCGCGCACCACCCAGTCCGGGCACAGCGACTGCGCCTTCCAGTCGGCGTCGCTCAGGTCGGCGCACAGGCCTTCGATCGCCGAGTAACAGGCCTCCAGCGCGGTACGGATCTCATCAAGACTCCTCATGATCCCGATCCAACTACGCCCGGCGCACACCCGGGCCCGATCGGCCTGAAATCCACTAGCCCGCGGCGTTGGGCAGCAGCGGTGGACAGGCGTCCGCGGCGTCGGTGGCCAGCTCGAAATGCCACACCTCGTTGGCATAAATTCGGCACACACCGAACCGCGCGCCGTTGGCCATCAGCCACTGGTCGGCACCCACACCGCCCACGTCGACGGCCTCACCCACCACATGTTTGGACGCCTCGCGGGTCTGCACGTACTCGCGGGCGGCCGCCAGGCTGCCGTACTGGGCGACCGCGCTGTCCAACAAGCGCTGCTGGAATTCCGGCGAACGCCATCCTGATGTGATCGTCATCGTGATGCCGTCGGCCGACGCCGCGGAGGCGGCCTGCTGGATGGCGTCGAGCAGTCGCGGGTCCAAGCGTCCGACAGCGGGGTTCTGCACGTCGAACGGTGTGAGGATCTGGCCGTCGACGAGCGAGCCATCACCAGGCGCAACGGCCGGCGGATCGACACTGACGGTATTGTCGGCCAGAGCAATTCGGGGTGAGGGGTCCGCTAGGCCGGCGGCACCGACCAGGAGCGCCGCTGTAGTGGCCGCACCCAGCACAACGGCTGAGACGGATGTGGCATCTATCCGCATGATCCCCTCATCCTCCCAGACCGAATCCTGGTGCTGACCGTTGTCGTACGACAGACTTCAGCGGTGCGCATCCGATTCACTCTCGTGCCCGCGACGGTCCTGCTGGCCGTTGCCGCCTGCGCATCGAGCACTGTCCACCCGATGAGCACGCCGGTCAGCGGGCCGCGCGCCTCATCGGTGCCCGCGGCCGCGCTGGATTCCACCACACCACCGGACGCGGCGCCGGCCGGCGCGCAGCCCAGGCTGGCGTCGGATCCTGCTCAGGTGGCCGACGACCTGGTCGCCGACGAGCTGGCCATTCGCGATCGGTCGACACCACAGGCCGCGCTCGTGGCGGCGGCGCGCCGCCAGCAGGTCGCTTACCGCAGCATCGGCCGCCACCCGGAATGGGACTCGATCATCCGGCCGCGGATCCCGCCGAATTTGATCGACGCTTACGATCGCAACGTCGACGCTCGACGGCAACTCGCCGCGATGGCCCACCCGCGGGACACTCTGCCGGCGTGGCGGATCCAACCACCGGCCCCGGCCGATGAACTGCTTGGTTACTACCGCGAGGCGGAAGCAGCCACCGGGGTCGGCTGGAATTATCTGGCGGCGATCAACCTGATCGAGACCCGGTTCGGCAGCATCGTGGGACTGAGTACCGCCGGAGCGGATGGCCCGATGCAGTTCCTACCGTCGACATTCGCCGCCCACGGCGACGGCGGAGATATCCGATCACCGCACGACAGCATCATGGCCGCCGGCCGTTACCTTGCTGCCAACGGTTTCGGCGCGGACCCCGATCACGCCGTTTACCGGTACAACCATTCCGACGAATACGTCGCTGCGGTAAAGGATTACGCCGCGGTCCTCGCCGATCCCGCGACATTCGCCGGCTTCTATCAGTGGGATGTCTACTACGTCACCACCGAAGGTGACGTCGTTCTGCCGATCGGCTATTCCGCCGATGAACCCGTCCCGGTCGCCGAGTACCTGGCCACCCACCCGCAGTAGCTCAGGTCTCGTCGGCGACCTGGTGCCTATCAACCTTGCCGGGACCAGCTGGATCGTCGTTCTGATGATCCAGCTGGTCCTGCAGGACGCGCTGCTCTTCGCTCGCTTTCCTGGCATCCACCGGCGTGGCCGGTGGCTGGTTGCTGAGCTCCACGCTCAGCTCTTGAAGGCGTCTTTGATCTTCTCGCCGGCGTCCTTGAGGCTCGACTTGGCCTGATCGAGCTTGCCCTCGTTCTCCGTGCTCTTGTCGCCGGTGGCGCGACCGACGCCCTCCTTGGCCTTGCCTGCTGCGTCGTCGACCTTATTGCTGATCTTGTCTGAAATACCCATGGGCGGCGTGTACCTCAATTGCCCGTAAACGAAACTCCGGTTCAGCTGTGTGGACCGCGGACCGTCCACACGACTCGGTAGGAACCCGCGACCGGAACCCAGCCGAATCGTCGCGAGTCGACGACGCCCGGTGCGTGGGGATTGTCCGAGCACGCTTCGAAGGTCGCGGCCCGGCCGCGCCCGCGCACCGTTCCGACCCGCTTGATCAGCCACCGGGTCGGCAGGGTGGGGTCGGGGAAAACCCGAAGCTGTCCGGTACGCGGGGTCCCGGCGCGGACCGCCAACAGCCCGTCACCAGGCCGAAGGGTCGGCAGCATGGACTCCTCCACTACGCGAAACCGGCGCAGCGGCCAGGAGCTGAGCCCATGGTTCTCCCGCATTGTGAAAGGGTAAGTTAAGGCCATGCTGCAACGACTTTTCGCCAACGCCACCCCTGCCCACGCTCATTGCGACCTGTACTGCGGCGTCTACGACCCCGCCCAGGCCAAGATCGAGGCGCTGTCGTGCCTCAAGACCATCCAGAAGTACAACGACTCGGATGACGAACACTTCCGGACCCGCGCGATCCTCATCAAGGAGCAGCGCGCCGAGGAGGTCAAACATCACCTGATGGTGCTGTGGGCCGACTTCTTCACCAAGGAGCACTTCGAGCAGTTCCCGAACCTGCACCAGCTGTTCTGGGACGGCGTGCACGGTGCCGGTGACGTCAAGAAGTCGACCGACGCCGCCACTGCTGAGAAGCTGCTCGCGACCATCGATCAGATCTCGGACATCTTCTGGCAGACCGAGAAGGCCAAGGGCATGGGCGTCTACCCGCCTGCCTGACAATCGTCGTCAACGTACCGCGCGGTCATCACGGCCGCGCGGTACTTGCGTTTCAGGGGCCTATTTCCAGGCTCAGGGGCCTATTTCCAGGCGAAGACCGGCTGCTCGAGGTCGTCGACAGGGTCGTGGCGGCCCTCCAGGCACAGCCATCGAAGTTGAAGCAGCACAGCACCTGTGGGCGCGTGAATGAGGTCGTTGCCCAGCGGCATCTGCACGACGGGACGCGGGCTTTCCGGGATGGTGATGAACCGCGGCGAATCCGGCCGTTGCAGTTGGTGCAGTCCGACCCGATAGACGGCGACGACCTCGTCGGGCGCCGGGCGCGGATCCAGGCGTCCACCGCCCCAGATCACCACCGGGGTGATGATGTAGCCCGACCGCGTCGGATAGTCGTCGAGCACACCGAGCACCGATGAATGGGGCAGCGCGACGCCGACTTCCTCGTCGAGTTCACGTAACGCCGCGTCGATCGCGGTCTCCCCGGGGTCCAGCCTCCCACCGGGAAGAGCCCACTGCGCAGCATGTGAATTCAACCGGGATGCCCTGCGACACAACAGGAATGCTGCACCACCCGAGACTCCGACCATCCGGCCGTCCAAGCCCGGCTCCATCGGCCGACCGGCGATCCAGTCGTCGACGGGAGCCGGGTCGACCCGGTCCTCGCCAGTTTCGGAGTCGACGAGCACCACCGCGACTGCGGCGTGGCGCTTGGTGGGGTCAGCCGCCGAGCGCCGGGCGTGGCCGCTCAAATGATCGCGGATCTGGTCCCGCAATGCGTCGTCGTAGGTGATCGTCACTATTCGACCATAGAGCGGCGTCCCCGGTCCTAGACGCGAGGACGCCGCGGGTGCCGTCACCCCAGGCGATCAGACGGCATTCCCGCGGCGTCATGCGGAGATCAGTAGGTCGGGACGAAGACTCCGTTGATCCAGACGCCCCAGTGATTCCAGCCCTCGTCCCACACCTGCTTGTTGCCGGCGGCCCAGGTCGGGTCGACGGGCTTCGGCGGTGCCCAGGCCGGCGGGCTGCCGGCGTCGGGTCCGGCCGGCGGCAGCGCGGGCTGAACAGGGCCCGGCGGCGGGGTCCAGCCAGGGTCGGCGCCCGCGCTCGCGGCGCTCAATCCCATTGCGCTTGCAGCCAATCCACCGGCGACAGCGGCACCGGCGACAATCTCGATCAACTTCATGGCTTCGTGCTCCAATCGTGCGTCAATCGTGCGTGAGTAACGACCTGCCTGGTACCGGTATTAGCTATCCAGATCTGCGATCGGTAAACATGCGACGCGTTGAACAGGGCAAAAACCCGAGCGTCAGTCCGGTCCCATTGCCGCGGCGATCGACTGTGCCATCAGCCGCGCCGCGTCGTTACGGTCCAACGATGCCAGCAACTGCCCGACACCGCGCATCTGATCACCGACGAGCACCGTCGGCCCGTTGGTGAGGTTCGCGAACGCTTCGGCCACCACGTCGCCGACCGGTACCGCATCGGTCGGCGTCTGGTCTTCCGAGGCCAGGGTGCCGCGTTGATACTCGAGCTTGCGCAGCGCGGGGGTGTCGGTCTTGCCGAGGATCAAACCGATCACGTCGACACCCTTGTCGTGCAGTTCACTCCACAGCGCTTCAGCGAACACCATGTCGAAGGCCTTGGACGCGCCGTAGGCCACCATGTTGGGTCCGCCGACAAAGCCTGCCCCGGAGCCGAACACGACGATCCCGCCCCGGCCCCGCTCGACCATCGGCGCGGCGTAGTGGTGGCACAGCTGCATCGGCACCACGCAATTGCGCTGCACCATGCTTTCGGCCGCCTCGATCGAATTGCTCAGGAACGGTGTGAAGTCGGGGTCGGCGCCCGCGCAGTACACCACGAAGCCGATGTCGAGATCTGCCGTTGCCCCGATCACGGCGGCCGCCGCACCCGCTACTGCGAGATCGATTGCCAGCGTTCTGGTTTCGACGCCATGTCGGTCGCGGATGTCCGCGGCGACATCGTCGAGCACCGGTTGCCGACGCGCAAGCAACACAACGTTGAGCCCGCGCGCGGCAAGTGTGTCCGCGAATGCGGCACCCACGCCGTCGGAGGCACCGGCGACCAGCGCCCAGGGCCCGTATCGCTCGGCGAAGTCATCGGCCATCAGTACACCACCTGCACAGTGGTGAAGTTGCGCCGGGCGATCCGCCAGCCGGCATCGGTGCGGACGATCTCATCGTCGTAGAAGCCCCTCGCATTCACCCCGGAGTTGTTGTCCGCAGCCATGATCCACGCATCGACATAGCAGCGGGTGGTGGCCCGATCGCCGTGCAGATCGATCACGATGTTGCTGATGCGGTGCATGAGATATCCGGCGGCGGCGTGCGCGACGTCCATGAATTCGGTTACCGCCTCAACGCCGTCCCACACGCCGATCTCGCCGTAGTCCAGATGGCAGTCGGGTGTGAAAACGGTCCGGAGCAGGTCCCAGTCGCGCCGGTCGATGCCCGTGGCATAGCGGATCAGAAGGTCCGAAACGTCTTGCCGGTCTTGAAGTTCGCTCACGCGGCAGCGGCCTACTTGCGCGCGAGCGGGCTGTAGAAGACCAGACCGTTGCCCTTGTTGTCGTAGACGACGGCTCGACGCTCATGCGCGTCGTCGTACGGGCCCTTGACGATTCCGCCACCACTGGCCTCGATGGCCTTCGCGGCGGCGTCTACGTCGGCCGTCTTGATTCCGACCACGACCTGCCCGGGGATCGGGTGGTCGATCTCCGTCGCCAGCGCCAGGGTGACCGGCCCGCCGTCGAGCGCCGCGAAATGGGTGCCGTCGCGGAACTTCAATGCCATACCGAGGGTGTCACTGTAGAACCTGATCGATTCATCCAGGTCGTCGGTCGACAGGATGATCATCTTGACTTCGTGTTCGCTCACGGGCGCCTCCTGTGTGTGGAGCGCATTCAGAGTACGACAGCGCGGCGCGCTTCGGGCGCAGCATCGGCGCCGGTGCGAACATCCCGGTGCAGCCAGGCTGCGACGTTGCGCACGTAGTCCTTGAACACCGTCAGCCGGGCCGGATCGACCAGAATCTGCCTCCCGGGTGGCTCACTGACGAACGACGGCGCCCCGCAACCCAAATCCCAGTTGTAGTCGGCGAAGTGATGGAAGGTCGATTCCGCGACCGCCCGGCCCAACGGCAGCCCGTCGAATGTCTCACCGTCGATCGCGACGGCGAGGTTGAACCGACGGCCACTGGCACTGCTTCGCCCCTCGGCCACGACGGTCGCGCAGGGAACGCTCGCCGAAACCGCGCCCTCGTGGGGGTGCGCGGGGAACCATTCGATTCGGCCGCTGGCGGTGTGTGATGTGCGCAGCAGCGGATGCACCGGGTTCGCGGCGAGCACCGGCTGGTAGTCCCCGTTGGCGCCGGAATGGAAGTTGGGCCAGGAGATGCTCGGGGTGTCCTGGTCGTCGCAGAGGTGGCTTTGATCGACCGTCTTGTCCTGAAACTCGTTGACCAGGCCCAAGGACCCGAGCCGGGTCAGGCAGCACCCCAGGTCCTGGTGGTCGCGAGCCGTGAGCACCCCGCCGCCACCGCGACGGAACCTGGTGATGGCGTCGGCTTCGGCATCGGTCAAGCCGTCGCCGGTGTCGACGGCCATCAGCCACAGCTGGTCGAATCCGAGGTCGTCGAGAACGCTGAGCACCGGATCGTTGCTGTGGTGTGCGCGGTTGCGGGCGAGCACGTCATGCCCGGCCGCGCGCAATTCGGCGGCAAGGAGTGTGAAGCGGTCGACGTCCCAGTCGTCCGGCTGGGCGGTGATGGTCGTCTGAAGCAGGATGCGAGACACAGTGATTCAGTCCTTTCCGGCGACGGGTTCGGCCGCTACCCGCAGGTGTTTGCGGGCGATCAGTTCGCTGTCGTCGACGAGCTCGAGCATCGGCCGGCCTGGGACACACACCATCGTGACGACGAACCGGCACTTGACGTCGTCTCGGTTGTTGCCGTCCGAGTAGTGGATGACGTCTCCACCGGGCTCCCAGAAGGCTTCGCCCGCGCGGATGACACGTGGTGGCTCGCCTTCGAGTTCAAAGAGCATCTCGCCTTCCAGCATGTAGCCGAACGCCGGCCCGCTCGGATGGCGGTGCGGTGGGGCTCCTGCACTGCCCGGCGGATATTCGATGACGACGGTCATCACATCGGCGCCGTCGGGGATGAAGGGCGGATGCACGTCCTGAACGACGGTCAGTGCGTTCTCCCATTGCGGGTCATGGTTTTTCGTCATGCTCTCTCTCCTTGATGTCAGACGGCGGTTCCGCCGCCGTCGGCGTGCTCAGCTCCGTCACGGTGGTCATGCGATCTGAGCGGTCGGCGCGTACGCGCTGTCAGCGAGAGCCACCCGAAGCCGCTGCCGTCCGCGTGAGGCCCGGGACATCACCGTGCCGCGCGGGATGTTGAGGATCACGGCGGTCTCGGCGTAGGTGTGGCCCTGGACCTCGGCGTAGAACAGCACCGTGCGGAAGTCCTCCGGCAAGGTGGCCATCGCCGAACGGAGGTCGCCGTCGGGCAGCCGGGTGAGTGCCTCGGCCTCGGCCGAGCGGGAGGCGGCCGATGACCGGGCAGCGCTGTCGGCAAGGTCGCCTTCGGCGAAGTCCTCCACCGGTACCTCCGATGGCCGGCGCTGCTTGGCGCGGAAGCCGCTCACCCAGCGGTTGTAGAGAATCCGGAACAGCCACGCCTTGAAGTCGGTGCCGTCGCGGAACGTGTGGTAGCCCATGAATGCGTGCAGCAGGGTGTCCTGCACCAGGTCCTCGGCGTCGGCCATGCTCTTGGTCAACCCCCTGGCCCGGCGCAGCAGGGCGTCGAACAGGGGTTGCGCGTCGCGGGCGAACCGGTCGGCGGCCTCGGAGCCGGTTGGCCGGGGAACAGACGTGACGGTCATGAACGGTCTCCTGGGTGCGAGTTGCTGATGACCTCAGCCTCGCCGCCACGCCGCCCACGCGAACCCTTGAAAACCCGTAGTCCGTAGTCCTCGGCCCGTGGTCGGACCTAACTCGCCCAGGACATCGCCCGCAGTTGCCTGCGCGAGGTGATGCCGAGCTTGGCGAATACCTTTCGCAGATGCCATTCGACGGTGTGCGTACTGATGAACAGCTGCGCACCGATCTCCTGGTTCGTCAGGCCTTCGCCGGCCAGTCGCGCGATCTGCGCCTCTTGCGCCGTGAGCTCCCCGCCCGAACTCGGCTGCTGCGCGCGCACCTTCTCTCCGGTGGCCGCCAGTTCCCGGCGGGCACGCTCGGCGAAGGCGCCGGCACCCATCCGGACGAACATGTCGTGGGCCTCGGTCAAGTGCCGCCGCGCGTCGGCTCGTCGCAGCACCCGTCGCAGCCACTCCCCGTACACGAGGTGCGCGCGGGCCCGGTGCACCGCGATCGTTGTGCGCCCCAACCTCTCGATGGCTTCGGTGAACAGCGCATCGGCGTCGTCATCGTCGGCGAGCATCGCCTGGGCCGCGGCCAATGCGCCCAGGCCCCAGTCGGTTCCGCTGGCTCCCGCGCGATCGGCGAGTTTGTGGATCGCCGCGATCGCGGTGTCCCGCTCGCCGCTGCGTGCGGCCGATTCGACCAGTTCGTACAGACACCAGCTATAGAACCCGATGTCCTCGTATTCGCACACCGTCCGGGCGGCGGCCAGCGCCTCGTCGTAGCGGCCGAGCCCGTTGTAGAGCACCGCCGCTGCGTATCCGGTCAGCCCGAGTACCCGGCCTTCCCCCCGGCTGGTTCCGTCCGACTCGGTGGCCTTGATCAACAGTTCCGCTTCGGCCGCGTCGCCCCGCCAGGCGGTGAGCATCAAGGCGTGATACTTGACCGCCGCATAGTGGTCGGTAGCCGACGTGATCGCGTTGGCTTCCTCGACAAGAGTTGCCGCCGTGCGGAATTCACCGGCCAGCAGGCGAACACCGGCCTGGTACACCAGCGCCCGCGGCAGGATGGCCAGGGCGCCCGCGTTGCGTGCGGCCCGCACCGCGGCGGCGGCGAGCTGATGCACGGTGGCCTGGTCCCACAATTCGTGGGCCGACGACTCTTGCAGGATCGGGAACGCGGGCACCATCCACCGCAGGACGTTGCGATCACCGGCCGCGGCCTGAATGCACATGTGATCCAAGCCGATTCGCATCGATTCGGCGCCGGCGCCGACCCCCTGGGTGATCCGCGCGGCGACCCCCTTGAGTAAGAAGTCCACCGAGCGGGATAGTTCGGCCTCACGGTCCAGTGCGGCCAAGGCCGCCTGTGCGGCATGGGTCAGCGCCCCCGGTTCGCCGAGGCGTCCGGCATACATCAACGCCGCGATCGCTTCGAGGTAGCTCTCTCGGGATGCGTAGTCGTCGAGGCGTTCCAGCGCGCGAGCGGCGTCCAGAAGTGCCTGCGCGGTGTCGCGCACAGACGGCGCTCCGGCCTCGCCGGCTCGGCTGCGGACAAAGTCCATCTGGGCGCGCAATCGTGCTACCTGCGCCCGTTGCAGCTCTGACAGCGGTCCTCGCTCCGCGAGGTCGAGCAGGTCACGAGCGGCGGCCGGCGCTGCGGCATCTCGCTTGGCCTGAGCGGCGGACAATGCCCGCGCGCCGCGTAGGTGGGGATCGGCTGTCAGGACCGCGGAGCGCTCGAGAAAGGCTGCCGCCGCGGCGATTCCGCCGCGGCCCTGAGCCCTGGCTGCCGAGTTCTCCAGCTCCTCGGCCACTGCGTCGTCGGGGCCGGCCGCAGCGTTGGCGGCATGCCATGCGCGCCGATCGGGATCGGCGTCCGGGTCGGTGGCGTCGGCCAGCGCTCGGTGGATGGCTCTGCGGTCGGCCAGATCGGCGGCGCGGTACGCCGCGGACCGCAGCAGCGGGTGCCGGAACCGCATCCGCGGACCGAACTCGATCACCCCGGCGGCTTCGGCCGGCGCCAGCGCGTCGATGGGGATACCGAGCGCGGCAGCGGCGCGCAGGAACAACGCCGCATCACCGACCGGCTCGGCCGCTGCCACCAACAGCAGCCGTCGCGTCGGTTCGGGAAGCCCCTGAATTCGCTGCACATAACTGGTCTCGACGGCGCCGGGCGCCGACGCCGAGCCCGACAGCCAGAAGCCGCCGGCAAGCTCGGTGGCCGAGGCGTTGCGTGGAACCTCCAGCAGCGCAAGCGGATTACCTCTGGTTTCAGCGACGATGCGATCGCGTACCGGCGGGTCGATACCGCCGAGCATCACCGACTCCAGAAGCTCACGCGCATCGCCGTCGGTCAGGCCGCGGACGATCAGTTCGGGCAGACCCGTGAGCGGCTGGGCGCCGTCATCGCGAGCGGCGAACACCAACGCGATCGGCTCGGCCAGCAGCCGGCGAGCCACGAAGCCAAGGGTTTGCACCGTCACCTGGTCGAGCCATTGCGCGTCGTCGACGACGCACAGCAGTGGCTGACGTTGAGCGGCCGCCGCCATCAGACTCAACACCGCCAAACCCACCAGGAACCGGTCGGGAGGCTCACCCACTCCGCGACCGAAGGCGACGTCGAGCGCCGAACGTTGCGGATCCGGCAGTTCACCGAGGTGCTCCATGAGCGGGGCGCACAGTTGCTGCAGTCCGGCGTAGGCGAGTTCCATGTCCGACTGGACGCCGGCGACGTGCAGCACGCGCAACGCCGACGCCCGCCCCGAGAGATACCCGAGCAGCGCCGTCTTGCCGACGCCGGCCTCGCCCCGTAGCACCAGCACCTGCGAATCGCCACCGGTGACGGTTGAGATCACCGAGTGCAGCGCTCGGCACTCGGCGGCACGACCGAGCAAGTGCTCTGGCCGCCCGTCGCTCGAGATAGGCACCACCGTCTGCCCCTAGCGGACCTCACCGGAATTTCCGGTCCTGATCGTAACCGGGGTGCGGGGCACCGCCGTGGGCGGACCTATCCGGGCAGGAACGTGACGGTCTGGTCAAGAGGGGCACGACCGGTACGTGAGTAGCTGACCGAGATGTCTTCGTAGCCAACGGACATGCCGCAGAACAGCATCAGCTCGTCGGGCGGAGACACCACATCCGCAACGGTTCGGCGAACCTGCGACCACGCCATCTGAGGGCAACTGTGCAACCCTTCAGCACGAAGCAGCAGCATGACGGTCTGCAGATACATGCCGAGATCAGCCCACTGCGGCAGGCCCAGATCGCGATCGATGTAGCAGAACAACGCGACCGGCGCGCCGAAGCAATCCCAGTTCGCGACGGCCGCCCGCTGCCGCGCCTCCCAGTCCTCCCGAGCGATACCGAGTGCGGCGTATCGCTGCCGACCGAAGGCGGCCCGGCGCTCCCGGTAAGGCGAAGCCATCTCGGCGGGATACATCTCGAACTCCCGGTCATCCCAGGCTTCACCTGCGACGACGCGCTCGACGGCGATCTTCTTCAGCTCGGCCAGCGGCGCACCGGTGACGACGTAGACATGCCACGGCTGGATGTTCGACCCCGAGGGCGACCAGGACGCCGCTGCCAGCACCCGCTGCAGGATCTCGGGCGCGACGCGGCGATCGGTGAACCCGCGCACGGCCCGTCTGCTCCGGACGGCTTCGTATACGTCCACGGCTGTCTAGGACTTCGCCGCCGATTCGAGGAGCCAGTCCTCGAATCGGGTGTCGAAGAGTGTCGCGCCCGCGCCGGGCACCAACGTGCGCTCCTCGATGTCGACGCCCCAGTACAACGCAGCCGGATCAGTGACGACGGTGCGGCTGTCACCGCGGGCGGTCAGCGCGGTGCGGATGAGGTCGGGAAGCAACACCATGTCGGGGCCGCCGATCTCGGCAATGCCGTTGACCGGTTCACCGACGGCGGCGATTGCGACCCCCTCGGCGACATCGACGGCCGCCATCGGCTGGAAGTACTTCGGCGGCAGCACCACGGTGTCCCCCTCGGTCGCGGCGTCGGCGAGCGTGTTGACGAACTCGAAGAACTGCGTCGCGTGCACGATCGAAAACGGAATCGGGCCTTCACTGATCAGCTTCTCCTGCAGGAGCTTGCCCTGGAAGTAGCCGCTCTGTGCGGCGAGGTCCTCGGTGCCCACCACCGACAACGCGACGTGGTGCCGGACACCGGCGTCCTGCTCGGCGGTCAGCAGGTTGGTGGTCGCGGTGCGGAAGAACTCGATCGCCGAGTCGTCCAGCGCCGGGGAGTTGGAGACGTCGACGACGACGGAGGCCCCCGCCATCACCTCGGCCAGACCCTCGCCCGTGATGGTGTTCACGCCGGTCGAGGGAGCCGCAGCGACAGCCTCGTGGCCGCGGGTGGTCAGACTCTGCACCACTTTCGAGCCCACCAGGCCGGTGCCACCGATAACGACGAGTTTCATGATGATCCCTTCTGGCTTTCGGGAGCAGGACAGCTCCCTGACGGCCAGAACGGATGACATCTGGAAAAGTCATCCCGCCGGTCGAACCGGGTCAGGCGGTGTGGGCGGGCAGCTCCACCGGCGAGGCGGTCTCCGTCGCTGTCACCAGGGTGTAGAGCGGCGTGACCCACGCGTGCGGGCCGCGCAGCGCCGGCGCGTACGAGGTGTGGATGGCGATCGCCGCATCGGAGATCTTCCCGGTGTCGGGGTTGTAATCACAGACCGGATCACCGACATCGCAGACGCTGATGGTTCGGGTGCCGATCGCCGGCGGCAGCGCAGACGTGTTGGTCGACGCCAGGAACGAGTGGTCCTGCGCGACGCCCTCGCCGTGGCCCACCGCAACTGCCGTCGACCCCAGCTTGATCGTGGTGTCGACCGGCAGCCGGTCGCCGTCGGCGATCAACAGCGCAGCGGCCAGATGCGGATCGTCGGCAAGGTCGTACAAGTTGCGGTGGACGATCATGGCGCCCTGCGAGTAGCCGGCCAGGACCACCTTGCTGTCCGGGCAACGCTCGGTGAACGCCTTGTACTGCTTTTCGGTCGCGTCCGTACCGTCACCGACGCTGCCCAGGAAGCCCAGCCAGCCACTGATGCCGCCCTCCAGCGGCACCGGAGCCGCAGGGTATTGGACCGCCTCGGCGTCGATGGTCCGGCCGTCTGCGGCGAGCTGCGATTTGAGCTGCTGGTAGGACTGGTACACCACGGAGCCCATCCCGCCGTTGGCGGTCAGGTTGGCACTGTCGCGCTGACCGGACCCGGCGGCGCCGATCCAGTGGTAGTCGGCGCACCCCGGTGTCGCCGACGCGGTCGCGGCCGTCAGCCCGGCCAGTGCCATACCCGCGGCCAGCACGGCCGATCCCAGGCGCCCAATCACAATGCATTCCCTCCACGGTTCTGTCGCATGTTGATCGCTGCACGGGCCCCCTGCCGTTACATTGGCGGGCCAAACCAGCTGGTCAGCGCCTCGGTCAGGCCGTCCGAGGAACTCTCACCGACCCATGCGACGTACCCGTCCGGACGGATCAGCACTCGGGTGGGCGCGGCCACCTCGCCGAGCGCCGGAAGCTCCCAGGCGCCGCGGTACTGCGCAGTGACCAGACTGACTCGATCCCCCCACCCGGCGAGATCGATGCCGCCCGGCTGGTCGAGATCCAGCAGCACCGGACGGGCGGCGTGGAGCGATTCGAAGATACGCAGCGGCCCGACGGCCGTCTGAACGTGCAGGTCGGGCATCCGCCGGCCCAGCAGAGGATGCCCCGCGCCGTTTTCGTAGTGAATGTCCAAACCGGACATGCGAGCAGCGAACGTCTTTCGTGCCTCTTCGATGCCGAGCATCTCGGAGATGTTGTCGTGCAACGCTTTTGTGCGATCGTCGGTGCGCAGCAACGCCATTTGCGCCATCGTGGTCTGCAGTACGCGCGCACCCACCGGGTGCCGCTCGGCGTGGTAGGTGTCGAGAACGGAATCGGGCGCGGTTCCGTTGACCACCTGGGCAAGCTTCCACCCCAGGTTGACGGCATCCTGCAGACCGGTGTTGAGACCCTGGCCGCCGATCGGGTGATGGACGTGGGCGGCGTCACCGGCGAGCAGGATCCGGCCATCGCGGTAGGTGGCCGCCTGCCGTGCCGCGTCGGTGAATCGGGCGATCGAGGTGGGGCTGTGGATCCCGAAGTCGGTGCCGTAGACCGCGGTGAGTGCCGCGCTCAGATCGGCGAGCGTGGGTTCTGTTGCCGGCCCGACGGTTCGCTCGGTCACCATCACCCGAACCGGTTCAGCCTCGTTCTGCCGGTCCAGCCCGTGGGTACCGAGGGCGTCGCGGTGGATGCCCCAGGTCGGTTCGTCGCGGACCTCGACCTGAGCGATCAGATAGCTCGTCACCGGATCCCAGCCGGGAAAGCCGATGCCGGCCACCTTGCGAACCAGGCTGCGACCGCCGTCGCACCCAAGCAGATACTCGGCGCGAAGTCCGCCACCATCGGAGAGTTCGACCTCGACTCCGGCATCCCTTTGGGTGAAGCCCGTCACCTCCGCCCCCCTGCGGACCGGCACGCCCCGTTCGTCGACCCAGTCCGCCAGCAGCCGCTCGATCTCGTTCTGCCACAACGCTAATCCGTAGGGGTGGGGTGTGGGAAAGTCGCTGATGTCGAGCCGGATCTGCGCGAACCCGGCGACCTGAACCGCCCGCCCGGCCGCCAGGAACCTTTCGGCGATGCCCCGCTGGTCCAGCAGTTCGATCGTGCGGCAGTGCAGACCGCCGGCCCGCTGGCCGATGACCTGCTGGCTGGTGCGGCGCTCGACGATCGCGACGTCCACCCCGGCCAGCGCCAGCTCGCCGGCGAGCATCAGCCCGGTCGGCCCTCCCCCGGCGATCACCACGGCGTGGTCGTAGTCAGAATCCCGCATTCGCATGCCCCCTGTGCAGTGAGTTTCCGTTGAAGGCAGCGATTTTGCGGCACGTAGGGGGTCTTGCCGCAAGCCCCCCGGTGCGCTATATGTTGAAGGTGGCGGGGCACGTCTCCCCGCGAATCCATCACATCCGAACGCCCGCCGTTGCGGCTACAGCAGCGCGTCGGCCAACAGGTCGACCTGGTCGATCGACGCTACGGCGGGGTGGAAGAGCAACCGGTCGAAACCGAGGTCGCGGTAAGCGCGCACCGCCGCACGCGCATCGTCGGCGGAATGAATCATGTCGTCCACGTTCAGTTTTGCGTAGTCCGGCGCGAAGCCGTAGTAGCGGGCCAAGTGGTCTCGTCCTCGCCGCACGACGTCGCCATCGCCGAGCGCGAAGTTCACCGAGGCATGAATCTGGGGGCTTCCCAGCCGCCCCGCCGCCTGCCAACCCGCACGTATCCGCTCAGCGAATGACGACTGCGCGTCGAAGTCACGCAAAGCGCCGGCCACCCATCCGTCACCGACGGTGGTCGCCCTGCGGATGGCGGCTTCCGACCGTCCGCCGAAGAGCAGCGGAATCTGTACTGGCGCAGGGCATAACCCTGCATCGGCACTCCAACCGTGCCGCATCGCGATCAGTTGTTGGTCGAGGATGCGTCCCCGCGTGGCGAAGTCCACGCCCACCGCTTCGTAGTCGTCGGCCCGCGATCCGACGCCGATACCGACCGTGAGACGGGAACCCGCACACGCCGCCAGGCTGCCGAGTTGCTTTGTGAGCACGGGCGCCGAATAGAGCGGTACCAGAAGCACATTCGTCACCAGCCCGAGCGTGCTCGTCGCACCTGCCGCCACGGACAGCGCGATGACCGAGTCCAGGCTCGGGTACAGCAGCCTGTCGATCGTCGTGACGGACTCGAACCCGCGCTCCTCGGCGCGACGGGCCCACGAACCGATCACCGCACCGCTGACACCTGCGACATGGTTTGGCAACCCGATACCGATTCTCATGACATCCTCCGATTCTCTCGGCCACGGCCCGCGTAGCTCGTCCGGTCAGGCCAGTCTCGGATCACTCGGCCCGATCCACCACATCCGTGCTCCGATGCGGCTGATATCGGCAGCGACGACAGCATCTACGTATCGTTATCGGCGTGACTGCCCCGCTAGACGGCAAGATTCTGCACGCGCTCCAACTGTCCCCACGCGTGTCGTTTCGGCGCATCGGTGACGTTTTGGGCGTTCCCGAACAGACCGTCGCACGCCGATATCGCGCCATGCTCCGCGACGGTGCGATCCGCGTGGTCGGCCTGGTCAACCCACAGGTCTATGGCGAGTGTCAGTGGGTCGTTCGACTACGAACCCGACCCGACGCACTGCCCAGCGTGGCCGAGGCACTCGCCCAGCGACCTGAAGTCACCCACGTCAACGTGTTGTCCGGATCCACCGAGCTGGTGTGCATCGTCCGCGCACCGCTCGCCGAGAACAGCGACGGGATCCTGCATCGCCTACCGCGCACCTCGGCGGTGTTGAGCATGACGGTCGATCTGGTGCTGCACGTGTTCGGCGACTCCTCCGGTGCGGTGTGGACCGGCTACGGTCACACCCTGACCGCCGCGCAAGCCTCGGCCCTGGCCGACGTGCGACCCGAGCGGTCCGGCGCCGCGCTCCCGCCGGTGAGCGACGATCGTCCCCTGCTGGAAGCACTGGCACGGGATGGCCGGATCCCCCACGCACAGTTGGCCGAGTTGACCGGCTGGTCGCCGGCCCGGGTCAAACGGCGCATCGCGGCGATGGAATCAGCGGGCACCCTGACCTATGACGTCGATGTCCTCACCGAGCGGTTGGGGTTCGGAGTCCATGCCCTGATCTGGATGGCGATTGCACCCCGCGATCTGATCGGTGTCGCCGAACAGCTTCTCGCACACGCCGAGATCGCCTCGGTGATCGCCGTGAGCGGACCCCATAACCTGCTGGCGGTCGTGATTGCCCGCGATGTCGATCACTTGCACCGCTACATCACCGATCAGCTGGGGGCAGTGCGTCATGTGCAGGGGTACGACGTCAGCGTACGAACGCAGCGGCTCAAGCAAGCCGGCTCGCTGATCTCGCACGGTCGGCTGCTGAGCATGCGGCCGGGTCGGAGATAGACCATCATCTACAAACATGACTCGGCAGCACCGTCGGCGGGTCCGCCGGACATGAGCGCGACACCGGCCGAACCCGTCGCCTGGCCCGCGGGTAAGCGGGCCGCGGCATGTTTCACGTTCGACATCGATGCCGAATCGGCCGTATTGAACATCGATGCGGCGCATGCCGATCGGATGTCGGTGATGTCCCACCAGGCCTATGGGCCGCTCGTCGGTGTGCCCCGGCTCCTGGCGCTGCTGGCACGACACGATGTCCGCTCGACATTCTTCGTCCCCGGCTACACCGCGGTCCGCTACCCCGATGTGGTGCGCGCGATCGTCGACGGCGGTCACGAGGTCGCGCACCACGGCTATCTGCACGAGGTCCTCACCGGCATGACCCCCGAGCAGGAGGGGGTGATCCTGGACCGCGGTACCGAGGCGCTGGCCGCGCTGACCGGCGAGGCTCCGGTCGGCTTCCGGGCTCCGATGTGGGAGTTGAACTGGCACTCACCGGAATTGCTGGCCGAGCGGGGCTTCCTCTACGACACCAGCCTGATGGACGCCGACTATCCGTACGAACTTCGGGTCGGCGCCACCGGCAGCCTCGTCGAAATCCCGGTGCAGTGGGCGCTCGACGACTGGGAGCAATACTGCTACCTGCCGGAGATCTCCGGCAGCGGACTGATCGAGAGCCCCCGCAAGGCCGCCGAGATCTGGCGGCTGGAGTTCGAGGGTCTGCGCGCAGTCGGAGGCTGCTTCGTGCTGACGAACCATCCCTTCCTGTCGGGTCGGCCATCAAGGGCGGCCGCGCTGGAGGAACTGGTCGAGCATGTGGTGTCGTGCTCGGATGTCTGGGTGGCTCCCCTGCGGGACATCGCCCTGCACGTCCGGGGTCTGGGCCTGTCACCCCGCTCGGTCGAACGGCCGGATCCCGCCGACTTCTGACGGCTGTCGCGAGGCCCGGTCAGCTTTCGGTGTTGTTGGCCGCCTCGAAGAACCCCAGTTCCAGCTGCATCGCGCGCCGATACGCGTTGCGCACGTCGGGAGTGTCCGGTGACTGTTCGTCGAGCAGGTTCTCCAGCTGGCGGGCGATTCCCTCGAATTCCGCTGCGGCATAGGCCTGTACCCACTGCGCGTACGGGCCGGCCGACTCGGCGTCCAACGACTGGCCCAGCCACGCGTACAGCCGCATGCACGGCGTCATCGCGGCATAGGTGACCTCCGGCGGTCGCGTGGCCGCGGTCGCGAGAAGGAACTCGGTGTACGCGCTGGTTGCCGCCAACGGTTCGACGCCGGCCATGTCGATGTCCCAGGAGCCGGCGTAGGACGCATGCAGTCCCAATTCCTCGCGAACCCCGGCGATCAGATCGGCCAGCACCAGCAGTGTCGAGGTGTCCGGACTATGAACCAAGGCCAATGCGTATGCGCGGGCGAAGGATTCGAGGAAGAACGCGTCCTGTGCGATGTACGCGGCGAAGCGCCTGCGCGGCAGCGAGCCATCTGCGATACCGCGAACAAACGGATGCGCCAGGATCTCGGCGGCCAGATCGGCATTGCGCGACCACAACTGAGCAGACAACGTCATATCGCTCGAGCCTAGTCGCGGAACTAGGCGTGCTGCGCTTCGGCGAGCAACACCCGGGCCACCCACTCCACGTGATTGAGCGATTCATCCAAAGTCAGTCGGCCGGCGCGCAAGCCGGCGAGTGCGGCGCTCAGCGCGGCGTTCAGGCCGAAACTCACCTGCGGGATCAGCTCGGGCGCGACCCCGGCCAGCAGGCGGTTGTACAACTCGACGTTGGTGCGCTCCATCTGATCGATCGACGAACGCACCTCGGGATCGGTCGACGTCATCATCTGCAGCATCAGGGCGGTCATGGCCGGGTTGCGGTTGAACGCGCGCTGGGCGCGGCGCAGGTAATCCAGAACAGCCGGGAGCGGGTCGCTGTCCGCGGGCCCGCCGCCGGACAGCATGCGGCGGGTCAACCGCTTCTGCCAATCCGCCAATGCGGCGGCCAGCAAGTTCTCTTTGGAGCTGAAGTATCGGTACAGGGTGGCCAGTGCGACCCCCGCGCGCTGAGCCACATCCCGCATCTGGACCGCATCGGCGCCGACCTCACCGATCAGATCGATCACCTCTTCGATGATCTTCGCGCGGCGGGCGAGCTGACCGCTGGTCATATCCGACAACGGGATGATGCGGCCCGGCGGCGACATCACATCCGGAGCTGGCGTGTTGACGATGTCACCTCCGATTCAACCAAGAACCATCTTCTGCGATGCTACGACAATCTAGTCAGATAATGGACGTAACACCAGCTAGCGGCTTGACACCAAGTAGAACCGTGTTTCACTATGGTGATCGCGGCGGCACCCCCGCCGGTCTCTTGGGATGGGAGGACGCCATGGCCGGACCGGTCGGTCTGCCGGTGATCGACACGATGATCGGATTCCCACACGAGGGGACCGCTCAGTACGACTTCATCCGCAAGCAGACCAAGGATCGCGAGTCCAAAGAGGACTTCGACTTTCCGGTCGAGTACATGTTCAAAGACGTGCCCAAGGGCTTGCCCACCGACGATCCCGTATCACTGCTGTTGCAGCAGATGGACCGGTTCGGCATCGAGAAGTCGATGATCGGCGTGAGCGAGGGCTCCGCGGCGGAACTCGCGCTGAAGATGTTCCCCGATCGATTCATTGCCTCGGGCAACGTCAACGACCCGAACGACGTCATGGGCACCATCACGAGCATCCGCCGGGAGTACGAGACCTACGGCATCCGCGCAGTCTCATGCTTCCCGTCGGGCACCTTCCCCCAAGTGCCGATCGACGACCCGAAGATGTACCCGGTCTACGCAACCTGCGTCGAACTCGGCCTCCCGATCTTCTGTTGTGCCGGAGTCCCCGGGCCACGTATTCCGATGGCGCCGCAGGAAGTTTCGCGCATCGACATCGTGATGTTCGACTTCCCGGACCTGGTGTTCGTCACCCGCCACGGCTGCGAGCCCTGGCAGGACCTCGCCGTCAAGCTGATGCTCAAATGGCCCAACCTGTATTACTCGACCTCTGCATTCGCACCGAAGTACTACCCCAAGGAAATCGTCGACTACGCGAACACCCGCGGCGCCGACAAGATCATCTACGCCGGCTATTTCCCGATGGGTCTCTCGCTCGAGCGGATCTTCAGCGATCTGCCCAAGGTGCCGTTCAAGGACGAGGTGTGGCCGAAGTTCCTGTACGGCAATGCCGCTCGGATTCTAGGACTGGAGAACTAACGCAGTGTTGGCGATCACGATCGAGCAGGAACAGCTGGCCGAGGCTGTGAGCCAGTTCGCGGCCCGGCATGCCCCGATCGACAAGACGCGGGCCTCGCTCGACTCGATCGCGGCCGGCGAATTGCCCACCTGGTGGGAGGAATTCACCGCCCACGGCTTCCATGCCGTGCATCTGCCCGAGGATGCCGGCGGTCAGGGCGGCACGCTCACCGATACCGCGTGCGTCATCGAGGCCGCGGCTGCGTCCCTATTGCCCGGCCCGCTACTGAGCACGGTGTCCGCGGGTGCGGTCGCGTGCCTGGCCGACGAGTCGGCGGCGGCGTTGCTGGCCGAACTCGCCGGTGGTGTCGCGGCCGCGGTGGTGCTGCCCGAGGACTCCAATGTTCGGGCGGTACCAGACGGCGACGGCTGGCGACTGAGCGGACCGATCGGCAGCACACTGGGATTGGTTGCTGCACAACGCATCTTGCTGGCAGTGCACGCCGAGGACGGCGCCGAGCTGTGGTTCACCCTGCCGAATGGACCGGACATCGCCGTCGAGCAGCAGCGCGGCACCGACCTGAGCACCGATGTCGGTGCGCTGGTTCTCGACAGCTACCCGGTGACCGCCGACCAACGGATATCGGGTATCGAGACCGAACGGGCTCGTTGTGTCGTCGCCGCGCTGACGGCCTGCGCTTCGGCAGGCACGGTGCGCAAGGGCGTCGAGACCGCGGTGAACTACATCCGCACCCGCGAACAGTTCGGAAAGCCCGTCGGGTCGTTCCAGGCGCTGCAGCACAAGGCCGCGATCCTTCTGGTCAACGCGGAGCTGGCGTCGGCGTCGGCGTGGGATGCGGTGCGCGCGATCGACGAGAGCATCGAACAGCACCGGCTGGCCGCGGCCTCGGCCGCGTTGATGGCCGTATGCGCCGGCCCCGACCTGATGCTGGACGCGCTGTTGATGTTCGGCGCAATCGGCTACACCTGGGAACACGACACGCATCTGTATTGGCGGCGCGCCACCAGCCTGGCCGCATCGCTGGGACCGTCGCCCCGCTGGGCCCGTGAAGCGGGTGAACTGTCCCGCACGCTGAAACGCTCTACCGCAATCAATCTCGGCGACGACGTCGAGTCGGAATTCCGCGCCGGCCTGGTGAAGACGCTCGACCAAGCCATGGAACTGCGGAACGAGACGCCCACCGACGACCGTCGGGCACCCGGACTGGCCTACGGCTCGCAACGGGACCTGCTCGCCGACGCCGGCCTGGTCGCCCCGCACCTGCCGGCCCCCTGGGGTGTCGGGGCCACGCCGGTACAGCAGGTGATCATCACCGAGGAGTTCGACAAACGCCCCGATCTCGTGCGGCCCTCGCTCAACATCGCGGAGTGGATCCTGCCGACGATCCTCGACAGCGGAACCGACTCACAGCGCGAACGATTCGCGTGGCCGATGCTGCGCGGTACCGAGCGCTGGTGCCAGCTGTTCAGTGAACCGGGCGCCGGCTCAGACCTCGCGTCGCTCACCACTCGGGCCCAGAAGGTCGACGGCGGTTGGCTGGTCAACGGGCACAAGATCTGGACGTCGTCGGCGCATGTCGCCCAGTTCGGGGCGATGCTGGCACGCACCGACCCGGATGCGTCGAAACACGGGGGCATCAGCTACTTCCTGGTGGACATGTCCTCCCCCGGCATCGAGATCAGTCCGATCAAGCAAGCCAGCGGCCACTTCGACTTCAACGAGGTCTTCCTCACCGACGTCTTCATTCCCGACGACATGCTGGTCGGCGAACCCGGTCAGGGCTGGGATCTGGCCGTGGCCACCATGGCCGTCGAACGCACGGCGATCGGCAACTACGTCAACCTCGATCGGTCCGAAGCCCTGCGGCGGGTGGCCGACACCGACGGGCCCGATCACGACACCGTCCTGCAGGCGCTCGGCGGTATCGAAGCGCACACCACCGCCATCAAGGCGATGGTCCTGCGTGAGACGTTGCGCCTGGTGCAAGGGCAGGGACCGGGACCGACGTCGAGCATCGCCAAGTACGCGATGGTGCTACTGCTGCGCCGTGCCTCCACAGCCACATTGAGTCTCACCGGACGCCTTGCCATGCTTGAGGATTCGGATCCCCCGGTGATCAGTCCCTACTTCGACATGCCGTCCGAGCTCATCGGAGGCGGCACGGCAGAGATCCAGCTGACCATCATCGCCTCGATGATTCTTGGCCTGCCGCGGAAATAGTTGGAAAGGACCCGAGCCCATGACCACTGCGCTGCCGTTCACGTTCTTCGACTGTGACAACCACTATTACGAGGCCGAGGACGCATTCACCCGCTACATCGACCCGAAGCTCAAAAAGCGCGCCATCCAGTGGGCACAACTCGACGGCCGGCAGCGACTACTGGTCGGCGGCAAGGTCAATCGGTTCATCCCCAATCCAACGTTCGACCCGGTCGGCAAGCCCGGTGCCCTCGACGAATACTTCCGCGGTCGCAATCCCCATGGTTCGGATCTGAACTCGCTGTTCGGCGAGCTGGAGCCGATCCGGCCCGAGTACCGCAACCGTGACGCGCGGCTGGCGGCCATGGATGCCCAGGGCATGCAGGGCTGCATCATGCTGCCCACCCTCGGAGTCGGTATGGAGCAGGCGCTGCTCCCCGACTTCGACGCGACGGTCGCCACGTTCAAGGCATTCAACCGCTGGCTGGACGACGACTGGGGATTCGCTTACCAGGAGCGGATTTTCACCGCGCCCTACATCACCATGTGCCGACCGACCGAAGCGGTGCGCGAGCTCGAGTGGGCGCTGGACCACGACGCGCGTTTCATCGTCATGATCCCCGGACCGATCACCACCGAGGTCGGCATGCGTCCGCCCGGGGATCCGATGTTCAACGAATTCTGGCAGCTGGCCAACGATTCCGGGATCACGGTGTGCTACCACTCCGGGGAGACCTACTACTCGAAGTTCATGCCGGCATGGGGCGAGTCGGACTACATGATGTCGTTCAACGCACTGCTGGGCTTCCGGAGCCTGTTCAGTGGTGACGCGATCCAGGACACGTTCGCCAACCATCTGCACAACGGGTTGTTCCTGCGGTTCCCGAATCTGCGGATCGCGTGTATCGAAAGCGGATCGACGTGGGTGTTCCATCTCTTCGAGAAGCTCACCAAGTCCTGGGGTCAGATTCCGTTCATCTACAAAGAGGATCCGCGCGAAACGTTCAGACGCCACGTCTGGGTGTCGCCGTTCTACGAGGACGAACTGGCCAGTCTGCTCAAGCTGATGGGTGACGACCACATCCTCATGGGTTCGGACTACCCCCACGTCGAAGGTCTGGCCGAGCCGGCGTCCTACATCAAGGACTTGCAGAACTTCGACTACACGCCTGAACAGTGCCGTAAAGTCATGCGGGACAACGGTATCGAGTTGTCGATCCGCCGACCGGTGTAGCTGCCGTTCGTGAAGGTCGCCAAGGCCGGCCTGGTCGCCATGTTGCTGGAGGCCGGCGAGGAGAATGCCGCCGTTCTGCTGGCGCGCTCGACGCTGCCCGATGAGCTCGACACCGATACCGATCTCGACATCCTGCTGAGCTTCGGGCTGGAGTGTGACCAGGTTGACGAGGTGGCGCGGATGACGATCGGCGCGATCGAACCCGACGACGTGCACACCCGCCGCAGACGCGATCTGCTGGACAAGACGATCTCGCGACGGTGGGCCGCCCTCGTCGACCGCTGGATCACTTAGATCAGGTCCGCCGAGAGTGGTGGTCGCCGTCGATATTTCGAAGAATTGCGACGACAACCCGCACGCTCGACGATCTACGCCCCGCAGTTCCTCGCTTGTGGGACGCTGCACTGATGACCGGAGATTTGGCCGGGCAGACCGTTGTCCTGATCGGTGGTAGCGCCGGCATCGGACTGGAGACCGCCCGCCGAGCCCGCGCCGAGGGCGCCGATGTGATCCTGACCGGACGCAACGCCGAGCGCCTGCGGACCGCCGCCGACGACGTCGGCGCGCGACAGACGGCGGCCTTCGACGCGAACGACTCTCGAGAGCTCCGTGCGTTTTTCGACGGTGTAGCCGGCACGGTGGACCATGTGCTGGTCACGGCCGGCGGCCCGAGCTATCGGCCCCTGCTCGAGATGGACGCCGAGGACATTCGCGATGCGCTCAGCGGGCATGTCGTCCTCGGCTTGGAGGTCGCACGCAGCGCGACGCCCAAGATGCGGCCGGGTGGATCACTGATCCTCATGGGCGGCACCGGTGGCCGACGCATCGATCACCGGCTGGGCATCGTCCCCGCTGCGACCGCGGCGTTGCCCGCCTTCGCGCCGTACTCTGCCGATCGGGCGGGTCGTCGGCCCCGACGATGTCGCTGCGCTCGCGGTGCACCTCATGGTGAACACTGCGCTCACCGGCGCCACCTTCGACATCGACGGCGGCCAGCAGTTCACCTGACGCGCAGGTACGGCCAGCCGGTATGAGCAGACGTTGTGATCCAACAGGATTGACGAAGCGCATCAACTACGGCGACTCCGCTCAGTGATGGAACTGCTCGCGACGGCAGCAGGATTTTTGGAGCGCAACGCCGAATTCGGCCGGGCCCATCCCGGGCTGTACGACGTGGTCTTCACATTAGAGCGCTGAATCCGCACCGGTGAGGCACAGTATCCCTCGTGGACAACAACCTCACCGACAAGATCGCCGTCGTCACCGGTGCCAGTAAGGGAATCGGTTTGGCCATCAGCCAGACCATGGCCGCCGCGGGCGCGCACGTCATTGCCGGGGCCCGGCACAACAGCGCCGAGCTGGAAGAGCTGGAAGCTGCCGGGTCGGCCACATTTGTCGCCGCGGACCTCGCCACTGCCGAGGGAGCGAGCGCCGTGGTCGACGCGGCCGCGCAACGCGGCGGCCTCGACATCCTGGTGAACAACGCCGGCGCTGTCACGCCGCGATTCGATGGCCTGCTGTCGGTCACCGACGACGACTGGCTGGCGGGTTTGTCGGTGAACTTCCTGTCCGCCGTGCGGGCCACCCGGGAAGCCATCCCGCACCTGCTGCGCCGCGGCGGCGGTTCGATCGTGATGATCGGCTCGGTCAACGCGACGCTGCCGGAGTGGAACATCGTCGATTACGGAGCGGCCAAGGCCGCCCTGGCCAACTTCGCGAAAGCGGTCTCGAAAGAATTCGGGCGCAACGGCATTCGAGTGAACACCGTCAGTCCGGGACCGGTGGCCACGCCGCTGTGGCTGGCCGAAAACGGTATTGCCGCGCAGTTCGCCGCGGCCAGCGGAGCCACCCCTGATCAGGTCGTCGACTCCGTGGTCGCCGGCTCGGCGACCGGACGATTCACCACCGCGCAGGAGGTGGCCGACCTTGTCGTCTTCCTCGCGGGTGAACACTCCGCGAACATCACCGGCTCCGACATCCGCATCGACGGCGGCTACGTCACCACCCTGTAGGGACCCGAAAGGACCTTTGTGAGCACCAAACTCAACCCCGTCGTCTTCATCCACGGCCTGTGGATCCACGCCAGCGCGTGGCAGCCGTGGCTGGATCTGTTCACCGAACGCGGCTATGCCGTGTCGGCGCCGGGCTGGCCGGGCGACAGAGACACCGTCGCCGCTACTCGCGACAATGCCGACGCCCTCAACGACATCGGGATCGAGGCCATCGTCGACCACTACGCCGAGACCATCAACGCGGGCGGGCGGCACGCGGCCAAGCCCGTCGTCGTCGGGCATTCCTTCGGCGGTCTCATCGCCCAGGAGCTACTCGCCGGCGGACACGCCGCGGCGGCGGTCGCGATCGACCCGGCACCCATCAAGGGGGTGAAGGCGCTGCCGTTGGCGCAGCTGCGCTCGGCCTTCCCGGTCCTCGGCAATCCTGCCAACCGGCACCGGACCGTGGCTCTGAACGCCAAGCAGTTCCGCTACGCGTTCGGCAACACCCTGCCCGAGCAGGAATCCGATGAGCTGCACGAGAAGTGGACGATTCCCGGCCCGGGCCGCCCGCTGTTCGAGGATGCGACCGCCAACTTCCACAAGGACTCGCCGGCCAAGGTCGACACCCATCTGGTCGATCGGGGACCACTGCTGCTGGCCTCGGGAACCGAGGACCACACGGTGCCACTGAAGGTCACCAAGGAGGTGTACGGGCTGTACGCCAAGGGCGGCTCCGACACCGAGTTGCACGAGTTCGAGGGCCGCGGTCATTCGCTGACCATCGACGCCGGCTGGCGTGACGTGGCCGACGTGACCCTGGAGTGGTTGGCGAGGAAGGGTTTCTGACCACGTTCACCATGGTCGATGCCCGTGGGATGCAGATCCCGATCGCTGACGTTTTCCGTTGCAGAACGGACTGACGAAGGCAGGAAGCGATGCACGATCTCGAGAATGCGATCCGCGACCGGCGGTCCATCCGCTTGTTTCTCCGCGACAAGCCGGTGCCCAAGGAGTTGATCACCGAATCACTCGAGCTCGCGATCCGCGCGCCGTCCAACTCCAACATCCAGCCGTGGCACGTGGTCTTCGCCTCGGGACCGGCCCGTGACCGCCTTGCCGAAGCGCTGCTGGAGCAGGCCGATATCGAGGCCCCGAACGTGCCGGCGTTACCGGAGTCGTTCGCCCACCTCCGCCGCGAGCTGGGCGCACTGGTCTACGGCACGATGGGCGTGGCCCGCGACGATGCCGAGGCCCGACGCCTTGCGGTGCTGCGTAACTGGGAGTTCTTCCGCGCTCCCCTAGCCGGCATCGTGTGCATGCACCGCGATCTGGGCCACGTCGACGCGGTCGGTGTCGGCATGTTCCTGCAGACATTCCTGCTGGCGCTCACCGCGCGGGGACTCGGCAGCTGCGTACAGGTCTCAGTGGCCGGCTATCCCGAGGTGCTGCGTGAGCAGCTGGGCATCGGCGAGGACATGCGCATCCTGTGCGGTGTTTCGATCGGCTATCCCGATTCGGAATTCGCGTGCAATCAGTTGACCGTGCCGCGTAATCCGCTGGACACCAACGTCACCTTCATCGAGAGCTGATCAGCGGGCCAGGTCCCACTGGCCGAAGTCGGGCGCCAGGACGTCGTCGACATCCACATGCACGCCGTCGATGAGCGCACCCGGATCCGAGGCCGTGACGACCTCTCGCTGGAAGAGCACGGCGGCAGGCTCGCGCACACCGCCCGACCACGCCTTGGTCTGCCAGGCCCAGCGGTAGCCGGGCGTCGTGGAATGGCCGACGACGCCGTCACCGATCGCCCATCCGAGTTGGCGCGCACCGCCGTAGATTCCGGTGCGCTCGACGCCGATCACCGAATTGATACCGCGAAACCATTGGATCGCAGTGCTTTTCCAGGTGTCGGAGCTGATGTCCTCGTCGACGCTGAAGAAGATCGGCGCTGAACTCGGGCCACCGGCGGCACCGTGGATCCGCAGTGCGGTCTGCGCGTCGGCGACGCCTCCATCGAAGCCGCGGGTGAAGTCCGACGGCGTGGGCCAGCCGGGCTTGCCGAACTGGTAACAGCTCACGACGTGCAGTCCGGCCGCGATGAGTCCGTCGGTGTAATCGCGGGTGACCGGCTTGAAATCGAAGGTGGCACCGGGCCGCAGCTCGGACACATACACCAGTGCCCCGGCGTAGCCGGCGGCCTTGATCTGCTGCGGGCTCACCAGCCGGTCGGCGAAATCGATGAGCTGCAGCCCGTCCGCCGCCGCCCTGGGCGCTCCCAGCATGGCGGCGCCGGCCAGCGCCGTGAGCGCATACCGAAAGACATCGCGCCGATTCGGCGGGGTCACGACCGTGCCGTGATCAGCGACGGGTCACCCACCCCGATGGTGATCTGTGGATCGGCCGCGGGGTCAAGCCAATTCAATATCGACCGCATCTCGTCGCGACCGATCGCGACGCATCCCCAGGTGGGATCGCCGTCGGACACGTGCAGGAAGATCCCCGCCAACTTGCCGGGGATGCGATTCGGGTTGGACGTGATGTTCACCGCGTAGTCGTAGACCGGGCCGGAGTCGTAGAGGTTCTCCGCGATCGCCGAGGGTTGAACGCCACTGCGGACATGGGTGTTGTATCCCGGCGACTTGGGGTCCTCGTCCCACCAGTCCTGGTCGGTGGCCTGGAAGTACGGCATCTTGGTACCGGGGTTGGGCTGGCGTCCGAAGGCCTGGTCGAAACCGAAGGTGCCTTCCGGGGTGCGGTAGACACCGTCGGCCGGTGCGCCGACGCCGAGTTCGCCGACCTTGGCCGGCGTGGGGCCCAGCACGACCTTCCAGTCCTGCCCCACCCGCTGGAAGGCGGTCAACGTTCCGGTGGTGGCGTTGGCGGTGGGCACGCCGACGACGATCCACTGTGAGGAGTCCGGCGCCGCGCTCGCCGCCGGCGCCAACAGCAAGCTCAACAGCATTGCCAGGCCGATCCGCACCACGACGCTCGCCACGGCGTTCATGGTAACCGCAGGGTGCGGGCGATCGGCCGCAGCGAAATGGCCTTTCGCCAGGATTGGGCAGTACTGGACCGTACTGCCTGTGCGCTCTATGGTGGGCGCTGTGACCAGGATTGCCGACTACGAGGCGGAATCGTCGCCGTGGTCGGCGCGCGAAGCGGAACTGCTCGCGGCCACACTGCAGCTGTTGCAACAGCACGGGTACGAGCGGTTGACCGTCGATGCCGTCGCCGCGACCGCCAAAGCAAGCAAAGCCACGGTCTATCGGCGCTGGCCGTCGAAGGGCGAACTGGTGCTGGCCGCCTTCATCGAAGGCGTCCGATGCGCGGCGGTGCGCCCCGACACCGGGTCGCTGCGCGAGGACTTGCTGCGTCTGGGCGAAGCCATCACCGAGCACGCCGCGAAGCACTCCGCCACCATCCGTGCGGTCATGGTGGAGGTGTCCCGCGATCCGGCTCTGCGCGAAGCGATGCAGCACCAATTCCTGGACCAGCGGAAGGCCCTGATCGAGTCGGTGCTGCAACACGCTGTCGACCGTGGCGAGATCAAGGCGGAGGCGATCACCGAAGAACTCTGGGATCTGATGCCCGGGTACCTGATCTTCCGGTCGATCGTCCCCAACCGACCTCCGGATCGGCGGACGGTACGGGCGATCGTCGACAACGTCATCATCCCCAGCCTCACTCGTCCTATCAGCTGAAACGAAGTGTTGCCTGAGGTGATCCAGTACCGTACCGTACCGCCTAGAGCGATCAGCCCCTGCTGACCGGGAAAAGATCTCTCCCCGCCAAGTAATCGTGTTCGCCGGTTATCGAAAGGCTAACGGGTGCAGAGGGTTTCGACGGAGGCTCCAGACCAGCAGGCGGCGGACCGCTCGCTGACCCATCGGTTTGCGCGGCTGACCCGCGTGCTGTGCATCCCGATCCTTCTCTTCTGGCTGGTGGTCGCCGCGCTCAGTAACGCGTTGGTGCCCCAGTTGGAAGTCGTCGGCCAGGCGCAGAACGTGGCGTTGAGTTCACCCGATTCACCCTCGCTGCAGGCATTCAAGCGGATCGGCAAAGTGTTTGGTGAATTCGATTCCGACAGCGTTGCGATGATCGTGCTCGAGGGAGACCAACCGCTCGGTGCCGACGCGCACCGCTACTACGACGAGTTGCTCAAGCGGGTGGCTGCCGACCGTAAACACGTTCAGCACATTCAAGACTTCTGGGGCGACCCCCTGACCGCCGCGGGAGCGCAGAGTCCCGATGGCAAAGCCGCCTATGTGCAGGTCTACCTCTCCGGAAACCAGGGCGAAGCACTATCGCTCGAATCCGTCGACGCTGTTCGCGACATCGTCGATCACACCCCCGCGCCACCCGGGGTCAAGGCTTATGTCACCGGCGCGGCACCGCAGGTCGCCGACCAGTTCGAGACCGGCGACAAGGGCACCGTGAAAGTCACCCTGCTGACCATCGGGGTGATCGCGATCATGCTGCTGCTGGTCTACCGCTCGGTGGTCACGATGGTGCTGATGCTCATCACCGTGCTCATCGAGATGTCCGCCGCGCGCGGTGTCGTCTCGTTCCTGGCCAATACCGGACTCATCGGGCTGTCCACCTACGCGACCAATCTCTTGACCCTGCTTGTCATTGCAGCCGGCACCGATTACGCGATCTTTCTCGTGGGCCGCTATCACGAAGAACGGTCCGCCGGCGTGGACCGGGAGACGGCGTTCTTCGACACCTACCGGGGCACCTCCCACGTCATTCTCGGCTCGGGTCTGACCATCGTCGGGGCCGTCTACTGCTTGGACTTCACCCGCAATCCCTACTTTCGAACCTTGGGTATCCCGTCGGCGATCGGCGTCTCCGTCACGCTGATCGCGGCACTGACGCTGGCCCCGGCGATCCTGGTGATGGGCAGTCACTTCGGCCTGATGGATCCCAAGCGGCGAGCCAAGACTCGCGGTTGGCGGCGTATCGGCACCGCGATCGTGCGCTGGCCCGGGCCGATCCTCGTCGTCTCGCTGGGGATCGCACTGATCGGCCTGCTGGCACTGCCCGGTTACAAGACCAGTTACGACGTCGGGGCCTACATGCCCGCCGACGCTCCCTCCAACGTCGGCTACACCGCCGCGGAACGACACTTCTCGAAGGCGCGACTCAATCCGGAACTGGTGATGATCGAAGCCGATCATGATCTGCGCAACCCCACCGACATGATCCTGCTGGAGCGCGTGGCCAAGGCCGTCTTCCACACGCCCGGCATCGCCCTGGTCCAATCCATCACGCGCCCGCTGGGTACGCCGCTCGACCACAGCTCGGTTCCATTTCAGATCAGTGCTCAGAGCAGCGCCCAGATCAACAACCTGCCCTTCCAGCAGGCCCGCGCGGCGGACCTGCTCAAGCAGGTCGGTGAGATCGACAAGACGATCAACATTCTGCGTGAGCAGTACTCCCTGCAGCAGCAGAGCTCTGAAGCCACCCACGAACAGGTCGAAGCGTTCCACAAGACCGTCGAGGTGGCGCAGGACCTGCGCAACAAGATCGCCAACTTCGACGACTTCTTCCGGCCGCTGCGTAACTACTTCTACTGGGAGCCACACTGTTTCGACATTCCGATCTGTGCGGCGCTGCGCTCGGTGTTCGATGCACTCGACGGCATCGATGCTCTGACCGACCAGTTGGCCAATGTCACAGCCAGTTTGGACAAATTGGATGCGCTCCAACCAAAGCTGCTGGCCCTGATTCCACAACAGATCGACAGTCAGCAGGCAAACCGCGATCTGTCGATGACGAACTATGCCACCCAGTCGGGCATCTACGACCAAACGGCGGCCGCACTGCAGAACGCAACGGCCCTCGGTGCGGCGTTCGACGCGTCGAAGACTGACGACTCTTTTTATCTGCCCCCAGAAGTGTTCAGCAACAGCGAGTTCCAGCGCGGTCTCAAGCAGTTCCTGTCCCCAGATGGCAAGGCCGCGAGGATGATCGTCACCCACGACGTGGATCCCGCTACGCCCGAAGGACTTGCGCATATCGACGCGATCAGGCACTCCGTTCAGGAGGCCGTCAAGGGAACGCCGCTGGCCGGGTCGAGTATCTACATCGGTGGTACGGCGGCAACCTACAAAGACATCGCCGATATGGCCAAGTACGACTTGATGATCGCCGGCATCGCGGCGCTGAGTCTGATCCTGCTGATCATGATGTTCGTCACCCGCAGCATCGTGGCCGCGTTGGTGATCGTCGGCACGGTGGCGCTGTCACTGGGCGCCTCGTTCGGTCTTTCGGTGCTGGTATGGCAGGACCTTCTGGGCAAGCCGCTGTACTGGGTGGTGCTCGCGTTGGCGGTCATCCTGCTGCTGGCGGTGGGTTCGGACTACAACCTGTTGTTGATATCGCGGTTCAAAGAAGAGATCGGTGCCGGCCTGAACACCGGCATCATCCGCGCCATGGCGAGCACCGGTGGCGTCGTCACCGCAGCGGGGCTGGTGTTCGCCTTCACGATGGGCTCGTTCGTCTTCAGCGATCTCCTCGTGCTCGGCCAGATCGGCACCACCATCGGGCTGGGGCTGTTGTTCGACACCCTGATCGTGCGGTCGTTCATGACTCCCTCGATCGCCGCGCTACTCGGCCGGTGGTTCTGGTGGCCGCTACGCGTGCGACCGCGACCGGCCAGCACGATGTTGCGGCCCTACGGATCCCGCCCTGCGGTGCGCCAACTGTTGCTGTGGGACGACTGACTGACGGCACTGTCGGCTAAAACACATTGTTCCCACATTGAGATCCAGGTTTGTCTCATCTGCAACACGGGTAACTTTGGTAACAGCGCCGTGGTATAGGCGCCGCCCTGACCAGCTAAGAAAGAATCGAATGGATCATCGTGATGAACACAATCTTGTACTTCAGCGCCAACGGCCCCGTTTATGAGACACGCGCCTACTCCAAGGCCGACATCGATCGCCTGTTCAAAGGTCGTCAGCTTCACTGCCTGACCAGTCCCGACCGGCAATTCGACTTCTGGTTCAGCGCCTCAACGCCGGGCTGCCAGAGCCGGATCAATCAGCAAGCAACTGAAGTTCTTCTGGCGACGACCAATTTCAGCGCCAAGTCGGTGCCGCTTCTGCCCGGGTGTGTCGTCGTCGCCACCCACGATGCGGACGGTGACCTCGACGGGCTGAGCTGGCAGCAGCTCGACCTTCTGGTCCGCAAGAACCGTTCTCTGACCAGTCGCGAACTGCGGATGCTGGACAAGAGAATTCAGCGTCAGAACCGGCGCCAAGCCCGGCCAGTCCGCCCCGCCGCCGTCACTCCGATGCCCGTTCCCGCCACGCCGCGGCGCACACCGGTCACCCACTGAGCACCTGTCTCGGCAGCAGGTAGAGGCTGCTGAGACTGCGGTCTTCCGGCCCGGGCCTGCTTCCCAGGCGGCATAATGCGGCGATGCCGGACACTCCTCGACATGGGCTCGTCAAGCCAACTCCTGCCGAACTGATGGAGGACACCGGCTCCGGGCTGGACTACGGAACTCGCCCCGACCGGCTGTTCGGCGACATCGTCAGCGCCGACCGCTTCTTCGTACGGAGCCACGCCGACACGCCCCTCATCGATGCCGCCGCTTGGACGCTGCACATCCAGGGCGACGGTGTGCGGCAACCGGTTTCGCTCAGTTACGACGATCTGCGCACGGCCTTCCCGCTGACATCCATCGTGCGCACCATCGAGTGCGCGGGGAACCGGCGGGTGCAGTTCGGGCGCGAGGTCGGCCGCGCCTTCGAAGGCACCCAGTGGGGACGCACCGCGATCGGCACCGCCGAATGGACCGGCGTTCGGTTGCGAGATGTGCTGGAGTTGGCCGGTATCACCGCAGATGCTTGCGAAGTCGTACCCGAATCGCTCGACGCGATCCGGGCCCGACGCCCGCTGCCGTTGGCCAAAGCCCTTGCCGGAGACACCATCGTCGCGTGGGCGATGAACGGCGAAGAGTTGCCAGCTGACCACGGCTTTCCGGCACGGTTGGTCGTATCGGGGTGGCTCGGCGCCGCGAGCATCAAATGGCTCGGCCGAATCGACGTCGCCACGCACCACGTCGAAGTGCCCTGGAACACCATCGATTACGTGATGATCGGGCCGGGGTACCCCGCCGAAAGCGACCTCGCTCGAGGGCCCGCCATCACCGAGCCAGCGCTGTCCAGTCTGGTCGAACTGCCGTGGCCGGCACACCTGTGCCCCGGCCCGCAGCTCATCCGAGGCCGTGCGTTCGCCGGCGAGGCTCGGGTCACCGCCGTCGACTATCAGATCGACGATCACGCCTGGCAGAGCGCCACCATCACCTCGAGTGGCGAACCCGGCGTGTGGGCCAGGTGGCAACTCCGCTGGGACGCCCAGCCGGGCGAGCATGTCCTACGAGTGCGCGCCTCCGACGACCGGGGCCGCGTCCAGCCAGATTTCACCCCCTGGAACGAACTGGGCTACATGCACGAATCGGTTCTCGCCCATCCCATCTCAGTTTCCGCCAATCCCTGACGACGTTCCACCGCGGAACGATCCCGCGCCTACATCCGACCAGGTCGGCGCAACCTGACTAGGCTGTGCCAGTATCCCGATGACTGATCCTGCTCCCCTCCTCGACGACCCCGGCGATCTGTCCAGCGTTCGCACGCTGGGCTCCGACCCCGACCGGCTGTTCACCACCTTCGCCGGCTGGGCCGAGGCCAACGGCACCCCCCTGTACCCGGCGCAGGAGGAGGCGCTGATCGAACTGGTCAGCGGCGCCAACGTCGTTCTGGCGACACCGACGGGATCCGGTAAGTCCCTGGTCGCGACCGGGGCGCTGTACGCAGCGCTGGCCGCAGAGCGGCGAAGCTATTACACGGCGCCGATCAAAGCGCTGGTCAGCGAGAAGTTCTTCGCGCTGTGCGCCACGTTCGGTGCAGCGAACGTGGGCATGCTCACCGGCGACGCCGCGGTCAACGCGGGCGCGCCGATCATCGCCTGCACCGCGGAGATCCTGGCCAATATCGCGCTTCGCGAAGGCGCGGCCGCCGATATCGGCGTCGTCGTGATGGACGAGTTCCATTTCTACGGCGACCCCGACCGCGGCTGGGCCTGGCAGGTACCACTCCTGGAGTTGCCGCATGCCCAGTTCCTGTTGATGTCGGCCACGCTCGGCGACGTCAGCTTCCTGCGCGAGGACCTCACCCGTCGCACCGGTAGGGCGACCGCCCTGGTGGCCGGTGCACAGCGTCCCGTGCCGTTGTTCTACTCGTATGCGACCACGCCCATGCACGAGACCATCACCGAACTGCTGCAGACCAAACGGGCGCCGATCTACATCGTCCACTTCACCCAGGCGTCCGCGCTGGAACGGGCCCAGGCGCTGATGAGTGTCAACGTCAGTACCAAGGAGGAGAAGGCTTCGATCGCCGAGCACATCGGCAGCTTTCGGTTCTCGACCGCGTTCGGCTCGACGCTGTCCCGACTGGTTCGCCACGGTATCGGCGTCCACCATGCCGGGATGCTGCCCAAGTACCGGCGGTTGGTGGAACAGCTTGCGCAGGCAGGCCTGCTCAAAGTCATCTGCGGCACCGACACTTTGGGCGTCGGCATCAACGTGCCGATCCGGACCGTCGTCTTCTCGGCGCTGTCGAAGTACGACGGGACACGCACGCGGCTGCTCAATGCCCGCGAGTTCCATCAGATCGCCGGTCGCGCCGGCCGGGCCGGTTACGACACCGCAGGCACCGTCGTCGTGCAGGCTCCCGACCACGAAGTCGAGAACCTCAAACAGTTCGCCAAAGTCGCCGATGATCCGAAGAAGCGCCGAAAACTGGTGCGCCGCAAGGTGCCCGAAGGGATGGTGCCGTGGAGCGAAGCCACCATGACGCGGCTGGTCGACGCCACCCCGGAACCACTGACCAGCAACATGCGAGTATCCACGGCGATGATCCTCGACGTGGTGGACCGCCCCGGTGACCCATTCGTCGCGATGCGGCGACTACTCACCGACAACCACGAGCCCCGCAAGCGCCAGTTACAGCACATCCGGGAAGCCCTCGGCATCGCCCGCTCACTGCTGCAGGCCGGGGTCCTCGAGCGGCTCGACGAACCCCAGGCCGACGGGCGCCGCTACCGGCTGACCGTCGACCTGCCGCCCGACTTCGCCCTCAACCAGCCGCTGTCGACGTTCGCGCTGGCCGCGGTCGGCGTCCTCGATCCCGACTCGGAAACCTTTGCACTGGATGTCGTTTCGGTGGTCGAAGCAACGCTGGAAGATCCCCGTCAGATCTTGGCGGCGCAGTTGAACAAGGCCAGGGGTGAAGCGGTCGCCGCGATGAAAGCCGACGGCATCGAGTACGACGAGCGCATCGAGCTGCTCGACGACGTCAGCTATCCCAAGCCGCTCGAGGAGCTCCTCGGACACACTTTCGAGGTGTACCTGCACACCAACCCGTGGGCAGCCGACGCCCGGCTATCGCCGAAATCCGTTGTCCGCGAGATGTGGGAGCGGGCATTCACCTTCCGTGAGTTCGTCAGCGTCTACGGCCTGACCCGGTCCGAGGGGGCGGTGCTGCGATATCTGTCCGACGCGTTCAAGGCGCTGCGCTCCTCGGTGCCGACCGCAGCCCGGACCGAGGAATTCACCGACATCGTCGAGTGGCTCGGCGAACTGGTCCGCCAGGTCGACTCCAGCCTGCTGGACGAGTGGGAGGAGCTCACCAGTCCCGACCAACCGCACGACGTCCCTGTCGCGGTGCCGATGCGTCCACGGCCGGTGACCGGCAATGTACGGGCCTTCACCGCCATGGTCCGCAACGCCCTGTTCCGGCGGGTGGAGCTGTTTGCTCGGCACCGCTGGCATGAGCTGGGCGAACTGGACGCCGGTTCGGGATGGTCCGCGCAGCGCTGGCAAGACGTCGGGGACGCCTACTTCGGTGAGCACAGCGATGTGGGCACCGGCGCCGACGCCCGTGGACCTGCCCTGCTGATCATCGACCGCGGGTCGGAGTTGTGGCGGGTGCGGCAGATCCTCGACGACCCCGCCGGCGACCACGACTGGGGCATCGAGGTGGAGGTGGACGTGGAAGCCTCGGACGAGGCGGGGGCGCCCGTGTTGCGGGTGGTCGACGTGGGTCGTCTGGACTGAGCGCTGCTATTTGCGATCGGTTCGGACACCAAACACCGGTTGTCGGCGACGACCGTGGCCCCATCCGCCCGCACGATTAGAGGTTTTGCGTCGTCGGCAAATACGATCGACTCCGCAATGAGTGATCACGACCTCGACGTCCCGGCGGCGCCTACGACAGCCGCGGCACACCGCCTCGCGGCGGAAGCCGGTCGTCGGCGCACCTTCGCCGTCATCAGTCACCCTGACGCCGGTAAGTCGACGCTTACCGAGGCCCTGGTGCTGCACGCGAGGGTCATCACGCAGGCCGGCGCCATCCACGGCAAGGCCGGTCGACGTGCCACGGTGTCGGACTGGATGGAGATGGAGCAGGCCAGGGGTATCTCCATCACCTCGACGGCATTGCAGTTTCCGTATCACTCGCCCGAGGGCCAGGACTGCGTCATCAACCTGCTCGACACCCCCGGGCACGCCGACTTCTCCGAGGACACCTACCGGGTGCTCAGCGCGGTTGACTGCGCGGTCATGCTGATCGACGCAGCCAAGGGTCTGGAACCGCAGACGCTCAAGCTGTTTCAGGTGTGCAAGCACCGCGGACTGCCGATCCTCACGGTCATCAACAAGTGGGATCGTCCGGGGCGGCACGCGCTGGAGCTTCTCGACGAGATCCAGGAACGCATCGGTCTCAAGCCGACCCCGTTGACGTGGCCGGTCGGTATTGCCGGCGACTTCAAAGGTGTGCTGGATCGCCGCACCGGCAACTTCATTCGGTTCACCCGCACCGCGGGTGGTGCCACCGCCGCACCCGAGGAGCACATCGCACCCGAGCGCGCCCGCGACGCGGCCGGCATCGACTGGGACAACGCGGTCGAAGAATGCGAGCTGCTCTCCTCCGATGACGGTGACCACGATCAGGAAGCCTTCCTGCAGGGCGTGACGACACCCGTCCTGTTCACTTCCGCCGCACTGAATTTCGGCGTCAATCAACTTCTGGACAACCTGACGAGGCTCGCGCCTCCGCCGAGCGGCCAAGTCGACGTCGACGGCAATGTGCGGCCGGTCGACGCCCCGTTCAGTGCGTTCGTCTTCAAGGTCCAGGCCGGCATGGATTCCGCGCACCGCGACCGCATCGCCTATGCCCGGGTGTGTTCGGGAACGTTCGAGCGCGGCGACGTCCTGACCCACGCCGCGACCGGCAAGCCGTTCGTCACCAAATACGCCCAGTCGGTGTTCGGCCAGCAACGCTCGACACTGGATGACGCCTGGCCAGGCGACGTGATCGGCCTGGCCAACGCCAACGCACTCCGTCCGGGTGACACCCTCTTTCGCGATGTGCCCGTGCAGTTTCCGCCGATCCCGAGCTTCGCTCCCGTGCACTTCTCGGTCGCCCGGGGCACCGATCCGAGCAAGCACAAGCAATTTCGCAAGGGGATCGAGCAACTCGAGCAGGAAGGCGTGGTGCAGGTTCTGCGGTCGGACCGCCGGGGCGAGCAGGCGCCGGTACTCGCCGCCGTCGGCCCCCTGCAGTTCGAGGTGACAAGTCACCGGATGGCCACGGAATTCAACGCACCGATCTCGCTGGACTCGCTGCCCTACACCGTGGCGCGCGCCGTCGACCCCGAGGACGCACCGTTCGTGGACAAGCAGGTGTCGACGGAAGTGCTCACCCGCACCGACGGCGTGATGCTCGCCCTGTTCACCACGAAGTGGCGACTGCAGGGCTTCCAGGAGGACAACCCCACGGTGACGCTGCGCCCACTGGTCGCCGCCGGCGACGACTGATCGGCGCCCATCAACCCCTCGCGATTTGGGCGCGGAAACCGCCGCCAGGCGAACGAAAGCGCGGGGTCGGCGCTAACCGTTGGCGGTGGTCAGCCCCGCTTTGACCTGCCTGCTCAATTCGTCGGCCAGGATCTCAGGCCGGCCGCTGAGCAGTCCGTCCACCGCCAGCTTCGCCACCACCGCGGGACTGATCTTCTGATCGGCGGGAACGAAGGAGGCCATGTCGGTGTCCATGAATCCGACGTGCAGGGCTGCGACGTGAATTCCCCTGGGCGCCAGTTCGGTTCGCAGTGCGTCGGTCATCGCCCATCCGGCGGCTTTGGCTGCCGAGTAGGCGCCGAACGACGGTGCGTGATACCAGGACAGCACTGACAGAACGTTCAGGATGGAGCCGCCGCCGTTCTTCTCGATGACCTGGACGAATTCGCGCGTGACGTTGAGCGTGCCGAAGTAATGCGTTTCCATCTCCAGGCGAATGTCGTCGATCGCTCCAGTGAGCAGATTTGACTCCGTGGAAACGCCGGCGTTGTTGATCAGGACCGTGACGTCCTCGGCGGCCGCCGCCGCCCGGCGTACCGACTCGGCGTCGGTGATGTCCAGCTGGATCGGCACCACCCCGGGCAGATCGATCGTCTCGGGCCTGCGGGCCGCGGCGTACACCTTGGCTCCCCGCGAGAGCAGTTCGGCGGTGAATTGCCGTCCCAACCCACGGTTCGCACCCGTTACCAGTGCGGTGATCTGCTGAGTCATCGAAGTCCTCCCTTTGCCGACGTCTTCCTTGTCGACAACACTAGAGCCGGCTGGGTTAATTCCGCTAGACCCAGCCCCGCGCCGGACTAGCGGCCGAGGTGGATCTGTAGTCCGTGGCTGCGGAGCTGTTCGAAGCTGTAGCTGAATTCGCCTCGCCGTCCGATGGATACGACGTAGCGGTCCTGACCTTCGTCGATGGAGAACGTGAACGAGAACGTACAGTTCGCGCTGTCGCCGGTGCCGGCGCCCAGCGACGTGGTGGTGAGAATGTCGCCCTTGCTGTTCTTGACGGTCACCGGAGTGGTGCGACCGACATCGGCGTAGCCGTCGGTACCGTGGCAGGCGCCGCCGTCGACGACGATAGAACCGGTGCCGAGGCTGTCGGTCAGGACGAAAACCCCGGAGATCTTGGCGGATTCGAGTATGCGGAAACCCTTGTTGAACTTCGGACAGAACACGTCGACGGCGATCTTGTCCGCCAGCAGACCCTGCTGTTGCCCGCCGTGTTCGAGTTGATTGCACACCTCGTGCCCATGGGCGACGGCGTTGGCCTCGGAATTGAACTGATCGAACAGCCCCGCGGTCTGCAAGGCCTGCACATAGTCGACTTCGGGCGGCGGCGAGGGCCGGTGCCGCGCCCAGAGCAGGCCTGCGACCATGACGATGACCATGACGATGACCGCGGTCGTGACCCCGGTGGCCAACCAGGTCAACCGGATGCTCGATCGAGCCACCGGCACTTCGACGTAAGACGGCAACATCTGCCCGCCGACGGGGTCACTCGACTCGGACCTGCCGTTGCGGACCCGGTTGGTGGCGTGCCCGGCCGAGTAATACCGGCCTTCGTAGCGGGCGGTGGGATCCGGCCGCCAGCCCGTCGGCGGGGTGGGCGTCAGCACGCCGCCGCAACGCGCGCAGGTGCCGCCTGCGTCGAGGTCAGCCCCGCAATAGGGGCAGGCCGCGGGCGCTCCCTTCATTGCTCACCCCAACCGCCGTACGCTCGGTTCTCCTTGACAGCCGAATCGTATCGGCGTGTCACGCTATGTTCTCTGCGCGTTAGGGTGCTGTGGTCGGCTTCAGTGAACAAGCCGATAGAAAAGTTGAGCATCTATGACCGCACCAGCAGAAACGTCGCCGATTGAAGCGCGGGTCGGCCACTACTACCGGATGGACGGCACCTACCTCGTCGGCCGGGAGAAGCTCCGCGAATACGCCCGCGCGGTGCAGGACTATCACCCTGCCCACTGGGACGTCACCGCGGCGGCTGAGCTGGGCTATTCAGACGTCATCGCGCCGCTGACCTTCACCTCCGCGCCGGGCATGCAGTGCAACCGCCGGATGTTCGAGTCCATCGTCGTCGGCTATGACACCTACCTGCAGACCGAAGAGGTCTTCGAGCAGCATCGCCCGATCGTCGCCGGCGACGAACTCGTGATCGACGTCGAGCTGACCTCGGTGCGCCGGACCGCGGGACGAGATTTCATCACCGTCACCAACACGTTCACCGACACTCACGGCGAACGGGTGCACACCCTGCACACCACCGTCGTCGGAGTGACCGCGGAGGACATCGATGCGGGCGTGAAGATCGCGGTCCAGAACGCGATGATGCATGACATGAACATTCTCGACATCGGCGGAGACGACGCAGATTACGAGAAGGAGCTGCGCCCCGAAGGCGAGGTCCGGATCTCGGAGGGCGGGCTGACCCGTTCACCGGGGACGCGGTCGTTCGACGACCTGACGGTGGGTGAGGAGCTACCCGCCCACCACACGCGGGTGTCCCGGGGCGATCTGGTGAACTACGCCGGCGTGGCCGGCGACGCCAACCCGATCCACTGGGATGAGGACATCGCCAAGCTGGCGGGTCTCCCCGACGTGATCGCTCACGGCATGTTGACCATGGGCCTGGGCGCCGGATACCACTCGGTCTGGTCGGGCGACCCGGGAGCGGTCACCCGCTTCGCAGTGCGGCTGTCGCAGCCCGCGGTCGTCTCGGCCAAGGAGGGTGCCGACATCGAGTTCAGCGGCAAGGTCAAATCGCTGGATCCCGAAACCCGCTCGGGCGTCGTCCTTATCGGCGCGAAGTCGACGGGCAAGAAGATCTTCGGTCTGGCGACGATGAACGTGCGGTTCAGCTGAGGCGGTGTCACCCGCCTCTCCCGGAAAGCCATCGCCCGATGCCCGCTGGATCCGCGACGTGATCCGGATCCAGCCGGCGCAGGGCGGCATTGACGGCTACGGCCGCCTCGCACGTGTCCGGATCCTGGAGAACAACGCGGCCCCCGCCGGCCTTCACGTCTTCGCAGCCCCGGGCTCCGTCGTCGCTGGCGCACGAAAGCAGCACGGCCGTCACCGAATTGACCAGTTGCGCCGCGCTGGAGAACAACGCGTCAAGTGAGGGGCGCGAGTGCAGGATCGGCGCGTCCAGTGTCAGGTGGGCACGCACACCGGGGCCCGTCTCGTACTGCTCGACCGGGCTCGCCGGTTCCATCGACGGATTCCGGTCGTTGCCCACCAGCAGGTGGTAGCCGGCCGGGCCCAACGTCACTTCCCCAGGGGAACACGCCCAGGGACTGGTGGTCGGTTCACGAATCGGGATTGCGGTGTAGCCCTGCAGGACCCGGTCGAGTCCCGCGTACTGAGGCGCGCGATGCAACACCACGAACATCACGATGTTGCGGGCGTCGCCGAGAGTCTCGAAGATTCCGCGTAACGCCTTGATGCCCCCGGCGCTACCGCCGATGACGACGACGTCAGGGCCGGGCACGCTGGTTCTGGCTCTTGGCGTAGATCCCCAGCCGGCGGTCCTGCGCCTTGAACAACCGCATGCCGTCGACGGTGAGGCCTTCACGTGGACCGATGACGAGATTTCCGAAGGGAGCCAGGCTTTCCCAGAACATGCGCTCGGCCCTGCGCTGCAACGTCTCCTCGAAATAGATGAAGACGTTTCTGCACAGGATCAGATGGAACTCGCCGAATGTGCTGTCGGTGGCCAGATTATGGGAGAAGAACTCGAGTCTCGACCGCAGGGTGGGGCTCAGAATGGATCTGTCGTACTTGGCGATATACCAGTCCGAGAACGGCCTTTCGCCCCCGCTGGCCTGGTAGTTGCGCGTCGCGCCCACCATCGTGTCGGCGGGGTAGATCGCCGCTGCGGCAACACGGAGCGAATCGCTATCGATATCGGTGGCGTAGATGGTGGACCGATCCAGCAGGCCGGCCTCGTCCAGCATGATGGCCACGGAGTACGCCTCCTCCCCTGTCGCGCACCCCGCCACCCAGATCCGGATCCGGGGATAGGTGGCCAGCCTCGGCACCAGCTCCGTGCGGATCTTGGCGAACACCAAGGGATCCCGGAACATCTCGGTCACGTTGACCGTCATCGTCGACAGAAACGAGGCCAGCAGGCTCGGATCGCGAAGCACCCGGTCCTGCGCTGTGGAGATGCTGCCCAGCGAATGGCGGTCGACGAACGCCATCAGCCGCCTGTTGCGCGACGCATCCGTGTAGTGGCGAAAGTCGTAGCCGAGGAATTCGAATACCGTGTAGAAGAACGCTTCCGCCTCGATCGCCACCAGTTCCTTGGACCGAGCCGGGTCGTTCTCCGCGGGATCAGTCATTGGTGCTTGCCGCCCCCTGCTGGCCACGTAACCGACTTCCGAGCCAGACCCTCAGCACCGATGTGAGTTGATCCATGTCGACCGGTTTGGTGACGTAGTCCGAGGCCCCCGCATCCAGACATTTCTGGCGGTCGCCTTTCATCGCCTTTGCGGTCAGCGCCACGATAGGCAGACTGCGCCAACGTGATTCAGACCGGATCCGGCGCATCGCCTCGTAACCGTCCATGACGGGCATCATGATGTCCATCAGCACCAGACCCACCTCCGGGTGGGCGGCCAGGCTGTCGAGCCCTTCCTGCCCGTTACGCGCGGGAATCACCGTGATGCCGTACCGCTTCAGCGCGCTGCCCAGTGAGAAGACGTTGCGGACATCGTCGTCGACGAGCAACACGGTGTTGCCCTTCAGACTCTCGTCGATTCGCTTGGGGTTCGACAGGATTTCGCGAGCCGAGTCGGGCATGTCGTTGGCCACGCGATGCAGGAACAGCGCCGTTTCGTCCAGCAACCGCTCCGGCGACTTTGCGTTCTTCAACACGATCGCGGAGGCAAGCACTTCGAGGCGCTGCGTCTCGGCCACCGTCAATTCCCGCCCGGTGTGCACGATTACCGGCAAGTGTTTCTGCTTGAGCTGGTCCTTGACCCGCTCGATGAGGTCGATGCCATCCATGTCGGGCAGCCCGAGATCGAGGACCAGGCAGTCGTAGGACGTCGGGCCGGCCAGTTCGGCCAGTACCTGCTGACCGGTGCCGACGCAGGTGATCGCGATGTCGTCGCTCTCGATCATGTGCCTGACGACCTGACGCTGGCTGGCGTCGTCCTCGGCGACCAGCACATGTCGCGGTCCCGGCTTCAGGAATTCGGCGACCGCACCGAACATCGAACGGAGGTCGGCGACGTCGGCGGGCTTGTTCAACGTGTGAATGGCGCCCATCCGCCGACCGCGGCCGTCGTCATTGGAACCAGAGATGACGTTGACCGGGATGTGGCGCGTGGCGAGGTCATGCTTGAGCACATCGAGGACCACCCAGCCCGCCATATCCGGCAACCCGATATCCAAGGTGATCGCGGCGGGTTGGCGTTCCTTGGCCAGCGCCAGCGCCGTTCGCCCGCTGGCGGTGACGACCGCGTCGAAACCGGCTTCTGTGGCCAGTTCGACCAACAACCCCGCGAACGTGGGGTCGTCCTCGACGACCAACAGGACCGGCTTTGTTCCGCGCGGCCAATCGATGTCCGATATGTCCACCGCACCGATGCGCGCGAACGCGCCGTCGATTTCCGGCGACGATGTCTCCCTTGCCGGCCCCGCCCCGTTAGCCACCTGCGACGGGACCGGTTCGGCCGCCGCGGTTCTCGGCACTCCTGCGGATGTCGGGGTGGCGGGCGTTGCCGATTCGGCCCCCTGCGGACTTGCGACAGGCAGGAGGCAGGTGAACGTCGACCCTTCGCCCAGCACGCTGCGGAGCGTGATCTCACCGCCGAGGTTGCGGGCCAGTTCCCGGCTGATGGCCAGCCCCAGTCCGGTGCCGCCGTACTGCCGGGTGGTGCCCCGGGCTGCCTGCTGGAAGGACTCGAAGATCAGGTGGTGATCATTCTCGTCGATGCCGATCCCGGTGTCGGCGACGGCCATTGCCAGATAACCCGTGCCCGGATCGCCTTTCTTGTCACCTGCCGCCGAGAGCGTCACCGTCACCGATCCCTGGTCGGTGAACTTGATCGCATTGGCGATCAGATTCTTCGCAATCTGTTTCACCCGCGTGTAGTCACTGGTGAGTTGTGCTGGGGCAGAGCCACTCACCACCACCCGGAAGTCCACGCCCTTGTTCTCCGCTATGGGCCGGAACGTGCGTTCGAGGAAGGCGACGAGATCGCTCACCGCGATCACTTCGCGCTCGAGGCGCAGGGATCCGGATTCGACCTTGGCGAGGTCGAGGACCTCGTCGATGAGGTTCAACAGGTCCTTGCCGGACTGTTGAATCGTCTCGGCGAACTCCTGCTGTTTGTCGGTGAGCGGATCATCGGAATCGGCCAGGAGACCAGCGAGGATCAGAATGCTGTTCAGTGGTGTGCGCAGTTCATGCGACATGTTCGCCAGGAACTCCGACTTGTACCGCGACGAAACAGCCAGTTCCTCCGCCTTCGCCTCGAGGGTCTGGCTGAGCCGATGCAGCTCTTCGTTCTTGGTCGCCAGCGACTGCGCCTGGGTCTCCAACCGTTCCGAACTCGCCTTGAGTTCCTCCTGCTGCGAGCGCAGTTCCTCGGTCGTCTCCTCCAGTTCGGCATTCTGCGCCGACAACTGGTCCTCGCGTTGGGTCAGCTGCTCGTTCGCCGTCCGCAGCTCTTCTTCCTGGGCTTGCAGTTCCTCGGTCTGCGCCTGCGACAGTCGCAACAACTCGCTGGTCTTCTGCGCCGATTCAATTGCGTTGATAGCGACGCCGGCTCCGAGGGTGATGCTGTCCAAGAGCTCGATGTCCTCGTCGGTGAACAGCCGCAGGGACGCCAGCTCGAGAACACCATGCACCTCGGACTCGAACTTGATGGGCGTCAGAATCAGCGACACCGGCTCGGTCTTTCCCAATCCGGAGACGATCTCGACGTAGTCCGCGGGCGCGCCGGTCACCTCGATCCTGTTGCCCTCCAACGCGCATTGACCGACCAGACCGTCTCCCAGCCCGAACGAGTTGGGTAGGTCTTTGCGGCGGTGGAATGCGTACGAGGCGATGAGGGCGAACCGGTCGTCATTGGATTGACGCAGATACAGTGCCCCGTGATTGGCGCCGAGCGCCTGTGCGGTGCGCGAGACGATTGTCGCGCCAGCCGTCGCCAGATCGGTCGTAGCCTGCACCTCGGTCAACAGTTGGGCCTGAATCTCCTTGGCGCGGCGTGCCTTTTCATCCAGAGCGGACTGGTGGGTGAGGCGCTCATTCGCAACGTGCAGATTGTTGCGCATGGTTTCCGCAGCACCGGCGAGCACGGCCACCTCGCGTGGACCGAGGCTGCGGATCGGCCGTTCGTAGGCACCCTCGGCGACCGCCGTCACGTCACTCAGAACGCTGTTGACCGGACGGGTCAGCAGTCGGCGCGACAGCCAGATAGACGCAACCACGACGGCCAGCAGCAGGGCCGACGCTACGCCTTGGGCGACATTTGCGATCAGCTGCGCGGAATTGACCCGCTTCAACTGCGCGTCGATCATGTGGTTCGCACGGGCCTGCAGGGCCGACAGTTCTGTCCTCAGCACGTCGAACAAGCGCTTGCCCGACTGCGTCATCGACTCGAGCTGATCCGGCGGTATGGGACCGGCGCGACGGGCCGCGATCTGGGGTTCGGCGGCTTGGCCGGCCCACGCCGAGGCGGCGGCGACGACAGCAGACAGCTCTTGGCTCCCCTCGGGATCACCTGCCAGGTCGGTACGGAGTTTGGCAACGAGCCGATCCGCCTCGGCTCTGCCCTGGGTGTACGGATCGAGGAGTGCTGGGTTCGCGGTGAGCAGGAACCCGCGTTGGCCGGTCTCCTGGTCTATGTAAGCCCTACTCAACGCCGCAACATTGTCCTGGGCGGGCAACATCCTGCCACTGAGTTGATGCACCGAGTCCGCCACCGCGAAGCGTGCGGCGAGGAAGATCGACATGGACACCACGAAGACGAGGGTGATCATGCCCACGCACGTCCAAATCAGCTGCCGAAGCGACATCCTCGACACCTTCTCAGTTCCGGTCATCCACCATCACTCTCCCGTGTGCGGACCGCTCTTAAGGGCAGACTCTTTCGAGCCCGGACCTTGGTCTGCCAAAACTGGTGTCAGCTTCGCCACATTCGTGCCCAGGTCGGTCGACTCGACCGGATGTGCATACAAGAAGCCCTGCTGCAGAACACATCCCGCGTCCCGGAGCCAATGGGCTTGTTGTTGATTCTCGACGCCTGAAGCTATGAGGTCGACCTCCATATAGGCGGCAAGGGCGATCTGGCTGCGAACAAGCCGTTGTACCCGCTCGTCCTTGTGCACGTCAGCTACGAACGAGCGATCGATCTTCAGCCAGTCGACCGGAACACGGAGCAGATTGGCCAAGCTGGCATGCTCTACACCGAAATCCTGTATCGCCAAGCGGAACCCGGCGTCGCGCGCACGGGACAGAACCGACTGCACACGGGCGGGATCTCCATTGAACGTCCGCTCCGTGAGTTCCAGGCAGATGCTCTCCGGAGATATCCCACTGTCTTGCTGAGCCCCGATCAGGTAGTCGAGGAAGCTGCCGTCGAGCACCTGGACCGGCGACAGATTCACATGCAGTTTCAGGTCGTTCAACCGCAGGGACGCGTAGTCCTCCAAGCTGCGGGTCACGATCCATCGGCCGAGCGGGCCGATCTGTCCGGCACTCTCGGCCAAGGCGATGATGTCCTTTGCCGGCATCTCTTCATCGCTGACCCGCCAGCGAACCAGGGCCTCAATGCCGAACAGAGCGCCGTTGGCGGCGTTGACAATTGGCTGGTAAGCCACCCGAAGTTCAGATCGCACGATAGCGCCGGACACCTCCGCTCTCAGATGCGCCTTTCCGTGGTGCCGCGACCCGATCTGGTCGGTGTACAGCACACACACGCCCGCTCGTTCCTTCTTCGCCTCGAACATGGCCATATCGGCCTGAATGAGCAATTCCTCGGGAGTGTGCGCACTGGCACCCAGGCAGGCGATGCCCATGCTGAGCGACGGACGCAGCGTCGCGTTCTTACAGTGCACCAATTGCGACTGCACACGCTCGAGGATCCTGTTTCCCACCGATGCGGCCGCCTCCGGCGAGGGCACGCCTTCGATCACGATGATGAACTCGTCTCCGCCCACCCGGCAGACCAGGGTGTCCTCGTCCCGTACCGCGGCTCGAAGGCGCCCAGCCACTTCCACCAGCAGTTCGTCCCCGGTGTCGTGGCCGTAGGTGTCGTTGACCGTTTTGAATTGATTGACGTCGACGTACAACAAGGCGACCAGGTCCGGCGGGCTGCGCCGCTCCCCGCTCAAGGCCGACAGCCGGTCGTTGAGCTCCCGACGGTTCGCCAGATCAGTCAAAGGGTCGTGACTGGCCAGCCGCCTGATCTCGGTCTGGGCGCGTTTGATCTCGGTCAGGTCATGAACTACCACGGCGACGTGCAGATCGATCGAGTCGCCGATCGGCGACAACGTGATCATGACGTCGACGGGACGACCGTCGGCGGCGGCAAGTGCCATCTCAAGAGAGACCTCTCGGCGCGTCGTCAAGGTGACGTCCAGCTGTTCCTCCAGCAGCTGCCGGTCGTCGGCAACCGCGAGCTCGACGATGGACCGGCCGATCAGGGTGTCGGCGTCCCCGCTGAACAGAGCCGTTGCAGCTTTGTTGCAGCTGCGAATGGCGCCCGACACGTCCACGGCCAGAATCGCGTCGGCGGTGGCCTGCATGACGGCGGCGTACTCGGCTTGAACGCGGTAGAGGGTGGCGTTGGAAATCGCCAGTGCGGCCGCCGCCGAGACGCCGCGGAACAGCGCCGCTTCGACTTCCGAGAAGGCGGGGCCGTCGGTTCGGCCGACGCAGATGAAGCCGACATGTTCACCGCGAGCCATCAACTCCTCGACCAACACCGCCGCGTGCGGCGTGACGCCCCGGACGGCGCCGGCCACTTGCGTAGCAAGCCACGACTGCACCGCTTCCGGTGTTCGATCCGCCTCCGGATCCGAAAACGTTTCGTGCCAATCGTTGTCACGAACGGGCACTCGGAGCAGGCACTCCGCGGAGAAAATGCGGCTCAGCTCGGTGACGATGGTCTTCTCCAGTGCGGCCAGATCAAGACTGCCTTCGGTGAAGATGGTTGCCAACCTCGCCCGCCGTCGCGCAAGGGCCAACTCCTCGCGCTGCCGACTCTCGGCGGCTCGGGCGATCTGAAGTTGTTGTTCATGCAGCTTCGCTGCCTCGATGCGCACCCTTGCAAAGGACCGATCCAGCTCCAGCAAAGCCTTCACTTTGGCGTACAGCACCGCTGCCGAAACCGGCTTGAGCAGAAAGTCGACCGCGCCGAGGTCGTAGCCGCGATCGAGATCCCCGTCGTCCGCCTGGCCGGTGAGGAAGATGATCGGCGTCGAGGCCAACTCGTCGGCCTCGCGGATCAGTTGTGCCGTCTCGAATCCGCCCATCCCCGGCATGTTGATGTCCAGCACGATCACCGCGACCTTGCGCTGCAGCAGTGCGGTGAGCGCCTCTTCGCCCGAACCAGCCTGGAGAAGCTCGCAGTCCAGCGAGGTCAGCACAGTGCACAGCAAGTCCCGGAGTCGCGCGTCGTCGTCGACCACCAGGACCGTCTGCTTGCTATCGGTTGTCGTGGGCCCCTCCACCACGCCATCCATCAGCACTGGATCAGTGTTCCCTCCCGCGCGAGGTCCCGCACAAGCACTCGGACTCTCACCCCCGGACTCTTTTCGTGAACAACAATTCGTTCCACAAGTGTGCCGCCGGGCAGGCCCGGACAAGCAGCCAATCGGAAAATCAGCAAATGTTGGGGTCGAACGGCCGGTAAGCGTCCGCTCAGTTCTGCCCGTGTTTGATGTGGATTACCGGCGTACCTTCTTCGGTCAGCGTCTCCTCTTCGATCCGCATCGTCAGCTGGTCGCGGAAACCCTTGGTCAGGTAGACCAAGACCACGATCCCGATCGCCAGCCAGATGCCGCCGTAGAGCAGCGCATCGAAATGCAGGTTGACCCACAGCGCGCCGGTCAGCGCCATGCCGATCGCGGGCAGCACGATATTGGTGAAGATCTCTTTCGGAGTGCCCCGCCGTTTCATCCGGAAAGCGAAGAACACGATGATCGTCAGGTTCACCACGGTGAATGCGATGAGGGCGCCGAAGTTGATCATCGACGAGGCGAATTCCAGGGTGAATTTCACCGCGAGCAGTGACACCACGCCGACGATGATGACGGCGTGGGCAGGGGTCAGGAACCGCGGGTGGATGTAGGACAGGAACCGCCCGAAGCGTCCCCTGCCATTGCGGCCCATCACGTAAATCATCCGCGCGACGCTGGCATGCGACGCGAGGCTCGACGCCACGACCGCGGCCAGCGCGGCCGACACGAAGAACACCTTGAACAACATGCCGCCGACCTTCAGCGCCATCTCGGGCAGCGTGTCATCAGTGACCTCGAACCCGTCGAGGGTCGGGAACACCGACTGGCTGAACCATGCCGCAGCGAAGAAGATGGCGCCGCCGATGAGCAATGCCAAAACAATTGCCCTTGGCACGATGTCCGGCGATTTCGCTTCCTCGGAGTACATGGTGATCGCATCGAAGCCGATGAACGAGAAGCAGACGACGGTCGCCCCGGCGACGACAGCCTGCATCTGGACGCCCTCGTGGACAAGCGGATCGAGGGTGAAGATCGTTCCCGCACCGACGCCCTTGCTCAGCGCCATCGCCGCCAAGACCAGAAAGGCGCCGATGAGTACGACCTGGAACACCACGAGAATTCCGTTGACGCGCGAGGTTCCTTTCATACTCAGGTAATTCAGCGCGGTGATGGAGGCGACGTACACCAGCACGAAGACCCACGACGGCGCCGAGGGAAAGAACGACTCGAAGTAGATGCGGGCGATGACCGCGTTCACCATCGGAAGCAGCAGATAGTCCAGCAGCGAGGACCATCCGACCACGAAGCCGAAGTTCGGGTGAATGGTCTCCGAGGCGTAGGTGTAGGCCGAACCCGCCGACGGGTAGACCCGGGTCATCCGGCCGTAGCTGATCGCGGTGAACACCATCGCAACCAGAGCCACGATGTAGGCGAGCGGTACCACCCCGTTCGTTTCGCCCGAGACGATCCCGAAGGTGTCGAAGACCGTCATGGGTGTCATGTAGCCCAACCCCAGACCGACAACGGCCCACAACCCGAGCGACCTCGAGAGGTGCGATCTCGGCGGAGATGCGTTTTGCGACAAGTTCTTTGCCTTCCTAGTGATCGGCGGCGCTGTCGGGGCCGGGAACGACGACGAGGGGCACGTGCAGGACCCGCATCATCTTCGCTGCCGTCGAGCCGAGGAACAGCCGTCTCGGTTGAGCCAGCCGGCTGGAGCCGACGATGATGAGATCGCCGTCGCGCCAGTCGAGCTTCTCCACAGCCGCCTCGACCGTGGCGCCGTCGGCGACCACCACGGTGACCGGGAACCCGGTGGGCAGCGACGACTCGGCGGCCGCCAGAATTGCCGCGGCGTGGTCGAGCGCCTGTTGGCGCGTCACGTCGGCGCTGACTGTGCTTCTCGAGCCGTAGTGGTCGAGTGCGACCAGTGACACCAGGCGCAACGGAACTCCTGCGGCAGTGCTGACGCGCACCGCGAGGTCGAGCAGATGCTCGGCGCCCGGCCGGGTGCCGACCCCGCAGGTGATGCTGCGGACACGTTCGACGTCGGAGTGCCGAACGCCGCGCGGGGCAACGGCCACCGGGACGGGAGCCGAATGCAACAGTTCGTTGACGACGGAGCCCAGCGAAAATCCGGCGGCGAAGCCACCCGATCCGCCGACCACTATCGCGGCCACCTCCAGCCGCTCGGCTTCCCGGCTGATGCCCTCGGCGAAGGATTCGTGAAAGCTCACGTGGATGTGCGCGGTGACGTCGTCCGGAACCGACTTCTGGGCTTCCCGCAGCCACTGCGTGGCCTGGGTGGCGAGTTCGCTCTGATATTCGGAGTCAAGGGGAATGGGAACCGGCAGCACCGAGCAGATCTCCAGCTCGGCGCCGAGTGTCCTGGCCAACCGCACGCCCAGGGCCAACGCGTCGGCGCCGCCAGGGGTGGCCAGGTATCCGATGAGCAGTCTCACTGCGTTCCGTTCTGTCGGTGCGGTGCGGTGCGTTCACACGAGGCCGCGCAAACGCAAAGTGCAGATTATCGACCGCACCGCCGCCGCGTCCGGTAAGCGTGCACATCGGATCGACTGAACGGCAGTTTGATCCGGAACCCCGCAGCAGACTCATGTTTCGCGGCACGACGAGCTGCGACCGTCACCGCCCGAACACACGGCTCACCTGGCCGGGCGGTGACCCCGGTCGCCGCCAGCAACACCGCCAGGCCTACACCCCGGTGCGGGTCGCCCAGAAGACGCTGGGCGAGAGTCGCCACGCGGCGCCGACTGGCCAACCGCGCGCCTTCCGTTGCCGTCTCTGAACTTCGCAATATGGCGCCTAGGCAGCCTGTCTTACCGACAGTGGCATTCCGGTGCAGATTCCCCGGTGGTGCGGTCTACTGGTGCCTATGGGGTTCGACGGGGTCGACGAACCGCTCGTGGAAGACGGGGCGGAGCTTCCCGTCGAACTTGTCCGAACGTTGCTGGGTCTGCTGCGGAACCGGCTCGGACTGGAGACGGCATGGCTTGCCTCCTTTCGTGACGGCGTCCAGACGTTCGAGGTGCTCGACGGTGACGCCGATGCGATGGGACTGTCCTCGGGTGACCGCGCGTCCCTGTTCGATTCGTATTGTGTGCGCGTGATCGACGGGCGATTGCCCGGAATCATCCCCGATACCAGCGCCAACCAGACCACCGATGCCCTGCCCATCACCAGAGAATTCGGACTGGGCGCCTACGTCGGTGTGCCGGTGCTCAATCGCACCGGCACGACGGTCGGCATGGTGTGTGCGGTCAGCCGCGACGCCAAGCCCTATCTGGCCGATATCGACCTTCGCATCGTCAAGCAGATCGCCGAACTCATAGGCTCACTGATCGAATCCCCGGACAGCGGTCGGGACACCACCGCCGCGCAACGCGCTTCGATACGGCGCGTGGTGTATCAGCGCGACTTCGAAATGGTGTTCCAATCGGTTCACGACGTGGCGACCGGCAAGGTCGTGGGCGTAGAGGCGCTGGCCCGGTTCCCTCGCGAACCGTTTCGCCCCGACGGATTCCTTGCCCAGGCGGCACTGCTGGGCCTCGGAATCGAATTGGAGACCGCGATCGTGGCGCGCGTCATCTCGATGGTGCCGCAACTGCCCGAGGACATTTTCGTCGCGGTGAACATCTCTCCGTCCGCGGCGCTGGTCGCTCCGTGGACTCAGATGCTGGCCGATGTCGACCCGACGCGAATTGTGCTGGAGCTCACCGAACATGACGCTGTCCTGGACTACGGCGCCCTCGACGACGCGCTGGAGCCCTGCCGCGCCCAGGGCGTCCGGGTGGCGGTCGACGACGTGGGTGCGGGATTCTCCTCCTTCTCCCACGTGCTGGAGTTGAGTCCGGAGTTCGTCAAGATCGACCAGTCGATCACCCGCCACATCGACGTCGACGATGCGCGGCGCCGGCTGGCGCACGCCATCGCCGAACTCGCGGGCCAGATGGGCGCGACGGTGATCGCCGAAGGCGTTGAGACACAAGGTGAACTCGACGCCGTCAACTCGGTGGGCATCAGTTCGGCACAAGGCTATTACCTCAGCCGGCCACGTCCTCTCGTGCACGGGTTTCCGCCTGCGGCGGCGGCGGCATCGACCGACCTGTTGCCGACGGCGGTGGACCTGTTGGGGGAGCGGCGATTTGAACTCGCCCTCGCCCATTCGCCGATCGGCATGGCTGTCGTCGGCTTGGACGGAACATTCCTGCGCACCAACCGCGCGCTGCGAAACATGCTCGGGTACACCAAACGTGAACTGGCCGAACTGACCTTCCAAGAGATCACCCACCCCGACGATCTCGACGCCGACCTCGCGCTCCTCACCGAATGCCTGGAAGGACGGCGGCGCTCCTACCGGATCGACAAACGCTATATCGCCGCCGACGGACGCATCGTATGGGGCGCACTGACCGTCGTCGTCGTGAACGCACCGCGAGATCAACCGCGCTACTTCGTATCGCAGATCGTGGATGTGACGGCCGATCGGATTCGCGAGGCCGACTTGGCTCGGCAGGCCGCCACCGATCCCCTCACCGGGGTCGCCAATCGGTCGGCAGGCTGGATCCGGCTCGAACAACTCGACGTCAGCGGACGGGGTTACGGCATTCTGTTCTGCGACATCGAGCGGTTCAAGAACGTCAACGACCAATACGGCCACCGCGCCGGTGATCGACTGCTCGTCGAGGTCGCCGCCTGCCTGCGAGCTGCGGTGGGCGATGACGACACGGTGGCCCGCTGGGGCGGTGACGAATTTCTGGTGATCACAGATTCCGTCAACGACTGGGAGCTCGCCCGCCTGGCCGATCGGATCACCGATCAGCTGGCGAGCACTGCGGTGACAGTCAGCGAGGGCAGGCAGGTTCCCGCGCGGCTGACCATCGGCTTCGCCGCCCACCGGACCGGTGACGGACGCTCGATCGACGGTGTCCTCGAGCATGCCGACCAGGCCATGTACAACAAACGCCGCCGAGACCGGGCCCGCGCCGCGGGAAGTTAGGCCCGCAGCCGGGGCCACGTCCCTTAGTTAGATCGGGTAACGTTTCTGTGGTATTCGCGCGTGCAGAAGAGGAGCGACTACGTGAACCTTGGCCCCTGGGGTGATCTGACGATTCTTGCCGCTGTGCTGGAGATCGTTTTCGCCACTTGCGTATTCGTCTACATCGCCCGCCTGGAGCGGCGCACGTCCCATCCGATGGGCGACCAGGTGGGCGCCCACAAGATGGTGCTGGCCAAGGTCCGCAAGCGGGAGCCGCTGTCGCAGGACGAATTCGACTACGCCAGCGAGCTGGTCGCCGACGCTCGATCACCGCTGGCGTATGCCATTCCCGCGGCGCTCTTCACCATTGGCTTCTTTTATGTGGTCGGCTGCCTGTTCATGCTCCACCTCGACGGCGGTAACCCATCGTTTCGGACGTTCATCGGCGGTATCCCGATGCTCACGTCGATGAACATGGCCGCTCAGTTGCGCCGGGTCGCCGGGATGAAAAGCAAGCTTCGGGATATCCCGGTGTCGGAGAACGAAGACACCGATCAGCTCACTTCCGTTGGCAACGCCTGACTTTCGTCAGGGCAACAACGATGCTCGCCGGCATCGAGTCTGCGCCCAGCGCGGGATTCGCGCCCTCAGCGGCGCACTGAGCGCAGAGTGGATGCCCCGATTGCAGACTCGGCGCCCAGGGCGGACGTTCATGATGGACTTTCGTCAGTTCGGCGCTGTGGTGACGGGGTCGTCGTCCTCCCACAGCAGCAACTGGCGGACGGATTGGCGGGTGCCATATGGCTGCAGCATCTGGCTGGCCGGGCGGGGACGGACCTTCAGCGGCCACCAGAACCACCGGCCGAGCAGCGCCGCGACCGCGGGCGTCATGAAGGACCGCACAATCAGCGTGTCGAACAGCAGGCCCAGCGCGATCGTTGTCCCGATCTGACCGAGGATCCGCAAGTCGGCGAAGATGAATGACGCCATCGTCGCGGCGAACACCAGACCGGCTGCGGTCACCACCGCGCCCGACCCGGCCATCGCCCGGATGATGCCGGTGTTCACACCGGCATGGATCTCCTCCTTGAACCGGGAGATGAGCAGCAGGTTGTAGTCCGATCCCACGGCCAACAACAGAATGATGGCCAGCGCCAGCACGATCCAGAACAGATGGATGCCGAAGATGTCCTGCCAGATCAGCACGGACAGGCCGAATGAGGCACCCAGTGACAACGCCACCGTTCCGACGATCACGAACGCGGCGACGATGCTGCGGGTGATGAACATCATCACGAGCAGGATCAGGCTCAGCGCCGCGATCCCAGCGATCATGAGGTCGTACTCGGCACCGTCCTGGATGTCTTTGTAGGTGGCGGCCGTGCCCGCGAGATAGATCTTCGAGCCGGCCAGCGGCGTGCCTTTGACGGCTTCCTGCGCAGCGTGCCGGATCCCGTCGATGTGCGAAATACCTTCCGGCGTCGCCGGATCGCCGTCGTGGGTGATGATCATCCGCGCGGCTTTGCCGTCGGGTGACAGGAACAGCTTCATGCCGCGCACGAATTCGGGGTTGGTGAACGCTTCCGGCGGCAGGTAGAACGAGTCGTCGGTCTTGGACGCGTCGTACGCTTGGCCCAGTGCGGTCGAATTCTGCAGTGCCGCTTGCGACTGGTCGTTGATTCCCGAGGTGGTGGCGTAGTTGGTCAGGGTGAGATCACGGTTGGTCTGCTGACTTGCGATCTGCGGCGGAATCAGAGCAAGCAGCTTGGGTTGCAGCGCATCGAGTTTGGCGATACTACCCGCGACGTTGCCCAGCTGATCGGTGAGCGCGTCAATGCCGTCCAAGGCGTCGAACAGCGATCGCAGTGCGGCACAGACCGGGATGTCGAAACAGTGCGGCTCCCAATAGAAGTAGCTGCGCAGCGGACGGAAGAAGTCGTCGAAATTGGCGATCTTGTTGCGCAGGTCCTGGGCGGTGGCGACGGTGTCCTGAAATGCCTTGGTCTGCTCGTCGGTGACCGCGCTGGACTGCTGTTGCAGCGCGTACTGCTGGCGCAGGATGTCGATCGAGTTGTTGATCACGTCCACCTGCTTGAGCAGGTCCTCCCCGCGGGCCTGCTGGAACGGCAGATTGTTGATCTGCGAGGCACTTCCGGCGCTGATCTGGAACGGGATAGACGTGTGGTCCAGGGGCGTGCCGAGCGGGCGGGTGATCGACTGCACCTGAGCGATGCCCTCGGTGTGGAAGACAGCCTTGGCCACGCGCTCGAGAAGGATCATGTCGGTGGAGTTGCGCAGATCGTGGTCGGTCTCGATCATCAGCAGCTCGGGATTGAGCCGGGCCTGCGAGAAGTGGCGTTCGGCGGCGGTGTATCCGACGTTCGCCGGCGCACTGGCCGGCATGTACCCGCGGGCGTCGTAGCTGGTCTTGTAGGCCGGCAGGGCGATCAGACCGATCAGCGCGATCGCGACCGTCACCACCAGCACGGGCCCGGGCCAGCGCACGATCGCGGTGCCGATGCGCCGCCAGCCCTGGGTGCGCATCGGGCGGGCGGGCTCGAACAGACCGAAGTGGCGGCCGATGACCAACAGCGCCGGAGCCAGGGTCAGCGCCGCGACCACGGCGACGAGCACGCCGATGCCGGCGGGAACGCCCAGGCTGTTGAAGTACGGCAGCCGGGCGAAGGTCAGGCACAATACTGCGCCGGCGATCGTCAGGCCCGATCCCAGGATGATGTGCGCGGTGCCGTGGTACATCGAGTTGTAGGCCGAGACTCGGTCCTGCCCGGCATAGCGGGCTTCGTGGAAGCGGCCGAGCAGGAAGATCGCGTAGTCGGTTCCGGCGGCGATCACCAACAGCGTCAACAGGTTTGTCGAGTACGTCGACAGTTGGATGATCCCGGCGTTCGCCAGCACGGCCACCGACCCGCGTGACGCGGTCAGCTCGATCATCACCGTGAAGATGACGAAGAACACCGTGGTGAGCCGTCGGTACAGGAAGAACAGCATCACCGCGATCACCCCGATGGTGATCAGCGTGGTCTTCAATGTGCCGTGCCTGCCCACCTCGAACTGGTCGGTCACCAGAGGCGCTGCGCCGGTGACATAGGCCTTGAGGCCCGGCGGTGGTGGCGTGTTGTTGACGATGTTGCGCACCGAGTCGACCGACTCATTGGCCAGCGACTCACCCTGGTTGCCGGCCAGATACAGCTGAACCAGCGCCGCCTTGCCGTCGGCGCTCTGCGAGCCTGCGGCGGTCAGCGGATCACCCCAGAAGTCCTGGATGTGCTGAACGTGCTTGGTGTCCTGCTGCAGCTTCTTGATGAGGCCGTCGTAGTAGTGATGGGCTTCGGCGCCGAGCGGCTGGTCACCTTCCAGGACGATCATCGCCGAACTGTCGGAGTCGAATTCGCCGAAGACCTTGCCGATGCGTTTGGCGGCCAGCAGCGACGGCGAGTCCTGGGGGCTCAGTGAGACGTTGTGGGACTCGGCGACGGTCTCGAGCTGCGGGACGAAGACATTGGTCATCACCGCAAGGCCCAGCCAGAACACTGCGATGAGAACCGAATACCGGCGGATGAAGTCGGGAATCCGGTGGGTCATCCCGACTTGTCCAGGCAGTACGTGAAGGCGTTCAGCGTGTTCACAGTTCGCTCGTCTTTGACGACGTCATCGATCTTGATGCGGCAGCCGATCGAGTCGCTGTCACCTTGGGCGGAGACGTTGACGAAGACCGCAGGCTGGGTGGTGGTCGTGTCATACGCCCACGGCAGCGTAACCGCATCTGCGCGTTGCGGCTGCGCGTTCACGTCCAGGTAGGTGATGGTCGCGACGGTGCCCGGTGGACCGAACACTTCCAGCACCACGTGCTTGGGGTTGAACGGGACGATGTCGTTGCCCGCCCCGCTGGGCGTTGAGGTGACGTCGTGAGAGGCGAAGATGCCGTGCAGCCGATACACAGCAAAGCCCGCTACCGCGACAACCACGACCGCAACCAGCAGCATCCAGCGTTGGCTGAGCCGCCGGGCGAGCGAAACCCGCTGCATCCGTGACCCTTTCATGAGCGGCGACAGGCGCGGACGGTACGACGTTCCCGAAGGGGGCTTATCAACTAGATTGACCGTACGGTACCGGACCGGACTCCACAACAGGGGATCACAGACGAGCTAGCCTCGGTACTGGGCAACCTTTTGGGCATAGTCGTCGAGCAACCGGAGGCTGTCGTCTCGCGACTTCGTCGGGAGCAAAAGATTCGCCTGGCGGTACCCGAGGCCGTCGAGCGCCTGCCAGTAGTCGAGATTGATCGGCGTGCCGAACGTCGTCAGGGGCACGTCGTGACCGGCGCCCGACCGGATCTGCTCGATGCGCTTGGTCAGCCGTTCGACCGGCAGCGGATTGGAGATCCACCCCGCCTGGTGGCGGATGATTCGCTTGACCGTCGCGTCCGAGTCGCCACCGATCACGATCGGCGGATGCGGTTTCCGGACCGGCTTCGGGCGTGCGTACGAGGGCTCGAAGTCGACGAACTTGCCGTGATACTCGGCCGGTTCATCGGTCCACAGCACTTTGATGGCTTCGATGCGTTCGTCCAACAGCGAGCCGCGCGTCTTCGGGTCGGTGCCGTGATCGCGCATCTCCTCGAGGTTCCAGCCCGCCCCGACGCCGAACACGAACCGGCCGCCGGAGATGAGGTCGATGCTGGCGGCCTCCTTGGCGGTGGTGATGGGGTCGCGCTGGATGAGCAGGGCGATCCCGGTGATCAGCTCGATGCTGGAGGTGACGGCCGCGGCCGCGGCGAGCGTGACGAACGGATCCAGGGTCCGGTAGTAGACCGACGGCAGGTTGCCCCCCTGCGGGTACGGGGTTTCCCGGCTGGCGGGGATGTGCGTGTGCTCGGCGACGGCGAGTGCATCAAAGCCCCGCTCTTCGATCGCGCGGGCGAGCGAGACGGTGTCGATGGTGTCGTCATTGACGAAGGTCGAGATGCCGAATTCCATACCGACCACATTGCCACTGTCGGGTCGGACGAACCGCGGGAATGATCACCGACGGTGTCACCGCTGGGACAGCTTCGCCGCCAATCCGGTGATGAGCACGTCCAGGTTGAAGTCAAGCTGCTGTCCGTCGTCAGGTGCGGCATCGCGGATGGTTACCACCTGGCGCAACAGTGGAAAGTCTTCTGCAGCAGCGGTACTCAGCGCAGCCGAGACGTCCGCGACGTACGGGTGCTCTCGGCTCCTGGACAGGAAGACCGCTTCCCGGCCCGCGGCATGACCCAGCTCGCTGACCAAGCGCAGGATGTGGCCGGCCTCCCCGACGGAGAAGCCGGCGTCGACAAGGCCCCGCAGAACGCGCTCGACGGGTTCGAGTGCCCCGATACCGCTGGCGGGCAGACGAAAATAGGTCACGAGTTCGCCGAGTGTGACCGTGGCGTCACGAAGGGCCGTGGCGTAGCGGCGCAGGACATCCCGCCAGTCGCCGCAGGCGGACATGTCGATGCGGCTCAGCTCCACCGCGAACGCCTCGACGGCAACCAGCTCGCGCAGCGCTTCCCGATCGCCCACGTGATAGTTGAGGGCTTTGGGGTCCACGCCCAGGACATCGGCGACTGCCTGCATGGTCAGCTCATCGAACGCCAACGAGCGGGCCGCGGACACAATGCGTTCGCGGGTGATCTGTCGTGGCCGCCCACGCTGCCTGGGCGCCGCTGACTCCTGCACACCGTGCCTTTCGGTTCCAGACACCATCGAAGCGTGATATTTTCCCGTTCGGGATTAATTCCAGCACGCGACCCCATCATCGGCGATGAGGACACCCTATGACCAATGTTGTTGAGCGCGAGCCGAACCTCGTCAGTCCGTGGGCGCCGCACCGGGTCCGGATTTACGTGGCCACCGCACTGTTCACCGGGCTGGTCTTCGTGGGGATGACGATCGGTGTCGGGATCGGCGTGATCGAACCGACCTTTACCTCGGACGTGGTCGCCAACCTCCTGTTCGGCATTCCGGCGATCCTGATTCCCCTGGTGCTGCTCTGGGATGCGCCCGGCGAGGTTCGCCTGCGCGAAGAGAAGGCCGCCGAGCTCACGCTGTTCTACTTGCCCTACACCGCATTCAGCCAGATCTGCTACGAGTTGGTGTTCCTCATCGGCCATCCGCTGGGGTGGTGGACTCCCACGAACGATCCGGGCATCAAATGGCTGTGGTGGCAATACGGCCTCGCCGACACCCGCTACGCCAGCGGCAACCCGTGGACGTTCGCCCTCGAAGTGGTCGGAGTGATCACGGGCATCGTCGTCATCACCATGTGGGCCCGGCTTGTCCGGCAGTCACTTCCGATCGAGAAGCGGATCCGGTCCCTGTGGGTGGCCTTCGCCGGAATCGCGGTGCTGATGAGCAGCACCGCCGTCTACTTCATCTCCGAGGTGGGCGCCGCCTTTCGCGATATCGGCCAGGGTGCGTTCGGGCTGTGGTTCAAGTTCGTCGGCGAGAACATCCCGTTCATCGTGTTGCCCGCAATGGTGCTGTACGCCATTCACATTCAGATCGACTACCTGACCCGGAAGGTGGCTGCCTCCGGCGCAGGCCGGTAGCGCGCGCACAGTAGTCCTGCTCGCGGGGGTTTCGATCACCGACGCGGGGGGCAATTGTTGCCCATGTCCGACATCATCGATCTCATCTACGCCGATCATGACTGGCTGCGACGCCAGTTCTTCCGGCTCGACGATGCCACGTCCCACGACGAGCTGGCAGCCATCTGGACGACGCTGAGCGCTCGGCTCGACGCGCATGCCGACGCCGAGGAGACCGTCTTCTATCCGGCCCTGCTCAAGTACGGTGGTGACGACGATCCGGGCAACCCGGAGGGCGACCCGCGGGACGAGACCGAGGACGCCATCACCGACCACAACGCGATCCGCGATGCGGTGCGTGAGTCACGTAACCACAAGCCGGGTACGACGGAGTGGTTCGAGGCTGTGTTCAAGGCACGCAAGGAGAACGGCGAGCACCTCGATGAGGAAGAGCGCGAAGCCATGCCGGACTTCATCAAGAGTGCGACCTTGGAGCTGCGCCATGAGCTGGGCATGAAGTGGTTGCAGTTCTACGCCGAGCGGGAGTCGATCGACGGGATCGACAATCGTGACAAGGACGCCGACGCCTACCTCGAGAAACATTCCTGACCTCGGTGTTCGCTTGAGCGATTTCGGCGCGGTTCCGTTCGCCCAGCGGCGGTTTGCGCGCCGAAATCGCGGTTGAACACTCAGCCGAACAGCGGCAGCGCCCGTTTGCGGGCCAGCGCGTCCATGCCGCTCTGGATGCTGTCCTGCACCTCGCGGTACTTCTGCTCGACGTAATCGTCGTCCTCGGCGCGGGACGGATCGTGGTCGACCTCCACCGCCGGCATCAGCCGGGTCCGGATCTTCGCCGGCAGCGGCAGCTGCGGCAGGGCCGCCGGCGCAACACCCCACGGAAGTGACACGGCGAGCGGAAAAACCTTGAGCCGCAACAGCTTGTCCAGTCGCAGCGCTCGCGACAGCCCGTCACCACGGATGAGCACCGGCATCGCATCGGCTCCCCCGACGGTCGCGATCGGCACGATCGGTACTCCCGCCTTGATCGCCATACGCACGAATCCGGTGCGGCCGGCCAAATTCGCGACGTCACGCTCGCTCCACGGCCGCAGCGAGTCCACCTCACCGCCCGGCCAAACCGCCACGTCGTGGCCCTCGGCCAGCGCCGTGGCCATCGAATCAGGCGCGGCAGGCAACACCCCCATCGCCCGGAAGTACCGGCCGATCACCGGCATCGCCATCAGCGCATCGTGGGCCGTGCCGTGCAGGGTGCGCTCCTGCCCGAACCGGCGCCACCACTGCACCCCGACCGTCCAGGCGTCCCAGACGAACGGGGCGCCGGAGTGGATTCCGACCAGCAACACAGGCGGGTCGGGCAGGTTCTCCCAGCCGTCGAACTCCATCCGGAACCAGTGATCCACCAAGAAGTTCCACAGGTACTTCTGGCGCTGCATCGTCGTCTCGTCCTGCCCACCCAGATCCCACTGCCCGGTGCGCTGGTTGAGCCAGCCGCTGACCCCGTCGTCCGCGCTCTCGGCGCGCCGCTGCGCCATCTTGCGTCGGGCCTGGTCAGCGTGTCGCTGCGCTTGCTGACGGACGGCGGCAGGGCGCGAATCAGTGTTGGTCACGTCGCCGGGGTACCCCGGCTGTGGGACGTGTCACACGTACCAACCCGCGGCCGGCACCAGAATGTCCGGGCAGCACCTTGAGCCCGACCACCGCCACGATGACACCCGCAAGACACACCACCTTCGCGACGCTCACCGACTCGTCGCCGGTCACGATCGAGAAGCCGACCGTCAGCGCCGCTCCCAGGCCGGTCCAGATGGCATAGGCAGTACCGATCGCAATGGTTTTCGTCGCATGCGCCAGGCCGAGCATGCTGAACACGAGCGCCACCACGAATACCGCGGTGGCCCGCGGATTGGTGAAATTGCCGGACTCGCCGAGCGCGGTGGCCCAGACCGCCTCGAGTACGGCGCTGACCAGCAGGACTGCCCACGCCATGGCTAGCTGACCACCTTGAGTCCGACGACCGAACCGACGAGCAGCGCGAGCATCAACAGACGTGCCATGGTCGCGGCCTCTTGGCGTCGGACCATCGCCCAGAGCACGGTCAGGGACGCGCCGATACCGACCCAGACCGCGTAGGCGGTGCCGGTCGGCACGGTACCCATCGCCAGGGCCAAGCCGATCATGCTGCCGATGAGGGCGAGGACGAACACCACCGTCGGCACCCGCCGGCGCAGACCGCGTGACTCCCCCAGCGCTACCGCCCAGACGGCTTCCAGAATTCCGGAGAGCACCAGAATCACCCATGCCATGACGAGACTCCTCCTGCGAGTCAGTCTTGTCCTAGGCGGGTACTGCTCCCTCGTCCGCCAACACCCGAAATCGGGGTCGCGGCAGCCAGTTTAGCCGATTGGTGTTCCAAGGTCACCCACGTCGGCCCGCCGAAACGCTCTGCGCCGTGGCCGGATTCGCCGTGACGACGAGGGGCGACACGAGATCTGGAGACGCCCATCACCATCGGCCATCGCACCATGACAGGTTTCTTACGGGCCAGCCCGACGGAGTGGGTATGAGGGAAGATTGCACGAGATGTGCGCTGGAGTCGCCGCGCATCCCCGAACAGGAGAACGTCCGTGGGCACCGACGAATCGGCAGGTGAGAAGTCGCTGCTGGTGCCCGGCGACACGTGTTGGCGGTCGGGAGAAGCCGATCGCTTTGCCGCCATCATCGACGGCGCGGACTACCTGCGGCACCTGAAGGACGCCATGTTGCGCGCCCGACACCGCATCGTCGTCGTCGGCTGGGACCTTGATTACCGAACCGCCTTCGAACGCGGCGAGAAGAACCTGCCCGGGCCCAACCACCTCGGCCCGTTCCTGCATTGGGTACTGGGGCGGCGTCGCGGACTCAACGTGTATCTGCTGAAGTCCAACCTTCGCCTCCTGCCCGCGTTCGACGGGTTCTGGTTCGGCGTCACCCCGGTCAGTGTGCTCAACCAATTTACTTCGGCGCGTTTGCATTTCGCCGTCGATGGCGCGCATCCCACCGGCGCGGTGCACCATCAGAAGATCGTGGTCATCGACGATGCCGTGGCGTTCTGCGGCGGCCTGGATCTGACGCTGGGGCGGTGGGATACCTCCGAGCACCTCCCCGCCGACCGCCGCCGGACCGGCCTCGGCGGCGCCTACGGCCCCCGCCACGAGGTAATGGCCGCGGTGGACGGCGCTGCAGCGGGTGTACTTGCCGAACAGGCCCGGGACCGGTGGGAGGCGGCGACCGGGCAGGCATTGCCGCCAGTGGAGTCATCGACGCAGGCCTGGCCCGAGGGGCTCAGCCCCGGGCTGCGCAGCGTGGAGGTTGCGGTGGCACGCACGCTTCCCAGGCTGCCGGGCCGCAGCGAAGTCCGGGAAGTCGAGGCGCTCGATCTCGCGGCCATCGCCGCCGCACGCGATGTCATCTACCTGGAGAACCAGTACTTCGCGTCGCGCAGTATCGCCGGAGCGATCGCAGCCCGACTGCGTGAGCCCGACGGCCCCGAAGTCGTGATGATTCTCCCGCGCAGCTCAGAAAGCCGGTTGGAACAAGAATCAATGGACAGTGCCCGTGAACGACTCTTCCGGATGCTCAAAAAGGCGGACGAGCACGGTCGGCTAGGTGTGTACTGGCCGGTGGCAGGTCAGGGGGTGTCGGTCTACGTGCACTCCAAGGTCCTCGTGATCGATGGTCGGTTGCTTCGTATCGGCTCGTCCAACTTCAACAACAGATCGCTGGGGTTCGACAGCGAATGCGATGTCGCTATCGAATCCCTGCCCACGCGTGGGAACTCCGGGCCGGTAGCTGAAGAGATCCTCCGCGTGCGAAACACGCTCATAGCCGAGCATCTCGGCGTGTCGGTCGATACTTTCGGCGACGAGATGGCCCGCCGCAGTTCCTTTTTGGCGACTGTCGAGGCGCTGCGAGGCACCGGGCGGTCACTTCGGGCGCTCACCGACTCGATGGTGGCCGCAGACGCGAGTCCCTTTGCGGAGAACGACCTCATGGATCCCGTCACAGTGCCGCAGTCCCTTCCGGAGAGTGCCCTGAGGCTCATCGAGTCGGTCGTGACGTGGCCGCTACGGCACTCGCTTCTGGGTACCTGGCTGCGGAGGCTTCGCGGCTTTTGAAGTGAGGCCTGCGGCCAAGATGGCGCAGTATGCGATCCAAGTCGCCGGCGCCGTCGACCGGTTCGATTGCGGGGCCGAACGGGGCAGCGTCAAGCAGACGAACCTCGCCGGCCGGTACTGCCAGCACCAAGGGCATTGCAGCAGCGAGGACGTCGGCCGGCAGTTCATAGTCCATCCCGAGCGACGCGGCGACATCCCAGCCGTGGACGACGTAGTCCACGAAATGGAAACCCATAGCCACCGAGCCGGGAAAGATTGCGTTGTCGCCGAATTCCGGCAACGTGAACCGCGCCTCGTCGACCCCGTCTACCGAGAATGCGTCGAGGACACCGTGCGCCGCCTCGGCGTAGGTGCCGGCAGGATCGCGGCGCACCTCATCGACGGCGGACTCGACCCGCCAGTAGTCGAGATCGGCGCCGTGGCCTCGTGCGGCCGCGGCAAATCCGCGGTGCTGAACGGATATGTGCGCCAGCAGGTCGGCCAGCTCCCAGCCCACACACGGTGTCGGCCGGTCGAGGTCGGCAGGCTGAACGGTGTCCACGACCGCGATCGACCGAAGGATGGCGATGCGATGTTCATTAGTAACCATTTGCCTACCGTAGGCGTCTGCTTACGATAGTGCAATGCCTATGATGGCTCGGTGGCGAACAGATCCCGGCGCCCCGATCTCGCGGCGATGCTCGCTCCGCTACTTCGCGAGTTGATCGCAGCAGAAGAGCCGGTGCTAGCTGCGCACGACATCTCGATGTGGGGATACGTGGTGCTGGTGGCACTCGACGGCTCGTCGATGCGGACACAGGCGGCGCTAGCGGCGGCGATCGGCGCCGACAAGACACGCATCATCCGCGATCTCGATGAACTCCAGGAGCGCGGGCTGATCGAGCGCACCCCTGATCCCGACGACCGCCGGGTTCGACTTCTCGCGATCACCGAGGCCGGCCGTGCTCTGAAGAATGCGGTACAGGACGAAATCCAGCGCGGCGAGGAACATTGGCTGGGCGAACTCAGCGCCGACGAACGGAGAGTCTTCCTGCGAGCGCTCGGGCGGTTGTCCGTCGGCGATAGTCGCCTAGCCGATCGTCAGTAGCGTGCGGCAGGAATGGTGACACACGACGTGAGCGCTGAGCAGACCCCTTCATGGCTGAACTTCTCGCGGCTGAGAGTCCAGATCACGCGGCGGCGGACTCCGCACCGCAGGGTTCCTCCCCCTGCGGGCCGAATTTCGCGCCGGACCTGGCCAGGCGGCGTCCGAACAGCCGCTGCAACGGTGTCGCGACGAACGTGGTGATGATCGTCATGACCGCCAGAATCGTGTAGAGCTTGCCGGAGATCAGTCCCGCCTCCAGACCGATGTTCAGCAGGATGAGCTCCATCAAACCGCGAGCGTTGGCCAGTGCTCCCATGGAGCCCGCCTCGTACCAGCTCATGCCCTGCCAGCGCGCGGCCAGACCGACGGCACCGAACTTCGCGGCGAACGACACGACCAGGACGATGCCCGCCATCAGCAGCGTCGACGAGTCGAAGATCAGCGTCAGTTGAGTGTTGAGGCCCGAATAGATGAAGAACGCCGGAAGCAGCAGGTAGGCCACCAGCGGCTCGAACCGCTCGCGGATCGCATCCAGAAACGCGCCGCGGGGCATCACCACGCCCGCCACGAAAGCACCGAAGACGGAATAGATTCCGACCAGATCGGTGAACCAGCTCGCGGTGAGTACGACGAGGAGCACGATGCTCGTATGCGCGATCGGTAGCCCGCCGGTGCGTTCGACGTCGGCACGTGGAGGTGTCCAGGTCTCCAGCCGACGCAGCAGTGGCCGGCCGACGTAGATCATCAACAGCAGGTAGGCGATTCCGCCCCCGATGGCCAGAATCGCGCCGGACACATGGCCTTTCGCTGTCGCGACCACGGTCGCCAGCAGTATCCAGGAGCAGGCGTCGTCGATTGCGGCGCAGGACAACGCCATCGTCCCCAGCCGGGTCTCGAGTAGTCCGGAGTCGTAGACGATCCACGCCAGCATCGGGAAGGCGGTGATGGCCACCGCAGCCGCCACGAAAAGGCCGCCCTGCCAGTGCGCCACCTTGTCGGTGAAGTAACCGCCGAGGCTCACCATCACCCAGCCCAGGAGGCCACCGAGGATCAGGGGTACCCCGATGCCGGTGGCGGCGGTGGCGCCTGCCTGCCGGGAGTGGGCACCCAGGATGCTCAGCTGGAACGAGGCCCCCACGAGGAACATGTACAGGACGAGGCCGAGCTGGCCGACGACATAGATGACCGTGAGGTTGGGGTGCACGATGGTCTCGGCGCCGATCGCCAGCTTGGCAGGAAAGAGCCACTGCTGTGCGGCGGGCCAGATCCAGCCCAAAACCGAAGGCCCGAGCAGGAAGCCGGCGACCATGATGGCGACGACCTGCACCTGGGCCAGCCTGCGGAACAGCGGCCACAGCAGCCGGTAGGTCAGCAGGATGACGGCGATCTGCAGGAAGAAGTGGTAGGCGATGTTCAGCAGGGACGGCATGGGTGTCAGCGCTTGTCCGACCATCGGAAGATGTACAGGCAGGCCATCAGACCTCCGATGCTCCACGCGGCCAGCACCAGGAAGATGCGCCCGTGCTCCCAGCTGCCGGCCGGCTCGAAGGCAACCATCTGCGCGGGCAGAAGCACCGAGCGGAAGCCCTGCGCCATCCACTTGACCGGGAAGATGGACCCGACGATCAACATCCAGGTGGGCAACGCCATCAGTGGCACGTAGGTGCCGGACACGAACTGCAGACCGACGGCCGGCCCGTTCGTCATGACCGCGGCGGAGACGGCGTTGCCGGCGAAGTTGCTCACCAGGATGCCGAGCAGCGAGCAGCTGATGATGCCCAAGACGAACACCCAGGCCAGCGTGAACCATGCGTACACGTCGGCGGGCAGTTGAAGCTGAAAGGCCACCACCCCCAACACCACGAGCACGACCGCCTCGGCGAGGCTGGCGATGGCAACCAACATGATCTTGCCGATGAAGTACGACGATGCGGTGGCCGGCGTCCCGCGCAGCCGCCGAAGCGCGCCGGTTTCCCGGTCGGCCGCGATACCGATGCCGAGGTTGATGAACGATGTGGACAGGATGCCGTAGGCCAGCATGCTGGCGGCGATCACCGCGCCGGTACTGGTCTGCGTGCCAGGGATCTTCGCGGAGAAGATGGACCCCAGCAGTACGCAGATGATCGCCGGCATCGAGAACGTCAGGACCACTTGCTCAGGGCGTCGGTAAAACATCTTCAGCTCGGGGATGACTCGCGAGAACCCGATTCGCACCGCCGAGGGCAGGGCGGCTCCCGGTGCGGCGCTGCGATGCCGCGGCTGCGCCCCGTTGAGCGGGGTTGAGTCGACCGCCATCACGCCATCCCGATCAGTTGCAGGTAGGCGTCCTCGAGGGTGGGCCTGGTGACGGTGAGCTGAGCCAGTTCGGTGCCGTCGGCGGACTGTTGCCTGATGAACTCGGTCGGGTGGTCGGTGTGCTCCACGCGCAGCTTGTCACCGTCCATCCACTGCACCGTCGCCGCCGCGTCGACGTGCGCGGTCAGCCGCGCCGGGGAATCGACGGCCGCCACTCGGCCGCCGGCCACCACGGCGACTCGATCCGCCAGTGCGGCAGCCTCTTCCAGGTAGTGGGTCGTCAGAAGGATGGTCGTGCCGTCGCTCGCCAGAAGCCTGATGAGGTCCCAGAACTGTCGCCGTGCTTCCGGATCGAATCCAGTGGTCGGCTCGTCGAGGAAGAGAAGTTCTGGCTGGGCGATGATGCCCAGTGCGACGTCGAGGCGGCGACGCTGCCCTCCCGACAGTGTCCGGACCCGCGAGCCGGCACTGGGCGCCAAGCCGACAAGCTCGAGCAGTTCTTCGGGAATCCGGGCCCGGCCCTCGCCATAACATTTCGCGAACATCCGCACGGTTTCCAGCACCGTGAGAACCCCGAAGTCGCTGGTCTCCTGCAAGACGATGCCGATTCTGGCACGCCAGCTGCGCCCGGCATCCGCGGGATCTTCACCGAGGACCTGAACCCGCCCCGAGTCGCGTTTGCGGTGCCCTTCCAATATCTCGATGGTCGTGGACTTGCCCGCTCCGTTGGGCCCGAGGATCGCGAAGATCTCGCCGTAGCCGACCTCGAGATCGAGATCGCGAACTGCCTGTAGACGCCCATAGGACTTGGACAGTCCCTCGACCTGAACCGCCGGTGCGGCCGTCACGAGACGGCCCCTCCGGCATCCGATTCGGACTCGTTCTCCAACTGCGCGAGAAGTTCCTGCAGTTCCGCGTCGGACAACTCGGCCATCAGTTGGTCCAGCTCGTCGTCGAGGTCGGGTGTCTCGGTCGCCGGTGCCGATTCGGTGCCCGACGTGGCCACGTCACCATGGATGAAGTGCAACTCCGCGAGCACCCGGTCGGCCAGTGAATTCACGCTCACGCCGCGAAGTATCTCGAGGACCGGCAAGTCGATCGAGAAGGTCATGTTGATCCGCACTCGGAACTCCATCGCCATCATGGAATCCAGGCCGATATCCTCGAGCATGTCGTCGGGATCGAAATCCTCTATGGCGCAGTCGAAGACAGTTGCAACGATCTGCCGCAGCTGATCGGCGATGACAGCGGGGCGGTCGGCTTCGGGAGTCGTCGCGAGCATCATGAGTACCGAACCGTCGGATTCGCCTGAGCCGGGCACGGTCTCGGAGGTTCCGAGTTCAGCGAACATCATCGGCAGCCGGGTGCCGAGACCCGCTTGGCGGGCCCGGCCCCAGTCGGCGCTGATGGCGACGACATCGGGCGGTTGTTGGTTGATGAGCCGGTCCAGGATCAGGGCGCCCACCGCGGGGGTGATGAGTTCGATGCCCCGTGCAGCGTAGAGCTTTTCGAGGTTCAGCTCTTCCACCATCCCCACCGACCAGGGGCCCCAGCCGATCGTGAGTGCCGGCAAACCCTGCGCCCGGCGATAGTGCGCGAATGCGTCGAGGAAGGCATTGGCTGCTGCATAGTTGCCCTGCCCCGGCGAGGCGATCGTCGATCCGGCGGAGCCGAACATCACGAAGAACTCGAGCAGGTGGTCTTTCAGGGCGTCGTGCAGCACCCGGGCGCCGGTCACCTTGGGCGCCATCACGGCGGTGAAGTCGTCTTCGCTGAAGTTCACCAGCAGTTGGTCGTTGACCGATCCGGCGGCGTGGACGATTCCGCGCACGGGCTGTCCGCCGCCGCGGGCGTGGTCGCCCAACCATGCCGCCACCTGCTCACGGTCGGCAACGTCGATGCTCGCCGTGGTGACGTGCACACCGCGGCGTTCGATGTCGGCGATCGTCTTGACGGTCTCGTAGTGGGCATGCTCTTCGGTGAGGCCGGGCCAGCTGTCCCTCGGCGGGATGGCGCTGCGGCCCCACAACGCGATATGCCGCGCTCCCCGCTCCGCGAGATACGTGACGACCACCCGGCCGAGCGCGCCTGCACCACCGGTGACGACGTAGGTCGCGTCCGGGCTGAGTTTGGTGGGAAACGGCCGCGTCAGCTGATCGCACGGCCGCAGACGCGGCACGTAGGTCACCTCGCCGCGGATGGCGATCTGGTCTTCGGGCCCCCCGTTGAGGAGGTGTTCGCAGACGCGGGCCGCGGTCTGGGCGTGGTCGTCGGCGGCATCGATGTCGATGAGTCCGCCCCAGTGCTCCGGCAACTCTTGGTGGCCGATGACCCGACCCAGACCCCACACCGCGGCCTGGTCGACACCGTGGAGTTCGGTTCCCGGTGCGGGTTGGGCGTTCGCGGTGACCAGATGCAAGCGGGCCCCGTCGGGGGTGGCCTGTCCGGCAAGCGCTTTCGCGAGCCGAAGCGCGGTGAGCACACCGAGCTGTTGTTTTTCGTCGACGGAGCAGGATTCGGTGATGTCCAGCGGCCAGCAGTCGATAATCCCGTAGAGATCGTCGTCGAACAATGCGCCGAAGTCGTTCTCAGCGAGTCCATTTCGGCCATCGCGACCGACTACGCGGACACGGTGGCCCCGGTGACGCATCTCCTCGGCGATGGCCGCTGCCACACCGGTGTCGTCGGCGAGGAGCAACCACGACGTCGGCTCGGCGATACCGGCGTCCTCGCCGGGTGGCCGGTCCTCCATGCGTTGCCACTGAACCTGCAGGATGCCCTTGTCGATACGGTCGGGCGACATGCGCGACGACTCGCTCAACGACTGCACGACGAATCCCGTGATGACCGCGAGTGGCGTACCGCTCGGGTCAGTGATCGTGATGTCGCTCTCGACGTGCGACTTGGTCACCGACACCACGCGAACGTGAACAGTCATTTCCGACGCGGGTGCGCCGTAGACGGCACAATGCCGGATCCGGGTCGGCAGGAACGGATCCTCGTTCTCTTCCTGACCGAGGAACGGTGCGCCGAACAGCGCCTGGAACGCCCCGTCGATCAGCGCCGGGTGAAAGCGGAATCGCGGCACCTCGTCGGCGATCGAGTCGGGTACCGCGATGTCGGCGACGGCCCAGTCCTCGCCCGCGGTCACCTTCCGGACGGTCCGGAAGGCGTCGCCGTAGTCGAATCCGATGGACTCGGTGCGACGGTAGAAGTCATCGCCGCTGATCGAGACGACCGGTTCGGCGCTGTCAGCCGCGGCCAACGGCTTGGGTACCGGTGGCAGCACGTTGAGTTCGGCGGTGGCGGTGATGGCCCACTTCGGTTCACCGTCGGCTGTCGCGGTGAACGACGCGAATTCCAGTGTGGCATCGTCCTCATTGAGGGTGGTCCGCAGGATCGGGTCGCAGGTCTCGTCGAGGATCACCGCACGGTGCAGCACCAGGTTGTCGACACTGAAGTCCGAGCCGTAGACGGCGTTCGCCACCGCCATACCCATCTCCACGTAGACCGCTCCCGGCACGACCACACTTCCCTGCACCCGATGGTCGGCGATGAACGGGTTGAACACGGTGCTCAGTTCTGCTTCCCAGGTCGGGTGCAGCGCACTGATCCGCTGTCCGAGAAGGGGATGCACCGGCTTGTAGAACAACGCTTCGGTGGCTTCCCGGGTTTCATTCCAGAAGCGTTTGGTCTGCCACGGGTAGCTCGGTAGCTTCACCGGGCGGGCGCCCTCGCGGTGCTGGAGTGCGCCCCACGCGACGTCGTGGCCGTTGCAGTGCAGCGTGCCAACGCAATTGAGCAGGCTGCGGACGTCGTCCTGGTCGCGTCGCTGGACCGCGGTCACCGAGACTTTCTGCTGGCCCGCGGTTTCCAAGATCGACGCCGACAAGGCCGGGTGCGGACCCAGCTCGACGAAGTGGGTGTAACCGTCCTCCACCATTCGCCGGATCCCAGGCTCGAAGAGCACCGTCGTCCGCGTGTTCTGCCACCAATACGCGGCGCCGGCCTGATACCCGTCCAACCGCTCACCGGTGACTGTCGAATACAGCGGAATGGTGGTATCCTTCGACGACATTCCGTCGAGCGCGCCGAGCAGATCATCTTTTATCGCATCCATGAAATGCGTGTGGTACGGCACCTTTCCGGTGAGATACCGGTTGAAGATGCCGAGCTCATCCAATTGCGGAGCCAACACGGCGAGAACGTCCGCGTCGCCGGCCACGGTGACCGCAGATGGGCTGTTGATCGCCGCTATCGAGATCCGCTTGCCGAATTCGGCCTGCAACTGCGGGTTCATCACCCGCATCAGCGAATCGGCGTCCGTGCCGACCGCGAGCATCCGGCCCTGCCCGCTGGTGCGCTGCTGGAGTCGGCTCCGGTGGTAGACGACCTCGATCGCTTGCTCGAAGGTTAGTAGGCCGGCGAGGTGATGCGCGGCGACTTCGCCTGCGCTGTGCCCGATTACGGCGTGCGGACGGATCCCGTACTGGGCCAGCTGTTCCGCCAGAGCGATCTGGACAGCGAAGTTGGCCGGCTGCGCCACCTCGGTTTCGGTCATCCGCGAGCTTGTCTCGTCGCGTCGCAGTTCGTCGACGAGGGACCACCCGGTGTACTGCGCAAGCTCGCGATCGCTGCGCAGGATGCTGTCGGTGAAGGCGGGAAGGACGTCGAGAAGTCCCCGGCACATCCGCCACCACTGCGGGCCCATCCCCGTACAGACGAAGGCTAGCTTGGGCGCGGTACCTGCGGTTCGTCCCGAGATCGGACCACCGTCGGCCAGGAGTCGAAGTTGTTGCCGTGCATCGTCGTTGCTGTCGGCGATGACGACATGCCGGTAGTTCAGGTGTGAGCGGCGCAAGCCGAGCGTGTACTGGAGATCCGACAGTGTGACGTCCGGGTTCGCGTCGAGATGTCCGGCGAGCCGGTCGGCCGCCGCAACCAGGGCCTCCTCGCTGCGCGCCGAGATCGGAAGTACCGCAGGCAGTTGCGGTGCGAGCGATTCGGGGGTGGGTGCGACCGTGGCGGGTGGCTCCGCGAGCACCACATGAGCATTGGTACCGCCGAAGCCGAACGAGTTGACGCCGACGAGCCGTCGCTTGTCGGCGGGGAACGGCCGGCCGGTCGCGGGCACGTCGATCTTGAGTTCCGTCAGGGAGACGTGGCGGGTCGGCTCGTTCAGATGCAGGTTGGCCGGAATGTAGCCGTGTTTGGCCACCAGCGCACCCTTGATCAGCCCGGCTATACCGGCCCCCGCTTCGAGGTGGCCGATGTTGGTCTTGATCGACCCGATCAGAAGCGGATCGGCCGGGGGTCGGTCGGCTGTCAGCGCACTGGCCAGGGCGCGCATCTCGATCGGATCGCCGACGGGCGTTCCGGTGCCATGCGCTTCGACATATCCGATGTCGTTGGCCGCGACGCCTGCTCGCTCCAAGGCCAGCCTGATGGCGGCTTCCTGAGCCTCCTGACGCGGCACGGTGATGCCGTCGGTGTGACCGTCCTGCGACACTGCGGTGCCGAGGATCTGGGCATAGATGTCGTCGCCGTCGTCGAGCGCTCGGTGCAGCGGTTTGATGACGACGATGGCGCCGCCTTCGCCGCGGGCGTAACCGTCGGCGGAATCACTGAAGGCTTTGGAACGTCCCTCGGGACTGAGGAATCCGCTCTTGGACTCCGCGATCGCCGTGTTGGGCCCGCCCATGATGTTCACCCCGCCGGCCAGCGCGACGGCACACTCACCGTTCCAGATACTCTGTGCGGCAAGGTGTACGGCGACAAGCGAACCCGAGCAGGCCGTGTCGACCGTCACGCTGGGACCGCGGAAGTCGAATGCGTGCGAGAGCCTATTGGCCAGCATTGTCATCATCATCCCGGTGGCCGAATGCGCCTTGAACCGGTAGCGACTGGTACGGCCTTGGTTCTGCAGCAGTTGATAGTCGAGGGTGAAGCCGCCGATGAAGACCCCGACGTCGCCACCGGCGAGGCTGTCGGCGGGAAGTCCACCGTCCTCCAGCGCCTCCCACGCGACGTGGAGGAGAAGGCGCTGCTGCGGGTCGAGGGAATGCGCCTCGCGGGGCGAGATCCCGAAGAACTGGGGATCGAATTGGTCGATCTCGCTGAGGAACCCGCCGCGGCGGGTCACAATCTTGCCCACCTTGGCCGGGTTGGGATCGTGATAGCGATCGGCGTTCCAGCGCGACTCGGGAACGACACAGGTGGCGTCCGTCTCGCTGCAGAGAAGGTTCCACAGACTGTCCACCGAATCGGACCCGCCGGGCAGGCGGCAGCCGATACCGATGATGGCCAGCGGTTCGCGGCCACTGTGGTCACTGAGCGTGGGCACCGGTCAGCTCGTCTGAAGGGCGGGCGAGGTGCTGACAATCCAGTCGCTGCTGAGGGGATCGTTGTCCTGCCGCCGGCGGTAGGCGGAGCGCAACTCGTGCAGCAGTGGATCCCGTTGCCACTCCTGCACCTGGTGCATGACGTCGTCGTCGCCGAACATCACCGACTTCTCGGCGAGGACCGTCTCGACCAGCTGCCCGGCCAGTCGGCGCAGCATGTCGGCGTTGGTGTCGAACTGCTCGTCGAAGTTCTCACTCGGGCCCATCATCGCTTTGTGCAGGGCCACCATGAAGTTCAACGGTGAGTACAGGTCGACGAACGGCACAGTGGGAGTTCCGGTTTCGACCGCTGCCCACTCGCGGAAGAACTTTTGCACCCGGTTGCTCAGAGCGATGAGCCCGTCGAGATGAGGGACGAAGCCGGGATCATCGGCGAGGTTCACATACCGGCCGTTGACGTACAGCAGACCGATGAATCCCCAATAGAAGGCGACGTCCCAGATTATCTTCGCCGACATCACACTCGGCACGCCCATCAGCGAGTACTGGTCCTGGTACACCGCAAGCCACATTTCGGTGAGCGAGCGGAAGAGTGTGTCACTGATCTGCGCGCGCGCGACGACATCGTCACCGTCGAGTTCGCGGGTGATCATGTCGGTGATCAGACCGTTTCCGATCGCGACGAGATCCAAGCCCGACGAGTAGAGCGGGTCAAGGAATATGCCCGCGTCGCCGGTCAAGCACCAACGGGCGGTGCCGTCGTAAACCTGTGCCGCGCCGTGGCTGTACTTCTTCATCACGCGGAAGTCCTGGATGTCGTTCGCGTGCTCCTCGACCACGGCCGCGCACTGGGGCTCATGTTCGCGCAGCCAGGTGGTGGCCTTGGCGAGCGTGTTGAAGGTGTCGAACGGGTGGTAGGCCGGGTCGGCGACGATGCCGACGCTGGTGGCGCCGGACGCGAGGCGGATCAGCCAGACCCAGTAGCCTTCGCCCATCAGGTGATTGGTGGACAACGCGCGGTCGCCTTCGACCAGGCGGCTCTGCCAGTCGGGGTCGTCGCTCCACCGGCCGACGTCGATCTCCGTTGCGACACGGAACCATATGGCGTTGCAATCGTGTGCGTTGGCCTGCCGGATATTCAAATGGCGGGGCAGGAATCGGTTGCGTCCCGATGCGTCGACCACCCACCGTGCCGTGGTCTGCGTGGTGGAGTCACCGTCCTGGACCGAAATGGTGTGAGGACCGTCGCCCTCGCTCAGCTCCACTGCGCTGACCCGACCGTGGGTGATCTCGACACCCTCCGCCAGGCAGCGCCGGCTGAGTTCGTTCTCCAATCGTCCGCGGTCGATCTGATAGGTCACCTGCGGCACGAACGACGAACTGCCGAGCTCCATCCGTTGGGCAATGTCGGTGTTGCGATCGACGGAGAAAAACATCCGCAACCCCATCTTGCGGATCTGCGCGGTGCTCAGGTGATCGCCCAGGCCGAGGCGGTCGCGCAGGTAGTGAGCCGACACCTCGACGGTCGACTCCCCCACCGTGTGGGTCATCTCCGGGACCGGGTGGACGTGGGGTTCGATCACCTGGACCCGCGTGGTCGGCCGCGCCCGGCGAAGTTCCAGAGCCAGGGTCAGAGCCGCAGCGCCGCCACCCACGACACTCACATCGTGATCGACGGACGGCCCGTCGGCCTGCGACATCCGAGACCGGATGCGCCGGGCGAGGGCCTCGCGGCGTTCGCGACCCAACTGCGAGACCTGCGCTTGGGCATCCACCCCGTGACCTCCCTCGAGTCGTGGCCGATGGGTACCCCGCATATTTGACGGGTACGCATGGCGGCGCTCTTGCGACAGGCAACGTCTCGGCACCGGATCGCTCATTGCATCGCGACGCCAGACCTTGACGAAGCGCTGCTTCGAGCGAATCACAGCGACGGCAGGGGTGCCATGTCGAGAGCCATTACCGATTGCTGACGTCTGCGTCGAGATTGCCGTCACGCTGGGAAGCTGGTGATGTGTTGGAGGACTGGACGGCCGGAGACAGCAATGAGTGAGCACCCCGGAGTCGACGACTGCGACGTACTGGTGATCGGCGCCGGTCTCGCGGGCTTGCGGTGCGCGGTTGTGCTGGCCGAGCGCGGGCACGAGGTGGCGGTATGGGAGGCCGAGGATCGGGTGGGCGGCCGCATCCGTACCGACGTGGTCGACGGATTTCGCTGCGACCACGGCTTCCAGGTGCTCAATCCCGCCTATCCTGCGCTTCAACGAGCGGTGCCGGTCGGCGACCTGAGACTGCAGCCGTTCGATGCCGGCGTTGTCGTCCGTCGCGACCACGATCGCGTGAAGTGGGTTCATCCGCTGCGGCAGCCACGCGAAGTACCGCGCATGCTGATGCGCGGCGGCTTGTCGCCGCGCCAGGTGGCGGCCCTGCTTCGATGGGCTGCTCCCGCCCTGCGTCCGCGGGTTCTGACCGCGGCGCACCACGACACGAATCTTCGGGACGCCCTTGATCACTGCGGTGTCGACGGCATCACCCGCCGCGTGCTCGACCGCTTCCTGGCGGGCGTGCTCCTCGACGACACCGGCTCCACATCCAACGCCTTCGCTCTCCTGCTGACGCGGATGTTCGCGCTCGGCGTTCCGGGCCTGCCGGCCGATGGCATGCAGGCGTTACCCGCATTGCTCGCCACCCCGATCTCTGACCGGATTCACTTGCTGCACAAGGTGACTCACATCTCGCGCGCCGGAGCCGACTGGGCGGTCACCGACGGAGACGTGACGGTACGCGCCCGTGAGGTGGTCGTTGCCGCCGATGCACCCGCAAGCAGCGTGCTGACGGGTGCACCCCCGCCGGCCATGAAGGGGGTCGTGACCGACTGGTGGGCCGTCGACGAGCTGCCGCCCAGGCCGGCAATGCTGAGTGTCGACGGCCGGGCCGAGCCGCGGGGACCTGTTCTCAACACCGCGGTGATCAGCTCGGCAGCGCCGACCTACGCGCCACCGGGCCGCCACCTCATCGCCGCATCGGCGCTCATCGGGCCACAGCGCCGAACACCGCCGGAGGCAGTGCTGCGCCAACACGCCGCCGACATACTCGGTCTGGACGCGGCGGCGTGGACATTGGTTGCCCGGCACGAGATTCCGGATGCGTTGCCCGCCCAGCCCGCGCCCCTGGTGGTCAGGCGCCCCGTGCGCAGTCCGGACGGACTGTGGTTGTGCGGTGACCATCGAGACACGGCGTCGATCCAGGGTGCGCTGGTGAGTGGACGCCGAGTCGCCGAGGCGATCATGGCGCGCCGAAGCGGGGCCACGAGCTGACCCGTCGCCGTCACCGCTTCGCGCGCGGAATTCCCGTCGCCCACAGCGCCCACGCGATGAGCACCGGTTGAAACAGGAGCCTCACGAAGCGACTGGTGTCACTGTTGAGACCGAAGCCGTCCGCGTGGTTGACGTACTGCGCGATGTTGCCCGGGAAGATCAGGATGAAGAACGCCGCCAGCAGCCTGCCCACCAGCACACGGTCCCGGTTCAGTAGAGCCAACCCCACGCCCAGTGTGATCTCGACACCTCCGGAAGCCATGACAACACCGTCGGCGTCCATCGGCACCCACCGCGGCACCTGAGCCTGGAATTCCTCACGCGCCCAGAACAAATGGCTGAATCCGGCGAAGATCATCGCACCCGCGAGAACCAGCCGGGCGATCGTTCGCGCACGGGTGGTCGGCGGGGGTGGAGGCAGTTCGGACATGGGTCAGCCTTTCGTAGGACTCGGGTGGGAGAAATCAGTTGGTGGTGCGGGCGTGCAGTTCCGCGGTGATCAGGTGCAGTGCTTCGCGCAGCGCCGCGAGATCCGCGGCGGCCGAATCGTCGGAGCCCAACAGCCGGTCCGGAATGCACGCCGCCCGCTCTTCGAGGGCACGCCCCTTGGCCGTGAGGGTGATGTCGACGCGTCGCTCGTCGGTCGCGCTGCGCTGCCGACGCACGAAGCCGGCCGATTCGAGACGTTTGAGGAGGGGCGACAGGGTGCCCGAATCGAGATGGAGCCGGTCGCCGAGATGGCTCACCGTGCACGGCTCCTCTTCCCAGAGCACCAGCAGCACCAGGTATTGCGGATAGGTCAGGTCGAGTTCATCCAGCATCGGGCGGTAGGCGGCAGTGACCGCCCGCGACGCCGAGTACAGCGCGAAGCACAGTTGTTCATCCAGGCGCGGACCAGCCATGCAGTCACCATATCGTACACAATTTACTTGTGCACAACTCATTGCCCTGAGCCGACGCGCCGTCCTAGAAACGCCCGTGACCTGGGCTGATGTCGTGCTGTAAGCATGGCCACCCTTGCGGCTGCACGAGAAAGTCGTACCGGCCGCTTACGATTCCACCGGCGATGCATTCAAGGGAAAGGGCCAGACGTGAGCTACACCGCCGCTGACATCACCGAGCTCGACGATGTCCAGCACACACGCCTTCGGCCGGCGGTCAACCTCGGTCTGGACGTTCTGAACACCGCCTTGCGGGAACTGATCGACAACGCGGTGGAAGAGGTCGCTGATCCCAGTCACGGCGGGTCCAGGGTGACCATCACGCTGCACGCCGACGGATCGGTCAGCGTTGCCGACGACGGGCGCGGGTTGCCCGTCGACACCGACCCGACGACCGGAAAGAACGGCATCGTCAAAACGCTGGGCACCGCACGGGCCGGTGGGAAATTCTCCGCGCACACCGACGCCACCAGCACCGGAGCCGGCCTGAACGGAATCGGCGCGGCCGCAGCCGTCTTCATCTCCGCGCGCACCGACGTCTCGGTGCGCCGGGCCGGAAAGACCTACCTGCAGAGCTTCGGCAAGGGCTATCCCGGCGTGTTCGAGGGCACCGACTTCGACCCGGATGCGCCGTTCACCCGTTCCGACACACAGAAACTTCGCGGCACCAGCAACCGGAAGCCCGACGCTCAGGGCACCGAAGTGCGCATCCTGTTCGACTCCGCCGTCGTGCCTGATTCCCGCGTCGACATCGGCGAGGTGCTGCTGCGCGCCCATGCGGCGGCGCGGATGTCGCCCGGTGTGCACTTGATCGTCGTCGACGAGGGGTGGCCCGGCGAGGAGATCCCGCCGGCCCTGCTCGCGCCGTTTGACGGCCCCTGGGGTACCGACACACTGCTAGACCTCATGTGCACCGCCGCCGACACCCCGGCACCCGCCGTACGGGCTGTCGTGGAGGGCCGGGGCGAGTACACCACCAGCCGTGGCCCGACGCCGTTCCGGTGGTCGTTGACGGCGGGCCCGGCCGAGCCGGCGACGGTGGCCGCGTTCTGCAACACCGTGCGCACCCCGGGCGGCGGGTCGCACCTGACGGCGGCGATGAAGGGAGTGTCCGAGGCGCTGGCCGACCGCGCATCCCGGATTCGCGACCTGGGCCTGGCCAAGGGCGAAGAAGGCCCCGAGCCACAGGATTTCGCGGCAGTCACCGCACTGGCCGTCGACACTCGCGCCCCCGACGTGTCGTGGGACTCCCAGGCCAAGACAGCGGTGTCGTCTCGGTCGCTGAATCTGGCGATGGCCCCGGACGTGGCGCGCAGTGTGACCGTCTGGGCGGCCAACCCGGCCAACGGCGACGCGGTGTCGCTGTGGACGAAGCTGGCGCTGGAATTCGCCAGGGCGCGGCGCAGTGCAGAAGGCGCCAAAGCCCGCTCCCGTGCGGCATCGAAAGCCAAGGGCCTGGGCACGAATCTGTCGCTACCCCCGAAACTGCTGCCCAGCAGGGAAACCGGGCGCGGCTCCGGCGCGGAGCTGTTCCTGTGCGAGGGCGACTCGGCGCTCGGCACCATCAAAGCCGCGCGCGACGCGACCTTTCAGGCCGCCTTCCCACTGAAAGGCAAGCCGCCCAACGTCTATGGGTTCGCCCTGAGCAAGGCTCGGGCCAAGGACGAGTTCGATTCCATCGAACGCATCCTGGGATGCGGGGTTCGGGACAACTGCGACCCCGAGCAATGCCGCTATGACCGGATCCTGTTCGCCTCCGACGCCGACCCCGATGGCGGCAACATCAACTCGAGCCTGATCTCGATGTTCCTGGACTTCTACCGCCCGCTCGTCGAGGCCGGAATGGTCTACGTGACGCTGCCGCCATTGTTCGTGGTCAAGAACGGTGACGAGCGGATCTACTGTCAGGACGAATCCGAGCGCGACGCCGCTGTCGCGAAGTTGAAGGACACCTCCAAGAAGCGGGTGGAGGTGCAGCGCAACAAAGGCCTCGGCGAGATGGACGCCGACGACTTCTGGAACACCGTGCTGGATCCTCAGCGCCGCACCGTGATTCGGGTCCATCTCGATGACGACGACAAGAAGCTGCACCATACGTTGTTCGGCGGACCGCCAGAGGGCCGACGCACGTGGATGGCCGATGTGGCTGCCCGTGTCGACACCTCCGCGCTGGACCTCGACTAGGAGTATCACGTGACCGCCACCCTGGACATTCCAGAGCAGAACGCCGACCTGGTGCTCGACCAGAGTGCCGACGAGTACTGGAACCACTACCAGCTGACGTTCGCTCTCTACAGCGTCAGCGACCGCGCCATCCCGTCGGCGTTCGACGGGTTGAAGCCGGGCCAGCGGCGGCTGCTCTACCAGATGCATGACTCGAGGCTGCTGCCCGGCAACAAGCCGCAGAAGTCCTCGAAGGTCTGCTCGGCGGTCACCGGAAACCTGCATCCCCACGGCGGTGCGTCGATGTACGGCGCCGCGGCACTGATGGCGGCCGAGTTCCAGCGCGTGAAAGTCATTGACGGACAAGGTGCATTCCCCCGCATTCAGGGTGACATCCCCGCCGCCGACCGCTACACCGAGATGCGGTTGTCGGCGCCAGGCGCAGCGCTGACCGCGGAACTCGACGACCACGCGGTGCCGATGGTGGCGACGTTCGACGGCGAATGGACCGAGCCGACGATGCTGCCCGCCCAGTGGCCGGTGCTGCTGTGCAATGGAGCCGTCGGCATCGCCGAGGGATGGGCCACCAAGGTGCCTGCGCACAATCCCCGCGAGATCATGGCCGCCTGCCGCGCGCTGTTGAAGACGCCGAACATGACCGACGATAGGTTGGTCAAGCTCATCCCCGGACCCGACTGGGGATGCGGGGCCACCGTCGTCGGCACCGCCGGTCTGCGGGAGTACATCACCACCGGCCGGGGCGCGTTCACAGTGCGCGGCACGGTGAGCGTAGAAGGCAAGAACTGCATCATCACCGAACTTCCCCCCGGTGTCGCGAGTAACACTGTGCAGGAAAGGATCCGGGCACTGGTCGAGTCCGGCGAGATGTCCGGCGTGGCCGACATGTCGGACCTGACCGACCGCCGCAACGGGTTGCGCATCGTGGTCACCGCCAAGCGCGGCCACAGCGCCGAGGACATCCGCGAACAGCTGCTGGCCCTGACCCCACTGGAGTCGACATTCGCCGCCAGCCTGGTCGCGCTCGACGAGAATCGGGTGCCGCGCTGGTGGTCGGTGCGTGAACTGATATCCGCCTTCCTGCATCTGCGTGACTCGGTGGTACTGCACCGCAGCGAGTATCGGCTGGAGAAGGTGACCGCGCGCCGGCACCTGGTGGCCGGCCTGATGACGATCCACCTGGACATCGATGCCGCCGTCGCGGTGATTCGCAGCTCCGACACCGTCGACGAGGCGCGCCAGGGACTGCAGGAGCGGTTCGCGATCGACGCTGTCCAGGCGGATTACGTTCTGGCCCTGCAACTTCGGCGCCTCACCAAGCTCGATGTCATCGAGCTGAGAGCCGAAGCGGAGAAGCTCGACGCCGAGTTCGCCGCACTGACCGAGCTGGTGTCCGATCCCGAGGCGCGCCGCAAGGTCATCGACTCCGAACTCGTCGAGACCGCGAAACTGTTCAAGGGCCCGGAATTCGATCGCCGGACCGTGCTGGACGCCGAGGCCACCCCGGTGATCTCGAACGCCGACGACGACGGACCACGCGAGCGAAAGATGAACGCCGCCTGGCGTTTGGACGATCGCGGGGTGTTCTCCGACAGCCACGGGGAGCTGCTCACCTCCGGCCTCGGCTGGGCGGTGTGGACCGACGGGCGGGTGAAGTTCACCACCGGGAACGGTCTGCCCTACAAGACCCGCGACATTCCGGTGGCACCGGACATCACCGGGCTGCTGTGCTCCGGAGTTCTGCCGTTGGGTTACCACCTGGCGCTGGTGACCCGGCGGGGCAAGGTGCTGCGGATCGACCCGGCCGCGGTTAATCCGCAGGGCGCCGCGGGCAACGGTGTGGCCGGGGTGAAGTTGGCCGGCGACGACGATGCGGTGATCGCCGCGCTGCCGGTGTCGTGCGGCAACGGCGAGGCCATCCTGTCGACGTCGGAAAAGAGTTGGAAGGTAACCGAAGTCGCCGATATCCCGGTGAAGGGTCGAGGCGGCGCCGGCGTCGGCTTCCATCCGTTCGTGAAGGGCGAGGACGCGCTGCTGTCGGCGTCGATCTCGGCGACCGGGTACGTGCGGGGTAAGCGCGCCGTGCGTGCGGAGAACCGTGCGAAGGCGTCGATCAAGGGGTCCGGGACGGACGTGACACCCGCGGACTAACCGTCTGCTCGCTCGCCGATGAACGAATGGCAGCAGGGCAAACAAGCCCATCCGGACTGGCTCCGCTCACAGGTCAAAGGCGAAGTCCCGCAAGGCCCCCCGGGACGTTGAGGCCCCTACGGACAGCGGGTCATCGTCGACTTCTTGCCGTCGCTGGCCGATTCCATCGTCTGCGCGTCGATCACCGTGACGCTGACCTTGAAGTCGGGTTCGTCGGCGAAGCCGATCACGCCGTCGCTGTACGTCCAGTTGCCGAATGGACCGTCGCTGGTGCCGTCGGCACGCAAGTCGATGGCCAGCGTGCAGTCGCCCTTTGTGCCCCATTTCCCGATCAGGAATTCCCTCGTCGGCTTGTCGCCCGCGGCCGGCGCGGCCGCAGAACTCGTCGCGACTTGACTGGACGCGGCCGACGACGCGGCCGCCACTGATGTCGTGGACGTGCTCGAGGTCTCCGCAACGGGTTTGGACTGGCCGCCACAGGCGGTGAGCGCGAGCGCGGCAATGATGCCCAACGCGAGTCGAATCGTCATGGAAATCCCCTTCTTCACAGTCACCCGGGTTCAGTCGGGAATTCACCGTTTGGTGGTTCGGCGATTGGGTGAGTATCGGCTTTTCTCCACTGCCCGGCAGCGGAACGGGAATGCGCGCCGCCGGCTGAATACCGGCGAGCCTCCCGGCTGGGTCACGAGGACTGCGGTGAACTCATTGGCGTGGTCACATCCCGCTTGTACACCGGCAGCGCATGATCTCCACGCCGCTGGTCCGGCGCCGGATCGACTACCTCCTGCTCCCCGCCTTCATCCTCGGCATCATCAACGCCATCGTGTTGAGCCTGCCCGAGGGGCTCGGAGTGCCTGTCGCCCCCGACAGCCCATGGCCGCCGCTGAGGGCGTTGTACACCTGGGGCGTCCAGCAGGAACCACAGCATCTAGTCATGCCGCCGACGTTGCAAGCCTCGCTGTTATACGACGGCTTCGTCCAACTGCCGCTGCTCGTCGTGCTCACCGTCGGCCTGTGGCGGCTCAAGCCGTGGCCCTGGCTGGGCGCACTGGCCATGGCGTATTCCGTCAGCGCAGTGATGAACATGTACTTCTACTTCATGCAGACGTTCCTCGGTCCGGACAGCCCCCCACATCTGTGGACCTATCTGCCCCTTAACCTGCCGTGGGCGATCGTGCCGATCCTGGTGGCCTACCGATTCTGGCCGCGGGCAACCGCGGGCGCGTGACGCCGGGCGTTCCGCTACCTTCCGCCCGGCTTCGAGTCGGTCAGCAAGCGTGCATCACTCACCTCACCCTTCTTCACTTCGCGTGCAGCAGTGCGGCGATGCCGTGCGTCGGTGCCGCAGCAATCACCGGGAACAGCCGGAGCGTGCTGGATGTGCTGTGGGTGGGCGCAATTCACCACGAAGTAGTCGGGAGGCTCGGCGGCGTCCACCGCCATCACCGCCTCGGCCAGGCTGACATCGCTGGCCAGTCGGCCGTCGGTCTCCACCGTGAAGGACACAAGATCGGCAACCCGGCCGCGCGCGCCGCCTGCACGATGCCGATCGCCTCGTCGATGTGGGTGAGCGTGTAGGCCGAGACGAGGTCAGCACCCGCGGCAGCGAACGCCGCGATCTGCGGGAGATGGTAAGCCGCCGCATCGTCCGGGTCGAGTTTGGTTCGACTTCGCTCTCGGCGTCACCGTTTCCGGCTGGGCCCGCCTATTGATCTCGGCTTGTGCCATCCGCTCGCTCGCCGATGAACTCCACCCCGGCATTGATGGCGGGGCGGTGGCGCAGGACTCGATAATGGGCCAATCGGCCGAGCCCTTTTGTCGTCAGTAGTCGTGCGCCGTGCCATGACGCGGCGAGTCGCTCGGTGGCGACGTACGGACTGTCCGGGTCATCGGGGTCGTGGATGAGAAGCAGCGGCGGGTAGTTGGCTCGTCGACCGACTCGCGTCATATTGGTCTCATGCAGCGGCATGTCGATTCGTTTTTCCAGACGACGGTGTAGTCCCGCGCGGATTCGTCGGCCGAAGCCATGGCGTGCGGCGAACAGGTCTAGATAGAGCGGAAAATCGGCCATGGGCGCGAAGAAGACCAGGCGTCCTACCGGTGCGCCGGCCGCCGCCGCCAATGCGGTGGCATTCGCGCCCAGTGAGTGAGCGACCACCGCGTGGGCGGGTCCATGGGTCTGGATCATGGCCGCGATCGCGTCGGCACACTCGGTGGCGGTGGTACGCCCGGGAGCGAGCGCACCGGGATCGGATTCGTTGTGGCTGGGCAGGTCGAACGCAACGACCCGGTGCCCGGCTTCCACCAGCGGTTTGACGAACATAGCCAGATGTGGGCGCTGCCCGCCCCAGCCGTGCACCAGATATATCGGCGGCCCCTCGCCCCATTCCTCACCGGCGACCCGATGCCCGTCCCAAAACGCTTCCACCGGCCTGCCGGGGGGCACACCCGGTGGCATGCGCAGAGCCGACTCGAGAACCGGTGGGGTGCACCATAACTCGACTGCCCACCGTGATCCCAACCACGGCGCGAACCGCTCGAGCAGGCCGAAACGCCGGCGCACCCGGACATCGACCTCGGGAAGGATGCCTGAGCCAACGACATCGAGCGGGGGGATCTCGCCGACAGGCCCCTGCGCCGACGCTGGTTGGGGTGCTCCTTCAGTCATCAGCCTCGATGGTAGTACGGGTCCGACGCCGGTCGGCTAGCCGGTGAAACCCTCCCCCGCCGTCGAGCGGTCGTGGTGGCTGAAGGTCAGCGGGATGTGCTTGCCGCGGGCGATCTTGTTCAGCATGGCAATCCGTTCGCGTGCTGCGGCCCCGCTCTTCTTCCTGCTCTCCCGGACGGGATTGGAGAATGGCAGCCGGTCGGCCACCCTGGCGATGCCGACGTTGAGGCGGGTGAGGTTGGTGAAGATACGCACTCGTCGTTCGAAGTTGTAGCCGAGCGGTTCGAAGAGTGTGCCCGCCACCATCGCCTCGATCTGCTTGTAGCCGAACACGACTCCCGCCGGTGCCAGGGCGACACTGGCGGTGATCTGGTTGACGTGCTGGGCGACCACCTTCTTGACCACCCCGGGAAGCGCGTCCGTCAGGGTCGTCAGGTGCACAGGACCCGCAATGGCATCGACGAGTTGGGCACGCCACGGAGACGGGTTGCCGCCGCGGGCGAGAACGTAATTCAACGATTTGATCAGCTCGATGCCGTTCGGGGAGTGCAGCGCTTCGGGAGCGCCCCACAACCGCCCGGAGAACGACGAGTACTCGGCGAGATCCTCGAGTTGCTGCGGGGTCAGTTTGCGCCCGAACGCGTGGTCGACGAGACGTCCGAGCAGCATGCCACTGCCGAACCCGAGCAACGATGTGACGGGGATCGGTTCCCCGAACTTGAGGTAGACGTCGTCGCCCCACTTCCGTCGCAGACCGCGACTGGCCAGGGCGTGCATCAACCGCACCCGCACCACGTCCTGGAACGCATCCGATTGCCGATCGAAGATGTCAGGTAGCGTGAATTCGGCGAAAACCCTTGCGGTCTCGATGAATCGGCGCGGGCCGTCGTCAGCGAATCGCCCGGTGGCTCCGGTGGCCGCGGAGATATCGCCGGTCATCGCGGTCTCGTAGAACGCCCACCCGCGGATGATCGTTGTGGCGGCCCACGTGCTCGACATTGCCAGCATCCGGCCGCGCTCGGCCGCGACGAGATCGAACTGGGCGGGCAGCTGATCCAGGCGGTCAAAGAGATCGACGAACTCCTGCGGCGGGTCCTCGAGCGTGTCGATGCCCTGGGTCAGCGCTTGTTCGAAGAGCGCCCGGCCCTGCTCATAGCCGAGGCGCTCGAAGGCCTCCACCGCGCCGATCATGAGCTCGTCGCGCTGCCAGAAATAGTCGTCTCGCAGGCGGGTGAGGTCGCTGGGTCGGACCTCTTTGTCGATGTCGATCCACTCGCCGAAGATGAATTCGCGCATGAATCGCCACTGGTCGGCGTAGTGATCGCGGCCGGGCGGGATGGGACGCAACGGCCGGTCGGGATGGTCACGCCGATTGAAGTCGACGTCCTCGAGGAGGATCTCCGGACGTTCACCAGTCACCGTCATGAGGCGACGTTATCGCGGGCACGACTTTCTGGCAACGCCCGTTGTCAGTTGGCGTGGAGGGCTGCCCTGGCCCGTCGGTCGCTACAGTTGAAAAGCACCATGGCCGTGGAGCGCAGCATTTACCGATGGACGGTTGTCCTCGCAGTTCTGCTCATGACCGGCGCCCTCGGATCAGCTACAGCCATGGCAGCTGAACTCGTCGACTATCGCTGGGAACGTCGGCCTCTGCTGGTGTTCGCGCCCGCGCACAGCGACCCACGACTGGCGGAGACGTTGAGCCGGATCGAGGCCACTCGCTGTGACTTCGCCTCCCGCGACATGGTGCTCGGGGAGGTTCTGGCCACCGGCGGCAGCACGCTCGATGGTCAACCCGTCAACGTCGAGCAGTCGCAGAGGCTGAGGGCGCAGTTCACGATCGATGCGAAGGCCTTCACAGTGGTGTTGATCGGCAAAGACGGTGGCGAGAAAATGCGTGTCACCGAGGTCCCGGACCTTCAACAGATCTACGCCGTGATCGACGGTATGCCGATGCGAAGCAACGAGATTCGCGCTAATCCGAGGCGGTGTTGATGATTCGATATGGGCTGGCCGGCAGCATGGCAGCACTCTCGACATTTCTGCTGGTGTCATGTGGAAGCGTCGAGCGACCCGCCGGAGCGGATGCGACGACGACGGCGTCAGCGCCTGCGCGCTCGTCCGGCCCCTCGGCTGAGAACCCCGGATCTGAGGTCCCGCTGCTCTCCCTCGACGCCGGCGACGTTGCCCGATGGACGACGGTCAACGACCCTGTCATGGGTGGTCGATCCACGTCGAAGGTCACGTATGGCGATGGTGGCCTTGTGTTTTCCGGGACCATCTCTCTGGAGAACAACGGCGGGTTCGCCTCGGCCCGCAGTCCGGAAGACCCTGATATCGGGCGACGAGCGACGGGCGCGACGTCGATCCGCTTGCGTGCGGTGGGCGACGGTAAGACCTACGTGTTGAAGGTGGGCGCCGCGGGACAGGCCTGGTCCTACATCCAGCGTTTCCCCACTGAGGCCGGCGTCCAACGAACCTACGAACTTCCCGTAGGAGCTTTCCAGCCGGTGGGAATGCGCCTGGATCCAGCGCCGCAGGCCCCTGCGACTCTGGACCCGTCGAGCATCAGCGGAGTGTCGGTCTACATCCTCGACAAACAGCAGGGCCCGTTCGCCATCACCATCACGGGGATCGACGCTGCGTCGTAAAGGCGCCGGTACATCTCAGGAAACCGTGACGTGGACGTGGTTGAAGTGGTTGGCCACCCGCCACATCGTGTAGGACACCCCGAAGCGTTGCGCCTGGCTTTGCACGTCGGCGTTGATGGCGTCACCGAGCGCCATATCGGAGCCGATCATGATGTCGATGGCGTGGCCGCTCGGATGGTCGGGAAGCGAGTCCGCACGCACGCCGCCGATGGACTGCACACCCGGGAAGGTCGCGATGATGTACGCCGCAAGGGTTCGGGCGTTGGGGGTCAGCCCGCTCATCCCGACGGTGGGGATCGCGCCGCCGGGGCCCAACAACGCTTGCTGAGCGGCCGGCAGCGCGTAGTAGGTTGCCCGCACCAATCTGACCTGGCCCTCGACTTCTGACTGCTTGCTCTCCAGATCGGCTCGCACCTTGGCGGCGGCGTCGGCGGCCGCTTTGGCCGTGGCGGCGGATTCGGCGGAGGCTGCCGCGGCAACCGCCGCCTGTCGCTGGGCGTCGCGGAACGTCTGCAGCTGCCCCGTCATCTGGTCGGTGATCGTCCGCTGGAAGGCCAGTTCGTCGATCAGACGCTGGGGCGACGCGGCAACGAGGAACGCCGTCACGCTGTCGGTACGCCCGCCGGCGTAGATCGCAGCCGCGGCTCTGTCGACGGTCCCCTGGTAATCAGCCAACTGCGCCTGGGTGGATTCGAGCGCGGCCACGTCGTCGATGTGCTTCTGCTCCGCGGCGCTCTGCAGCTGCAGCTTCTTCTCGAGGTCCAGCTGGACGGATTGAGCGGTTTCGATCAACTGCTGCGCCTGTTTGGTCAGCTCGTTCAGCTTGGCCAGCTCGTCCACTTCCGGCTCGGCGAACGCGGAACCAGCGGACACCACGCAGAGGGCAGTGACGATCGCGATCGCTCCCGCTGCCCTGCTCGGACCCGTTTTCGGTGCGAAAGGCCGGTGAAACTTCACGACTGCGCATCCTTTGACTGCCGGGCGACGTCGTCTCCGTCGAATTGCAGACCCATGTGGCTCAGGTCTCGGAAAGGTTACGAAACGGTGCGGTGGTTGTCCAACCGTGCCAATTACCGGACCACCAGCACCGGGCACTCGGCGTGATGGATCAGGTTCTGGCCCACCGACCCGAGGACCGAGCCGGCCAGCCTCCCGCGGCCGTGACTGCCCACGACCACCAGCTGAGCCTCCCGTGATAGATCGGCTAGGCCTTTCGCCGGGCTGATGTCCTGAAAAACCTTTACGACGTGGGCGTTGGGATACTTCCTGGCCAGCGGTTGCACCAGCTCGTCCATCCGCCGGCGCTGCTGGGTCTCCAGCACATTAAGTAACTGCCAGTCCATATTCCCCTCGCCGCCGAGGTCGCCCATTCCGACCGCCGCGTCGATCTCCCACATGTGCACCACCGTCAGCGGCGCATGCAATCCGCGGGCGATGTCAAAGGCTTCCGCGAGAGCCCGGCTGGACGCCTCTGAGTCGTCGATACCGACCACGACCGGCAACGGTTTGCCGGTCCGCTTGGCGACGGGGGCTCGCCAGACCACGACCGGACACTGAGCCCGATGGACGATCCTCACGGCGTGGCCGCCCAGCGCTCGATGGTCCGCTGCGCCGGCGCCCACCACCAGTAGCCGGGCCGATTGCGAGGCATCTGCCACGGCCGTCGCGACCGCGGCCTTGACCATCGCCGTGCGGATCGCAAGCTCGGGATACTCCGACCGCACGTCGGCTTCCACCGCCGTGAGCACCTCGTCGCCGTTGCCCTCGGGCTCGGTGGGTGCTTCAGGGCCGGCGAAATGCCACTCCAGCCGCGGGACCGCATGCAGCAACGTCAGAGGGAGGGCATGTGTGGTGGCGAACTCCGCAGCCCACCGGGCAGCACCGAGAGAGGCGTCCGATCCGTCAATGCCGACAACGACGGGCTGTTCTTGGGCAGCGGTGGTCATGCTCCGAGACTAGGGGTCCTCGGATAGGAGCTACCCGACCCAGCAGGGAGCGTCGCCGGGGGTGTAGTACGGCAGCCCGGCCGGAGAGATGCAGGGCTGTTCGCCGGGGAATGCGGGGACCAGCGAAAACGCGTAGGTCTCCGGCAAGCCGTACCGAACCCAGTCACCCGCGACAGCCGCGTCCACGGCATCGCCGGCGATACCCGGGGTGCATCCGCCGACAGTCACGTGCCGACCACCGATGTCGCCGCATACGTCGGCCTGGGCCACCGGGGCGATCGCCGCAGGGATTACAGCCATAGCGGCCGCGCTGAGCAGGACAGCAGCAATTTTGTTAACCATGTCGTCAGTATCGCTGCCGGATGTGCGTTGCGTTACCGAGCTCGACAAGATGGGTGTTGCTGCCAAGCTCGCGTGACCTACCGCCCGTGCGTCGGCCGATAGTTCACGCGGCCCAGTTCGGCCACGGTGCGCGAAGTCCCAGGACGGGCTGACGACGGCGGCCATGGCCCCACCCCGCCTCCCACGGAAAGCGCCTGTGCTCGTCAGCCCATACCAATTGCAGCGCAGGGAATTTGGGGCCGAAGAGCTCGACCGCGAATCTCATATGGACATCGGGGTGCTCCACCTGAGCCACCTCGATCAAAAACTGATCTTCGAAGTCGATGTGCATCGCCGGCGCAAGCTCGACGCCGTCGTCGACGATCATGTGTGCGATCGAGTTGAGCACTCGACAGGAGACGTCAGGGGTCAGACCGGTCATCAGCAGTTCCGGGAGACCGCGACGATGTAATCCGACTGTGTACGCCAACGGTCGCTTGTCGCTCTCGACATATTGAACCGCCCAGCCGTGGTCCTGGATCATCGCGCGTAGCTCCTCCAGGTACTCCTCGATGGTGCCGTCCGGATTGTCGCAGTGCCAGCACATCGCGGCCCCCTTTCGTCGTGGATGCCGCCAGCATGCGCCCACCCACCGACATGTTCGGCGGGCTCGGTTGGTCGACAGGTCAGCCGCGCGGGGTGGTGGTGATGTGCACGTGGTCGAAGTGTCCGTACCCCGTGGCTTGAGGCCCGGCCGGCGTGGAGTAAACCCCCCGCCAGATCACGTCCTGCAGTCCGAATCGGGCGGCGTTGGCCAGCGCGAACGCGCGGATCTGGTCGCCCAGGGCGATGCCTTCGGAACTCCCGGGATTGGGGATCATGATGTCGATCGCCAGACCGCGCGGATGCCACGGCTTCGAGTCCGGCCGTACCCCGTCGATGGTGGAGATCTGAGGGAACTGCGCGCTGATAGTGCGTGCGGCCAGGATCGTATTGGGTTGGAGGCCAACCTCATTGGCAACACCGACGGGCAATGCCGCGGGATCGTCCGGGATGGCTGCTTCCGGTGGCGGAGCCAGGTCACCGGGAGGCAGGCCGGGCATCGCGACGATCGCCGGGTCCTGCGGGGGCAGCGCTTCCGGTGGCGATGGCGGCGGTGCTGCGTTGTCGATCACCGCTTGCTGCTGGGGAGTCAACGCCGCGTACTGCGCTTCCGCTGCGGCGATCTGGCGCAGCAGTTCCTGCCACGTGGATTGCAGGTCCGCTTGGATAGCGGCAGCCCGCTCGGCCGCGCCGCGCGCGTCCGCGGCTGATTGCTCTGAGGCACGGGCGACGGCTGCGGCACGCTCGCGCGTGTCCCGATATCCCCTCATCTGATCCGCGGTCGTGGCGTCCACCAGATGCTGCAGCGACAACTCGTCGATGAGACGTTGCGGCGACGACGCACTGAGAACCGCCGCCATCTGGCTTTCGCCGCCGCCCATGTAGGTCATCGCCGCGAGGCGGTCGACCGCGGCTTGATAGGGCGCCAGTTGATTGTTCGCGGCCTCCAACGCGGCCAGGTCGGCGCGTTGGCGGTCCTCCGCCGCGGCCTGCTGGGCCTGCGCGGCGTCGGCGTCGCGCTGAGCGGCCGTGACGGCCTCGCGGCTGCGCACCGCCTGTTGAGACAACTCGTTCAGCCTGCCCAACGCGTCGTCGGCCGGCTCCGCATGCACTGCACCCAGCGGTGCGGCCATCACAAGCAACACAGCCCCGGCACCACATACCGCCCGGCGAAGGCTGTGGCGAATCCCGGTCATGCGGATTGTCACGATCCTTCGGTCATGGAGCGGTCCTGGCCCGGCTGTCGATGTCCCGGGCAAGGCTACGAACTGGGTTGAACGTTGTCTAGCCGAGCGGCGACGAGGCACGGCGCCCGTGCGGCGTCGGCAGACTAAGCGTGGTCTGACGTTGAATTTCCGTAGTCCCAGGACACTGTTCGAACGGGTGTCACGCGGATATAGGCGGCGCCCGGTCTGGGTGCGGTAGGCCAGTCGGACTCTGCCACGCCCCGGGCCCGAGCGCCTTCCCGCGCGAGTTCGAGCGCCTCCCCCGGTTCGCGAACGATGCGGGCGCGGCCTTGAAGCATCACACCGCGGATATCTGCCATTGTGGAGCCGTCTTCGAGCAAGATGCTCACGTTCGGGTTGCTTTCGATGTTGGCCACTTTGCGGGTGCCATCTCGCACACCGAGGATGACGTCGCGGCCGAGGCGGAAGTATCCGAGGGGTACGGAGTGCGGGAAGCCGTCTTTTTCAATGGTGGTCAGGATCGCCCAGCCCGGGCGGCTGTCCAGGTACGCCTCAACTTCTTCGTCACTGAGTTTGCGTGGCATCAGCACAGGCTAAGCGCCAGCGGATTCCACAACCCGACTGCCTACGCGGTCAATACGCCTCCACGTCGACCTCGAACAGCGACACAGGTCCTATGATCACGCCGTTTTCTTCGACGTAGCGGTCCCACAGCTCGAGCAAGTCGGCCAGTTTGTCGGGCCGGGAGGCGGCCTGGTCATGCACCTCGCCGGGATCACTGGAGAGGTCATACAGCTGCCAGGTGCCTGAGCCGTAGGGCGCGGGCAGATGAAGCGCCTTCCAATCGCCTTGGCGAATTGCGCGGCGGCCGAACAACTCCCACCCCGTACCGGTGTCGGCATCGTGCACCACATCTGCCTGTCCGGACAGGTAGGGCACCATCGATCGGCCGCGCATCGGCTCCACCTCCCTGCCCTGGTACTCGGTGCCGGGATGGGCGGCGCCGGCGAGCTCCAGCACGGTCGGTGCAATGTCCATCACGGTGGTGAACGCCGTGCCGATCTCACGCTGGCGGGCGAAGCCCGGCCAGGTGACGAAGCCCACCACCCGGATACCGCCCTCGGTGGTGAACGCCTTGTGCAGCCGCGACGGCGCGGTGGCGGCCTGCGCCCAGCGCGGGCCGTACCAGGCCCAGGAGGTGGGGGCACCGAGGTTGTCCACGCTGTTGTCACAGTGCTTGGCGACGAACGCTTCGATCTCGGGGCCGCGGAGCGGCATGGCTTCGACGATCGTCCCCTCTGCGCCGTTGTCCGACAGAAAGATCACGACCGTGTTGTCGAGCTCGCCGGTGCCGTCGAGGTAGTCGATCACCCGGCCGATGTTCCAGTCCATCCGGTCCACCATGGCGGCGTAGACCTCCATGTTGCGGGCGGAGACGGCATGCTCCTCGTCGGTCATGTCCGCCCATTCCGGGGCGCCGTCGGCGACCACCGGGTGCGGCTCGACGTCGGTTGGGCACAGGCCCATCCGAGTGAGCGCGGCCAGCCGCTCCTCGCGCAGTGCGTCCGGTCCGGCGTCATAGCGGCCGTGGTAGGTGGCGATGGTTTCCGGTGGCGCGTGCAGCGGCCAATGCGGCGCCTGGAAGGGCAGGTAGGCGAAGAAGGGCTGGTCTTCACCGTCTTGGGGACGCTCGTGGAGGTACCGCAGCAGCGTGTCGGTGTACGCATCCGACGAGTAGAAGTCCTCGCCTACGGTGACGAACTGATCGTCTTCGGTGAACATCGTCGGCACCGGAGAAAGCCCGCCACCCCCGCGGGTGCCGTAGTGGCTGGCGCCGGCCGGCAAAAGGGCGAATGAGCGGTCGAATCCCCTTGCCCACGGCGACCTGTCGATCGTGTCGCCCAGATGCCACTTGCCCGACATGAGCGTCAGGTATCCGGCGTCGCGGAGCAGTTCGGGCAGCGCCGCGACCCGGTCGTTCAGATACCCCTCGTAGCCGGGGGCGCCTTGGAATTCCGGCGCGGCCATCTCGAGCATCGTGCCGATGCCGGCGACGTGGTGATCGGTTCCGGTCAGCAGCATCGCCCGCGTCGGCGAACACGCCGGAGCGGAATGGAAATCGGTGAGCCTGATGCCCCGGTGGGCCAGTCGATCCAGGTTCGGGGTATTGATTTCGCCGCCGAACGCGCCGATATCGGAGAATCCGAGGTCGTCGGCCACGATGACCAGGAAGTTGGGACGAGTCACGCTGAAGCATCCTGTCACGGGCCGCTACTGGACCCACCGTTAAATTGCTTTTTCACCAGCGCGCCACATTGGTCTCTGGCGATCGCCGTCGCTTAGTTGGCGGGCTGGGGATTCTGCGAGGTCTAGCGTTAACGGAATGGGTTTGTTCAGTCATGAGGAGTTCCCGGATCCGGCCGCCGGCGGTGGTCGTGGTGGAGCTGTTGAGCGAGCTCGGGGTGCCCAGGTCGACGAGTACGGGGTGGATGAACCTGTGGTCGTGGGTCCGGGGTTGCCGCCTGACGATGGTTCGTGCGGTCAGTTCACTGTGCAGTTTCACGTGTCTACGTCAGCGATGGTCGGGCTGACACGTATTGCGGGTCTGCGTGGGGTGAGCGTGCCGGAGGTATGCCGGCAGGTGATCGGCGTGTTCGTTGCCCAGCAGGAGGGCGAGCTGGGCGCACTGCTTGCTGCCGAGGCCGAGGCGGCCGATTACCGGCCGAGTTTGGGTGAGGCGTAGTTGGGCTGAATCGCCCAGTGGCACACGCGCACGCCGTGTCGGCGTCGGCGTCGGCGTCGGCGTCGGCGTCGGCGGTGATGTGTCGCAGCCAGTGGTGGAAGAGCTCGACAGCGGCGCATCCGGAGTCCCGTGACGGGTGTTTGAGGCGGTTGCATCGCCAAACCGAACAGCTTCGCCGCACGCCGGTTCGCCGCCTTCCTGTCTGAATGCTCCTCGGCTCGCACCGACCGGTTCGGATCGCTCTTGGACGTCAGTGCCGTACCTGTCGCGGCGCAGCGATCTAGGTGCGTGCCCGGCCAAACGGTGTGCATGTATTCGAGTAGTCGATTACTCATGCGCACCCGCTGCCAGGACCCTAGCGTTGGCCGCGTCAGTTCCGATAGCAATGTTTGGGGGCCACGATGCCTTGGAAACCTCTGCTGCAGTTCAGCTTTGAGAATCACGCGGCGTTAGATGACACGGGCCATGGGTTCCACGGGCGCGTCGAGTTACCGGACTCATCACGCTGGATCGACACGCCGGCGGCGGGGATCCCTACCGCGGTACGCTACGACAACCCGGAATCGAAGATTGTGGTCGGCCCGCGGCCGGAATTCGCGGGATGGCGTGGTGTTCGGGTACGGGCCTACTTCAAGACCGCCGACGTGGCGAAACGACACAATCTTGTCGAGGGTGACGGATCCTTCGCGCTGTTCGTCGAGCCCGGCGGCGTTCTGCGGGGAACGATCAATGACGGGTCCGGGCCTTGGTGGGGCCTATCGAGTCAGCCCGGCTGTGTGAAAACCGGCCGGTGGCACTTTGCCGAATTCCTCTACGACTCAGGGCAAGTACTGACAGTGAGCCTGGACGGGCAGCTGCTCGGGACGCGGATCACCGCTGGCTTGCCCATCCAGCCGGTGGGTGCTGCCGGTATCCGGGTGGGGTACTGGCCGGGAGGGGACTCCCGCTACACGTTTACCGGGCTCATGGGACCCATCTGGATCGACACACTCGATGAACGTGAGGAAGTCGTCGAGATTCTCAACACGTTGCTCTGTGACGGCTCGGACGGGACAAGCCGCCTGGAGATGATCCAGGCAGCGATGAAGGTGGAGCTCACCTCAGCAGAGCAAGCGTCGGTCGCTGATTTTGGTGGTGCCGTCGTCGGTGCTGTTCGGCGTCTGGCAGCTGTGGTCGTCGGACAATCTCAGGAGCCCGGTGGCGCACTCGACACCATCTTGGCCCTGGCTGATGACCTCGGCCGGCTCACGGTGAAGAACGAGAACGCCAACACCGATCTGCTGAAGGACCCTGAGCTGAGCACTCTGCTGGGAAAGGTGTATGCCGCAGCGCGTGCGGGAAACCCGGCCGCGGAGTCCGCATTCACGATGGAAGCGATGAACCTGCTGGCCGCCTTTCCTCTCAGTCCTCAACGGTGGCAGCAGATTTGGCGCGACCACCACCAATGGTGCACTACCGGATTCCCCCCGCCCGCGGGGTTGGGGGCAGATGGTGGCATCTCAGGGATCGACGGCTGGGTCGACCGCTACTGCAATTCGGGACGATGCACCGGACACGAGAGCGGCCATGGACGTTGCCGCTGCCCACACGACACACCCGAAAAGCCGCCCTGCGCCGCGGAACACCCGAGCGCCAGCCGCTGCTGCGGTCAATGAAACGGAGGACCTGATGACTCGAATCGACACCGTCCGCGAATACTTCATCGAACGGTTCTTTGAGCTATTGACCCTAGATCCCGAATTCACCGGGCTGACCGAGCCTGCCGAGCTGTTTACCGCTGGAGTCTTCAACGCCGCGGCCAACACGGCAGGATTTGTGCGCATCCCGACCATGGCCGCACTTGATGACCGTATCGCTGCCGCCAACGGTGATCAGGCCGCTCAGCTCCAACGCTTCCAACGTGTCCTGGGCCGTACGCTGCATGAGCTGTTCGGTTCGCTGGTCAACCTGGACGTGGCTGACGCTCTGGCCGCGGTCACCAAGCTCTCCCCGGTGATCCGGCACCCTGACAGTCAGAACTACTGGCCAATCGACGTCGGGAACTACTTGTCCACCGATGACGGGCTGCTTCGGGGTCAGTATTACGACGCGGCGGGGACCCGGGCCCTGGCGGGCAACCTCTTCTCGGTGATGTTCGACAACCCGGCAGTATGGTCCGGCGCTGCGGTGGATCCCCCCGCGTACGCCGCGCGGCAGCCTTTCGTGGCCACTATTGCCCTGGATCCTCCGGCACCGGCCTATCCCACCTACCCCTTGACAGCGGGGCATCTGAACCTACCGGCGGCCGACGCCCGACTCACACCCGGCAAGCTGGTGCCCGCGTTGTATGCCGAAGTGAAGTCACTGGCCGCAGCGCTGCGGGTCAACGCTCACTACAGTCAGACCGCTGAGCGAGGTGGCCGATTCGAGGCGCTGCGCCGCAACCGAATCCACGCTGACCCGCTGCTGCCCCTGGCGCGAGGGTTGACCGCCAGCACCGCAGTGGTCGAGGTGGGGGATCCGCTGATGGTGATCTTCCATGCGTTCTATCCCGCCGACGACGCTGCTCGGCGCCTGAACAACGGGGTAGCATCCAACCGGGAGTTCCACCATCTGGCGGTGGGGATCCTGCTGCCGCCCAACGACGTCCGCGCCGCAGTGCAGCGGGTAGCGGTGGAGCCGCTGCTGTTTGTCAGCAGCTCACCGACAATGGCGCAGGTGCTTCCGCTGCGCCACCCCAGCGTGGGGTTCGTCGATGAGGAGGGCCGGGACAACCCTGGGGGCAGTCATCCGGTGATCTGGGCGAACAGCCTCAGCATGCAGGGCTACGGCGTGGGTACCGACAATATCGACAACCAGCAGCTCGCCCAGAACGGCAAGGAAGGTCTCGACTACGACCCGAACAGTTGGCAATGGTGGGCCGGGTTGGGCTCCGCCATAGCGGCAGGCGCAGCAGCAGGCTCCCCGGGTGGGCCGATCGGCGCGGCGATTGGTGCACTTGTCGGCCTGCTGGTCTTTCTGTTGGCCTGGTTGCTGAAAAAGCTATTCGGAGGTAACAAAAACAGGACCAAGGAGTGGACAGAGAACGAGCCGTGGCCAGGGCAGACCGCGTCCACCCAGGACTACAGTCAGCCGGCCGCAAACGATATCGCCCCGCTTGGAACGACACCGGCGGCCGGCGGGGAAACGCCGGCACGCGCCTATAACCTCGAACTGATTCCCCACTTCCCCAGCGCGAACCTCTACGGACTGGCGTTCGAAGGCGGCGACACCTTCCGGATTATCGACGACTCTGTCACCCGGGACATGCTGGCGTGGCGGGCATTCGAGGGTGGAGTCGGCTACCAATTCGATCGGCCGGCACCGGGGCGTGTCGACTGCTCCGGGGCGTCGCTGCGCAACTACTTCGACCTGTTCACCCGCCGATACATGGATGTCGTCGCGGCGCGCAGCGACGTGATCTACTTCGATGCGTGATCGGCGCGGTGACGACGCAGCCGTCGCCGAGGCCTGGCGCTGATCCGTTGTAGGTCGATGTCGGGCCGCCACCGGATTTCCGTTGAAGTTCTTAGGCTTTCAGCCGTAGGCGCAACATAGAGACGATGACGAAATACCGCCGTATCGATCCTGACTCGGACGATCCTACCGCAGCGTCCTCGGCGGTTATCGGGAGCTTCCCGGCGCGGACGAAGCCGCCGACCTCGCCGTCGACCGGCCCGGGCTCCTGGCCTCGGATCTGCGGGCCTTGGGCGGACGCTACGGAACACTATTCGGGTTCTCTCACCCCAGGACCAATGAGCCGCGCCGACCAGGTGCTGGCACACCTCGTCCTCGACGATACGGCTACCAACGCTGCGCGGGCAGAGGCCACCCGGTGCGAGATCGACTTGGTGCGCGTGCCCTCGCCGTAATGCGAGTCCAAGCCCACAGCCGAAAGTACGTCGCGAACACAGCGTGCGTGCGGTTGGCAATGCGTTCAGCTACGAGTTCCAAGACTTCACCGGCAACGGGTGCGAGACGTAGCGGCAGCGTTCGGACTCGCTCATCTAGGGCCTCTTCGTGCTATCTCGGCACTCAGGCGGAGCGCAGTTCCTCGTACAGACTCAAGAAGGCTGACACTTCTGCGTTCAACAGAGCGTCGAACCCCTTCGGTAGACGCGCACCAAGTCGATGGAGCTTGGACCGCCGCACGTCTAGCACCGCTGGGTTGCCAATTTCGGCGGGGATTGACATCTGAATGATGCGATTAGCGATCCTTGCCGCATCACTAGTGAGTTCGGGTTCTTTGTAGTAGAGCCACACTAAGTCTCGTCGACTCCGCGACCGAACGATCAGCGGCGGCGCGACCCTCACGACGAGTTCCTGCGGGCACCAATCCTCACCACGCGGATTGATGACGAGGTCTTTACCCTTGCGCCAGCGCTGCCAGCCTTCGGCCAACGCTCGGTAGTGTTTCCGCTTCTTCGGATGGCACGACTCGCAAACCTCGCGCGTCCGTCGAAGATCGTCTCCGTTCGCGATCCCGTCCAGAACGGCTCTCCGCATAGGCCCGTAGAAATCGCGTTCAGGCGCGTACGGCCCCGCATATATGCTGACGACGTCTGCGACAGCTGCAATCCGGCCGGTGCTGCGGGCGCAGACGAAATCGACGAAGCCGCCGAGGCGGACCTCTACGGCAGACATGTCAGACACAAGGGCCTCCGACGGTTTGGCTCTCGGTCGGCGCGCAATCCCTCGACTGACTGCTAGTACTTGATGGCAAGATCGTCATGAGTCTGACTTCCGTGGAGTAAACGACATCTGGACGATATCGAAATTGTGACGATGGCATGAGGACCGACACCGACGACCGTTACCGCGCCATGTTTGTGAACCGTGACAGGTGTAGCTGGTGCGCCACGGTGACCGTACGGGTAGGCCCCGCACGGTGTTTCGCGACAATCAGGTCGGCTTCGCCGCCACGCGGGTCGTCGGTTTCAAAGGCATCGGGGCGGTGCAGCAGGATCACCATGTCCGCATCTTGCTCGATGCTACCGCTTTCACGGAGGTCGGCCAGCATTGGCTTCTTGTCGGTGCGCTGCTCGGGACCGCGGTTCAGCTGGCTCATCGCGACAACCGGAACTTCCAGTTCCTTGGCCAAAAGCTTGATCTGCCTGGAGAATTCGGAGACTTCTTGCTGACGGGACTCGACCTTCTTACCGGACGTCATCAGCTGCAGGTAGTCGAGCACGATGAGCCGCAATCCGGCCTTTTGATGCAGCCGGCGCGCTTTCGCCCGGATTTCCATCATCGTGAGGTTCGGCGAATCGTCGATATACAAAGGCGCTTCGCTGATTTCGCTCATCCGGCGCGCCAAGCGCGTCCAGTCGTCGTCGGTCATCTTTCCCGAGCGCATGTCCGCGAGCTTGATCTTCGCTTCGGCCGAGAGCAGTCGCATCACGATCTCGGATTTGCTCATTTCCAGCGAGAACACGATGCTCGGAAACCGGTGCTTGATCGAGCAGGACCGAAGAAAATCAAGTCCCAGGGTCGAGTTGTGCGTCGGGATCATCGCGTGGCTGGCGAGGTACAAATGGTCGTCGTTGTCGACCTCGACGCACCGAACCGGAACGCTGTCGATGCGTCGAATGTCCGCTACGCCAAAAGCCGTGCGAGTCGGGCCACCGGCGCCGACGAGCTGTCGTGCGCCGGCCGCGGTCACCACGTCCGCGCCCGCCCGCAAGGTCCGGGTGATCTGGATGCCGCGGGCCGTGGGCCACTGGTGCTCAGCATCCGCAATAAGGACTGTGCCGTCGGAGAATTCGACCTCGTAGCACGGCCGGCCCACCATGATGTCCGTTGCCGCGACCACGCGCGTGGGGCGTCCATCGGCGTCGATCAGGTAGTCCCCGACCTCGACCTCGCCCATCGTGGTCCAGCCCGTCGGCGTCGGCAGCGGCGTGTCCAGACTCAGCGCCTTGCCCATACCGGGCCTGGCCGCCACCACGATCATCTGGCCCGGGTGCAGACCGTTGGTCAACGCATCGAGCTCCTCGAAGCCCGTCGGTACACCCTTGGAGAGGCCGCCGTTCGAGGCGATGGCGTCGATCTCGTCCATCGTCGGCTGCAGCAGATCTTCCAGCGGAAGGAAATCCTCCGCCGTTCGCCGCTCGGTGACGTCATAGATCTCGGCCTGCGCGCGGTCCACGATCTCGTTGACGTCGGCGCCTTCCGCGCCGGCGTAGCCGTACTGCACAACCCGGGTGCCGGCCTCCACGAGCCGCCGCAACAACGCCTTCTCCGCCACGATGCCGGCGTAGTACCCGGCGTTGGCGGCCGTCGGCACGGTCGAGATCAGCGTGTGGAGATAGGGCGCACCACCGATGCGGCGCAGCAGCCCGCGGCGGTCCAGCTCGGCGGCGACGGTGACAGCGTCCGCGGGCTCACCGCGGCCATAGAGGTCCAGGATCGAGTCGTAGACGTTCTGATGGGCCGGCCGGTAGAAGTCACCGGGGCGCAGCCGCTCCAACACGTCGGCGATGGCGTCCTTGGACAGCAGCATGCCGCCCAGCACCGATTGTTCGGCTGCGAGGTCCTGGGGAGGCTGGCGACCAAAGTCCTCTGAACGAGGAGGACTGTCCATCCCGGGCTGACCGAGATCGTCGACGACCGCCATTGGGCTATCCCCACCTCCGCCTAGTTTCTGTCGAACGCCAGTTCGATGCATAGTCGGAGGTCTACCGCACACCCCCGACAAGTACTCGTCGCGACGGTGATGACCAGCACCGCCGACGGCTCACGCTAGACGTTGCTGGAGCCCTCGCAAACCGGGCCTGTTCATCAACCTGTTAGTGGATTGTGGATAGCTGGGGAAACCAGTAGGAATTCGTTGGGGAGAACCTGTGGATTACTTACCATTTTTCTGACATCTGCGCAGCTGAGGGCACAGTAACCCCTGGTGTGGATTGTGGATGGCAAGTTCCCCGGCGTGTCGGCCTGGGTTGCGATCTCGGGCGTGTTGTGTTGCCGGAGCTTATGCGCCAGGTTAACGGACGGTTAGATTAGCTGTGGCGCGCCCGCCCGGATGTGTTCGCCAGGAATACAGCAATTCCCCGAGGGCAGCCACGAAGGGCCGCCACCCGGGGAATTGACGCAGACGGCTAACTCTGGGGCACGACGTCGACGGTGATGTCGACGTTCACCTCGGGGTGCAAGTGCACTCCGACGGTGTGGGCGCCAGTCGCCTTGATGTGTGCCTTGGGCAGCTGCACGGTGCGCTTGTCCAGGCTCGGTCCGCCGGCCTTCTTGATCGCGCCGACGATGTCGTTGGCGGTCACCGAACCGAACAGCTTGCCCGAATCCGCAGCCGACTTCACCGGCAGCTGGATCGAACCCAGCGCGGTGATGGCGGCCTTGATCTCGTCGGCGTGCTCACGATCGCGCACGGTCTTGGTCTCGCGCGCACGACGAATCTCGTCGGCCTGCTTCTGTGCACCGCGCGAGGCCACGATGGCCAGGCCGCGCGGCAGCAGGTAGTTACGTCCGTAGCCGTCCTTCACCTCAACGGTGTCGCCGGCCGTTCCGAGGTGCTCGACCTCAGCGGTCAAAATCAGCTTCATCTCGATACTTCCGTTCTCTACCGCGCCGCCGACGTGAACGGCAGCAGAGCAACCTCACGCGCGTTCTTGACGGCGATCGCGATGTCGCGCTGGTGCTGCACGCAGTTACCGGTGACCCGGCGGGCGCGGATCTTGCCGCGCTCGCTGATGTAGGTGCGCAGCAATTGCGTGTCCTTATAGTCGATGTCCTGCCCCTTGCCCTTCTTGGAGCAGAACACGCATTTGCGGGTCTTGACCGGCTTTTCCGGTGCAGGACGCCGCTTGTTGGTCTTGGCCATGGGTCAATCTCTTTCGTTCTTCACAGTCGCGCCAGTGGCGCGCAAAGGTTTTCGTTGGATATCAGAAGGGCGGTTCGTCGTCGCCGCCGGCGAACGAACCCGACGCCGGGGCGCTGCCCCACGGGTCGTCGCCTGACTCACTTGCCGCCGCTGCCGCCGGACGGGAGCCCCCGCCACCGCCGCCACCGCCGAAGCCGCCGCCACCGCCGCCACTGCGCGAGGCCTTGTTGACCTTGGCGGTGGCATAACGCAGCGACGGGCCGATCTCGTCGACCTCGAGCTCCACAACGGTGCGCTTCTCGCCCTCGCGGGTTTCGAAGGAGCGCTGCTTCAGCCGGCCCTGAACGATCACCCGCGAACCGCGGGTGAGGCTCTCGGCCACGTTCTCGGCCGCCTCACGCCAGATGTTGCAGCGCAGGAACAGCGCCTCGCCGTCTTTCCACTCATTGGTCTGACGGTCGAACGTGCGCGGTGTGGACGCCACCGTGAAATTGGCGACGGCTGCACCGGACGGGGTGAACCGCAGTTCGGGGTCGGCCGTCAGATTTCCGACGACGGTGATGGTCGTGTCACCGGCCACAGGGTCCTCCTGGCATAGGCGGATGGATTTACGCGAAGCCTACGTAAGAGCTCCGACGCGCGGCGCGCTTATCCACTCAGCGGATAGTGAGTCCGAACTGGACTCAGTGCTTATCGGTCCGCATCACCTTGGTCCGCAGCACGGACTCATTCAGGTTCAGCTGCCGGTCGAGCTCGGACACGGTGGCCGGTTCGGCCTTCACGTCGACGACGGCGTAGATGCCCTCGGCGTGCTTGGCGATCTCGTAGGCCAGCCGGCGCCGGCCCCAGATGTCGACCTTGTCGACCGATCCGCCGTCACTCCGGATGACGTTCAGGAACGTCTCCAGGGACGGGGCAACAGTGCGCTCGTCGAGAGTGGGGTCAAGGATGACCATGATTTCGTATGGACGCATGGGAACCTCATCACCTCCTATGGTCGTAGCGGCCACGGCGTGTCCGTGGCAGAAGGGTCGCCTGCGTCGGCAACCTGGCCAGGCTACCGGAGAGCAGGCTGATCAGCGAAATCAGCTCCGCTGGCCGTAGTACTCCAGCGCCAGCTGCAGGGTGGCATCCGAGACCTGATCCACCGCGCCGGCATGGAATGGCGGCTGCGGGTCGTACTCGATCATCAGCTGGCTGGCCTCCGCGGCCCGGCGCCCGACCAGCAGCTCGACCAACCGCAACGCCATATCGATGCCGCTGGACACCCCGGCGGCGGTGATGATGCGCTCTGGCAGATGTTCGACTACCCGCTGCGGGGTGTAGATCGCACCGAACGACTCCAGCAATTCGGTGGCCCGCCAATGCGTACCGGCCGTCAGCCCGGTCAGCAGGCCCGCGGCCGCCAGCACCAGGCTGCCGGTACACACCGAGGTGGTGAAAGTGGTGTGCCGATGCACCTCGCGAACCCAGTCCAGGACCGTGGTGTCCTCGACGAGCGCGCGGGTGCCGATCCCGCCGGGGAACACCAGGACGTCGGGTTCGGTGACCTCGTCGAAGGTGGCGTCGACCGTCAGCCCGAGCATTCCGTTGTCGCTGCGGACCTCGCCGCAACGATGCCCGACGAACACCACGTCGATCGACGGGATGCGTTGCAGGACCTCGTAGGGGCCGATCGCGTCCAGTGCGGTGTTACGCGGGAACAGTGCTATCGCGACTTGCATCCGGTGCCTCTTGTTCCTCGGGCGCATCGGCAGCGGCCGTCGCGCGTGGGCGCAACCACCGCGGGAACCACGTCGGGTACGCGTCTCGGGCGCCGTCGAACACGCCCCCGGCGGGATCGTCCACCCGGCCGCCCCAGCGCACCAAATCCAATTCCGGCCGGTAGATCTGACGCACGACCAACACCATCAGGGCCACCACCGCGATGTCGCGCACCAGCACAGTGGCGGTGAACCACTGCTCAGGCAGGCCCTTGTTGGCCTCTCCGTACAGGTAGTACATCCGCGGCACCCACACGAGCATGTCGATGGTCATCCACGCCAACAGAATTCGACGCTGCGGCAGGGCCAACACCGCCAGCGGCACCAGCCACAGCGAGAACTGCGGGCTCCACACTTTGTTCACCAACAGGAACGCCGCCACCGTGAGGAACGCCAGCTGCGCCACCCGGGGCCGCTGCGGCGCGGTCAGTGCGATGTAAGCGATTGCCGCACAGCACAAGACGAACAGCACGGCGACGAAGACGTTGAGGATCACCGGCGGCTGCCAGAACCCGAGGTTCGTGTCGAAGCCGTCCCAGCCGGTGAACGACTTCGCCACGTTGTACAGCGAGTCCATGTCATCCCCGCGCCGGGAGTTGAGTCGGAAGAACTCCGACCAGCCGCGCGGAAACAGCACCATCACCGGAAGGTTCACCGCGAACCAGGCACCCACCGCGGCCACCACGGTCTTGGCGGCGTCGGGCATCCGGTCGGTGCGGATCGCCAGCACCAACAACGGCAGCAGCAGAAGTGCCGGATACAACTTGGCCGCCACCCCGAGCCCGATCAGGATCCCGGCCAGCACCGGCTTCTTGCGCGCCCACGCCAGCAAGCCACCGATCGCCAAAGCCGTTGCCAATGCATCGAAATTGGTGAAGATCTGGAAGATCAGAACCGGGGACGCAGCCACCAGCGCGGCATCCCACACCCGCCGGCCCGCCAGCCACGACGACGCCCACACCGTCGTCAGCCACGCCAACGCCAGCCCGATCGCCGCGAAGTTGAAGAACATCACCACTTCGGCGACAGCAGGCAGCGACACCATCTTGGCGACCGCCGTGTAGGTCTTGGCCAGCGCCATCGACACGTACTGGTACACCCCGGTGAGCACCGGATACTCCATGTAGCGCACCGCGGGCTTGCCGTCATACCGGATCTGCGGCCGGCCGCTCGAGTCGGTCTCGATCCAGCTCGACTTGTACGGAAAGCGGCCCTGGCTCAACAACTCTGCGCCGTAGAGCGGCACGGTGTCGGAGTAGCACAGCTCGAAGTAGGCGCGCTGATTCTGCCAGTTGGCCACCCGCTGGTCGGGTGGACCGGTGCCCACGGTCTGCAGGCACGGCGCCTTCGTCGACCAGCCCAGCGCCAGCACCACCAACGCCATCAGGAACATGACCCGCAACGGGGTGAAGATCCGTGTCCGGCCGATCAACGCGTGCCGACCCACCGGGCCGCCCACGACTTCCGAGAGTGCCGCGCCCACAGTGTCATTGCGACTCGGCATGTCACGGTCGTCAGCGCTGCGCCGATCCTCGGCCAGCGGTTGAGGTGAGACGGTGGCGCGGCCGTCGATCACGGCGGCGGAGGCGGTAGCTGTACGCCGGGGTCACCACCGACCGGTGCCGGCTGGTCCGGCCCACCCGGTGGTGGCGGCGGACCACCGCCCGGCGGAATCGTGATGGTGGTCGGCGGCCCCAGCGGAATCGTGATGCCTGGTGCCACTTCGATGCTGGGCTGGATGACCGTCTCCGACGGCGGCGCGGGCGGCGGAGGCGGCGGCGCCGGAACACCGGCGTATCCGCCGATCTCGGTCGGCTTGGGGAACGACTCGTTGTCCGTGCCCTTCAGCGCGCCGTCCATCGTGGCCTTCCAGATGTCCGACGGCAAGCCCGACCCGTAGACCGGTCCACCCGACGAGTTGACCAGCGGTTGCGTGCCATCAGTGGTGCCGACCCACACGGCCGTCGACAACGACGGGGTGTAGCCGACCATCCACGCGTCGCGGTTGGCGTCGGTGTCCCCGAGCTGATTGGTTCCGGTCTTGGCCGCCGACGGCCGGCCGCCCGCCAGGTTGTGTCCGCGCGAATAGCCGGCGATCGGTTGCATCGCCGCAGTCACGTTGTCGGCGACCGCCTTTGGAATGCGCTGCTCGCCGCTATTGTCGGCGGTGCTGGCGTCGAAGAGCACCTCGCCGCGGGAGTTGACGACCTTCTGCACGAAGTGCGGCTTGTGATAAACGCCGGAGTCGGCCAACGTGGCGTAGGCCGACGCCATGTCGAGCACCCGGGACTGGTACTGGCCCAGCACCACACCGTTGTTCGGCGGGCCACCCTTGCCGTCCTCGGACAGCGTGTGGTCCACCCCCGGGAAGCTTTCCGCGATACCGGCCCGGTGCGCGGCGTCCGCCACATCACTCGGGCCGTTCTTGAGCTTGAGCATCAGCCGGTAGTACGAGGTGTTCAGCGAACGCTTGAGTGCCTCCGCGATGTTGCAGACGCCGCAGCCCTCACCCTCGACGTTGGTGATCTTGATGCCGTTGACGGTGACCGGTGAGCTGTCGATCTGATAACCCAGCCCCATGCCCTGTTCGAGCGCAGCGACCAACGCGAACACCTTGAACGACGAGCCGGTGGGCAGACCAGCCTGCGCGAAGTCGAAACCCTGCGCGTCCGAGCCGCCGTAATAGGCCTTCACTCCACCGGTTTTCGGGTCGATGGACACCACCGCCGAACGCATGTCCGGCATCTCGCCCTCGAGATACTTCGACACCGCGTCCTCGGCGGCCTTCTGCGCCTGCGGATCGATCGTCGTGGTGATCTGCAGACCCTGGGTGTTCAGGGTCTGCTCATCGATGTTGAACAGGTCGAGCAGTTCCTTGGTGACCTGGCGTTCGATCAGCCCGTTCGGACCGGTCGTGACGTTGTTGGACCGGGCCTGCTCCGGCGACACCGTCGGCGGGAAAACCTGTTGGGAGCGCTCATCCTTCGACAACGCGCCCATCGACACCATGCCGTCGAGCACCCAGTTCCACCGCTTGGCCGCGCCGTCGGGATCGACCGCCGGGTCCAGAATCGAAGGCCCCCGGATCAGCGCGGCCAGCAGTGCACCCTCAGCGACGGTCAACTGCTCGACCGGCTTGTCGAAGTACGCCTTTGCAGCCGCCGCGATGCCGTAGGCACCGCGACCGAAATAGATGATGTTCAGATACGCCTGCAGCACTTGGTCTTTGGACCACTCGCCGGTCATCTTCGTGGAGATGACGAGCTCCTTGGCCTTGCGCACGACACCACCGACCCCGGACCGGGCGTCACCGACGAGCGCGTTCTTCACATACTGCTGGGTGATCGTCGACCCGCCCTGCAGGTCACCGCCGAAAAGGTTGTTCTTGAGTGCGCGGGCGAAGCCGGAGAACGAGAAACCCGGGTTGCTGTAGAAGTCGCGGTCTTCGGCGGCCATCACTGCATTGCGGACCTGCACCGGCACCTGGTCGATGTTGACATCGACCCGGTTGCCTTCCGGCGGAACGATTTTCGCCAGCTCGGAGCCGTCGCTGGCCAGGATGGTCGACACCTGGTTGGTGCGCAGGTCACCGGGCTGAGGCACCTTGACGATCAGGTATGCCATCCCGAAGGTGATCAACGGCAGCACGATCAACACCACGGCGGCCAGGTACAACGACCGGCGCACCCACTTCCAGTTGACCTGCTGGGAGAGGGTCGGCGGCTTGAACGGCGGCGGGCCGCCCGGGCCGCCGGAGCCACCGGGGC